>JBAQGJ010000174.1:0-3384 GCA_049287725.1 Candidatus Acidiferrales bacterium | reverse complement strand
CCTAAGGCGCGTTCGGTCGCCGTGGATCTCACGGAAGGTATGCTGCAGTTGGCGCGCGCGCACGGGTTGAATGAAGCGGTGTGTGCGGACGCCACGGTCCTGCCTTTTGCCGATGCGTCCTTCGATTGCGTTTTCATCGGCTACGGCCTGCGAAATTTCCCGTGCCTCGACACCGCCGTGCGGGAAATTGAACGTGTGACGAAACCGGGCGGCTTGATGGTCGCCCTCGACTTCTTCCTCCCGCGCAATAAAATGTTCAGCCAGCTTTATCTGGGTTTTCTGTACGCGCAGGGCGCTTTCTGGGGCACGCTGCTGCATGGCAGGCCGCGCACCTACACCTACATTCCGGCCTCGATTCGCAGCTTCGTCTCGGTAGCCGATTTTTCTTCGCTCGTGCAAAGTATGGGTTACGAACGACTCGACGCGCGCGAATTTATCTTCGGCGGCATCGGATTGCATTGGGCCGTGAAACGATAGCCGGTTCAGAGGAACAGCCCGACGGAGTAACGCGAGGTTAGTTTTCCAGCCGGAAGCGAGTCGAAGCCAAACTGTAAAGCCGCCGCCAGACCAGCCGGTTGATGGTGACGACCATGGCGGCCATCAGAATTGTCGCTGCCAGCAACACGCGAAAATTTCCAGTGTCTGTGGCGTTGCTGATTACCGCGCCTAACCCCGTTGTCAGATACGTGTGCCCTCGAAACCGGAAATATTCCGCGATGATGCTGGCATTCCAGGCGCCGCCGGACGCGGTCACAAACCCGGTGATCAGAAAAGGAAAGATACCCGGCAGCAGTAGTTCCCGCCAGCGTTCCATCCTGCCGAAGCGAAAAATAGAGCAGACTTCTTTCAGATCCGTCGGAATGGCGATGGCCCCGGCGATTACGTTGAAAAGGATGTACCACTGCGTTCCGAGTAGGAGCAGCACGATGGAACCAATCCCCAATCCACCGCCCGCGCGAATCAGGACCAGCAGAATGATCGGAAAGAGCGCTGTAGCAGGCACCGACGCTGCCACCTGAGCGATCGGCTGGGCGATGGCAGAAAGTTTCGGCTTCAATCCAATCAGTACGCCCACTGGGATCGTCCACAGCGCGGCGAGAAACAGTGTGAACGCGACGCGTAGAAAAGTCGCGCCTGCGCCCAGGAAAATGCTTTTCAGCTCCTCGCGTGTGAGGTGCATGAGCAGTAGGAGCATTTTGCCAAACGCATATACGACGCCGACGAGCAGGGCCAACAGCAGCAGACGTGTAATCCACTGGAGAATCTTGCGTGCCATACCTTCGGGGCCGGCCGCCGTATGTTTCCTGGCGAAGTGCAGGGTGAGCGCCTCACTGGCAGGCTGCACCGTGAACCGCGCGACGAAAGACAAAATTCTCGAACTGCGCAGCAAGTCCAGCACCGCGGAGCTTGGCGCGTCCACCGACTCCACTTGTTCGAATTTGAATTTCTCGGCCCAGGCGATCACCGGCCGCCAGATGAGCTGGTCAATCAAAATGATGATCCCGATCATCACGCCGAGCCCCCAGACGATCGCCCGCGTGTTCCCCGCGTTCGCAGCGGTTTGCAGATACGAGCCCAGACCCGGCAGACGTAAATCGCGATTGCCCAGCGTGAACATTTCGCAGGCCATCAGAAAAAACCAGCCGCCCGCCACCGACATCATCGAATTCCACACCAGTCCGATGATCGAATAGGGCAGCTCCATTTGTGTGAAGCGCTGCCACCAGCTCCAGCGGTACACTTCCGCAACTTCTCGCATTTCGCGCGGAATGCTTTTCAGTGAGGAATAAAAGCTGAACGTCATGTTCCACACCTGCCCGGTGAAAATCAGCAGAATGGATCCCAGCTCCACACCCATTTGCCGGGTGGGAAATAACGCGACCATCGCCAGCATTACGCCGGGCAGAAAACTCAGCACCGGAATGGACTGCAAAGTATCCAGCAGCGGCACCATGAATTTTTCGGCGCGCGCGTTGTAGGCGGCGATGTATCCGTAAACCAGCGTGAACGCCAGGCTGATGAAATATGCGGCCGCGATGCGCAGCACCGAAAACATTGCGTATTTCGGCAACGCGCTGGATTCCAGATGGATTACGGTCGGCGCGCCGGCAGGCGAAAGCCAGTAGTGCGTCATGGAAAGCACGGCGTAAAAAAGCGCCAGTGCCGCGAACAAGATCGGCAAATCACGGAAGATCGAAGGGACCGTCGTGGGAATGGATCCCCAGGTCAGCACGCCGGACGAAGTTTTCTGTGATTGCGAGGGCATCAGTGCAGGGAAGCGCTTTCAGCGGGATTCTCGTCGCGGTGGTCCAGCTGATGAAGATGCACCGTATCTTCCTCGGGATCGTAGGTGAAGAGTTCGGCGTAGCGGCCCCAGTTCAGCGCGGTTTCGATTTGCTGGTTCACTTCCGTTTCAGCAAAGCGTTCATCGAGAAGATCGCGGAAGAATTCCATCGGCATAGTGTGATCGGATTTCTTTTCGAGCGCCGTGTACATTTGCTGCAGCAACGAGACGTGCTCCAGCACCGCCTTGCGGAACAGCTCCTTGCGCGTGGGGATATCCGCTTCCGCGAAGGCCTGGCCGGTGGGCGTGATGCGCACGTCGCCTTCGTGCGCGGTGGCAAAGCCAAGAAGCGTTGCAGCGTCCAAAATCGGCAGCAGGTCGTCCACTTCCAATAGCAATTCTTCCGCGACGTGGTAGAGATCCTCTTCGCCGCCGCGGTCGTTCAGAAGCTCCGCCAAGCCGGCTACCCCGCCGGGCCGCGAATGGGGCAGCATCTGCGTCGGAGCTCTCTCCTTGCGCTCGGATGTCGAGGGAGGCGCCAGTTCCAGTTGCGGCTGCGTCATCACTTTGTAGATGTAGTCCACGTATAAAACGAAAGCTGCTGACTTGCGGTCCCGCGGGTGCTGCAGCGGCACCCGAAAGTCCGCGCGGATTTTTGCGGGATTGCGGCCGAGAACGATAATGCGATCGGCCAGCAGCACGGCCTCTTCGATGTTATGGGTGACGATGAAAATGCTGCGCGTCGGAATTTTCTTCGCCAGCCACAGCTCCAAAAGTTCGCCGCGCAGGTTTTCCGCCGTGAGCACGTCGAGCGCGGAAAATGGCTCGTCCATAAACAAGATTTCCGGTTCCACCGCCAGCGCCCGCGCAAATCCCACGCGCTGTTTCATGCCGCCGGAGAGTTCCTTCGGATATGCGGATTCGAATCCATGCAGGCCGACGGAAGCGAGCGCTCGCAACGCCCGGCGATGACGTTCGAAATGCGTGCTGCCGCGCGCGAGCAGAGGCGCTTCCACGTTGTCCAGCACGGTGAGCCACGGAAAAAGCGCGAAGCTTTGAAACACGATGGCGACATTCGGGCTCGATTGGCTCATCGGCTT
>JBAQGJ010000173.1:0-8022 GCA_049287725.1 Candidatus Acidiferrales bacterium | reverse complement strand
ACCGAAAGCCACCCACAACATCAAAACCAAATACCATGTGCCGGCCGATCATCCTTGGAGAAAACCCTGGAAGCGGACATTTCTACCTGGCACAAAACCGGACATTTCTACTTTGCGTTGACATGGGAACTTAGAACGAAGACAGCTCGCAGAGCGTTCTGGCAGGTTCGCAACCATCGCTGAGTTGCTTGCTAACGTCGAAGCCCTCTTCCTACCAAGGTCTTTCAAACTGGCTTCCAAGTCATGCGCGGTCTGGACGACTTGGTTCGCCAGGGCAAGGTTAGTTTGACTGTAGGAATCGCCGAGCAGTTATTGTAAACATTTCGCTGTCCAGCTTCGGACGACACAATGTGCAAAAACGACAAAGATCGGGGAACGCTCAAAGTAGGGCGGCTTGGTCTAGGAGCGTTCGACCTTGGGCGTCGACTCAGCTCCTAGCGGTTCGCGGAAAGGATTCATCGGAATCGGCGCGTACTCGACCTCGATGATCTCGAGATGCTCCGTCTTCGCTGGCGCGCGCAGTTCCACGCGGTCGCCGGGGCTCGCCTTCATGAGCGCATTAGCGAGAGGCGAGCGCCAGCTGATGTAGCCGCGGTCGAGGTCCACCTCGTCGATGCCGACGATCGAGACGACGTGTTCCAGGCCGGCGGCGTCCTTGTAGGTCACGGTTGCGCCGAAGAAGATGCGCGTAGCGGCTGCCCCCTGCCGCGCAGCGGCGGGATCGGTCACCACGGCAGCGTCGATGCGTTTGGTGAGAAAGCGAATCCGCGAATCAATCTGGCCTAACCGTCGCTTGCCGTAGAGGTAGTCGGCGTTTTCACTGCGGTCCCCATTACTGGCAGCCCACGCTACGACCTCGACCACCGCGGGCCGCTCGCGCCTCAGTAGGAACACATGCTCGTCTTTCAACCGCTGCAATCCGGCGGGCGTGATGTAGTTCTTGAGCGTCGGCCCCGCTGGCTCCGGCCGAGGCCCTCGGAGTGGCCGCTTTTCTCGCATTTGCCAATCTGCCATGGGATTTCGTGTACTTGCGGATGACCCAATCTCGGAAGTTCCGCGCCTCGGTCCCGATAATTCTTCGCACAGTGAACGTGACGCACGCGGGCTAGATGTCGAATGATACATCGGTCTTTCCTGTGGCACTCTTAGAAAATGCGGTGACCCGTCCGATTTCAGATCAAGCCGAAGAAGTATGCGGTTCATCTAAGTGATGAGCCGATAAGTTTCCGTTTCCAATGAATTGTTTGTGTTCGACCTGTAGGCTCACGCTGATTCCGGGCGGCTTACACCGTCGCCTTGCTTTAGGCGGTCTTTGACATAAGCCGCACGTCCCTGGGCCGGATTCCCGCGAAGGTAGGTTCACTTTGGTCGCTCCGGGTGTGGGGGCTTTGACTCGAAATCAGTGGACAGGCTGAGTTCTTTCCAGGACCTTGCTTCTTCTAGGCGTGCGAGGTCGTTTTTCTCCACTCCGTTGTACGCGTCGCTGCCGAGCAACAGTCGCAATGGAGGTTTCTGTTCCTGCGTCAGTCGCACGATCGCTTGAGCCGCCTTTTTCGGATCACCGGGCTGCTTACCGTTGTAGTCGCGTTGAAACCTGGCGGTTGCTCCAACGGTCGAGTCGTAGTCGGGATTTCCTTCGCTCAGTCTGGTGGAACTGCCGGCGAAGTCCGTGCGGAAGCCACCCGGCTCAACGATGGTGACCTTGATGCCTAGCGGCGCGACTTCGCGCGACAACACTTCTGAGAAACCCTCGACACCCCATTTCGCAGCCGAATAGGGCCCACGCCCTGGAGGCCCGATCCTTCCGCCCATCGACGAAAACTGAACAAAATGACCGGCTTTCCTTTGGCGAAAGTACGGAAGAGCGGCCTTCGTCACGATGATCGTCCCGAAGAGATTCGTTTCGATTTGTGCGCGAAAATCCGACATCGGCGTGTCTTCGACGGACGAGAGATTGCCGTATCCTGCGTTGTTGATAACAACCTCCAGCGACCCAAAGGCACCGATCGCCGCCTTCACTGCGCTCGCTGCCGCGGACTCGTCGGTCACGTCCAGCGCGAAGAGCTTGATCTGGTCACCGTGGCGCTCCGATAGGTCATGTAGAGACTCGAGGTCCCTAGCTGTCGCCAACACTTTATTACCCGCCGCAAGGCCCGCTTCGACAATCGCGCGACCCAGACCGCGAGAACTGCCCGTCACTAACCAAACTTGCGCCATTCATCCTCCTATTATTCGCAATCGGTTCCTCAGGATATAAGAACTCATTGCGAAGTCGTATCTATGTCGAAATCGCACGTGCCGCGCCCCGCGCAACCAGCATGCAACTTGTGATCAGATATCCGGCGTTGGCTTCATCTATCCATTTCGGTCTGCCTTTGCGACCGCTTAAAGCGGCTTGCATATTCGCCGGCAGTAATGCCAAGAACACGTAGAAACGTTCAGCGCATGGCAAGAGGCGTCTGAAATCCACAAGCATCCGCGATCTCCTTAAGACCCATCGCGGAGCTATCGATCATTTGCTGTGCCGCCTCCACGCGCATGCGATCGACGAATTGCCCTGGATTCATTCGCGTTTCGCGGAGACAAACACGGGTGAAATTGCGTGAGCTCATTCCCATTCGTTTAGCAAGTCTTTCAACGCTTAAATTCTCACGCAGATTCTCGATCATCCAAACCTGCAGTTCGCGGAGCGGCTGCGATGTTGCTGCTTGCCGCGAGAGCATATGGCTGTATTGGGACTGTCCGCCCGGACGAACGAGAAACATCACCAATATCCGTGCGATTTCGAGAGCAACCTGGTGACCGTGATCCTCTTCTACGAGTGCCAGCGCCAAGTCCATCCCAGCCGTAATACCTGCCGACGTATATATCGACCCATCACGCAAATAGATTTGATCAGGCTCAACTACGACGGAAGGATATTGGCGGGAAAGCTTGTCGCAATAGGCCCAATGAGTGACAGCCCTTTTGCCGTTAAGCAGTCCAGCGGCTGCGAGCACGAACGTTCCGGTACAGATAGCCGCCACCCGACGAGATCGAGATGCCAACTCAGTGATATGGCTTAGATAATGGTCGTCATACAGCTCGTCATTCGCCCCTGGGCCGCCCGCGACTACTAGTGTATCGATCTGAGCCGGCAGCTTTGTGAAGGGAACGGCATCCGAGATTTTGAATCCATGATTCAGTTGCAATTCCGTTGTACCTTCCGGGCTGGCCACGGCCACTTCGTACTCTGGAGCGAATTTAAACACCTCGAGCGGACCGACAAGATCGAGCATGTCCACGGGTTGCGGACCAGTAATTACGATTCTCCTCATCTATGACCCCCTCGATACATTAACCCGTGTCCGAACCTGTGTCCGATTTTGATTCATCTATGTCGTAGCGTTGAAGTCCTGTTGGAAATTACTGTTGCCCTCGTCATCTACACACAGCCACGAAGCGGGAGTCAACGATCTCTCTGACCTTTCATAAACTAAGGTCAGTCCTGATCACAGGAGCGTCGGATGCGAAATACGTATCGCGCGATGGAAGTAACTTCGCCAGGCGTTTTCTCCTTAGTTGAAAGAAAGATTGCTGTCCCCGGCGCCGGACAGGTGCGTATCCGCGTCGAGGCTTGCGGCGTATGCCATTCGGATGCGGCAACTGTGGAAGCGCAATTCCCCAACCTTTCTTATCCGCGCGTACCTGGCCACGAGGTTATCGGACGAATAGAGGAAGTGGGTCCTGGCGTGACAGCGTGGAAGGTCGACCAGCGTGTCGGAGTTGGATTTTTCGGGGGTGAAGACGGAACCTGCGAGGCCTGCCGCCGTGGTGAGACCGCCTATTGCCAAAATGCAATTATGACCGGCATCACAACGGACGGTGGCTACGCGGAAACGATGATTGCGGAGGCACGCGCGCTTGCCCTGATACCGGATGCACTCAAGTCCGAAGATGCGGCCCCCCTGGTCTGCGCCGGCATAACAACCTTCAACGCGCTTCGTAACGCCGCACGAGCGGGCGACACCGTTGCCATTCAGGGAGTGGGCGGGCTCGGCCACCTTGGCGTGCAGTTTGCACGAAAAATGGGCCTGCGCACCGTGGCGATTGGTGGAGGCCCTGACAAAGAGCACCTCGCGCAGAAACTCGGCGCGCACGTCTACATAGACGCCAAGGCGCAAGACGCGGCCGCAGCACTGCAAAAGCTCGGAGGCGCCGACGTCATTCTTGCGACCGCGCCAAGCGGGGCCGCGATCGGCAGCTTGCTTCCCGGCCTTAAAACTCGGGGCAAACTTGTGGTTGTCGGAGTCTCAGGTGATGCCATCCCAGTCAACGGCGTACCGCTCATCTTCGGCGGACGGTCAGTCGTTGGCAGTCTCACCGGAAGAGCGATCGAGACTCAAGACACGCTTGATTTCAGCGTACTCACAGATGTTCGTCCAATGATCGAAACACTTCCGCTTGCAAAAGCCGAGGAAGCATACAAACGGATGATGGCCGGCAGCGCGCGCTTCCGGATGGTTCTCACCATGACCTAAGTTCAAACCTTGCTGCAAAACGGGTCACAAACCGACTGCGCCAGAGGGAGGCCCTGATTGAATCCGTTCCAGGAAATCTTTGACAAACAGAAGGCATACTTCGATTCGGACGCGACCAAATCCTACGAGTGGCGCATTGACCAACTGACCCGTCTCGAGAATTTATGCAACGAGAACTCGGAGGGTCTAGAGGCTGCGATGAGCAGCGACTTCAAGACCGCTAGCCAGGAAAAAGTCTTCGAGATCATGGCTCCCGTCGGGACCGCAGCTTTCGCGAAAGCTGAGTTGAAAGAGTGGATGAAGCCCGTAGATGTAGTCGTTCCCAAGGCTCTTCGGGAAAGCGGACACGCCGCCAAAGTCTATCGAGAGCCGTATGGCGTCGCCCTGGTAATCGGACCTTTCAATGGACCGTTGACGCTGCTCTTCGACCCAGCGGTCCAGGTCATCGCTGCTGGCAATCCTTGCATTCTCAAACTCTCCGAAGGTCTACCCGCGACAAGCAAACTCTTGCTGGATCTCGTACCCAAATATTTCGATCCGTGGGCCGTCACTGCCGTCTCGGGAAGCAGAGAGGAAGTTACCGAACTCTTAAAGCTACCCTTCGACTTCATTTTCTTCACCGGCAGCGTCCAGGTGGGCAAGATCGTCATGGAGGCGGCTGCAAAAAACCTGACACCCGTCCTCCTCGAACTCGGCGGACAGAACCCTGCATTCGTTGATCCGACTGCCAATATTCCGGACGCGGCCAAAAAGATTGTTTGGGGCGCGACGGCTTGGGGCGGCCAGTGGTGTACTTCACCCGGATACGCTTATGTGCATGAATCCATTGCCGAGGAATTCGTTCAAGAGTGCAAGAAAGCGGTCGTCGAGCTGTACGGCAATGATCCGAAGAGCAGATTCGACGACTACTCACGAATCGTAAGTCCCAAGGCGGTCGAACGTCTCGCAAGCCTTATCGACCAAAGCAAAGTCGTCGCTGGCGGTGCATCCGACCCGACGGCACGCTACATCGATCCCACGATCATTTACCCCGTTACCTGGGACGACCCGATCATGGAGGACGAAATCTTTGGACCGCTCCTCCCAATCCTTACCTATAAGAGTATGGATGCCGCCGTTCGTGAGGTGAAGAAGCATCCGAAGCCCCTTTCCGGTTTCCTCTTCAGTCGCGACCAGAAGGCGATCGATCATTTTCTCGCGACCTTGTCCTTCGGCGGCGGCGCCATTAATCAGGTGAACATCCATCTGTTTATCGAAACCATGCCTTTCGGCGGCGTCGGATTCTCGGGTATCGGCCACTACTACGGCAAGGCCGGCTTCGATGCTCTGACGCACGCGAAGTCTGTCCTTATCTCTCCTCCCGACGTGGCCATCGAGCATTTGTTCCCGCCGTACACGGAGGAGAAGGTCAAAGCGCTCAGCCAGTGGTTTGAATACTAAAAGGACGGTCGCCCACAGTTTTCCATCAAAGGGCTAAAATATGATTTTGGCGGGAATCAAAGTAACCGACACACATCTAGTCCGCGACGCGATGGATCTGGCCCGCAGTTCTTCGGAGCTATACCTTTTCAACCATGTGATGCGTTCCTGGTTATTTAGCGTTTTGCTTTCCGAAGACGTCAAACCTTCGCCGGACCCCGAACTCCTGGCCGTTTCCACCGTTTTACACGATCTCGGCCTGACCGACCGCTACATGGCCGAGGAGCGATTCGAGGTCGATGGCGCCAACGCAGCCCGCGCGTTCCTCAAGGAGCGCGGTATCGCGACCCTGCAGCTGCAACTTGTCTGGGATGCGATCGCCCTTCACACAACCCGCTCCATCGCTCTCCACAAAGAGCCCGAAGTCGCAATGACCCATTCAGGTATTGCGGTGGACGCTATCGGGGTTGGTCTCGATCGAATTCCGACGGATAAACTACAGGCGATCCTCGCGGCGTTCCCTCGCTTGGCGCTCAAGAACCAGCTCCAGTCATCCCTATGCAACATCGTTCGCCGCAAACCGGCGACCAGCTTTGACAACATTCTTCGGGATTTCGGCACCCGCTACGTCGAAGGGTTCACTCCTCCGAACTTCGCGGACGTCGTCGCAAACTCGCCGTTTTCTGAATAGCTCTTCTGGCGAGGACATCCGTCCATGAATGTGTTCCGCGCTGCTCTTTCTAGTGACTTTTGGATTACCGGGATCGCGATAGCTCGTTACATCCCTCGGGCCTTTCGTACAAAGCAAATCGATGGGAATCTCTTTTTCACGGAGGAGAAGCGGCAGGAGTATCGGCGACGTGTCCAGAGTGTGACGCTGGATTCGCGGCGCAAGTGGGGAACCATGGAAGTCGACCAGATGCTTCACCATCTCAACCTTGCATGCGGAGGTTCGCAAGGCTTCTACGATCTTCCCGACGAGAGCTATCTGATCTCCCGAACGCTTTTCAAATGGATTCTCGTTGACTGGTATTCGGAGCAGCCCGTTGGCTTGCGTCTCCCGACAGGCTTCAAAATTCCGCATGCACAGAGATTTGAATTTGCTTACGAGAAGGGGCAGCTACTCAAAATCCTCGAGGCCGATTGGAACGCGATGACCGCAGAACGGTGGAAGCCTCATCCAATGTTCGGCAGAATGTCGCCGACGGAGTGGGGCAAGCTCCTGCAAATCCATCTTGACTACCACCTAAAGCAATTTGCGGCATGACAGCGTGTCGCGCTGCCGATTGCTGGAGGATTCGAAAATACCGGAGACGGAAATCCCAAAGGATGCCTTATGACAAGAGAGCATATCCAATACGCGATCAATATTATATACAACCAGATTTTTAATCAGGGCAGAGCCGATCTGCTTCCGGGTCTTGTTTCCGTGCCATACATTCAGCACAACCCGCTTTTTCCTAATGGGCTCGACGGCATCATTGCCTACATCAAGCAGGCCGGCAGCATTCCCTGCGAGGTGAAACGTGTTGCCATCGACGGGGATCTTGCCTTCACACACGTGCGTTATTTGAATTGGGCCGGCAAGGAGACTGCTGGCGTTGACATCTTTCGCTTCGACGGCGAAGGCAAGATCGTCGAGCATTGGGATGTCCTTCAACCCGTCCCGGCCTCCTCCAACAACCGCAACACGATGTTTTGAGAAGAAGCCTGCAGGGCAAAAGGTTCAGCGATTTCGGGAACGCTCACTAGACTAGGATCACAAATAGTTCCAAGTCGAAACGGTTTTCCAAACCGCCGCCGAGCAGAACGGTCGCTACGCTCTGAGCAAGAATCGGCCGTTGCATTCACGAGAATTGCTTACGAAATGTAGCAAACATCAGGCCTGCTCACGAGGAAGGCGCGTTATGCCGCCAATCGCTCACCTCACACGCTTTTTTTGCTCCCTTCGGATTTCGCATTCGGACAAGACGGAACCCTTGGAGTTCTTGGAATTCTTCGCAAAAGGAGCGCGCCTGCCTTGGGCGCACACCACTCGACTCCAACAACTCCGTCCATTACTTCTAACTACTAACGTTTCCAA
>JBAQGJ010000172.1:0-1854 GCA_049287725.1 Candidatus Acidiferrales bacterium | reverse complement strand
ACTGGGCGCCGCACGATAGCAACACCGCAATCCGTTCCGTTATCTCTCCGCTCTTAGTCGATTTAATCGAAACCTTAGACTCTCGCACCCTGGTTCTGGATGTCGGATGTGGTCCGGGAAGAGTGCTAGGGTTCCTTGCGAAACGAGGCATTCGCTGCATCGGCACAGACCGTAGTCAGGTCTCCCTCAAACTCGCCGTGGAACGGTATGGATGCCCCGGCGCCGTGGGTGATAACCTCTGCCTCCCTTTCGCGGACCACGCCGCGGATGTGGTGATCTCTGACGGCGTGATTCATCACACCGACGATCCCTACACCGCATTTGCGGAGAATCTCCGTATACTAAAGCCGGACGGCCGAATGTATCTCGGCGTCTACAAATCATCTGGGCGATATCCGCTGCTCTATTCGTTTCCCGGCGGCATGATTCGCCGGGCCTTGAAGCACCGCTGGGGCCGCCCGATGGTGATCGTCTTCGCCATGCTCCCTTATTTCCTCGTTCATTTCACCCGGTCAAAGGGCAAGCGAACATGGGCGGGCGCACACAATCTTTTCTACGACTATTTTGTGACGCCCCGCGTGGCCTTTCTTCGCCGCGAGGCGCTCGACCGATGGTGCGCAAAGAATGATGTTCGCATTATTCGATATGACGAGCGTCCAGGTTCCAATGTTCATTCGTTCCTGTTACACAAGAAGCCCACCGCGAAGCCGCAAGAACAGATGTGGAACCGGACGCAACACTCCTTCGAGGAAGAGCAAGGAACTGCCTAGAAATCGCTCGTATGGTACGCCGAGACATAATCCCTGGTTCTGCGCGACCAAAATCGCACGCGTTCCCCCCGCATTCTTGCGAGTTAACATCATTTGTGCGACTAGGTCTGTCACGGAAAATTTTGCCTAGCCTCCTGACAAACCTGCACGGGCGGCCGTCGCGGACTAAGCACCTGTATGTCAGGAGCGACATATTTCATTTATAATTCGATGCACCCTCCGTGCCTGGCGACAAAAACAAGGTGAACACAGAGGTGTAAGAGAAACCGCACCGAACAAAGCCTAGTCCATAACGACGAACGAGATTGCGGTTATGCGCATGTGATGATAGGTGCTCCCAAGATACAGACTTGCAACGACAAACAGCTCAGCTGGGACGAAGTGGCCACGATGAATTGGCCCGCGTGCGGCACGCGAGCGGAACCTAATGACGTATCGTTTTGCAGCTCCTGATCGTTACGGTGAAAATAGTTTTTCTGTTCAGGCCGGAGGAGAATGTCGGCTCCCAATAGATCTCCCGCGTCTCGGATCGTCAGGGCCTTGCCAGGAACCCACGAACTTGTCGTAAACACCGCTCTTCGCTTCGTTTCACCGGGTGCCAGGGCTCTTGACTTGGGGGCGGGCAGCGGAGCGCTTAGTGAGTTGCTGCAATTGGCCGGCTTCGTAGTGACCGCTGCGGATATCGCGAATTATTTTGAATTGGATTCTGAATTCATCGAGCTCGACCTGAATGAACCCGATTTTGATCGAAAGATCTCTCAGGATTACGATTTAGTGACGTCCGTAGAAGTAATCGAACATCTGGAAAACCCGACTGCTTTCCTTCGGAGTATTTATCGGTTGCTTAAATCAGGCGGAATCGCGATTCTAACCACACCGAATGTCGAGAATATCCCAGCCCGTCTGAGGTTCTTCCTGAATGGCAACGTACGCGCGATGGACCAGAACGCTCCCGAACACGTTACACCGATTCACTTAGACCTCTTCCTTAGGCAGATTGTTCCGCGGACCGGTTTTGCTCTTCTCGAGCACAAGGTGCACCCGCGAAACGGCTTCCCCCTCACTGCTCGAAAATATCTCTGGC
>JBAQGJ010000171.1:0-48033 GCA_049287725.1 Candidatus Acidiferrales bacterium | reverse complement strand
AAAATAGCTTGAGTGATGGAGTGTTGTATCGTTATCGCGAGTCGGACACTGGGGAAAACGATGCAAACAAGATGCTGGACGTTCTAAAGGACTTTTGGCGAGCTACTTCGCAGGTGTTTCCGAAAGCGTGGGGTCAACCTCCGTCGCGGTCGCGATTGATGCATGGAGCGGGCATCGTCAGTATGGGATTTCTGATGGATGCCATTGCGGACAGGCATCGTAGCGTATCCGTGCCTCGCGAAGAACATTTCCTCCCCGATTTAACTGCACTCCAAGCGGTCTGCCGTTGGACGGATGGCTTTTGGGATTTCGGACCTGGAGTGCAGCGGAAATGGAACGAGGTTCAAAATACGTCAAAGGATATTCAATTGCTCTCGAACTATATAATGGTTCAATATAAGGCGCTCGTTTGGAGTCGTCCTCTAGCCTGAATCGGTCGATTTAGCTCGCCGTTCGTTAGCGTTGGTTTGTTCGGGCATCTGATTGACGACCCGAATTCCATAGAAATAGTTTGAGTCCCTTCTCCTCTGAAAAACCCTTGGTCATGATGTATTTGTCTCCATTGCAGGGGTCCTGTCTCTGCGGCATCCAGAAAACCGTCCCCTTTTAGTTCTGATTTAGGATCGGTTAATGGCACACCTCGCGAACGAGATCCAGGTGTTAGAATCCCGGGAGGCAAAAGCCAAATGTGAGTGCGGGGAGAGGAACGCTTGGTTCGGCAACCTGTGCTGCGTGTTGGTGCATTTGTGCGGGCGGCGACGAACCGTCTAGGTACTGGGAAAGTTGTGTGCTTTGATCAGGATTCCGTGGAGGTCGAATATTTTCATTCCACGGCACAATCGACTCGAAAACTGGCACCCTTATCTCGGGTTGAGTTGGTTCGATTGCCGCCACAAACCCGCTGTTATTTTCGGGAGAACAGTCACTGGGTGGCGGGCCGAATTGGACGCTTTGATGGAGAACAGTACGAAGTTGACCTGCCCAACGGGCGGGCTCAGTACCTGCCAGAAACAATCTTGCATGTACGCACGAACCTCCCGATTGAGGATCCCACCGACGTTCTGGCGATCAAAGCACATGAAACGGCATTTTTTCATGCACCCCGTACAGAATACCTCCGCAATATTTTCGATCAAAGTGCCGCGTGTCGGGGGTTAACTGGCGTCCTCTCGGCAAGAATTAAGTTGCTGCCGCATCAACTCCAGGTCGTTCGTCGCGTTGTAGAAGACCCCGTGCAACGCTATTTGCTTGCCGATGAAGTGGGGCTAGGAAAAACCATTGAGGCGGGAGCGATTCTGCGTCAATTTTTGATCGATAACCCCGGAGGTCGTGTTCTCGTGCTCGTGCCGGAACTACTGTCCGACCAGTGGGAGCAAGAATTGGATGAGAAATTCGATTACTCAGCGCTAGATGGCGAAGTGAAGATTGTGTCGCACGAGAGTGTGGAACTACTTGCCGAGGAAGGTCAATTCGGCATGATGCTGGTCGATGAGGCACAGCATTTGGCAGGGCTTGCATTCGCACAAGAATCAATTAAGCGTCGCATCTTCCTTAAACTTGCGAAAGTCGCATTCGAGACGCCACGCCTCCTTTTGCTTTCCGCGACGCCCGTGCTGCACAACGAACGCGAGTTTCTCGCCATGTTGCATTTGCTCTCGCCCGAATTGTACCCACTTGATAGCGTAGATCTTTTTCGTCTCCGCATGGAACGGCGCCAGGAAATCGGCCGTGTGTTGATCGGCTTGCGACCGGATCGGCCAGCCTTTTTGTTAAAAGCACAGATCGAGAAATTACGGCAAATACTCCCTAGCGATCAAGTCCTCTCCGCCAGACTGGCTCTCGTAGAGCACGTCATTGATGACGAGGCAGAGTCACCGAGTCGAAAAAAGGCCATCCGAGAAGTTCGCGCACACATTGGTGAGGCGTACCGACTGCACCGCCGCATGCTTCGCAATCGACGCACTAGCGTAGAAGGAGACCTGCTTAAGCCTCGTTGGGATGAGGGTGCTGGCTCTCCGTTCGTTGAGGAGTGGGACTCGGACGAGCGGTCGGAGTTAGTGCAAGATACCGTGGAGCGGTGGCGCTTGGCGGCGCGAGAGTTCCTGCATATCGCGGAGGAGGGAGATAAGCTAGAAAGCGGACTTCGAAGTGTTTTTGGACTGCTACTCGAAGCGTCGACTACTGATCTATTATTTTTCGCGTGCGCAATCCAAGCACGTCTGGGCGGCCGTGCCGACAGTTTGTTACAAAGAGAACTCATCAACGCTGAGACGCTCTGGAGCGTGCCCCTGTTTGAAGGTGAACGAAAACTCCTGCGCGAAATGTCGGCCGTGGCTAGCCGAGCAAGCGAAGTAGATCGGACGGACGACCTATTACAGATGATTCGTCATCTCCGCTCCCGTGGGAGTGCTAGGAAGATTGTTGTATTCACGGGATACTTCTCTGTTTGCAAGAGAATCTTAGAACGGATGCGGTCTGCTCATGGTTTTTCTGCTACGTGTGCCTATCACGAAGAACTGGAGCGAGACGAAATTGAAGACTCACTAATTGCGTTTGGCGACCCGACCTCATCTTCCGACGTGTTGGTCTGTGACCGTGCGGGGGAGGAAGGGCGCAATCTACAGTTCGCAGATGTCCTAATTCACTTTGACTTACCCTGGAATCCCAATCGGTTGGAGCAGCGCATCGGGCGATTGGATCGAATTGGGCGCACAAAGCCCTTTCGGTCGAGAGTATTTGTTGGACCCGATGTAGAAGGTTCTTTAGCGGAGGCGTGGTATTGCACGTTGCGTGATGGGTTCGACATTTTCCGACAGTCTATTGCTTCATTGCAGATGTTTGTGGATGTCGTCATGCCAGAATTGCTCGATGCCGCTTGGCGTGGAGGTGCGCCGAGTTTGATAGCGTACGTTCCCGAACTTAAGCGGAAAATTGCCGAGGAGTTGGAACGCGTTGCTGAGCAAGACATCCTCGATGAAGTAGAAAGTCTAGAGCAAGACGCATCACGCTGGATCGCAGATTTAGAAAAACTTGACAATGAGACTGCCTCCATCCAAAAAACGACGGAATCTTGGATCGTCGGGGCATTGCGCTTCCATAAGCGCTGGATGGATGACAAGCATGATATCTGTCAGTATCGACCAAGCATACACACCACGCAGGTGCCTTTCGACTTCGTTTACGCCGATTTTGCACACGTCTTAGTAGAATCTGCGACCTATCGCCGCGACACGGCTGTACTTCATCCCGGAACTCAATTATTACGGGCAGGCGCGATCTTCATAGACAAAATGACGGAATTTGTGCGCTGGGATGACCGTGGCCAAGCGTTTGCATTCTGGAGAAAGGTCCCGGCGTGGGTTGCGGGGCGGCTTTGGATGGGATTTGTATTCCACTTCATTGTTGAACCAGATTTACGAGAAGCACGTGCGGTCGCGCGAGAGATGTATGACATGTCTGACGCAGCGGCCCTGCGCAGACAGGCGCAAGGCTGGCTACCTCCAACGATTCAGAAGGTAATCGTCGACGGCCACGGCGATGTTGTGAACGACCCTGAATTGCAAGGCCTCTTGCAGGCGTCTTACTTAAAGGTCACTCATGGCGGGACCGATTTGAATCTTACCGGATCGAGAGTTTCTGCCATAGATGGATTGATTGACCCAGAGCGCTGGAGCGAGACCTGCCACGTCGCCCGTGATTCTGCTGAAACCGTGATGCGCGGTAGGAGCGACCACTTGGATCGCTTGCGTGCGTCACATGCACGGGCTCAGGAGGAGTGGACCCAACGTTTGAGCACCTTGCAGGCTCGTGCTGCCTACTCGCGCAAAGAAGGAGCCAGTGAAGCTTATGTGACCTTAGATCTAGGCATAGAACAACAGGTCGGTGCAGCAATTCTACGCGGTATCGCGACGCCCAGGATCCGAGTGGATTCAGTTGGCTTCGTCGTGCTTTCGGGGCGTGACTGCCCGGGGGAATCTTTGTGACGACATCTTCATGTGAGCGTCGATTTGCCACCGTCGAGAGGGCCTTCCAAGAAGGGCGCGCGGGCAAGGGGGATTTGATGGCCGCTCTCCGTCACTTGCTGCGCTGGGAACAGGGGCGCGGAGGCCTAGTTCATCGGTTGGTGCCATCAGCACCGCCTTGGCCGACGCTGAATGAGTGGACCAACTCTGGATTCTCTGAAGTATTCGAGTACGACGCTCATCGTTTCCAAGTTCAAGCTGGCACCTGGCATCCAGAATGGCTTGGTGATGGCACAGGCCAAACACTTGAGGGACCTCTATTTGCGGAAGAATTGCGACGCTTTACCCCTTCTGTAGAACCGGACCCGTTCTTGGGACAGCTAGGTTTTACTTCCTTCAAGTCTGCCGGACAGCGAGAAGCAGTACGTGCGGTTCTTTCATCTCCAGCAGGGTCAACTCTGGCAGTCTTGCTGCCGACCGGTGGTGGTAAGAGTCTCTGCGGTCATCTCCCGGCCCTACTCGATGAAGGGGCGGTAGCCGGATTGGTGCTCGTCGTTGTTCCGACGATAGCACTGGCGCTCGACCAACAGGAACGTCTGAAGAGCGTTATCACACACCCAACCGCATATGTAGGAGGAATTAGCCCTGAGGAGAAGGCAGTAAATCGAGCCATACGTCACCGCATTCGCGACGGCGAGCAGCGTATCATTTTTACCTCCCCGGAAAGCGTGATGCAGTCCCTCGCCCCAGTGCTCTACCGCGCAACCAAACGTGGGCTCCTAAAGTTATTTGTGGTTGATGAAGCGCACATGGTGGAGCATTGGGGTGATGAATTTCGCTCTGCGTTTCAGGAGATTGCCGCCATCCGGATCGACTTGCTCCGAAATTCTGGCGAGCATCGTTTCCGCACCCTCCTGCTAACCGCGACTCTAACCGAGACGAGTCTCGACTCGCTGGAGATCCTTTTTGGTGCGCCGGGACCGTTTAAGGTTCTCTCCGCCGCGCAACTGCGGCCGGAACCTGCATTTTGGGCGGCCTACTGCACAAGTGATGAAGCGAAGACAAGTCGCGTTCTCGAGGCCGTGCGGCACCTGCCAAGGCCTCTGATCCTCTACACAACCCTCGTGCAAGAAGCAAACCGGTGGTACTCACTACTGATTGACCAAGGTTATCTTCGAACAGGTTTGATGACTGGCAAGAGTGGCCGCGAAGCGCGTTCGACTTTGCTGGCGGGGTGGCGAGCCGATGAAATCGATGTCGTGGTGGCGACGTCAGCGTTCGGTCTGGGGGTCGACAAAGACGATGTACGAGCAATTTTGCATGCCTGCGTTCCCGAGAACCTCGACCGTTACTATCAAGAAGTCGGCAGGGGTGGCCGAGACGGCCGAGCGTCAGCCTCTCTAGTGCTCTACACCGCGAACGATCTCAAACAGGCGAAAAACGCACGGAAATTGATCCGCGTAGAACTGGGCAGAGAGCGATGGGGTGCAATGGTGCGTTCGTGGGAACCGATGGGTGAGGGACGATATCGAGTCCCCGTGGATGCAGCACCTCCTTACAATCCCAATGCAGACAACGATTACAACGTTGCTTGGAACCTTCGGACTCTGACACTGATGGCGCGCGCAGGACTGATCGCGTTGGATGCTGAGGCCCCCCCTACCGTAACTGCCAATGAAGACATGTCGGACGCGGAGATGCTTGCAGCATATGATGATGCAGTGCGCGTCTATCGTAATCGAAGGATCATCCGCCCGTTGGTTGCCGACCATCAGAGCGAGGCTGTTTGGAGGGAGAAGGTTGAGTCGCTACGTGATGTGAGCTATGCCGCAGGCACACGCAGTTTCCAGTTGATGAAGGCGGTGCTCCATTCTGAGCATTGTGTCGCCGACGACTTTGTTGAATTGTATTCGATCCCAGCAAGAGAAGGTCGGAGAGGGGTTAGCGTATCTGCGAGTTGTGGCGGATGTGGGTGGTGTAGGAAGAAAGGTGGCTTGCCGTATGAACTTGAACCTTCCATCCCGTGGTCGCCGTGGCCCGCAAGCGACAGAATGGAACGAGTCCTCGCCGGCGAATTTGGTTCCCGCGAGGTTATGGCAATTTTTCACAACGGTTTCGACGATATTCGGAAAAAGCGTAACTTAGGGCATTTCGTGGAGTGGTTAGCCCACCAAGGGGTACGAAATCTCGTCATACCTAGGTTATTGCGAGAAGATCTCCGCAAGCGTTTAGAATCCTTCGGCTTGCCTGTGTTTTTCTTTGAAAACTACCAGGAGTTGCACCTGCAGCCTTACTCAACCGCAGTGATTATTACAGAACCCTCTTTGACCGATGATTTGCGCACAGTCCTTGCGGCATCGCGCAAGCGCGTGCTGCTCTTGCCAGAAGGTGTCGTGGATCCGGACGGGCCGCACCGTCGATTGCGGGATGTGCTGACATGCCGCACGTTTCGCTACGAGGAATTCATGAACAGGATTGGAATATGAGCGTTTATTCTGTTGCAACAGCTAGTCCATCACGCGTCCTCGGAATACTCCGATTCGTACTGGCTTCTCAGGGACAATGCACGACGCGTGCAAGTATCGAGGCAATGATGACACCCCCTGGATGGAACATGGACCGTAGCGAAGCATCCGCCGGGGATCAGGAACCGGGCACAGGGCGAGTCCTGCTCCAACCTGCGTACAAAGAGAGTGTCCGATTAGGTTTGATCGAAGAGAAGGACAAACTGGTTCGAGTAGGCGAAGGGGTTAATCAAAAGCTTATTTCTGACTGGCGCTGGTGGCCGTTAGCGCTGTTCGAATTAATCGCGGAGCCACAGAATGAGAACGAAGATATTTGTCGGGCCTTCGCGTGGTTTCTCGCGCAAGACGTTACGTCGGTTCCTGCAACTTGGGTTGCGATGCAAACGAAAAACGAAATCCTTTCCGCCCTCAACATGAACAATGCGTCTTTTGGCCAGATGCAGCATTGGGCCGCCTATCTGGGCTTCGGTTGGCGCTGCGGCCGGGGGCGCAGTGTGTTTGTTTTCGATCCAACGGCGCACCTTAAACTGCGATTGTCTTCTGAATTTGGCTCCAAGCGGAAAGAGTTTTCCGCGACTGAGTTCTTGAAACACTTGGCGCGCTGGTGCCCAGTGCTCGACGACGGCGCTTACAGGCGCGAATTGGAAAGTCAGCACGTCCTCGCACCGCTAACGCAAGGCCAGGTGGCATCGCCGCTGTCGCAGGCGTTGCTCCGACTGCGGGAAGAGGGCTGGATAGAGATGAGCCATGCCTCCGACGCCAAAGCAGTCCTTCTTCGTGCAGGCGATGAGCAAGAGCGCGTTTCGCAGATCGTGTGGAAAGCAGGTAGCGTGGCATGACCCCTTTTCGCGGGTACGTGTGTTGGAAAGAAGACCGGATTGAGTCGGTTCTTAATCCGGACGCTTTACAAACTTCGGATGCTGTATTTCTCGCCACGCATCATCCGATGACAATGTTACGGGACTCCTCGTTGCCGTACGATGAACGATCTTTCCTCGAAGAATTTTTGAAGCCACGTGACTATGCTTTTGTGCCAGTACTGGGGGAAGCGGGAATTGGCAAGTCGCACTTAATCCGTTGGTTGAGCGTTCAAATTCGACCGACGAGCAAACGCAAAGTTATTTTGGTTCGCAAAGCTGCCACTAACCTTCGGGAAATCATCCGATTAATCATTCACGACGCAAAGGGAAAGATTTTTGAGGAATACCGCAGCCAGTTGGATGCTGCGTCGAGCGACTTGGCCTCACCTGAATACGCTCGTGAAAAATTCCTTGATAACCTTGCGCTAGAGACGAGCCGAACCTGCGCGCGCGGACTGCCTCCAAAGATGAACGAGGAACTTGGGTTTGTTGTGGATCGACTGCCGGCACTACTGCGCGATGCCGTTTTTCGTAAGATTCTGTTGCGACAAGGCAACGTCATCGAGCGCCTAACGAACCATGTCTTTGGCAAATCGAACCGGGTCCAGCGTCTCGACGAGCGGCGACAGTTTATCGACGATGATCTTCCGGTAAAGGTGACCGATGTCCCGGAGTATAGGCGCGCCGGAGCAGACGCCCGCGATCTGTTCGATGCATTCCTTTCTCATCCGCCTCTGCGCAAGGTAGCCATCGCTTGGCTAAATGCGAGTTTGAACGATGCCCTAGCCAGCCTGTTGCTTCTCCGGAACAACCGGCTTTTTGAATTGATGCTCGAACTTCGACGTCAATTGGCAGAAGACGACATCGAATTGGTTCTTCTCATCGAGGATATGGCCATGCTTCAGGGCGTGGACCAGCAACTAATGGAAGCCCTTCTGGTCAGGCGAGAGCAAGGACAACAGGGCCGATTGTGTGCACTACGGACCGCGCTTGCATGCACGACCGGCTATTACCAGAGTCTTGAGGAAACTGTCAGGCACCGCATGAACTTCACAGTGACTTTGGACGCGCCGGGATTCAAACCGTCTCCATCCGAGTTGGCTGCCTTCGGGGCGCGCTATCTGAATGCCTTGCGTTTGTCCGAGAAACAGTTGAATGAATGGCTTGATCGGGTCGCGACTCATGGCGACACGAGAATTTCCGTACCTTCAGCTTGCGAACATTGTCCTCATCGAGAGAGGTGCCTCCCTGCTTTCGGCACTGGTGGTGCCGTGGCACCTTTTGGCCTATATCCATTCACGGAGACTGCACTGGTGCGCATGGAAGACCGTGATGAACCGGAGCGCTCGACATCGGATTTCAATCCGCGACTTTTCATTAAGCATGTGCTGCAAGCTGTGCTGGACCATTACACGCAGGATTTCCGAAATGGGAGCTTCCCACCTCCTGAGATGCGCCAGATGTTTCGCCGCACAAGCTTGTCGCGCTTGTCCGGACTCGACGCGAGCGTGAGCTTCGAGATCCAGCGAAGAGATAAGAAGAATGCTGACAGACGAGAAGTATTCTTGGACCTTTGGACCCAGGGCGATCGGTTGTTGAATCTCGATCCCGTCATCCATGAGGCTTTCGATCTCCCCGAATTAAGTCAGGTCAAAAGCGAGGAACGCCCCTCCGAACAAATCCCGGAACCAGCAATGACCAAGTCGAAGAAGGCGGTTCCCGACGCCCTGGGCAAGACATTTGATGAAATCAACCGATGGGTAAGTGGGGACGTAAAGATGTCGTTTGATCTCGCCAATGAATTACGCCCGATTCTTTTCGGATGTCTCGTACAGTACTTTCCTTGGGACACTGAGTTCGTTTTGTCGGCTCATTACAAGGAATTTCGCGCCACGAGTATAGAACTCCCCAATCAGCAATCACTAGCTGCCCCGAGTAAGATTCGGATCCGAGTGCCCGGTAATTCAGGGGACCGTGAATCCATGTCAGAGATCGGGGTTTTATTGCAAGGTCTGCTTCGTTTTGACTCAGCCAAGGGCTGGAATTTCAGTGGGGCCGAACGGACGCAGCGGCTACTCGCGAAATATCTGAATGATTGGGCTGGGCAATTGAGGGACCAGATCCGTTCTTTGGAAGACTCCAAGCGAAATCCAGTACCGGCTGGAGTGGAAGTACTTGCGATCGGAGCAAAACTCGCGGGAAAGATAGGCCCAGGTGCTTCCGATGAAGCCGCAGTCGGTTCGATGTTCGGTTCCGTCGAAATGGAAGACGCACCAGACCGCTCTCCCAAGTGGCAGAAGTTGGTTCAGGAGTTCCTTTCAAGGAGGAAGGACATCCTCGAACTTGTCGTACAAAATGCAGCGTGCACGAAGGGCGGGGCCACAAACGTCAAGATACTAGATGCAGCCCAATTCGTTGGACCCCTGAGGGAATTGCGACAAAACGCTTGGCTTCCCACTCAGACGATTCCAGATTTAGGAGGGACTGCGGACTTGAAGCGCGTTCATGACTTGCTGAGAACTTCCCTCCAGGCGGCGATTGATCAAGAAGCTGCTCATGTCGAGAAGTGGCTGGCCAAGGTGCTCGGGGCGATAGGCGAAAAGCCGAAAATCGATGAAATATCGCGCCGGGTAAAGGAGGCGCTCAAGGCAGCTAGTGACGCGGGGGTCGGCGGTGGGATGATACCCGAGGTCGAATCCGCCAGTCAGGCTCTCCGTGACGTGGATATAACGAAGTTGCTTCGGAATACTAGCGCCTTGCAGGAAAGCGACGACCTTTTGGGCGGCTTAGCAAGTCTTGATCCAGAGGGCATGAGACGCCTCAATGATTTTGTTGACCAATCAGAGAACGCAATTAGTACAACGCAACACAAAATCAAAGATTGGCTGAGAGAGTCCGTGGGAGCGGAGGGAAAGCAAGTGATGAAGATGCAGGAGCAGATCAAGAATGATCTGGACAAGGTTCGTTCTGAACTGACAGATCTCGGGGGAGGAATCTCTCATGCTCGTCGAAGACGCTGAACGACTCACTCAACTCGTCGCGCAATACCGTGCCGCTAGCTCCGCCAAAGCGCAAATGCAGGTCCTCAGTCAACGAACCGGACAGGTGCACGCCTTTTGCGAACGCGTGCACGCCGTCACGGAAATTTGCGAACTGCTTAAAGACCACCGCGTGGAGTTCGATGCAATCGAACCTTTAGCAGACGGTATTCTTCCCAGTGTTGAGACGTTAGTGGAGGCAGCAGAAACCCCTGAAGCTTTGGGGGGCAATTCGCTAAAGACCCAGTTCAACACGCTCAGCAATCGCGGGAGTGCGGCGCTTGACCAAATCGAGAAACGACTCCTCGTGGCGTGGCAGACTCACGTAGATGGAGCGATGGGAAAGCACGACTTTGGTGTACTCGCCGAATGGGATCACGTGGCCGAATTTCGCAAGGCTGCCCGCGAAATTCGGCTGATTCAGACGAAATTGAGTGAGCTGCGCAATCGCCTTCCGGACGACGAACGTGCCTTTAGTCTGCTTAAGAAATTTGCACAGGATCTGAAGGACGCTTGGGAGCAACTCGACAAAACACCACCTAAGGTGCTGAAATTCCTGCGCCAGGCATCGAGTCAAGAAGGAGCCCCCCTGTCGCTCATTGACGACGAGGTACGGAAATGGATTTGCGAACGGAAAATGGAAGATTCATTTAGAGTGCGCGCAGTTGCGACGCAACCCTATGCCCAATGACGTTGATCCATTCATAGAATTGCTAAACCACCTCGAACGGGTCGAGTCAAAACTTTTGACCTGGGGTGTGGTGGACGGCAGTTTCACGCAGGATGAAATCTGCGCTGAGATCGAACAGTTTCAGGCATCGTGCGGATTGGAAGAGGACCCTCGCGAATTACTTGATGATTTGGTTGAACGCCATTTCCTATTTGAATTCAATGAAAGTGGAATCCCTCGCTACCGCACGCGGATGGCAGAAGCTGTGCGACTATTTTCCCGCTTGCGACAGATTCGGCCTTGGAACACGTGGCAGTCGGCACCAACTTTGGTGGCTGACTTCCGGTTTTCCGTAGGGCCGCGCCTATACCCGAAACGTCACGTTGTATCAGCCGAAGCAATTTCGCGGGTGAGATCTCGTGTCGCGATCACGGCGATTGAGCAGAAAGCGCTGGGAGCGCTGTTGCGCGATTCTCAACCTGCCGCGCTGAGCCTTGCTAGTTTCCAGGTGGAAGCGACCGCACAAACCTTGGGTGATCTCAAAGCAAACGCTAGTCGAGGAGTGGTTGTTACAGCTGGGACTGGAACCGGTAAGACGAAGGCATTCTATTTGCCTGCGTTGTCGCTTATTGCAGGCCTCGTAAGCCGAAACGAGTACTGGACGAAAGCGCTCGCCCTGTACCCTCGCAACGAACTCCTCAAAGATCAGTATTCAGAGACCTATTCGGAAGTGCGCCTCCTCAACAACGCTCTCCGGAACGAGTTGCCCCGTCGCATTACGCTGGGAGTCTTGTTCCAGGATACGCCGAGATCGGCACGGGTGGATGACCTTAGTGCCTGGAATCGTGATGGTCGTTACATCTGTTCAAGTCTGCGCTGTCCTCAATGTGTCGAAGGTGTGATGGAATGGAAAAAGGGCGACATTGAGACGGCGCGGGAAGTGCTCACCTGCATGGCGTGCGGATCTAGCACTGAGGAAGGTGACCTCGTCTTGACACGGAGATCGCTCGACAAACAACCCCCCGATCTCTTGTTCAGCTCGACAGAGATGCTGAACCGTTCCATGAGCGACTCTCGCCGCGCCGCCCTGTTCGGCGTAGGTCAGATGCGTGCTCCCCGCATTGTCCTGCTCGATGAGGTCCATACCTACGGGGGCCGGCACGGGGCCCATGTGGCGTATTTACTCCGAAGATGGCGCTGGGCCGTGCGACAAAAGGTTCAGTTCACCGGACTGTCGGCAACGCTCGAAAATGCCCGCGATTTCTTTGCTCAGCTAACGGGTTTACGCGCTTCGAGTGTTACTGAGATTTCCGGGAGTGAACTTGAGGCGAGGGGAGTCGAGTATCAAATCGCGCTGCGTGGCGATCCGGTTTCTGCGACGGCACTTCTTTCGACGACGATTCAATCTGCGATGCTCGCCAGACGCATCCTGGATCCGACGGGAGGCGCGGAACAAAGAACGCTTTTCGGGCATCGAGTATATGTTTTCACCGACAATCTAGATGTTGTTAATCGTCTCTATTTCGATCTCCGCGACGCGGAAGGAGATGGCCGCTCAAATCCCGGTAGAACGCTCGCGGAGTTTCGCCAGCATGCAAGGGAGCGCCCCCGCGAGCGATTGCGGCAAGGACAATCCTGGAAGCTTTGCGAGGATCTTGGACACAATCTTTCGCGCTTGCTCCGGGTGCGCCGCACGAGTTCTCAGGATCGAGGCGTCGACCGAAACGCTGACATCATCGTCGCTACGGCTTCCCTCGAAGTCGGTTACAACGATCCGGCAGTGGGTGCGGTGATACAACACAAGGCACCCCGCGATATGGCGGACTTTTTGCAGCGGAAGGGTCGCGCAGGCCGCCGCCCGGAGATGCGTCCTTGGACCATTGTCGCGCTTTCCGACTACGGGCGAGACAGGTTCACGTACGAGACTTACGATCAGCTCTTTCGATCCCAATTACCCAGCCGTGCGCTACCGATTAACAATCGCTATACGCTCCGGATGCAGGCCGTATTCGCGCTAATGGATTGGCTAGCCCGGAAGATGCCTAGGTCCGTTCTAAATGGGAGTGTGTGGCGGGACTTCACGGGTCCCGCAGGAGAACGATGGAAAGCGCGGCAGCAGTGGCATTTGGAGTTCCTTCGAAGTGTAATGGAAAAACCGGATCTCCAAAACGAACTGGAAGCCTACCTACGCGATGCTCTTAGAATCGATCTTGAAAACGTCACTGCTCTTTTGTGGGAATCCCCACGATCTATCCTAATGAGCGTAATCCCCACCGTAATTCGGAGGCTTGAGACTGATTGGCGGCGTATTCCTCTGGAGGCGGGTGATTCCGAAACAGATATCATGGCTCCTTCTTCGCCGCTGCCCGACTTTGTTCCTTCGGCCTTATTTCAAGAACTATCCATGCCGGAAGTTCGAGTCGAGCCGCGAAATCGCGGGCGAAATGATGCGATACCGCTCCTGCAGGCGATGCAGATACTAGCGCCGGGCAATGTGACACGCCGCTTCGCACCACACGATGATTGCTTGCACTGGTGTGCGCCGCCTAATCTCAACGTTTCGACCGGTGACATGTCGGTTGAAACGTGGTGCGCTGAATACGAATCCTTGGGCGACTTTCAGGTGACCGAGGACGGCCAAATCGAAAATGTTCCCTGTGTCCGGCCGCTGCGATTTCAACCGACAGAGGCCACACGGAACGTGCGAGCGACGTCAAAAGGATTCCTCAAGTGGAAGAGTCAGATTTTTGTGACGGCCACTGGAAACCGCCACGCAGTTCCGCGGAATTCTCCTTGGTCGCAGGTTATCGATCACATTGAGTTCTACACTCACATAGAGAATTCGCATGTGTCCGTGCGGCGTTTCGCGGTCGGAGTGCATGCACAGATCGGACTCGTGCGCGGTCACGACACCGAGCGCGAGATTGACATCACCTTTCGCCAGGGAGATACACCCCAGAAAGCTGGGGTGGGCTTCACGCAGAACGTAGATGGCATGGCCGTGCGATTTTCCTATCCCGAGGACCTACGCATCGGTACGCAGGATACCAACCAGGAAAAAGTTCGTTCTTTTCGAACCGCGTACTTCCGCCACCGTGTGCGGACGGATCCGACGCTCCGGACGTATGCAAATGACTTCCAATTGGACTGGCTCTATCAGATGTATATGTCGGCACTGTCTGCAGAGGCTCTCGGGGGAGATTTGGATCTGGAGCAAGCGCATGAGGAACTCGTTAATCGCGGCTTGGGCAACGTGATGGTTCAGGTCCTCGACATTATCTTTCCGAGTATCCGTCTAGAGCAAGAAGATGAAGAAGATGAAGACGTCCCTGAACAAAAAATGCGCGAGAGGCTAGAGGGACTGGTCAACAATCCTGACTTAGTCGACCGGGTTGCGGAACTGGCTGTCGATCTTTGGCGAGATGCGAGACCCGGGTGGCACGAATGGGCGCGCGATCGTTTTCGCGCCACTCTCGGTGGCGCACTTCTTGAGGCCGTTCACCGGTGCTCTCCCGAGGTGGATGTTGATTCGCTCTGGCTCGATCTTCATTCCGGCCCGCCACCCGTAGGGATCGATTTTCTGCAGACTGAAGGGCGGGAACAGATTTGGCTCACAGAGCAGACCTTCGGCGGCAGCGGCATTGTGGAGGAGATTCTCCGGCGCTATTCGGAAGATCCCATGCGTTTCTTTCGCTTAGCTGAAGAAGCTCTGGGGCCCGGCGATTTCGAATGGGTGGATTCCGAGTTGACGCGGCTTGCACACGACTCCCAAAAACCACTCTTACGTCCAGCACTCCGCCAAGTCCGAGATGCCGTGACGAACTCCGACCTCCGTGAGGCTGTTCGTCAATTGCGTACCTTACTTGAGCGCGAAGGATTTCTGGCCAATCACGCTGTGATGACGGCACTCCAAGCCCGCGTCTTGCGCCCTGGAACAGACGAAAACTTCGACGCCGAGTTGGCTGCCATCCTCGACCAGTGGAAAAGGGAAGAAGAACGGTTAGGAATTGAAATCGACCTTCGCGTTATGGCCTATGTCCTTGGCCGACACCGCAATCTTGCACCGGTGCTGCCATTCCTTCCCGAAGCTAATCTGGAAGATCCACAGTGGCGGTATCAGGCCTATAGTTCCATCTTATGGCCACGTGGCAATGTAGTGCGCAACCAGAAACTGGCGTGGTGGAATCCGTTTGCGGTGGTGCCGCCGGTCGATCGGTTTTTGGTACTCGATTGCTTGGAGGCGCATCGGCAGGTGGTGGACGTGCGCGACCAGGATTGGCGCGAAAAGGTTCGAACTGTGCTGATGGACAGAGCTGAAGCCAGTTTGGTAGGTCCGGTGGATCAACCGGTCGCAATGAAACGGGCGATCCTTTTGTTGGTCAGTGAGCCGCTCGAAGTCGGTTTCCTGCACGTATTTCCGCAAATCGAAGGTGCCCGGCGACACGCAACGGAACTCGAATTGCGATTGGTTTGCCGGGAGGCGTTACGGTGAAAGTTCCTCGGTCGTCTAGGCAAATCCACTCGGCAAAGCGATCAAGCGAACTGCGCGACTTACTCCAATCCTTGTTCGTGGGCGAAATTCTACTTCCCAGTCGTTGCATCTGGCTTGTATCACCTTGGATTTCAGACATTCCTGTGCTTAACAACGAATCTCATTCCTTTGCGCAACTAGCTCCCGAGTGGCCGCGTGGGCAAGTATTACTCTCGCGAGTGATTGCTCGGATGCTCGATGCCGGTACGACGGTGCACGTTGCAACGCGTGAGAACGAACGCAATCGTTCATTTCTAACCGCTCTTAACGTTTTGGCTAGAGATCCTCACTTGCAAGTGCACATGAGCGATGAATTGCACGAAAAGGGTTTGCTCGGCGACGAGTACTACTTAAGTGGATCGATGAATTTCACTATCACGGGTATTCAGATCAGCGAAGAGGTGGTGCATCTCATTACTGACCCCGCTGATGTGGCGCGCAACCGTGTCAGTCTGACGCAACGATGGGGAGGGGAATGGAAATGAGCGGTCAGGGCCTCGACAAGTTCCTGACAGGTTTTTTTGCGCCCCCGAACCAACTCACACTTGAGAAGGTCAGAGAGAATCCGTCTTTGAAGGTTTTCGCTGAATATGTTGACGACCTCCGCGCTGACAAGGCGCGAGTAGCTGTACTGCCATGCTGGCGCGGCGGATCGGATGTTGATTACTACGGCCTAGCCTTCGAGGAACACCACTTCCGTCAGTTGGCGTTGGACTTGGATGCCTTTGTGGGCTGTTCGTATTCAACATTGCGCGATCGGCGTGCGTGCTTGAACCTCGGGGACCCAATCGACCGCATAGCGGACGCGTTTGCACCTGGTTATGTTACGAAGTTCCGTGCCGGCGAGAATGATCTCACAGGTTCACAGCGGATTGCGCAGAAGCTGCGGATGATGAGAGCAGTCACGGCGCTGCGTCAGATGCGCAGACCCCGGCACAGGCTCCCATTACACATGCTTCTACGCGACTATTACATGGCTTTGGAGGCGCAAAACCGAACCGGAGCAGAAAAAGCGATCGAAGAGATTCGCTCCGGCGGCTTACTCGACGCCGTCAATTTATTATTCTTGAAGGCGTTAGTTATCAGCCGATTCGGCAAGATTCAGGAACTTGAACAATCAGGCGTATTGTCGGACTTACTGATACTGCGGCGTCCTGTATCAGTAACGGAGGCTTTGATTTCGCTGGTCTATCGGACGGAATTGGCCCGGTTTGAAGCCTTATCCGACATAGACGGAGCGATAGATCACTTCAGCCATAGAGTCCTTGACTCCTATGCTGATCTCTATCGCACATGGCGCGGGATGCGAAGCGCGGAGGCGGCGAAGAGTTTTCTTATCTTCACGCTGGCGTCGGAAAATCCTGACACGATGTTGCGCGACGCAATTCTCACTCGGAAGACCGACTTCTTGCCGGATGACATTGCGTGGATCGAATCCCTCGCTACTCGGTTCCCCACCGAAGTGTTGGTTGCCAAAACGGCTTCGCTAGCAAGCGTCGACTCGATATTACAATCTGTGCTTCAAGGCCCCGTAAGTCTGGAGAATTTGCGTGTTCTATGTCAATGCGCGGCTTTGAGCGACACCTTGGAGGTTCGCGAGGCGATCCGCGCGCGTTACGCCCAACTCGCGCCAAAAGAACAGAAGGAACTTCGTGGCACGAAGGCGGCTGCCGCTGTATTGGATGAATTGCTGCAGGGGACCACGGATAACGTCGCCGTACCTCTTCCGCAGAATTGGCGCGAATGGCTGAGATCGATGAATGGCACAGCGCATTGGCCTAAAGGGATCGAAATTGCACGTAGGGGCGCGACGGAGTGGACACTGATGGACGGTAACCCCGACCCACTAGAATTCACAGAGTTGTTACTAGAAGTACAGGAGCGGGCTGAGTTAAGAGTTTCTATCCCGCACCTGATCACATCTGCACGGTTGGATGTTCAGTGGCCGCGTCCGGAGTGGCGAAAGTTCTACGAGGCCGTCATGGACGTCTTGGCAAGCTACACTGAAGGCAGTGTGGACGACTTGACGGTCTGGGGTGAAATGGCTGAGGTCCTCTTGCAGTTAGGGGTTCCGCACGACCGCTACGTGCAAATCTGCAAAGATGCCAAGGATCTGTGGGATACAAATGCGTCAGTGGCCATACTTGACTGGGCTGTCGAAGTGATTGATACATTGTTGTTTTATCCCTGCCCAGATAAATCTGCCCGTGCGGACGTGTTCGTTGCAGTCGCCAGTCGTGCGCACGACTTCAAGCGGTTACTGGAAGCAGGCCATTGTGCTCTTCTGAGAATGCTCGCCGCAGATTTTCAACTGCCTGAGTGGAAGGAAGCTTTCGACACACAGCCAGAAATTCAAGATGAGACGGAAGCTTCCCCGTATACGCGACTGGATGGCAAGATGGTAGCTATCTACACCCTTAGCGAGCGTGTGAGTGGGCGAGCTAAAGCAATGCTTGAAGACCTTTACCCAGGTGTTGACGTACGAATCAATTCAGATCATGTGGGTACACCGAACTTGAAGAACCTGGCCAGAGAAGCAGATATTTTTATTGTGAATACTGCTAGTGCAAAGCACGCCGCCACGAATTTCATTGCAGCGAACCGTAAGGCCTCTGCAGTGACGCTTTTTCACAATTCGCGAGGAACTCAATTGCTATTGGCGCTCATCGAGCAGCATTTGAAGGGCTAGAGTGTGATCTCTAGTGTAAGAGCCCGCGTTAGGCGATTGGCGCGGAATTTCCCTCCGCGCCAATCGCACTGAGAATCCTAGTAGATGCATTCTGGATGTACTCCAAGCTGGCCGTCAAGAGCCTCGCGTCACCTTCGTAAAGCTGAATATAGTCTTGAGACGCTGAGCCTGTTTCTAGCCCGATGGCCTGACATACCACGAATGCGACTGCTTCGGCCTCGGTTTCGCGGCTGCGCTTCGAAGTGCTGCTGCGACGCCCGTCACGGTGCATCATTTCGTGTGCGACCTCGTGAGCCAGAGTCGAAAACTCCTCGGCCGGAGACTGGCCGGGCAACAAGGTGATCTTGCCGCCTGCCGAAATACCGCGGGCCGGCGCGATGTCCTGGGAATACTCGAGAGCAATGCCGTGCTGAACGACAAACCTAGCCAGGCGCTCGCGGTAGTCGCGAGGATCGCCGTTTACGCGGCCAATTGTCGGCAGTTCTTGCCCCTCCGTCTGGCTGGCATCGAAGACATACGCTGCACGGAATCCAACCGCTGACGGTGAATCCTCAGACTCAACGTCGTCTGCGTTCGTGGCCTTCTGGCGGATAATCGGGGCGAGAATCAAAATTCCTTTCTCGCCCTTTTTCACAAAGCGACCCAACTCGTGCCAGGTATGGAACCCAGCGACGTGAGTGGCGGTGGGCTTCTGTGAGGCAATGAGCATGATGTTGTGCCACGAGTAACGATGGAAGCGGGCGATTGCAGTCAGGTATTCCTTCAACGTCTCACTGTGGCCGCGTTCGAGAGCCTGCTTCAGCTGTTCGATGGCGTTGCTTGCGATCTGTTTTGCTTGTTCGACTTTCATGTTTTCCGTCCTCCTGTTTCGGGGAGTCCTTGCTCCCTTCACCCACAGCCGAGGGAGCAAGGGCGCGAAACAGGGGACATGTGCTAGTGGAACTGGCGCCTCAAGGTCGAAACGGGCCGCACGCATGAGTGACGCCGGGTTATGGCGGCGCGAAGCGTGCTAGTGGAGACCTCAGGCAAGCAACTCATGTGCAGCGAAGCAGCGCTCTTCAATCGGAAGGACAGGCAAGGATCAACGGGAACGAGCCCGAGTGACTACGCGACGAGGAAGAGGATGTCTAGTGCTGGTCGGGAGGAAGTTGCCAGCCGCGAGCGGGAGTCCAAGTACCGTTGAGAATTCGATTTTCGCGCGCTGACTGGATTACGGGAGCGAGGAAGGAAGTGAGTTGAGCGATGATGGTTTTGAATTCGGTACGTTCCACGTACGGTCGATTCTTGGTGCAAAAAGCGTTCCACTGTTTGACCTTGTTGTCATCGGCGTAGAACTCCGGGGTAAAGGCGAGCGGAATACCGTTAGCAGGGAGGTCAGTGTGTCGATGTTCGAAGGTCGCGCGAACGGCTTGAGTGAGAGTTTGTCCGTCAAACTCGAATGTCACGGAGAGGCTGTGGAGGTCGTGAAAATCCTTCATGCGGCTATTCGCGATCCCCAATTTGACGATGGCCTCCAACTTTTCGGAGGCGACGGTTTCGCGCGGGTAGGCAAGCAGGCGAGGAGCCGGCAGTTCAAGGAGTGTCGGGTACTGTGTATCGATGGGGCCAGGTGTTATGACATCACCGAAGCCGACATCGATCTGTATTGGGATTCGGGCTTTGTCTAGAACGGCCGTGAAGGTGACCCGGACACCTTCGTAATCGGCATCTTCCTTGATCCGTTCCGCTTTGACAGTCTTCGGATCAAAACGCAAGCCGTCGTCCTCGACTTCCACGGTCGAGATTTCGCGGAAGATCTGAACGAAGCGTTTAGGGGAGTTGTCTCCCTTTGCTAGAAAATCGGCGTCTCGGGTGGGGCGGTATTGTTGGTGTGTCCAGAGTTCGAAGAGCAGGGCGCCCTTTAGGACAAAAACGTCGCGAAAGTTGGATTTGCTGATACGGAAGAGGATTCTCTCTAAGGCGTACTTGGTGAGTACGAGTCCGAAGTCCTGATTGCGTTCGTGGGCAAGGTTGAGCAGTTTCTGACGGATCGAGGCCGGAACGTTCTTGGGCTTGGGTTTCGGCAATTAGAGGGACTCCAGGTAGGGGCGCATGACGTTCGCGACTCGGCATACTTTGGCAGCGGCCCACAGGTCGTCCATAGACGCTTTCTTGAGGCGTCGGCACTCCCTAAGAGCTTCCAGCGCGACATCCATGCCAATCTTGTTGCGGAATTTGAAGCAGTCGGCGACGGTCTTCGCCGGGGTGTAGACCTTGAGGGATGCGCCGCGGACGGGATATTCCTTCACGCCGAAATGGAGAGCTGCACCGGACATTCTCACGAAGCGAACTGGTGGAGAGGCTACGCGTGGAGCCCAGGCCTTCACATCGATGGCCATCCAAACGTGATGCGGCGCCTGGGTCGTGAACTTGTGAAATTGAAGTGCGGAGAGAAGGCAAAGCACGCCCTTCGGGACCTTATGGGCAGCTTCGACGAGCGATAGATGCTCGGTAACGTGGGATGAGGTCGATGCGTAAAGCCCTCGGCCGAGCTTCCTGAGGACGCCCTTTCGGACAAGGCGGGGCAGGTAGTTTCGGGGAATGCCGAGTGCGAAGATATCCTTGGAGCGAAGGATCTGTCGCTTCGCAGCCAGTGTGAGGAGTCGGTCTGACTTGGAGTACATGGTATGTTCCCAATGCCAGTGTACCAAATACTCGGTAGATGTCAATAAGTACCAATGAAATGGAACACTTAAGCTTAGCGCAACGTAGGCAGTATGGGGGGGCCAAGCCCCTACCGGCCTTTCGGTTAGGGTTGAGCGAAAAGCAGATTCCCCTTGTTTGGATTCCGAAGGAGGCGATCGAAAGGGGCTTGGAGTTCGTCATTCCGGGGTTTGCTTAAAGGACGCGCGGAAGCGCTCAAGGTCGGACTTGAGGAAGCGTATATTCCGACCCATCACCCGGAGGTGAGGAATTTGCTGGTGCTCCACCCAAAGATAGACAGTTTGAGGGCTGACACCGAGAAACTTAGCGGCTTGGCGGACTGTCCAGGGATACTCATCATCAGAATCAAGATCGCGGTGGGCACTGTTCATAATCAGAGGACTGTGAGATGTCCCATGGTCTACGCATCATGCAGGCTGGTTTGTACCATCGGAACTAGAAGCTCGTAGAAGAAGGCGTGCGAGATAGAGAGCGTGGTTGGACAACGGGATGCCCGACTGCAGACTTGACGGAACGCGGGAGCTAGCGAAAAACAGTCTCCGGGATGTCGCGATGTGACCTTTGCAGATCGAACCTCCGCGCCCCAGGAGCAATTGCGAGGTTGCTAAAGGGTAATTGGACGCGGTCCTCGCCATAGGCCACGAGTGCTGCGTTATAACAGGACCGAAAACAGGGGGGGAGGTCGGCACCGTTAGTGGATCGTACCAGCTTTTCACGCTAGTCCCATCATGATACAAGGGCCATGCCATGCTCGCCGCTACCGATGCTGGATCGTTCCCCATGTGGCCGACGATACTCGGAATAGGGGGTACCCTCATTGGTCTCATCGTCGGCTTCGGCCTCAATGAACTGTCGTTTGTAATTCGAAGCAGCCGCGAGGACCGCCGAACTATTGGCAAGGCTCTCGCTGAGCTAATGGAAATTCGACATCATTTGAAGACCTTGCCTCTGGCTATAGAATCGCTGAAGGCGAGTCTGCCAGGACCGATCACTGCATACGATGAATTTATGCTTCGGAAAGCAATTTGGTTCTTTCTGCCCAACACCGATGGATTGCAGAAGCGATACGAGGACGCTGTCTCAGCGGTGGCCGGTGAGTTCCCCATGCTAGCTTTCGATCTCCGGTCGAAGGATGCGATAGGGACTCTGATCAGACGACTGCGGGGGACCCTGCCCATTGATCCTAAAGATGCGCAACTCTGGTTGAAAATTGAGGACGAAGTTGTTCGGCTGTCGATCCCTAAGTTGAACGAGCTAATTTTGGAATTGGCAAAACTCCACAGGAGACGGACGGCCAAAGATGTGGATGGCATCTTAAAGAAGCCATTTGAGAAACCAACGGAATTAATCCAGTTTTTTGCTGACAATTTCACGGCGGCTATAGCAGCAGCGCAAGCTTCCCAAGCCAATGCCGGCGCGCCGGATGCTGCCAAAGCACCTGGACAGCCGACCTGACGTGTGTCACCTCGACGTTGCGAGTGCGACTACAAATCGGGGGTTTGCGAACGTGGAGGTGCGTGCCGGACGCGCTAGCACGGTGGGTCATTCTGATTATCCAGCCTGCGGATAGTGCAGCCATCGCAACCGGTCCAATCAACCATAGAGTCTGGCCATCCGTGCATTCCCGGTGTGAGTCCCATGCTGCGGAGGCAAGCTACAAACTGATCAGCGTAGCGAGCATAGGAGTCGCTTCCGTGTCCTTGAGTTTGACGCTGCGCGCATTCGATCAAAAGTCGTTATATTTTGGATGGCAAAACAACGACTGGCTCATCGTGGCGCTGGACACGGCGCGCCAGGATCTTTGACCTGGATGATATTCAGGTGAAGTGGCTCGGCCATGAACATCGGTGCGTTCTTTACGGCAAGCAAGAGGAGTCAGGCCCGATCGCACGGAATGCTAAGATCGCCCTCATTTGACCGCGCGAAAGAGCTTGCTCGAAACCAAGGGCTGTCCTAAAGTCACGTCTTCTAAGGTACATACCAATGGCGGGGTCGGTTGGTCTGGCGAGTCTGGCTCAGATCTTGTTCCGGGGACTGAATGTACACTTGGCTAGCGCTCAATTCGACCGCCGACTTGGCTGCACTTGCCACCGAGATAGACGTCGAGTACGACCCCCGGGGCGTTGTCAGGAAACTACAGGCCGGGATTTCGAGCGCCGTTAAGGGCGTCCTCATCGAACGCAATTACGTCGACAAGGATTACCGAAGCACCTACTACAATTTCTACGCCAAGAAAGGTCAACATTATCGTTCCGACTGCGTACGGCTTCACTTTTTTGATGGGACCGTGACGTTTGACTCGAAAACGCTGCGATTTAATTACAAAGATCCTGAACTCAAGGATCACTATTTCGGCTACATGGTTCTGCGGCCAACTGGCATCGCCACGATCGGGCGTAGCGCCGTGTCGCCGGATGTCCGGACCGGCGCCAATGGATTCGTCGTCACTGCGGAACATAAGGTCCATCTCCTCGGTCACCGACTCTATGTCCAAGCGTTTCCTTCCATGGACCAACACATCGACATCTCCGTTTGTGCGCACGTCGCTTGCTGGTCGATCCTCCGGCACTACAGCGAAAAATACAGCACGTATCGCGAGTTCCTTACTCACGACATCACTCTGATGGCCCAACAATTTGATCCCGGCGGTCTGGTTCCATCAAAGGGGCTCGAGGTATCACACGCGGAGCGGGTTTTTCAGGAGGCGGGGACTTTTCCGGTCCATGTACCTCGTACGGGGCCATCGGATTTATCGTTCTTTCGCCAGCTCCACGCGTATGTGGAATCCGGTTTTCCGCTGTTCGCGGCAATACCCTCGGAAAGCCATGCGATTGCGGTTGTTGGCTATGAATGGGAATCGACAACCCGTCCGGTGACGCGGACGCGCTACGCATGGGAGGAGGTGAAGTCGATCGTGGTGGTCGATGATAACTACCTGCCTTATCGATCCGTGCCGATCACCGGAGGAACGCCGTACTCGGCCACAGACATCGATGATTTCATCGTCGCTTTGCCAGAAAAGATCTACTATCCCGCCGATGCGGTGGACCTGCTCTCGCCGACTCTCTTTAAACTCGGAGCATTGGTGGGTTTACCTCCCAAAGACGAGACGATCGTCCGCTACTTCATAACAACAGGATCTGCTCTCCGTCAATTCATGCGGGAGCGCGAATCCGAGTTCGATCCAAAATTACTTGAGGTCGTAATGTCTCTGCCATTCGCGCAGTTTGTCTGGGTGGTTGAGTTCGCGACGGAGCAGGATTGGGCAAAGCGGCAGATCTCGGCTCGCGCCGTGCTCGATGCAACCGCGAGCTTAAGAGAAAGAAACCCCTTGTGGTTGTTCCACAGTCGGAAAAAGGCGCTCGTTTATACTCGCCGGACAATCGGAGCTGATGCCGGAGGCGCATTGGTACTTTCCGGTATGGACAACACGGCACTGACACGCTGGGATAAGAATCTACGGCCGATTCAAGGCAAGTGAGTCACTATATCGCTTCGTTGTTTAGTACGTCTCTGAGAGAGGGGGAGGGCAGACAATGGAAGACAACAAGAACGGTAGTAAGAAGGATGCGAAGGACGTGCTCGACTTCGTCGAAGGCATCACTCCTCTGGACCCGGCGGAACTCGCGGAATTCGAGCAGGCAATGACGGATGACGTTATTCCGGAGATTGTTAAAGTTGTAGAGGAGCGCCGTCTTCGTGCCGCCCAAAACCGTCACCGACAGCTGAAATATTGACCTTAGATGACGACGGCTTCAGCTCCAACTCTTATTCCTCTGCCTTGCGTAGCCTTTCATAAGCTGCTTTCACAATCGCCTCGACCGCCTCGGCTGAGTCGGCATCTAGATTTGGGTCACCACGCAATAGTGTCGAGATCTGGGCCATAGCTTCCGGCTGTGATGGCTTATAAGACGCACTAACAAAATCGGAGGGGTTCAGCCCGGCCCAAGCAGATAGGGCTGCTAAGCTCGCCGCATCCGGGCTCCGCCCTCGGGCCATGCGCGTGAGAGTCGAGGCACTCACTCCGGTTTCAGCGGCGACTTGTTTCCAATTCTTCGAACGGACAGAGACGGTGGACTCCAGCGCTCGGTAGAAGCCGTTCGCGTCAAACCCTTTATTTTCAGGCGTCATTCCCAATTCCCTCCAATTGCTAAAAAGCAATTGACTTTCTAAATAGAACATCCTATCTTGGTCCTGCGAGTTGCATTTTAGCAACTGCGTGCCGAAATAGCAAGGAGGAAACCGATGGAAGCCAACGAGAAGCGCGGAGGCGAAGGATTAGGAGATGAGAAAGGCCACGATCGCTTGATTACAGTCCAGGTGAATGATCATCCCGTGAAACTTCTCGGCCATATGGAGACCGGGCTTGAGATAAAGACTGCGGCGATCGAACAGGGCGTAGTGATCGAGCTTCATTTTGTCCTGGAGGAGGAACTCGCCGACGGCGGGCTCAAGCCCATAGCGGATCACGAAAAAGTACATCTGCATGAGAATTTGCGATTCAGGGCGCATGAAGAGAAGCGGGAGGTCACTGTGACCGTGAATGAGCAGCCGGTAAAGCTCCACGGTCACACGGCGACGGGCAGCGAAATCAAGGCGGCAGCAATCAAGCAGGGCGTTCAAATCCAGCCGAACTTCGTCCTGCAGGAGGAGCTTCCGAACGGAACCAGTCGAATCATCGGAGACAATGACAAGGTCCACCTGCGCGAGCATCTGCGCTTTACAGCAATCGCGCCGGACGATAATTCCTAGTCGGCGGAGCCCATGAAAGTCGAGGTTTCAACAGCGATCGAGGAACTAAGGCGGCAATTTGCCGCGGCAACCGTCACTGTCCTGGAAGACGGGCAGGGAGGAGCACGCGTCGTGATGGACCCTGTGACGATAGGACCGAGATATCGCCCGTCGGATACGTGGATCGGCTTTCAGATCCCCGCACAATATCCATATGCGGATATCTATCCCGTTTTTATCGGGGGAAACGTGGTTCGCGCAGATGGTAAGCCGTTCGTCGTCCCGGTAACGCCGGGCCACAATTTCGAAGGCAGGCCGGCTCTTCAGGTGTCGAGACGGAATAGTGCCGCACAAAGCGGGTTGCAGAAGGCGCCGGCGAAAATTCTGAAGATATTGGATTTCTTGGAGAACCTAGCATGACCCAAAAGTGCCGCCTCCGTATCGCGAGAAGAGAGTTCGACGTTCTGAATGCCCACCTCTTTCCGGGTGATTGCGACGAGCACGGGGCCGTTCTGCTTGCGGGTGTTTCGCAGTCCGACGGCCGGACCACGCTACACGTGCGAGAAGTACACCTAGCGGAGGAAGGCACCGCTTATGTACCGGGCAAGTTCGGATATCGTGCTCTCGCACCACTATTCATCCACCGTCTCATTACGCGGGCCCGCGACGAGCGCCTCTCTTACCTTGCGGTTCACAATCATGGGAGCGATCGGCAAGTGGGATTTAGTTCCATCGATATGAGCTCGCATGAACGCGGCTATCCCGCCCTGCTTCAAATCGCGCGGGGCATGCCCGTTGGTGCGCTGGTATTCGGCCAGCGGTCTGTACAGGCGGATGTCTGGCTTGCGGATGGGACACGCTTGGAACTTGAGGACGCGAGCGTGATTGGGAATACCATACAACGTCTAAGACCTTCGCCGCGGCGCGAGGTCGATGACTTGGCTGGCAGGTATGAGCGCCAGATCAGAATGTTCGGAAAGATGGGGCAAGTAGAGCTGTCCAGATGCCGCGTAGGAGTCATCGGGCTAGGAGGTATCGGAAGCATGGTCGCCGAATATCTCGCGCGGCTTGGTGTCGGGGAATTTGTTCTCGTCGATGATGATCGAGTGGAAGAATCGAATTTATCCCGGATTGTCGGGGCGTCGCCATGGGACGCACTCCACCGGGAATTGAAGGTAGCCGTCGCACAAAGGCTCATTCTGCAAAGCAACGAACGAGCGAAGATCCACCTGATCCCGGGTGATGTTGCGAAGGAGTCCGTCGCAAGAGATCTTCGATTGTGCGATTACCTATTTCTCGCAGCAGATTCTATGAGAGCGCGTTTGGTCTGTAACGCCCTGGTCCATCAATATTTGATCCCTGGAGTTCAGCTTGGATCGAAGGTTCGTAGTGACTCCGAAGGGAAGCTCGTGGAAGTCATGAGCGCGAATCGGCCGATGCGTCCGGGAGTCGGCTGTCTATGGTGCAATCAATTGATTGATCAAGAGCAGCTTGCGAAGGAAGCGAAGACCGATGAGGAGCGCAAAGCCCAGGCCTATGGTGTCGAAGAACCAAATCCGAGTGTAATCACCTTGAATGCAATCTCGGCGGCTCACGCCGCCAATGATTTCATGCTTGACTACCTCAGCCTGAGGGAGGAGCGTGAGGACCTTTATTACGAACACTTCCATTGTCTAAAGGGAAAGCAGAGCTTGGTTGCGCCCCGCAGAGATGTCGACTGCCCGGAATGCTCCCAAACGGGTCTGCGCTACGGCCGTGCGGACTCGGTTTCTCTCCCGTGCCTTGAAGGATGACTGGTGTTAATTCGCCGATTTGCCGCCATGAACGGGCGCAAGCGCTGGGTGAGTCGCCATGCCGATTGGACCTGATGATTGGGACTGGTGGTGGGGCACCTGGAAGAACAGATATAGATGTTCGTGCCGGGCCCTGATCGATGCAAAAGGCGCGTGTCCCTTCTGCGGGGCCGATCACTCGAACCAAGAACCGATCTTGGTAGAGGTCGATGGCAAGCTAGTTAAAGTTCAGCAAGGCGTTCCGGGGGCTCTCGATTGGTCACCTCACGTGATGCTTCGGCTTATGCACCGGGATTGGCGGCGTCCTCTCGCTGAAGACGATAAGCTGTCACCGTCAGCAGGCCGCACGCCATCGTCAAGGCTTGTGGTTGTTTTGATTTTTTGGACGTTCTTCGAGACGCTAATGGAGTTTCTGTATGAAACCGCAACGAGCGATCTCCCCCCATCCGTGGCGGGGGATCTCCTGAATCGTTATGGGTCCATTGGGTCCCGCCTCGATCGTCTGCACCAAATTCTCTTTGGCGTTCGCTATGGAGATGACCTCGATCGACTCGGCTACACGCCAATCCGACAGCACCTGGAGAACGTTCGGCGCCAGCGAAACGCTTTTGTACATGGCGATGCTGAGGCGATCAGCGACGCACTGGTAGAGGAAACCATGAGGCTCTTTCCCAGCTTCCAGGACGCATGGATTAAGAGCTATAACTTGCGTTGCGCCAAGCGCCCTTAGAGATCCGATTGCTCCGATTCTGGAAGCTCCGAGAATGTTTGAGTGAACGAAAATGGTTAAATCATTTTGGGACGAGAGCGGAATTCACGGGGATGATGTTGTCGTTCTCGCGGGATTCTCGGGAGGGTCGAATCAGTGGAGATCGTTCGACAGAAAATGGCGACAGATTCTAGATCGCGAGGGGGTCCAGGAATTTCACGCAAGGGAATTCTGGGCGCACGCCAAGGGAGAGCGGGTAGGGGTTTATAGGGGCTGGACCGATGAGAGGGCCTCCGGCTTTCTTGACGATCTGGTCGATGTCGTAAGAAATGTCGACGTGTATCCCATTGGCTGCCTTGTGGTGATCGATGCCTGGAACAACCTATCGATGGATGAACAGCGCTATCTGACCGGCGCGCGCTGGATCCGGAAGTCTCAGACGATTCAGGAGAGCGGTGTTCCCACCGAACCGTACTTTCATTGCTTCCAATGTTGCGTGTTCGACGCTGCGAAGTATTGTAACCCTGGCATACGTATGAACGCTGTGTTCGATCGCAACGAACACCTTTACGGCTATTCGCGGACTCTATGGAACCTTCTGAAGGAAACGAGAACTCTGTTCAATCGAAGTCTTGGGGAAATAAGTTTCGCAGACAGTCATGATGCCCCGGGAGTGCAGCTTGCCGATCTTTTCGCGTATAGGTCGCGGCGCTATGCGCTCAAAAAAATGCGCGACTCGAATGCTTCTCCCGGGTCACTGTTAGAGAGATTGCTGGTGAGGTTAAACAGTGAGCCCGATTTCAGATTTCTGAATGACTTTTCGACAGCGTTGGAGAGATTCCCGGCATATTTAGAGAGCTCTCCCGGGCATGGTTCAGAGTCATTCGGAGGCAAATAAACTGCAAATACATCATTCCGGGAGTTGTGATTACAATCTCATCGGTGACGTCGGAAAAGCCAAGCATGGAACCAATCAAGGAAGGGCCAGTGGCCGACGCTGGTCATTGGACTCGGAACCGCCGAGATCAAAATCTCGTTCCCGGATGTACGGCTGTTGGCGTTCGAGCTCCTCGACTGTCAGGAGTTGGAAGGGATAGATTTCAAGAGCTTCAAGTGGCGGGCGAATTGTGAGCCGCCTCAGACCTGGAGTGAATTCGGTCGCCAACTTTCTAGAGAGCCCCCGAATCTAAAAATCGGCTCGCGCACGATCACAATTGAGACTATGCGACGGACGTGGCCCGAGGGTAACAAGGGTTGTGAGGGGGAGAGTGGCCTGTTCTGGGCACCCGCGAGCGGCACGAAGTGAGACGGCCCGGATACTCTTGCGAGCATCCAGGCCGCCGTGCTTTATCGAATCACAAAGTAGCCTTACTTTGTGTAGCCCAATTAGTAGCCCAACTTGCAGAGGGGGTTGCACTGTGAAAAGACACCGATTCAACGACTTAGGGGAGATGAAGGCGTGCTTGCAAAGTACGTTCTCTGCGAAGGTAACCGCGCGGCTGCCCGAGCGCTGGATTTTTTGATGAGTGGACGGGTGCGAATGATGACCTGCTCTTTCGGCAGGCGCTCTCGCCAACTGAATTGCTCCCTCATCAAGTGCAACGGGGTCCCTTAGCGTTCGCAGCCTATGGCGCGGATCGCTCTGCGGTTGGAAAGAAATTGCCAACCGCAGGGATCGAGGGTCGCGCTGCAGGGCAATGGTTCGGCGTGAAAAGACAGTGGCTTACATTCCGCCCGTCGCTTTGACTGTGAGTTTCTTGGCGGCGATGACTTGCCCGTTTTGTCGCGCTGTGACTGTGACATGCCAAATGCCACCGGAAGCCAGGTCGCCCTTGCCTTCGTACATTCCGCCGCCCTTGTCCGCCCCTTTGATAACGGTCTTCATCGCGGCCATATTCATCGCAGGCATAGCGGGCATGAAGAACGTGACCGTGACTTCGGCTCCGGTGACAGGCTGTCCTGCGGAATCTGTTAATTTGACCCGGACTCTGTTGCCGCCCTTATGAGCGGGCGACGGTTCTGTTGTGAGCGTGACGGCGATCTTCGGTACGCTTACGCCATTCTGCGCACTTGCCGGTGAAGTGTTCAGCACGATTCCAGCCCCCACAAGCAGGAACGAAATCGCTAGGTGACTCAGAACGGACCACGCTTGCGAACGAATAAACGATTTCATTATTGTTTTCCTCCTTTGAGTTGAGCAAACTACTGCCGCACTTCCTAACACCGCCTTCCATAACAAACCGATGCAACTGTTTCAGTCGGGTTCATTCCGCTCGCCCGCAACTCGCTGCGACGCTCCAAGCGTTCCTCGACGAAGCGCGCGCTCCTTCATCAAAGCGAAGAACACGGGCACAAGAATCAGCACATGAATCGTGGAAGTAATCATTCCTCCCACAATTGGCGCGGCAATCGGTTTCATAACGTCGGAACCGACTCCGGTCTGCCATAGAATGGGGATCAAGCTGGCGAGGACCACGCAGACCGTCATGAGCTTGGGACGGAGACGCTGGACTGCACCCTCGATTGCCGCGGCCTCAATGTCCGCCTTGCGAAGCGGAACGCCCGACTGAAACCGGCGATCCAAAGCCTCATGTAGGTACACGACCATGACGACGCCCGTTTCAACCGCGATCCCAAAAAGGGCGATGTATCCGACCCACACGGCGACGCTGAAGTTGTAGCCGAGGATTCGCTGAAGAATCAGGCCCCCCGTCAGTGCATAAATCGTCGGAAAGATGAGAACAGCGGCTTCGGTAACCGAATGAAAGACCATGTACAAGAGAAGAAAGATCACGAAAAACACGATGGGCAGGATCAATTCGAGACGCTTTTTCGCACGCAACTCGAATTCGTATTCCCCCGACCACTTGTAGGTAAAGTCTGGCTGCAGAGCGAGCTTTTTGCTGAGGAGTTCGCTTGCCTTCTGGACGAATCCGCCGTAATCGCTGGAACTAAGGTCGATGTAGACGTAGCCGGTCAGTGCGCCGTCTTCGTCGCGGATCATCGAAGGTCCGCGCGAGAAGTAGAGCTTTGCTACTTCGGAGATGGGAATTTGTGCCCCGGAGGGAGTGCCGATCAACACATTCTGCAAAGCCTCGATGTTGCCTCGGAAGTCGCGGTTGTACCTGACGTTCACCGGATACCGCTCACGGTCTTCGACATTTTCGGCAATGGTCTCGCCGCCAATTCCCGAAGTGACCGCCTGCTGTACGTCGGCGATGGTCAAGCCGTAGCGTGCTGCTTCGGCGCGATTGACTGCGATGTTCAGGTAGAAGCCTTGAGACACACGCTCGGCAAAGATGGATCGCATCTCGGGAATTGCTCCAAGGATCTGCTGAACTTGGGCGCCGACTTGTTGAATGCCCTCCAAACTTGGGCCTTGAATCTTCATCCCAAGCGGCGTCTTGATTCCTGTCAGCTCCATGTCCAGCCTGTTTTCCACGGGCATGGTCCACGTGTTGGACAGCCCAGGAAACTGAAGCTTGGCGTCCATCTCCTGCACTAACTTCTCGTACGTCATTCCAGGTCGCCATTTGCGCCGTGGCTTGAGCATGATCGTCGTGTCGTACATATCGAGAGGAGCGTTGTCGGTGGCACTGTCGGAGCGTCCGACACTGCCGAAGACGGTATCGACCTCCGGGAAAGTGCGGATGATCCTGTCTTGCTCTTGGAGCAACTGAGACGCCTGTGTGATCGATATTCCCGGAAGTGAGGTGGGCATATAGAGAGAGGAGCCTTCGAACAGCGGCGGCATGAACTGGCTTCCGATGTGCAAAGCGAGAGGCAGCGTCACAGCGAGGAATATCAGGTTCAAGAGCAGAGTGGTTTTCCGGAATCGAAGACACAACCGTAGAACCGGTAAATAGATGGCCTGAGTGATTCGCGAAATGGGGTTCCGCGATTCCGGCGTCAATCGCCCACGGATGAACAGCACCATCAGAACGGGCACGAGCGTAATGGCGAGAATCGAGGAGAAACCAACTGCCAGCGTTTTCGTCCAGGCCAGTGGCCGAAACATCCGCCCTTCCTGTGCCTCCAGAAGAAAGACGGGAAGGAAGGAGACGACGATGATCACCAGTGAAAAGAAGATCGCCGGCCCAACTTGTTTTGCCGAGTCGAGAAGTATCCCCCGCCTTTCGATTTCGGACATTCTGGCCTGCGCGGGCGTTGTCCCGGACTCGATGGGATGTTCTGACGCGTCGCTTTGCGTGACGGTACGATTGGAAACGTCAGCCGGATTAACGGGGGCTGTTGTAGATTGATGCTCCGAGAGATGGCGATAGCCGTTCTCGACCATCACGATGGCAGCGTCGACGAGCACTCCGATCGCCAGCGCCAAGCCCCCCAGGGACATAATGTTGGAACTCACATGCAGGTAATACATAGGGATGAACGAGGCCAAGACCGCGATCGGTAGGGTCAGAATTGGAATCAATGCCGAACGGAAGTGGAACAAGAAGATGACGATCACCAAACTGACGATGAGCGCCTCCTCTAAGAGATCACGTTGGAGCGTCTCGATGGAGGTCTGAATCAGTCCCGAGCGATCGTAACCTGCAACGACTTCCACTCCCTCTGGGAGTGAAGATTTGATTTGCGCGAGCTTCTGCCTGACCCCGTTGATGACGTTCAGCGCGTTCATGCCATCGCGCATGACGATGATGCCGCCAACGGTTTCTCCCTCGCCCTGCCATTCCGCGACTCCTTCGCGGATATCTGGGCCAAACGTGACGGTTCCCAAGTCCCGGACGAGCACGGGTGTTCCGTTCTTGGTCGCAACGGGAACGGTTTCGAGATCGCTCAGGGAATGCAGATAGCCCAAACCACGAATCATGTATTCCGCCCCGCCCATTTCGAGCAGGCGTCCGCCGACTTCATTGGTGCTGCCGCGAACCTTTTCGATGACCGTCGAGAGTGGAATGCCGTAGGCGCGCAGCTTATCGGGATCGAGATTCACTTGATACTGTCGAACGAATCCGCCGATGCTTGCCACTTCGGCAACACCGGGAACCGTCTCAAGCTGGTATCGCAGATACCAGTCCTGAAGGCTGCGCAAGTCGGCGAGGCTGTGTTGATGGCTGTGGTCCACAAGGACGTACTCGTAGACCCATCCGGCTCCCGTCGCGTCTGGGCCGATGACGGGATGCACACCTTCAGGGAGGCGCCCGGTAATCTGTTGCAAGTACTCGAGGACTCGCGACCGGGCCCAGTACAAATCGGTGCCGTCCTCGAAAACAACGAAGACGTAGGAATCTCCGAACATCGTTTGCGCTCGCACAGCTTTCACATGTGGAGCGGCTAGAAGCGTCGTGACGATTGGGTACGTCACTTGGTCCTCGATGATGCTCGGAGGTTCGCCCGCCCAGGAGGTATGTACGATCACTTCCACGTCAGAGATGTCCGGCAGTGCGTCGAGAGGAATCTGACGGAGAGACCAGATCCCCGCGAGCACCAGAAGCAGTGTCCCGGTGAAAACGAGAAAGCGATTTTGCGCGCACCAGTCAATCCATCGGGAGATCACGTTACATCCCTCCCGTGGCGTTCACGCTCAGTTGTTTACTGGCGATCGTCTGCCCGTTCTTTGTGGCGACGATGGTGACTTGCCATGTTCCGCCGCTTTCCAATTGTCCCGGGCCTTCATACAGGCCGTTGCCCTTGTCGGCGAGAGTGGCCGACATGCGCATGGCAGCCATGCCCATCGCAGGCATAGCTGGCATAACGAACGTCACGCTGACTTCCGCTCCTGAAATGCCAGAGCGACTCGCATCGGTTAGTTTCACGCGAAACAGGTTGCTTCCCTTGCGCGGTGGATCAGGGTCCGAAGTTAGATCGACGTTGGCCTGGGGAGTATTCATCGCAGACGCCTCACCCGCACCCGGCGGTGGCGGAGCAAAAGAGCCGAGTGCGGCTTGAAGCTGACTCTCGGAGTCGATCAGGAAGTTTGCGGAGGTGACCACGCTCTCGCCCGGTTTCAGACCCTTCAGGACAATAAACGAGTCCCCGACGCGTGCTCCAAGGGCGACCTCCCGCGGCTCCAGGTTTCCATTGCCATGGTCCACAAACACCACTTGCCTCGTACCGGATTGCAGAACGCCAGTAGCGGGAATCACGAGTTGTCGGCCCATGGGAATCTTGATCGCCGCGTTGACGAACATTCCGGGTGTGAGCTTCAGATCTGGATTCGGAAACACGAGCCGGACGCGGGCCGTGCGGGTTGTCATGTCAATATCGGGGTAGATGAAATCCACTCGACCCGAAAAAGTACGACCGGGATAGGTGTCGACGGTGAGAGCGACCGGATCGCCTATTTTCACTCGGCCTAAATCGTTCTGAAACACCTGGGCAAAAACCCACACGGTGGAGAGATCTGCGACCGTATACAGGCGCGTGTCAGGCTGAGCATATTTGTTGGGCAAGGCCTCGCGGTCGGTGATATATCCGGAGACAGGTGAGTCAATTTCCAGTTCCTGCTCGATTTGGCCGGTCGATTCCAGCCGCGCGATCTCCTTATCAGGAACTGCCCACTGCTTGAGCCGCTCGGCGGCAGCTTGAACGAGCGAGGCTGCGCTGGACGCCACGCCTGGCACCGTACTGTGCGCGACGTCCTGTTGATTCTGTTTTGCCACCAGAAACTCGCGCTCCGTTGCGACGAGATCTGGGCTGTAAATTGTGAAAAGTGGCTGTCCCTTTTGAACATACTGATAGGTTGCGTCCGCAAACACCTTTTGGATGTAGCCCGAGAATCTGACTTGGACGTAGGCCAGCCGGGTTTCGTCCACTGCGACGTTGCCGGTCGTCCGAATTTGGTCTGCTACAAATTTCTGCTGCACCTCGCCAGTTGTGACCCCGATGCTCTGTAGGCGTTGCGGCGAAATCTGCACCGGAACAAGCAGTGTCTCGGTCGGTGCAGGGGCTGCAATCCCGGAGCTTGCCGTTGAATCCTGCGATGACAAGCGGGTCTGATCGGGTTTTATCGCCGCCGCACGTCCGACGCGATAGTAAAACCAGAAGCCGACGAGGAGTGCGACAAGAAGGGCGTTCCCGGCGAGCGCCAATATGAATGCTCTGCGATAAGTTTTCACTTTTGTGCTCCTCCGTCTTCGAGAGGCAACCCGGTCAATTCCTCTATCCCCGCCAATGCTGTTTCGCGGTCGGCGAGAGTTTGCCAGTACTGTTCATCCAGATGGAGAACATCGAGATACGAAGCGAGCAATGCCTGAAACTCCTGACGATTGCTCTGGTAGGCAGCCATCCCAGCCTCAAATTCGGCGCGCGCCTGAGGGAGAAGTCCCTGGCGGTAGATCGTCAAGAGACTGGCGGTCTCTTGCGCGGTGTCGTATTCCGTGCGGAGTTCCACTGCGACCTGTTGCGATTGCGCGTCGAGTTCGCTTCGAGCACGGCTGAGATCGGCTTCGGCCTGCGCCAATTCAGGCCGCTGTTTGCGCCCTCGATAGATCGGCACCCGCACGCCGAAGGTCAGCATGTAATACGCGCGATATTGTGTCGGATCGGTTCGTTGCCACATGTACTGAATGCTGAAATCCGGGTAGAAGTCCTTGTGGGCGAGATCGACGGCGAGTTTCTGACGCTGAATTATTTCCTGCGACGCAGAGATTTGCGGATTCTGCGCTTTTGTCGCGGTTAGGAGATCCTCGAACGAATATGGGAGCGGTGACTCCGGAAGTTCGGAAGGCTCGATGTCTGGCGAAGACTGTGAACGGTTGAGGAGCTGCTTGATCTGCGCCTGCACCTTAGCGACTTCGAGGTGGTGCATCGTAATTTCGCGGAGCAACTTTGTTTGCTCAAGTTGCGCTTGGAGCACGTCCTGCTGATTCCCCATCCCGGACCGGTATCGCGCATCCGCCGCTCGCTCGACCTGTTGGAGGAGTTGGCCATCGCTTCCAAGGATTCCAAGCGTTTTGGAGAGAGAGGCAAGCTGGAAGTAGGCGGATTTGACTCCGGCGAGGACAGCGCGCCGCACGGATTCATATTGCTGTTGTGCCACGGCGGCATCCTGGGTCGCAATTTCACCCTTTAGTTTCAGCTTCCCTGGGTAAGGCAAATCTTGGGAGACGCCGAATCCGATGTAGGCGAAGTTGCTGTTCGTGTATCCCGCGAACGGGCGGGGGCTGCCAACATTGAATTGCTGAACTTGGAATTGCGGATCGGGAAGTGTAGAGACTTGGGAGGGAACCTGCTTCGCAGCCTGCCAGCCTTGTCGCGCTGCCGCAATCTGCGGGTTGTTGCGCTCCGCCTCGGTCAACAGATCGTCGAGCGGAGTGACCGATTGCGAAGCCGCGTGCTCCCGTGCAGACGATGTAACTTGGAGCGGCTCGGCGTTTTGGCCAACGGCCTTAGGCGCAAGTGTCAAAACCGCGAACAGCACCCCAACGCACAGACAGTAATGTGAGAACAACTCATCTTGCAGCCTTAGGCTGCGCCGTGCTGACATTTGTTGCCTCCTCAAAGCGTGAGAATGCCGTTGAACCGACAGGTTCTGCGCATCGAGCTAACGCAGAAAAACAAAATGGAGACACAAAGAGACGCGTGTGCGGGACGCACACGGGCAGTCGGGTCTAGATCAGGAGGGAAGCGTGAAGAGTATAAAGCTCTGGGGGAGAATGCTGCTGAGTGTCAACAATTGGTGGCGGCGTCGAGGTCTGCCAGACAATTGCAAGTATCCTCGGATACTCGACCGCGGCAACGATTGGGATATGCAAGGAGACATGTCCCGCTGGCAGCATGCTGGGCGTTTCCGAAGACATCATGTGCTTGCAGCAGCCCTGGCTGTGGTTCGCGGGGGTGCAAGGCATGGAGCCGCAGCACTGCATGCTTTTTTGATCGAGCGTGAGCGCGGACATGCAGTCGGAAAACCCGAATAACAGGAGTGTTCCGAATGCCAGCGCCACGAGTAACCTCTTGGCCATGTCTACCCAAACTTTAGACGTATTGGGTGCCGTGGTCAAGGCAGACGCTTATCGTGTGAACTCAAGCGGGTATGACTAGATTTTGCGTCGCTAACAGCGTTTTGATATTTTCACGGAGGGGATTCGGAACATGTTTGTGCTTATTTCTTGGGCGTCTTTGGGGATCGCTTTCATCTCCGCCGTTGTCATCGCCATCGACGAGATCCGCCACCCCCAGAAGATGTGGATCATGAATGTCGTATGGCCTGTCACCGCGCTCTATTTCAGCGTGTTTGGCTTGTGGGGCTATTTCCGCATCGGCAGAGGCATGGCAAAGAGCGCTATGCAGGGGATGTCCATGGACCAGACGTACCCTCAGATGACAGGGCACGAGGATCGAGCCGGACACGATCCTACCTGGCGCCAAACTGCAATCTCTGACTCCCACTGCGGCGCCGGTTGCGTGATTGGCGATGTCATTTCGGAGTTCAGCTTGTTCGCACTGGGATGGACGCTCTTCGGCAGGTCGTTATATGCCGAGTATGCCGGGGACGTACTGCTCGCCTGGCTGTTTGGAATCGCCTTTCAATACTTCGCGATCGTGCCAATGCGCAATCTCTCCTTGAAGCAAGGTCTCATTGCGGCAGGCAAATCCGATACGCTATCCATTCTCACCTTTGAAATCGGACTGTTTGGCTGGATGGCCCTCACCTTCTTTGTCTTTTTCCCCCACCCGCATCTTTATCCTGTGCAGGCCGGTTATTGGTTCATGATGCAAGTCGGGATGATTCTAGGATTCTTCACGTCCTACCCCATGAACCGTTGGCTCATTAAGGCTGGATGGAAAGAAGCGATGGGATGATCTCTGTGATCGCGGACGGGTGACCTTCCGACATCGCGCATAACACGGCGTCGCCCGCTAAAAGATGTGGGGCAGGTTTTCGGTCCAAGTTCAGTCCAATTCAAGGGGTTGGCCGCACCGCACGGAACCGCGTAAGCGACACCAGATGCGGCACTTAGTAAATGGGCCCTGCTTCTTGCAAAGCAGGTGCTCTCCCAGCTGAGCTACACGCCCGCCGTTGTTTCTCCTTCTATTCTAACTACTTACAGACGGCTTCGCAGCCGGTTTCTTCGCGTCTTCCGGAACGTAGTAAAAACGTAGTAACTCCGGGTCACGGTAGGCCTGTTCGTTCGCCTTTTCAATACCTTGGCGAACCTGTTCCACCATGCCCAGTTGGTAGTGACGTTTCGTCTCCGGGCTGCTGTGCCGCATGGCCCTCTGCACAACCGCATCGGGAGCAACCCAACTGAGACGGGTGCAAAAGACGTGACGCAGATTGTAGATCGGGAAATAAGGCACTCCCGCTCTGTGCAGCGCCGAGCGCCACGCGCTTTTTACGCTTCCCAGGGGTTCCCCGGACTTGCGAGAGCTGGGAAACACGTACGGACTTCTCAGCACTCGTTGGTTCTTCCATTCCTTGAGAACGTCCGACGCCAGCCGGCTCAACGGTAACGGTTGGGCCGAGCCCGTTGTTTTGACGTTGCCATCGAGATGCAGGACCTGGTGCTCGAGGTCCACCTGGTCCCACTTGAGCGATAGCCCCTCACTGTAGGTTCGCCCACCGGTCTGAACCAATAAAACGATCGCCACCCTCAGATAGGGGGGCGCCGCTTCCAGAATTCGGTGTTCTTCTTCCACCGTAAGCATTCTCTTGGACGGTCGTTCACGACGCTCATCGAAATGTTTTACTCCGGAGGCAGGATTCTCGCCGAGGTACTTTCGCTTGAGCGCGAACTGGAAGATGCAGTGCAGACAAGCCAGTTCCCGGTTGACCGTAGCTCCCTTCACCGTTCGTTTCTTGTCCCACCTTAGCGGTTGGCTGCGTCGATCGTTGCGATAATCGACGACACTCCGCTCATCGAGCTCCGTCAACCTGCGGTCTCCAAAATAGGCCCGCAGATGGTTGCAGAAATTTCGATGGTTTTCCTGACTTTTCGGAGAAAGCGTCGAACTGTGCGAGCGTAAGAACTCTTCGCAGAGTTCTGCGAAGGTCATGCGCTCGCCCGGCCAGCCAACCTGAAAACGCCCCAGCGCGATCTCGGCTTCGCGTTTCTTCCATATCTTCTTTGCGAGCTCTTTGCTGGAGGTCTTGGTCGACTCGCACCGTTGTTGGCCTTTCGCCGTGTAATCCATCCACCAGAACCGCGAGTCTTTCCTCTTGTATAGTCCCACTGGCGCTCCTCTCACTTGCCGGAGCCGAGCGCCGAGGCAATTATACGCCCCGGAGAAGGCCAACGACTAGCCGGGCGGACGTGCAGATCTTTGAATTCGTCCAGGGCGGAGCGTCGGTACTCAAGGCGACCGCAAAGCTTCCGCGATTCAATCTTCTGCTGGCATGCGTAGCGATAGAGGGTGCTCGTTGCTATTCCGAGATATTCCGCGGCCTCGGGATGCTTCAGCCACGGATCGGACTCGCTCGGCCGAGCAATGTTCGGCAAGACCGGTGTGGTTTCGGGCACAAGATCAGCAATTCCAGTCAGCGCTTCCCGCAACAATTCCAACAGATGTTCCGGATCTCGGGTTTGGAATACCACGCACGCGACGACCGTCGGGTCACCCATCTGTTGCTTCCCGATCGCCGCTCTTCCGTTGTTCATCCGGCCTCGCTACGTTTGGAAGCAAATGGTAAGCCGTCCCATCCGGCTGTCAAACCGGATGGCGCAGGGCGTCCAGGTCATCTCGCGGCGTGTCCTGCAGACCGCGGCGTTGAGGGGCTTGCAACTTATTGGAGCGCTTCAGGCTTGCATCGCTTCGCCCTCTGATCGCCCCCCCGGTGGCGCCCTTACATTTTCCGAGCCGAGCGCGTTTCGCCAATCGGCTATTTCATGGCTACCTTTCAAGTCGCTTGACCAAATGGAAGCGGTTCCGTTCTGAAGCGCAATTCTACGTACACATGCAGACCCCCTACTTGAAAGCCGCGGCACAATCGACGCCCTCTCCGAGCCACACTTTCAGTTCCTTCAACCACGCCTGCGGCGTGCGGCCGTGAATAATTCGGCCTACGAAGCCGAGCGTCTCGGCTACGTTGTCGCGGTTCTGGAGAGTGTGTTCTCTGGTTACCGTCGCGTAGGTAGCCAAGAACTCGGTCATGGTGGCGGGCTGGGAGAATAGATAGGTCGCGTGGCCGCGCTGGGGTATCTCGACAATCACCGCCTTCGCAAGGTCAAAGATGTATTCGGACCGGAACAGATAGAGACGGCGAGCTCGCTGGCAAAGCTGCCGGTGGTAGAACGCGTCGTAATCCGCTTTCCAGGTGATTAAAACGACGTCGAAATCGCCAGGGACACCGCACCCGGCGCAGAGCTTTTGCAGGTCGGTTTTTTCGATGGGCGCGGATTCGATGCGCGTGCGAATTCGATCGAGAGCATCGGCGAATTGACCGAAGCGATGGTGGGTCTGCCTGGCTTCGTTAATTTGCTCGGTGATGTTGACCGGAAGTGTGGCGGCAATATGGCTCGGCACGGCGATCTCCCGCTTGACCAAGTGCCACGCCTCACCGTGGTGCTGGTATTTTCCGCTCGCAAGGAAGCCCGCCTTCACACGGATCTTAGCTCCCAAGAGGTGCTTCCACTGGTTCCAAGTCGAATCCCACGGCAGCGGCATGGCGGCCTTGTCGAACGTGATTTCTAACTTCCGGCGCGCGTCTCGATAGACGGCGCGGTCATCGTGGAACGCACATTTCCGCAGCGGCACGGTCATGTGCCGCGATTTGTGTTCCGGCAGAAACGAGAGGATGCGTGAAGCATAGAAGCTCGCCCCGTCACGTGAGCGATCTCCGGCAACCAGCAACGTACCGAAACCGCCATAGGGAAACAGTGCCAGCGCCTCGCGGTCGTTCAGGAGACCGTCATAACAAGCGCGTAGTTCCGGATGCGCAAGGATATTGAAGGCGCGCTCGAGTGCACGAAGGTCGCCTGCGGATGCATCTGCTGCGCGGAGTTCGAGCGCGCGAAGTTTGAAAGCGAGGCGCAGCTCGGCTGGCTCCGCCTGGGGATCGACGCGCAGCAGTTGGTACAGCGAGGGTTGCCGATGCCACGCGCGCCGGCGATTGCCCATGTAGAAATAATCCCTCAGCGCGTCGCAACCCAGGTGAATGGCAGCGATCCCCAGACGACCGCAGACCACCTCTGCGAAAACAATCCGATTGCCTCGCTTGTCTTTCTTTGGCCGTGTGGCGTAGCCAATCTCGGCCTGAAATGTGTCCTGCCTCCTTTCTCGGGCGTTTGTGTTGCGAATGTAAATTTCCGTGCGTGCATTGGCCGCCTGAAGCTCCAACGGGAAATGCAATTCATCGCCAGCGTGAACGAAGGATGCCAAGAAATTCGAGATCAGGATGGAACTGCCATTGGCAAAATTGCATTCGGTATTGGCGCCTTTGGGATTCGTCTTGAGAACAATCCCTTGCCAGCCCTTCGGCTGTGTATCTGATTTGACTGGAATCGGCGCAGCCATTTCGTCGCGGAATCTAGCAGCGGACGCGCGTTTTGCCAAATAAGTGGGAACCCTTCTTGTAACTCGCCTTGTTACCTCACAGTGAAGAATTCAGATAAGAGTTCGTCTCGACCAGATTGGAATGTCGGCCAGAGGCAAAAAGGAGGCTTACGTGCGACTTGCTGGGCGTGCCCGCCTCGGTTTCTACCCGTTGCCACTTCCAGCGGCGGAGGGGATTCGGAGATTCTTGGCAGTCCCCGACAAACCGTGCTGCGCTCTCGATCCTTGTGTTGGTGAGGGTGCCGCATTTGCTGCGATCACTTCTGACATAGGAGCCCGGCGCTACGGCGTTGAGTTGGACGCCGGGCGCGCGGAGCGGGCTCGAGCCAGGGGCATCGAGGTGATTCACGGCAACTGCTTTGACGTGCAGTGCCCGGTGGAATCCTTCTCGCTGGTCTACTTGAACCCTCCCTATGATTTCCAGATCGGCGAGGAACGATCGCAGCGCATCGAACTGCTGTTCCTCGACCACGTGTATCGCTGGCTGAAACGCTCCGGGGTCTTAGTGATGGTGATCCCTAGGCGCTCCATCCGCGATTGCCGCCAGATCCTGGCGCAGCAATTCCGCGAAGTCCGTGTCTACCGCCTCACCGAACCCGAGAGTGTGAAATACAACCAGGTCGTCGTAATGGGAGTGCGACGCACGCGGGCGGAAAGGGAGCGGGTTCCCGATGCCGAAATCGCGTGCTCTCGAATGCTGTTCGAGTCTTTGGCACGCGACCCGGATCGAATCGTGCCGCTGCCCGCGGAGCCAGAACATCGGTACGCGATTCCATCGGGCGAGGAAGCGCGGATGGTATATCGAGGCTTGCCCCTGGATCAAATCGAAGAACTTCTCCCGAGATCGTCTGCTTACCGGCAGGCCGCAGCCGTTCTTATCGCGCGGCAGGCGGATGTCAGCGGCCGTCCGCTCACGCCTTTGCATGGGGGGCACGTGGGGTTGCTCTGCACCGCCGGAATGCTAAACGGCATTTTCGGAGAAGGGGAGACGCGCCATATCGCGCATTGGCAGTCGGTCAAGCGGGTCGACAAATCCGAAGAAGAAGAGGACGGAAAGACCGTTGTTCGGGAGAAAGAGCGCTTTTCGAACGAGCTGACCCTGGTCTATGGCACCGGAGAGATCGCCATCCTGAAATAGGTTGCTCGGAAGAAGCAGCCCTGCGGGCGGCCTTGCCGGCTCGCGAGAAGTAAGGGATAATGAGGATTGTAAGGAATCCTGTGAAAGTAAGGAGACTCGATGCTGCATTCCACGGTGACGCGCAAGGGGCAGACGACGATTCCGGGAAGGATCCGCGAGGCGTTGCGAATCAAACCGGGCGATACGCTGGAATACGCCGTGGAGGGGGACCATGCCACGATCCGCGTGTATCCGGGTACGCGGTCGCTCAAGGGTGTGCTCGCCAGCAGGAAGGGTAAGGGCATGTCCTTCGCCCAAGTCCGCAAGGCCGCTGCAACGGCCTCGCGCAAGCGCGAGGGCACGCGGTGAGCAAGCGATGGCTTGTGGACGCCAATCTGATCGTTCGTTATCTGGTGCAAGATCATGAAAAGCAGGCGAGGGCCGCTGGAAGACTGTTCGAGGCCTGCGACCGAGGCGACTTGGTGATCGTGGTATTGCCCACGGTCCTAGCCGAGTGCGTCTTTGTCCTGGAGTCCTTCTACGAGCATCCGCGGGGGGATATCGCTGCGGCGCTACGCACGCTTATCTCGAGTCCTGCCGTTGAAATCATCGAGGCGGCGATTCACCTCGATGCCTTAGACCGCTATCGAAAAACGAAGATTCATTTCGTGGACTGTGTGATTGCCGCAACCGCTTCGGCCGGAGGCCTGCCGCTGGCCACCTTTGACCAGGATTTCCGCAAGTTCGCGGACGTGCGCGTAGAAATCCAGTAGCAGTTTCCCCTCTTCTGCCTGCGGCTCAATCCTCGACAGTCCTGCTGCCGATTGGGCGAGCGCCATGTGAGGAGGCCCGAATGAAAAATGCGCATGAGCGCTTCGGAGCGCTAGAGTTCATCAAGCACACGAAAGACAGTACCACCCGCATCCGGGTTCACGTGGACCGAGCCATACTCGAACCTGCCAAGGATGAACGAGGCCAATCCCGCGCCCACTTGCTCTCGATAATCGGGGGAGATTCCGAAATTGGCGCGCTGTGGGCGGGGGTGGCCGAGGCAAGTCCGTTCACAATTTATCCGCCCGGACAGAGCGGCGTAAGTGCCTCTCTCGGACCTGAAGCCCAATGCTTTCGCGGAAGTGTGACGGTTCCGGGCAAGAGGCACCCGGTCCGGCACTTGGTGGCGGTGTCGGCCGAACTGGCCCAGACAAAGCCAGGAGCGGATCAAGAGGAAGCACGTACGATTCTGTGCGACGACGATCCAGTTTTCGTGCTCTATCGGGTTGCGTCTCGCTACGGGCTACCAGTGGCGCCGGAGTGGGCGCCGTGGTTCATGCGCGAACTAAGTCAACGGAAGTTGATTGCCCCACTGTTGGGGCTCGGGTGTGCACCCCTTCTGGTCCAAGGAAACAAGAAGACGTTTCTCAAATGGATTGGCAGAGCCTTGAGCAAGCGCCTCATCCGAATCCCAGAACGGACTGGATCGCTCTTGTGGAACCTGCCGCACACTTTCTTAGAACCGTCGAATTTGCGGCAAAACGAAGCGAGTGCGATTTCCCCGTAACCACGCAATCCCCAAGCAGGCCATCGAGGCTCGCCAGACTCCACCGCCCGACCATTCTTCCTGGCGTTATCGCCCTGCGGTCACGGAACAAGCTAGGAGGATACCCCTATGCCATCAGCAAAGGACATCGACTCGATTTCCTCCTATCTGCGTGCGTGGGCGGCGGAGCTCGGTGCGAGGATTCTACAGACGTATCCGCCGCTTCACGGCATCGCTGACACCGCTTCGCCGCTCGTCGCGAATCTTCTCCGAAAACCATTTCCGGCACAAACACTCGCAATCATGGGTGTGGTGAAGAAATGGAAGCAAGCCCGGGGCGCAGCGGTCGTCGCGGAATGCGGAACGGGCAAGACACTGATCTCCCTCGGTGCTGTCCATGTGCACAGCGATCGCAAGCCCTTCACGGCTCTGGCGATGGTTCCCCCACAGTTGGTTGATAAGTGGGCGCGGGAAGCATTTCGCACTTTGCCTCGGGTGCGCGTTTTCTTCATCGACGGGCTCCGTACTCCGACCAGTTCCATGAGCCATGCGGGAATCAATGAGGTCAGGCTGCGCCATGGTCGAATCGTGCGGGAGGGGCTGCGCACCACACTCACAGAGTTACGGCTGCGGAAAACTGCCCGCACTGCTCGCCGGCGTTGGCATTCCATCTGTGGATCCCCTGCTTTGTTCATAGTGGGGCGTGAGCGCGGGAAGCTTGGCTACTTCTGGCGCCACGCCTATGACCATGCTCGTTGCGGCCGATATCAGGGGAGCATCGTTAATTCCGACACCGGCTGCCCGATTTATCTGGGCGAAGATGGCGAGAGATTGCTGTCAGCCGACTTCAAGAAGGTCAAGCTGAGCGAGATTCTAGGTGCCCGGAATGGAGACGAGTCCGCAAAACTGCGGCGTGCGTTGTACAGCGCCTTGTGGCAGGCGGACGGTCAGAAGACGCGGCGCTTCGCTCCGGTCGAGTTCATTGGCCGGTACATGCCGGATTTCTTCGACTATGCCATCGCCGATGAAGTGCACGAATTGAAGGGAGATACGGCGCAGGGAAATGCACTTGGGACGCTGGCGGCTTGCGCGCAACGCACGGTGGTTCTGACAGGGACGCTGCTGGGCGGCTACGCTGACGAGGTCTTCAATATCCTTTACCGCCTCGAACCGGGAAAAATGGTCGGCGAAGGGTTTGCGTATGGGGAAGCCGGCCTACGAGCTTTCACCGAGACCTACGGTCTGCTCGAAAAGATCACGGTAATTGAGCCAGCCGACAATGCCTGTTCGCAAGGGCGCGTGACAAAACGCGTTCGTCGGCGACCGGGAGCTTCGCCGCTGCTCTTTGGCCGTTTTCTGATGGGCCTGGCCGCGTTTATTTCGCTCGAAGATATCTCGGAGGCTCTGCCGCCCTATCGCGAGGAAGTCGTCAGCGTGGAGATGGACGACCCCCTGAAGCAAGCCTACAAGAGGCTTGAAGAGGACGTGAAAACTGCACTGAAAGAACACCACGGGAACCCATCGGTGATGAGTGTGGCGTTGAACGCCTTGCTGCTCTATCCCGACCGGCCGTTTCGCCTTGGGAATTTATACGGCTGGGAATTCGACCCGGAGACAGAGCGGCGAGAAAGATTCCTGATTTCAGAAACACGGGATTTGGACGAAAAGCTGGTCTACGCGAAAGAGCGCCGTTTGGCGGAAGAAGTGAAAGCGGAGCTCGCACATGGTCGTCGCTGCCAGGTTTATGCGGTGTATACGCAAAAGCGAGACGTGACGCGGAGGTTAGAACAGATTCTCTCAAAGGAGGGCATTCGGGTTGCAGTCCTGACGACGGACGTGCCGCCTGAATCGCGGGAGGGCTGGTACGAGCGACAGCTTCGCGGGGGCGTGCAGGCGGTCATCTGCCACCCGAAGTTGGTGCAAACGGGCCTCGACCTGATCGAGTTTCCCACCATCCTGTTCTATGAGACCGGCTACTCCATCTATGTCCTTCGCCAAGCCAGCCGGAGGAGCTGGAGAATTGGGCAGCGCCTTCCCGTGAAAGTCAAGTTCCTGCATTACGCCGAGACCATGCAGGAAAGCTGCCTGCGACTGATGGGGAAGAAGCTGCTCGTGTCGCTGGCCATGGAAGGCAAGTTCTCATCGGAGGGATTGCAAGCGATCAATGAAGAAGACGACATCCTGATGGCCATGGCGCGCGAACTCGTAACCGAGAAGGGGATCGGCGAGCGAGCCGATTCGGTCTGGGCTGCACTGCAGAAGAAACAGGAGGAGGTCTTGGCGGTGCGGCCAGCTGCGACAGCAGACTCTGTCCAGGATCGCGGACTCGCGGAAAATGGAAGCTCTATCGCACCAGCGCCTCCGTTGTCGCCGCTCGCTACTGCAGCGGAGCCAATGTCGCACAGGCCTTCACGACGGGAAAGCCGACCGGAAGACCAACTCACTCTGTTCTGAACGGCCTGCGCTCCCCGTGATCAACGGACCGTTTTCGGTCCCAATAGACTACCAGAGGAGGTAGAAGTCCAATGGGCATTCTCGGATTAACACATGATAAGAACGGCTCGGCCCTTGAAAGACTCCCCATAAGAATTAAGGTCGCTATCGGCGAAGGGCCGCAACCCGGTAATCGAAGCAATCATCCGCGGAAGTTGGACCACTTCGTTTTCAAGCGCAAGGCCCTTCACGGACAAGACGTCGTTTGGGAGCCAGCGCCGGACATATCCAAGGCACACGGCGAGAAGCCGACAGAACTGGGAATCATCTTTCTCAATGATGACGCCCGGGAAGTCTTCCGAACGGAGTATGCCCTGTGGGCACCGAGCGGCTGCAAATGCCGTGGTGAACTCACGCAGATCGCAAACGCCGGCGGGATCCGCTACGAAATGCGAGCGAGGCGAAGGACGCAGAAGCACCCCGAAGGAGAGGACTGGCCTGGAAATTACAAGTACGTCGACGGACCGAAAAAAGGCCAGCGGGTCGAGCCATGTGGCGACGGTTGCCCAGACCTGCAGCGCGGCGACTGCAAACCTTCCGGGGATCTTTATTTCATCTTGGAGAAGTTCCCCACATTCGGAGCAATCTGTCGTCTGCACACGAGCAGCTACCGGTCGATTCGGAATTTGTCGAATGGCTTGATGCAGATTCGCCGGCTGAACGGAGGCGGTTTGAGCGGGATCAAAGCGACCTTGAAGGCCAGTCCGGAAAGAATCTCATACGCGGACCATGAAGGAACCAGGCGGGCGTCGGTCGCCTACATTCTCAGTCTGGAGGTCGGAGGGAAAGACCTACGCACCTTGGTCGCCAACATGACCGAACCCGTCAGGCTCCTGAGCGAGGGCCGGCCGGGCGTTGAGCTATGTCGCGGAGTTCAATTCGTTGTACGTGAGACGGATGGAGAGCGCGCCAAGGAGCTTGCAAGTGAGTTCTATCCGAACAGCGAAGGTGTTTCTGCGGAGTCCGTGGAAGTCAGCTACGGCCAGAATGAAGAGGACGAGCAGCTGGCGAGAATTTGTGAAGCGGCGGGCCGCCTTGGATTTGACGACGCCAAGACGAAAATGCTGATCGGCGAATCAGCGGGAGACTTGGCTGCACTAGAGCAAAAGCTCCTAAATGAACTAGACGACCAACCTGGGAGGAACTCAGCGGCGGACGGTACAAACGACCACGAGTCGCAGCTCAGTCAAGCAGTTCATCAAACCGGCGAAGGCATG
>JBAQGJ010000170.1:0-228949 GCA_049287725.1 Candidatus Acidiferrales bacterium | reverse complement strand
AAACCGAAAGCCACCCACAACATCAAAACCAAATACCATGTGCCGGCCGATCATCCTTGGAGAAAACCCTGGAAGCGGACATTTCTACCTGGCACAAAACCGGACATTTCTACTTTGCGTTGACACCGCTTCCGGATAGTGCAGCCGCACCGCAGGCTCCGGCTTGAAGAGGACGATGTCCGCCTGTTCATTGTGCGCGGTGAGCTGGCGCAGCGGCGTGACGTCGTCGAGAATCCAGAATGAGCGGCCGTGGGTTGCGGCCACCAGATCGTCGCCGTGGATCACCAGGTCACGAATCGGCGAGACCGGCAGGTTAAGTTGCAGCGGCTGCCACTGCTGCCCGTCGTTGAATGACACGTACACGCCGCGCTCGGTACCGGCGAACAGCAGACCTTCGCGCACCGGATCCTCGCGCACGGCGTGAACGTAGGAGCCGTCGGGAATACCGTTCACAAGCATCGTCCAGGTCTTGCCAAAATCCGAGGTCTTATAGATGTATGGTTTGAAATCATCCAGCCTGTGACGATCCACGGCCATGTAAGCCGTGCCAGTCGCGTGCGCCGAGGCGTCAATGATGCTGACCATGCTCCATTCCGGCAGCGATTTCGGCGTAACGTTCTCCCAGTTTTTGGCGTCGTCACGAGTCAGCCAGACCAGGCCATCGTCCGTTCCTGCCCAGATTTGACCTTGCTTGAGCGGTGACTCCGCCAGCGCAAAAACCGTGTCGTAGTATTCGACCGAGGTGATGTCGAGGGTGATCGGTCCGCCCGATGGCGCCTGCTTGCTCTTGTCGTTGCGCGTCAGGTCTGTGCTGATCGCCGTCCAGGTCATGCCCGCGTCGCTGCTCTTGAAGATGCGGTTGCCCGCAGTGTAGATGGCGCTCGGATCATGCGTCGAGATAAACAGCGGCGAGGTCCACGCGAAGCGGTAACCGTCAAGATCCTCGGCGCCGTGGCCGGAACTATCCAGCGGCCAGACGGACACGTCCTGCGTCTGCTGGGTGCGGCGGTCGAAGCGGTAGGCGGTCAGGGCGGACTCGTTATTGTTGCCGTAAATCACGTTGGGGTCGGGAAGATAGGGCGCTATGAATCCGGTTTCGCCGCCGAAATCGAACCAGTCTTGCCGGGCGATGACGCCTTCGTCGCCGTAGCTGGCAATGCCGATGCTGGAGTTGTCCTGCTGCGCGCCATACACATAGTAGGGAAACTGATTATCTGTGATTACGTGGTAGAACTGCGCGGTGGGCTGGTTCAACAACGTGCTCCACGTTTGCCCGCCGTCCACGCTGACCGTCGCTCCGCCGTCGTTGCCATCAATGATGCTCTTGGGATTCGTGGGATCAATCCAGAGTCCGTGGTGATCGCCATGCGGCGCGGGCAGAAGAGTGAAGTTCTTGCCTCCGTCCACTGAACGGAATAGGCCGGTGTTTTCGACATACACCGTGTCCACGCTCTGCGGATCAGCAAAAATATGCGTAAAATACCAAGCGCGCTGCCGGTAACGCTCGTCGTCGTTGACCTTCGTCCAGCTGTCCCCCCCGTCCTCGGAGCGGAAGATTCCGCCCTCCTTGGCCTCGATCAGCGCGTACACGCGGCTGGAATCCGCGCGCGAAACGGTCACGCCGATCTTCCCCAGCAGTCCTTCGGGCAATCCGTGCTCTTCCAGCTTTTTCCAAGTGTTGCCGCCGTCAATGGAACGGTACAAACCGCTGCCGGGCCCGCCGCTGGAAAGGCTCCAGGGAGTTCGCACCGCCTGCCACATGGCGGCGAACAGTGTGTTGGGATTGTGCGGATCGAAGACGATGTCAATGCCGCCGGTCTTGTCGTCCACGTAGAGAACTTTTTTCCAGGTAGCTCCGCCGTCAGTAGTGCGAAAGATGCCACGCTCTTGGTTGGAACCGTAGGCGTGCCCGAACGCTGCCACGAAAACGATGTCGGGGTTGGTGGGATGAATAATGACGGCGCCAATGTGCCGGGAATCCGTCAAGCCAACGTGCGTCCAGGAACGACCGCCGTCCACACTCTTGTACACGCCGGTGCCGTAAGTGATGTTGCCGCGAATGCAGGCCTCACCCGTCCCGGCATAAATCACGTTGTGATCGGAGTCGGAAACGGCGAGCGCGCCAATCGAATCGAAGGGTTCCTTATCGGTGAGCGGCTTCCAGGTGGCGCCGGAATCGCTGGTCCTCCACACCCCGCCAGCCACTCCGCCAAAATAGTAGACGCCCGGATCGCCTGGCACGCCGGTGACGGCGAGCACGCGCCCGCCGCGATAGGGGCCGATGCCCCGCCACTTCATTCCGCTGAAAAGCTCTGGCTTAAAAGTCTGGGCAAAAAGCGCGGGCGCGAGCAGCACAAAAATTAGGACGGCGAAACGCCTCAGCATTGTGACGATCCTCCAGAAGGCGAAAATCCTAGCACGACATCGGTGCGTCTGTGTGCGTAAACATCCCCGCCGGCCGCGGGCGCGAAGGCCTGGGAGCGAACTGGATCAATTCGCTTCACGAAAGTGATCGAGGGTAATCAGAATTCGAGCCGATTCGCATCGAAGCGGCTTGAGCGCCGCGGGACGCTGTGTTGGACCGACTGCGGGGACCGGCCGCGTGGCAACAAGCTGAACCGTGCACCCACGGGTCCGGAGGCCGAAAAGGCAAGGAGCGCCGTTTCCGCTGATCCGATCCCGGCCGCGAATCGCCCGGGCTCGTATCCACCAAAGATTCGATTTCCGACCCGTCCAGGTTTGCCCGCATCACCCGCCGGAATCGGGCCGGTGGCAATTGCCGTTCTGCTTCTCGTCACGGGCCGGCTGAATTTCGCTTCACAACAACCGCAAGCGACCGAGCGTCGATAGCTGGAGTGCAAGAGTCGAAAATTTCTTCGGAGCGGGGTTCACCAATGGTCTCGGCTGATCGTTCGACGTAAAGTGCTCCTCCGTTTGATCTGCCGAAATGATCTCGTTCGCTACAGTGCTTTCCCATAGTTCGGTCTCCACACTGAACAGGTCTTCGTCGAATTCCTCTTCCCTAAATTCGCCCGCGGCCTTTTCAAGGCGCAGTCTTACATTCCGGAAGACCGCGTGGTATTTACGCTTGTCTCGGCCAGTGAGGCGCTTGAGTCTGCTCTGGTCGCCGGGCCAATGAGTCGGCAAGAATGTGACGATAAAATGGTTCTCTCCTCCTGCATCGGCACCGCCTATGACGGTGCGAACCATCACCGACGGCCCTTCGAGGTAAACGTCAAAAATCTTGCGTCCCGGAACCGTGCACTTCAGCTCGGTCGCTTTGCCGGCCGCGATAAGATCCAGAAACACCTTGAACGGCAGGTTTAGTTTGTACCGCCGTTGTAATGCATTTCTTGCGTGGTTCGTCCCATCTTTCTCCTGCCGTTTGCTCATGTTTGCACCTCGTTAAAGGAGCCAGCCCAAATTACGCTGGAAGAAAGTCGGTTCTGGAAGTACAACAAACTTCCCAGCTCGGTCTTTGGTGTCCGGGCACGCTACGAATTCCAGGACATCTCCGCCGTGGCCAACTGTACCCGCATGCCTCAACTCACAGTCGTGAGGGGCAAGAACGTTTGTCCGCCCGCGATGCCGACATTGTCGGGGGTATTGAACTGAATTGAACAACGGCACGTCTCCATTAAAATTGAGCTGCACCAACGCTCCCCCAATCCGCCGGTGCGCCGGACCGTAAACAATCCTTCGGTTGCCTCCGAAAACGTCTGCACGGGCCAGCGCGGATGTAGGCGCCCGCGCACCGACAAACGAGCGGAACGCTTCCCTTCGAGCGCAATCCTCGGCCGAATTTACATCTCTTGAATTATCGAGTCGGGGGAACGAGGCTTAGATTCGAGGAGGCTGGAACGGAACGGATGTAATTCCTGCAACGCAAATATCGCGTAGCGCCGGTAGGATGTCGCGGCTGACGCTAGGAGTGATGATCGATGCGACCGCCGAAGGCAGCGTCGGAACCAACGGCGTGATCAAGCCGTAATCGATGTGCTGGCCCGATCTCACGGCACATTCAAGACAGCGTCCCATCGCGGCGCGATCACATTCCATTTGTTTGGGCTGTCCAGCGTGATGCCGATGGGGCGAGCAGCATATGCGATTGCATTCAGATGTCCCGCCATGTGCGCTACGCGCGAGCAAAGCCAGCGGAGCAGCCACCAGGGCGACGATTACGAGAATAGCTTGAGCCCTACGCATTGTGAGCGGCGATCATACTTCAGCGAGATCGCGGGGCGCAAGACTCGGAGTGATGGATTCTGCGGTAATCGTCGCGGACACGATGGACGCTGTGCCGCGCGGCACGAACGAAAGTCAATTCCGGCTAGTCGCCCCGCACCGGAATAGATCCTCGCATTGGATTTGCGTACTTCCGTTGATCACGGCGGTGGATCCGGGGCGGTTGTGCTCGCCACCGAACGCTTCCCGATTGCAATTGTGCGGCGGCTAAACCGCCGAATCTGACCTCGCACTTGCATGTTCCGTCTCTAAGAAAATCAGTTCGCATGCCCTTCCTGGCTAAAGGCTGCGCCTGATCCGTCCGCTTCTTCTGTCAAGGCTCTCCGCTGCGCTCCGATGAACGCCCACCCCGCGGCCTTGACAGCGCGGGCGGACAGGCGCGTGCCCCCGCCATGAAGGGCATTTGCTTTCGAGTGCGCGGCTTCCCGCCGCGCCCCTCGGAAGCAAAAGCCAAATCCCGAAAAGGAGAAATCAAGTCATGGAAAGAATCACCAATAAACCTCTGTTCGACCTGGGCCGCCTCGTCGCCACGGCGGGCGCTCTGGCCGCTCTCGAAAAGGCCGGACAGAACGCCGCGGAATTCCTCGCGCGCCACGTGACCGGCGACTGGGGCGAACTTCCCGTGGAAGACAGGGCCGAAAATTGTCTCAGCTTGCAACACGGCTTTCGTCTTCTCAGCAGCTACCGCACGGCGGCGGGCGACAAGTTGTGGGTTATTACCGAATCCGACCGCTCCTCGACCACCCTTCTACTTCCCGAAGAATATTGATTTACAGAAAACAAAAAGGAAAAAAAGGAGAAGTACATCATGACCACCGCAACCGCAGTGAACGCAAGCGAAGTCATCCCCCAGATTTTGTCCCGAGTGCAGGACATACCGCTTTCCCGCATTCAGGAATCCAAAACAAATCCCCGAAGCCAGTTCGACGCGGCGGCACTCGCCGAACTGGCCGACAATATCCGGCTGCACGGGGTACTCCAGCCCGTGCTCGTCCGACCGCTGCCGGGAGGCGAGCCGGATTGCTATGAACTCGTGGCGGGAGCGCGGCGCTACGGCGCCTCCCAGCTGGCCAAGCGGGAGACCATTCCTGCCACCGTCCGGGAGCTCACCGACACGCAATGTCTCGAATTGCAGCTCATCGAAAACCTGCAGCGCGCCGACGTGCATGAACTGGATGAAGCGCGGGGCTACGCCGCCTTGATGCAGCTCGAACCGGAAACCTACACCGTCGAAACGCTCGCCGAGAAAATCGGGAGGTCAGAGAAGTACGTCTACGCCCGCCTGCGCCTGATGCATCTTGTCGAAGAAGCGCAACAGACGTTTTACACCGGGAAGCTTTCGGTCGCGCATGCGTTTGAAATCGCCCGCCTGCAGCCGGGCGACCAGAAACGCGCCTTGCAGGAATGCTTTCCCGGACATCGCGGCGCAGCCGCGATCTTGAAAGACCGAAGAGCGGAAGCCGTCACCGTTCGGCAGCTGCGCGAGTGGATTGAATGGGAAATCCACTTGGACCTCGCCCGCGCACCGTTCGACCCGCAGGATGAAGCTCTGCTGCCCGAGGCAGGCAGTTGCACCAAATGCCCGAAACGCACCGGCAACAATCCTCTTCTGTTTCCGGAAGTGCGGCGCAAGTCCACCTGCACCGACCGGGAGTGTTTCCGAAGGAAAGTCGAAGCCCTCGTCCAGATTCGCGTGAAGCCGCTCGAAGCAGCGGGCGAAAAACCCCTGTATGTCTCGCAAGCTCCGGCTTGGCAGGCGCAACGCCAAGACCCTAAGGTCCTCCATGACGGACAATTCCGGAAAGCCGCGAAGAAAGGCGACTGCCCGCAGACCAAGACGGCCGTCGTGATCGACGGCCCCGATGCCGGGAAACTGCTTCATGTGTGCCGCGACGAAAAGTGTCCGGTCCACACGCAAGCCACGCGCTACCAGCCGTCGCCGCAGGAACGGGCGGCGCGAGCCAAGGAAGTGCTGGCCGAGCGCATCGAGAAACAAACGCGCCTTCGCGTGCTAAACGCGATTCGCAAGAAGCTGCCCGCGCCACTGTCGCGTGCGGACCTCGAAATGGCTTCACTCGATTATTTCGAGCGGTTGGGCCATGACAATCACCGCCGCCTTTGCCGCGTGTATGCCTGGGACGAAAAAAAGACCAAAACTTCCTGGGGCGGTGACGCGGTGGATTACAAGGCCATCGCGGAGAAAGTCCTACACCAAATGAGCATGCCGGAACTCCAGCACTTCCTCGTGGTGTGCGCTCTGGTTTCCGACCTGTACTGTCCCGGCTACGATCCCCGTCAAGCGCTTGCGAAGGACTCGAAACTCGCGCGCACCGCCCTGCGCTACAAGATTGACCCCGAGAAGCTCGCGGCCGAGGTGCGCAACGAGCTCTCGAAAAAGACAAAGGGAGGAGAAACTCGTACAAAACCTGTGACGTCGCGGCGGCCGAAGCAAAAAGGCTGACCGGTGTCTCGCACGGGCCGTGCCTCGGGCACGGCCCGCGTTCTCAATTCAACTGTCGGATGCGGGTCTTCAATACCACGGGCGATTTCTTCTGACGTGCCGCGAACTTCTCCGCCTTTTCGCGATCGAGGTAGACGCGCCCGAACGTGCCGCGGTCGGTATACGTCACAGTCACGAGCCAGTGATGATGTTTGCGGCGGCGGTCTCTTTTTTTAGTTTGTGGCCTTCGATTTGGCTGAGGTTCTCCCGTGAACGCCTATCCTAGCCCCGTTTCCCGGTGAGAAATGCGACTCTCGTCTTGGTTCATCACTGCGATTCGGCGAGGCGCATGGCTACGCCCGTGACCCGCCCGACGATGTCCGCCTCACGCGGATAAGGAAACCGGCGAATTTCACATCGCGAGTTGGGATAGGGAACCGCCAGCAGATGACCTTCGCGGACCTCACACCAGCTGCAAATATACTCATCCCGCAGCTCGATGAAGTAGATGGGACGCTCGTATTCGTTGGCCCATTTGACCGGAAGCACTTTCCGCTGATTCCCGTCAATCTGCACGATCGAACCCGGACGGATCAGGGGCCACATGGTGAGACTGGCGAAGAATTGAGCCGAAGCTACGCACCTCAATCGTTGAAGGTATTTCGGTTTTTCTTTCTCTCTTTGACGACAGCCCCAAAGTGAAGCGCGTCTTCTGCCCGAAACGGGAGTGTTACGAACCGCAGAAGAACGCGGGAAACCGGTACGGAAAGCCTCTGCCGTCGTTCTCCTGGTTGATCGAGACAGGGAAGGTTTGTGCGCTCAATTTTCCCATCGGCATGAACCCCGGCCTCGCCAAGGCGATCGGCGTGATGATGAAACTGGATTTTGAACGCGCCGTTCTGAATCGCGTGCCCGAGATCGAAGCAAATCCCGAGAAACACTTCCGTCAGGTGCTCTTCCTCTGCGACGAGTACCAACACTTTGCGACCGTGGGAGAAAGCGACCCAACGGGCGATGAAAAATTCTTCAGCCTGTCCCGCCAGCCCAAGTGCATTCCCATCGTCGCCACCCAGAGCATCAGCTCGCTTCGGTCTGCGCTGCCGGGGGACAGCTGGCGGACCCTGCTCCAGACCTTCCGGACGAAGATCTTCCTGACGCTTTCCGACGATTTTTCGGCCAAAACCGCGAGTGAGCTGTGCGGCCGCGAAGACCGTCTCAAGGTTAGCTACAACCTCTCGGAAAGCGGCCACGATGCCCGAGTCAGTTTGCTGACGGGGAACACGCTGTCTCACCGCGCCAATATCACCGCTTCGAAGAGCTATAACACGCAGACCGATTTCCGCTTTGACATGAAGACGTTCACCGAGCTGCGTAATGCGCAGTCCGTGGTCATCGCCTATGACGGCTTGAATCCAATTCCGCCGTCCTTTTGCTATCTGAAGCCCTATTACAACGACCCCAACAAGTCTTATTTCGAGCAGCTGGAGGATGGAGCGCTCTGATGAACGGGTTTGAAACCATTCTTCCGTTCTTGAAGCCCATCGAGCACCTCATCCTCGATGACACCGTCAGCGAGGTCATGGTCAACGGTCCGGACCGCGTCTTCATTGAGCGGAAGGGATTCATCGAACGCGCCTCCGGCATCACTCTGAGTGAACGAGCGCTGACCGTCGCGGTCAAGAATATCGCACGGCGGTTGGGAGATGACATTTCAGAGGCAAAGCCGATACTCGATTCGCGCCTGCCGGACGGGAGCCGTGTTGCGGCTGTCATCCCTCCCTGCAGCCTCGGGGGCGTCACACTGACCATTCGCAAGTTCGATGCCCACCGCTTCGAACTTGAAGATCTCATTCGCGGTGGAACACTCGACCGCGCGGTCGCCAATCGGCTCGAAGACTACGTTCTTCAAAAGCGCAATATTTTATTGAGCGGCGGCACCGGAACCGGTAAGACGACGTTATTGACGGCGCTCGGTAAATTCATTCCCACGGACGAGCGCATCCTGCTGATTGAGGACACCGCTGAGATCCAACTGCACCATGAAAATCTCGTGCGTTTCGAGGCGCGCCGAGAACAGAACGGCATACCCGCTGTCTCGATTCGCGATTTGCTCAAAGCCGCTCTTCGCCATCGCCCCGATCGGATTTTGTTGGGAGAAATCCGATCCGACGAAGCATTCGATCTTTTGCAACTCCTGAACACGGGCCATTCCGGAACTCTTTCCACAATCCACGCCAGTTCCGCGAAGCAAGGCCTCTCTCGCTTTACAAGTTGTGTCCTGCAGAGCGGTGTTGAATTGCCCTACCGCGCCGTGAAAACGAATATCGGAGATTCCTTGAACGTGGTTGTACAAATTGAGCGCCGACCGGGTCGCCGTTTCATCTCCGAAGTGCTTGAGGTCAACAGCTATGACCCCGACTCGGATCTTTTCGACTTCGGTGTGGTCTACGTAGCACCGCAAGAACATGTATGAACGGACCTGATCAATTCTCCCGACGGATGCTCTCTGCTTCGGAGTACGTCCTGGCGCTCCATTCGCCTGAAGATCGTGTCGCCGTTCTTTTGCGGAACCGCGAGCGTGGGCAAACCATGCAACGCATCCTTGCCGCGGAGGCAATCGCAAGCCCGCCTTTCCTGTACTGGCTCGTCGAGCAGAACGCGAACGGCGCCGACGTTTTCCTCGGGATGAACCCCATCAAGGAGAACTCCTACAACCGCACCAAGGAAAACATCCGCGAGGTCCGGCACGTGTACCTGGATCTTGACGAAAGTGCCAGTGCCTCGCTTCAAGCCATACGAGCGTCTGGAGACATACCCACGCCCAATATCGTTCTAGATACCTCTCCCGAAAAACACCAGGTGATCTGGCAGGTAGAAGGCCTGGATCAATACCGAGCTGAATCGCTTCTCCACTCCTTGGCAACAGCGTTTCGCGGTGACCTTGCCGCGACGGACATATCCCGTGTGCTGCGCGTGCCAGGATTCGCAAACCGAAAGTACAACGAGCAATTTCTGGTGTGCGCGGTTCAGGAGACGAACCAGGTTTATCACCTTCGCGACTTTGCGTCGTACGACGACTCGCCCAATGCGCCACGGCACTTGGAAGGCGACCGCGGACCGACACGAAGAATACCGCCCGGACACCGGAGCCAATCCGAAGCAGATTGGGCGTATGCGAAGCGTGCGCTCGCTCGCGGCGACAATCCGGAGGACGTGATTCGACGAATTGCGGATTTCCGAGCCGACGACAAACACTCCCCGGAATCCTATGCTCGCCGTACGGTAACCAAAGCACGAGCAGAACTCGATCTCGAACCATTCAAATCCAAGTGATTTACGAGCGTCGCGTGGATATACTTCCCATCACGGAAAAGCAAGGCGGGCCAGCTTACAAAGGAGGCTGGCAACGAGACATGGCTCGCCGACGCTATCAGAAAGGAAACGTACGCAAACGCGGAAAGCGCAATCCGGTATGGGAGCTGCAGTGGTGGGAAGATTACATCAAGGAAAACGGCAAAGTCGGACGCCGCCGCCGATCGGCGGTCCTGGGCTTGGTTGCCGAACTAACCCGGCGCGAAGCAAGGAAGCTCGCCGAGGACCGTTTGGCCCCGATCAACCAGGGGAAGTTGCCACCGCAATCCGCGCTCAGTTTCGCGGTCTTTGTGGAACGCTGCTTCATCCCCCTCTTCTTTCCGACACTCAAACTTTCCACACAGAATCGCTACCGTCAAACTTTAACCCTTCACCTCTTGCCCGCTTTGGGCGAGTGCCGCCTTCGCGATATCGAAACAGTCGACCTGCAGCGGTTTGTATTGCAAAAGATGCAAGGCGGTTTGAGTTGGGAATCCGCCAGTCATCTCCGCAATCTCACCTCACGAGTCTTCGAGATGGCCAGGAAATGGAACTACCACTTGGGGGCGAATCCCGCGAGCGGTATCTTGCTGCCGGAGAAAGTTTCGGTTCGCGAAAAGCACGCACTGACTCCAAGCCAGATCCCTGGTCTTCTCGAATTGCTCAAGGAACCAGCTCGCACCATGGTTCTGCTGGGCATACTGACCGGGATGCGGGTGGGCGAGATTCTCGGCCTGCGGCGGAAAGACGTCGATTTTCTTTCCGGGCAGATCAGAATCGAACAGGCGAACTATCGCGGTATCTTCGGAACGCCGAAGACGAAAGGCAGCAGACGCTCACTTCCCATTCCCAGAGGCCTCGTCAAACCGCTCGCGCGCGTATGTGGACACCGCGCCCGGACCGACGACGAGCGCTTAGTGTTTCAATCTCGCCATGGCAATCCGCTCAGCGATTCGAATCTTCTGCACCGGCATTTGAAACCGACCGGGTTGAAGATCGGAGCGCCATGGCTCAACTGGCACACACTCAGGCGCACCCACGCTACTTTGTTGCAGGCGGCTGGAGCGTCTTTGAGAGATGCGCAAGTACAACTCGGTCACAGCAAGATGTCCACAACGCTAGAGATCTACACGGTGCCGATTCCCGCGCACTTGCGGGAAGCAGTCGAAAACCTTTCGCAATTGGTGACGAATGGTGACGAGTTTGGCCAAATTGCGGAGGGAGTTCCTACCACTATTCAATAGAATCAAGGGGATAGATGGTAGGCCCGTGCGGGCTCGAACCGCAGACCTCCACCGTGTCAAGGTGGCGCTCTAGCCAACTGAGCTACGGGCCTACTGCTACCGAAAGTTTAGCATATCAGGCGCGCACCGCAGACCGGCTGCGAACTTCGAGTACCGCGCTAGCCAAATGAGCTGCTGGCCTAGTGCGCTTGGAATAGTCGGCAGGCGATCGGATTTGGAAGATCTGAGTGATTCTTCACCTGAGTGACGGAGATCGCACGACTACTGATTCTTGATCACCTCTCCGCCCTTCATGACGAAATGAACATTCTCTAGCACGTGAACGTCCGCCAACGGATCTCCCTGCACCGCGACTATGTCTGCAAACTTTCCCGGTTCAATCGTTCCCACGCGGTCGGTCCATCCGATCAAATCTGCCGCATTCACCGTCGCCGCCTGGATGGATTGCAAAGGCGTCATGCCCATCGAAACCATTTTGCCGAATTCATGCGCGTTCAGTCCGTGCGGATACACGGCCGCGTCCGTGCCGAACGCAATCTTAACGCCCGATTTGAAAGCATGCGAAAGGTGCTCTTGCGCGATGGGCAGTACCATCTTGGCTTTTGCGATCATGTTCGGAGTCAGCCCCAGGTACTGCACATTTTCCATAAGCCAATCTTCCAAGTAGACGGTGGGCACGAGGTACGTCCCGCGCTCCTTCATCAATTCAATGTCTTCATCGTTGATGTAGCTGCCGTGCTCGATCGAATCCACACCAGCGAGAACCGCGTACTTGATTCCGGTGGCGCCATGGGCGTGCGCCGCAACTTTGCGGCCGAGTCCGTGAGCCGTGTTCACTATCGCCTTCATTTCTTCCGGGCTGTATTGCGCGAGCGCCGGATTATCGCCTTCGGAAAGCACGCCGCCGGTGGCCATGAACTTGATGACGTCCGCCCCGTATTTTATGTCCTGGCGCACTTTCAAGATGACGCCATCCACGCCGTCGGCGACGCCGTCATCCGACCAATTGTATTGGGGCGCGAGATAATTGTTATCCGCGTGGCCGCCAGTGATGCTCAGGGCCGGCCCGGAAACCAGCATTCGCGGGCCGGGCACGTCACCGGCATTAATGGCATCGCGCAGAGCGACGTCCGAGTATCCATCGGCGCCCACATTGCGCACGGTTGTGAAACCCGCTTCCAGGGTCACGCGCGCGTTGCGCGCGCCGGTGAGCGCCTGCCGCGGATAGGATATGCGCATCCCGGCAGGACCGGAATCGTAGGGCGTCATGGTCAGGTGCGTGTGGCAATCAATGAGTCCGGGCAATACTGTTGCCTTCGAGAGGTCGATCGTTTTTACATTTGCCGGCAGCTGAGAAGAAATTTCAGACACTTTGCCTATCGCCTTGATCCGTTCGCCTTCGACCCAAATGATCTGATCGCTCAGATAGTTTCCGGTGCGAACGTCCAGGACTCTTCCGGCGTGGATCGCCACATCCGTGGACGACACGCCCTTCGCCATCTGCGCGCCGCACAAAACCGCGCCGGCCGCGATTAGTAAAAACAAGGTTGCGAGACGCCTCATTGAATTCCTCCTGAGAAATAAACCTGAAACTTGAACGCGCTCACCATCCACCGATTGATGGTTTTCAAAAAATATTGCACCGCTTCGCGCCAGTAGAATCGCGACGCATTGTATCCCTGACGCGCGAATTTTCTGTTTGAATTTTGCAGGCGATCACGAAGCAAAATCAGCGCTTCGCCTCAACACACATTTTTAACATTTTTGTGAATCCGCGCTTGACCCCTCGCATCTCATCTTGTATGATTATGCAGTCTTATGCATAAAGCTGCATAAAGTTACAATGAGCGCACACAAGCGATTTCGGCAAGGTCAGATCCTGAAGCTCCTCGCGGGCGAATCCGTCGGCAGCCAGGACGATCTGCGACGGCAACTCATCCATTTGGGCGTCCGCGTGACGCAGGCCACCCTCTCGCGCGATCTACGCGAGTTGCGATTGGTGAAGACTGCCGCCGGTTACAAACCGCTCGCGACCGCCGCGGCCGAAGATTCGTCGCGAGTCCGCGGACTTGCTCGCGCTCTGAAAGAATTTTTGCTGGATATACGCCCCGCGCAGAACATGCTGGTACTGAAAACTCCTCCCGGCGGAGCGCAGCCGCTCGCCGCGGCGGTGGATTCCGAACACTGGAAAGAAGTGGCCGGCACTCTGGCGGGCGACGACACAGTTTTGATCATCACCCCGTCGCGAACGGCGCGAGCCGCCATTCAGAGGCGCGTGGAGGAAATGCTCCGATGAACGACGCCGTAAGGGTCGCCGTCGTCGGGGCCACGGGCTACGCAGGATTCGAGCTGGCCCGGCTTCTGCTGCGGCACCCCCAAATCGAAAAACCGACTTTTTACCTGCGCGATGCGAACGCGAACGTGCGTTGCCTGACGGAACTCTACCCGCAACTGCGCGGCTGGGGCGAAGCGCCGTGCAAACCGCTCTCCGTCGAGGCGATCGCGCAGAGCGGAGCACAGGCCGTATTTCTTTCGACGCCTCACGAGGCTTCGCTGGAACTGGTGCCCGCGCTTTTGGCGGCGAATCCGGCGCTGCGCATCGTGGATCTGAGCGGCGCGTTTCGTTTCGACAAGCCCGAAACTTTTGCGGAGTGGTACAAACTGGCTGCGCCAGATGCTGCAGTACTTTCCGAAGCCGTTTACGGGTTGCCGGAGCTTTATGCCGACGCCCTGCCGAAGGCGCGCTTGGTAGCGAATCCCGGCTGTTACCCGACGTCTGTGATCCTGGCACTGCGGCCGTTGGTGGATGCAGGCTGGATCAACATGGCGCGCGGAATTGTCTGCGACTGTAAATCCGGAGTCAGCGGCGCGGGTAAAGAACCCAAGCGCGAAACACATTTCGTGGAGGTGCACGGAAATTTCCGCGCTTACGGACTTTTCTCGCATCGCCACACGCCTGAGGTACAGGAACACACTGGCTTGGCGCCAAGAGATTTCGTCTTTACTACGCACCTACTGCCGGTGGAGCGCGGGATTCTTTCCACGATTTATATGTGGCTGGACCCAGCACGCAAAGCCGATGAAATCGAATCACTTTATCGGCAATTCTTCGCTGGAAAACCAATGGTTCGAATTCTTCCGGCGGGACGTTTGCCGGAATTGCAGCACGTTACGCACACGAATTTCTGCGATATCGGATTCGCGCTCGATGCTTCAGGCGAGCGGCTGGTGGTGGTGTCCTGCCTCGACAATCTGGGTAAAGGCGCGGCAGGGCAAGCAGTACAAAACTTCAACGGGATGTGGGGCTACCCCGAAACGGCAGGTTTGCTATGAGACTGGTAGTCAAAATTGCAGGCGCACTCCTTGAGCGCGAAGAAACCGTGCAGAACATCGCGCGGCAGATCGCCGAGCTCGCGCGCGCCGGCCACGAATTGCTCGTCATTCACGGCGGCGGAAAGATCTTCACCGCCACGCTCACGCGCATGGGTATCGCCAGCCAGTTCGTCAACGGCCTGCGTGTTACCGACCGCGAAACACGCGATGCGGCGGTGATGGTGTTCGGCGGACTTTTGAATAAGCGTATGGCAGGCGCGATCTCGCTGGCGGGCCAGCCGGCCGTCGGCATCAGCGCTTCCGATGCCGCCTGCTTCCTCGCGGAACCTATGCAGGTGGATGAGCGGGAGGGCGGGCTGGGATTTGTCGGCTACCTCACCGAGGTGAATCTGGATTTTCTGCGCTCGCTCTGGCGTTCGGGAGTCGTTCCAGTTGCTTCGTGCCTCGGTCTGGGAGCCGATGGTGAGCTTTACAACATCAACGCGGATCACATGGCCGCAGCGGCAGCGGAATTTATTCGCGCGGACCGGCTGATATTTCTTACCGACGTCGCCGGCGTGCTGGACGGCGAGAAGGTTTTGCGCGCCGTGCGCGGTGGCGAAATCGAGCAGCTCATTCGCCATAACAAAGTATCGGGCGGCATGATTTTGAAACTCGAAGCGGCCAAGCGCGCCTTGTCCGGCGGTGTTTCGGAAGTGCGGATCGTGGGCGGAACGCTGCCACGGTCGCTGCTGACTGCCGTTAACGGCGCTCGCTGCCCCGGTACGCGCGTTCTGCCCATCGTTCACACTGCCGCGAAGGCCGCGCATGGAGTCGCCTGCTAATAATGTCGAAGAGAAAGACCACCACGAATAAAAAGCCGCTCTCTCCGGCGCAAATTCGCGGCACGGAAGCGCGCTACTTGATGAATACCTACCGGCGGCCGCCGGTGGTGTTCACGCGCGGGCGCGACTGCCGGCTCTACGATTCCGCGGGGCGCGAATATCTTGATTTTCTTGGCGGGATTGCCGTCAACGCGCTGGGCCACGCGCATCCGCGCCTGGTTCGCGTCATCCGGCGCGAGGCGGGCCGCGCCATTCACGTTTCCAATCTTTTTCACAATCCATATCAGGCGCCGCTCGCGCACAAACTCGCCGAATGGTCTGGCTTGGACCGCATCTTCTTCACGAATAGCGGCACCGAAGCAATGGATGGGGCGCTCAAGCTCGCTCGCGCCTATGCGCACGCAAAGTCGCAAAATGGCGGCGCAAAAAAGACACGAATTTTGGCGCTCGACAATTCTTTTCACGGCCGCACTTTTGGCGCTCTTTCGATCACGCACCCCGTCAAGTACCGCGAACCCTTTGCGCCGCTCGTTCCGGGCGTCGAGTTCGTTCGTCTGAACGACGTTGCGGATCTCGAGGCCAAATTCGACGATACCGTCTGCGCGCTGGTGGTGGAAACGATTCAAGGCGAAGGCGGCATATTTCCAATCAGCGAAGCATTTTGGCAGCGGGCCCGTGCGCTGGCCACCGAGCACGATGCCGCGTTGATCGCGGACGAAATTCAATGCGGTCTTGGCCGCACGGGCCGCTATTTCGCGTATCAGAAGTTTGATTCAAAGCCGGACATCGTAGCGGTGGCAAAGCCGCTCGCCGGTGGGCTGCCTCTTGGCGCAATCATCGCCAACGAACAGTTTGCATCGGCATTCGTTCCCGGAATGCATGGCACAACGTTCGGCGGCGGGCCATTAATCTGCGCCACGGCCCTAGAATTTCTGACGGTCGTCGAAGAAGCCAAACTTCTCGCCAATATTCGCGAGCGCAGCGCTGAGTTGCGCTCGGGGCTTGAAAAGCTCGCGGCACGATTCGATTTCATTCGCGAAGTCCGCGGCGAGGGCCTGATACTCGGCATTGATCTGACGATTGATGGAGCGCCAATCGTCTCGCAAGCCCTGCGCAACGGGCTCGTGATCAACTGCACTCACGAACACATCCTGCGGCTCCTGCCGCCATTCATCATTCGCAGCAAGGACGTCGCCGAATTTCTTGCCAAGTTCGAGAAAACGCTGAAGCAAACGTCAAAACTTGGCGCGGCCAAACAACACAAAACCGAAACGCCAGCGCAGCCGATGGCCTTGGCTGCATCGAGGTGAATATGAACGCCGCCATTGCCACACCAATTACGCGAACCAACGATCTTCTTACTGGAATGGAGTGGAGTCCCGCGCAAGTGCGCGAACTCCTGCATCTCACCGCCGACGTGAAGGCGCATCCCGACCGTTACCGGGGCGCGCTCGCCGGCCGGTTCCTCGCGATGATTTTCGAAAAGCCGTCGCTGCGCACCCGTGTCACTTTCGAAGTAGGCATCGCCAGTCTGGGCGGCTCTTCCGTGTTTCTCGACCATACAATCACGCCTCTCGGCGAGCGCGAATCCATTCCCGATGTGGCGAAAAGCCTCGAGCGCTGGGTTCACGGCATCGTAGCGCGAGTGTTCAAACAGGAATCGCTCGAGCAGCTCGCCGCGAACGCGCATATTCCGGTCATCAACGCGCTGTCCGACCTCTATCATCCGTGCCAGGCGTTTTGCGATTTCTTCACACTGGAGGAACGTTTCGGCAATCTGCGCGGCCTTAAGCTTGCTTACGTGGGCGATGGCAATAATACCTGCCACTCGTTGCTCAGCGTCGGCGCGCGTGTTGGAGCTCACCTGCGCATCGCGACTCCGGCGGGTTATGAACCCGATCCGAGCATCGTCGCCGAAGCGAAGCGCGTGGCACGCGAGACGCGCGGAAAAATCGAAATTCTGCGCTCGCCCGAGGAGGCCGTTGCTGGCGTGCAGGCGATCTACATGGACGTGTGGACCAGCATGGGCCAGGAGGCCGAATCCGCAGTGCGCGAGGCCGCCTTTGCCGGCTATCAGGTGAATGACGAACTCTTCTCGCATGCCGCGCCTGACGCGATCTTCATGCACTGCCTGCCCGCGCACCGCGGCTCGGAGGTCAGCGAAGGCGTGATGGATTCGCCGCGTTCGATCGTTTTCGAGCAAGCGGAAAATCGCCTGCACGTGCAGAAAGCCATTCTGCTGACGCTGCTCAATTGATTTTGCAACCAATCAAGGAGAACGAATTGCCGAAGAAAGTTGTGCTTGCATATTCCGGAGGTCTGGACACCTCCATCATTATTCCGTGGCTGAAGGAAAATTACGGCGGCTGCGAAGTGATCGCCATGATCGGCGATCTGGGCCAGCAGGAAGATCTGGAAGCCGCGCGCAAAAAAGCGCTGGCCACCGGCGCGAGCTCCGCGTACGTGGAAGATCTTCGCGAAGAATTCATCACCGGCTACATTTGGCCCACGCTGCGTGCGGGCGCCGTGTACGAACACAAATATCTTTTGGGCACTTCCTTTGCGCGGCCGTTGCTCGCGCAGCGCCAGGTGCAGCTCGCCCAGAAACTCGGCGCGGACGCCGTCGCGCATGGCTGCACCGGCAAGGGCAACGATCAGGTTCGCTTCGAGCTAGCCGCCAAAGCGCTTGCGCCCGAACTGAAGATCATCGCGCCGTGGCGCGAATGGAACATCGTCTCGCGCGAAGAAGCCATTGACTACGCGCGCGCACACAATATTCCCGTCGAGCAAACCACGAAAAACATCTACAGCCGCGACCGCAACATCTGGCACTTGAGCCACGAAGGCGGCGTGCTGGAAGATCCCGCCAACGCACCCGATGAAGCGATGTGGCAATGGGTCGTCTCACCCGCAAAGGCGCCCGAACAACCCACTACGGTAGAAGTCGGCTTTGAAGGCGGCACACCTATTTCCGTAAACGGTAAGAATCTCGCGCCCCTTGCACTAATCGACAAGCTGAACGAAATCGCGGCGGCCAACGGTATCGGCCGAATGGACATCGTCGAGAACCGCCTCGTAGGGATCAAATCGCGCGGCGCGTACGAAACTCCCGGCGGAACATTGCTGGTCGCCGCGCACCGCGAACTTGAATCGCTCGCGCTCGACCGCGAAACCGCGCACTATCAGCAGATTCTCTCGCTGCGCTACGCCGAAATGGTTTACTACGGGATGTGGTTCACTCCGTTGCGTGAAGCGCTCGATGCATTTTTCACCAGCGCGCAGCGCCGGGTCACCGGTTCAGTATCGCTCACGCTGTGCCGAGGTACTGTCACCGTCGCTTCGCGCCGCTCGCCGTACTCGCTCTATCGCACGAACCTCGCGAGTTTCACGATGACCGGCTACAACCCGAAGGATGCCGAAGGCTTCATCAATCTTTTCGCGCTGCCCATCACGGTGCCGCAGGAAGCCTCCGTGCCGGAACCGAAGAAAGCGCCGCAGAAGGCCAATGCCTGATGACCGCTCCCCGCGAACAAAAAATGTGGGGTGGCCTTTTTGAGCGCGGCCCGGACGCCTCGTTCTATGAGTTCGAGCGTTCGTGGAGCTTCGATCAGCGTATGCTGCCGCAAGAACTAGCCCTAGACCGGGCGTGGGCGCGTGCCATCGAGACGGCGGGAATTCTGACGCAGGATGAAGGCCGCAAAATCGCGACAGCTCTAGACGACCTCGCCGCGCGCGCTAAATCCGATCCCGCATGGCTCGCCAGTTCGAAAGCCGAAGACGTCCATCACTTCGTCGAATCCGCGCTGATTGAAAAACTCGGCCCGCTGGGCGCCAAGCTGCACACCGGCCGCAGTCGCAATGAAATGGTGGCGACCGAATTTCGCATGTACGTGAAAGATGCGGCCAAAGAATTGCGCTGCGCGCTTGCTGCACTCGAAACCGCGATCGCCACCCAGGCGGAGGCTAATCTGCGCGTTCCGATGCCCGGCACCACGCACATGCAACACGCGCAGCCGCTTCTGCTCGCGCACTGGCTACTCGCGCATGGCGAAGCGTTTTACCGCGACTCCGAGCGAATCGCCGCGGCCGCAGCGCGCGCCGATTCGTGCCCTTTAGGCTCGGGGGCCCTCGCCGGCTGCGCTTTTCCTTTGGATCGCAACGCGCTCGCGCACGATTTAGGATTCTCGCAGATCACCGCCAATAGCCTTGACGCTGTCAGCGACCGCGATTTCGCACTCGAATACCTTTTCGCGCTCTCGACCCTCGCCATGCATCTCTCGCGGCTGTCGGAAGACTTCGTGCTATTTGCCTCGCCCGAATTTGGCTTCGTCGAACTGCCCGACGAATTTTCCACGGGCAGCAGCTTGATGCCGCAGAAGAAAAATCCCGACGCCTGGGAACTGATTCGCGGCAAGACCGGACGAATCTACGGTTCACTGATGGCGCTGTTCACCATCTGCAAGGGCCTGCCGTCGAGTTACCAGCGCGATTTGCAGGAGGACAAGGAAGCGCTATTCGCCGCGCACGATCAAGCGCTCGCGATGACGCAAATCGCCGCCGCCACTCTCGCCGCCACGCGCTTCCGCGAAGACCGTCTCCGTGCCGCGGCACAGGATCCTGCGCTTGTCGCCACGGAAGTCGCGGATTATTTGGTGACTTTCGGCGTTCCGTTCCGTGAAGCCCATGAAATCGTGGGAAAGGTGCTGCGCGCGGCCGAGCAGGAAGGAAAGTCTATTCGTGAAATGCCGATGGAGCGCCTGAAAGAATTCTCGTCGGCCTTCGGGCCAAGCTTGGATACGGCGCTAACCCTGGAATCCGCGCTGGCGCGCCGCGGGATCCGCGGCGGCACTGCCCCTGGCGCAGTCGCCTTCGCGCTGCAAGATTTCAAAGCGCGGATCGCGAAGCTTGCGGAGCATCCATGAAGATGCGCCGCGCAACAGTCGGTGATGCCGGAGCAATTCACGAGCTCGTCGCCCATTATGCAGAGGAGGGCTTGCTGCTGCCTCGCACCGAGGAAGAAATTCGCCGGGACATCGCCCATTTTCTAGTCCAGGAAGATAACCGGCGCATCGTCGGCTGTCTCTCGCTGGAGAGCTACGGCGCGCATCTGGCTGAAATTCGCTCGGTCGCAGTAAGCCCTGAGCGGCGCGGCGAAGGCTTAGGCGCGGGTTTAATCGAATTCGCGTTGCTCGAAGCGCGACGCCGCGGCATCGCGCGCGTATTCGCCGTCACCCATGCGCCGCAATTTTTCGAGCGGCAGGGATTTGCGGCGGCATCACGGAACACTCTCGCGGAAAAGGTCGAGCGCGATTGCCGCGCCTGCCCGAAGCAGAGAACCTGCAAGCTAGTAGCCGTCATCGCGACGGTCATTCCCGAGCGCGTCGTTTTGCCGGTGCTCGGCGAGATTTCTCCGGTGCCAGCCTGCTGACGATCTTATGCCCCTGCGCCTCACCAATTCGGTTCTTCCACGCGGTTTCACTTTCGCCGCTACGCATTGCGGGCTGAAGAAGTCGAAACTTGATCTGGCGATTCTTGTAAGTGAAACGCCCGCGTCCGCTGCTGCCGTATTCACCACCAACCGTGTGAAGGCTGCGCCGGTAATTGCTTCGCAGCTGAATCTGCGAAAGGCCAAACACCGCATGCGCGGCGTGGTCGTGAATTCCGGCAATGCCAATTGCTGCACGGGTTCCGAAGGCTTGGGCGCTGCTGCAGCGACAACTCTGAAAGTCGCGCGCGAGCTAGGTCGACTCGACCCGTCGCAAATTCTGGTCTGCTCCACCGGCGTGATCGGCGTGCCGTTGCGCTGGCAAAAAATCGTAAACGCAGTGCCGCAAATAGTCCGCGCGCGGAAATCCTCCGCCAGCGCTTTCGCGCAGTTCACGCGTGCCATCATGACTACTGACACGCGTCCGAAATGGGCGGCGGCAAAATGCCGTGTCGGCGGCAAAGAGGTTCGCATCCTGGGCTGCACCAAGGGCGCGGGAATGATTCATCCCAATATGGCCACCATGCTGGCGTTTCTCGCCACGGACGCGGCAATTTCTCCCGCCATGCTCGACCGGGCGCTGCGCTCCGTGGTCGCCGGCACATTCAACGCCATCACCGTGGATGGCGACACTTCCACAAACGACACGGTCACCTTGCTGGCCAACGGTGAATCCGGCGCGCCCGCGATCACCCGCAAAACTCACGACTGGAAGAATTTCTGCGTGGCGTTGGAGACGGTGTGCAAATCGCTCGCGCTGCAGATCGTCGCCGACGGCGAAGGAGCGCAGCGCGTGATTGAAGTGGAAGTTCGCGGCGCTCCCTCCGACCAAGCCGCAAAAGAAATCGCATTCACGATCGCGAATTCGCCGCTGGTAAAGACCGCTCTTGCGGGTGCCGATCCCAACTGGGGACGCATCCTGGCGGCTGCGGGGCGCGCCGGCGTGACCTTCGATTTCGAACGCGTGGACATCACTCTCGCGGGCCTGAAAGTCTGCCGCCGCGGGCGAGAAAATCCTTTCAACGAACGCGTCGCGCACCGCAAAATGCTCGCGAAATACGTACCCATCGTGATTGAAATGCGTTCCGGCCGCGGCCACGCGCGCGTCTGGACGTGCGATTTCACAACCGAATACGTTCATATCAACGCAAGCTATCGTACCTAACGCCGCCAACTGAAGCGCCAACCTTGTCCGCAGTCGGCGTGGTTGACTGCCGAAGGCACTTGCAGCAAGATGCTCCTGAGCAGCTGGAGCGCTCGCTTCAGCCGGGTGTGGCCAACCTGTGCAAGGCCACCTGCGCGGACATCCTGTCTCTTCAGCCTCGTGTGTTGCGCCTCGGCGCTGGACCGGGGGCATAAGGAGAACGGCCATGAAGAAATTGTACGTTGGGAATCTCTCGTTCAAGGCCACGGAAGAACAGGTAGCGGCGCTCTTTTCGGAAATTGGAGTGCAGCCCGATTCGCTTTCACTCTTGCGCGATCGATTCACGGGGCAACCCCGCGGATTCGGTTTCGCGGAAATTGGAAATGACGCCGAAGCGGAAAAGGCGATTCAGGCGCTGAACGGCAAGGATTTCCTTGGTCGTGCGCTGGTAGTGAATGAAGCTCGTCCGCAACGCGAGGGCGGAGGCGGTGGTGGCGGCGGCCGCGGAGGTCACGGCGGTGGTCATGGTGGCGGAGGAGGCGGCGGACGCGGAGGACACGGCGGAGGCGGTGGAGGTGGCGGACGCGGAGGACGCGGCGGTGGTTATGGCGGCGGGGGCGGCCGCGATCGTTAATTCAAATCGATAAATTCTGCGGAACGAGTGGGCGCGAACTTTTTCGCGCCCTTCTTTTTTGGCGTCACCCTTCGGGTCCGTCCAAATCTAAGCCGCGCCAATCTGTTGCCGCGCCAGGGCTCTTCGCATGGGGGTTTCCGCCTCTTCGACTTTTCCGTCCTTGTACTCAAAGCGCATAAGCGTCGTTCCGCGCAGTCCTTGCGTCACCAGCGCAGCGACATCGAGTTTCGCTTCCGCCTGCTCCAATTCCTCTGCTGAGGCGTACAGAGCGGGCCGGCGCGGCAAAAATACCGGGCAGCAATCATGGAACGGCTCGGAGGAAATATCGTAAGTTCCGATTTGCCGCGCGGCCGCGAGAATTTCCTGTTTATCGGTTCCTGCCAGCGGACGAAAAACCACCATCCGCGATGCCGCATCCACCGCCACCAGGTTGCGCAGCGTCTGCGAAGCCACCTGGCCGAGGCTATCGCCCGTGATCAACGCGAGACCGCGGTCGCGTTTTGCCAGCCCTTCGGCGATTCGCAGCATCATCCGCCGGTACAGCAGCACGCGATAGTCTTCCGGCGCGTAACGCACAATTTCCCGCTGAATGGCTTCGAACGGCACGCGGTAGAGCTTGGCGTGAAATTGATATGGCACGAGCTGCCGCACCAAGCCGCTGGCGACGTGCAACGAGGACTCTCCAGGCCGCGCTCCGGTTCCATAAAAGTGCACGAAGCTCAGATGCGCGCCACGCTTCATCATTTGATAGGCGGCCACCGCCGAATCGTATCCCCCAGAGAGAAGGCACATCATTCGCCCAGCGGTGTTTGCAGGCAGGCCGCCGGCACCCGGAATTTTTCGGGCGTAGACCAGCGCCATTCTCTTGGCGATTTCCACGTAGCAAGTCATCGCCGGATCATTCAAACGAACGCGCACATTGCGACCCTGCGCGCGCAAGCGCTCCAGCAGATAACGGCCGACCGTGGCTTCAGTCTCAATGCTGGTTTGCGGAAACGATTTGTCGCTGCGTTTAGCGCGTACCGCGAAATCCGCAAATTGCAGCGGCTCGACTTCCTCCCACGCTGCCTGGCACACCGCTTCCATGCTGCGCTCCACCGGGCGAGCGATTGCATAAAAAGCGATGCCCAAAACGCGACCCACGCGGTGGGTGGCTTCTTTAAACGACGCGCCATCTCCTAACCAAACCACGATGCGATCACCCGGTTGCTCGACGCGGTCCACAGGAATACCCTGCAGCGCCACGCGCAGAGCCGTGCAGAGCTTGCGCAGAAAAAATCGCCGGTTGCGGCCCTTCAGCCACAATTCGTGATAGTGAACGACGATGATCGGGTTACTCATGCAGATTTCACGCGGCACCAATAGGTCATTAACTTCACGAAATTATAACACTGCGTCCCGCCAGTCGCAGGGGCTTGAGGTACGGCACGGCCAAAGTTGGCGCCCACTACCCCATCCCATAACTCAATGGATACACAAAATGTTCCCACGCGACTTTCCACTACGTCTGGGGTTATTATCGGCAACGCTCCTGTCCCCGGAGCGGCCCGGCGTGGGGGCTGTAACGCCGGACTCGGATGGCAGGTTGGCGAGAAAGTTTTTGCTACCGAATTCGCTCGCCGTGCATCCAAATGCTTGAAACCGGGGAGTGCGGGAGAAGGGTATGTGGAATAGACGAGACTGGGACGATTTTTTCGTGATTGTAAGGAAGCGGTGGAGCGCGCATCGTCCGCCGCGGCCGGTGGACCTTTCGCGCCGTAACCGCCTGGTACCCACCGAGGGTTACAGCCTCGCCGAGTTGGATGAAGCCGGCCTGAGCATCGAGCAAGCGGAATATCTCGGTTTGCCGGTGGACGCAGGCCGCGTCGGTTCCTACGGCCCGAATGTCACCACGCTTCGTGAATTTTTCCGCGCCAGCCGGTCGCGTTTCTAGGTTCTTCCGCGAGTGCACGCTGCGGTAATTTCTCTCCTGCTAGCTTTTTTTGCCGCGTGCGATTTCAAAACAGTTAAAATCCTTGATTCCAAAAACGCTCTGCGCGAGTCTAAGCCAGACATGAAACCCCTGCGCTCGGGCCCGCGTATCATCCGGTAGCGATTCCAGACATTTTAAGGAGACTTCTCGATGAAGAAGTTCGTGCTCGCCCTCGCGGTGCTATTGGTTTCTTTCGCGTTCACGTCCTTGGCACAAGACGATAAACCGCTATTGCTCCGCCAGCCCACGCTGAGCCGCACCGACATCGCATTCATGTATGGCGACGACCTCTGGAAAGTGACTCGCGAAGGAGGCGATGCCATCCGCCTGACCGCGGGGCCTGGAATCAAGCGTGGCCCGCACTTTTCGCCGGATGGCCATTGGATCGCGTTCACCGGGGAGTACGATGGCAAACTGAATGTCTACGTGATTTCCGCGAACGGTGGGACGCCGCGCCGCGTCACTTTCCACGCCGGACCCGACGTCGCCCTCGGGTGGACTCCCGACGGCAAGAACATTCTGTTTGCTTCGCCGCGCGATAGCTTTGCCAACAACACTCAGGCGCTATTCACCGTGCCGGCGGAAGGCGGCTTCCCCACGAAAGTTCCGCTGCCTCTCGGCTGGGAAGGTTCCTATTCTGCCGACGGCAAATATCTCGCGTATCGCCCGACTCCGAATCCCTGGGGGAATTGGAGCCACTACCGCGGTGGAACTTCGCCGCGAATTTGGATCGCCGATCTGGCCGATTCCAGCGTGGTGAAGCTTCCGCACGAAGATTGGAACGACTTCGACCCCATGTGGGTCGGCGACACGATTTACTTTCTCTCCGATCGCAATGGGCCTTACACGCTTTTCGCCTACGACACCAAGACAAAAGCGGAGTCGCAGCTTGTTGAGAATTCGGGATTGCCTATTAAATCGGCCGATGCTGGCCCCGGCGCCATCGTTTACGAACAATTCGGCTCGCTGCATCTCTTCGACCTTTCAAGCCACCAGAATCAGCTCGTTAAAGTTCACATTGCGGTGGATCTCGTCCAGGTTCGTTCGCACTTCGAAAAGGTCGCCAAGCAAATCAACAATGCCGCCATCTCGCCGACGGGCGTCCGCGCGGTTTTCGAAGCACACGGCGAAATTCTCACCGTGCCCGCGGAGAAGGGTGACATTCGCGACATCACCAATTCCCCGGGCGTGGCCGACCGCGATCCGTCATGGTCTCCCGATGGCAGATGGATCGCTTATTTTTCAGATGAGTCCGGAGAATACGCGCTGCATTTGCGCGCGCAAAACGGAATGGGCGACGTCCGCAAAATCAATCTCGGCGATCCTCCTTCGTTTTTCTATGGACCCACTTGGTCGCCGGACAGCAAGAAGATCGCTTACACCGACAAGCGCCTGAATCTCTGGTACGTGGACTTGGATAAAGGCACGCCGGTAAAAGTTGATACCGACTACTACCAAAGCCGGGGCCTCAACCCTGATTGGTCCGCTGACAATCGCTGGATCGTTTACACGAAGATTCTGCCGAATCATTTCCGCGCAGTCTTCGTCTACTCGCTCGATTCCGGCAAATCCACGCAAATTACCGACGGCATGAGCGACGCGGAGTACGCGGTCTTCGGCAAAAACGGCAAGTACATCTACTTCACAGCCAGCACCAATATCGGCCCCACGGTCGGCGGGCTGGATATGTCCAGCGACGGCAAAGAAGTGACGCGCAACATCTACGTGATCGTTCTGCGCAAGGATTTACCGTCGCCTCTTGCTCCAGAAAGCGACGAGGAAAAGACCGACAGCGACAAGAAAGACGCGGACAATTCGAAAGATGTGTCCAAGGACGACAGCGACAAGGACAAGAAGAAAAACGAAGACAAGGACAAAGATAAAAGTAAGGAGAAGGAAAAGAGTAAAGAACCCATCAAGGTCTCAATAGATTTCGACAATATCAGCCAACGGATCCTGGCCCTTCCGCTTCCGGCTAAGGATTACGTGGCCCTTTTTGCCGGCAAGGCGGGCGAGCTGCTCATTCTCGAGATGCCGCCGGCTCCCGATTCCGAAGGCCCTCCAAACCTCGTGCTTTCCAAATTCGACCTCGCCAAACGGAAAGCCGAACAGCTCGTCGGCGGTATCCAAAACGCATCCGTTTCCTTCAACGGCGAAAAATATCTCTACCAGCAGGGAGAAAAGTGGTTCATCGCTGCCACCGCACAGCCGGCTAAACCCGGCGAGGGCCAACTGAGGACGGACGACATGGAAGTCTGGGTTGAGCCGCGCGCCGAATGGAGCCAGATGTACCATGAAATCTGGCGCATCGAGCGTGATTTCCTCTACGACCCGCACTCTCATGGCGTAAATCTGCAAGCGCTTTCGCGCGAGTACGAACAGTATCTCGCCGGAATCGCCACCCGCGATGATTTGAACTATCTCTTCGCACAAATGCTCAGCGAAATCAACGTCGGCCACATGTTCGTCGGCGGCGGCGACATTCCGGAAGTGCAACCTCTGCAAGTTGGCTTCCTCGGTGCTGACTACGCGATCGAGAACGGCCGCTACCGCTTCGCGCGCGTGTACAACGGCGAAAACTGGAACCCGCAGTTGCATGCACCACTCACCCAGCCCGGCGTCAACGTCGTCGCCGGCGAATATTTGCTCGCCGTCAACGGTCGCGACGTTCGTACCGACGTGGACGTCTACAGCTATTTTCAGGAAACCGCGGGAAAGCAAACCGTCTTGAAAGTTGGACCCAATTCGGATGGTTCCGGCTCGCGCGAAGTGACTGTCGTCCCCGTGCCGGACGAAACCGCTTTGCGCAATCGCGCCTGGATGGAAGACAACCTGCGAAAAGTGGACGCGATGAGCGGCGGCAAGCTCGCCTACGTCTATCTTCCAAACACCGGCTCGGGCGGCTTCCGCAATTTCAACAGATATTATTTTGCGCAGATCAATAAGCAGGGCGCGGTGATCGATGAGCGCTTCAACACCGGGGGCCAGGCCGCCGACTACATCATCCAGTACATGCAACGCAAAATCTGGAATTACTGGACCTCGCGCGAAGGCGCGGATTACACTACGCCGCTCAGCGGAATCTACGGACCGAAGATAATGCTCATCAATGAATTTTCCGGTTCGGGCGGCGATGCGCTGCCCTGGTATTTCCGCCATGTCGGCCTCGGTTCGCTCGTGGGCCGGCGTACTTGGGGAGGTCTTGTCGGCATCGGGGGATATCCCGCGCTGATGGACAACGGCTTTGTCACTGCGCCGCGCTTCGCATTTTTCACTACCGAAGGAAAGTGGGAAGTGGAAAATCACGGCGTGCCGCCTGATTACGATGTCGAGCTGGACCCCGCTGCCTGGAGAAAGGGGCACGATGCCCAACTCGAAAAGGCTGTCGAAGTCGTGATGCAGGATCTCGAGAAGAATCCGCCGCAGCCAGTGAAACGTCCGGCATATCCCGACTACTCAAAATATTCGAGCGCACACTAAGCGGGTCGCGCTGGCTGCCGGATCGCGACGGGGTACGCCGCAAGCTGTTGCGCTCGGTTGTTGCGGAGCGTTATGACGCGTTTTGGCGCCACAAACGCCCGGTAACCATCGCAAAAATTCCGCCGGCAATCGCGCCGCCGACCACAACCGCGTCCCACGCGAGGCCCGCGGCCACGGCCAACACCGCGGGAGCGCCAAACGGGAGCAGCAGAGCCGCCAGCGCCGCTTCTCGCACGCCGATTCCGGCCTGCGTAACAGGCACGATCGCCGACAATTTCGCCAGCGGCCACGCGAAGAGCCACACGCGATATGGCAGATGCAATCCGCACGCATCCGCTAGCTGCACGTTCAGAAAAATGAAGGTGACCTGCACGATCAGGCTCATGCTCAGGGCGCGCAGCATCGCGCTCGGTCTACGCAGGATAGACCTCCAGGCCCGCCGCAACCGCACGAATCTCCGCCGCACACGCAACGAAAACCGCCGCGCCGGAAAAAGTGCTAGCACAATTGCAGCACAGGTCGCGCCGACCCCGCCCGCTGCGCCCACGATGAAGAAGACCTTTCGGCTCCTTTCGTCCAACGCGCCAGGCACCAAGAGCGTGCCAATCGCCGCGAGCAGCGCCAACGAAGTGAAGTCTGTAATCCGATCCACCAAACTTCCCAGCAGCACTCCCGCCTTGCTGCGGCTCATTCGCAGGGCCATGGCTATCCGCAAAATATCGCCGCCTATCAGCGACGGCAAGAAAAGCGAGCCGAAAAGCCCCGCAAAATAGCATCGCGCAGCTTGCCGGCCTGGAATTTGCGCGCCGCCCAGATTCAGGACCAGTTGGTATTTCATCGCGCCGACGACGTGCGCCGCCAGATATCCCGCGAGCACCAACACCCACAATCGAGCGGGCAACAGTCCGAGCGCTTTCCAGACCTGCCGTCCGGGAAGTAGCCGGAAAATAAAATAAAGGATGAGCGCGCTGCCGCCGTACTGCAGAATTGTACGTAGCGCAGTGCGCGGCCAGCTTCGTTGTGGGGCACTCGTGTCGGGTTGGCCTGTCACGTTGGCGTCGTCGGCACATTATGCGGCCCGGCGCGGCGCGTCACAAGCGGCGCAAATTCGGTTGCAGTCCGCTGGCTAACACCTTAAGGTAATGTCTCTTAAAATTTCCCGGGAAACGGTCAGTGAAAAAGAAAATCCGCGTTATCCAATATGGAGTTGGTCCTATCGGCGCTTCGATCGTGCGCCTGATGCGGCAAAAGAATTCGCTCGAAATTGTTGGCGCCATTGATAAAGACCCCGCGAAAGCGGGACGCGATCTCGGCGAGGTGGTCAGCGCGCCGGATGCTCCCTGGGGTGTGCCGGTTCTTCCCGATGCTCAATCCGCGCTCGGAAAACCGGCCGACGTCGTAGTTCATTCGACCTCATCTTACCTGCCCAGTGTGATGGACCAGCTGCTCGAATGCATCGCTGCAGGATGTTGTGTCGTTTCCACCTGCGAAGAACTTGCGTACCCGTTTCGCAAACATCCCGAGCTATCGAAGAAGCTGGATGCAGCGGCCATAGACGAAGGCGTCGCGCTGGTCGGCACCGGCGTGAATCCCGGCTTCGTGATGGATAAACTTGCGTTGACTCTCAGTGCCGTGTCGCAACGGATTGATTGGGTGAGCGCCGTCCGCATCGTGGACGCATCGAAACGCCGGCTGCCGCTGCAGAGAAAAATCGGCGCCGGGATGACCCCGGAGGAATTTCGCAAGCAAGTCGCCGCGGGTGTAATCAAGCATCACGGCCTGCCGGAATCCATCGCGATGGTGGCGGACGGCCTGGGCTTCGCGCTGGATGATATTTCCGAAACGATCGAACCAGTGATCGCGGAAGAGGCGATTCAGACCGAATTTCTCGAAGTCGCGGCGGGCCAGGTCGCCGGCGTACACCAAATCGCTCGTGGCAGCGCCGTCGGCAAGGAAAAAATCTTCATGGAGCTGAAGATGTATGTGGGCGCCAGGCATCCCGCGGACACCGTCGTGCTAAAAGGTGAGCCGCATCTCACCCTTACAATTCCCGGCGGCACGCATGGTGATGTGGCCACAGCCGCGGTAGTCGTCAACGCCATTCCTGCGATTCTCGCTGCCAACGCGGGCCTGCGCACCTCGCGCGATCTCCCCCTCGCGTTCTTCGCAACTACCCTCCCGCTTTAGCCTTGGAGCCTTGCGACCAAAACCGCGCGACCGCGGAATAGTCAGCGTCGTCTTTCGATGCGTCCTTCACTGCACTGTACGTTGCGAAAGCCGCCGCAGTGCCCGGCAAATCCACGCCCTTCTGATGTGCTAGCTCGAGCGCAAGCCGCATGTCCTTGTGCATCAACCGTAGCGGAAAGCTCGCTGGGTATTCATTTTTCAACATGTTTGGCGCTTTCACGTCCATTATGCCGGCGCGCGCCATGCTCGATTGAAGCACCTCGATCAACTTCTCGCCCGCCACCCCCGCTGCGCTAACCAGCGCCAGCGCCTCCGCCAGCGCCTCAACCTCTAACGCCAAAATCAGATTCATACCCAGCTTCACCGTCTGGCCGGCGCCGTTCGGTCCCAACAAGAAGAATTTCTTGCCCAGAACTTCGAGCACCGGCCTAACGCGCTCCTGAACTTCGGCTTTTCCGCCAATCATGAAAAGCAGCTCTCCCTTTTTCGCGCCCCAGTCGCCACCCGTTACTGGAGCATCCAGAAAATCCACGCCTCGTTCGGCGCACGCGGCAGCCACGCGCCGCGCCAGATCCGGCGAAATCGTGCTGGAATCGATGTAAACGCTGCCGCGTCGCAAACCGTCCATCGCGCCATTCGCGCCCCACAATACTTCTTCCAGCGCCGGTGGATCGCTCACGATCGTGATCAGCACATCCGCGAGTTTCGCCGTCTCACGCGGATTTTCGCCGAGTTTTGCGCCCTCGCTCACAAGTTCTTGCGCTCTCGCCGTGGTCCGATTCCAAACGACCAGGGGAAATCCCGCCCGAAGCAGATTTTGCGCCATCGGCTTGCCCATAAGTCCCAGTCCCACGAATCCAATTGTCGGTTTCATTCTCGCCTCCCGGCTAAAGGGCAAATATACCCGCGCACGCTTGCGAATGCGAATGGCAAAGCCTGATCCATTTGAGCTAGGCGTTCTAAGGGCAAAACGAAGGAAACTTAATAGACGCGATCAGCGCCGCTTAACGCGACCGCGCGGCGAGGAAGGAATCACATGAAGAGGTTCGGGCGAAGTTTCCGTTGCGCGAACAACATACGAATACGGAATATCCACGCGCATCGTTTTCTGGTTGCCACCGGAGGAGAAGTGCTCGTGTACGACGATCGATTGACCATCGTCGGACGCCAATGTCCCGACGCACGACAGGTAGAAGTCACCCGACCGGTAGTGCACCTCGACGCGCTTCCCCACCAAATAGCGGTACCGCTCCATGGCTGCTAGTTTGGAGTCCTCAGAATTGGCCGTCAACGGTACTTTGGTTGAATATACGAACCAGTACACATATCCGTATTGTTACTGAGGAGCTGGCGCAACGGGAGCGAACTCTACGCGATGGCGGAACGGATCAATGCGCTCGGCGCGAACACGTATGAGATCGCCGAGTCGAAACACGTGCTGCGATCTTCCCCCGCGCGAGCCACGATGTGGTTCAGCGACGATCGAATGATCGCGGTCCCGGTACATGCACTTCTGGCCGGTAAATTCCTCCAGACGGTCAATGCTCACCAATCCTTCCACAAAAATCTCGACCAGCTCGACAAAGAAGCCGAACTTCTGGACTGAGATGATCAAGGCATCGTATTCCTCGCCCAAATGGCTTTCCATGAACTGCGCCGTCTTCCATTCCATCAGTTCACGCTCGGCCATATCCGCGCGGCGTTCAGCCTCCGAACTTTCCGATGCGATCTCCTGCAGCTCGACGCGGCGATAGGGTCCCAGCGCGGCCACGGATTCCTCTTGGTCGGGGCGCGCCGTTGCTGCGGGGACGCGAAGCGGCGCTATGTCCGGATTCTCCAGCGCCCATTTCAGCGCGCGATGCACGATCAAATCTGGGTAGCGCCGGATCGGCGACGTGAAATGCGTGTACTCCTTCGTCGCCAGCGCAAAATGGCCCAGCGGGTCCGCGGCGTAGCGCGCCTGTTTCAGAGAGCGCAGCATCAGATACGAAAGAATTCGCTCCTCCGGCTTTCCCGCGATTTTCTGCGTCAAGCGCTGGTAATGCTGCGGACGGATGTCCACCTCTTCCGCCGCAGGTAGCGTCACACTCATCGGCCGTGCGCGGCCACGACCACCGCTCCGGCCCGCTTGCGCTTGCTGGCGGCTTTCCCCGTGGCGCACAGTAATGCGCCGTTCCGCCAAATCGTCCACACCCAGCGAATATCCAAAGGCCTGCGCCAGCTCTTCAAATTCGAGCACTTTCTTCGGATCGGGCTTCTCGTGGACGCGATGCAGCGAAGCGATGCCGCGCTTTTCCAGATACTCGGCGACCGCTTCGTTTGCGGCAAGCATGAATTCTTCGATCAGCCGGTGCGCAATGTTTCTTTCGCTGCGCACGATGCTAAGCATTCTTCCCTCTGGGTCGAATTCAATCACGGGCTCGGGCAAGTCAAAATCAATGGACCCTCGGGCATGGCGCCGTTTGTTCAGCAAAAGCGCCAGCTCCTTCATCTTCTGGAACTCGCTCACCAGCGACGCATAGCGCTCGCTCATTTCCGGATCGCCTTCGATCACCTTGTTGACGTTGGTGTACGTCATGCGCTCCGCCGAACGAATCACGCCCTGGAAAAAATCGGCGCGCAGCAATTTTGCCGCCCCATCCAGCTCCATCACCGCGCTCATCACCAGGCGATCCACTTTCGGATTCAGCGAGCAGATCCCGTTGGATAGTTCTTCGGGCAGCATCGGCACAGCGCGATTCGGGAAGTAAACCGACGTGCCGCGCAAGCGCGCTTCGCGATCGAGTGGCGATCCGCGCTTCACGTAATGCGCCACGTCGGCGATGTGCACTTGCAGCTCATAATGCCCATTGGGAAGCGTCGCCACATACACTGCATCGTCGAAATCACGCGCCGTTTCGCCGTCAATCGTGACGATTGGGAGATGGCGGAAGTCGCGCCGATCCGCAATATCCGTGTCCGTCACCTTCTGTTGCGTCGCCCGCGCTTCGGCCTGAACTTCGTCCGGGAAAATGTGCGGCAGGTGATGTTTGCGGATGATGATTTCCACGTCCACGCCGATTTCGCCGGGCCGGCCGAGAATTTCGATCACGCGCCCTGATGGAGCTAGCCCACCCCTCGGAAACCGCGTGATTTCCACGTTCACCACAGCGCCGTCAAGTTCCGGGAGGCGCGTCCTAGTGATGGCAGGTGCCAGAGGGCCCGGCAGAATGCCAAGTTTTTCGCGCAGAGCAGGCGTCAATTCAGCGCCGGACGGAATGTTTACCTCATGCAAGATGCGCGTGTCGTAAGGCAGCACGACGTTTCCGTGCGGTCCGTAACGAAACAATCCGACCAGCGTGGGGTGCTGTCGCTCCGCAATTTGCACCACGCGCCCCTCGGCGCGGCCGTCCGCGCGCCTTCGCACGATGCGCGCGAGGACGTGGTCGCCGTGCATCGCGTCTCCCAAGCCGTCTCTCCCGATGAACAAATCACCGTCCACGCGCGGTATCGGTGAATCGGGCACCAGAAAAGCGTAACCGTCGCGATGCGCCACGATTCGTCCCGCCACCAGATTCGGATCTCGCCCACGTGTGGACGCGGCGCTCGATGCACCCGTTTGAACCGCGCCACCTTTAGCACCTTCCTGTCGCGGAGCCGTGATTGTCCCAGCAGCAATCGCCGAGCTTGCGCGCTTCGCCGCTGCGGCGCGCCCTGAGGCTTCATTCTTCGCGTGTTTCGTTCCAGCAAGTCTGAAGCGCCCCCCTTTAGTCTCTTCCACCTCGCCGCGCTTTCTCAATTTCTGCAGCACTCGCGGCAAATAGCGCCGGCCGCGATGCCGCAATTCCAGCCCATGCGCAATCTGGCGAATGCTCGCGGGCTGCGAAAGCGTCGCGAGATGCGCGAGCACCATCTCCGGCGTGACCACCGAAACGGTTTCTTCACGCGGTTCGTCTGAATGTCGTCTGCTTGGTGACATAAGGTCTCGCACAGGCTAACGGATTTAGCGGCGCGTAGCAAAACTTGCTTTGCGCAAAATCCGCCCATGCCGGCGCATTGGCGGCGGAGCAGAAAACTAAGGCTGCTCCTCGTCGTGCGTGGGCCAATCGAGAACAGCGATCTTGCCGTCCGCTTCGCGCTCCAGCGCCGGTGCGTATTCTCCGATCTCTTCGCGCCGCCACCAATTCCCATTGATCCGCTTCGTCCGCAAATCCGTAAACCAATATTGGTAGAGGATCGTGCGAACTTCGCGCGGCGGCGCACTCGGAAATGGATTGAACGCGAAGAGCTGCAGCACGTCCGGATCGTTTTTCAGCAGCCGTTCCTCGGTCCAGACCACGAAACGCGATTCGCGCCATGATCCCAGCGAAGCGAACCAGAGATTCCACTCGAACCTCGGCTGATAAGGAGCATAAATTCCTGGCGCCTTATCGATCGCCTGCGGTTTATAGCGGAAGGGGTAGGCGATCCAGGTTTTCCCATCATTGCTGCCCTGGAATTCGATTTCATAGCGCCCATGCGTCATCACCGCAAAAAGTCCATAGCGATTGGCAATCCGAAATGGCTCCAGTGCCCGCACCGGCGTTTCCGGCAAGGGCAGGCCCGGCACAAACATCCACAGCAGCTGTAGTGTGGTCGCGTAGAAAACGAGCCCAAGGCAGAGCCCGGCAAACGCCCGTCGCAGCGGCGTCAGCCCGCGCCGCCACATCGCGCGCGTGCCATCCGGCCGCACAGCTTCGGCTGAAGCGGCCTGCCCCGCCGTCGCGCTCGTCGCATCTGGCGCGCCTTTCCCATCAATTATTTCGCGGATCCTCTTCGGTAAGATCCATTCCAACAATCGGTCGTCGAGCAACAATACGCCGAGCAGCAACACCAGGTAATTGAGAAACGTGTAGTTCGCCGTCGCAATGATGGAAATTTCAAACGGCGTGACGATGCAAAAACAAACGATGCGAAATCGCCGCGGCAAAAACAGCATCCAGACGATGACCAGTTCGGTCAAGAGCGTGTAAAACGTCGCTGAAGCATGAAACCAGTGAGGCAGTTGCTGGACGTACCAACCAATCCAAGTCGGCAGCGGGCCGTTCTGGTAGTAATCGTCCATCGCGGTGAAGTGCCGCCACGCCGGATCGCCGCTGGCCAGCTTCGCCACGCCCGATTCGAAGTAGATGCGGAACCATTCCCACTGCAAAAGGAACAAGCTCGCCCGCGACGGTGGATTCGCGCCCCCCAGTCCCGGCCGAAACCCTGGCGGCGCGAAAAATAGCGCGATGAATCCCGCTTCGAGCAACATGCCATCCGACTGATACCCCGAAAAATCCTGCGCCGCGGCGACAAATGAGAGAAAGCAAGCGAAACAAATCAGCAGCGAGGCGCGCGGCCACAAATTCACGACCACTAGAATTGATGCGACAATCCCCACCCAACCCAGCATCATCAACGCGCGGTCGCTCGCGCCGAACCACAAAAGGGTTGGCGCAACCAAAAATCGCTGCGCGTGGAAAGAAGAAGCGCCCACCGCCTGCAGATAGTCTTGCGCCGGAAGAATTCCGTTAGGGCCGATCAAACCTTTGATCTGGAACAGAAGCGAATAAAATGCCGAAAAATAAATCAGGCCCAGCGCGCGCAGAAATATCCAACGCGGCCACAGATGGCCCTGCCGCTTGTCCGTGATGGGTTCGGGTCCCAGCAGCCAACTTACAACTGCCTGAAATCTTTCGATCATTACTGCAATCTACCACTTTTTATCATGCGGATAAGCGAGTACGGCGAGACCCTCCCGCGGCAACCCGAAAGGGAAACAGGTCAGTCGGCAGAAATTACTGAAGCAGATTTTGCTAAGGCACATTCAGTTTCAAGAAGCGGTAGGCATCGGCGCCGGCAGATGCTTCGCGAATGCCGAGGTCCGCGGCACCGCAGAGATTTTTTCGCGGCCTTCAGCAAGCCCAATCAGAAATTCCTGAGCATTGAAATGAAAACCGTTACGCGAAGTAGCCGCGGCGCCCGCTTGATGGCCACGGACGTATCTCCCATCCGGCAGCAAGATCCGCGTTTTCTCCGTGTCCGCGAGATACGGCTCAATCACTTCCGTAAACACCTGGTTGCGCAATTCCGGATTGCGCAAATGAAACATCACTTCCACGCGCTCGTAGATATTTCGATGCATCCAGTCGGCGCTTCCTAGATACAGCTCGGTTTTGCCGCCGTTTCCAAAAACAAAAATCCGGCTGTGCTCCAAAAATCGCCCAATCACGCTGCGCACACGTATCCGGCTGCTGAGGCCGCGCACTCCCGGGCGCAGCGCGCACGCTCCGCGCACCAGCAATTCGATTTGTACTCCGGCCTGCGACGCGCGATACAGCGCCTGAATCGTCTTCTCGTCCAGCAACGCATTCACTTTCGCGAAAATGGATGCCGGCCGTCCCGCTCGCGCGTGTTTCGTTTCGCGCTCGATCAAACTCAAGCAGCTCTTCCCCAGATTCAGCGGCGCCACGAATAGCGGCTGATAAGTAGGTCGTTCGGAATAAGCCGTCAAATAATTGAAGACGTGATGAACGGCGTGAGTGATGTGAGCATCGCTGGTAAGCAAGCTGAGGTCGGTATAAAAACGCGCCGTCGAAGGATTGTAGTTTCCCGTCCCCAGGTGGGCGTAGCGTCGAATCTGGCCGTCCTTCTCGCGCCGTGCGACCAGCGCTAGCTTGCAATGCGTCTTGAGCCCTACTACGCCGTGAAAAACCTGCACGCCCGCTTCTTGCAGATTGCGCGCCCAACGAATGTTGGAAGCTTCGTCAAACCGCGCCTTGAGCTCGACGACTACCGCAACTTCCTTCTTGGCGGCTGCTTCGATCAGCGCCCTGACGATGGGCGAATTTTCACTGGTGCGATAAAGCGTCTGCTTGATCGAAAGTACGTCTGGGTCTTTCGCGGCGCTCTCGATGAAGCGCACCACCGAAGAATAGGAATCGTAGGGATGATGCAGCAGCAAATCACGCTTGCGTATGGACTCAAACACGGATGCCGCGCCCGTTTTGAGAGCCAGTTCGCGAGGGACAAACGGCCGGAATTTCAAATCCGGCCGCGGCACTTGGTCGTAAAGATACGAAATACGGGTCAGATTCGGCGGTCCATCCACGCGGAAGATCTGCCAGGGCGCGAGGCCGAAATTCACCACCAGCCGGTCAATAATTTCCTGGTTCGCGCTGGCCTCTATTTCCAATCGCACCGCCGCGCCCTTGCGCCGCCGGTGGAGTTGCGCGTCCACGCTATCCATCAGGCTGCGTGATTCTTCTTCTTCCAGATACAGGTTGCTATTGCGAGTCACCCGAAAGGCGGCCGCGGAAAGCACTTCGTAGCCGTGATAAAGGCGGTCGGCAAATTTTTGGATCACGTCCGAGAGAAAAACATATTCCACGACGCCGTCTTTCGAAGGCAGCAGCACCAGTCGTGGCAGCGCCCGCGGCACGGTTACCACTCCAAGAAATGGCTGCGTGCCCCGGCGCTTTCGCTTCATGAGGAACGCCAAGCACAGCGCCTTGTTCAATACGTGGGGAAACGGATGCGCGGGATCCACCGTAACCGGCGTCAAAAGCGGCTCGACTGCCTTCACATAGAAATCTTCGATATACTCAAGCGCAGCCGGGCCCAACCCTTTCAGACCCACTACGCGAATGGATTCCGCAGCCAGAGCCGGCAGCAACTCTTCCCGCCAGCAGTCGTATTGCGATTTCACGAAAGCATGAATCCTCGTCGCCAGTTCCTCCAAAACCTCGGCTGGCACGCGTCCATCAGGACCAAGTTCGAGATTGCCGTGCTCTACTTGCTGCAACATGCCCGCCACGCGCACTTCCACGAACTCATCCAGGTTGCTGGCCGTGATCGCCAAAAACTTCACGCGCTCCAGCAACGGATTGTTTTCGTCGCGCGCCTCTTCCAGCACCCGCTCGTTGAACTGCATCCACGAGAAGTGGCGGTTGATGAAGTATTGTGAGTCTGCTAGTTGGTTACGGGCCATACACGCCTCAAACTGAGGAACGTTACCGCAGTTGTGTTACAGGTATGTTACCAGAGGGGCGGCCTCGGCCAACGGCTACCACCCCGGCACATGGAACGGTAGACCGGGGTCTTGCGTCTTAATGCCTTTGTTTCATGCTAAAATTTTTCTAGCATATCCACATCGCGCAGCCGGGATTGCACATGGGGAAACTGGAACGCACCCCGCTGCTCCAGAATTGAGAAGATTTTGACGGTCGAGCATCTTTTACTAGCCGCTGCCGCCATACCAGCCGTTTACTACCTGCTCAGCTTGTACAGCACGCTGCACTATTTTCGCTCGGCCGCGCGGCAACGCGAGGCAAACGTTGATTTTACCCCGCCAGTGAGCTGCCTGAAGCCGGTGAAGGGTTTCGACCAGGACGCTTACGAGAACTACGCCAGTTTCTGCCGCCAGGATTATCCCGACTACGAAATTCTCTTCTGCGTGGATAAAGGCGACCCTACGGTCCCGGTTCTGGAACAATTGGTTCGTGATTTTCCCGAACGCCGCATCCGCTTGCTGTTTGGTTCAGGCCGTGATGCCGTCAACGACAAAGTCGCCCGGCTGACGCGTCTGGTGAGCGAAGCACAGCACGACATCTTCGTGATCACCGACAGTGATGTTCGCGTCCAGCCCGACTATCTGCGCACCATCGTGGCTCCTTTCCGCGATCCCAAAGTCGGCGCGGCGACTTGCCTTTACGCTTCCACGGAGGAGAAAAATCTCACGCAGGAATTGCAATCCATCGGAATGATCTCCGATTTTTTCCCGGGCGTCTTGGTGGCCTGGCAACTCGATGGAGTCACATTCACCTTCGGCCAAACCATTGTAACCACGCGCAAGGCGGTCGCAGGCTACGGAGGTTACCAAACCATCGAAGACCGGCCCGCCGACGATGTGTGGGCCGGGCGTCTGGTGGCGGCGCAGGGCTACGAAGTGAAGCTCCTGCCGTACGTTGTGCACTCCGTCGCGGATTTTCGTTCCCTATCCGAATTCCTCTATAAACGCGTGCGCTGGATGACGGTGATGCGTCTCATGCGGCCGTGGGGACATCTGGGATTGATTTTCACTTGGGGATTGGCCTGGTCGCTGTTGGCGATTGCAGTGCATCCGTCTGCGGCCATCGCCTGCGCATATCTTGGCACGTATCTCGCGTTTCGCGCCGCCATGACCTGGATGGTCGGTGTTTGGGGAATGAAACAATCCGGCGTGTGGAAGAAGATGCCACTGATTCCGTTGTGGGACGCAATGGCCTTCGCCATCTGGTTGGTCAGTTTCGGGCGCCGAACCATCCGCTGGCGTGGCCTCGACTACCACATTCGCGCAGGGAAACTCGTGTCCGTCACCGCGAATGGCGCTCAGTTAGCCAATCAAGTTAAAATCAAGACTGCAAAATAACCATGAGCCTCAATCAATTATTTATCGGTGTGTTTTTCTGTCTTGCTCCGCCACGCGGTAGCTTACTGGCCGCTGGCGCTAACCGCGGGTCTCGCGACGCATGACGTCCTCGCAAGGCTTACACCTCAAAACCTACGTACTCATCCTGCTTATTATCCTCTTTGCTCCGCTGGGGAATGTCCTATTAAGCAAAGGCATGAAAAACGTGGGAGCGGTTGCCTGGCAAAACCCCGAGAGCTTGGGCCATATATTTGTGCAGGTGTTTACGTCCCCTTACATTTGGCTCGGCATTGGGTCCTTGCTCCTTTTTTTCGTCGCATATCTGCTCGTACTTTCTTGGGCCGATTACAGCTTCGTTCAACCGGCTTCCGCCACTTCCTATGCTGTGGTGGCCCTCCTCGGACATTTCGCGCTGAAAGAGTCCATTACTCCTACGCGCTGGATCGGTGTGCTAGTAATATGCTCGGGAGTCCTGGTGGTGGGTAACACGCACCCGCGCACGACGGAGCACAAGTGATCATCTGGGAGACCGTTTTCCTGTTCTTGATTGTTATCGCCGGCACCTTCGGCGAGCTCTGCGTCACGCGCGCGATGAAGACCATCGGCGAGGTGAAGGATTTCCGGCCGTCCGCGTTGCTGCGTGTCATGTTGCGTGCGATTCAGGTCCCCTGGATGTGGCTGGGAGTTTCACTAATGGCGATTGCGTTCTTCGCACTGCTCGGTGCGCTGTCCTTGGAAAATGTGAGCTTTGTCGTGCCCGTCACCGCGTTGAGCTACGCAGCCGGAACGCTGGGCGGCGAAATCTTCCTCGGCGAAAAGGTTTCCCGAAGGCGCTGGGCCGGCGTTCTGCTGGTTTGTGTGGGCGTCACGCTCGTTTTCGTCGGCAGGAAATAGGCAAGCGCGGAAGCGGCCAGCAACTGAGATGAACGAATGGCGGAATTTAGCGGTCCCACCTCCAAAACTCTGTTCCCCGATACGTCAAAACTCTGGCACCTCTATTTAGTTGTTCTGCTTTTTGCCGGCGCGATTTATCTCGGCTGCATCGTGTCTCCGCCATCGCTGATGGACGACGTGGACGCCGTGCACGCTCAAATCGCGCGAACCATGCTCACCTCCGGCGATTGGGTCACTTCGCGCATTGACGGCGTTGCCTATTTCGAGAAAGCCCCTGCAGTGTATTGGGCCATCGCCATTTCCTACAAAATCTTCGGAGTTCACGATTGGTCGGCGCGCATCCCGATCGCGCTTTCTGCGATAGCGCTTTGCCTGCTCACCGCGGCGTTTGGCGTGTGGGCTCTTGGCAAACGCGCGGGCTTCTATGCGGGCTTATGCCTGTCAACCTGCATCGGACTTTTTCTTTTCACGCGGATTCTGATTCCCGATGTGATGCTGACTTTCACAACGGCACTGGCGATGTGGGCGTTTCTGCGCATCGTTGACGAGGAAGAAACGCGTCCACGGTTTTGGGCATCTTTGCTGGCCGCGTCGTTGGGTGTCGGCTTGCTGCTGAAAAGCTTGATCGCCGTAGTATTTCCGATCGGCGCTTCGATCGTCTATCTCTTGATTACTCACCAACTTTTTTCCGCAAGAATCTGGAAGCGGCTGCATCCGATCAGCGGCACTTTTATCGTGATTCTGATTGCGGCGCCTTGGCACATTCTGGCGACGCTCCGGAATCCTCCTTATTTCGCGTTCACGCTTAGCAGCGGTCCGGGCCGCTATCAGGGCTTTTTGTGGTTCTTTGTTATCAACGAGCAGTTGCTCCGGTTTCTGGGCCGGCGTTTTCCGCACGATTACAACACCGTTCCGCGTCTCTATTTTTGGCTGTTTCACCTGATCTGGCTTTTCCCGTGGAGCGTTTATTTCCCGGCGGTCGCCAAACTTTCGTTCAAGCCTATCGATCGCGCGGGACGCACGCGGCTGCTGGCTCTGTGCTGGGCCGGTTTTGTTTTGGTCTTTTTCACGTTTTCCACGACGCAAGAATATTATTCGATGCCTTGCTATCCAGCCCTGGCTTTGCTGCTGGGTTCGGCCATGGCCGCGAACGGAGACTGGGTGCGGCGCGGTACGCGCACGTTGGCTGTGATTTCGGCCTGCGCAGCGCTGGCGGCGCTGGCTATTTACTGGGATGTGCGCAATCTCCCGGCTCAGGGTGATATTTCCGAAGCGTTGTCGCATCATCCCAGCGCATACACTTTGTCGCTCGGCCACATGCTGGACCTCACGCTTCCGTCGTTCGCGTATTTGCGGACCCCGCTTCTGATTGCCGCGGTCGCGGCTCTGATCGGAGCAATTGGCAACTTTCGCGCGAAAGGGCTCCGCGCATTCGTCGCTTCTGCGCTGATGATGGTGCTTTTCCTGCATGCCGCGCGGATAGCTATGGTGGTGTTTGATCCGTATTTGTCTTCGCGGCCGCTGGCGGAGGCGCTGCTGCGGTCTCCCGAAGGCACCTTGATTTCGCAGCGTCACTACTATCCGTTTTCGTCGGTTTTCTTTTACGCGAACCGCTCGGGATTGTTGCTGAACGGCCGCATTCAGAACTTGGAATATGGTTCCAATGCGCCGGGAGCGCCGGATGTCTTCATTGATGACTCGCAATTCGCGGCTTTGTGGGACACGCCCGCGAGATACTACCTTCTGGCGGTTCAACCTACACTGCCCCATTTGGAATCTCTCGTGGGAGCTTCGAAGCTTAATGTTGTCAAGGAGAGCGGAGGCAAAGTTTTGCTGACCAATCAGCCCCTGCCCGAAAGCGACGGACGATAGTTTGTGGCTGGAAATGCGGGTAGAATAGTGTCTTCCGCCTGCGCCCGCTGAAGTCTCTCTGGCGTCAAATGTTGGTTGCATCGATGGCCGGAAATGGCTGACGATTGGTGGATACTGGAATACATAGGCTTGGGCGGTTATCGTTGCGGATTTCTTAATTAGCGCATTGCTGGCCCTAGTCTGTGCAGATGCCAACATGGAAAGTGTGGAGGAATCATGAAGATTGCGGTGCTTGGCGGGGATGGATATTGCGGCTGGGCAACGGCTCTGTATCTTTCCAAGCAGGGGCATACGGTTGCGATCGTGGACAACTTTGTGCGGCGGCTGTGGGACCACGAACTGGGCGCGCAGACTTTGACGCCCATTCAGCCGCTCGCGGAGCGGCTCAACGTCTGGAACCACCTGACGGGAAAGACCATTGAATCGTACGTGGGCGATGTGACGGACTACGAGTTCCTCACGTCCATGATCCAGGAGTTTGAGCCCGACGCGGTGATCCATTTTGCGGAGCAGCGTTCCGCGCCGTACTCCATGATTGACCGCCAGCACGCCGTGTTCACGCAGGTGAACAACGTGGTAGGCACGCTGAATCTGCTCTTCGCGCTGCGCGAGAATTCGCCGGAATGCCACCTGATCAAGCTGGGCACGATGGGCGAGTACGGCACGCCCAACATTGACATCGAAGAAGGCTACATCACCATCGAGCACAACGGGCGCAAGGACGTGCTGCCATTCCCCAAGCAGCCGGGTTCTTTCTACCACCTCTCGAAAGTGCACGACAGCCACAACATTATGTTTACGTGCAAGGCGTGGGGATTGCGCGCGACGGACCTGAATCAGGGCGTGGTGTACGGAACTACTACCGACGAAGTGGCGCTGCATGAATCGCTGATCAATCGTTTTGATTATGACGAAGTGTTTGGCACGGTGTTGAACCGGTTCTGCGTGGAAGCTGTGGTGGGGCATCCCTTGACGGTGTATGGCAAGGGCGGGCAGCAGCGCGGGTTTTTGGATATACGCGATACGGTGCGGTGCATTGAACTGGCTTGTTTGCAGCCGGCGGCGCCGGGCGAGTGCCGGGTGTTCAACCAGTTTACGGAACGGTTTTCGGTGCTGGAGCTGGCGCGGCTGGTGCAGAGTGCGGCGGCAAAGATCGGTCTGGAGGTCGAGATCAGTCACTTGCCGGATCCGCGCGTGGAGGCCGAGGAGCATTATTACAACGCGAAACACTCGAAGTTGATTGACCTGGGGCTCGAGCCGCATTTCCTTTCGGATAATCTGCTGGATTCGCTTTTGAAGATTGCGGTGAAGTACCGCGACCGGATTGATACGTCGCTGATCATGCCGCACGTGAACTGGCGGCATACGCGCAATGACCGTCGCGAGAAGGGCAAGGCGGCGGGGGCCGCGGCGGGTTCGGAAGCCCGGCTGGAAAAAGTGGGCGTGGCGGTGGGCCAGGCGGGGCGCGCTCCGGTGGCGTCGGCTGCAGCTGCGCGGAAGGCGGCGCCGAAGCGCGGGAACGGCAAGAACGGTGGCAGGAACGGCGGGTAGCGGCGCGCAGTTTGTAGATGCGCTGCGGCGGGAGCGAAGCCCTCATTGTGCGAGCCAATTCTGGCCGCAGAAAGCGCACTTTTGTGACGATTAGAACGTGACGCGGTTGTTTATTTTCTACGAGATATAGCGTTTTCTAATCGCACGGTGTGACGATTAGAACGGCTGTTCCCCGCTGTGATCCAGTTTGTAGCGACGCTCTCCGTTTGTATCGAATAAGAATTGACGCGATCGTTTGTTTTGAACGAGTTACGCGAATTATTGTTCCGGCGAAAGCGTCCATTTGTATCGAGTAATGGCGCTATAGGCGACCCGTGATTCGTGACTTGTGAATCGTGACTCGTGGAGCGCAACCCGCGAATCGTGATTCGCGAAGTGGCTAGTCCCGCAAAGAACGCGGGATGAGAGGTGCGCAAATGTTTGCGATTGATTTGGGTTGCGGGTGTTTGTCTTGTGTGAGTTACGTTTGATTCTAATCGGCTGGGTTGGCGATTGATTTTGTTGTGAGTGGAGCGTGGTGATCGACAGTCATTGTCGATTAGAGCGGGGATGTAACATTGTAGTTCACGTTCCACTTGAGCGTTTGGGGCTGCTGAAAGGTGCGCACCCTGAGTTTCGGGGCGCGCGGTGAAGGTTGCAGCAAGACTCGTCCCCCATCCTTGCCATGATCTCCCCGTCGTCGGTGTGCCGGTTCTCATGTTACGTCCTTGGCCAAGCGAAAAACTTCCCCCGACTCACGTTATCATATTTGTTACCTATTTACTATATGCAAATCGATGGGCGGGATAACCCACAGAGAAGATGGGACGTAAGTCGCGTGCGCGGGTGCGTAAAGGAACGTTGAGGTGAATTCAAAAGCCCGCCCTACTGTTTCGGGGCAGACGGGGAACGCCGCCAGAATTGGTAGTTATGTATTTGCTCCAGCGTTTGGCCTTTTACGAGCCGTTCAATCACCTCTCGGATGAAAATGTCCCGGTCTCCGGGATACCGTGCGTAAAACTCCGTGATCGACTTGGCCATTTGACTTGTATTGGCCTCCTGGGCCAGTGGCTGGTTGTCTCCGCAACCGTGCGTGCCACCATCGGCGGTTCCTTCGAAATAGCCGAGCACGTAGGACTCGCGTGCTTCGCGACTCCACTTGAGCCACGTGTCACCTTGGTGCCAGTCCCTCTGCGCCAAGAGTGGAGTTGGTACGAATACTAACGTGGCTGCGAGAAGGCAACAGCGAAAGAAGATCCGTTTGGCAATACCAGTCATTGTCGTAGCCTCCCTCGCCCATCCGATGCGTAATAAATTGAAGCGGTATATGGACGGCGTGCCGAGTCGTTGCGCACCGAACCCCGGGGGCCGGAGCGTAAGGCTTGACGTTTTGCCACGCACCTTTGCGGACTGCGCAAAGGGATGCGGCACCCCAAAGAACTAAAGCGGTCACTTGCCTGCGCTGCAAGGGTCGGCCACCCGCCTGAGTTACGATTTATTTTCTTTACATCATCGTTATGTGCGCATACCATCCGGCCACCTCAGCCTTCAGAGGTCATAGATGCGTACTCCTCGCAACAACGCTTCGCAGTGCATCACTGCCACTAGCGTAAAGCGCCAAGATTCCGAACGAGGTTCACCGTGAAATCTCCTCTCGTAATCGCCCTTACCGCTGTTGTGTTTTTCGCGCCCCTTGCGCAGGCCACCGAGATTAGGCAGTTCGATCGCATGTCCGGCGACGATCAGATTCGTTTTATCGATAAGCTCGTCGACAGCGTCGAAGACGCGAGCAAGAGCGATCCGGCCTTGCTCGCGCGTGTAAAGAGATTCTTCCTAGCCAAGCAGCCCGGTGAAAACATTTCCGGCATGGGCCGCTTTGAGCTGAATCTCTCGCTCGCTCGCATCGCCGACTTGCAAGCCGCAGCAAAGAATCCAAAGGCCCACCGACTAGAGGTGGAAGACGTGATGTACGTGACTTTGGAACGAAGCGGCATCGTACTTGGCAAAACTTTCCGGCCCTCCGCTTCCAACTTCAAACCTGAAAAGCCGCTTTTGCAAAAAACACTGACCAAGGAAGATGCTAACAGAGCACTCGCGCAGACGCAGGCGTGGATTGCGCGTACAGTGCAACCCGAACACACGTTCAGTCACGGCGGGCCGGAATCCGGTTTGTCCGGATTTTCGACTAATGAGAAGGCCGTTGCCTTTTACCTCGGTTTGGCCGCGCTCGCGGCCCTAGCCGACGGATCGAGCAACTCGGGACCGGGCTCGTCTGGCGGAATCCCGATCGTTGACACGCGACCGTGGTGGCAGCAAATGGGGTATCCGACCTTTCACGATGCGGTCAGAGCAAATTGCCTCGCGAACACTACCGCGGCAGTCCCCAACTGCTGATTCGTCGCGGCCGCACTTCCAAGACTGGGTACGAATACCATGATGGCTGCGAGAACACAACAGCCGAGTAAGATTCATTTGTCGGTATCAGTCATTGTTGTTCCTTCCCTCGCAATCCTCATGGGAGGACCCTAGTTGCATCGTTTCCGTAACTAAAGACAAATCCATTCTTGACAGAAACATCGACGCCGAGTGGCGCATCCTTTCGCTCGCTAGACTTCCCGATACCGGTTAGGTCTTCTTGACTCATAATTGGGGTGGATGATGCCACTGCGATAGTTGGCGTGACGTTGATCGGGTTTTGGTTTTGCGGCTGCGATGGAAGGTCTGAACGACCCACGCTTCTGCAACAGGAGTGGCCGCCGCGCGCCATCCGATCATTTAGTGGATGCGACTTTAGTCTTCGGTGAAAATGCGATGGCGAATTGGACTGATTCTGCTTTTGATATCGGATACGATGGGGCGTTTGGTGATTGGGGAAGCCCTTGAGCATGGGGGGCATACGGTGATGGCGGCAGGGGATTTGGGAACGGCGGTGAAAAGCAGTGCGGAGGCTGAACCGAATCTGCTGATCATCAGCCCCTATGTCGAGGATATCTCGGGTTATGACGCGGCGACGTTTCTGCGGACGAAGTGTCACGGGTTGCGGGTGCTGATGCTGAGCGTATTGATCGCGGATGACCGCCTGCAAAACCGTCTGGCGCTGGAAAATTCAACGTGCATTGAAAAAGTCAGCAGATAAGGCGTCAGGCTGCCCGGGGCAGCGGTGAAGGTACATATACGTGCCCCTAAAAGCTTAGAGACGGTCGGTTGCCCGTGCTGCGGGTGTGAGACACGCGCCACTATTCTTCGCAGCTATGGATGGGAGGTTTCTTCGAGGTGCGGAGCTGCGACGGGAATGGGCTTGGGGCTTGCATTTGCATGGCCCGTTAGGCGGCTGAATTCGAACAGGGCGCTGGCGGCCGCGTGCTTCATGGCCAGCGAGCTTTCCACGCCGCAGGTACAGCCGGGACATTCCCGGCGAATCATCGCCCCGGCCTGGCGAGCGTAGGCTTCCGAAGCGAGAACGTCCTGGAGGCTGTCCTTCAGAATATTTCCCACCGGTTTCAGGGGGTAGCACCCGGTGAGCACATCGCCATTTGACAACACAAAGACCTGGAGGAAACCGAGGACGCAGGCGGGCTCATCGAGCGGTTCATGGTTGTAATAGCGCGTGATGTAGTCCACTTCGTAGGCCGGGCGGCGTAATTTGTCGCGAACGAATTTCGCGATTTCAGCGACGTCGTTGCGGCCGGGCCACAGGGAGTCGAGATCAGCATCTTTAAGAAAAAAAAGGCTGCGGCTCAGGATATTGATTTCTACGTGAGCTCCGAGGCTTTCGGCCACGTCCGCGAGGGTTCCCAGTTCTTTGGCGGAGATGCGATTGGGCGTGACGGAAATCGCCACATGCTTTCCGCGGAGCAGCCTGATGCCTTCCATGCCGAGATCAAAATAGCCCTGAATCCCGCGAATCTGATCGTTGGTTTCCTTGAGGCCGTCCAGGGAGACGGCGACATCCGTGATCGGAGAATCGTTCACTTCCTTATAAAGCTTCTTGAGAAGCAGCCCGTTGGTCTGCACGATGATGCGCTTGAACAGAGAAGTATTCGATTGCTTTAAAACGTGGAAGAAATCACGGCGGAGGAGCGGCTCGCCGCCGGTAAATCTCAAGTTGCGGATTCCGGCATCGGAAATCTCATTCACAAGCTTGATGGCGCGCTCGGTGTCCATGCCGTCTTGCCAGCGAGTCTTCCAATAATCGCAGCTAATACATTTGGCCTGGCAATTTTCAGTGAACTTGACGTGGGCAGCCAGCGGCTGAATCCTAGATGGCAGAAACTTAGGCGAGAATTGACTTCCCAACCAGACGCGCGAAAGATAAGCAGCTTCAGAAATCATTGAGAAATCCCCCAGAGGCCGAGAGGCCGCTGGTTTTCGCGATCACCTGCCTGCTCTTTTGGCTGTAGGCATTTATTATCGTACGGCGCATTATCGGCTCTTGCGACGTTCAGCCTTCGCAGACCTCTTTTGTCCACAAAACATCTCGAATACTCGAAATAAGGCTCCTGTTCGAGGGTGTGGAATCATGCAGGGCATTAGCTCGATCGGCCCGGACGCCACTATCCCATTAGATCGGACCGGACCTCGACGGATTCTCCGATTCTTACTGAGGTGACTGATTTTTTGCGACGATAGGCCGAGTTAGCGGAGAGAGAGGAAGGCTTGCGGCGTGGCACTGGGGACCAGTCATGTTGCAACGCGCGTGCTTGCCTGAATCAACCAGCTCACTAGCGCGTCAGATTGCTGGGGCAAACCGAAACTTCCTAGTTCAAGCCACGCAGCCCAAAAACACGAGAGCGGGTGGTGAGCGGCGCGGAAGGTTGGGAGGCTCGCCTATTTTCCGCGGGACCAGCGGAATACGATGCCGGCGCCGACTAGCAGATTGTTCTGGTGATCGTTCGAGGCGTTTACGGAATGCGTTAGGTAGTAATCGATTTGGATCAGGCGCAATGCGAAGTGCGACGTGAGTGAGAGGTCTAGGCCGCCGCCGATTCTGGTGGCGAAGGAGTATGCGCCATCGCCGGTGCCTGCTATGCCGCCGCCTGCATGAACGGCTCCGAGAAGTACCTGAGCGAATGGTTCGGGCGAATGAGCGCCGCTGGGCCACGGTTGCGGAAGCCAGTAGCGCGCTCCAGCCAAGTAGGACGTGAGCGTGAGCGATTTTTTTGTGGCGAGCACGCGGGTGGCATTCTCGGCACTGATTTCGGTGACGGCTGCGATACGCGGATGAAATTCCCAGGAGCCGGAAAGGCCGCCGCCATCCAGATTGAAACAACCGCACTCGCCGGCCGAGGTGTTGGAGCGCACCCAATGGTAGGTCAAAGCTGCGTCACCGTGGACGGCGTCCTGATCCTGCGCGAACGCGGCGGGAGCTGCCGCGAGCAGCAGGAGGCTGGCTAGAACAGTCAATCGCATTCTGAATTCTCCTCGCGCGCTGTGGCTGGATTTCATGGCGCGGATACCGTGGCCGTCAGGCTTTGAATTACGGTCTGCTCATACAGGCTGCCGGTGGAAGCGGTGAAGTAGAGATAGGCGACCGGTGGAACAGAAACATTGCCGGAAAAAACCTGCGTGCCGTCCATGGTGACCGTCATTCTTCCTTGCACGATGGTGACGACGTAGCTGTGCGTTTCCGTCATGGTGTGGCTGGCGAGCAGAGGGATATTGGTATTGACGTTGAGCCAGGGATTTTCCCAGAGCGCGGTTTCGCCGCGGCCCACTCCGAGATACGGCACCGGCGGATCGCCGACGTTTAAGAACGTGTCAAAGCCCAGCACGAATCCTGGTATGCCTTCGGCTCCGAGACCGCCTCCTGGAGCGCCAGCGCTGGTGGGCAAAGCTCCGAGCGAAGGATCGCCGAGGACCATTGCAAATCCGTCAGCCGGCGGATTGCTGGCGTTGCTGACGGCGATGGTGAAACTCAGTTCGATATTGGCGGTGGAAACGAGCGTGGGCCAGACAATCTCGCCGTATTCGCCGGTGTCCGCAGCGGTCAATTGATAGGCACAGTTGGAACCGGAACCAGTTGGGCCGGTGGTGCTTCCTTCCTTCATCCATCCACTGGCATTGCAGAAATTATTGATGCCGGATAGAGCGCCGACAAAAAGAGCGGCGGTACTGCTGGTGACCGGGCTGGTGAGTCCTTGATTGCCGACGACGACGCGGAAGACCGAAGCAGTTTCGTCGGCGCTGGCGCTGGCGATGGTGTAGCTCGCGCTGGTGGCTCCGGAGATGGCGGTGAAAGTGGAGCTGCCGGGAGGAGCTTCGTACCATTGATAGGTTAACGAAGGCGCGGCGGAAGTGGCGGAGATCTGAAACGTCGCGGAGTCGCCTTGGTTGACGTATTGAGTGGCGGGCTGGTTCGTGATTTGAATCAGGATGCCATTGCCCACGGCGAGAGTGGCGTCTTCCGAGACGGCCTGACCGTAGTTGTTGCTGACCTTCACATAATATTTGTCCTGATCGTTACCGGCGGCTGCGCTTCCGCTGGGTACGTTGTAGGTGGCGGCAGTGGCGCCGACAATTGCCGTGCCCGCGACGCTGCCTGCCGGTATGCGGTACCACTGATACGTGAGCGCTGGCGGTGCGGTGCCGGAAGCGACTACGGTGAACGAAGCCGTCGAGCCGTTGACCGCGACACTGGTGCCTTGAGGCTGCGTGACGATAGTGGGCGGGACGTTGTTATTGGTGACCATCAAGGTGGCGAGATCGCTGGTGAGGACCGTGCCGCACGCGTCGGTAGCGGTGACATGGTATTGGAAGAAGTTGTAGGTATTGTCCACCGGCGGCGTGGTGTAAGTGCTGGAGGTGGCGCCGGAAATCGGGCCTGTGGCGGGGTCGGGTTCTGTGGCGTACCACTGATATTGGAATGGAGATTGACCGGTGACGGAGACAGAAAAGGTTGCCGTCTGAGTGGCGTTGACGGTGAGGCTTGCTGGCTGCGCGGTGATCGTGGAGCCTACCACGACTTGCGCGGAGTTGGAGTTGGCGGCGCCTGCGGCGTTGGAGGCGGTGACGGTGTAACTGCCGGCGTTGGCGGAAGTGGGATTGGAAACGACGTAGGTGGAATTCGTGGCGCCGGAGATCGGATCGCCGTTCAAATTCCACTGATAGCGGGTGGCGTAGCTCGCGGCTGCCGAGAGCGTTAGCGTGCCGTTGCCGCAAGCGTTTTGACTGGCGGGTTGCGCGGTGAAAACCGGACGGCTGATGGCCATCATGACGGAGGCGAAGACCGATGGTTCTTCGACGCTGGTGGCGGTGATCGTGTAAGTGCCCGCGGTGTTAGAGCTGGTCCAAACGTTGCCGACGAAACTTCCCCCGCCCGAGCTGACGCTCCAAGTGACAGCGTTCGAGACGCCGCCCGTTACAACCGCAGAGAAGGATTGCTGGCCGGGGCCCATTGTTTGTCCGGATGGCGAAATATTTGAGACGCTCACGTTCATCGGAGTCGTGGTGCAGGTAGCGGTGGCGGTGTTTTCTCCCGTGCCGGTGACGGTGAGAGTGTAGGTTTTTGCGGAGGTGAGCGCCGGAGTGGGGTAAGAGCTGCCGCTGACCGCTGACTCGGTAATGTCCGAGCTATTTAGACCGGTGGAACCAATGACTGCGGTTCCGCCTGAAAATGTGGGGACTAAATTTATCGGAGAGTCGTATGGCGGCGCGGCGGAACTGCACACGAGGCTTGTGGCGACGGGCGTGGAATTGATTACCGTCAAGAGATCGGCGGGGCTGACGATGGCGCCCACTGTTGCCGTGATCTGCGACGTTCCGGTGGTGACGGAAGTCGCGAGGCCAGTGCTTGCGCCGATGGTCGCGACCCCGGTGGTTCCCGAGGCCCACACGACACTTGCCGTAAGATTTTGCGTGCTGTTGTCGCTGTAGGTTCCGGTGGCGATGAATTGTTGCGTCGTTCCTTTGACTATCGAGGGGCTGGCAGGCGTGACCGCGATGGATTGCAGCGTCGCGGCGTTGACGGTGAGTGTGGCCGCCGGGCTGACGATGGCGCCTTGCGTTGCGGTGATTTGCGAGGTGCCGATTCCGGCAGCGGTGGCGAGGCCGGTGCCCGTGCCGATTGTGGCCACTGCCATCGAGGCCGAGGACCAGGTGACGGTTGTGGTGATGTTCTGCGTGCTGTTGTCCGTGTAAGTTCCGGTGGCAGTGAATTGCTGGGTTTTTCCTTTGGCGATCGAGGGGCTGGCAGGCGTGACGGCGATGGATTGCAGCGCGGCTGCGGTGACGGTCAAGACGGCGGAGACGCTGGTTACGGCGCCGGCTTCGTTGGTGACCGTGACGGTGAAGACTGTGCCGTTATCGGCCATCGCAGTGGAAGTGGTGTAAGAGCTCGAATTGGCGCCGGTAATGGCGACGGTGCCTTTGTACCACTGGTAGGTGAATGGTCCGGTGCCGGTGGCAGTGACGGAGAAAGTTACGCTGAGGCCGGCGGCGACGGACTGGCTGATGGGCTGAACGACGATCGTTGGCGGGAGATGGCTGGAAGAAGCCCAGCCGCCAGAACAACCCGTCATCATTAATATCGCGAGCACGCAGGCCAGTGCGAAAACCGTGGGGGGAGCGGAACGATGAGGCTTTGGCGAATCTGTGTCGTGGAAAAGGGCGCGAGGAACGCGCGTGGCGCGCGCTGACGGAGAGCTCGGCTGAAAATCGAAGAGAGATTTGAGTTGCGGGTGAGCGCTGACTTGAGAGCTGCAGCGAGCGCTGCGAATTTCCTGTGCCATAAGCAAAAAACTCCTTGTGTAGCTCAAACCAGATCCAAAAGTTTTTTCTGCGCGAGCAGATTCCACCTTCAGGCAAGAGCGCATGGAGCCATAGGCACGCGCGATTCCACGGCCGCAGGATTGCAATGAGACTTTTCTTATGTGGGCTGTGACGCGGAGCACTGCAAATTCCGCGTTCGCTCAGCGCGCTATTGGGCGGGTCGCTGCAGTTTGCTGATTGCAAGACGGTTGGGGACTCGGTGAACCGCGAGTGGCTCTGCTGTACGGGGGGCCGACATCGCGTGATGATCAAACCAACAAGCAACGAGGAATTTTATGGTTGCAGTGTATTTCTTCGGCCGGCGGAGTTCTCCCAATTTGGCAGGATAGCGGTCGGAGTGCACCATCTTGAAAATCGAACGGAGGATTTAACGGCTTAGAGACGTATGCAAGTGGCGGATTGCGGGCGGGTCTTCGAGAGGCGCGGCGTTTTGTTACGCAGTGAGGAGCGGGATGGCGCCTAGCAGGCCGGCGTTATTGCCCAAGGCGGCTGCGCGGATTTGGGCTTTGCCCCAAGGCGACCAGGTGTGGTTATTCACGTGGTTTTGGATGAAGGGGATGATCAGATCGGCGCTCTTCAGGACGCCACCGCCGAAAATTACTACGTCGGGATCGAAGGCGTGAATGATGCCGACTGCGGCGGCGGCCCAGACTTTGAGGCAGCGCTCTTGAACTTGCTTGGCGACAAGATCTCCTGCATCCGCGAGGCGGAAGAGAGTTTCAAAATTTATGGCGGGTTCTTTCGCTAGGGCACTTTCGCTGAATCCGGGCCAATCTTGCGCTATTCCCGGCAGTGCCCAGCCAGCTCCTTCGGCTTCCGCGCATCCGATCCCGCCGCAAGTGCAGGTACGGCCATTCACATCGAGAGGCTGGTGGCCGCCTTGATTGCCCGCCTGAAAATGTTTTCCGTGCAGAAGCGCGCCGCCGATCATGACGGCGGTGCCGATGCCGGTGCCGAGAGTGATCATGGCGAGATCGTCGTAGCCGCGTCCGGCGCCGGCGTAGCGTTCGCCCATGAGGGCCATGCGCGCGTCGTTTTCCATTTTTATGGGCAGCGAAAATTCGCGGCGGCACCAGCCGACGAAGTCCACTCGGGGACCGTCGTCCCATTTCTTGGGACTGGAGAGAATTTTTTGGTTCGCGGAATCCACGAGGCCGCAACTGCTGATGGCGAGGCCGGCGCAGTCACGCGGGGCGAGGCTGGCTTCGCCGAGCAATTCGCGGAGCGTGGTGGTGAACAGAGGCAAAACGGAGCCGAGCCCTTGCGCGCTATCGAGATCGAGATGGCGCGAGTAAAGAATATTGCTGTCTTCGACGATGGCGCAGGTGGCGTGAGTTCCGCCCAGGTCTATGGCTAAAGCTTTCATTGCGCCTCCGGAAAACGATTGGGCCTGCGAGCGCGCGACCGCTGCAAAGGCGTGTTAGCGCACGGACGCTAAATATAGCGAGTCACAGGCTCGAGCACAAACGGTGCCCGGGCTAAAGGGCAACGCCCGCGAGCCTGAACGGGATGCGCTGCTTGCTGCTGTGGCGCCACGCGCCGGGCCAGCGACTATTCCCGACAACTATTGCGAACCAGGACGAGGAAGCTGCTCACGATGATTCCCAGGCCGCCCGGGGATCATTTGCGCCGCGATTGCAGCGCTGGCTGCCGCCAGAGCTGCGCAGATCAGCATTACGGCTCGGAATCCGAAGACGAAGGCATGGGAGATGGATGCCTGGATCAATTTGGCCGTGGCGGCATCGAGGCCAGCCGGCAGGTCGAGGCCGGCTAGCTTGATTTCGTTGGAGCGGAGGTAATGGAGAACGCCGGGCGGGAGCTGTGCGTTCGCGAGACTGTGATTCAAGCTTGCGCTAAATAATTTCACCATCACGATACCGAGGGTGGCTATGGAGAGTACGCCCGCGACGCGGGCTACCGCGTTGTTGATGCCGGAGGCAGTGCCGGCGCGATTCTGGTCTACCGCGCTCATGACCACGGTGGTCAGAGGAGCGACGCTGACTGCGACTCCAAGACCGAGAACAACAAATGCGGGAAAGAATGATTTCCAGTAACCCGCTCCCGCGCCAGGGACTGCGAAGAGAAGAAAGCCTGCTGCGGCGATAAGCGGCCCGACGATCAGCGGCGCCCTGGGGCCGTAACGCGTGACCAAGCCGCCGGACCAGCGCGAGAGCAAAAACATCAACAGAACCAGCGGGAGCGCGGCAGCGCCAGTGGCCGTCGTTGAATATCGCTGCACCTGAATCAGGTTCATGGGGAACAAGAAAAAGAAAATACCAATCGCGGAGTAGAGGAACAGGGTGAGCAGGTTTGCGCCGCTGAAACTGCGCGACTGAAAAAGAGCCAGCGGAACCATCGGTGAAGTTACTCGTGCTTCGACGAACGCGAAGGCTATCAAGCAGGTGAAGCCGAGGATCAGACTTCCGAAAACGCGAGGGTCGCCCCACCCGAGATTTGCGGATTCGATGAAGCCATAGACCACGCCAGCTAATCCGATGGTTGCTACGAACGCGCCTGTCTTGTCCACGCGCCCCGCAGATGGGTTGCGGCTTTCCGGAATATGCCACAGCGAAATCACGATCACGACGGCCGCAAGCGGAACGTTGATGAAGAACACCCAGCGCCAGGAAGCGTGCTCGATGAGCCAGCCGCCGAGAACCGGTCCGATGGCCGTGGTGATGGCGGTGAAACCGGACCAAATTCCGATCGCCTGACCGCGAGTTTTCTCGTCGAACGATGCGCTGATGATGGAAAGACTGCCGGGCACGAGGAATGCGGCGCCGACGCCTTGGATGCTTCGCGCGAGCACGAGTTGCTGAATCGTGGCGGCGAGTCCGCAGGCGATGGAAGCAGCAGCGAAAATTCCCACGCCAATCAGGAACATCAAACGGCGACCGTAGAGATCGCCGAGAGAGCCGCCCACCAAAATCAAGGCGGCCAGGAGCAATCCGTAAGACTCGACGACCCATTGGACGCCGATGACGGTGGCGTGAAGACTGGACTGAAGCGCGGGCAGAGCGACGTTTACGACGGTGCTATCAATAAACGCGATGCTGGAACCGAGGATGGTGGCAACGAGGATCCAACGCCCGGCCGGCGCCGCGCTGGGGACGTCTGGCTTGACTGCGCGGATCAGGGCTTCGTCGCATGGCGAGTTCACGGAGCTAGGATAAGGCAACGAAGGTGATCCGCGCAGTGATTCGTGATTTTTTCGCGGCTTTTTCGTGGCGTTCCGCGATGTTTAGCGATGCTTGATGAAGTCGCCGGTCTGCAACTCGTTTACCGCCTGGCGTAGTTGCTCTTGCGTGTTCATGACGATTGGCCCGTACCACGCGACCGGTTCTTCGATCGGCTTGCCGGACACGAGCAGGAAGCGAATGCCTTCGGCGCCTGCGTGAACGGTGATTTCATCGCCGCGATCGAAGAGGACGAGCGAGTGATTGCCGACTTCGTATTTCGCGGGCGCGTCTACCCGCTCGGTGAGAACCGCGCGAGGTTGCGACGAATCGCGGAATGCGCCGGAGCCGGCGAAGACGTAGGCGAAGGCGTTGCGCGTGGTTTCGATTTTGAGGCGCTTCGTTTGATTCGGCGGAACCGAGATATCGAGATAGCTCGGATCAGCAGCAACGCCTTCGACCGGTCCCCTTTTGCCCCAGAATTCGCCGCAGATGATGCGGGCGCGAGTGCCGTCATCGTCAGTGACTTCGGGGATCGCGCTGGCAGGAATGTCCTGATAGCGCGGATCGGTCATCTTTAGCGCCGCGGGTAGATTGGCCCAGAGCTGGAATCCGTGCATGCGGCCGCGCGAATCACCCTTGGGCATTTCCTGATGAAGGATGCCGCTGCCGGCGGTCATCCACTGCACGTCGCCCGCGGTCATTTTGCCTTTGTTGCCGAGACTATCGCCGTGCTCGACGGAACCGGCGAGGACGTAGGTGATGGTCTCGATGCCGCGATGCGGATGCCACGGAAATCCCGCGCTGTAATCTTCCGGATTCTCGTTGCGGAAATCATCGAGCAACAGGAATGGATCGAAGTCTTTGGTTTTTCCGAAACCGAAGGCGCGCTGGAGTTTTACACCGGCGCCTTCGATTGTCGGAGTGGTCTGAATGATTTGTTTTACTGGACGTAGAGACATCGTATTTCCTTTTTGCCGCCGGGATGTGCGCGGCTGGGACGCCTTGTTTCTTTATGCTCCTGGCGGCCCGGGTATTTCAAGCCTTCACGAACTGCACGTCGAGCGTGAGAGTGACTTCTTCTCCGACCAGAATGCCGCCGGTTTCGAGCGGGGCGTTCCAGGTCAAGCCGAAGTCTTTGCGGTTGATCTTGGTGGTGGCGGATAGCCCGATGCGCGTATTGCCCCAAGGATCTTTTCCGGGCGCGGACGGACCTTCGACATTGAAGACGACGTTGCGGGTGATGCCATGGATGGTGAGGTCGCCTGCGACCGTGTGCTCGCCTTCTCCTGAGCGGGTGATGCGCGTGGATTTGAAAGTCAGCACGGGAAACTTGGCGACGTCGAGGAAGTCGGCGCTCTTGAGGTGCTCGTCACGCTGCGGATCGCGCGTGGTGATGGAGGCGGCGTCTATGGTGGCTTCGATTTGAGATTTGGTCGAGTCGGATTCGTTGTGGGTGAGGACGCCCTTGACGCCGGTGAATTGGCCCTTCACGTGAGAGATCATCATGTGTTTGACCTTGAATTCGGCGACGGAGTGAACCGGGTCGATGTTCCAGGTGCTGGTGGCGGATTGCGGTGTGGCTGTTGCGCTCATTTTAGTCTCCTTTTTATGGTGCTTCTGGCGCTTACTGACGGATTAGATGCGTTACACCGATATTCGTTGCAACGAATATCGGAGGCGAACAAATCAGGCTATGTGGCTGCGGGCTACCTGCAACAGGCCGGTTAAAGTCTTTAGTTGGCGTGGCCCCAGGTGGCCCAGCTGTTTGCGATGGCCGTCATGGACTGGCCTATCGAGGCGTGCGAGAAGCTTCAAGCCCGCCGGAGTAATGCGGGCCATCACCGTGCGGCGGTCTTTGATTTCACGGGATCGCGAGATGAGGTCGCGCTTTTCGAGGCGGTCGAGAAGGCGGGTGACGTCTGGATCGCGTGTGATCATGCGATTGGCTATTTCTCCGCAGGGGAGGCCTTCGGGCGCGCCACGCAGGATGCGGAGGACGTTGTATTGGGTGGCCGAGAGGTCTTCGGCTTTGAGGATATGGTTGAGGCCGCGGGAGAGCATGTCCGTGGTGCGGAGGAGGTCGAGGAACGTGGCTTCTTCCCGGGAGCCGCTGGGCCGCCGGTTGGCTTGCGAATGATTGGATGGCTTCATGGGGTGGATAATACTCGTTATAACGACTATTGTCAAGACGCCTTAAATCAGAGCCGTGACCAACGGCTGATAGCGACGGCTTGCGGCTGTGGTTGTGCTTCTGCGAGCGCGGAACGCGCTGGGGATGCGATTTCGAAAGAGGGGCGGCGGTCAATCGGTGCGATACTCGTGGCCGCATGATTGGAATCGTCGCCATCCTGGTGATTTGCTACTTGCTTTCGTCCAACCGCAGGGCGATTCAGTGGCGCGTGGTGGTGTGGGGACTGGGACTGCAGGTGCTGGTGGCAGCATTTGTGCTGCGCACGGATGTGGGTTACCGGCTGCTGGACAGGGTCTCCCGAGGGATCGTGTGGCTGCTGCATTTTTCCTCGGACGGCGCACAATTTGTGTTCGGGCAGCTGGCGGACCCGCACGGCAGCTTGGGAACGATTTTTGCATTTCAAGTGCTGCCGCTGATCATCTTCGTGGCTGCATTTTTTTCGATGCTTTACTATTTCCGGCTGATTCCGCTGCTGGTGGAGCTGGGCGGCAAGATCATGTTTCGCTTGATGCGCACGAGCGGAGCGGAATCGCTGGAGGTGGTGGCGAGCATTGTGATGGATCAAACTTCGGCGCCACTGGTGATACGGCCTTATTTGGCCGGGCTTACCGAATCGGAATTGCTGACCGTGATGACCGCCGGAATGGCGCATATTTCGGCGGCGATGCTGGGCGCGTATGTGCTGTTGGGCGCCGAGGCGCGAGATTTGCTGACGGCCGTGGTGATGACGGCGCCGGGCGCGATACTGATTTCGAAAATGCTGATTCCCGAGGTGGCGACACCCGCCACCGCGGGGCAGGCACGAATTGATGCGGGCGAAAAACCCGCAAACGTGCTGGAGGCGATTTCGCGAGGCGTGACGGACGGATTGTTTCTGGCGCTGACCGTGGGCGCGATGTTGATTGCGTTTGTCGCGTTGATCGCGGTGGCAAATGGGATGCTCGGCGCGGTGCACACTTCCTTGCAATCCATTTTTGGATACGTTCTCGGGCCGGTGGCGTGGACGCTGGGAGTGCCGTGGGCGGATGCAAGGACGGTGGGGAGCTTAATGGCGACGAAGCTGGTGCTGAACGAATTTCTGGCCTTCAGCATGCTGGGGCCATTGAAGGGACATTTGGCGGCGCGGTCGTTTACGATTGCGAGCTTCGCACTGTGCGGATTTTCGAATTTTGGGTCGATTGGGATACAGATCGGGGCGCTGGGATCGCTGGCTCCGGGGCGCAAGGCGGACATTGCCAAGCTTGGATTTCGAGCGTTGCTCGCCGGTACTTTCGCTAATTATCTTTCGGCGGCGATTGTGGGGCTTTTGATGCGATGAGGTTTTAATTTGGGCGGGCGCATCCCGATTGATTGACAGGTCCCGTTGGACGGCCTATTGTTTTTTCTCGAGGACGAAATGCGAGACTTTCCTGTTGTGGATCTGATGGGTTTTCAAAATGCTTCGCCGAGTGCGCGGCGGGATATCGGAAAGCGCGTGGACGGAATTTGCCGGCGCACTGGTTTTCTGGGAATCGCCGGGCATGGAATTCCCGCTGATGCCATCGCGAATGCCTGGGGCGCGGCGCGGACGTTCTTCGACCTGCCGGTGGAGCGAAAACTCGAAGTGGCGATGCCGTACGTAGGGTATCCGTATGGGTATTCGCCGCTGCAAGCGGAGACGCTGGCGAAGTCGCTTGGAGAGGAGACGCCGCCGGACCTGAAAGAGAGCTTCAGTATCGGACCGCTGGAGCAGGCGGCGCCGAAAGAAAATGAGCCGGACGCGGATTTTCGTTATGCCGCGAATTTGTGGCCGAATGAGCCGGCGAATTTTCGCGAGGCGTGGTCCGCATACTATCGGGCGATGGGAGAACTGGCCGCGCGAATCATGCGCGTGTTCGCGGTGGCTCTGGAGCTGCGCGAAGATTTCTTCGACGACGCGATTGACGACCCGATCAGCGCGATGCGGGCGTTGAACTATCCCAACCAATCTGCGCCGCCGAAGCCAGGGCAATTGCGCGCGGGAGCACACAGCGATTATGGCAGCTTGACGATCCTGCGGGCGGATGCGGCGCCCGGCGGGCTGGAAATTTTTACTCCCGACGGCGAATGGCAGGCTGTGCCGATGATGCCGGACGCGTTCATCATCAATATCGGCGACTTGATGGCGCGGTGGACGAACGATCATTGGGTTTCGACTTTGCATCGCGTGGTGAACCCGCCGCCGGATGCAAGCGGGTCCACGCGAAGGCAGTCCATCGCGTTTTTCCACCAGCCGAATTGGGAAGCGGAGATCACGTGCATTCCGACTTGCCTGAACGCTGGCGAAACCGCGAAGTATTCGCCGGTGCGATCGGGCGAGTATCTGATGGGGAAATTCCACCGGACAGTGAAGGTGGGAAGCACGGCGAACGCGCAGCAGGTTTAGAGCGTTTTGGGGGTGAGTTTGCTGTAAGCCACGGCGATTTGCGCGGCGATTCGCGCGTTGTGCACCAGCAGCGCGATATTTGTTTCGAGCGTCCGGCCGCGGCTCTCTTTCGTCAAATAATCCAGCAAATAGGGCGTGACCTGCTTGCCGCGAATGCCTTCGGCCGCGGCTGCATGGAGCGCTCTTTCGATCCAGGCTTCGACTTCTTCCGCTTTCAATCCGGCGCCCGCTGGAGGAGGATTGCCGAAAACAATTCCAGACGAGAGGCCCGCCTGCCCGTGAAGTTGGAGGAGTTGAGCGGCTTCCTGCGGAGTATTCACGCGAGAAGTTAAAGGTAGGCCGCTTTCCGCGACATAGAAGGCGGGAAACTGGTCGGTGCGGTAACCCACCACGGGAACGCCGAGCGTCTCAAGCACTTCGAGAGTGCGCGGAAGATCGAGAATGGCTTTGGCGCCGGCGCAGACGACGGCGACCGGAGTGCGGGCGAGTTCCGCGAGGTCGGCGGAGACGTCGAAAGTGGATTCCGCACCGCGATGGACGCCGCCGATTCCTCCCGTGGCGAAGATGCAGATTCCCGCGCGCGCGGCGATCAGCATGGTTCCGGCAACGGTTGTGGCTCCCGTTTGCCGCTTCGCGAGCACAGAGGCGAGGTCCGCGCGGCTGACTTTGACTACGTTTTCGGCTTCGGCGAAGGACGAGAGTTCTTCGGAAGAAAGGCCGACGACGAGACGTCCTTCAACGATGGCGATGGTAGCCGGGATAGCGCCTTCTTCCCGGACGACGGATTCCATTTTGCGGGCCGTCTGCAGGTTTTGGGGCCGCGGAAGGCCGTGAGCGATGACTGTGGATTCGAGAGCTACAACCGGCGCGCCGGATTTCAATGCGGCGGCGACGTCTTCACGGATGGAAAGCATGGTGTCCAAGAAAGCCTCCCGTGGCCTTTCGGTCTTATCACAAAATGTGGCGTCGCGCGAAGTTCGCGGAAGGGAGTTTCAGCGGCGTGTTAGGATTTCGACGCGATGAGCAAGAGCGGAACCAAGATGCGGATGCGGGGCATCGTCGTGCTGGGCGATCTGAACGTGGACATCATGGGCCGCGTGAGGGCGTGGCCGAAACCTGGGGACGATTGCCTGGCGCGCAAGCTGGAAATGCACGTTGGCGGGGTTGGCGCGAATTGCGCGCTGGGATTGGCTGGCTGGGGCGTGCCGGTGCGGATGGTGGGCCGCGTGGGACGGGATGTTTTTGGGAAGTATTTGCTTGAGGCGCTTAATGAACGCGAGGTGGATGTTCGCTGGGTGCAACGGACCGGGGATGCGCTGACTGGAATCTTTTATATCAACGTGACTCCTGACGGCGAACGAACGTTTTTCGGAAGCCGCGGCGCGAATGAATTGCTTGAAAGGCCGCCGCAGTTGGCGTCATTGATCAAGAAAGCTTCGGCTGTGCATCTGGCGGGCCACAGCTTTTTGAATTCAGGACCGGAGCGAGCGGCGGAGCAGATTTTGAAGGCGGTGCACGCGCGAGGAGGCTGGGTTTCTCTTGACGTGGGCATGGAGCCGAGCAGAGCGATTCCGCGGAAAATTTTGCAAATGGCTGGGAGAGTGGATATTCTCCTCCTCAGTTTGGATGAAGCAGCCGCGCTGACCGGGACGCGAGAGCCGCTCAAAGCGTTTGCGCGCTTACGCGAGCGGGGCGCCCGCGAGATCGTGCTGAAATTGGGGAAGAAGGGCTGCCTGGTTTCCGAGTGCGGCACGCCTACTTTGGTGCCTTCGTTCGTGGTACAGGCCGTGGATTCAACAGGCGCGGGAGATGCGTTTGTGGCGGCTTTTCTGCAGGCGCGATTGCGCGGATGGTCCACGATTGAGGGAGCGCTGGTGGCGAACGCTGCCGGGGCTATGGCCGCGACGGTGGTGGGAGCGGGAGAAAATTTGCCGAGTGCGCGGAATGTGACTGCTCTGTTGCGCACGCAGCGGCTGAACGCCACGTGGGACGCAGTAAGGTTGCGAGTGCTCGAGCGCCTGCGGCGCGGCTGGTGAATGCGAAGGATTCCAGATGACACCGAAACCCGAACAGAATCACATGCCCGCATGGAAACAGGAAATGGATAGGCCGCGAATGCGGTCGCTCGCGGATCTTTTTCCGACGCCCAAGCCGGTGATCGGCATGGTCCATTTGTGGCCGCTTCCTGGAGCGCCGGGTTACACCGGTTATGGAATGGAAGCGATCGTGGAACATGCATTGCGCGATGCGCAGGCGCTGGTAGAGGGCGGAGTTGACGGGCTGGTAGTGGAAAACATGTGGGATCTGCCGTACTTCGTGGGGAGTGACGTGAAGCCGGAAGCCACGGCGGCGCAGGCCGTGGCGGCTGCGGAAGTGGTGAAGAATTTCGCGGTTCCCGTGGGAATTAACGTGATTCATAACGGCGGGCTGGTGTGCCTGGCGATTGCGGTGGCGGCGCGGGCGCGGTTCATACGCGTTTGCATTCTGACCGGGGCGCGGGTGTGGGATACGGGGGAATTCGATCACGGATGCGCGGCGGAGCTTTTGCGGAAACGGAAGGAACTCGCGGCCGGCGAAATTCATATTTTTGCGGATGTGGATAAGAAGCATTCCGTGCCGTTTCCGGGAATTGATCTGCAAACGCACATTCAATGGACCGAATTCTACGGCGCGGATGCACTGATCGTCTCCGGGAAATTCACGGGCAACGCACCGGACGTGGAGAAAGTGCGCGAAGCGAAGCAACTGGCGACGCGTCCCTTATTAATTGGGAGCGGCGCTAGCGCGGAAAACGCGGCGGCGTTCCTACGATACGCTGACGGAATCATTGTGGGAACGAGCTTGAAGGTAGATGGCGTGATGGAAAATCCCGTGGATGTGAAACGGGTTCGCGCGCTGATGGATCAGGTGCGTTCGGTGCGCGAGGCCGCAGCGGCGCACGCGTGAGGCATGGCGCCGCCTAGAGACGCGCGACCAGAAGGAATCACAACTTAGCGTTACATCGTTGGATGCGGCGAAAAGTGCCTGGAATCGAATCGATGGTGCCCGAGAGAGGACTCGAACCTCCACTCCCTTGCGAGAACTAGCTCCTGAAGCTAGCGCGTCTGCCAATTCCGCCACTCGGGCAATTTGCTGGCAAAAGTACGAGGCTGGACTATATTGACTTGTGGCTGGGGGTTTGTCAACGAAGCCGGATTCGGGCGCAGGCAGCTTCCGTTTGACGCTCCAACCGGCGACTCTAGGGTTAGCAGTCTCATGTGTCTTACACTCACCATGAATCGGCTCTTGCTCGTAATACGAGTTTTTGCGGCTGTGGTCTTGCTGTCCGGCTCGGCAATTAAGACTCCGGCTCAAACAGCCGCACCTCGAGGCGAAGCCGTCCTGAGGAAGCTTGCTGACCCGGTCTATCCTCAAGTCGCGCGAACGGCACACATTACCGGCGACATTGAGCTGGAAATTGAGGTTAGACGGGATGGGACGGCGCAGTCTGCCAGCGTGATCAGCGGTCCGCCTCTACTTAGACAGGCAGCCTTAGATAGCGCGGAACAATCACAGTTCGAATGCCTAAAATGCGTCGACACGGTTACCCCGGTTCGAATGTTGTACACGTTTCAGCTTGCTCAAAGTGAAAACCCTTGTGCCGCTATGGAAAGTGGTTCCGAAAACATGCGGCCACTGGAACCAATTCACAAAGTGCTTCAGTCGGGGAACCATATAACTTTGGTGGACGAGGTCCTATATATCTGCGACCCGATCGATCGCAGAATTCGATCCGTGAAATGTCTCTACCTTTGGAGATGCGGTTCTCGCTAAACCGCTCGAGGGGCACCGGAGAGCGGGTGGGCCGGTGAGACCTGCGGGTGGGCGCGGTTTGTCAACTTAGCACAGGGGTGGCATGATGCCTTGACCGGGTTGCTGGATGGAACTACAGTGAGGCGCTGGGGCCGCGGAGAATAGGAGGCGAAACAATGGCAACTACCCGCGCGATGCTGGAGCGGCGACGGTTTGCGCGCGTATTTATACGCATCCCCGTGCAGCTTTTCAGTAACAGTGTGGATGGCGAGCCGTTGGTGACGCTGGCCGAAGCGATCGCGGTGAGCCGCTGCGGCGCGCTGGTGCGCGCTCCACTGGAACCGGCGCTGGGTTCGCGGCTGGAAGTGCTGAATGGGGTCTCGCAGGAAGTGCAGGAATTTCGCGTGATTCGGATCAATGACTCGAAGGACCAAGGCGTATTCGAATTGGGCCTGGAGATGCTTTACCCCACCCGCAACTTCTGGGGAATTCAATTCCCGGATGACCGCCTTACCGCTTGAAATCGCAGGCTGTCGCGGTGCTATAATCCCCCGAAACCCAGCTTAAGCTAAGGGCCCGCACGGGCCAATTTGTATTCGGGAAGTCTTCGCGGCCGGCGGGCGGGAGGCACCCATGGAAAGCATCGAAGGACCACTGCTAGGGGTACTTGTTGTCTGGGGAGTAGTGACCGCCGCGTTGATCGCGCTGCTGGCTTACCGCGGGACGCTGGAAATCCACGAAGACGATCAGATATTTTTGGACAAAGCCGGCGACTCCATGGCCAGCGAGCAGCGGGAGATCGTGGCGCGGATTGAGAAGCTCTCCAAACCGATAAAGCTCCTGATGATTTCTTCCATAGTGTTGCTGGTGGCCGCTGCGGGAGTTTGGTTGTTCCAGGGATTTCAGAAATTCTAGAGGCGCCAACGGCGGGACTTCAGTCCCGCCCTTCCGTTTTTCTGCAGACAGTACTGCCGTACTTATTTTCCGTCTTTTTCGGCACGGCTTCCCGATCAGAAATGTCGGGACGCACAAGTCGCGAAAGCCGCGAAAGCTGCGCCTGACACAAGCCATCCTAGTTCCTACTTCGCGATGCTGCGCGCTACTCTGAAGCCGTAGTCTGCGTATTGAAATTCCGGAGGGATGCTGGAGCGCGCGGCGCAGCGCGAGACTTTGGTGTAATGACGCCAGGAACCGCCGCGAGAGCTCCGGCGAGTTCCTTCGGCTGGGCCTTGCGGGTTGCGTTCCGGCGACACGCGGTAATAATCGGCGTCGAACCAGTCCGCGCACCATTCGTGGACGTTGGCGCCGATGTCGCAGAGGCCGTAGGCGTTGCGCTCGGCTTGGCCAACCGGTTCGGGTCCGCTTTTCCACCTCATTGAGTAATTTCGCAAGGTTTCCGGAGCTTCGTCGCCCCAGGGAAATTGTTTTTGTTCTTGGCCGCCGCGCGCGGCGCGTTCCCATTCGGCTTCTGTTGGGAGGCGAAAGCGTGTGCTTGTCGCGGCGATTGCGGCTTGTTCGGAGGCGCGTTCGTTTGAGTGGCCGCACATTTGATTCAGCCATTCGCAGTAGGCTGTGGCATCGAACCAGGATGGCGCGACGATTGGTTGCTCGGGCTGCGAGAAGTTCGGGTCGTTCCAATGCAGAGGCTGACGATGGTTCGTCGCCTTCAAGAACTTTGCGTATTCGGCGTTGGTGACCTGACATTCGGCTAGTTCAAAGTTGTCTATCCAGACGCGATGGACAGGTTGCTCGTTGTCTTGACCTGTGGGGCTGCCCATCTGCAACCAGCCTTCGGGAATGGTAATCATGCGCGGGGTGATTACGTCCGCGGGGACGGAGGAGGCGGAATGGGTGGTTTCGGTCACGTTCGTTTTGGATCTTCCGCGATGAAAACCTTCCAGGAGCGGGATTTTGCGGCTTCGCTTTTATTCCCGAGCTTGTTTTCAGCCGCTGTCCGCCTAAAGGCGGCCGCCACAAAAGCACAACAGCGTTCAATTTTGCGTCGCCGAGTGTTTGGTCTGGCTCAGCAGGTTGACGAACAGGCGATAGGCGCCGGGGACGCCTGCTGGCAGTTCGCGGAAAAAGGAAAGGCCTGTGTAGATGTAGAGGCCTTGGCCATCGCGGGCGTAGACCAGTGAGCCTTTCGATTCCGGCTCGCCGGGATCGGTGAGGCCCAGCACCGGAGTATATTTCGAATCGAAGGTGCCCCAGAAATAGAGGCCGCGCTCCTGCACCCAGCCTTGAAAATCGGCCATGGTGATTTTGTTCGGCGAATTCAGCAGCGGACTATCGGCCGCGAGGAACGTCACGGGAGAATTCGCGTCGGTGACGCGCGAAGTTTGGTCGGGCATGGTGGCTTTGAACGGCGCGGGGAGCTCGGAATTCCAGGCGAAGTCGCGCTGATATTGGACGAGGAGAGTGCCGCCGCGTTCTACATAATTCAGCAGACGCGAATTGGCGCGGAGGAGATCCGGGCGCAATTCGTAGGCGCGAATGCCGACGGTGATCGCGTCGTACTGGCTGAGATCACCGAAAGCGAGGGCGACATCGTCGAGCATATCCACGCGGATCCCGAGTTGGCGGAGAATTTCGGGCAGCGGATCGTTATCGGCGGCGATGTAACCGACGCGGAGACCGGCGGGCACGTTCAAATTCAGGATGTGAACTTTGGCGTCGGCCGGCTCGCTCCAATTGCGCGTGGGAAGCGTAGGGATCGGGGCGAGCGAGGTGCTGAAAACTTCGTCGCCGATGCGGGCGGTGGGATGGAGAGTGTAGGCGCCGGCGGGAACTCCTTCCGGCGGCGTGACGATAATTTGCAGGAGTTGGTCACCCGCGGCGGAAAATTCCAGCGGACCTGTGGCTTTCGGAAGTTGCACAGTCCAGCCCTTGGGGGCCTCAAGCGCGACGGCGACTTGCGTGCTTTTCGCGCCGTGATAGCGCACGCGGGCGAAGAGTGTTACGGGCGTGGCGGCGCGCTTTTCGGGGACCATGATTTGTTTCGGCTCGATCGTGATCGTTACGGCCGGAACGAGTTCGAGCGGGTAGGTGAGAATGCCGGTGGTGGTGGCTTCGACGGAATTCACCGGGCGATCGATCGCGAATTCATAGCCCGCGACGTTGACCGGAAGCGCGAGGCGCACTAACGGCGGCGGAAATGGCAGGGTTACGTCGCCGGGACGCGAAGGTGGTTTGGCGTCAGCCGGAATAGCGATGTCGAAGCGGGTGGCGCCTGATTCTTTCGCGTCGGCGGGAGTGACGGTCCAGCCGGCGGGCACCACGAAGCTGGATGGACTGAGGGTCCACTTCGCGGGGACGGCCGGTTCGCCGGAAACCACCACATCCACGGAGAAATTCTCGCCGGCTACCACTTCGTGGTGGTTGGCGCGGGCTTCGAAGGGAATTGCGATGTCGTCCGCGAGGGCCAGGTCAATGCGGCCCTTTACGCCGTCCAGTTCCCACAACGCGGATTTTTCGTCGTCGCCGGATTGTTTGGCTATTTGCTCGCGCAGCGCGGCGATTTCTTTCCCGGCCGCGGCGAGCGAATTTGCGGCGGAGGCGCGGTCGAGGTCGAGGTCGAGAGCAGATTTGGCGGCGGCTGCGAGATTCTGATCGGCTGGAGCGAGGGCAGGAGCGAGGGTCTCTTGCAAATTAGGGAAGCGCCGCCCTAGTGACGGGAGCGGCTCGGCCAACAATTTGACGTCAAACGAACCGGCTGGGCCTTTTGCGTCTTCCTTCACCAAGTAAATAGGGCGGCGAAAAAAGGCGTTGCCGAAAAACGCAGGAGTGCCCTGCGAGCGGTGTTGGGCGTGGCCTTCCATGCCGATTTCGACGTAGCTTTTTCCCCACAATGGCGAGACTTCGTTCACCGGAAGCTGCACGGCGCCGGCGGTGCTGCCATCGCGCGCGAGGCGCGTTTCCAGAGTTACTTTCCAGGGCGTGAGGCCTTCGGCGATTTGTTCCGGATACATTTTGGGATCGGCGGCCGCGGCTACCGCTTGGGGAGTGAGGATGCCACTCTCTTGATGATGGCCGTGGCCGGAATGGACGCCGCCCCAGCCGTTGATGACCACGTCCGGGCGATAAGTGCGGATGACGCGGACCATATCCTCGAGCGCGAGGCCGTCCCAGACTTTCAGGGCCTGCTCGGGAGTCTTGACGTAGCCGGTGTCGAGAGCGCGGGTGAAATATTGATGCACGCCGTAATACTTTCCGGCGGCGAGAAGTTCTTCAGTGCGGATAACGCCGAGCGCACCATCTTGTTCCGGGCCGATGGCATTCTGGCCGCCCTGTCCGCGGGTGATGGTGAGGAGAGCGACGTCAGCGTCGAGTCCATGGGAGAGATACGCGAGAAGGCTGGACCATTCGTCATCGGGATGCGCGGTGATGAAAAGGATGCGGGTATTGACGCGCGATTTGTTGATGGCTTCGACGGTTTCCTGGAGCGATTGGGCGCGGACGGGCCGGGCTACACCGACGAAGGTAAAAACCGTGGAGAGCATGGCGAGAAAACTTCGCATGGCTATTTTTGAGATGTGCGACTTCGTGCTGCGGTGCTGCGTTTCGTGCGACTGCGCGAGCTGGGGTTTCACGATCCGATTCAAGAGCCGGCCTCCTCGAAGGGCCACTGGCGCAGGATGCGCGCGCGTCCCAAGTACACCAGAATACCCGCGACCATGGCCGCAAGCGAGGCCAACATCGGCCGGCGTCCGGTGGAAATAAAAATTGCGACCCAGCCGGCGATCGCGAGCAGGGCCGGCACGGGATAAAGCCACATGCGGAAAGGCCAGCGGTCCGCTTTCCAGCGGCGATGCAGCATCATCAGGCCGACTGCCTGGCCCACAAATTGGATGAGGCAACGCATGGCCAGGATGGCGCGAATCACGGAGAAAAGGCTGAAAAAAAGGCAAATCACGATGGAGACGGCGCCCAGAGCGAGCAGCGAAATATGGGGGAAACGCTTGGTGGGGTGCACGCGGGCGAAGGCGGAGAAGAAATTGCCGTCGAGCGCGGCTGCGTAAGGCACACGGGAATAGCCGAGTGTGGCGGAAAAAATTGAGCCGAAGGCGAGGACCAGGATCAGCGCGGTGGCGAGAGTAGCCCAATTCATGCCGAAGGCGCGTTCGACGAACAGGCTGACTACGAACGGCGAATTTTGCGCCTCACGCCAGGGAATGACGCTGAGGATGCTGGTCTGCATCAGGAAATAGAGGATGGCGACGCCGAAAATCGAGAGGAAAATCGCGCGGGGGATATTTTTGCCGGGGTCTTTCATCTCGCCGCCGAGATTGCAGACGTTGTAGTAGCCGAGGTAGCTGTAGACCGTTTGCACCGAGGCGTGGCCTAGGCCGGCGAAGAAAATCCAAGAGAAGCTCCAGGTGCCGGCGGGAAAGGTGAGGAGATTCGCGGCGTTGAAATGCGTGGCGCCGCCGTAGATGAGCCAGAGGATTGTGCCGAGAACGATTATCCACAACACCGTGGAAATTTTGCCGATGGCGGTGATGCGGCGATACAAGAGCACGACCGCGATGATTATGAGGAGGACGGCAATCGTACGATCGTAGGCGGCGAAGATCTGGCCGGCATATTTGGCGTGCGCGTTGAACCAAGCGGTGACGCCGGGAATTTTCGCCGTGAGATATACGGAGTAGTCGGCGAAGCCGAGCGCGCCAGACGAAATGCTGAGCGGGGCTTGAAACAGCGTTTGCCAGATATAGAGGAAGCACATGAGGCGGCCGAGGCGATTGGCGCCGTAGGCTTCGCGTAAGAAAACGTAACTGCCCCCGGCTTGCGGCATAGCGGCGCCGAGTTCGGCCCAGACGCAACCATCGAGGGCGGCGAGGACGGCTCCGACGACCCACGCGAGGATGCATTGCGGGCCGCCCATCGCGCGGATGATGAACGGAATTACGATGAACGGGCCGATGCCGACCATGAACGTCATGTTCAGGGAGGTGGCTTCAATCAGGCCGAGGCCGCGTTCGAGTTTTTCGGGTTCAGGCATTTTTATGCGCGTGAAAGGAAAGCCAGCATAACAAGAAAGGCGCTGGCGGCTGTCTGAAAAACGGCGCGGGTCTGGGATAACATGATGAGCGTGGGACTTGTGCGAGGTTACAAGGCGTGAAGTTCGGAAGCTAAGGACTTTGCTGAAGAACGCGCGGAAGTGTCATTCCGAGGGTGAATTTGGCCGGAGGAATCTGCTTTTTTTCTTGGGGTTTGAGCGAAAAGCAGATCCCTCGCTTCGCTCGGGATGACATTCGCTGCCTTTTTCTGCAACCTGTAAGCCGCGACCCACAAAGATTCTTGAGTTTTTGAGCAAGCTCGACACACTCACAACAACACCTAGATGCCAACTACCCGCTCATCCGTGACTTTTGTTGGCGCACGTTTCGGCACGATCGTTGGGATCGCGATCACGGCGGCGACGGTTCTGGTGCTGGTGATCGGCTATTTTCTGGCGCGGCGGCGACGCCCGTTTCCGGTCTACGGTTGGCTTGGTTGGGTGGCTTTGGTCAGCGCCGAAGTCCTGATGTTCGCGCATGTCGAGCCGGTGACGACCTATTTCACGCCCATCGCGTGGAGCGCTTACATTTTGATCGCGGATGCGTCGGTGCTGGCGTTGACGAATCGTTCTCGATTGAATGATGCGCCGGTGGTGGTGGCGCGGATGGCACTGCTTTCGATTCCGCTGTGGTTGATTTTCGAAGCGTATAACCTGCGGCTGCAAAATTGGACTTATGCGGGCGTGCCGTTGCCTTGGCTTGCGAGGTATCTTGGCTATGGATGGTCTTTCGCGACGATCACGCCGGCGATTTTCGAGACTTCCGATCTGGTGCAGGCGCTTTTGCCTCCTTTGCCCGGCGAGCCGTGGAAGATTTCGCGCGCGACGGAAAACATTCTGATTATTTGTGGCGCGGCGTGTTTGATTGTCCCGTTGGCCGTCCCTCAGCGAGTTGGCGCTCATCTTTTTGCGCTGGTATGGGCTGGATTTCTGCTGCTGCTGGACCCGATCAACCGGCGACTGGGTTTGCCTTCGTTTCTTGGCGATCTTTCCGAAGGGTGTCGGCGGCGGCTTTACGGATTCGTGCTGGCTGGGTGGATTTGCGGGTGGTTGTGGGAATTCTGGAATTACTGGGCGGCGGCGAAGTGGCATTACATATTTCCGATGTTCCAGCGGTGGAAAGTATTTGAGATGCCGGCGCCTGGGTTTCTGGGATTTCTGCCATTTGCGCTGGAATGTTTCGTGATGTACGTTACCGCGGCATGGCTGGCAGGTTGGGTGAAGAGAGTGAAATGACGTCGCTCGGCAAATCTCAGACTGGGGCGGCAATGAAGTTGCGCGCGAAGCCATCTCGCTGCATCCGCTGCGCGTGGCAGCACGCGCTTGGCATGCTGCTCGTGTGCGTTTCATTTTCGCTGCCGGCACGGGCGGCGGCAAACCTCACGCTGCCTCCGGAAGCCAAGCAGGCCATGGATACGATGTACTCGGGGGATTTCGACGGCGCAATCACAATACTGCACGGCCTGGAGCAGTCACAGCCGGATAATCCGTTGGGGTTTCTGCTAGAAGGCGAAGCGCAGTGGTGGAAGATTTTCTGCGCGAACTCACAGGTGAAGTATGGAATGGTGGACGCCTGGAAGCGCGGGAAGCGGCCCGAGGACGAAGCGTACATCGCGTTGACGGAGAAAATCACGCGGCTGGCGCAGGCGCAGTTGGCAAAATCGGATACGGCGGAAATGCATCTCTACGCCGGGTTAGGGCTGGCGCTGCGAGCGCGCATGGACGCGCTGCGCGGAGAAAATCACGCGGTGGCGCATGCGGGCGTGGCGGCGCGAGCGGAATTTCTGCGCGCTCTGGAACTCGATCCGCAGATGGCGGACGCAACGGGCGGCCTAGGTCTCTACAACGACTACGTGGATTCGCTGTCTGGGATCGTAAAGTTCCTGCGCTTCTTCATGGGCATTCCCGGCGGGAACAAGAAAGAAGGCATCCAGCAGATGCAAATCGCGATCGAACATGGCGTGCTGATGCCGGTGGAATTGCGCATCTATCTGGCGAAAAATCTGCGCACCTACGACCAGGAATACGAAAGGGCGATCGCAGTTGCCGAGCCGCTGGTGCAGCGCTATCCGAAAAATCCGATTTTTCAATTGATGCTGGGAAATTTGAACCTGGAAATGGGCCGGAGCGAAAAAGCCGCCGAATATTTTCGCGCGGTGAACGCAATTGCCGCGGCGGATCCCGCCTGCAACAATTGCGGCAGCTGCGCTAACTGCACGGGCTGCGCCGCGCACGCGCGCGATCTGGCGAATGCTCTGGCCGGCGGCTCATCAGTCCACTAACGCAGGCTGGTTCGCGTTCTTATTTTTGTTTGTTCTCGCTCCGATGCGGCTCATCATCAGAGCGGAAATACAACCGGATACAAAAGCAGCTCCCCAAGCGAGACTCGGTCCCCAGCGGCCGAGGAGGCTCGCGCCGAGCAACGGTCCCACCGAAAAGCCGACATTGAACGACATCGTATAGAGACCCATGTATTCGCCGCGGCGCTCCGGCGGTGCGATTTCCGCGGCATATGCGGAGCTGCCAGGCATCATGATCATTTCGCCGAAGGTCCATATCACCACTGCCGCGAAGACGCCTGCCGTCTTACCGAACGGAACGATGTTGACCAACGCGTAGGATCCGAATCCGACGGCGTAGAGGAATGCGCCGAGCGTGAGGGTGCGGCGATGGCTCCAACGCGCCATCGCGGTGTTTAGCGGAACTTCCAGGGCGACGATCAGCAGCGTATTGACGGTGAAGATCGTGCCGTAAATGGATTCCGGGAAACGGAGATTTTGGACTAGAAACAACGGCAGCGTGGAGGTGAATTGAAAAAAGACGAGCTGCACGGGAATGAGCGCGGCGATGAAGTAGAGCATGCGGCGATTTCGGAACGCTCGCAGATCCGCGGTGGGATGCAGCGCGGACAGCGGCGTGGTGCTATCCGTTTCGATTTCGCGGCCGAGGTCTTCGGCGTCTTCCCATTGCGGTTCCTGCGACTTGATTTGTGTCAAGTTGCGCCATGGGGCGAGAACCAGGACCACGCCCGCGAGAATCGAAGTCGCGCCATCCACGAGGAACAGCCAGCGGAAAGAATAGACGGCCAGGATTCCGCCGATGGCGGGGCCGACGCTCATGCCGAGATTTGCTGAGAGGCGGCTGAGGGCGAAGGCCGATTTGCGCTGGGCGGGGGCGACGAGGGAGGAAATCATGGAGAGGCTGGCGGGGCGGACGGATTCGTTGAGGACGGAGAAACCGAACGTCATCATCAAAATTCCGACGTAACTTTTGGCAAGAGGAAAAAGAAGGAGGAGGGCGCCAGTGAGGAACAGCGACGCTTTCATGATGGGCAAGGGGCCGATGCGGTCGGCGAGGCGTCCGGCGAGCGGCATCACAAGTAGGGCAGCGAGGCCGTAAACAGTGAGAGCGAGCGCGGCGCGTGCGGGAGAAACGCCTCGCGTGGCGGTGATGTACAGGACCAGGAAGGAGAGGACCATCGTTCCGGAGCGATTGACCAGCGTGGCCGCGCAGAGGATCCACATTTCGCGAGGAAGACTTTTTAGGCCGCGCCAAGGGTTCATGGGAACGTCACGCCGGAAATTTTAATTGAAGTGAAATTAGATAGGAAATGCCGCGGACGGCGTGGCAGCACGGGTTTGAGCGGCGCGGATGCTAGCGCGCAGCTTCTTGTTGTTCAAAGGCGTGATAGGAAGAGCGCACCAGCGGCCCGGCTTCGACGTGCTTGATGCCCATGGCTTCGCCGAGGCGCTTGAATTCGGCGAACTCGTCGGGGTGAACGTAGCGCACGATGGGCAGGTGCTCGGGCGTGGGTTGCATGTATTGACCGAGAGTGAGGATGTGCGTGCCTTGCGCGGCGATATCTTGCATGGCGGCGAGGACTTCTTCGCGCGATTCGCCGAGACCCAGCATCATCCCGGTTTTTGTGGGGACGCCGGGCGCGATTTCTCGCGCGCGGCGGAGCAATTCGAGAGAGCGTTCGTACACGGCGCCCTTACGGACCTGGCGATAGAGACGCGGCACCGTTTCCATGTTGTGATTCAGGACGTCTGGCCGCTCGGCCATCACGGTTTCGAGGGCGTTCCAGTCGCCGCGAAAATCGGGGATCAGGACTTCCACTTTGCATCCGGGGACGCGCGCGCGAATTTCGGAGATGGTGCGCGCGAAGATGGCTGCGCCCCCGTCGGGCTGATCGTCGCGATTCACTGACGTCACGACGGCGTAACGCAAACCCATTCGCGCGACGGCTTCAGCGACGCGTTCGGGTTCGTCTTCGGCGGGAGGGCCGAGCGGTTTCCCGCTGGGCACCGCGCAGAATCCGCAGGCGCGGGTGCAAATGTCACCCAGAATCATGAAGGTTGCGGTGCCGTGCTCCCAGCACTCGCCCATGTTGGGGCAGCGCGCGCTTTCGCAGACGGTGTGCAGATCGAGCGTGCGCATGGTGCGTTTCAATTCCTGATATTTGGGTCCGCCGAAGAAGCGCACGCGCAGCCAGGACGGGCGAGGATGCGCCATGGGAGGCGGAGTGGAGTCGGGAAGAATGATGAACGGGGTCGCCATGTGAATGATTTCGATTCTGTATTGTACGCGGAAGACGCGCGGAGAGACAACCGCTGGCGGCGAGTGAGATTTGGGCCTAAAGTCCTCAGTCCGCCAGCCGATACGCTAGACAGGAATCACAAGCTTCGAATGGCTGCATCGGTCCGAAACGGCACTTTTTGCCGAGCGGCTGGCGCACTGATTCTTCGGGACTTAGTGGCCCGGAAAGGAGGTACGGATGGCACCGATCGGTTTGGCGCTTACGAGCGTAGTTCCGGGCAGATCCGCAGCTCTGGATGCGACAGATGCGGGTGGGGTGGCGCCGTCGCAGGTTGGGCATCACGTACCTCCGGCTAGCCAAGCTCCCGCTGCGCCCTCGGACGGCACGCGACAAGATACTGTGACGCTTTCGGGCATGGCGCCTGCTACTCGAAATCAAAGCGCGTCGCAAAATTTTGTTCCTACCGCGGCGTTCACGTTGTTGACGCACGAGTTCACGTTTCCGCCGAACGATTCAGAAAATGGCGCGAGTGCACCCGGGGCGACGAGTTCCAATTCGGCCACCACGCCCGCCGATCGAGCGGCCGCAGCGGAGGAGCCGCCGCCGGCACCGAACCTCACGCCGGGATCCGTCAACGCGACGTCCGTGGCGGTGGCGGCTGCTGCCGTACAGCCAGCAAGTTCCGCCAATACCGCCAGCGCCGCGGCCAACACTGCAAGCAGTGCTGCGGGCGGCACGCCCGCCGCCGCACCACAAGAAACATTGCAGCAGCTTGATCAGGAGTTGCAACGCCTTGGCATCAATCCGCGAGACATCAGCCTGTTGAACCGCATGTCGTTGCTGCCTTGGGTCAATGATCCGGTCGCGCTGAGGCAATTCGTCCAGGGGACGGAGCCGTCCGCTGTTGCTTCGAAGAAAATTCCAGCTGCGAATTCATTGGATACACAAACGAGCGCCGTGCAGTTCGGCGCCGGCGGTAGCGCGAATGCGAGCGAAGGCGCAGGCACCGCCGCCGCGATTCAGTCAGGAGCGCTGAGCCAGGCTGAGAACCAAAGTGCAATCACCACGTCGAATGAGTCGCAGGTTTCAGTGCCGGGAGCGAATCAAAATTCGGGCGCCGCGCAATCCAGCGGGATCAGCAACAGCGGCCCGGCCGGCTCGCCCAACCAGCCGCAATGGCAAACTGCCGCCGCGGTGCTGCGACTTGAGAAGTTGCAGGCTTCGCTTGTGGCAGCGAGCCAAGACGCGCAAGTTTCGGCACTCGGCAATGGCATCGCGCCGGCGCAAGGGCAATTCGTAAACATTTCGGCGTAACGCCTCCAACCGCCGGGTAATTCGGGGGAAACTAGAATTATTGCTGCTGTTGCTGTTGAGGTTGTTGCGAATCCTGCTTGGCCAAATCCGCCTTCGCCGGGTCTGCCGAGACGCCCGAACCGGGCTTCTCGTAGCGGATCAGGAACGGCATGAACGGCGTAACTTCGAAAGGCATTTTCTCGCGCGCCGAAAGCAGCGGCACGGGCTTGGCCTTCACCAGTTCCACGTGATCGTTCCAGGGGTCGAGTTTAATGCGAGCGCCCACGGGGAGTGCCGAAATCTGGTCAATCTTGTTGGGATCCAGGTTTGGCGCTGAACTCAATAGTGCCGAGCTCAGGTACACGCGATTCCCGAGGTGCGGATTGATCAGAGCCGGCAGGCTCTTCGACTCCGCATCAAGCTGCTTCAAGAACAAACCGGCAGTCCCCAGTTTGTCTTTGTAAGGCGAATTTTTCAGTAGTTGCAGGGCCTTTTCGTTGGCCATCTGCACCTGCGCGGGGCTGTCCTTGAACGAAAAGTGAGAGAGCGCTTCGGTAGTACTCACGTTAGTGGTGTCGTTGAAGCCCCACTGATCGGTAGATGGCTTGGTCACAATGATGTCAGCCAATTCCTGCGCCAACATGGTTGCCAGACTCGCTTCATCCGGCAGCACGTCCAGCAAGCCGCGGCTCAACACGATGGTATGCCCGATCGAGAACATTTCCAGCGTGCCAGTCAGCAGCACCCGGCAGTGAACTTCGGGCTCGACGTCCAGGTTGTTGGTAACCTCCAGGTTGTTCACCACCGTTTCCATGACTTTATCCACGGTTCCCGGAGGCGCTAGCAAGCCGATGCGCTGCAGGCGATCCAGCACGTTTATTTCAGCCGCATGTTGCCATTCGCGCTCGGCTTCGATGGGCGACTTGTCAGTTTGCTTCACCGCCGTGTCGTCCTGGAAGTTGGGAGACTCGATGGTCATCTCGGTGAATTCTTCCTGCCGGCCCACGTTCTTCAGGTTGTAACCCCACAGGCGCGTTTGCGACTTGAAGCGAATGTCTCCGCCCAGAAAATCCTTCAGATCGGATTCCTGGCTATAAACGTAGGCCGGTAGCCACAAACCCGGCTGCACGTTCAAGCGCCAGCTGTCGAAATGCAGGTTGAATCCGTTGATGCCAGCGATGGGCGTGTAAACGCCATTGAATCGCACAATTGTGAAACCCTGATCCTCGGCCCAGATGCGGCCTTTGAATCGTCCCTTTCCCGATTTGGGAAGCGGCGTTACGTCGAAAACCGCACAGCGCACTTCACCCAGGAATTCGCGCCGAACGTACTCGAATTGATAGTGCTGGCGGTCGAATCCGCTCGTGTCAATGTAAATCATCTGCAGAAAGCCTTCGGGCACGTAAGACGAAGTGAAAAAGCCGCTCATGTGCGAGAGGGGATTGAACTGATCGAACTTTCCCTTTCGCCCATGAAGCATGCTGTTGTCCACGATTCCCTTTGAAAGGTCCGCCTGACCCAGAAAATAGTGATCCTTCACTGGGATAGCGCCCATCTCCTTGTCGGCCTTCATGTCTTGGATGTACGTCTCGATCAGCGGACTGAATCGCCGGATCGTCGCCACTTCATCGTGTTCGCGGGCGATAATGTGGTCAATCGCTTGATCAACGGTTACCACCGGCGCGGAGGTGGAAGTTCCAGCCTGAGGCCTCGTCTGATCCGCGGTCTGGGTGGTTTGTGCGGAAACCGTCCCAGCCAATGTGCCGGCCAGAATAAGTGCGAAGCAAAAACCCTTGCACGTGCGCATCTCCATTCCCCTTTCAGTCCGCCAGGCTGAATACGATGTGGACGATGGCGGTCGAATCCACTGGTTGGCCGTCCTTTTCTGCTGGTCTAAAGCGAATTTGCCGGGCCGCGCTTTGGGCGGCTTCATCCAGACCGTGCCCTAAGCCTTGTACAACCCGCAAAACTTTCACATCTCCTGAGGCGGTAAACACCACTTGCAGCAGCACTTCGCCTTCGATCTTTTTCGCCCGTCCCTCATCGGAATAAGTCGGCGTCGGAATCACGAGGATATCCAGCTTCTTCATGCTCGACTGTGCCGAGGTTTGCCTCACCTTCGGTGCCGCAACGGCCGCACTCTCATCGCCGAATCCACCCTGTTGCACGGTTCCGTGCGGCGGGCCGCCCTTGCTGCCTACTGCAACGCCGTCACCAAACCCAGTGCTGGCGATTACACCCTTTGCACCCTTCGCACCCCCGGTACCATTCCCGTTTCCTGGTCCCGTCGGCATATCATACCCACCCAGCACGTTCACGTTCGCCGCATGGCCCGTTCGGGTATTGGCTGGCAAGCCGTTAGGGTCGCCGAATCCGCCCGTCTGCACGGCCTCGCGCGGTTTCTTCAAAGTCGGTATTGCGGAACTGCCCATGGAAATCGCTGGCGTAGGATCAGGGAAGGCCTTAGCTACCTCGGTCATATCGGGCGCGGGTGTATTCTTTCGCGCGGTCCTCACAACGGGAGCTGTCGCCACCGGCGCATAAATCTTCGGCTTGGGCAATTCCACCACAGGAGTCGGCGTCGGCTTCGGCACTTCTTTCACAACTTCGCGCTTTATCGGGGCCGCCTTCACCGGTTGCGCGGGCTGCGGTTTCCAGGCCACAATCGGCGGCGCCTCCACCGGAGTAATCCAATAATGCTGCACAATATTCAGCTTCTGCGGCAACAACAGCGGAATTATCACCAAGGCCGCCACGGCAAGCACCTGCAATCCAAATCCGGCGCTAAAGAGATCCCAACGGGGTTGCGCCTCCGGGAGCAGAGATGCATTAAAGACAGCTCGATTTGTAATCCGCGCCATGACAATCACCAGATTCCTTATACCGAAATTAGGATGCGTTTAGACAGAAATACGGCTGACTGTAATTTAGTACTAGAACGAAGGGCTGGGGAGAATAGGACTCGAGTACCATTCTACCCCCAGTCGTGCTGAAAGCGATAACCCAAGCCCTGGGGCTTGGGAGGAAGTTAGCCCTTCGGTCTATTGCGACCCAAGTGCCTAACATCACGCCTGCTCCTGTACGAATTTTAACCCGACTGGGCTGGGTCAGTTGCGGATTTTAATTCTTGCATGTGACGTAAACGGGGACACGGCTTATGTACGAGCCATGCCCCCATTCACGGACTTCTCTTCGTGCCGGACTGCCACTTCCAACTGTTTATTGCGGCTCGACTACCGTATAGAGGGTGCGTCCGCCATGATTCACCAGCAACAAGACGGGCTGCTTGCCGACACCCGCCATCGCCTGCCGGTACTCGCTCACATTGCTTATCGGCTTATGATTGATTTCCTGGATCACGTCGCCGTTGCTGAGTGAGGAGGCCGCCGGACTCGAGGGATCCACGGACGTCACCACGACCCCGTGTGTCCCAGGAGGAACATTGATCTGCTGCGCGATATCCGGCGTCAGGTCCTGAACCTCCACTCCCTGCAATCCGCCGCCCTCTCCCTGTTCGCTATTGTTCTCGGCAGTGGCCTTTTCTGGCAGCTCGCCAAGCGTCACGTTGAAATCTTGCACTTTGTCGTCGCGCCAGACTCCCAACTTGACGTTGGTACCGGGCGCCATCTGCGAAATGTTTAGTCTCAAGTCGTTCGCGCTATTCACCGGCTGGCCATCAAGTTTGACGATTACATCACCCTTCTTCAATCCAGCCCGTGCTCCAGGGGTGCCTGGCGAAACATCCCCAACGAGAGCGCCACCGTTCTGAGTGAAGTTGAACGCCTTGGCGATTTCCGGCGTCACGTCCTGGATGTACACGCCCAGGTAGCCGCGCACAACCTTGCCGTGCTCCAGAATCTGATCCATCACGGGCTTCACCATGCTCATCGGAATTGCGAAGCCCACGCCTTCGTTGCCGCCGGAACCGTGCGAAAGAATGGCGGTGTTGATGCCCACGAGGTTGCCGTGGATGTCAATCATCGCTCCGCCGGAATTTCCGGGATTGATCGCCGCATCGGTCTGAATGAAGTTCTCGTAATCCTCGATGCCCAACTGTCCGCGGCCTGTCGCACCCACGATACCCATCGTGGCCGTCTCGCCGATCCCAAATGGATCGCCGATCGCGAAAATCAGGTCTCCCACCTGGAGCTGTCTGGAATCGCCCAGCGGAAGAGTCGGCAAATCCTTCGCCTGGATCTTCAGCACGGCGATATCGGACTTGGGATCCGCCCCGACCAGCTTGGCCTGAAATTCGCGCTTGTCGCTAAGCTGCACCTTGATGTCCGTGGCTCCGTCAATTACGTGATTGTTCGTCAGAATCGTTCCATCCGCGGTGATGATCACGCCCGAACCCAAAGCTTGTTCGCGCTCCGCGTGCGGGGTGCCTCCGCCGAATTGATTGCCGAAAAACTGGCGGAAAAGTGGATCGTTGAAGAAAGGCGACATCTGGTTGCCCTGCGGCTTCACCAATTTCGATGTGCGGATGTTCACCACTGCGGGGAGCGCCGGCTTGATGACTGCCGAAAATCCGTTCGCGAAATTTCCCAAACTCACCGGCAGCGCATTCTGCGCGATGGCGAGCGGCTCACGCGGCGAACCGAAAACCGTGTGGTCTGCCCAATTCCTGAATCCTTGCGAGAGGAGGGCGCCTCCCGCAAATGCCGCCAGCACCACAACGGTGGCAATCCAGCGGCGAATCTTGATGCTACTGCTCTCCATGGCTATCTCTCCTTAATCTACTTTAGTTCGTTGTATCGCTAGTGCGCTACGTTGGCGCTACGGCGATTATGGTATTTGACGTAAGATGGGGCAATTAGTGTTTCGCAGCTCTTGCGGAGTCGCACGGTCGCTTCCCTCTATATAGATGCAACAAATACAGTTGGGGTTTACGCTAAATTTGTCGAAAGCCGCCTGAATCGTTCGAGCCTCCCAATACGTGCGTCTCGGCCCACTCGCCGCTCCCACCTTAAAGAAAAACTTGGGGGCAATGCAATACCGTCCTATCCTTACTCTCTTGCACTTTGCAATTCGCAATAAATCGAAAGGGGTTTTGCGGATGACTCGTAAAGCGTTCGTATTCTTGTCCGTCGCGGTCTTTCTCATTATCGTCGCGCTCCCGGCCGCCTCATCACCGGGAGCCGTAAACCAAGCTGCCGCCACCACCGACGACGGCACTCTGAAAGCGCTCGCTGCCGTTGCCGGCGCTGGAACCATGGAAACGCATGCTTACGAATATCTCGAAGAGCTCAGCGACGACATCGGCGCTCGCGTCACTGGCTCGCCCGAAGCCGCTCGCGCTATCGCTTGGGGCGAAGAAAAAATGAAATCCATCGGCCTCGAAAATGTCCACACCGAGCCGTGGAAAATTTCGCGCGGCTGGACCCGCATCTCCGCGGACGCCGAGCTCGTCGCTCCCATTCACCGCAAGCTGATGGTTGATTCCATGGGCTGGGTCGGTTCCACGCCGGCGGGCGGCGTCGAAGGCGAAGTCGTCCCGGTGAACAACTATCAATTGGACGACGAATTGAAAAATAACTCCGCGAATTGGCGCGGCAAGATCCTCCTGATTGTTCAGAAGGGCGAACCACCGAAAGATCGCATGGGCGCCTTCGCAAAATTCGGTGGCTTTCTGAAAGCCGCGCATGAAGCCGGCGCAATCGCCATCATCGGCGGCCAGGGCGGCCGCAAATCCGCCGGCATGCACCTCACGCACACCGGCGCGCTCGGCTTCGACGCGTACTACGACATCCCCGTCGTCAGCATGGCCGCCGAAGATCAGGAACAACTCGAGCGCTATCTCGATCGCGGCAAGAGCGTCCGCTTGAAAATCAATGTCCAGAACCGCGTCACCGACGGCCCAGTGGATAGCGCCAACGTAGTCGGCGAAATTCGCGGCACGGAAAATCCGGACCAGATCATCGTCGTGGGCGGCCACTTGGATTCCTGGGATCTCGCGTCCGGCAGCACAGACAATGGTTGCGGCGCAACAGTAACCCTCGGTGCCGCCGAAGCCATCATCAAATCAGGTTTCAAGCCTCGCCGCACCATCCGCTTCATTCTTTTCACCGGCGAAGAGCAAGGCCTGCTCGGCTCGCTCGCTTACGTGAAAGCTCATCAAAGCGACATGACCAACTACGTCGCGGCGCTGATTCTCGATTTCGGCCAAGGCCCCGTTACCGGCTTCCAGATGGGCGGCCACGACGATCTGATCCCCGCCGTGCAGAAATTCGCCACTTCTCTGCAAGCCTTCGGCGATTTAAAAGTAGACAACGAGGTTGAATTCGGCACCGATACCGGCCCCTTCACTCTCGCCGGCCTCCCGGCCATCAATCTCAATCAGGATTCGCCGGATTACAAATACACGCATCACTCTCCCGTGGATACGTTCGACAAAGTGCAGGCGGACATCCTCGATCGCAACGCCACCGTGATGGCTCTCGCTGCATTCTGGATCGCCGACCGACCGGATCGTTTGGCCAGTCCGTGGCCGCAAGAGAAAACCGCGAAAATGCTAATTGATCATCACGAGGACGGAATACTGAAAGCTTTCGGTCTCTGGCCCTTCGGCAACCTGGGCACAGAACCGGAAAAGCAGTAGCCAAGCAAAAACGTTAATTTGAAGCGGGACGGAGGGCACGGCATGCACGCAATGCCCTCAACGCCGTACCTCAACTGATCAACCGCGCAATGAAAAACGCCGCCGCTGCGGCCAATCCGCCCACCAGCACAGTCTGCGTGCCACCGCGCAAAGGCTTCACGCCGGTGTAATGTCCCTTGATCCCGCCAAAAATAAAAAGCGCCAGCAACGTCACAACCACCGAACAAATCAGCGCCACGTGGATATCATGGTGAATCAGCATGTACGGCGCAAGCGGTATCAAACCTCCTGCGATGTAAGACGCTGCGATCGTCCCTGCGCTTCGGCCCGCGCGCGTCGGGTCCGGCTGCTCCAGTCCTAGTTCAAACCGCATCATGAAATCCACCCATTTCTTTTGGTCCGCCGTGATTACTTTCACAATCGGCGCCATCTGCGGTTCCGAAAGCCCGTAGTCGCGGAAAACTTTCGCCACTTCTTCGGTTTCGATTTCCGGCAGCTCCACCGTCTCGCGATATTCCCGGTCGAGCTCGGAGGCATAATGTTCCGTATCCGTTTTCGCCGCCAGATAACCCCCCAGTCCCATCGCGATTGACCCCGCCGCGATTTCCGCGAGGCCTGCGGTCACTACGATGGCCGTGGAAGCCACCGCTCCGGTCAGCCCCGCCGCCAGCGCGAACGGCACCGTCAACCCATCCGACATTCCAATGACGATGTCGCGCACGGCGGCAGTCGCGGTGAAGTGCTTCTCCACATGTTCGGTTGCTGGCATCCTCGCGTCCCTCCGCTCAGCCAATGCGCCGGCGCTAAATTTTCGCGGCCCTTGCGCCTCTTCCCCGGCAGGCGCGTATAATTATGGGGCAGGAAAGGAAAATCAGGAGGCACATAATGACCGCAACTTCTGGACAAGGAGCCGCACCGCAGATGACTTTCACTTTGCCACCTTTGCCTTATTCGTTCGACGCTCTTGAACCTCACATTGACGCGAAAACGATGGAAATCCATCACGACAAGCACCACGGCGGCTACGTAACTAATCTTAATAAAGCTCTCGAGGGCCACGCCGATCTTCAGAAACTTTCCGTTGAGGAACTTTTGGCGCAGATCAACAAAGTCCCTGAAGACATCCGCACCGCTGTTCGCAATAACGGCGGCGGCCACATGAATCATTCCATGTTCTGGAAAATCATGAAGAAAGGCGGAGGCGGCGAACCGGGCGGCGAACTCGGAAAAGCGATCGCTGCTTCATTCGGCAGTTTTGCCGACTTCAAGACCAAGATCAATGACGCCGCCACCAAGCGCTTCGGTTCCGGCTGGGCCTGGCTCCTGTTCCGCAATGGAAAACTCGCCATCGAATCCACGGCGAACCAGGACAACCCCATCATGGACGGCGGTAAGGCGTTCTTCGGAGTGGACGTTTGGGAGCATGCCTACTACTTGAAGTATCAGAATCGTCGGCCCGATTATCTCGCCGCTTGGTGGAACACGATCAACTGGCCGCAGGTGGAAGAGAATTTCACCCACGCTAAGAAGTAGCTGCAATTCCAAACATCACCGGCTATCTGGTTCTGTAGGGGCGGGTCTGAGACCGACCCGCCCCTTTTCCATTCGGCGCCCTTGCAATAGCTGCGCCCGTCAGACCCCCGGCCAGATGCGATGCTCAAGCGCGAGGATCGCAATCGCCGCCAGCGTCGTAATGAATGTGACGATCAAACTCACGCGCGCGAATTCCCAGAACGTAATCTTCACTTTTTTTCCGGCCTGCTGCAGCACGATCAAATTCGCCACCGAACTGAACGGCGTCGCGTTTCCCGCAAGTGTGCTGGTGCTGGCCACGGCCAGCCAAATGTAGTGTGTGTTGGGGAAAGAAGGCACTACCGACCGAAACAAAATCACTGCAGGGAGGTTGCTCACCAGGTTCGAAAGCACCAGCATCACGCCGCTCACTGCGAATAGCTGTGAAATCATGCTGCCTTGCAATCCTGATTGGAAAAATCCGATCACGTGCTCGATCGCTCCAGACGCTTCAAATCCCTTGATCACTACGAAGAGTGACGCGAAAAAAAGCAGCAACTCCCAATCCAACCGCTGGTAAATGTTCTGCGATCTCACGCGCCCGATGATCAGAATGAACGCCCCCACCGAAATCGCCACCAGCGGAAACGAGTAGCCCAGAATCCACAGCACAATCACCAGAGCGGCCGCGAAACAGCATTTAATCAGCAGTGTCTGCTGCACTTTCACCGGAAAAGCCCGCACATGGTGCTTTAGCGGGTGGCCTAGCAGCTGGCCGCGGGAAAAAAGCGAAAGCACCCCAACATTAATAATCATCCCCACGATGGACACCGGCGCCAAGTGCGCCAGAAATCCCAGAAACGAAAAATGCGCCGAGACGCCGATCACGGCATTTTGAGGATTGCCGGTAACCGACATCACCGAACCAATATTCGCCGAAGTCGCTACCGCAATCAGGTAAGGAATCGGCGGCACTTCCAGCCGCTCCGTCACCACCAGCACAATCGGCGTGAAAATCAGGCAAATCGTGTCGTTCACAAAAAATGCCGCCAGCACGCCCGACGTAAAAATCACCAATACTAAGAGTTGCCAGCGCGTCCGTGCGATGGACGCCACATGCACCGCAATCCAGTCGAAAAATCCCGAGACCTGAAAATGCGCCACCAGAATCATGATCCCGAGCAAAAAGATCAGCGTGTTCCAATCAATCGCCGTGTAGGCAGCGCTAAGCGGAACCGCTCCCACCAGCACCATCGCCACAGCGCCACAAAACGCCGCCGCCGTGCGGTCCAGGTGGCTGCCCCGTCCGCTTTCCACCGCGATCAAAACGTAAGTAGCCAGAAAAATCGCGGCGGGAATCCAATGACTCTGCGCGAGCGCTGAACTCAAATGGGTCATGTTGCGAAGTGCGAGCCTCCGAGCTGAAAGGCTCTCAGCTTAACGTGTAAGACGGCGTTTCACAAAAGCAGGGATTGTGCAGCAGTCAAATCTCTTCGCAAGAAACGGGTGCATCTCCGCAGTGTCTCCGTGTCCTCAACGCTTTTCTCTGCGCCCTCTGTGTTAAATTTTTTGACGTAGGTTTCTATTCCGCGCCAAGGAACGCAAAGCGCAGCAGAAAGATCGCACTCAAGACCCAAATCAAAGGACTAATGTCGCGATACTTTCCAGTCCCCACCTTGATGCAAGTAAAAGACAGCAAACCCAAACTCAACCCCGTCGCGATGCTGAACGTCAGCGGCGTCCCCACCAAAGTGAGAAACGCCGGAAACGCCTCGCTGAAATCGTCCCACTGGATTTTGGACAGCGATCCGCACATCAGCGCTCCAACCAAAATCAAGGCCGGCGCAGTCGCATAAGAAGGAATTGCCGCAACTAAAGGTGCGCAGAACATCGCCCCGAAAAAAAGTCCCGCAATCACCAGGTTGCCAAGACCCGTGCGCGCCCCGGCCGCTACTCCCGCCGCGCTCTCGATATAGCTGGTCACCGTGGACGTCCCGGTGAGCGCCCCGACAATCGTCCCGAACGCATCGGCCAACAACGCTCGGCTCGCGCGCGGCAGTTTCCCATCGCGCATGAACCCGCCCTGCTCGCACACCCCCACCAAAGTTCCGACGTTATCGAAGAGGTCCACAAAGAAAAACACAAAGACCAACTCGCCCAATCCCAATTTCGTCGCCGAGCGCAAATCCAGCTTGAACAATGTTCCCGCTGGATGCGGCCATGAAAAAAAGTGCGCCGGCCAGTGGCTCACTCCCGCCGGGATCCCCGCAATCGTAATCGCCACTATGCCCAGCAGAATCGCGCTGCCTACGCGCCGCACCATCAGAATCGCGATCAGCACCAGTCCTGCGGCAGCCAGCATCACTTGCGGGTCAGACGTCTTTCCGAACGCCACAAACGTTGCCGGATTCGCCACGATAATCTTCGCGTTGCGCAAACCCACAAACGCGATAAAAAGCCCGATGCCTCCCGCCGTCCCGTGCTTCAGGCAATCCGGAATACCGTTCACAATGTGCTCGCGCACATTCGTCAGCGTCAGCAACAAAAACAACACGCCGGACAAAAACACGACGCCCAGCGCCGTTTGCCATGGCACTCCGCGCCCCAACACAATCGAATAAGTGAAGTAAGCATTGAGCGACATTCCCGGCGCCAGCGCGATGGGATAATTCGCCCAAAGCCCCATCACCAGAGTCGCCAGCGCCGCCGAAACGCAAGTCGCAAACAGCACGCCCTCCACCGGCATCCCGGCCTCGGAAAGAATCCGTGGATTCACCACGACCACGTACGCCATGGTCATAAACGTGGTGAGTCCCGCCAGCAGCTCGCGCTGCACGGTAGTCTCGTTCTCAGCAAGGTGAAACACCCGTTCCAGCAAGCAAAGCCTCCGCTAAAAATGCGCCACTATAGGCCGCCCATACTCAGGGGTCAACGCAAGAAACGCGCGCAAGGAAGGCCGCGCTAACCGCCCTGCCGCAGGGACGACGCTTGCCGTTAGACCGCGTTCCCAGCATTCGCTCCGAATTGTTTTTCGAAAAGCTCCTTGGCCCGTCTTGCTCCTTCCTCGGTCATGACCACGGACTTTGCCTTGCCCTTCGGGTCCGAGATGTACCCTTTTTCATGTAGACGAGCCATCGTCTCCCGATCTTGGCCCTTCCACGCTCGCCGGCCAGACTTATCCTCGAACATCGTCAAGTACAACAGCGCCAGAACCGTCTCATCCACTTTGTTCTTGTCGTATTCCATCGCGGACCTCGCTTGTTCTTGCGTCTCATTTGTGGTGAAGTTTCAACCTTGAGATTGCGGCGCAAGGAAACAGAATGAATTTACTCCGCACCATGCGACCCATCAATTGGCGAGCGCTCTTGGTTTTGTTGTCCGTATGCTCCACTGCCGCGTTCACGCAAACCAATAACGCTAGATCAGCAGCCAGGAGTGCTTCCGGCGAAGAGCGCGCCGCGCGCGCCTACGAAACCGCCCGCGCAAACCCCCTCGAATTGCGCGCGTTCCTCGTGGCCATGCCCAAGGGCGCCGACCTGCATAACCATATATATGGTGCCGTTTACGCCGAGACGTGGATTCGCGATGGCGCCGAAGATCGCTTGTGCGTAAACCTCGCCAAGCTCTCCTTTTTCAAATCGCAAGCGATGACTGACAGCATTCCACCCCAACCGGTATGCGGAGAAGGCAGCGTTCCAGCCGCGCAAGCTCTCAAAGACCAACATCTATATGACGCCTTGATTGATTCCTTTTCCATGCGCGGATTCGTACCCACTACTGGAACAACGGCTCATGACCATTTCTTCGACTCGTTCGCGCGCTTCGGCGGCAATCTCGATGAATCTCGTCACCTGGGCGAGTGGCTCGACGAGCTGGCCACTCGCGCTGCCGCCCAAAACGAGCAGTATCTCGAATTGATGCACACGCCCGATTTTCACCGCACCGCCGCGCTCGCAAAAGAAGTCGGCTGGCCCGGCTCCGGCGATTCGCCGGCAGATTTCACGAAGCTGCGCGATGAATTGCTGGCCCATGGCCTCCAAGACGAAGTCGCCACCGCAAGCGCGGAGATCGACCAGGCCGAAAAGCTCCGCAACCAACGCGAGGGCTGCGGCCAAAAGGACGAAGCGCCCGCCTGCAAGGTTGCGATCCGATTCCTCTACCAGGTGTTGCGCGGTTTTCCAAAGGAACAAGTTTTCGCGCAAACTCTGCTTGGTTTTGAAACCGCTTCCGCCGATCCGCGTTTCGTCGGCATAAATATGGTGATGCCCGAAGACGGCTACATTTCCATGTCCGATTACGCCCTGCAAATGAAAATGGTCGGATTCCTTCACACGCTCTATCCGAAGGTCCACATCACGATGCATGCCGGCGAAATCGCGCCGGGCTTGGTCACCTACGAGGGCCTCTGCTGCCACGTTCGTCTCGCCGTCGAAGAAGCCCACGCCGAACGCATCGGCCACGGCGTGGACGTCATGTACGAAACTCGCCCCTACGAGTTGCTCAAAGAAATGTCTGCGAAGCACGTGATGGTCGAAATCAATCTCACCAGCAACGACGTAATTCTTGGCGTCAGCGGCAAGAGCCATCCATTTCCGATTTACCGCAAGTTCGATGTTCCTGTTGCCCTCTCCACCGACGACGAAGGTGTTTCGCGCATTGACCTGACGCACGAATACGTCCGCGCCGTCGAAACCTACGCACTCAGCTACGCCGACCTCAAGCAAATGGTCCGCACCAGCCTCGAACACAGTTTTCTCCCGGGCGAGAGCCTGTGGAATTCGCGTGATGTTTTCACGAAACACGTCGCCGTCTGTGCGCAAGAAACGCCATGGAACGAAAAGCCCTCCGCCGCATGCGCGAACTTTCTGAAGTCGAGCGAAAAAGCGCAGCAGCAGTGGGAACTCGAGCGCCGCTTCGCCGCGTTTGAATCCACATTTTGACGGAAAACTACTCGCGCGGCATCAATGCATATCACGACCAGCATCATGAACGTGGTTAGAATGTAGCTGATGCCTGCTAACAACAGCGGTCCTGCGCAAGAATTTCGCGAGGCGCTTGCGCGCGGGGACATCACACCTCGGTCCGCAGCCGAGCAGGCGCTCGCACGAGCGAACAGCAACGCGCGCCGTAACGTGTACCTTTCGCTCGACGCAGACGCCGTGCTTCGCGAAGCCGATGCGCTGCCACACAAATTCGCTAGCATGCCGAAGCCGCCGCTCTACGGCTTCCCGATTGCGCTGAAAGACTGTTTCGATCTCGCTGGCTATCCCACCACCGGTGGCTCGCGTTTCTACGCCGACCGCAACGGCATCGCGCGCGAGGATGGTGCCGTGGCCACCCGGCTGCGCGCGCTCGGTGCAACCATCATCGGCAAGACACATCTGCATCAGCTCGCGTATGGCATCACGGGAGAAAATCCCGACTACGGGGATTGCGTGCAGCCAGACGATGCACATCGCCTCACCGGCGGTTCGTCGAGCGGATCGGCGGCGAGTGTGCAGGAGGGTTCTGCGGTTGCAGCGATAGGGACGGATACTGGCGGCTCGATTCGCGCGCCGGCGGCGCTGTGCGGGCTGGCGGGGTATCGCGCGTCCATCGAGCTTGCGCATCAGCTCGGACTGTGGCGCGGCGGAATGCCTTTGGCGCCGTCGTTTGACACGTTGGGATGGTTGTTCCGCGATTTGCGCGACGCGCCGCTGCTCGGCGGAGCGCTCTTCGGTCTCAGCGTGCCGCTTGCGGCGGAGACGAATGTGCGCATCGGCTGCGTCGCTGACGATTTTCTGCAGGATTGCGAACCGATTGTGCTGGCCGGCTTTGCACGTTGGCGCGAAAAGCTGAAGGATCGCGGCGCCGAAATCGTTCCGATCGATACCGCGTTTTGGGAAGATGCGATGTCCGTCTTCGCGCCGATTCAGGCGAGCGAAGCGGGCGCGTATCACGCGGCTAACACCGGCGGTGATTTTTCGCATTTCGAAAAATCCATCGCCGAGCGCCTGGCATGGGGTGTATCCATTCCCGGCGACGAAATCGGGCGCTTGCGCGGGCTGCACGCGGCGTTTCGCGCGCGCGTCGATGCGCTCTTGCGCGAGCATCAATTTCTGATCGCGCCATGCTCGCCCGTCGCGCAACTGGCCGCGGGCGCTGACCACAGCCAGGCGCGACGTACCATCCTGCGTTACACCTCGCCGCTCAGTCTGGCGGGTGTGCCAATCGTCACTTTGCCTGCCGCGGGCGGCGTCGGCGTTCAACTTATCGCCGCGCGCGGCGACGACGCTCGCTTGCTGGCTTATGCGGCCCAGCTTGGCGCGATTTCGTCATAGCCATCGCGTCGCGCGCGCTCGTCTCGCACTAAAATCACGGCAGCTACTGTGACTGATTGCCACTTGCTTTTACTGCGGCGTATCCAGCGGATGCTGGCTCCTCTCGTAAAATTCTTTTTGCAATTTCAGGCTGACGTCGTCGGCCTTCACCGCGCGCAGCGCTTCGACGATCGCTTTCACCCAGGCCTTCATGTCCGCCTCACCGTAGGCGAGAGTGGCCGCCGAACCGTCTCCGGCGTAATGATTTGGAAAGCGCGCGTACCACCAAATGCCGGTGTAGACGTCCTCCGGTAGACGCACGCGATTCTGATCCGCGCCGGATTCGCTGGCGGCGCGATCCAGGTGCACCAGGTCGGGACGCGACACCATCACGCGCGCCGTTTCCGATTCGCCCGCGTGCATATCGAGCGTGGTTTTCTTGGCCGGGCCGCCCGGCGGAATCTCGTGCCCCCACTGGACGTACACCACGTAGTCGTGCGGCTTATCGAGCTGCGCCTGCGCGAAAAATGGCAGCAGGTGTTCGTTGCCGCCGTGCCCGTTGACGATCAATATTTTCTTGCAGCCGTTGCGCGCCATTTCGTCGGTGGTTTCCTGCAGCAAACGCATCTGCAAGTCCGCGCTGTACGCAATCGTTCCCGGCTCGTGCTTCGCTTCGAAAATTTGCCCGAAATAATATTCGGGGAAGACCACGGCGTATTCATCGGCCGCCGCGGCGAGCGAGGCAAAACGCACGTTGATCAAATCGGTCCCCAGCGGTAGCTGCGGCCCGTGCTTTTCCAGGATGCCGAAGGGCAAAATGCATGTTCCGCCGGAAAGGACGATGGCCGAATGAAAATCCGCCGCGGTCAATTCTTCCCAATGCGTGGACAAATGGCTGGAAGAGGAAGCGCTTGCGGCGGGTTTCTGGGCAAGAACCGGCGCTGCACCCACCAAGGTCATCGCGAAGCCACAGATAATCACCAGTAATAAGCGTAGTCGCGTCATGAGATTCTCCGGCTCAATCCTGCATGAAATTTGGTGCGGAGGAAAGCCGCGATTGGTGAGGGGAGAGCCGTGATTCGTAACTGGTGGTTCGTGAACCCCGCTGTACAGAGCGACATTCTTCGCGGCGAGGCTTGTTCATTTGTATCGAATAAGAATTGGCGCGTTGCTTTGTTTTCAATGAGTTGTGCGATTTTCTGTTCGAGCGGAACCGTCCATTTGTATCGAGAAGGGAGTTTTTCACCCTTACTTCCGGTAGGGCCGCGCTGCGCGAATTGTGCGCGTAGGAAACGTGAAAAAGTGACGATTAGAACGGTTAAAAACTGCGATTTTGTTGGCTTTTTGGCGATTTCTAATCGCGGGGTGTGACGATTAGGACTGACGTAATTCGTGATTTGTGACTCGTGATTCCTGGGGCGCAAAGCGCTTGAAAGTTGGCGATTGATTGGGCTCGCGGGTGTTTGTTTTGTGCGAGTTACGGTGGTTTCTAATCGGCAGGGTTGGCGATTGATTTCGACGTGATTGGTGAGCGGTGATTGGTGGGTCGTGACGATTAGACCGCGGATGTAACAATGTAACATCGAGTCGAAACGGGCGGTGCACGCTTCGAAACCTTGCGCGAGAGCGGGTGATCCGGCGGGAACGTGGCTTGCGGCTTGTCGGGCGAGTTTCTGCTTGTGCTCGGTCGATGGCAGGGGACCGGAGTGCGTTGGAGTTGCGGGAGGGGAGGCGCAGATGGCGCGACGAGTGTCGAGTGCGGCGCCGGTCTTGGTGGCACTAATCCGGGGTGCCTGGTTCGCTTGCGCTGTCGTCAGTGTTATCGCCGCCATGTTGCGTCCTCGGAGCGGTGGGAAAGGTGCCCCGACTCACGTTATCATATTTACCTTATGATTACTAGAGATAATCCGCGTCGCCCAACGTTTTCCACTTACATCCTGACGGATACCTTGGGAGGCGCGGAGACAGAAGAGAGATCCTTCGCTGCGCTCAGGATGACGACGAAAAGCAACGGCGACGAACCGTTGGAGAACTAGAACCTTTGCCTTGACACATCCTGGCTTCCGATCAACGATCCGGACGCGGGCTTAGAAGTTCACGAGCGCGTTCATCTCTTGTCCAAACCAGCGAAAATTGTGACAGCAACAACTCCAGAGGGGACTATTGCGTCTGCTCTGCCTGCTCCCGTCTTCAAGGACAGCAAGCATCACATCCGAATCTATCAGGGCGATTGCCTGGAAATTCTGGCCGCGATCCCCGAGGCTGTGGTGGACTTGATTTTTGCGGACCCGCCGTATTTTCTTTCGAACAATGGAATCACGTGCCACGCGGGGAAGATGGTTAGCGTGAATAAGGGGGAATGGGACCGTTCGCTCGGCGCGGATGCGAATCACGAGTTCAACGTGGCGTGGCTGGCGGCTTGCCAGCGGGTGCTGAAGCCGAACGGAACTATCTGGGTGAGCGGGACGAGTCATGTGATTCATTCCGTCGGGTTCGCCATGCAACAGCTGGATTTCAAGCTGTTGAACGATATCTCTTGGGTGAAGCCGAATCCGCCGCCGAATCTTTCGTGCCGTTATTTCACGCATGCCACCGAGACGATTATCTGGGCGGCGAAGAACAAGAAGAGCCGGCACGTCTTCAATTACAAGCTGATGAAGGAGATTAATCGCGGCAAGCAGATGAAGAGCGTTTGGGAGATTTATCCGCCGGGGCGCGAGGAGAAGCGTTTTGGCAAGCATCCTGCGCAGAAGCCCGTGGCGCTGCTGGAGCGCATTATTCGGGCGGCGTCGAATGAAGGCGACCTCGTCCTGGATCCGTTTCTTGGGAGTGGAACGACGGCCGTGGCGGCGATGCGCGGTTTTCGGTCGGTGATTGGTGTCGAAATGGAACTGGGTTTCGTTTCTACGACCCTCGCACGCATTACCGACGAGTTGCTATTTGTTTGCATGACCGCGAACTGCTTCGAGATTGATCTTGATCTCGGCGAGCGATCTATGGATCGATCAGTGTGCACGGGAACCCAGCCCATGAACGCACTGAATTCAGGCAAACTCGTTCGCCGCGAGCGAAGTTTCTACTTCGTGGGAAGTTACCGCCGCGAAGTCGTATATTCCGTGGCTGCGGAAAATATGGAGGAGGCGCTGGAGAAATTTCAGGGGAGCGCGCAGGCTTCGCTGGAGATTCTGTTTGTCATCAAGACGGAAACGGAGATTTATCTGGCCCAGTAACAATGATCTAATGTGGCGGTGCAAACCGCCTTACCGCTTGCGGGGCTGGAGGGCTACAGGAGCAAATCGCGGCGCGCGGGCGTCGCGAGTGAAGCATGGGGCTTGACGAACCTTTATTGTCCCAATTGCCATTCTGACTCTCTCACACCTTCGGCGACCAACACGCAGGCGATCGATTACACTTGCCCGCGATGCCGAGCACCCTTCCAATTGAAAGCGCAATCGCGGGTTCTTGCTGGCCGGATTGTCGATGCCGCGTACAGTGCCATGGTTCGCGCCATTCAGGAGGACCGGACACCGAATTTGTTCGCGCTTCATTACGAGCCGGTTGGGTGGAAAGTCGCCAACCTGATTTTGATTCCGCATTTCGCGTTTCCACTTTCAGCAATCGAAAAACGTAAGCCGCTTGCGCCACGACGCGCCGGGCTGGCTGGGTCGGATGCAACATCCTTCTCGGGGCGATTCCGTTGGACGCGCGAATTCACATCGTCAGCGGTGGAAAGCCTGCTGCGCCTGCTGAAGTGCGAGCGCAATATGCTCGGATCCGCCCCCTCGAGAAAATCAAGGCGGAACAACGTGGATGGACTTTGGATGTGTTAAACGTAGTGCGCTCGCTCGGAAGAGCGGAATTCAGCCTCAGTGACGTTTATGCCTCAGAGAATCAGCTCGCCCGCCTGCATCCAGATAATCGGCACGTTCGGGACAAAATCCGGCAGCAGCTGCAAGTGCTACGCGACCTTGGGCTATTACAGTTCCTGGGTGGCGGGGAATATCGTCTGCGGTGAGTCGCAAATCTTCAGACTGACGTGGAACTTCTTGCCTCGTTGTCGTCGGCTAGTGTCGCACCTACGGCACTTGTAGTTTTTCTTGTTGGGATACCCAACGCTTACGCGTTGGGCTAACTTCTGTCGCGCCTCCGGCGCTGGTTTGTGTGGACGCGCAAGGTGTCACGCCTATTGGTGGGTTTGAAGAGGCGAAGAGGGGTCCCTCGCTCCGCTCGGGATGACAACGAAAAGAAAGGCGACTGCCAGAACCTTGCACACGCGGTTGGTGGGAACGAACGAGTGTGGATGGCGTGAAAAGAGGAGGCCCCGGCGGTATGGGGGTACCGCCGGGGTTGAGTTTCGTGCTTGGGTGGGCCGCCTTCGCGCCTGCCAGGACGCGGGGTGGGCGGCTAACGAGGGCAATGTAACGGAGGGGGCGAGGGGACGCAATAATGCAAAAGCATTAGGGGCCTGGTCGTGGTGTGCGGCTTGAGCAAAGGCAACGCTACGTCAAAGGCAAAAGCTTTAACACAGAGATCACGGAGGAAAGACGGAGGACACAGAGGGAGGCAAAAGCAGATCCCTGCCTGCGGCAGGCAGGCCTCGCTGCGCTCGGGATGACACGTTGGCGTTTTTTAGAGCGTTGGAGATGGAGCGGTGGTGCGTTAGCGACGACGGAGCAGTGAAGCGCGCCGCTACCCTTCGGTCCGACCTCGTCGGACCGAAGGGAGAATCGCGCTGTGGCGCGATTCAACAAAAGCGACGGGAGCACGCGGGTCACAGCGTGGCGGGGCGCGAAAACTCGAAAACATCGCGGGAACGGCACCGCGAAAGGAAGGCGCTGCGCGCCGATTTCTTATGTCGTGGCTAAAGCCACGACCCACAAAGATTGCTAAACATCCCGAGCAACACTATTTTGTTTTCACACCTGCTCTGAAATCCATGCTTTGCCCTGAAACGTTAGGAGCGGCGTTGCGGGCTGATGCCTTGGGATTCAGTGCAGTCGTAGGATTGGGCTGTTGGTAGGTTTTTGAAGTCTTCGGTGCGGCCGCTGGGCCATTGGATTGTGGCGCGGTCGATTTTTTCCTGGTGAGCTACGCCGAAAGTAACTGGGAGTTCGGATTGGGAGAGGTAGCTGGAGCCGGTGTGGACTACACGCTCTTGCGTGACGCCGTTGGATACGATTTGGACGCGGGCGCCTATGGCGTCGCGATTGGATTTTGTGCCGATTAAGCGGAAGCGGATGCTTTTGTTTCCGGTTAGCGCGTCGTTTCTGTAGAGGTAGGCGGGGCCGTTGTTGGTGGTCATTAATATGTCGAGGTCGCCGTCGCGATCGAAATCTGCGTAGGCTAAGCCGCGACCGACTTTCGGCGACGCGAATTCCTTGCTCATGTTGAGGGCTACGTCGCGAAAATGTCCCTTGCCGCTATTGAGAAATAATTGTGGAGGCTGCGCGTAGCCTACGTTGCCGCGAATGTTGCGGACTGTTTCGTCAATGTGTCCATTGGCGACGGCTAAATCGAGGCGGCCGTCGAGATCGGCGTCGAGAAAAACGCAGCCGAAGCCGAGAGTATTGACGGATGGAAGGCCGATGCCGGCCTGGATGGCGATGTCCTGGTACGCGCCATTCGCGATCGGTTGATAGAGGCCGATCATTTCATTGTCGAAATTGGTGATGGCGATTCCGGCGCGTCCGGAATTTTCGAAATCGCCGGTGGCGACGCCCATGCCGGCGCGGGCTTTGCCTTCGGCGCTGAACGCGATTCCGGCTTCGACGCCCACTTCCTTGAACGTGCCATTTTGCAAATTGCGGTACAGCTTGTTGGGCTGCGTGTCGTTGGCGACTAGCAGATCGGGCCAGCCATCGACATTGTAATCGAGCATGGCGACGCCGAGAGATTTCGAGCTGGTATCGAAGATGCCGCTTTTGGCGGTGACGTCTTCGAAAGTGCCGTCGCCGCGATTGCGGAAGAGCCAGCAGGTTTCGCCGCGATACGCTTCGGGAGTGCAATAGGATTTGTGGGTGCCGTCGAGGCTGCAGAAAACGTCGTGCTCGGCGGACCATTTGACGTAATTGCAGACGAAGAGATCGAGGAGGCCGTCGCGATCGTAGTCGAACCAGAGGGCGGAGGTGCTTAGAGCTTGGCGGCCGGCCAGGCCTGCTGCTTTTGTGACTTCGACGAACGTGCCGTTTTTATTGTTGCGGAATAAGCGGCTTTGGCCTACGCAGGTGATGAAAATGTCGGGGAAGCCGTCGTTATTGTAATCGCCGACAGCTACGCCCATGCCGTACATTTCGATTTCGAGGCCGGCGCGGCGAGTTACGTCGGTGAATGCGCCGTTGCGATTATTTTGGTAGAGGCGGAGCGTGCTTGCGGCGCGTTTGTGGCCGGGCCAGTCGGTGCCGTTGATTAGCAGGATGTCTTGCCAGCCGTCGTTATCGAAATCGAGGAAAGCGCAGCCGGAGCCTAGAGTTTCGGGGAGGAGTTTGCCGCCGTAGGCGCCGGAATTGTGGTGGAAGTGGATGCCGGCGGAATTCGTGACGTCTGTCAGGCGGAAAGTGGGCTGCGCGGATTGTTGTTGTGGCGGCTGTGCGATGGGGGCTGCGAGATTTGCTGCGATGCGCGAAAGCGGCGAGAGGCTTGCGAGTTCGGCGAGTGCTGCGCTGGTGCCGAGACCGCTGAGATTTTTCAGGAACGTGCGGCGATTCACGAGATGTTCACCAGGCCGTTGCGGATGGCGTAAACGACTAGCTCGGCGGTTTTGTGGATGCCGAGCGCGTCCATGATATTGGCGCGATGGACGCTGACGGTGTTGACGCTGAGAGAAAGTTGGTCGGCGATTTCTTTGTTGGATTTGCCGTCGACGATTAGCTGGAGGATTTCTAGTTCGCGGGCGGTGAGGCCGGCGTTGCGTTCGCCTTTTAACGCGGCGGAACGCGAGAGCTCGGGGGCGAGGACGATTTCACCGGCGGCTACGCGGCGGATGGCGGTGGCGAGTTCGAGGTCTACCGCGTTTTTCAGGACGTAGCCGCGGGCGCCGGCGTCGAGGGCCTGGCGCACGAGCGTGTCTTCGGAGTGCATGCTTAACATTAATATGGCGGTGTCGCGGCCGTGTTCGAGGATTTTGCGCGTGGCTGCGAGGCCGCTTGCGCCGGGGAGCGCGCAATCCATCACGATTACTTTTGGACGCAGCGTGCGGGCTAGTTTGATGGCTTCATCGCCGTCGCCGGCTTCGCCGACTACCGCGATGTCCGGCTCATCTTCGAGCATGCGGCGGAAGCCGCGGCGGACTAGGGCGTGATCGTCGACGAGGAGCACGGAAATTTTATGGGCCATGCGGCTCGAGCCTTTCTTTCGGAACTTTTAAACGAACTAGAGTCCCATTTTGCGGGAGGCGCAGCAACTCGATGGTGGCGGAGAGAAGTTCGGCGCGCTCGCGCATGGCGACCAGGCCCATGCCGGGCTTGGATGCGGAGGCGGCTGCGTCGAGGCCTTTGCCGTGATCTTCGATTTCGAGCTGCAGCGAATCGGGTTGAAAACGCAGACGGACCCAGGCTTCGCGGGCGCCGGAATGGCGCGCGACGTTATTGAGCGCTTCCTGGAGGATGCGATAGATGTGGATCGCGGAGCTGGTGTCAACCGGGTAGGGCTGGCCGGATTTTTCGTAGGTGATGTCGATGCCGGTTTGTTTTTCTATTGTGGGGATGTACCAGTCGATGGTGCTTTCGAGGCCGGCTTCATCGAGCATTACGGGATGCAGCGCTTGCGACAGGCTGCGAATATTTTCTAGCGTGGTTTGGGTGATGTCGCGAACTTCGTGAAGCTCGGAGCGCAGCGGAGAATCGGCGGGAGTGTGGCGTTCGACGCGGCCTAGCATCGCGCCGATGGCTGTGAGGATTTGGCCGAACTCGTCGTGGAGTTCGCGGGAAATGTGGCGGAGCGTGGATTCCTGGGTGGAGATTAATTTTTGCGCTAGGTCGCTGCGCTGGCGCGAGAGGGCGGCGACTTGTTCGAAGAGGCGGCGGTTCGAGCGGATTACGTAGAGGCTGGTTAGGATGATGGCGGCGAGAGTGGCGGTGAGGAATAGATAAACCTGGCGCTGGACGCGGCCGTAGATTTCGCGGACTTTTAGGGCGATTTGTTCGTCGCTTTCATTATTTTGCACTAGGAGGCGCGAGACGGCGGTGCTTAGGCCTTCCTGGCGAGCTTGAAGAGTTAGGCGGATTTGATCGCGGGCCTCTTTGTCCTGGCCATTTTGCGCTAGGGCGAAGGTGCGGTCCGCCGCGTTCCAGAATTGCGCGAGAGAGGCGGCTAGATATTGTTTTTGATTGGCGGTGCGCGTGGCGCCGCTGAGATTTTCTTCGGATTGCAGCGCGTCGTCGAGGTCTTCGTGGATGCGGTTGAATTGCGATTTCCAGGCGGTGAGCGGGTAGGGCTCGTCGTTATCGAGCATGTCGCGCATGGCGAGGGCGAGAGAGTTCAGATCATTTTGCACGCGGAGAAGCTGCAGGGAGGCTTTGCGATTGCGTTCGACGAGATTATTTTGCAGCGCGCGGAGGCCGGCGATCTGGTGCGTGATGTACGCGGAGTAAGTGACTACGGCCGCGAGCGTGATGATCAGCCCGAGGACCAAAGCCATCGCAGGTGAGCGCAAAGCGCGGCGAAACACAGTCACGAGGATATAACGCGCGGTTGGCAAGTTCCAATGCGTGCGGAGTAGTTCTGGCGGGCGGACACCAAAACCAAAGCTGCCGGCTCAACTTAAACCTGTCGAGCCGCCGCTATAAAATGCGACGGCTAAGAGCCGGCGGGACGCCGGCGCTACACGCGTTGCGTGCGATTTTGGCGCGGTGAAAAAAAGAGCCGCTACTGTGGGGTAGCGGCTCCGCGCGTGCTTCCTAGGGAAAACTGGCTTTGATCAGAAGCGATATTTCAACGCGAACTGGATGTTGCGGGCGCCTTGCGAGGTGAAGATCTCGCCGTAGTTGGATGCGCCGGCAGTGTGCTGGCCGCTGAATTCCTGGCCGAAGTTGAAGATTGGGGTGTTGGTGAAATTGGTCATGTCCATTCTGAACTCGAGCGATTGCCTTTCGGTAATCGAGAAGTCCTTGGCCAGGCTGATGTCGGCAGTTTTGAGACCCGGGCCATCGAAGGATCCGACGCCACAATTTCCATAAGTCCCGGGCGCGGGCGTGGTAACGGCAGCGGGGTTCAGAAAGCTGACACCGTTGTTCGCAGGATTGAAAACCATCGGGATATGAGATGGAACACCAGCTACGCAGTCCGCACGGGTCGAGAATCCCCCTGTACCGGATGTGTCGCTGCTGGCAAAAATGGTTTGCGCAAATCCGCTGTGGAAGATGAAGTTCGAACTTATGCGCCATCCTCCGGCGACAGCGTTTACGATCCCGTTTGCATTGTTGCCAAAGCGCCGGCCGTGCCCGTAGGGAAGCTCGTAAACCACATAGCCGTTGAAAAGTTGGGCAATGTTCTGAGGGCACCGGCCATAGTCACCCATTTGGTCGTACGGATTCTGCGGGAAAGCCCACCCCGAAATGGTTTGGGCTTCAGTGGCAACGTTGTCGCCGAACTGGCCGAAGAATCCAGGCGTATCACTCAAGCACTTCGACCAAGTGTAGTTCACCTGTGCCTGCAGGCCGTTGCTGAGTCGCTCCTGAAGTACCAACTGCAACGCATTGTAGTTGCTGATGCCGTTCGAAAGCGACAATCGCCTTTGGCCTGGTTCGCTGAGCAGTGTCGGGTTCAGAAACGGACTGGGGGTAATTGTGCCGTCGGCGTTCAACTGATTCTGTTGGAGCATGATGATGTTGCTGAGGTGTTGATCGTTCTCGCCGACGTAGCCGACTTGCACGGTGGTGGAATTTCCAAACTGCCGCTGGACGTTCAAACTCCACTCCTGCTGGACCGCAGGCCGGGTGTTGAGGTCAAAGGCGTGGGTGGTGACGCCCGAGAAACAGACGGGGGCAAACACTTGCGCCAAGGCCAGAGTGCATCCGGTAGGAAAGCCAGTGAATCCCTGGTCGAGGGTGGTGGCGGGCAAGTCCGTCGTCGGGGCGTAGGTTACGTTGTTAGCTTGCTGGAATGGCGGGTTCGCGGTGAGCAAGTTGTTCACACCATTGCTCTCATTAAAACTGGTGACTCCGTAGGCGGCGCGCACGACTGTATTTCTTAGGAAACCCGGCTGCCAAGCAACTCCGATGCGCGGCTGGAAATTCGTGATGCCGTTGTACTGCTTGTACAGAGCTGCCCCCAAACCCTGATTGTTGATCTGAGAGGTAATGAGTTCTCCTCCGAAAAGCTCGTAGTTCACGGCGTTCCCATCTTGTGCAGCGCGGGGCGTATTAAGCTCCCAACGCAGTCCGAGATTCACTGTGAGATTTGGCCTAATCTTCCAGTTATCCTGCCCGTACACGGCCCAGAGGTTATTTCGCACGTGTCGATTGCCGGTACCCGAGCCGATACCCAAGTTGTTAGGAAGGCCAAGCAGGAAATCTGCAAGTCCAGATCCGTTGGAAAGGGGGTTACCGCCCGCGCCGAGAGTCGGATTGGCTGTGTATTGCCCGTTGAAGTTGAAAAGACCCGCCAGTCCTTCAATCCCGGGGAAGAGAAAATTGTCGCGATAGTTGTTGAACTGAATGCCAGCATGAAACTCATGATTTCCATGAGTCTTGACGATCGAATCACCGATTTGAAACACCGTGTCGCTGAACGTATTGAACTGCCCGAGATTGTTAGCAAGGGTGCCGACTCCGCCAAATAATCCGCCAATAGCAGGAAGGAACGTGCTCGGCGAACCGGGAATACCAAACATCTGTGGAAGATTCTCTCCGGTCGGATTGCTAAATCCCTGGCTCACGGGGAAATAACTGAACCCCGCACGGAAGTCGTTTATAAGGCTCGAGCTGATCGTCCGGGTCCACCCGATGACTCCGTTCTTCAACGGATAGTTAAAATCGGTGATGCCGTTGCTTGCCAGCAAGTAAGTTTCGGTCGTTGGATTTCGGACGGATTGTTGCGAATAGCGTCCGAAGACACGGTCTTTGTCGTTGGGTGTCCAATCGATCTTGACGTCACCCTGGTCAGCATTGTTCAAGATTCGTTGCTGATAGAACAGAGTGTCACCGGAAGCCGGCTGTGGGTACAGAGGGGAATTCACAATGGCAGAAGCAGCTGGACTCAAGGTGAATCCCGCAGCCGTTAGGTTGTTGAATGGGATCGGAACGCGAGCGGTGGGAGCCACGCCGGACTGCGGCGCATACAATTGAGTGTTTCCGTTGATGAGGCTGTTGCAAACACCTGCACCGTTAAAACCTGCCGGGCAGAGTTCTCCGAAATTCCCCGCGCGCTCCGCAGCGCTCATGACAATCACAGTTTGCGTCGAAGGAGTGTCCATGCGCTGCCCTTGATAGTCCACGAAGAAAAATAGCCGATTCTTGACGATCGGCCCACCAAAGGTACCGCCGAAGCGGTTATACCGGAGGGCGGCTTTCGGGGTCACTGGATCGGTCAATCCCGCGCTCCATTGATTGGCGTTTAATGCGTCGTTTCGGAAGAAGTCAAACGCACTGCCATGATAGGAGTTTGTGCCGGACTTGATGGTCGTGTTCACAATGCCGCCCAGAAAATTGCCAAACTCCGCGGAGGGGTTCTGGGCGATCAAATTGAATTCCTGGATGGCGTCGGTGCTAGGCGAGTAAGCCACTTCGTTGTTGTCGTTCTGATTGTTGTCGATCCCGTCGAGGATGTAATTGTTGGTCTGTTCGCGATTCCCGTTAATGTAGGGCCGTCCGATTTGAAACGTGTTTTGTCCCGAAGTGAAGGCCCCCGGATTCGTACTTGTCGCTCCCGGAGTGAGCAGGGTGAGCTCGTTGTAGTTTCCGGTGATCAACGGGATGTTTTCCGTCACAACGTGATCGATATGGGTGCTGAGGTCAGTCGTTTCCGTTTGGAGCAGCGGAGGGACGCCGCTCACTTCGACAGTCTGCGACATGGTGCCGACGGTCAGCTGGATGTCAACGCGCGCCACTTGATCGAGGACCAGGTCAAATGCCGAGCGCACCGCGGTCTGAAATCCTTTTGCTTCCACCCTCACTTGATAATTCCCGATCGGGATGCGCGGCAGATAGTATGCGCCGTCCGTATTGGTCTGCGTGGGATATGCCGTACCGCGCGCAGTATCGATGGCGGTGACCGTTGCGCCCACGATGGGCGCACCGCTGGGATCGGTGATTGTCCCGTTGATTGACGCCGAGGTTTCTTGGCCCCAGGCAGGCGCTACGGTTATGGCTAGCGCGACGATGGCCAGCAACGTCAGGGAAACGAACAGCGCGAATTTGGTGATGTGGCTAATCTTGTTCACAGAAGCCTCCTGGCGGAAATTCGGAGAATCGAGGCTGTCATGCCTCCCACGCACCCGAAATACCTCATTCATGGGAAAGAGCTATATAGCTCATTTTTTATGTTGTCAAGAGAAAAATGAAAATGTATAAGGCTTCTGATAGATTTTTCAAATACGCTCTATAGCGGCTAGGCGCGCTCTATAGCAGTGTGGTGGCACTTCAAAAGCGGAGGGAAGGCGCTTATTCATCGCGTCGAAAGACTATGCTGGTAGACTCACGGGCATTTCCGGAGCGTTCATGACACCGATCGGGCGAAACGGCGAACCTACGTACAAACGGATACAGAGTGTGATCCGCCGAAGGATTGAAGGCGGGCAGCTAAAGCCTGGGGATATGGTGGCTTCCGAGCGGGAGCTGGCCAAGACACACAAAGTAAGCCTGATGACGGCGCGGCATGCGCTGGCGGACCTGGCGCGCGAGGGGATGGTGGAGAGGCGGCACGGTTCCGGAACGTTTGTGGCACCTCCGAAAATTCATTTCAACAAGCTGATGAGTTATACGGAGCAGATGGCCAGCCGCGGATTGGCGGTGCGGTCGAAGATCGTTTCCTCGGGCGTGTTGGAAAACGAGCCAGAGATTGCGGCACGGCTTTCGCTGCCGTCCACGAGCCATTTATTCATGCTGGAACGCGTGCGGCAAGCTTCGGATGAACCGTTTGCTTTGGAGACTTGCTATTTGTCGGTGGATGAATTTCCGGCTTTGGCGGGAGGGACGCTTGAACGGGGGTCGCTTTTTGTGACGCTCGAGCATGAGTATGGAGTGGAGCTGGCTTATGCGGACGAAGAGATTGATTCAACTGCTGCGGATTTGAAGACGGCGGAATTGCTGGGCGTGCCGCGCGGGGCGCCTTTGTTGCGGATGCGGCAATTGATTTATACGACGAAGGGGAAGACTTGCATGTATGTGGTGGGGTTGTATCGGTCGGGGCGGCATACTTTGTTGATTCGGCGATTTCGGTGAGTGGGGCTAGATTTCTTTTACGGCAAAATTTTGGCACTCCGACTGCGTCGAGCCATAGTGCTTGAAATCCTCATTGGTCTTTGCCTTTTGGTAGGTGCCTGTTTACCGAAAGCCAAGTTCTACCACTCCGGCGCACCTGGAACCAAATACGGGCCACCGATAGAGCCGAGTTGGATTCCGCGGTTGCTCTTTCTGGCCGCCGGACTAGCAGCACTCTTGGATGGCATTTGGCGTGTCCGCCATCACTGAAGCTCGCGGTCAGCCGACCTCCCACGTCCCGCGGGTGAACGCCCGGGCAAGTAGGGCGCAGCGAGCAGCGCCCCTACGGACCCTAGTTTGATTTGGTGTCGTTGCAGACGATTGAGTGCGCGGCGGGATTGACTGCGGGCACGGCATGCCGTGCCCCTACGGGTGGCTTGTTAGTGGATTTCTTCCCGGGATTGTTTCCTGGTGCTTCTTAGATTTTTCCTGCAGCTTGCGGTGCTTCTTCGGTTCCGTGGTTGCGGGTTAGTTCGCGGGACATTTGCCAGGCGCTTATTGTTGCGAGTGCTACCAGGAATATTCCTAGCGGCCAGTTGTGGAGTAGGAGCTTGCCCACGCCGAAGAGAGCGCTGTAGACCATCACGCAGCCTAGAATCCAGCACCAGAGATTGCGGGCTAGATCGTGCGTTTGGGGAATTTCTTTGGCCATGGCGGCGATGGGTTGCCAGCCGGTCGCGTCGGGCCGAACTTTTCTGTAGAACGAGAGCAGGATGCTGTCCGGCTCTTTTGCGGTGAGTAGAGTGACGGCGATCCAGACTACCGTCGTGAGAAGCGTGGTGGTGAGAATGTCTTTGGCGAAGACGACCGTATCGGAGCCGACGAAAAGGGAGGGCCGGCCGAGGAGTGCGTCGGCGAGACCTCTCCAGTGCAGCGCGAGAGTGGCGAAGAGAGCGGTGATCATCGCGGAAATTTCGCTCCAGGCGTTGATGCGCCACCAATACCAGCGAAGCATGTAAACGCTTCCAGTGCCGGCGCCGACTTGCAACACAACTTCCCAGCCGGAACGGATGGACGCGAGTTGCGCGGAAACGTAGCCGGTGAGGATTACGAGCAGAATGGTGACGAGCTGCGAAATGTGGACGTAGTGGCGTTCGGAAGCGCGGCGCACCAGGAAGCGGCGGTAAAAATCTTCGACGATGTAGGACGTGCCCCAGTTGAGTTGCGTCGCTATGGTGGACATGAAGGCGGCTAGGAAGCCGGCGACGATGATGCCGCGCCAATAGTGCGGGACGTAATCGTTGACGATCATCATGTAACTGGTTTCGGGATGCTGCAGGCCAGGGTAGAGGACGATGGCAGCGAGAGCGGTGAGAATCCAGGGCCAGGGGCGTAGCGCGTAGTGCGCGATGTTGAACCAGAGCACGGAAAACAGGCCCTGGCGTTCGTCGCGCGCGCTGAAAATTCTTTGCGCGATGTAGCCGCCGCCGCCGGGTTCCGCGCCGGGATACCAGAAGGCCCACCACTGCACGCCGAGATAAACGGTGAAAGTGATTACGGGGAGAGTCCAAAGCGTGTCGCTCGCGAAACCTTTTGAAAAATCGGGGAGAAAGGCCAGAGGATTCGAGGCGCCGTTGGTGGCGCGCAGAGCGCCGATGTGCGCGATCATCGTGTCCATGCCGCCGGCAGCTTTGACGGCGTACCAGGCGATGCCGATGACGATGCCCATTTTCAGGACGAATTGAAAGAGGTCGGTCCAGAGTACGCCGGAGAGGCCGCCGAGCGAAACGTAAATCCCGGTGAATGGAATCAGGAAAAAAATGCAGACGATCAGGGCGCGGCCGTCGGTGCCAGAAAATACGGGGCCGAAAATACCGGTGAGCGCGCGCGAAAATGTGTTGAGGAAGCCCCACGTTTGCATGGTGGGGCCGAGCGTGGTGCCGACGATATTGATCATCGCTTTGGTGACCCAGCCGAGGATCATGCAGTTCATCAGCAGGCCGAGATAGATGGCGCGGAATCCGCGGAGGAAGGCGGCGGGATTTCCGGAGTAGCGCATTTCGGCGAATTGCACGTCGGTCATCAAGCCGGAGCGGCGCCAGAGGCGCGCGAAAAGAAAGACCGTCATCATTCCGGATGGCAGGAAGGCCCACCAGATCCAATTACCGGCGACTCCTTGCGTGTAGACGAGGCCAGCGACGAGGAGGGGCGTATCAGCGGCGAAAGTGGTGGCGACCATGGAAGTGCCGGCGAGCCACCAGGAAACAGTGCGACCGGAGACGAAATAATCTTCGGAGCTTTTTCCGGCACTGCGACGGAAATAGAGGCCGAGCAGAAGAGTGATTACGAGGTAACCGATAATGGCTGACCAATCGAGAAGTGTGAAGGGCATCGGCCCGACTTTATTGCACAGATGCGCGGCGGGAAGCAACGTGAAATCGCGGTAAGTTTGCGATTTTGCGCGTTGGGGCTTGCGTTGTGGGCGCAGCGAGCGGGAAAAAAGTTCGGCGTGGATGGCGGAACTGTACTATTCTGCGCGTCGCTTAAATATTTTTTTGCGCCATAAACTGCTCAAAGAAGGGCAAATGCGAATTCTTTTGGTGATGGCGATGATTGGAATTGTGAGTGGATTCGGAGTTGCGGAGCAGGGCGCGCCGGAATTGAATTTGATGCCGATGCCGGGGAGCGTGCGGGTTGGAAACGGGGCGCTCGCGATCGCGCCGACGTTTTCGGTGGGGATTGAGGGTTACCGCGAGCCGCGGCTGGAGCGCGCGGTGGAAAGATTTTGCTGCCAAATTTCGCGGCGGACTGGATTTTTTATTTCGGCTGAGATTGCTGCGCCGGGCAAAGCGACTTTGGTGATTCATGCTGAGCGCGCTAGCAAGACTGTGCAGGAATTGGGCGAGGATGAAAGTTACGTGCTGGATGTTAGCGGCACGGGAGCGAAGATTGCGGCGGCGAATCCTTTGGGCTTGATGCATGGGATGGAGACTTTTCTGCAGTTAGTGACGATTACGCCGTCGGGGTTTGTTGCGCCCTTTGTGCACATCGAGGATGCGCCGCGATTTCCGTGGCGCGGTCTGACGATGGATGTGAGCCGGCATTTTATTTATCTGGATACTTTGAAACGCAACATTGACGGGATGGCCGCGGTGAAGATGAATGTGCTGCATCTGCATCTTTCGGACGATCAGGGATTTCGCGTGGAGAGCAAGGAATTCCCGAAGCTGCAGGAATTGGGATCGAACGGTTTGTATTACACGCAGGCGGAGATGCGCGAATTGGTCGAGTACGCGCGGGACCGCGGAATTCGTGTGCTGCCAGAATTTGATATGCCGGGGCACAGCACGGCGTGGTTTGTGGGTTATCCGGGGTTGGCCAGCGGGCCGGGGCCTTATTCGATCGAGCGGCGGTGGGGGATATTCGATCCGGCGATGGATCCTGCGCGGGAATCTACTTTCAAATTTTTGGACAAGTTGATCGGTGAGATGGCGGAACTTTTTCCGGACCATTATTTTCATATTGGCGGCGATGAAGTGAATGGAAAGCAGTGGGACGCCAATCCGGAGATCCAGAAATTCATGCGCGCGCACAAATTGAAGAGCGATCAGGAGCTGCAGCAGTATTTCACGCTGGAAATTCAGAAGATCGTGAGCAAGCACCATAAGGAGATGGTTGGGTGGGATGAAATTCTGGCGCCGGGAATGCCGAAAAACATCGTGATTCAATCGTGGCGCGGGCAGGAATCGTTGGCGGAAGCGGCGCGGCAGGGTTATCGCGGGTTGCTTTCGAGCGGATATTACCTGGATGGGATGGCGCCGGCGAGCCAGCATTACGCGGTGGATCCGATGGCGAATGCGGACGCGTCGCTAACGCTGGAGCAGCAGAAATTGATATTGGGCGGCGAAGCGTGCATGTGGGCGGAATTTATTTCGGATGAGAATGTAGATTCGCGGATTTGGCCGCGGGCGGCGGCGGTGGCGGAGCGGCTGTGGTCGGCGCAGGACGTGCGGGATGCTGATTCGATGTACCGACGGTTGAATGCGGTGAACGTGGAGCTGGAAGAATTGGGGCTGCGGCAGCGGTCGAGCACCGGAGTGATGCTGGCGCGGATGGCGGGATCGGGCGATATCGCGGCGTTGCGCGTGTTGGCGGAAGCAGTGCAGCCTGCAAGCATTTCAATTCGCGAAAAGGAGGCGGAGGCGGCCGGCGGGATTCAAACCAGCGATATTCCTTTGAATCGCATGGTGGATGCGGTGGCGCCGGAAAGCGAATTGGCGCGGCGGTTTTCCGGGGACGTGGATCAATTTGCGGCTGGCAAATTTCAGGATGTTGCGGCGGAGGCGCGCATTCGCGCGCAGCTGGTATTGTGGCGCGACAATTCTGTGGAATTGCAGCCGTTGCTGCAGAATTCCTTTTTGCTGAAAGAGCTCTCACCGGTTTCGTTAAACCTGACTACTCTTGCTGCGGCGGGGCTTGCTGCGCTGGATTTCATTGACAAGGGGCAGCCGGCGCCTGATTCGTGGCATCGAGAACAAAGTGCGCTGATTCAGCAGGCGGAGAAGCCGACGGCGGATTTGATTCTTGCCGTCGCGCCTGCGGTGCAGAAGCTGGTGGACGCAAGCGCCGGCATGAGCGCTGCTCCTCGCCGTTAATTTTCCATCCGCGTGACCCTGCTAGAATAATCACCGAATTGCTACGCGCCGCGCGTGGAATCGCTGCGTGCGGTTGACTATGGAGGATTTTCTTGCGCATCGTAAATTTTCGCCGCGAGTCGGGATTGCGGCTTGGGGTGTTGCAAGGTGAGAGCGTTTTCGATCTGCTCGAATTGAGTGCGGCAGCGGGGAAAGCGGCGGCATTTTTTTCGAGCGCTTTGGATTTCTTGGATGCGGGAACGGACGCGCTCGAGTTTGTACGGAAATTGCTGGAGGAAATTCCGGCTGGTTTTGCGCCGCTTCCATTGAAGTCGGTGGGGCTTCGGCCGCCGGTTCCGAAGCCTGGGAAGATTATCGCGGTGGGATTGAATTATCGCGATCACGCGGGTGAGGCGAATTTCAAAGTGCCGGAATATCCGCTTATTTTCGCGAAATTTCCGACTTCCATTGCGGGGCCGCAGGACGCGATCGTGATTCCCTCGGAGTACATGCAGGTGGATTCGGAGGCGGAATTGGCAGTGGTGATTGGCCGGCGCGGGAAAGCCATCGCTGCGGATGCGGCTTACGATTACGTGGCGGGGTACATGGCGTTGAACGATGTGTCGGCGCGGAGATGGCAATTCGCGGACAAGCAGTGGACGCGCGGGAAATCGTGCGACACGTTTTGCCCGACCGGGCCGTGGTTGACGACCCGCGACGAGATTACGGATCCGCATAATCTGCGCGTGGTTGGGCGGTTGAATGGCGAGGTGTTTCAGGATTCGAATACGTCGAAATTGATTTTTGGGGTGCCGGAATTGATTTCGTTTATTTCGGAGGCGATTACTTTGGAGCCGGGAGACATTATTGCGACGGGAACGCCTTCGGGCGTGGGAGTGTTTCGCAAGCCGCCGGTTTTTATGAAGGCGGGAGATGTGGCGGAGGTGGAGATTGAGGGGTTGGGAGTTTTGAGGAATGTCGCGGTGGGGCGGGAGTAGGAACGCGGGGATATACACCGTGGAGGGCGGAAGGCGAAGAGAGGTCCCTCGTCGGCGCGCAAGAGCGGCGCGCCTCTGTCGGGATGACAACGTAAACCGACTCGATGCGGAGCCGAACGCTTTACAGCTCATTGGCTATGAGCGGAGGCCGTCTTGGTGGACGTATTTGATTACTTCTACTTCGGAGGTGGCGATCAGGCCTTCTTCTACCATTTCGTCCAGGAAGGGGAGGAGCTTTTCAAGTTTTTCCTCGGAGTCTATTACGCTGACCATTACTGGAGCGTCGCTAGAGAAGGACATGTGGCGGGGGCGGCGGATTAGGGTGCTGGCGCCGTAGCCTTCGATGCCGCGAAAAACGGTGGCGCCGGCGATGTCCAGTTCGCGGCACTTTTCGACGATGGCCTGGTAAAGCGGTTTATCTTTCCATTTATCGTCTTCACCGAAATGAATGCGCAACATTCTGGCGGTGCCTTCGAGTTTCATTGGCGCGCCTCCTTGCGGCGTTCCACTTCCTGATAATCGCGGGTGTATTTGATTACGTCCACGTCGGAAAAAACCACCAAGCCTTGCTGAATCATGCCGTCCAGAACGGGAAGATATGAACGGAGGCGTTCTTCGGTGTCCACGACGGAGAGCATGATGGGACGGTCATGCGAGAGATGCAGAGCCGAATCTTTGTGAATGCGGCGGTTGGCTCCGTATCCCAAGATGCCCTGGTAAACGGTGACGCCGGCGATGTCGTTGGCGCGCATGCTTTCGAGCAGGGCTTTGTGCAGAGGCTTGCCATTCCATTTGTCGTTTTCGCCGATAAAAATACGCATGAGCTTGGCTTTGCCCTCGCGCTTGAGGGCGGGGACATCGGGTTGAGCGGCAGACTTTGAGGAAGGATCGGAAGATTTCACGATGGTGGTCTCTTGAATTTCGATGAGGCCGGTGCCGGCCATTTCGTGGAGCTTGGGAAGAAGTTCTTCGATCTTTTCGGGCGATTCCATGAATTCGATTTTCACGGGAAGATTTTCCGTCAGCGCCAGAGCGCGATCGGTATGCAGGCGGTGATCGGCGCCGAATCCGGCGATGCCGCGTGTAACGCTGGCTCCGGAAACCTGATGATAGAAAAGAAATTGCAGAATCGCGGCATAGACGGCTTCGCCGTGGTATTGATGGTCCTGGCCAACGTAAATGGTGACTTTCTTGGCCGGTCCAGCTTTCAGCATGTTTCCTCCTGGGTCGCGAGGCCGCAGCTTTTAATCAAGTATTCTAACGCCCGTCTGCGCAGCGTGATGGGCGGCTTCATGCGATGGAACGTCCGGTGATCACGCCCAACCAAACGGAGATGAAACCAACGACTACGCTGAGAATTACGTTGAGGCCAGCGATGAGAAATTCGCCGTCCTGAAAAACGCGAAAGGTTTCATATTCGAAAGTGGAAAACGTACTGTAACCACCGATGAAGCCGATGGGAATCAGATAGCGCCAATTTGCGCTCCAATTAGTTTTTTCGGCGAGGAGCGTGACGATCAAACCGATCAGAAAGCACGCCGTGCAATTGACGATGAAGGTGCCATATGGAAAGCGCGTGCCGAAACGATTGCCGACGTATCCGCCCATCCAATAGCGCAGCATTGAACCGAGACATCCCCCGAGACCCACCATCAAGTATTTGGTCATAGTAGCGAGCGGCAGCTTCTCCTTGAGGCTCACGCGACGCGGACGGATGGCGAGCCAATTTCAGGTGCGTTCGAGTTTAGTGGGAATCGTTGCCGGGGACATGGCTCCGCGACAAGAAACCCTTGTCAGGAGTCATCATCTGTCCCGGCTTAGATGGGGACAGCGGTTAAGGGGCGAACTCCATGCCCTCTGCGAATAATAATACTTTTAGTTTTGTGGAAGTCAATCGCGGCGTGGGGAGTGTTGCGGTGAAGTCTAATATCGGGTGCGGCCGGTTTGCGCTTCAGCGAATTTCGACCGAGGTTTGCTGCGCGAAAAATGCGTGCCACGAATTATTTTCCCAGACGTAGTAGTCGGCGTAGCGAGTTGAGTGCGGCGTGCCGTCGGGACCGGTTGCTTTGGATAGGCCATAAGCTACTGCGACATTGCCGTGAATCAGAACGGCGCCTTTGGGTTGTTCGGGAATGGCGAGATTTTTTCCCTGGTTCTTGGCGGCGAATGCCAGCTCATCGGCGAGGACCTTGATTTCGCCGCTGCGTACAATTTCGGTGAAGTCGGAAGTGAGAAGGCAGCGCTCGAATTCGGTGTCGCCGCGCAGGTAGGCAGCAGTCCACGCCTCTTCGAGATTCTGGATGGTGGCGGCATCTTTATGTTGATGGAGCAGCGGCGGCAACTGGCAAGGATCTTCGGCGCGCGCCGGTGAGGCAAATGCGAGCGAGAGGAGCGCGAGAGCGATGGCGCAATTTATCGAGAGGCGCATGGATTTTTTCTCCTTTTCGATGGATGTGGGACGCGGAGGGAAGCGGAAGGTTAGCAACGGGCCGCGGGCGGACGTAGTCTTCTGCGATGGTTTCGCGTCAGGCGATGCCGAGCTTTTTTTGCATGTCTTCGAGAGAGATGCCCTTGGTTTCAGGATAGAAGAAGAGGACTACGACAAATTGCAGGACCATCATGACGGCGAAAAAGACGAACGGATAGCCGCCGGAAGCCGCGGCCATGGTGGGGAAAATGAAAGAGATCAGGGCGTTCATGACCCAGTGCGAGAAGCTGCCGAGGCTTTGTCCTTTGGCGCGGACGCGATTGGGGAAAACTTCGCTGAGATAAACCCAGATGACGGCGCCTTGGGAGAAGGCGAAGAAGGCAATGTAGCCGACCAGCAGCCACACCAGAAGATCCTGGTGGCGGCCGGAAAGAAAAATTGCGGCGACGCCACCCAGGCACGCGGCGGTGCCGACCGCGCCGATCAGAAGTAGAGTTTTGCGGCCGATGCGGTCAATTAGGGACATGGCCAGCATGGTGAAGACCAGGTTCGTCGCGCCGATGGCGACGGCTTGCAGGTCGGAGGAAACTTTATTGAAGCCGGCGAAGGCGAAAATGTCGTTGAGGTAGTAGAGGATGGCGTTAATGCCGGAGAGCTGGTTGAACATTCCAATGGTGACGGCCAGGAAAATCGGCAGGCGGTACTTCCAGTTGAAGAGCGCGTCACTCGCGCCGTGCTCGGCGTGAATGGAAGTTTCGATTTCCTGCAGTTGCTGCTCGTAATTTTCCTCGCCGGTGACGCGGAGAACGTCGCGGGCTTCGTCAACTTTTCCCTTTTTGACAAGCCAGCGGGGGCTGCGGGGAATCGCGAAAAGAAGCAGGAAGAAAAGCAGGGCGGGCGCGGCAGGAATGCCGAGTTTCCAGCGCCATTCGGCGCCGGCGAAGTGGAGTTCGCCGACGAGATAATTTGAGAAGTACGCGAGGAGGATTCCGAGGACGATGTTGAATTGAAACAGGCCCACCAGGCGGCCGCGCCATTTTGCGGGCGCCACTTCGGCGATGTACATGGGGCCGAGGACGGACGAGCCGCCGATGCCGAGGCCACCGATGAAGCGGAAGATTACGAGGGTGGTCCAATTCCAAGAGATGGCGCAGCCGAGAGACGACACCAGGTACAAAACGGCGAGGACGCGCAGGCTATCGCGGCGGCCGTAGCGGTCGCCGGGAATTCCGGCGAGCATGGCGCCGAAAATGGCGCCGACGACGGCGACGGAAACGGTGATGCCTAGGTTCTGGGGCGAGAGACGGAAGGTTTGCGTGAGGGCTTGGGTGGTGCCGGAGATGACGGCGGTGTCGAAGCCGAAGAGAAGGCCGCCGAGGGAGGCTACGATGGTGCTGCGCAAGAGATATGAGTTGAGCTTCATGCCACCTTTCGGACGTGAAATGCCTTTGCGCATCCTCTCATTTATCGGGCCGGGGGAAAAAGAATATTAGTTGCGGCTACGGCTGAACGGTGTGCGCGAAGTCAAAGATATTGGCTTCAGGGGCTAAAGCCTAAAAAGAAGCGTGGCTTACGGCGGGGCTGAAAGCCCCGCCCTTCCGGGTCTGTGCCAGAACTGCACCCGTATACTTCAGCGACTATTGCCGCGATCCGGGCTGGCGCACAAACTGCCGCCGGCTGACTGGAGGCGTGATAGTCTCTTCGCCGGTTGGTCCTTTCCTCGGGAAACTTGGCATCGGGATTTTTGCGGCCACGGGCCTGATTTTTTGCGGCGCGGTGAATCCATTGTGAGGTCGCCCGGCCATGACTTTACAGGCGCTGATTTTTGATGTGGATGGCACGCTCGCCGAAACAGAAGAAATGCATCGCCGGGCGTTCAACGACGCGTTCGCTTCGCTGGGACTCGAGTGGAATTGGCCGCCGCCGCTTTACACGGAACTGCTGCGCATCGCCGGCGGAAAAGAGCGGATCCTTCATTACTTGGTGACCCACCGGCCGCAAGACTTGGCTGCCCATGAACACGAAATTCCGAAGATTTATGCGCTGAAGACGAAGCTTTATTCGGCGATGGTGCGGGAAGGAAAGATAGAGTTGAGGCCGGGTGTGGCACGCCTAATCGACGAAGCTCGAAGCGCGAAGATTCGGTTGGCTATTGCCACCACCACGAATCCGGCGAATGTGGATGCGCTTTTGCAGAGCGCGTTCGCTCCTTCGGGTGAATCGCTTTTTGGTGTGATCGTTGCGGGAGATGCGGTGGCGGCTAAGAAGCCGGCGCCGGACGTCTTTGATGTGGCGGTGCGGCGGCTGGGGTTGCGCGCTTCGGCGTGTATTGCGTTTGAGGATTCCGCGAACGGCGTTTTATCGGCGAGGCGGGCGGGTCTGGCGGTGGTGGCGACGCCGAGCGCTTACACGGAGGAAGATGATTTCGCGGGGGCTGTGTCGGTGGTTTCGTCGCTCGGCGAGCCGGGAGAGCCGCATCAGCATCTGGCGGGTTGGATATGGCCGAGAGGGTTCGTCAGCGTAACGGAGCTGAGCAAGCGGGCGGAAGATTTGGCGCATGGACGTGCCGCGAAGCTCAAATTTTCTAAGTCTTGATGCAGAATTTTTTAGCGTACGCCGGCGGTCGCGAAATCTTGCGGACCGGGTAAGGTGCCGCGCAGATAAGTGGAGTCCCAGTGAAATTGCCACCGGCCTTTGTCTTTTTCGAAGCGCAGAGGGCCGGGCGTGAAGTCTACCCATTGGCTCCAGCGGCCACTTTGTTTGTTGACGACTACGTTGCTCATGCCGTCGAGGACCAGGCCGGCTTGGCCGCCGCCTTCGCGGCAGATCGTGGATTTAAAGATGGCGCGGCCGACCCATTCGAAACCGTTTTGTTTGTCCGCTTCGCTGAGATCCTGCGGCTTCAATTCCTGTACGACGAGCGCGCGGCATTGGCGGAGAAAATGATCGGGAGCGTAGGGACTGCCGGAGATGATGGCGGTGGTCCAGCCGTCGGGGCCTTTGGCCCAGTGGCGCTGGAGTTCCGCCATGACGGCGGCTTGGGCTTCACGGTCGGCGCTGGAGAGGCCGGTGGCGTCGTCTTCGGCGCCGTCGGAGGTGTCTGAGGTGGGGTGGCCGCAGCCGAAGGTGGTGAAGACGAGGGCTAATGCGAGAGCGAGTGGGACGAACGGGCGCAGGCGGACAAGTTTTTGCATTTAGTTCTCCTTACTCTCTTTACAAAGCCCCGCGCCAACAAAAACCCGGACGCCTCTGAATCTGCTTTTTTTTTGGTGTCAGCGAAAAGCAGATCCCTCGCTGCGCTCGGGATGACACTCGCTTAAATTTTTTCGCAACCTGCAAATCCCCCCAGTTAGCGAACATCGCGCGAGGTGATCGGTCGTCGCGGCGGTTATTTCACTTTTTCTAGCCGCGGGATCATGGTGTCGCGGGGGCCGTCGATTGAGCCGTCTTTGTTGATCGTGAAGACTAGCGGGCTGGGGAGCATCAGGCCGAAATCGCCGCGGGCGATGATTTTGTTGCCTTCGATTTTGTAGGTGCCGTCAACGGCGTAGGCGCCTAGGCCGATATACGCCTTGCCATCCTTGAATTCGGCGTTGATGGTGCCGGAGGGATCGCGATATTTGCCCTCGGTGCTGCTACCGCAAGCGATTGCGAGAGAGGCTCCGGCGAGCACTACGGCGAAAAGTATTTTGCGGATCCACGGATGATTCATGAAAGCATTCTCCTTTCAGGGATTTTGGTGATGATTTCTCCACCCGTGATTCGGGGGCGGACAATGCTGGCGCACTGAAGTGCGTCGCTACAAAACCTCCCGGCCGTCATACGCAGTGCCGCGCGCGCTGCGCCGCCAGAAAGCGTGATCACGGTAGTCCCGACGCTTCATTCCGCCCGTTGCTGCGGGCCTGCTTGCGGTGCTAAAGTTCCGGCCAAGACGGGGCGTGGCGGCTGGAAACGGGCCCTCCCGAACGACTCTCACTACGCATTGCGCGAACACGGACGAAATACCGTCATGGCGGGTAAAGATTCTCGACCGACGCACGGATTTGAGCCCGACGGTATTGGCTCGCCTACTGCCGAGAGAAAAGCTTTAGATCACCTTTTCAGCGTGACCTATGAGGAATTGCGACGCTTGGCGTCGAGTGTGCGGCGGGGAGATCCGAGCGCGACGCTGAGCCCGACCGCGCTGGTGAACGAAGCGTGGATCAAGCTGGCGAAATCGCCGGATATTGCGGCGACTTCGCGGCTGCATTTCAAACGCATTGCGGCGCGGGCGATGCGGCAGCTTCTGGTGGAGGCGGCGCGGCGGCGGAATTCGGGGAAGCGCGGCGGCGGGGCGGAAATTACGGTGGAATTCGATGACGCGGTGCACAAGAAGCCTTCCGGCGGAGAGGAATTGCTGGCGCTGAATACGGCGCTTGATTCGCTCGAGCGCATGAATCCGCGGCAGGCGGTGATGGTGGAAAGCCGTTTCTTTGGCGGACTGGACGTGCCGGAAACTGCGGCGCTGCTGAATGTGTCAGAGGCGACGGTGCTACGCGACTGGCGTGCGGCGAAGGCTTGGCTGGCGCATGAACTGCGCGAGGCTTCGTCCTGAGGCGCGGAGTGGTTTTATCCGTGTGTGGCCTGTGGCCGGAGAATGATGATGGATAGTTCGCGCTGGCAGAGGGTGCAGACGCTTTTTCATGAGGCCGCGGATTTGCCGGCGCCTGACCAGCGCAGATTTCTGGAAACGCGGTGTGACGGCGATTCGGCGCTGATCAGCGAAGTTTTGAGTCTGTTGCAGGAAGATTTGCGCGGCGGGTCGATGCTGGAGCGCGACGTCGCGCATGTGGCGCAGCAAGTTCTTGGCGATTCATCTTCAGAGGCAGCACCCTTCAAGGAATTCGGACCTTACCGAATCATTCAAGCGCTGGGCGAAGGCGGGATGGGCATGGTGTACCTGGCGGAGCGCGAGGATCTGGGCAGTCGCGTGGCGATCAAGGTGCTGCGCGATGCATGGCTTTCGCCGGCGCGTCGCGAACGCTTCGCCATCGAGCAGCGGACGCTGGCGCAACTGAATCATTCTTCGATCGCGCGGCTTTATGACGCGGACACTTCGCCGGACGGGACTCCATTTTTTGTAATGGAGTATGTGGAAGGCGTTCCGCTGACGGAATATTGCAAGCAGCACAATTGCTCGATTGCGGACCGATTGAGATTGTTTCGCGATGTATGCGAGGCGGTGCTGTACGCGCATCAGCATGCGGTGATTCATCGCGATCTGAAGCCTTCGAATATTTTGGTGAAGGACGACGGTACGCTGCGGCTGCTCGATTTTGGAATTGCCAAGCATTTGCAGAGCCTGGGCGAAGCGGTGGACCAAACCATGACCGGCTTGCGGTTGATGACGCCGGCTTATGCCGCGCCGGAACAGATTCGCGGCGAACAGGTGGGAATTCAGTCGGACGTCTATTCGCTGGGAGTGGTGCTGTATGAGTTGCTCGCGGGGCAGCTGCCATATGATTTGTCCAACCGCACGCCGGCGCAAGCGGAAAAGATTTTGACCGAGCAGGTGGCGGAAAAGCCATCGGAGGCTGCCCCGAAATCGGCTGGCTTTGCGGCGGGAAACGCAGGTGGCGCGGCGGCGGTGAGCAAGGCTGCCTGGGCTGATTTGGACGTGTTGTGTCTTACCGCGATGCATAAGGATGTGCAGCAGCGGTATCAATCGGCCGAAGCGCTCATACGAGACGTCGATCATTATTTGAAGGGCGAGCCGCTGGAGGCGCGACCGGATACGCTGCGTTATCGCGCGAGGAAATTTGTTACGCGGAATTGGCGTTGGGTTAGCGCGGTGGCAGCGGTGATTGCCGTGGTTGTGGGGCTGGTCGTGTTTTTCACTTTGCGGTTGGCGCGGGAACGCGACAACGCGAACCGGCAAACCGCGATTGCGACTACCATCAATCAATTTCTTTCGGACGATTTGCTGGGGCGCGGGAATCCGTTTCAAAGCGGGAAGGCGACGGAGACTCTGCTGGACGCAATCAAGGTGGCTTCGCCGAGTATTGACCGCAAATTCAAGGACGAGCCGCAGGTGGCCGCGCGTTTGCATTTGACGATTGCGCAGGCGCTCGATAACAGAACGAATTATCCCGAGGCGCGGGCGGAATACGAGCGCGCGCATCAATTATTTTTGCAGACGGAGGGTCCGCTTGCGCAGGACGCGATCGTGGTGCAACTGCAACGGGCGGCGATGGAGGCGCGGAGCTACCGGTCCGGTGGATTGCCGGTGGCGAAGTCTCTGCTGGCGGAGCAGGAAGCACTGATACCCAAGTTGAAAAAGCCGCGCAAGGATTTGCCGGTGTGGCTTTATACGGCGAAGGGCATGATCGCGCTGATCGAGAATGATGCGAAGTCCGCGAATCAGAATTTCAAAGCGGCGTCAGACGCTGCGATGACGATACCGGACTTCGACGAGACGGCGCGATTCAATCTGCGGCAGAGGCTGGCTTTCACTTACATCCGGCTTGGTGACGGAGCTACGGCTGAGCGCCTGGCCCGCGAATTGATCGTTGCGTATGCGGGAGCGAATGGGTCGGACAGCCCGTACGTGCTGCGCGTGCGGCTCAACCTGGCACAAGCTTTCATGATCGAAGGGAAATATCATGAGGCGGTCCAGGAAGCGAACGGGATTTATCCGGATTTTCTGGCGAAGTTCGGACCGGATCATGAATTGACGATGCAATTGCTGGCGACGCGCGCGCAATCGGAAGGGAGCCTGGGATTGTTCGAGGATTCGGCGCGCGATGACCTCGCGATTTACAAGATCGCTTTGCAGAAGCAGGGGCCGGCTTCGTTTTATGCGATCGCCACGCTTTCGGATGCTTCGGTGGGGCAATGCCGATCGAATCATCTGGCGGAAGGCGAAAAAAATGCGCGGACGGCGCACGACGATTCGAGCAAAGCTTTCGGGCTGAATGCGGGCCTTACGGGCGGGACGGCTTTGCCGCTGGCCAATTGTTTGATTGCCGAAGGAAAACTGCAGGAAGCGACCAAGCTGCTGGATGAAATTGACTCGAAGGTGGTGGCGCAGCTGACGGGGGATCCTAACTGGGAAGCGAGCGTGAACCTGGCGCAGGCGGAGATTGCATTGCGGCAACGGAATTACGCGCAAGCGCACAAATTAATTGAGGCAGCGCGTCCGGCGTTTTCGCGTCCGGATGCGGAAGCGTATCAGAAGAACAAGCTGGATGCTTTGAGCGCGGAGATTAATACGCACCTGCAATGAGACCGGATGGCTCGCGAATCGCTTACTGGGAATCTTGCAGCAGGATGACCCCGGGAGTCTCCACTTTGTAGGGGTTATGCGCACGGCCAAGATTTTTTCCTACCAGAAGTCCTTATCAATCGCGATTACTGGCAGAATGAATTCCGAGGCTGAGATGCAGGCTTAACTCGATGAAGATCGGGGGAATGCGATATGAACAAAATCTGGATGGTTTTGCCGCTGGCGGTTGCTGGGGTGTTGGCCGCCCCGGTTGTTGATACTCCGGCCGGATTTGGGCACTGGAGCAGGGAGGCTATCGGGCAGGTAGAAATGAAACTCGACGCCGAGGCTTCGACAAGCGCGCAGCGGATTGCGGTACAGCAGTTGGCCGATTATCCGAACGAGTCGATGTCGTTGGTGCACAGAATCGCCGACGGGCAGGCTGAATGGCACGAGACGCAGGTGGACGTGATTATCGTCCAATCCGGATCGGCGACTTTGCTGGTGGGCGGGACGCTGGTGAACGGAGAAACGACGGCACCGCATGAAAAACGCAATGGAACGATCGAAGGCGGATCGCGCGTGAAGCTTGCGGCGGGCGACATCGTGCGGATTCCTCCGCGCACGCCGCACCAGCTCTTGCTCGAAGGTTCGAAGGCGTTCGATTACATCGTGATCAAAGTGAAAGGCTACTAGCCGGTCGGCTGGGCACGATTTCTCGTGCCCTAGTACCGCGCGCTAGCTGGTAGCCTCCGTACTTCTGCGACGCCCGATATCGCCCACCGCTGATTATTTGGCGTCCACCCAGGTGTCCGAGCCGGTCAGCTTGACGGCGACGTCCGTAAACCAGAGGTGTAGCGGCTTGCCGTCGGCGGTGCCGCGGTGTTCGGTGGAGATCAGAATCGGGCCCGCCTTCTTGTAGCCCGCCCATGTCGCGATGACGATGCTTGGCTTTTTCGGTCCGCCGCGACGGTAAACGAATTCCTGGACGCGATGGTCGGGGCCAACGAAAAGTTCCCAGGTATCGCCGGGGGTGTAACCGGCGCCCTCCGCGGGATATTTCACTATGACCTGGTCGGCGGTGCCTTTCCCCAGCGGGAGTTTTTGCTTGCCCTTGTCTGTCACGCTGGCGCCGGTGTCCCAGGCAACATGGAAGGGGAAAATCAGCCAATACTGATCGTTCATGAAAGCCGGATCTACTTCGTCTTTTACGTTGGCAGGTTCGCCGCTGAGCTGAGAATGATTGTAGGTAACCTTAACCGGCTTGCCGTCTTTGTCCTTTGTTTCAAAGGAAACCTTTCCGGTCTTGGGCTCCCAGACCCACGCGTGGGAGAGAGTCACTCCAGGGAACGTTACATTCCAGGTATAGCGGATCGCTTCGACTTGCCCCCACGAATCGAGGCCATAGGCCTTGGCGATTTCATCGGCGATGGGCGCGCGGGTCTGTGCGCGGGAAGTTGCGGCAAAGATCAGCGCCCCGAAGGCCAGAAGACAAATTATCGTTATACGGCTTGCATTTCGCACGGAGTTCGCTCCTTTATTAAATGGACGCTCGATTGGATGAAGGGCGATGGCTTCAGATTCTGCAAAAGCGTGGCGGCGCAGTGCCCTTCGCTCATGGTCCGCACCAGCCAACCGAACCCTTGCTTGGTTCCCGGCGCATTATATAGCACACCTCGGGTGATTGTGTTCGCGCAGGGTGATGTGACCGCGTAGGGCACTGCGCGGCGGTGTGCAGATCGCATTCGCGCCGAGAGCCTAGTTAATTTAGCATTACGCTATCGCCGGTCGTGTGAATCGGCGATACACGATAATTGCGCCTGCTATTGCTACCGATCCGAATTCCAGCAGCATTATCCAGCCCGGAACCACCCACGGGCGATCGAGCGTGCGCAGATGCCAGACGTAGTATGTGGGGATGATGCTGATTGTCCAGATGATGAGCGGGAGCGTTGAGGCGGAACGCACGAACGGCAGCAGCCAGAGAAGGTACCAAGGATATACGACCGGTGCGCATAGAAGCGATGCGGCCATGGGCCACGCGAATTTTTCCGCAGAGTGCGCCGGGGACTTGATTCTGATCCAGATTGCGGTGAGAACGCCGACGAGCGCGGCCAGCGCTGCGATGAGCTGCGGAGTCGCTACGTGTTGGAGCGTTGCAAACACGGGATCATTGAAGCGAAATCTTTGCACGAATGTGGCGAGCGAGCCGAACGGGATCCGTCCATGGTTGAGAAACGGAATATATAGGAGTGCGACCACGGCTGCCGCGAGCGCGCCGTCACGCACACGAATGCGCTTCCAGTAGAGCGGCAGCAATACGATCGGGAGAAATTTCACGGCCACAGCCAATGCAAACGACACGGCGGCAATTGTGCGCCAGCGCCGTTCGAGCGCGGCCGCGGACAGCAAAAGCAGCAGCGCGCCGAGGATGTCAACGTGGCCGCTGCCCGCCACTGCAATCGGCAGCAGCGGATTCCAGGCGTAGGCGAGAACCCAGTGCGCTGCTTGTCCGCTACGGCGCAATATATCGAGTAAGACGAAAACAATTCCACAATCGCACAGCACAAAAGCTACTTTCAGCGCAAAGACGGACTCGTGAATCGCCGTGACGGCGCGAAAAAAAAGCTCTGCACCCGGTGGATACGGGCTGGGGACTTCGGGGTTGTTCAGCGTGCGGGTTTCGGCTGTGTGCAGGCCGGCGAGCGCTGGGTCATTGGGAACGACGATATATGGATTCAAGCCGAGGCGCTGGATGCGGCCATCCCAAACGTAGCGATGAACGTCGTCGTCGGGCCCCGGCGCCTGCACCAGAAACGGAAGATGCCAGAGAGCGGCAAGCACGAGCCCGAGGATGATGACGTGACGCGGAAATTTCGGCGTGGAGAAAAACTCGCGAATGGCGAGGAGGTACGCAATTCCTGCGATCAGCAGTGGAATGATGAACGCAGGTTCGCCGACGCTGCTCGTGCTGCGTGAGCAGATCAGCAGAGCCACAAACAGAATCGCGCCGAGCCCGTAGAGCCTGCGGGATGGCGTGAGGTTCACTGCGCTTCCGTGGCCGCCCGCAATTTTGCCGCTTCCTGTCCCCGCTGTTCCAGCCAAGCGGCGGTGCGTGGCGCGCGCGCTGGAGCGAGGCGCAATTCCGCGGCTAGCCGAGTGAGGTCACCTTCCACGTCCACGTCGTAGAAGGGATCCGTGAAGCCAATGGAAAGTTGCAATCCGCGAGCGCGCGCGAGCAGGCCGTCAAACGCGCTCTTTGTGCCCATGCCGTCGCCATCGAAAAGCGCCGGATGCGCGGCCTTGGCGCCGACGAGATAATAGCCGCCGTCATGCGTGGGTCCGACGACCACATCGTGATCGGTGAGGGCTTCGAACGCGCCTTCGAGAATCGAAGCGGGTAGATGCGGGCTGTCGCTATTGAAGGCGACTACGCGTTGCGCACCAGGCGCGGTGAAGTGCGCGAACACTGATGTGAGACCGGCGGCTAGGCCGTCGCCTTTTTGCGCCACGACGTCTACTTCACCGCGGACCAACTGCACTAGGTCTTCGCGATCCGGAGCGGGGCAGAGAATCGAAACCTTCACGCCTTTGAGCGATTGCGCGAGCACGATGGTGTCGTCCAAAAGGCAGCGATAAAATTCAGTCGCGGCCTCCACCGACAGGCTGTTAGTCAAACGGGTCTTGACCATGCCGGGCCTGGGCGCTTTCGCCATGACCACCAGCGTGCGACCGGCGTCAGGCAGAGGTATTGTCGCTTTGATGGAAGATTCCATAGGAGATCGCTGTGCGAAGATTCACGCTGGCCGCGGAATTCCAGTCCTGCGACGCTGAAAATAATAGCGCACTATCAGCGAGAAGATGAACCACGCCGCTCCGACTGTGCCGCTCAGCGTGCCGCTGATTTTTGACCTACCGATGCGCGGATAATAGCTCACCGGCACCTCAACGATGCGAAATCCCTTGAGCGTGCCCTTCAGAATCATTTCGACCGCCCAGCCGTAGGTGTTCTCCTTGAGCTCCAGATGGCGAATGACATCGGCGCGCGCGGCGCGGAATGGTCCGAGGTCGCTGATCTTTACACCATACAAAAATCGGATCAGGGCCGCGGCGAGGTGATTCCCAAACGCTGCGTGCCACGCCATCGCGCCGTGAGTGCTGTGCTTTCCGAGGCGCGAACCCAGCGTGATATCGGCGCGGCCGTCGATGATTGGATTCAAGAGAAGCAACAACTCATCCGGTCGGTCGCTGTAATCGCCGTCGAGAAACACTACGACGTCAGGAGTATTGGTGGCGGCCAGCCCGGTCAAACACGCGCGGCCATATCCGCGACGCGGTTCGTGCAGGACGCGGGCGCCCATTTTTGCGGCGATCTCGGGAGTGCCGTCGGTGGAATTGCTGTCCACGACCAAAACTTCTGTGACGAGATCGGCGGGAAGATCCGCTAAGACGCGGCCGATCGATTCCGCTTCGTTGTGAGTAGGAATGATGACCGAGACTCGCACTGGAACTTGGCTCAACTCACCACCACTGGGAAGCCGGCGAGCGTCGTGCGAGCAATGCGTCAACCCCCCAGGTTCGACCAGCGCGCCCCACACAGAGTGCGAGCGATGCCATCACCGGAACCAGGAGTTCCCAAATCCACGCGGTGCCCCACTCGGACATCCACAGGCTGGCCAGGTACAAAAACGCTACAAAGGCGACAGGGCGCGTGAGCAGACCGATGACGAGCAGAATTCCGAGACCGATCTCGGTGACTGCTTGCATTGGAGCCGCCATTGCGGCGTGACTTGCTGCGGCGGCCTCGACCGACTTCCATATGGCCGGAGCGTGTCCGTGTTGGATGTAGTAGTTGATCAGCCCGGCGTAGCCGGATGGCGTGTAGAGGCCTTTGCCCAGATTTTCGAAGAAGACCCACACTAGCATTGCGCCGATGGTCAGCCGTACGATCACCAACGCGATGCGTGCGTTCGGCTGCGGGGGTTCTTGGGAATTATTGAGTGATGATTGGTGCGTCGTTGACATGGTTTTCTCGCTCCGTGGTTCGGAAACTTTTTTCGATCGTGCTGGGCCGTTACCTGCCATTGCGTTGCTAGCAAAGCGCAAACCTAATCACGGGCGAGAACGATGGTGGTGCACGCGCTTTCGCCTTTGGGGAGTTCGCGCGCCGGAGCCATTTGAACTTCCAGCTTTTCGTTTTTACCTTTGACGATGGGGCAGTAATAATCCGGTTCGTGCAGAGCGTTTTGCAGGCGGCGGCGTCCCGCGCATCCGCCGTAGCAAGAAGCTAGGTACTCACACGAACGGCATGCTTCGGGTGCGGTGCGCGCTTCCACGAAAGGCGAAGTTTCCACGATTTCCGAACCGAGCGAGAGCAGCAGCGAGAGCGGTTCGCCGGCGCCGGGCCAATAAACGCAGGGTTGCGTGGTGGCGCGAGGGGTGACGCGTACGGTGCTCGCTCCGCAGCCGCTCACTCTTGCAGGCAAACCTGCCATCGCGCGAACCAGTGGTTCGCCAATCGCGATCACGTCAGTTTCCGCAAACAACGCGCGGAAGCCTTGCCAATATTCTTCGTAGGTCAGGGCGTAAAGGTCGGAGCGCACCGCTTGATAGACGTTGACGCGCAGCGGGGCGCCGTAGCGCTTGGCAATGCGCGCTACGTTTGCCAAGCCGAGATAATTGGCTTTCATCATGACCGCGATGAAGGTGACCGGAATTCCGAGCCGCACGCAACGTGCTGCTTGCTCGTGGATCAACGCCCAATTGCCAGCGCCGCGTTGGGCGTCCTGTTTTTCCTCGGTTGCATAATCGAGGGAAAACTCGACATCGTGAAAGGCGCGCAACTCTTCGTCGGTGAGCACGGCGACGCTGTGGCCGTTCGAGGTGATGGTGAGTTTTACCGGCAGCGTTCGGAGGAACGCCAGGATTTCGCGGAACTGCGGATGCATTCCATTTTCGCCCGTCCCGAGATTGACGGAGCGGATTGGGAGACTGGCCATCGCGGAACGAACTTGTTCGAGGCTCAGGCGGTCAAGACGGGCCGGGTCGCGGTAACAGAACGAGCAGGATAAATTGCATTCGTTGGTTAAGCCCAGTCCGACGGCGAAACCGCCTGGCGGCACAGGACGGATCAGGCCGTCGTGCGAAGCGGCTTCTGCCGAGGGCTGATCCATTTTTGTATGCCTCTGCTTGTGTGCGCGCGGGTACGTTTGGTAACCGCTACGGAATTAGAGTGCGCCGCCGGGTAGAAGTTACAAGAAACCGTAACTCGATTCAAACCCGAAGTAGTGGAGCATCGATGAGGGCGTTCTTCCCTGGTTCGCATTTCAACTATCTCCACGCGGCCTGTACAATCGGCGTATGAAACCAGTCGAGCAAGTACGCCTTACGGCAGCGGTGAAGTCAGCCGGTTGAGCATCCAAGTTAAGTCCGGCGGCGCTGGACTCCGTTCTTGGAAAATTGCCAAGGCAATCCGACCCGAATGTTCTGGTCGGCTTTGATACCGCCGATGACGCCGGCGTATATAAAATATCGCCGGAACTCGCGCTGGTGCAAACTGTAGATTTTTTCACTCCAATCGTAGATGACCCTTACACCTTCGGACAGATTGCGGCGGTGAATGCTCTGAGCGATGTCTACGCCATGGGAGGGCGCCCGATCAGTTCGTTGGCGATGGTCTGTTTTCCCGAGAAGGGAGATCTGGAGATTCTCGGACAAATTCTCGCCGGCGGACTATCGAAAATGATCGAAGCGGGATGCACGGTGATCGGCGGGCACAGCATTCGGGATGAAGAGATCAAGTTCGGATATGCGGTTACTGGTTCCGTTCATCCCAATCGGATTCTGGCGAATGGCGGAGCGAGAGCTGGCGACGTGCTGGTGCTCACCAAAGCGCTTGGGACGGGTGTTATTTCGACCGCTATCAAGCAGGGCAAAGCGGAACAGGCGTGGATCGAAGCTGCTACAAAATCCATGACCACACTCAACAAACTTGCCGCCGAAACTGCAGCTGAACTGGGCGGCGACGTCCACGGCGCGACGGACATCACCGGCTTCGGCCTGATTGGACACGCTCGCGAAATTGCTTTGGCCAGCAAGGTCAGCTTGCGAATCGAAGCAGCAAAAATACCGTTGCTCGCTGGAGCTGTGGAAAGCGTAAACGCTGGGTGCGTGCCGGCAGGTTTGAAGGCCAATCGCGAATTCGCTGAATGCGCGGTGGAATTCGGGCCGAAAGTCGAGGAGATTACCAAGACCTTGCTCTTCGATCCTCAAACTGCGGGAGGCTTGTTGCTTTCGATGGCGGAGAAAGTTGCTGACCGGTTCGTTCGCGACTTTGCGGAGCGCGGCGGAAGCGCGAACCTGGTAGGAAACGTTCTACCGCGAACCGATCCGCTGATCAGGATTGTGTGATCGCGCGGCCGTTGTGCTCTGTGACTCCCGAACAGCTATGACCTCTTCGCTGCCCGTCAGTGCTGCAGAACATTACGAGAACCTATTGGCGGACCACTATGAGTGGATGTTCGGGTTGCCGTTTGAAGCCAAAGTCGCCGAACAACAGGCCATCCTGGACGAAGTCATCGGAAAGGAACGCGCTAGCGGCCTCGCCGTGGATCTTGGATGCGGCTCGGGGTTTCAATCTTTTGCGTTGTCCGATCGCGGGTATGAAGTAATCGCGATTGATACCAGCGAGAAGCTGCTGCGGAATCTTTCGGCTAGGGTTGGATCGCGGAATATTGCGGCGAAGCATGCTGATTTGCGCGAGCTCGATTCCCTGGTTCGTCCGGCGTCGGCGGAGATGGCAGTCTGCATGGGCGATACGTTGACTCACTTGCCCGGCCGGCCGGAAGTTTCGCGCTTATTCCAGTCCGTCGCTCGCGCGCTGAAACCAGGCGGGAAGTTCGTGGTCAACTATCGAGATCTTGCGAGCGGCGAATTATTTGGTCTCGACCGGTTTATTCCTGTACGGAGCGATGACCGCCGCGTGATGACTTGCTTTCTGGAATACGAAACGGCCGAAACCGTTATCGTCCACGATCTGATTAATCTTCGTGACGACGCGGGCAATTGGACGCTGCATAAAAGCAGCTACAGGAAGCTTCGTCTTCCTTCGGAGTGGGTGGTTGCTGAACTTTCAGCCGCCGGCCTCTCCATTTCCGGTCGAAGCGAAGGCCGGATGGTGACAATCGCTGCAACTCGAAATGGCTGATGGCAATTAGTGGCCCGCGTCAAATCGCGCTCATGATTTACTTTTTCAGGGCCGCCCCATGACATGCAGGTGAGCGTAGGGCGAGCCGGCCCACATGATGTAGGCTCCCGTCGGCTTGTGCTTGGTTGGAAGGCCGGTGGTCTTGGGATCGAAGGGCCACATCATCATCCAGTGCGGGCCTACGTGGATTGCCGGACTGATCGTGTCGTTCGGATCGGTGTCACTGCGCTGCGTGGCTCCGGCCAGCATGTAAGTGATGCCAGGGACTGTGTTGGTGGGTTTTGGTTTGTGGGCTTTAAAGTCCGCGAACCATTGCATTGAAGCAGCATCGACGCACATGGCTGGTTTGCCGATGACCTTTGGATCGCCGGGCATGCAGGTGAAACCGTTGTTGCCTTCACGGAGCACGATGGTTTTGCCCTGAGCGTCCGTATCAATGATTGTCGCAGAGGGAGCGATATCAGCCGGTCCAGCCGACATCGCTAACGCGATCTTTGCTTGCGTCGCGTCGGCAGCGTCGCTTGCAGAACTGTGAGCATCTAGCCCAGCGTGAACCGCGCCACGCGGACTCGTGCCGCCGACTAGCAGCACGCTTGTCGAAAGTGCTAGTAATCCAAGACTCCGTGCGATCAAATGCATATGACCTCCGTAAGACCAAAGAATCGCGCGCCGATTCAGGGAATCCGCTGCTTAGACCCCTGCGCGCGCACAGGCACTCTGCGCTCGAGTTCGCCTTCGGCTCGGAGCGAATCGTCTAACTCAGGGCCCGCCACGCGAACTCCTCCCGAAATGGTCAACTAATAAAAAGAAGAAATCAAGATGAGCGCGCGGATCACAAGAACATCGCTCGTCTCTCTTTACGATCCACTCGAACAGGTCATTCACAGAACGGATCAGCCGTAACGAAGGCACGTTTCAGTATTACGATTCGGAGTTTTATCTGGCCTTGTTCGAGGCGCGAGCGACGAGGTCGTCTAATTTTGAAAGCAGAAGTTTCAAGATGGGGGACTGGTTGGACTTTTTGTAGCCGAAGACCAGTTCGACCGTTGGCGTATCTCCCTTCAGTGGGCGACTCGTGACAGAAGCAGGGAGAAACTTCTGTGCGTAAGCAGGTAACAGACCTACGCCGCGCGTGGATACAATCAAGGAAATTCCCATGGTGACGTGATCCGCCTCGTGAGCCGGCTTGATATTGATTCCGGACCGTTTGAAATACTTGTCGATGACCGTACGCAGCACGGGAGCGGTGCGCGACACGATCACGAACGGCTCGCCGACTAGATCCCGCGGACTGATAGCTTGTTGCCGTGCGAGGCGGTGATCACTCGGCAAGACCACCATCAAGGGCTCCTTCACGAGAAGGCGGTAGGCCAACCCTGGCACACCTATCTCCCTTCGCAGAAAAGCCGCATCGATTTTTCCTTTCGAAAGGCCGTCGGCAAGCAGCGGGGAGTGTTGACTCGATATCATCACGTCGACGTTCGGCAGTTCGTCGCGCAAGATCTTTATGGCTTCGGGCATCCAGGTCAGTTCGTGGCCAGTAAGAAAACCCATCACGAAGCACGGCTTTGCCGGATGAGCGATGCGGCGAGCAGCCTCTGCCGCCGCTTGGACTTGCGAAAGCACGGAGCGGGCGTGATCGAGAAAAACTCGACCAGCGGGCGTCAGTTCGATTCCGCGAGCTCTTCGCGTCAGGAGTTGCGTGCCCACTTCGTCTTCAAGATCTCGAATCTGCCGGCTCAGCGAAGGTTGTGAGGTGTGCAGTTCTCGCTCTGCCGCGACCGTGAGGCTTCCTGCTTCGGCAACTGCGAGGAAATAACGAAGATGTCGTAATTCCATTCCCACTCCCATGCTTGTGAAGCATCGCTCCCAGCCGAATAAAGTATGCTCCAGAGCGCTTCCAATACCTAGCCTGGCAATCTAAGGAAGTGTTCTGAGCTGTGCCGTAAGGAATTGTGGCGGGTGTTCAGTCACGCGCGAGCTGAATTTGGAGGGTCTATAAATGGCTTCACTGCAAGGTAAAACAGCACTGGTGACCGGCGCGTCACGCGGAATTGGCCGCGCGACGGCAGCGGCGCTTGCGGAAGCTGGGGCGCGTGTTTTGGTTCACTACGGGCGTTCTGCGCAGGATGCGGAATCGCTAGTCGCCGCCATCCGCGCTAAGGGCGGACGCGCGGATGCGATCAAGGCGGACTTGGGACCTGCCGATGGAGCAATGCTGCTCGCCAGCGAAGTTCGCTCGATCGTTGGGGAGCGATTGGATGTGCTGGTTTCCAACGCCGGAATCAGCAAGGCGGCAACCATCAAGGATCACACGGTGGAGGATTTTGACAATCTCTATGCAACGAATGTGCGCAGTCCATTTTTCCTGGTGCAGCAACTCCTGCCCTTGCTCGGCGAAGGTTCGAACATCATTGTAATCACTTCGCTCGCGGCGCGCGCCGTAGTTGGGAAGCCCGGTTTGGACAACCCTTCGATCCTTGTGTATGCCTCGACGAAGGGAGCGTTGGAGACTCTGGTCAAATACTGGGCGGCCATCCTGGGGCCGCGGGGAATCCGCGTGAATGCGGTTGCTCCGGGCGTAATCGACACTGACATTTCGAATTTCACCAAGACCGAAGCAGGCCGGGAGGCAGCGCTTGGAATGCAAGCGTTGAAGCGGATCGGCAAACCAGAGGATGTTGCGGATGTAGTGGCGTTCCTGGCGTCAGACGCGGCCCGCTGGATCACGGGAGCGAACATCCCGGTGGACGGCGGGTCGAAACTTTGAGGATTCGCCTATTGCTTGAGTCAACTGGAATTACCTGGACGAACAGGGGAGACGGCAAATGGCAAAAGTGAAAGTGGCGAGTGAAACGATTGAATCGAAAAATAAAGCTCTGGTTCTAGAGGCCTTCGACACTCTGTTCAACAAGCGCGATTATGCAGCCGCTGAACGTTTCTGGTCGCCTGACTACATTCAACACAGCGCGCATATCGAGCCCGGCCGTGAGGGTCTCTTCAACCTGATCAAGAGCATCCCGCCGACCTTGAAATACGAACCAGGAGTGATCGTGGCTGAGGGAGACGTCGTGATTCTGCACGGGCGATTTTCGGGCTTCGGCCTGCCCGTGAACTGGATTGCGGCCGATATCGTTCGCATCAAGGATGGCGTTCTGGTGGAGCATTGGGACGTGATTCAGGATGAAGCGACGGAGGAACAGTCGAAAAGCAAGCGGCCCATGTTCGGAACTACATTCCCGACTTACGTTTGAAAGCAGCAAATTTCGACGGGCAGGATTATCGATGACCATAGCCAGCGAACAAGACGGCGCTTGCATCGAGCTGAAGCGCTCTTTGCCAAGCGAAGTGGCTGCGATTTCTCCCTTCGTCGATAGGCTCGTGCTTTTGATCAGGCAGAGCGGCTGTGTTCCGGAGGGCGAGGCCGACGTGGAGATCGCGTTGCGGGAAGCCCTCGCAAACGCGATCGTTCACGGCAATCATGAGAATCGCCGAAAGCACGTCTACGTTCACTGCTGCTGTGGACGCGATGAAGTCTCCATCGCCGTAAAGGACGAGGGACGCGGATTTGACATTAACAAGGTGGCGGATCCCACGGCTCCGGAAAATACAGGATTCGTGCATGGCCGAGGCATCTACCTGATGAAAGCGTTCATGGATGAAGTGCGCTTCGAAGAGGGTGGGGTTGTCGTTCGCATGCGAAAGACTGCCAGGCAAACTGCCGCCAGAGATGCACAGAGGAATTCGCTGAAGTAGGTTCGCCTACCGTTACGATCTGAAGTTCATCTTTAACTGACATACCCCGAAAGCATCGCTCTTCAGCTTACAAAAGTATCCGCCAAGGCGCGACGAAGAGCCATTCAACGCATCTGATGCGGTGAGATTAGCGATTTCTCGCAAGAAACAGAATTGGACTCATGCCTGACAGGCATACGTCTGGTTCGGCATGACTGAGCGTAAAGGAGAAAGACGATGGCAAAGAATTTGGAAGGAAAGATTGCATTGGTTACGGGCGGCTCGCGCGGCATTGGCGCTGCTATCGCGAAGCGTTTGGCCGCGGACGGAGCGAAAGTTGCGATTACATACACGAAGGGTGTGGACGCAGCAGCGTCTGTCGTCAAGGAAATTGAACGAGCCGGCGGAAAGGCGATCGCGATTCAAGCGGACGCCGCCGATGCCGACGCGGTTAATGCCGCCGTCGAAAAGACCTTTGCAACCTTCGGCCGGCTCGATGTGCTGGTGAACAATGCCGGCACGGCCATTCCGAAACCGTTCGAGGAGACGACGCTGGAAGAGCTGGATCGCGTGCTCGATATCAATGTACGCGGCGTATTCGTCGCGACACAGGCGGCGCTGAAGCACATGAAGAGCGGCGGTCGCGTCATCATGATCGGTTCGGCCGTGGGTGAACGCGTCGCGGCGCCCGGGCTTGTGCCATACGCGGGCACGAAGGGAGCCGTCAAGATGTTCACTCAGGCGCTGGCCAGGGAGATCGGGAGCCGGGGCATCACGGTAAACAACGTGCAGCCCGGTCCGATCGACACGGAATTGAATCCCGCCGCGGGTGATTGGGCCGTGCCGCAGAAGGCCGCCACAGCACTCGACCGCTATGGGAGCGTTGATGAGATCGCTGCGATGGTGGCATTTGTGGCTGGTCCGGAGTCCTCGTACATCACCGGAGCGAATCTTACCGTGGATGGCGGAATGAATGCGTGAACCGAGGGACACGCTCATGGGTGAATACACGAAGACAGAGCCGCTCTTTACTTCCGTCCGCATGGGCAAGTTAGAGTTGCGGAACAGGATCGTAATGGCGCCGCTTACTCGCATGCGCGCGTCCAACCCTGCGCATGCGCCCACCGGATTGCACGCCGACTACTACGCGCAGCGCGCCTCCGCCGGACTCATCATAGGGGAAGGCACCGAGATCAGCCCTGCTGCTTATGGCTGGGCCGATTCTCCGGGTCTGTGGAGCACCGAGCAAGTTCGCGGATGGCGAGCCGTGACCGATGCGGTTCACAAGAGGGACGGTTCGATGTTCGCGCAGCTCTGGCATACCGGAGCCCTCTCACATCCGGAATTCTTCGGCGGAGCTTTGCCGATGTCCGCTTCCGATGTGAATCCCGAGCAGGAGAGCGTTACTCCTTCAGGGCGAAAGCCCACCGTGACTCCTCGTCCGATGACTAAAAATGAGATTCGCGCGACGGTCGCCGATTTCGGAGCCGCGGCGAGAAATGCGATGCAGGCAGGCTTCGATGGCGTACAGATCCAAGCCAATTACCTGTACCTTATCGCCCAATTTTTGAATAGCGCCACAAACCTTCGTCGAGACGAATATGGAGGCTCTACGGCGAACCGCGCACGGTTCCTCTTCGAGGTTGTTGAGACTGTGCTCGACCACGTGGATCCCGGCCGCGTGGGCATCAGGATCGGACCGATGAATATATCTGGGCCATTCGTGGCCAACGGTGACACTCTGCCGGGGATCGAATACGTGGTCGAGAAGTTGAACGACTATGGTCTCGCGCACCTCCTAGTGATGGGCGCGACCACGGACTTCACTGGAGGTCCGCTGGAACACTTGGCTGGCGACGGCATGTTCCAACATTTCAGGCAGCTCTACCAGGGGCACCTCATCGCTAATGTCGAGATGACCCAGGAGCGGGGGAACCGCCTGATCGAGCAAGGATGGGCGGACTCCATCGCGTTTGGGCGACCATACATTGCCAATCCCGATCTGCCAGAACGTTTTCTGGCCGGCGCCGCACTCAACGAAATCCGTTGGCCAACAGTTTATGCTCCAGGGCCGGAAGGGTATACCGACTATCCGGCGCTGAAGGGATTAATTTCAGGGCGCGATTCTGAAGACGAAGCACTAACCCGTAACAACAACGTAGCTTCATAGCAAGGTCTTACGAGCAGCAAATCCCAAGGAAAGTAGGTCTGAACGGTCTGTTGTCTTTGGCCGTAAACGTGTACGGAGGGCTAAACCGGCAATTCCGCTCGATCGCAAAAAATTGTATCCTTATTGTGCGATTAAACATCACATATTGCGGAAGGAGACTTGATGTCCGCGACTAGCGTTCAATTTACCGTTGCTGCGCATGTCATGGCAGCTCTTGCTTTTTTCCACGGCAAGGCGACCACTTCGGCAACGCTCGCTGAAAGCGTGAATGCGGATCCCACCTTCGTTAGGAAATCTCTCTCGAAGCTCTCCAAGGCAGGCCTAATCGTCACAACGCGCGGTAAGAACGGCGCTAGCACGCTTACGCGTTCCCCTAAGCAAATAACACTTTTGGACATTTATCGGGCTAGCGCGGCGCCACCGACGTTCGCGATTCATAGCTATCCTGTAGAGGAGAGATGCCGGATCAGCCGCAACATTAAGGGGTGTATGTCGTCGGTGCTAAAAAAAGCGCAGAACAGCTTCGAGGATACTCTCGAGGGAATAACCCTCGCCGATGTAGTTGGGGAGATCCGTTCGGCGAGGCGATGATTTTTTGCATCAATATGTGCATATTATAATCACATGTATACGCGAGCACCCGGATGGCAGCCGAGTTAATCGAAAGGAAGCGGCATTCAGGCGGGTTGGTAAGTCCGGTGCTGGTTTCGGCGCCAACGATCTGCGTAAAAAAAGGAGAGGCGAATATGAACAGCTCTAAAGATACTGCCGCTATCGAAAAGGATTCCGTGTATGTGATTTTGGGAGCGAGCGGCAACACGGGATCGATCGTCGCCGACTTGTTGCTATCGAAGGGCAAGAAGGTGCGCGTCTTAGGGCGCGACGCGGGGCGGCTGCAGCGCTTTGTGCGCAAAGGCGCGGAAGCGTTCACGACCGACATGAGCGATTCATCCGCGCTCACGAAAGCCTTCAGCGGCGCGCGCGCGGCCTACTTGCTGCTGCCGCCAATTAACACCCGGGAGGAACAGGAGCGACAGAGCGATGCGTTCGCGAAAGCCGTGAAGGAGTCCGGGCTGCGCTACGCAGTGTACTTGAGCAGCTACGGCGCGCATGTCCCAGAAGGCACCGGGCCGGTCACCGGGCTGCATTCTTCGGAGCAAAAACTCAACGCGATCAGCGGGTTGAACGTGCTGCACCTGCGCGCCGCGTATTTCATGGAGAACAATCTAGCGGCGATCGGCATGATCCAGGGGATGGGAATTTTCGGACATGCGCTGCTGCCCGACCTAAAGATGCCCATGATCGCGACGCCCGACGTCGGTCACTACGCCGCGCAACGCATTTTGGATTTGGATTTTTCCGGCAAAGAAACGCGCGAACTGCTTGGCGAGCGGGATCTGACCATGACGGAAGTTACCGCGGTGATTGCGCGCGGCATTGGCAAGCCCGATCTGCGTTACGAGCAGCTTACGTACGACCAGTTGGCGCAAGGGCTGATACAAATGGGTTTTTCGCCGAAGAAAGCGGCGGTGTACATCGAGATGTTCCAGGCCATCAACGACGGAGTTCTTGCTGCGCAAGAGCCGCGTTCGGCGGAAAACACGACGCGGACTTCGTTTGAAACATTTGTGCAGGATGTGTTTGTGCCTGCGTATCACGGGAAGGCTTCCGCCGCTTAGCGGTAGCGCCCGGGCGGCTTGGACTGCGCCCGTTTGCAGGCGAGAATTTTCTGGAGGCAGGTTCTGAAAATTGCCGATGCGGGAGATCAAGTGATGAGTGTAAGGGCCGCTAAGAAAAGAGAGTTGTCCAAGCGCGAAAAGAAACCGAGTACTTATCGTCGTATCGTGACGGGAAATGTAAACGGGAAGTCCGTGGTTCAAAGTGACGAGCAACTGGAAGCGTATGAGTTCAAGAGTGTGCCCGACTACGAACACACGCTTGTGTGGGTAAACCCGACCACGCCGGACTTACGCGAGGAGCAAAGACTCGATCGCTATCCCGAGTCGGTCGTTCCGGGACCGGGCGGCACCAGTCTTCACTTCGTGACGTTTCCGCCGGGTGCGGTGTTTGCGGACCCGTCGTTTGACAGTGAAGCCGCGCGCAGCGAGGCGCTGGTTCGCCTCAGAGGCTTAGCCGATCACTTCGAAAAAGAAGATCCGGGGATGCACAAGACGAACACCGTCGACTACTCGGTTGTATACGACGGAGAGATGTGGCTGGAATTGGACGACGCCGAGACTCTGCATCTGAAGCGTGGCGACGTGGTGGTGCAAAACGGCACGCGCCACGCGTGGCGAAACAAAGGCACGAAGCCGGTGACGATGATCTTTTTCCTGAATGGCGCGAGAGAAAGCCAATGACGAAAAAGCTCGAGGGCAAGACGGCCGTCATTACAGGCGGGACAGAAGGGATTGGATTGGCCACTGCAAAACTTTTCGTCAAAGAGGGCGCCTATGTCTTCATCACGGGCCGCCGGCAGAAGGAACTGGACGAGGCCGTGAAGGAAATCGGCAGCAACGTTTCTGGAGTTCAGGGAGACGTTGCGCAGATGGCTGACCTCGATCGTCTTTACGAGACAGTCGCTAAGGTGAAGGGGCGAATCGATATTGTATTCGCCAATGCCGGCGTTGGTGAGTTTGTGCCGTTTGGGGCCGTCACCGAAGAGCATTTCGACAAACTATTTAACATCAATGTGAGGGGAGCACTATTCACGGTGCAGAAGGCCTTGCCGCTGTTGAAGGATGGCGGCTCGATCATTCTCAACGGTTCTGTGGCAAGCGTTAAGGGTACTGGCGGCTTCGGCGTTTACGCCGCGAGTAAGGCTGCCATACGTTCTTTTGTGCGAACCTGGACTACAGATCTGAAGGAACGCCGTATCCGTTCCAACGTGGTCAGTCCCGGTCCAATCAATACGCCGCTCGTGAGTCGGCAATCTCCAGATGTGATTTCGCGGATTGTTTCCGCCATCCCGATGGGACGCATGGGGCAACCCGAGGAAGTCGCAAAGGTGGCGTTGTTTCTGGCGTCGGACGACTCCAGTTTCGTCACGGGTATCGAACTGTTCGTAGACGGCGGGAGAGCGCAGGTTTAACTGAAAGGGCGGGAGCCGCGCGGCTGAGCGCATGCGCTTCTTCCGAACCAAAGGGAGGTAAGTGATGACTACAGAGAAGTCGCTGATCGATTCCGCACTCCGCGGGTGGAAAGTCAACGTGGAACGAGCGGAAAAATTGTTTGGGGATCTGTCGCCGGAACAACTTAAGCAAGAAGTTGCGCCGGGGAAAAACCGCCTGATCTATCTCTGGGGCCATCTTGCCGCAACGAACGATCGGCTCTTACCACTGCTGGGGATTGGAGAAAGGCTTCATCCTGAATTCGACGGCATGTTCATCTCGAATCCGGACAAGTCTGTTCCGCTGACTGTCTCAGGACAGTCGCTCAGAGCCGCATGGCAAGAAATCAACGAGAAGCTGTGGGAGGGCCTCTCGAAGTTCTCGGACTCGGATTGGGCGCAGCGTCACACGGCGGTGTCGGAAGAGGATTTCGCGCGGGAACCGCATCGGAATCGTTTCGCGGTGCTGCTTGGAAGAACCACACACCTTGCCTATCACTTGGGGCAAGCAGCATTAGTGCGAACGAAGGAATAATTGGGCGCTTCAGACCGCGCAGCGGGTTGAAGCAATCGCACCCGAAGGAATCCACATCGCAGTATTCCGTCAGTTCCTCAGGGGTGGGCAATGAGTCCGAAGGAATTTCAGAAATCAAATTTGGCGATCGAACTGAGAGTGGGAAAGAAGCGACTTGAAGACGCGCTTCAGGGCTTGAGCGATGAGCAGTGCGAGAGGGCCGGGGCCACGCGGTCCGGCTCGGTGGTGGATCTTCTTTCCGAGATGGTGACTAAGGAGTTTTTGGCGCTGATGGAAGTTTCCGGTCGCCTGCCGAGCTTGCCGATGAATTTCCTGGCGAATACGGAGGGCCGAACGCCGACTGCTTCTGGAGCGGATGAAGCCGCCGCGGATAAGTCCGTCAAGAATCTTCGGGCTGAATTCGAGGTACTACGTTCGGCGGTCATTCGCCGCGTTGAGGACGGTGGGTCACATGGTCCGAAATTTGATGCGAAACATGCCTACGTCGATGATCTCTGCGTTGCAAGGTTCAACGAACACATTGACGAGATCGAGCGTTGGCGCAGTTCGGAAATCGTGGGATTCAGTGCCGCGCGCCTTCGCGCAGAAGCGCGCGAAGCGGAACTCAATCAGGCCATTGTGGATTTGAGTCGAGAGGATTTTCTGGCCGGGATTTTCGATTTGAAGTCCCTTTTCTCGGTGCTGTTCGATCGGTTCTACAGCCAGGATTTCGTCCTGTGGCTCGATGCGGAAGCGATGATTGGAAGGACTGCCGCGTTCCAGCGCATGGCAGTTGTCCTGGAACCCATGCATACGCTGCTCGAAATGGGGCTCGCTTCCATCGCATCGTTTCGCGTAACTGCGAGCGCGCAGGACGCTGAGGGGAACTTCATCACCGATTGGGAGACCGTTTTCGGAGGAACGTATTCGACAGGCGTAGCCCTTTGCTGGCGAACGGTTCGGGCATGGAAGAGCCGCGTGGTGATCGCCGAACGCATCGAAGGTCATTGTGTTTGAGAAGCCATGGAATTGCGCAGTATGAGCAAGACCAATACCAGCGCCGCTCCAAGCATTCCGAAGGCTTTGAAGTGGAGGACCATCGCTGCCCCCGTCCCGGCGCCGAAAACAAAAGCGATCCAGATTCCACCGAGAAGACCTATTTTGGGATCGGGAGTTCTTGGAGATGGCGGAGCCGCATCGGAAACATATTTTTCAGCTTCCGCTGAGATTAAGCTCGTTATCGTCCCTGTGAGATATGTTGTGTGAACGGTGATGCCACCTTCGCGACGAAATGCCCCGTTTTGCATCCCCAGCGCCAGCGACACAAAAACCACAAATATTTCGATCCCGTGGCCGACATTTAATCCCAGCGCCAAAGATGCGGTGACGATCAGAATCACCTCTATTCCCATGACGGTCGGAAGCAACGACCATGAGGGCCACGCTTTGAGGGGACGCACGATAAGCGTGCTGAGGAGAACTCCGATCAAGAACGTCACAATGGCTGACAGATTTCCTATCGTAGCCCGCCAATCGTGAGCAGCTACCGCAATTGCCCCCAGGACCAGATTGCCGGTCACGTGCCCAGTGAACGTTTTGGCGAGAATGAAGCTGGCTGCGTCGCCATATCCGCCAACGAAGGCCAGGCCGAAAGAGAGCGGCGCGTGATTCAGGCGAATGTTTGTAGGCACAATTTCCTTTCAGCGTGGGCAGCTCCCATCGAGTCGCTCGCTGGCAAGGGTGGGCATTAGCAGTTACTTCTTATCCAGTACGAGTAGAATCAAAACCAGCGGAAGATAAATTATTGAGGCGGTGAGCAGTTGCCGCGCTGTGATGTTGGACCTGTGAAATGCGAAACGCGCGCTGCAATAAAGAAAGATCGAACCGAGCACGAGAGCACCAGCAGAGTAGACCAGGCCCGATTCGCCTCTGATCGTGGGGATCAAGCTAACCGGGATGAGGGCTAGCGAAACCGCGAAGCTCTGCAGGGTTACAAGACTATTTCTTGCCTTGCCCGTCGGTAAGACCAGATATCCAGCGCGCGAGTAGTCTTCCCGATACATCCAGGCAATGGCCATGAAGTGAGGGAACTGCCAGAGGAAGACCATCGCATAAAGTGCCAGGGCCTCCGGGTCCAAGCGCCCGCGCGCGGCGGCCCAACCGATCAAGGGAGGTACGGCCCCTGGAAAAGCTCCAATCAATGTGCACAGCGGGGTTCTTCGTTTTAGTGGCGTGTACAGGAACAGATAGCTCGCTAATGTGAGGATGGCAAGCACGCTCGCCAGTTCGTTCACGGCTACTGCCAGGTAGAGTGCGCCCGCCGCCGACAGCAGGATTCCGAAGGTGAGGGCCGCCGCGGGCTCGAGCCTTCCCGCGGCCAGTGGCCGTCTCGCCGTTCTTCGCATCTGAGCATCGAAGCGATGTTCAATGCATTGATTGAGTGCGGCTGTGCCGCCGGCTACGAGCAGCGTACCGAAAAGGGTGTGAACAAGCAGCGTAAGCGGGAAACCACGCGAGCTCGATGCTGAAGCCAGATAGAAGCCTGCGAACGTTGTGATGAGAATCAGCAAATTCACGTCCGGCTTGGTGAGCGCCCAATAGTCCCACGCAAATGCAAAAAAGCGGGCCGCCCGGCTCGGCCGCGCGCCGGGCACCACATTCAAAACGGCAATCGTAGGTTCGGTCGCCATCGTTAGGTGATCTCTAACCTCGTCCCGTCAAGCCGCGGGGATGCAAGCCGGGAAGGGACAGGTTGTGCGGCCGCTGAAGAATGCATGCGCACTGGTGAGAGTAGCTGCATGGTGACGATTACGGCGGGCACGATAAAAATTATTGTTACGCAGGTCCACATCAGGACCGCCGCGAATTGCTGGTCTTCGAGGGGCGACATCTGGATTAGGCGCGGGGCGGAGAAATATGCCCGGTAGATGACGCGATCGCAGAAGGCTAGAAATGCGGAGAGCGCGTCGCAAGGCAGAGTGGCACAGAAGAGGTACAAGGGGATGGACCAGCGCGGCCAGCGCGCGACGCTGGGCCACGGTTGAATCACCGGCCACCAGAATAAGAGGCCCGTGGCGAGGAAAGTAGCGTGCTCGAGTTCATGCAGCCAGTTCCAGCGCAAGGCCAGCGCAAAAATTGCAGGGATATGCCATCCGACCAGCGCGAAGGCCGCAGCAAGCCAGCAAAATGCAGGACGTGAAACGAAGTGCCCGAGCCGCTTCACTGAATTCGCGCGGAGAATCGGGCTCACAACGCCGCGAGCGAAAGATTGTGGGAGGCCGTGAAGAAGCGGCAACTGCGGCGCGCCGAGTAGAATCAGCGGAGGGGCTACGGACATCAGCAAGAGATGCTGCAGCATGTGAACCGTCAACAACGCGTCGTCGAAGGCATTCAGCGGGGATCCGATCGCAAGCCACACCAAAAAGATTCCGGCGAAAAAAGCTGCGAGCCGCCGCCATGAAATCAGTTCAGGAAACGTGGAGCGCAGGCGAAACCAGCCGCGCGCGTAAACCAGCGCGGTTACGCCGAGAGCCAGATCAACTCCAACGGGAGTGGACCACGAATGCAGGATGGCTTGCGTTTCAGCGTTCATGGCTATTCTTCACGGCTCTACGGATTGCCCGAGCCGGCGGGGGTTGCGTCCGAGCCGAGCGCAATCGCCCGCGCGGGGTCGCGTGCCGGCGATTGTCCCGCGGGATGCAGGGTCTCAAGAAATGCGACTAGCGCCGTCGTTTCCGCGGGACTGAGATTTTTGCCGTATGCGGGCATGTTGCCGCCGCCCTGGATAACCTGACGAATGAGTTGATCGTGGGTCAAGCGCACGGCGACGGCGTCCAGTGCCGGGCCGCGCTTGCCGCCTTGATTATCGAGCGAGTGGCAGTTGTGGCACTGCTTCATCTGAAAAACCAGCGCGCCCTGGCGTTCGAGCGCTGTGCGATTGTGCAGGAACTCGGATGGGATCGGAACCGCGCTCCACGCATCCATCACCGGGCTCCACGGGGTATGTTGAGCCAGGCGGGTGAAAGTTCCCAGCGCAACCGCCACGAGCAGAATGATGAGTACAGCCATGGGCCTGCGCCGCCAGCTTTTTTCGCCTTCGCCGAAAACGAACGGCAAAAGCAGTAGCGCGAGAAGCACGACGACGGGCCCGATGAGCAGCGCGGGAGTTTCCATCGAAGGCGGCAAGAACGAAAGCACCGCATAGAGCCACAGAAAGAAGAAGTCCGGGCGTGGCACAGTTTGAATGATGGTGGGGTCCGGCGGACCCGAAGGGCCAAACGGACCGTAATAGAGCGCGCAGGCCGCCACGGAAAGCAATATAAATCCGCCGAAGAATAGATCTTTCCATACGGCGTCCGGGACGAAGGGTATGCCGTCTTTTTTCGTGAGCTCGTGGTATTCCTTAATATAGGTCGCCTTGCGGACGATCCGCCCGGGCATCGGCCATTCGTTGATGCCCAGCTTGATGACCATCAACAGGTGCACGGACACGAAGGCGATGAGCAGGCCCGGTATGACGAACACGTGCAGCGCGAAGAATCGCGATAGAGTTGCGCCGGCAATGATTGGGCCGCCCAGCATCAAGTTGACGATCGAAGGTCCCATAATCGGGACGCGGCTCGCGATGGAGGCGCCAATGCCCAGGCCCCAATATGCGTCCTGATCGAACCGCAAAACCTGGCCGGTGAAAGCCATGCCCAGGGTCATGAGCAAGAGAAACACGCCGACGATCCAAGTTAATTCGCGCGGAAATTTGTACGCTCCGAACAGGAAGACTTGGACCATATGAATCAGCACGATGGCGACCATGAAGTCCGAGCCCCATCCGTGCAGAGCCCGAATGAACCATCCCAGCGCGACACTGTGATTGAGAGTCTGCAGGCTGTTCCAGGCTTCACCGGCGGAAGGCACGTAAATGAACGCCAGCATGATGCCGGTGACGATTTGCAGCATGAACACGACGAAAGCTGCGCTGCCGAAAACATAGAACCAGCTGGAAGTGTCGCGCGGAATGCGATGTTCGGCAGTCTCCTCGATGGTCGCGCCAATTTGCAGGCGCGCGTCCAGCCAGTCGCCAACTTGTTTTATCAGACGCATGGTTGTATCTCTCGCACGATATTGGAGGCTTGGCCGGGCGTGGGCATCTCGCCGGCTCTGATCAAAAGTTTTCCGCCGTCAATCTTGTAGTGATATTCGAAGAGGCCGCGCTCGGGAGGACCGGACGCGCGCGCGCCATCCTGGTAGTAGACGCCGCCGTGGCAGGGGCACATGAACAGGTTCGATTGCGGGAACCAGCGCACCGGACACCCCAGATGCGCGCAGTTGATCGCAAACACTTGGAAGTTCTGGCCGTCTACATTGCGTACCCAGCAGGCGATATCGGCGGTAGCTCCGTCCGTGGGACTCACTACCGGATTTCGATAGGTGGCCAGGCGAGTCTGCCCGGAAGGAAATTGTTCGAGATTGCCAAGAGCGACCCACGCGTCATAGGCGCCCTTTTTTTCGCCCGCGATGGGGGAAAGCAGATAGCGGACGATCGGCACGGCCAAAACCAATCCGATCAGACCGTTGAAGAGAATCGCGATCTTCATTAAGAGCGCGCGCCTGGAAAGGCCATTGGACAGCGTCATCGAACTTCTCCCGTTACTTTTGCGGAATTGGGGTAAGGTTGGCCCGGAAACTTCGCTCGCTGGGAGGCGAGCCACGCCACCAGGTCGGACACATCTTGGGGCGACAGCGGCTTCCCCGGAACATCATTGCGCCAGTCGGGAGCGCCGAGTTCGGGGCGGCCCGCGATTACAATCGTGCGCAGTTCTTGGTCGTTGAGCAGCGCGAGGAACGAGCCATCCACGATGGAGCTGGCTTTTTCTCCGCCGCGGCCTCCGGCACCGTGGCAGGATGAACAAAATTCAGCGTAGGCGACCGAACCGCGCGATGCATCGCCGGGCGCGGATGAAGAATAGGGAGGCGGATTTGCGCCGCGCAATATATCGGGCTGCGCCCAGCGTTCGCGAATTCCGCTGACGAGCGCGTCAATCTGCTTATCGGTGAGCATGCCGCCGGCGCTTTGCGCGAACGCGGGCATGGACGTGCCGGAAATTCCGTCAGCGGTTGCGCGACGCACGACCTCATCGTCGGCGATCGCAAGGTAGACGGGATCGGCGAGCGCGATGGCGGCTCCGCCTTTGCCATTGTCGCCGTGGCATCCCGCGCAATTCTGACCATACAACACGTTGAAGTCGGTGATCTCGCTGGGAACGATGGGTATGTCGCTCGCCGTTGGGCGCCCGGGCGCGTTGCTGCATCCCCACATTGCGAATGCGGAAAGTCCCACGATTCCGAGAATGAGGGCGTGGAACTTCATTTCGGTTCGTCCTGGCCTGGCCGCTCTCTCATCATGCCAGGGGCTTCAACGCCGGCACGGACCGCAAACGGTACGAGCTGCTGCGTGCTCACCTGCTCCTGGCGAACTACGACGAGGCCGGCGACAATGCCGAAACCAAATTGCGAAGCGACGAACCACGGCCAACTAATCAGCTGGTTCAGCAGCGGGTTTAGAAGCCCCAAGATGCTGTGCAGCAAGCCAGTCCAAAGAATGGGCGCGATGATCCCGCCCAGAAGAATTGGGTGGCGCGGAATCATCGGCAGCATGGCGCCGTAAAGCAGTCCTACCAGGAGAGAGGTGAGCAGATGAATCGCGGCCGCCAGCAAGAAGCTGACCAGATGAAATGATGTCAGCGAAGTCGTCGCGAAGAGATGGGATTGACTGTAAACCGTTGCGGCCAACAGATTGATCGGATACCAGATGCTGCCGTGCCCGATAAGTCCGTAGAGGCAGGCGAGCACCGCCATGGCGACGCTGCCGGCAAGTCCGCCCTTGATGCCCGCTGAGACGGGATACGTTTCAAGTGGAAGCAGAGCGCGCGGGAGCTCCGGCGCGACCGGCAGCCTTTCGACTTTGCCACGGGCGGTGGAGACCGGGACAACCTCCACGGTGACTTCGATCGTCTCTTCCTTCTCTTGCGGGAGAACGTCGCGGAACCAGCCAACGCATCCACACACGAACAGGATTGCACCCAGAATGCTCAGCAAAGGATTGGTGACGAGGCCAGCCAATAGCATCGTAACCCCGAACGCCAGAGTGACGGGCCACGCCGTCGGCGCGGGCAGATGGACCGTGGCGCGGGAGGCGTCGGGTGCTTGCGATCGTGATTCAGCGGGAACCATGTGATCCTGTTTTTCCTTAGCGGCCGATGATGTAAACCACGGTGAACACAATCACCCAGACCACGTCCACGAAATGCCAATACAATGAAAAGACCTCGGCGCGCTCGCTGTGTTCGGACTTCACTTTTCCCAAAAGCGTGAAAATCATGGTGAGAGCGATCAAGAGCAGGCCCACCGTGACGTGAAACGCATGCAGGCCTACGAGCGAGTAGTAGGTGGTGCCGAAGAGGTTGGTGCTGACGGTCAAACCTTTGTCGTAAATCAGGTGGTGCCACTCACGGCCGGTGCCCACCAGAAAAATCGTGCCGAGCGCCAAGGTTACAAACCACCACAACCCAAACGCGCCAACCTTGCCGTGGCCCAACGCTCGTACCGCCAGATGGATCGTCAGGCTGCTCGAGAGCAGGCAGATCGTGATGAAGATCGGAAGCTCCAGGACGTCCTTGGGCATCGGGCCCGAAGCACTCTTCCCGATATAAAAAATGTAGGCGACGACGAAAATTGTGAAGACCGCGGACTCGGCGGCAATCAGAGAGAACATTCCCACGCGCCCGCGCGACGGTAGGACCCATTCGGATTCCGCGTTACTACGTGTAATCGGCACGCTACTCAACGCAATTCTCTCGTCTATTCATATTTCCAATCCGGATCTTCAGGGTGCTTCAGGTCCCAAAGCGGGCGCCGGCTTCGGACAACGGGCGTCACTGCAAAGTCGTAGTCGGGGGGCGGCGAACTGGTGGACCATTCGAGCGTCCACGCGTCCCAGGGATCATTTCCGGCAGGTTCACCCTTCCGAAGCGACCAGAGAAGATTGAAGACGAACACAAGCACACCTATGGCTTGAATGAATGCGCCGATGGTGACGATCAAGTTCCAGATTTCCCATCCGCGGCCCGGCTCGTAGGTGTAAATCCGGCGCGGCATTCCCAAGAGGCCGGGGATATGCATGAAATCAAACGTGAGATGGAATCCGATTATAAATAGCCAGAAGTGCCATTTCCCGAGAGTCTCGTTGTACATCCTTCCAGTCATTTTCGGATACCAGTAATAGAACGCTCCGAAGAGTGCAAAAACGATTCCCCCAACGATGACGTAATGAAAATGCGCAACCACAAAATAGGAGCCGCTGAGCTGCCAGTTGAAGGGCGCCGTCCCCAACATGACCCCCGTCAAGCCCGCGATCAGGAATTGGAAGAGGAAGCCAATACAAAAGAGCATTGGAACTCGGAGTTGAATTTTGCCGCCCCACATCGTCCCCAGCCAATTGAATATCTTGATCCCCGTTGGAACAGCGATGAGCACGGTCGTGAAAACGAAGAGAGTGTTCCCGTTAGAGCTCATCCCCACCGTGAACATGTGATGAGCCCAGACGCTAAAGCTGATAAACCCGATGGCGATTGTCGCCGCCACCATGATGGGATACCCGAAGATCGGTTTGCGAGAGAACACTGGGACAATTTCGGATACGAAAGCGAAGGCCGGGACTACCAGGATGTAAACTTCCGGGTGGCCGAAAATCCAGAAGAAGTGCATCCAAAGAACCGCGGAACCCCCTGCCTGAGTATCAAAAAAGTGTCCGCCAAGATAGCGATCGATGCAGAGCATGATCTGCGCCGCGGTGAGAGGGGATATGCCAAAGATAACCATCCCGCCCACCACGAGATTTAGCCATGCCAGCAAGGGCATTTTTCCGAGAGTCATGCCGGGGCAGCGCATGCAGAGGATTGTTGCAATGAAGTTGACTCCTGTTCCGATACTGCCGATACCCGTCGCCAGCACGGCAAGAGTCCAGAAATCGGTGCTGTGCCCGACTGAGAATGCGCGCGAAGTGAGTGGTGCATAGGCCCACCATCCAACGTCGGGAGCAGTCCCCGCGCCGTAAAGCCCATTGCCGCCGATGAAGCTGAAGTAGAGAAGCACCCCTCCAAAAGCAGTCATCCAAAAACCGAAGGCGTTCAGCCGTGGAAAGGCCATGTCCCTGGCGCCAATCATCAAGGGAATCAGATAAGTGCCGAATCCAAAAAGGATGGGCATGACCATGAAGAAAATCATGGTAGTGCCATGCATCGTCATCATGCGGTTGAAAACTTGCGGAGAAACGAAATGATTGTGAGGAACGATCAGCTGTATGCGCATGATGAGGGCTTCGACACCGCCAACGACGAAAAAGAGAAGCGCATAGAGGATGTACATAATCCCCAGCTTCTTGTGATCGACGGTGACAACCCAGTCGTGGAGCCGCTCGCCGATTGGCCGTGCAGCCTGGTCGAGTGCGTCGAGTGCGATTGTGTCTGACGACATCGCCGTAATCCTTGTCCTTATCGCAGCGTCAAGAGATACGCTGTAAGCGCGTCCATATCTTTTTCGTTCAACTGCATCGCAGGCATCAACGAGCCGGGCTTGATCGAGTCGGGATCCTGGATCCACGCTCGCAGATTCTCGCGATTGTTCAGTGCAGCGCCAGAGGCGATAGTGTCACGGCTCATCAGATGCGTGAGATCCGGACCGAAACGACCGTTGGCCACTGTTCCGGCGACGGCGTGGCAGTTCACGCACGCCGTGGTCTCGAAGATGCGGCGCCCTTCCGCGACGGCATCATCATTGACGGCGGGATTGCGCTGTTGTTGAACCCACCGGCTAAACTCTTCCGGCGAATCCACATAAACCCGCAAAAGCATCTTGGCGTGCTGGACGCCGCAATACTGAGCGCACTGGCCAAGATAAACACCTGTCTCCTGAGGATCGATCCAGGTGTGATTCGGGTGGTTAGGAATCAGGTCCGTCTTCCCGGCCAGGCGCGGCACCCAAAAACTGTGGTCGGTATCCGCGGAAAGCAACGTGAGAAACGTGGGCGCTGAATTCGCAGGATTGCTGACTGGCACATGCAGCTCGTTCGCGGTGACCACGCCGAGAGCCGGATAACGAAATTCCCACCAGAATTGATGGCCGATGGCGATCACTTCGATCGCTCCGGGAGGCTTCGGGGCATCCTGGATGGAACGGATCACGCGCGCGGTGGCGAGGAAGAGGACCAGCACAATAAGGATGGGAATCACCGTCCAGGCGAGTTCTACCTGGTTGCTGCCATAAACTTGCGGCGGCTCGCGGCCATCGTCGTCACCGCGCTTGCGGAACTTCGCAACAGCATAGACAAGCAAGCTGAAAACGACCGCGAAGATGGCGCCGGTAATTGCGAGCACCAGCATCGACAAATCAAAGATCGAGTGTGCCGGAGTCGACTGTGGTTTGAAGATGTTGGGGATCTGTCCGGGGTCAGGCGACGCGCCGAAGCAGAGCGTTGCAGCAAGCAAGACGCCCGCGAGCAATATCGCGATACCTGTGGCTTTACTCAACAGCCCCCGAGTTTGCTCGCTGTATTTCATACGCAATGGCTATGCGGACCGGCGCCTATGGCGATGCCTTAGGTTCTCGCTTTGAATAAGGCATTTCACATTCCAAATGCCACAAAATGGAGATTGCTGTAAGAGCGAGTCTTATACCACGCCCGGAGTGTTGTGGTCGCAACTGGATGTCAATATATTGACGATTGCACAGCGTTCGGACTCGCGGATGAGTCGCGGAGCGCCGGTACATCTGCGCGGCATGCCGGGTGGGCGGCGAGATGAAGTTCCGGCTCCATCGGCAGGCGCCGCAAGAGTAACACCGCTCACAGCTTGAATTTCGAGAAAATTCCCCGGTCCTGAGCGCGAATCTGGTCGCGATGCCAATTATATTCAATTCCAAGTTTCTTCAGGGCTTCGAAGCGCTGAGAAAGAATCGTGTGGGCCGAAGCGGCCGCTTACCATGGGTGAAAATGGATGGGGCCGTGCTTGAATTTGATTTTCGTGACGGCTATGGAGACCAGGGCGACCACGCCCAGAGTCGCCAAGCCGAAGTAGACGTCTATGTAAGAGAACAGCCTACTCTGGGTGATTACATTATTTTGGAAGAGCTGCAACGCGCCCAGAGCGGGATCGCTGCTGCCACCGCCGTTGCGGCGAATCAGATCCGCGTATTGCGTCAGGGTCGAGCGGGTAATGGCGTCCAGACGATTAGAGACGTCCAAGAGGCGCGAGGAATGCAGCGTCATGCGGCGATCGAACAAGACGGTCGCCGCGGTGACACCAAATGTGTTTCCGAGCTGGCGCACGAAGAAGTAGGTGGTGGAAATGTCATTGACTTCCGCAACCGGCACATTGGCGGTGACAACGTTTCCGGCGGCGAGGATAACGGGCCCGATGCAAAAGCCTTGCAGGAAAATTACGGGCGCCAAGACGACGGTAGGTGTGGTGGGGGTCCAGATATAGCAGATTGTGGCATATGCCGCGACCAAGATCAGCAATCCGCCGGCTAGCGTGCGTGCGGGACCCAAGCGGGGAATCAGCAAGTGCAAAGCGTACTGCAACCCTAACCCCAGGCCGAGCGTATACATCGAAATAAAACCGCCGGCCTGCAAGGCGCTGTAGTCCTGGACGAAGCGCAGGTATTGCGGCACGACATATAGTCCGGCGCCGAAGAACGCTCCGACGATCAGAATCACCAGGAAGTAGCTGCGCAGGGCAGCTTGCCGGGCCACCATGCGCAGATGCAAAACGGGCGAAAGGTTCTCCGGGCGGTAATCCCACCAGAGAAACGCGATGAAGAGAATCGCTGCCGCCACTAGAGCTGCAGCAATCCAACTCGACTGGAACCACAGATCGCGCTCGCCGCGGCTGGTCGCCGTTTCCAGGCAGGCCAGGGACGCGATCAGGAGCAGCGCGCCCCACACATCAACGCGGCTGTCTTTCTCGCGCTGGAACAAGAAACCCGGCGGGACCAGCTTCCAAATAAGAAAAGCGCCGATCGCCAGGAAGGGAAAATCAACCAGGAATGCATAATTCCAGTGAAACGTATCGGTGACCCATCCCATGACGACGGGATACGGAACTTCAAACGCAGCAAGAACGAGGTAAAGCCGGGTGACCGCCCCCCTTCTCGCTTTTCCGGGAAACAGCAGCCCGGAGAGAATGACGACGCGCACCAGAAACGCGCCGCCGCCGAATCCCATAACCAAGCGCGAGGCCAGCAGTTGCGTCAGGTTGCCGGTACTCAGCACGCAGCCCATCGCACCGGTGGCGTAAATCCCGATGCTTAGCAGCAAGTGGCGCCTGGTGCCAATGACCCGCGTCATCCAGGAGGCCATGGCAATGGAGCAGAGGTAGCCCACGTTATAAAGGATGATCACCCAGCTGATTTCATCGGAGCTGGCGCCCACGTTGCCCTGCATGTCCGGGAGGAACACATTGATCGAGAGGCGGTTGGAGATTTCGATGGCGGCAACCATGCCAACGGTCAGGAGGACGGCGATGCGTCGCCGGTAAGACAGGTTCGACACGATGCTGCTGAAGAACCGCTCCTCTTCCAGTTCCCATGATTTGGAGGAACTACCGGCGAGATAGGACATTGGACTTTTTTCCGGTCATCGAGTGTAAATAGTCGCTTCCACATTCGTGCCAGGCCGCAGCACGAGATTCGGATTCTTGTTTGGCTTGACCAGAATCTTTACCGGAATGCGCTGCACGACTTTGATGAAATTCCCGGTAGCGTTTTGCGGGGGCAGCAGGGCTTGGCGCGAACCAGCCGCTCCGGCGATGGAATCCACCACGCCTTCGAACTCCTCGGGGTAGGTATCCACATGAATGCGAACCTTCTGTCCTGGGGCGACGTTGGCCAACTGGGTTTCCTTGAAGTTCGCGGTGACGTACACCTGATCGAGCGGAACGATGGTAAAAAGCAATTGGCCTGGCGAAACATATTGGCCCAAGTCCACGGACTTCTGGGTGACTTGCCCGGTGATGGGCGCAATGATGTGGGTGTAGGTGAGATTCAACTCGGCTTGCTGCAGCGTCGCTTTCGCGCGTCCTACGGCGGCGAGCGCAGACTTGTAGGTGGCTTCGGCGATGGGAACCTGCTGTTCCTGTGCCTTGGTTTGGAGCAATTGAGATTGAGAGCGGAGGAAACGCGCCTGGGAAGATTGGGTATTGGCGCGCGCAATCTCGACGGCCTGTTGGGCCGCAGTCAATTGCTGCTCGGCTGCTTCCAGCTCGCTTTTCGCCACGCGCGCAGCAGCGTCAACAGCGTCAAACTGATATTTGGAGACGTCATCGGTGGCGAGCAGCGGCGTGTAACGCTTGAGATCGCTCTGGGCGCGTACGTTGGTGGCGCTCTTGGCGGCTACGTTGGCTTCGGCGACTTGCAGGTTCGCGGTGGCGGATTGCTCGAGCTGCGCTTGAGACATGGCGTAATCGGCGGCGTCGGATTGTTTCTGAGCTGAGGCGCCGTTTGTGCCGTTCGTAGTGGTTTCCCGCGTCAAACCGATTTGCAGCTTTGCAGAATTGGCTTGCGCCTCCGCGAAATCCAGGTTGGCTTGGGCTTGTTCGACTTCCGCCTGATATTCGCGGGTATCGATTTGCACCAAGAGGTCGCCTACCTTGACCGGCGTATTGTCATTGATGAGCAGTTGAACGACGTAGCCGGGAACCTGCGGGGCGACGGCGGTGATGTGACAATCCACCTGCGCGTCGTCGGTGGTAACGCGGCCGGAGAACACGTACCAGGCGACGGCGACTAAGATGAGGACTGCGATGATGCCGCCTTTGACGAGCGGATTCAGATTCCGCAAGCGCTCACGCCAAGAGGGAGCTGGCGGAGGGGCAGCCGGCGCGTCGGCGGCAACTGGAGCGCTAACGGTTTCTGGCGGCCGCGGAGAAGTTGAACTCATGATTCGGCTTGCCTCTCATTTCGTGTACATGGTTTCGATCGTGCCTGTGGCGCGGGCGAGGGCCGCACGAGACAGGTTGAACTGATACAACGCAGCAATTTGGTTATCGTTGGCGCGCGCGAGTTCGTCCTGCGCCGTGATGACCTCGATGTTTGTGGTGACTCCGGCTTGAAACCGGCGTTGCGCCTGAGCCACTTCATCCTGGGCGAGCTGCAAGCCTTGATTGGCGACGTCCACGGAATTCCGCGCGGCGGTGAGTTCATCGAGAGCGGACTTTACTTCATCTACGATCTGCGCTTCCAGCTGACGGCGAATTTCCGCGACGTGTTGCTCTTCCAACTTGGCGCGCGCCTCTTCCGCGCGGATGCGGCCACCGGTGAAAAGGGGAAATTGCAGCGACAACTCGTAGGTGTAGGCAGGAATGCCGTTGTCGAAGCGGCTTCCCTGGTAGAGCCAGAATCCCGAGAAGTCCAGTTGGGGAAGCCGCTGCTCGCCGGCCGCATCGGTTGTCAACTTGGCGATGCGCTCCTGCGAATTCAACGAGCGAATTTCCGGCCGCGAGGTCAAGGCCTGGTCGAGAAGCGTTTCTTTTTCGAGCTTGGGCAGATCGTAGAAATCGAGATGGTCGATAACCTCGAGGTCCTGGTCGCGAGGCAGATCGAGGAGGGCGGCCAAGCCGTATTTGGTGGTGTGCGTCAGCGTTTCGGCGTCAATGAGATTCTGGCGTTCGTTCTGCAGTTCGACGTTGGCTCGCACCGTGTCAATGTTCAGACCGATGCCGGTTTTTTGCAGCTCGGTGGCCTGTTCGTAAAGTCGTTGTGCGAGCACGACACGGGCTTTGGCGGCGTCACGCGTGGCCAGCGCGCGAAGAATGAGCAAATATTGGTCCACGACGGCATTTACCACGATTTCGCGCGTGGTCTGTTCGTCGGCGCGTGCCTGGTGCGTTCCTTCCCGGCCGATTTGGTACGCGCGAATCTGCGGCAAGTTCAGGATTGTTTGCGAAAAAGTGGGACCGGCTTCGATTACCTGGAAGGGACCTGCAGCGGCTCGCTTTGGGGCGCGTTCGATGCTTTGAATATTATACTGGTTTATCGAGCCGGACGCGGCGACGCCTGCGTGGGGAAGCAAGGCGGAACGGGCAATCTGGCTGTTGCGATCGCTTTCGTAAATCAGCAGTTGAGCAATGACGCGCTGCGGATTCTGTTTGAGCGCGAGCTGCACGGCTTGTTTCAGCGTCAGTTGCAACGATCCAGCTGAGCTCGCAGGCTGCTGCGCGAAAGAATCGAGCGGCGAAGAGGCCTGCAAAATTAATAGGAGTAGGACGGATAATCGCCCGAGACTCAGAAATCTATGAGTCATGCTCCCATCTCTCCCGAAACTTTTCGCTCGTCTAGAGCGAAGGACGAATATACGCCATCTTCATCTGCGCGACTGGATTTCCAGCTGTTCGACTTAGCGATCCTTCCTGCTCGATGCCGCAATCGGTGGCGCGCCTCTACCGCCGCATTCTATATCGAGATGTGGATGACGAGCTTACCTTGGGTTTTGCCGGATGCAAGTCGCGAGGAGGATCAGCAACTTGCGATGAAAACTCGATGAGTCAACTTCTCTTCTTTATTTACCTTTTCTTCGCAATTAATCGCGAATTGCCGCAACTACCGTGACATTTTCGTGACGGGCGAGCATTCGGCTAACGACCGAACGCTCGGACACTTTTTGAATTACTGGCGCTGTGGGCCGGATATAGGTTTTAGCGATCAGGAAACGAGAAGTCAGCTTATAGTGAGCAATCCCCGCGGTCACCACAGGGGCGTTTGTGAGGACTGATTCGACCATGCTTCGGCGGGAGGATCCTCTGTTTGGCTGCAGTGGGTCAAAAACTAGCCAGAGCAGCGTTCCGACTGGCCCGGCCCTACTGAGCGACTTCTCAGAAATCGAGGCGCAATTGAAACGCGATCATGCGCGGGGTGCTGTCGCCGCCGAGGCCGACGCCTAGCAGGCCGGTGGGCGGCGAAGTGGTGTATGTGAGCGCGCCGAAGCCGGTCTGCGTCGCGGGCTTGCCTGGAATCCCGGCTAGCACCATGCTTGGAAGCCCAAAATTCGGATGGTTGAATAAGTTGAAGAATTGCGCGTCGAATCGTAGCTTCAGACGCTCGGTCAACGCGAAAGATTTCGTCAGATAAAAATCGCTCCAGGTGAAATCGGGGCCGCGCAAGGCATTGCGTCCCAGTTTTCCGAATTGGCAATTCGGCGGAGTGTCACTTACCAGGCACGCGCCGGTGCTGGGATCCACGGTCGAAACAAACGCGTTCGGGTTCAGCCACTGGATGGTGCCGGGTTGCGTGACACCGGAAATCGGCCCATGCGCATAAAGCGGCACGCCCGACACCGCGCTCGCGAACTGCGGGCCGCTTCCGTTCACAATGCCGTCTCCATTTGCGGAATAGGGCGTGCTGAGAACGGAGAACGGAATCCCGCTGTGCCAGAAGACGGTGCCGGACACCTGCCAGCCGTTCAGCGCGTAACCTAACGCACGATTGCGCACCTTTACCGGCAATTGATACACATATTGCGCGTTCAGATTGTTGCGGATGTCGTAATCGCACGGGCCGTAGTCGCGCTGGAGGTCGTCCGGCAGCGGCGAGAGAATTCCTCCCGCCGAAAATTGCAGGAATCCGCCGTTCGAGACGGTGTCCATGCAACGGCTCCAGGTGTAGTTTACTTGTCCGCTGAAACCTTTTCCGATGCGCTTCATCAGCGTCAATTGCAAGCCGTGGTAGTGGCTGTTGGCTCCAGTGGAAAATTGCGTTACTGCTCCGAATCGCGGGTCCGTGGATTGCGCGTATGGGAACGGCGCGAAGCAGCCATCGCATACGGTCTGATAACCATTGACCTGCGTTAGGTACGGTTGATTCACGGCGCGCGTGCCGACGTACTGCGCGCGAATGCTTCCATTCGCTCCTAGTTCATGCTCGAGGCCGAGGCTCCACTCCATGAAATATGGCGCATGAAGTTCTCCATTCGGCACCGCTGTGATGGCCACGGGCGACAAACACGTTGCTGGATTCGCTGTCGGCGCGGCGCAGGATAGTTCGCCTTGCGGAAATCCCAGGCTGAAGGTTTGATTTGCCGCTATGGTCGCATCAACGGCGCTCCCTGGAACTCCCGGCACAATCGCCGTACCGCCGACGGTTCCCAGCAGGCCGCCCTGAAAAGTTTTCACGTACGGCGGGTTCACGCCCACTACGTCCGCAATGCTCCCGGGTAAAATGTCGCTGAAGATTCCAAAGCCGGCGCGCAGCACGGACTTGGGATCGAATTGCCAGGCGATCGCAGTTCGCGGCTGCAAGATCGCGAGCGGCGTGGAGGAGAACACATTGCCGAGACCGGTCTGAATCGTGGCATCGAGCGGCTGGTTTACATCATGCGCAATCGAAGCGAACGAGCCGCGCAGGCGCGCAATCTGGCCGTGAGGATTGAGCGGGTTGGAATTGAAAGTGTCGCGCAGGCCGAAAGTCCAGGTGAAAGTTCTGGTGACCTTCCACGTGTCCTGCGCGTAGAGATCAAGGTTCAGAAAATTGAATGGCTCGTTCGGCGATTGCGGAAACGTCTTGGTGGCCGTGGAGGCTACGCCATAAATGTATTGCGGCAAAGTGGTATAAATGACCGTAGGGACGCTGCCCTCGCCGAAATCGTAATCGTTCAGCCGGAAAATTCGCGTGTTGGTGCCGAAACGCAGTTCGTGCGCCCCGCGACTCCAGGCCAGATTGTCGTTGATGAAAAACCGAGAAGCGCGCCGGCCCTGGATCCAGGTGTTGTCCAAGCCACCGACCGTGGTAAACGGCGCATTGGCTCCGCTGCCTTGCAGCACGATCGGAAAGGCCGCCAGCGTCTGCTGAAAATTGCCGGGGCCGAACAGGCTTTCGTACCAGGAAAATGCCGGATTGAAATAGTTCACGAGATTCTGCGAAAAGATGTGCGTGTAGCCCGCCGCAAATGAGTAAAGCGGCTGCGGAGAAACCGAATCGAACAGTGAATTTATCGGATCGGTGTAAGCGGTTTGCACCCCGTTGTCCACCTGGAAACGAAACCACGCGGCATTGTTTTGATTGATGGTGTAATCCACGCGCGCTGTTTGCACTTGCTCGTGGTCGTCGCTGGAGTGCGAAATGCTCTGGCGATTCGCGCATCCGTTACCGTCATTGGGCACTGCGGGCGGGCCGCCGTCCGCTTCGAAAGGACATCCCAACACCGCCAGGGGCGTTCCCCTGGTATTTCCATACAGCGAAAACATTTTCTGATAAAACGGCACCGCTTGCGGCGAAGGCTGGTAGGCCGAGCCGGTAACGGAATCCACTCCGCCCAAAGGCAGTTGCCGCAGAACGTAACTTTGAAATGCCGTGGTCGGCACGGTTGTGGGCGTCACGATAGGCAGCGCGATGCGTACCCACTCGCTGTCGAAAAAGAAAAACAATTTGTCGTGCACGATCGGACCGCCGAGGCTCCCGCCGAAATGGTTCACCACCGAGCGCGGTTTGTGGTTTCCGGCTGTCGCGTTGGTGAAATAGTTGGCAGCGTTGAAGCGCGAACCGTTCCAAAGTTCGTAAAGGCTCCCGTGAAATTGATTTGAGCCGGATTTCGTAACGTAATTTATCTGCGACGCTCCATAGCGGCCCTGATCCACGGCGTAGGACAGCGTGTTGACGGTCACTTCCGAAATGGAATTCAGGCCCAGGACCAAATTCGTCGAAAGCCCGCTGTTCAGATTAGTGAGGGGATCGTTGGTTTCCAGGCCGTCCACGATGTAGCCATTCGAAAGAGCGGGTAGGCCGTTGAATTCCACGTTGCCGTATCCGTTGGTGCCGCCCACGAAATCGTTGCCGCTGCCTGCTGTATTGATCAACGCTCCGGACGCGAACTGCAGCGGATACGTTAAATCGCCGCCCGGATTCGGAAGATTCTCCAAGGCCGGCGCATCAAGATTCGTGGATGTGTTGGGATTCTCGGGATTTACCAGCGGAGGCGCGCCGCTTACTTCCACGGTCTGTTTTGCCGCCGCAACCTTGAGCACGAAATCAACTGTTTGTTTCTGGCCCAGGCCCGCGGACACCGCGTCATTCCGCTGCGGCTCGAATCCTGCCATTTCCACCTGGATCGAGTAAGCGCCCGGCATCAATTGTGGGAAATTGAACCGGCCCTCGTCGTCTGACTTGGCGGTGCGCCGCGCGCCGCTCGCGCGATTTGCGATGGTAACTGTAGCGCCGGGAATGCCTGCGCCGGTTGAATCCGTTACTTGGCCCACGATCGCGCTCGTGGTTTCTCCCTGTGCGCAAGTCTCCGCTGGAAACAAAGAGAGGCAAAAGACCACGAAAATCAGCCTGTAAGTCGCGATTCGCACAAAGATTCCCGTCGTGAATTCCGCCCTCCCAGGGCACCGTAGAGAAGCTAACGGGCCCTGAAGTCCATTTCCCGGCCGCTGACGGCTCGTAATGATATTAACCGCAGTTAAGTACAAAAGTACACTCCGATAAATAGAAACGTAGACGGCATTCCCCTGTGCCCAGTCCTGCCGACCATCGCGACAAATCGGGCTCTCTTCCTTCGCGCGCCTCGCCGTTCGCCCACGTTCTCCTCGGCGGAAGCTCGAAGAGCGTATCCGAGCGGCGGACGAAGCAATGGAAGTGCGTTCGTCGCTCAGTGGACGGTTGCCCGCCGATGGACAGTCGGCGCTCGGTTCTTTCCTAAGAATTCGAACTCTATTGCGTCTTTTTTCGGCTCCGCATCCCGCCGGGCTTCCGGGTTTTGCCGCCTCGGCCGCTGACAGGATCACGACAATCCCCATGCCATCATCGCGCACTCTCACGCGCAGTTGCCGCTCGTCATACTAAATTTCCGGTGCCTCGTACACTTGGGCGAAGAGCATTGATACCAGTTCGGCCTCGGTAGCCGGAAACCAGTTCCTCAATTCCGTGTTCAACTTACCGTGGTTCGATACGAGATCGAACCGCGGACTATCCGACTTTGACATCCGCCACAACGCTGTGTTCAACGCAATCTGGCAGGTTCCCAGCCCACACGACGAGAGCGGCCTGCGATGGTTCGCGAGCAGGTGGCAAATTGGCGGGATCTATCAGGTCAGCAGCGGCCTGCCATTTACGCCTGTAATCGGAGGGGATCCTCTTGGCCTGGAGAGTGCATATCCTTTTGACTTTCCTGATCGGATTTTCGGGTCAGGTTGCGAGTCGGCCGTCAATTCCGGCAATCCATTGCAATACATCAAGACACAATGTTTCTCGTTCCCCATCCCCGCCACGCGAATCGGAAACGCGGGCCGCAACAGCCTGATTGGACCGGGCCTCTCGAACTTGGATCTTTCACTCGTAAAGAACAACCACATCAAGCGGATTTCAGAAAGTCTCAACATTCAGTTCCGCGCGGAGTTCTTCAACGTACTGAATCACGCAAATTTCTCGCCGCCCGTCGTCAACAACACGTTATTCGGTGCGAACGGAGCGGCGGTGACGACCGCAGGCCCCAGATGTTGCGGTGTGCTGGGGACCGGGGCTGCGCTGGGGAGTGATGGGGCCGAATCTCTTGTTTCACCTCGCAGGCGGTCAAGCCGGCATTCGGCACTTCATGGAGCACCTCTCTGGCCCGGTAGCGACCTGGTGGAAAGATCTTGGCAAAATCACAGAGTTCAGCCCCGGAGTGAAGCAAACGATCACGGACGGCGTACTGAAGGATGCCAACGGCCGCTCGATCGAAGAACTCGAGCGCGAGCGCGATGCGATGCTCCTAGAATTGCTCGCCACGAGGGCGAAAGGCGAGAAAGCTGCTCAAGGCGCGATGGCGGCCACAGCGAGCGGCAAGGGAACACAGCCTCGAAGCAAATAAAATGCAATTGGCGATCAACGACAATCAGGGTTTTTATTGAAGTGCTTCTGGTAAGGATACGCGAGAACAAATGATCTATTTCCATTCTCTCGGCAGGGCTCCCCGATACTATTCGACGCGGCCCGCGCTTGCTCCCGGGGGAGTCCGCTTGTCCTTCTCCGAGCTGGAAACACGTGTTAGGGGTATAGCAACCGCCCTCGCCGCGCATGGTTTCAAAGCCGGAGACCGTCTCGCCCTTCTTTTGCCGAACGGCCCTGAGTACATCGAGTTGGTGTATGCATGTGCCTGGCTCGGAGTCATAGCGGTTCCGCTGAACACTCGAGAACGAGCTGTAAGTTGACGCAAGAAGTGAAGCTGAATTCCTTGGGTGATCAACACCTGATCTTACATGGCCGCGAGCTAGACCTAAATGAATGGCAGGGAGGCTCGCGGAAGTTACGGCAGAGAGTTCGTACACAGAAATGGTCGATTTCTCACCCTTGCTATGACCGCTTGGGCCATGTACACTCCTTTCTATGTTCATTGGCCACACGAACCAGAGGATGGCGCAGATTTGTTGTCTTTGTTGCGCATACGTGTCCTCTGGCACCGGGAGGCTAGTGCACTAATACTCTAATACTAGCCAAGCTTTTTTCGAGCCCACCGCCAGAGGTTAACTGGCCGGTGGGTTTTTTGTTTTTATACGCCCAATTTCCATAGGGGAGCGCAAAAAATGGCGAGCTTAACACAAGAATTTTCCAGCGAACCGGCCCAGTTCAACACTGAGACCGCCGGCAGAGGCGGGTCTCCCGGGCGAAGGCTAAGCCACCTGAAAACGCTCGAAGCCGAGAGTATTCACATCCTGCGAGAGGCCGCCGCAGAGTTTTCGCGGCCAGTAATGCTCTATTCCATCGGCAAGGATTCTTCCGTGATGCTCCGGCTGGCACAGAAGGCTTTTTATCCCGGACGGATTCCGTTTCCCTTGCTGCACATAGACACCAGTTACAAATTCCCCGAGATGATCGAATTTCGCGACCAATACGCGAAAAAGATTGGGGCGGAACTGATCGTCCACAGGAACGAGGAAGCCCTTGACGCAGGCGCAAGTCCGGTCTTACTGGGTACGCAGAAATGCTGCGGTTTGTTGAAGACCAAATCTCTGCTGGATGCGCTGGCCGAAGGCGAATTCAATGCGGCATTTGGCGGCGCGCGCCGCGATGAAGAAAAGTCGCGAGCCAAGGAAAGAATTTATTCGTTTCGCGACGCGCACGGCCAGTGGGATCCGAAAAACCAGCGGCCCGAGCTGTGGAATATCTTCAATTCGCGAATCGACAAGGGGGAGAGCATCCGGATCTTCCCGCTTTCGAACTGGACGGAGCTGGACATTTGGCTCTACATCCACATGGACAACATTCCGATCGTGCCGCTGTATTTGGCGCGAGAGCGCGAAGCCGTCGAGCGCGGCGGCTCTATCGTGCTGATTTATTCGAAGGACCAGCTTCTGCCAGGCGAACAATCGCGGCCGGTCAATTGCCGCATGAGGTCGCTGGGATGTGCGCCGTGCACCGGCGCTATTCGCTCGGATGCCGATAGCGTCCCCAAAATTATCGAAGAGATGATTACGTTCCGCCGGTCCGAGCGCGAAAACCGCGTGATCGATCATGACGAGGAAGGTTCGATGGAAATCAAGAAGCGGGAGGGCTACTTCTAATGTCTCCCGGAACGGCCAACGAGTTGCACGACGAATTCGTGTTATTCCTCCAGCAGAATCTGAACAAGGAACTGCTGCGATTCACGACCGCGGGAAGCGTGGACGACGGCAAGTCCACGTTGATCGGGAGACTGCTGCACGATTCCAAGTCTCTTTACGAGGACCAACTCGCTTCGGCGCAAAAGAGCCGGATTAACCGTTCGACCGGACCCATTGATTTTTCGTTGATCACGGACGGACTGCGCGCGGAACGGGAGCAGGGCATCACGATCGACGTGGGGTACCGGTATTTTACGACCGCGTGGCGAAAGTTCATCATCGCGGATACCCCGGGACACGAGCAGTACACGCGCAACATGGCTACCGGCGCCTCTACCGCGGATTTAGCGGTGATCCTCGTCGACGCAGAAAAGGGACTTCTTCCACAAACGACGCGGCACGCTTACATCGCTTCGCTGCTTGGAATTCCAAGCGTCGTGGCTGCCATCAACAAGATGGACCTCGTGGGATATAAAGAAGATAGATTTCGGGCTCTAGAAAGAGAGTTCCTCGCTCTTGCGGAGAAGTTGAGAATCGCCGGCGTCGAGTGCATTCCGATCAGTGCTCTTGCGGGCGACAATGTCGTTGAGCGTAGTGAGCAAACGCCTTGGTACGAGGGTCCGACGCTGCTCGAATACCTCGAAACCGTGGCAGTGACAGAGCCCGCGAGCACGCAAGGCCTCCGATTCCCCATTCAATACGTGATTCGGCCGGATGCGAACTTCCGCGGATTCGCTGGACAAGTGGCCGGTGGAGTGATTCGTCCCGGCGACGCCGTTATTGCACTTCCTTCAGGGCAGCACTCTCGCGTGGAAGCGATTGTGACGTACGACGGACCGCTGGCTGAAGCGTTCTCGCCGATGTCGGTGACGTTGAAGCTTGAAGACGAGATTGACCTCAGCCGGGGAGACATGCTCGTTGCTCCAGACAGTCCGCCGCAAACGTCACAGCGATTTCGAGCAGCGATTGTATGGATGCACGCGCCGCCGCTGAAATTGCAGCAATCCTACTTGATCAAACACGGAGTACGCCAAGTGCGCGGCGCGGTCACCAAAATTCAACATCGCGTCAACATCAACACCCTGGAGACTGAATCATCTGAGCGACTGGAAGTAAACGATATCGCAGTCGTGCAATTCGAAACGAATAGGCCTCTCTTTTTTGACCCTTATAAACAGAACCGCATGACCGCGAGTTTCATCGTCATCGATCCCTTGACCAATGCAACCCTGGGCGCGGGGATGATCCAAGAGAGTCTCACGCAGGATGACATCATTACGAGCTGGGAATCAAAGAGTGTGGGCGCTGCTGTAACACCGCGTGAACGATACCGGCGGCATGCGCACTACCCCGGCATCATCCTCACCGAGTCCCGCGCGGAACTGGGGCCGCGAATCGAGCGCGCGCTCTTCGAGATAGGGTTCGAAGTGATGCTCATCCACGAGAGCGAAGCACCCTTCGCTGCTGTGAGGGCCGCTTGGAGCGCATTGCACGCCGCAGGGTTCGTCGTGATCTATCAGAGCTCCGCCTTGGGATTGGAGGAGAGGTTGGAGTTGAGAGCGGCGGCGCGGGATCGCTTTTTCGATCTTTCTGAAATGAATCTGCCCGCGGGGGACACGGAAGCTCTTGAACGCGTTCTCACTTTGGCCAAGTCGTTCCGCATTACTGATGGCGACGGAAATCCTGGGAAGGTGGTTTGAAATGGCAACGTCATTCCTTGCGGAGAATGTCGAGATTCTCGGACCCGAAGAAGCATTGAGCGCCGTTCTCGCCGCGCATTCGGGACAAGCCGTGTGCCTGACTTGCAGTTTCCAAGCCGAAGACATGATCGCGCTCGATTTTCTCCGGAAGCGGATTCCCTCAATTCCAGTTTTGTTCCTCGATACTGGTTATCACTTTGTTGAAACGTACGAATACCGGGATCGGATGGCGAAGGAATGGTCTTTGAACTTGGTGAATGTCATTCCACAAAAAACCGTGCAACAACAGGAATCGGAATTCGGAATTTTATACCGCAGCGATCCGACAAAATGCTGCCAACTGCGCAAAGTGGAACCGTTGTTTGAAGCCTTGGAGCCTTACCAAGTCTGGTTCACGGGATTGCGGCGCGAGCAGTCCCCCACCCGGAAAAATCTGAAGAAAGTGGAAGAGCACCAATTGCCGAGCGGGAAAGCGCTTTGGAAGGTAAGCCTCTTAGCGGATTGGACGTGGCCGCAAGTGTGGGAGTACACGGCGAAAAACAAGATCAGCTACTTGCCGCAATACGATCAAGGGTATTTGAGCATCGGGTGCCAGCCCTGCACGGCGATTCCGGAGGATCCGACCAATCCTCGTTCAGGACGCTGGGGCGGCAAGAAACTGGAATGCGGGATCCACACGTTTTCGCGGAGCGAGCAGTGATATACGGCCTAGTGGGATTCGTCATCGCTTTGACCGTAGGTTTGACGGGCATCGGTGGCGGCAGTTTCACCGTGCCAGCCCTGGTGCTTATCGCCGGACTTACCGCAGGCGAAGCCGTCGGCACGGCGTTCTTATTTGCAGGAGTACTGCGTTTGATTGCGGCTCCTTTCTACCTGTTCGGAAGGCAGTTTCATTCGCGCTATTTGTGGCTTCTGCTACAAGGCGCGGTTCCGGGACTTCTGGTGGGTACGTGGCTGCTGCGATATCTGAGCCGAGACGCGGGCAACCCGCTCGTAATTCTCGTGCTCGGCGTTCTTCTAGCCGCGTCATCCAGCGTGACATTCATCCGGCGCGTGCAAAACCCCTCGTTTGCCCTGAAAAACCGCCACTGGCTTCCCTGGCTTGCTTTGCCGATCGGAGTGGAATCAGGATTTTCTTCGGCGGGCGCCGGCGCGCTGGGAACGGTTCTGCTGCTCAACTATTCCGAAATGACTCCGGCGCAGGTTGTGGGAACGGACCTGGTTTTTGGCTTGGTATTAGCGGTGATCGGCAGCACGTTTCATTACGGATTCGGCTCGATCAACAATTCTGTGTTGCTTCAACTTCTCGCGGGAGGCGTCCCCGGCGTCATCCTCGGTTGCATTTTTGCGCGTAAGATTCCCGCAAATCGGCTGAAGGCGGCTGTCGCCCTCATTGCCATCTTCGCGGGCCTTCAACTGGTTTGGAGCGGCAGTCGCTTGTTGTTGCAAAGACGCGCGGAGGATGACGGCAGAATCACTGCGCAGGCAGGAGTCGTCCGTGGCCGCTAGATTGACGCACTTGACGCGGATGCGATTCCGCATTGCACCCTCTAAGGAAGGCACGTCGGTGTTCGTCGCATTTCGTTTTCTCGCTCGCAACTGTCCTTGTTGTTGAGCCTACCTTTGTAGTCCGCACGATCTTTGGCGGGTTCTCTCTCGCTTGAAAACATCCTAAAACCGAAACTCGGCACATGCCGATCGAGGGCCAGTCCTTGCTGACCCAGTTCGGCCCACTCTACAAGGGCGAACAAGGCACGCAGAAATCGGACGTCATGTTCGCTCCCTTAAGCCGAACCGTGACGATCAAATTTCAAGTGCAGGATCCAAACGGATATTTTTTGCCGAACATCCGGCGGGATAACTTTGCGGTCTATGAGGACGGGGTACGGCAAAGGGACATCTCCGTAGACGTGGAGCACGCGCCGATAACAGTTGCCTTGCTTTTGGAATACGGAGGCCGCTATCACGAATTAAACCAGTCCACCGGGCGCGAAGTGGCGCAGATTGCCCGGCTATTCATGGATCGCCTGCGCAACGACGACAAAGTCGGCATCTTTACCTACAGCGACAAATTGCAGACGCTGGCCGACTTCAATCAAGGCCTCGGCTGGTTGCTGGTTTTCAGCGCCGGCGCGCATTTCGTATTCGCCTGGCACGCGCGCGCCACGCGCGGGGCAATCTGGGAGGTATTGGTAGGCATTCTTTATCTCTTGGTTGGCGGATACATGCTGATAAATCCGGTCCTGGGGATGGTTTCTCTCACTTTCGCCATGGCTGTCTACTTCGTGGTGGAAGCGGCGCTGGAATTCGTTTTGTCCTTCCGGCTGCGGCCAATGCCCGGGTCGGGGTGGCTGCTGTTTGATGGAACCGTTACCGCGATCCTGGCCGTCATTATCTCTGCGACCTGGCCATTGAGTTCTGCATGGACGCTCGGAACGCTCGCGGGCATCAGCATGTTGTTTAGCGGCGTGGCCCGCTTGATGCTCTCACTGGCGGCACGGCGGGCAGTTACTGAATTGACCTGAGCTCCTGCGAGAAGCGACGTCGCACCGAGTTACGGTCGAGGAGCCGTTACGTTGTAAAGGTGCCGCAGGTGGAACATCATGACGGACGGTAATGACGCACAGGGCGTTCAGCCTTCGCGAGTGCAAGTTTTCGGGCGGGCTGGGTGTGCCGCTGCGTACGCGATCCGCGACTTCCTTCATCGTTGCGACGTGCCTTTTGAGTGGGTCGAGCTAAAAACAGATGAACAAAGTCGCGCAATCGGCGTGGACAACATCAACGATCCGCGGCTGCCAGTCTGTGTGTTTGCAGATGGCGCGAGAATGCAGAATCCTACGCTGCGCCAGATCACCGAAAAGCTCGGGTGGTTTCGCGATCCGTCGCGCTCCGAGTACGAGGTGGCTATCTACGGCGCAGGGCCCGCGGGCTTGAGCGCTGCCGTGTATGCTGCGTCCGAGGGTCTCGCGACAGTGCTGATCGAGCGCAGCGCCATCGGTGGACAAGCAGCAAGCAGTCCGAAAATCGAAAATTACCTTGGCTTCCCCTCGGGTATCAGAGGCGCTGATCTGGCGGAACGCGCCCGTGAACAAGCTTACCGCTTCGGAGCCGAGATTTTGCTCGCGCGCGAGGGAGTTCGCGGAGAATTTTCCACTGGCAAACGAGTGGGTTACCTCGCCGACGGATCGAAGATCATTGCAGGCTCTGCCATCTGCGCCACGGGCACTTACTCCCGCCGCCTCGATTTACCCGGAGAAGAGCGCTTCCACGGCGCGGGCGTATATTACGGCGCCGGCGCGAGCGAAGCATCGCTTTGCGGCAATGAACACGTTTTTATCGTCGGTGGCGGAAATTCCGCCGGCCAGGCGGCGTTGCACTTTGTGAAATTTGCGCAGAAGGTGACGATCGTCGTGCGGGACTCTTCGTTGAAGAGCACGCTCTCATCTTACTTATTGGCCGGATAAATTCCGCGAAGAACATCGAGCTGCTCACCAATACGGAAGTCACGGCCTTGCAGGGCAACGGGGTTCTGCAGGCGATTACGTTGACGGATCGCCGGACGGGCGCGGCCCAGACCTGCAATACGCAGCGGCTCTTCGTGTGTATTGGCGGCGGACCGCACACCGAGTGGGCGAAGGGGACAGGCGTTGTACGCGACGAGGCCGGCTACCTCGTCACCGGACCTGATTTACTTGATGGCGGAAAGCGTCCTGAAGGCTGGCCTCTCGACCGCAATCCGTACTATCTCGAAACGAACGTTCCTGGCGTGTTCGCGGCCGGCGACGTGCGGCATGGTTCTGTGAAGCGATTAGCGTCGGCGGTCGGCGAAGGCGCCATGGCAGTAATGTTCGTGCATCGTTATCTGGCGAGCGGTTGAATCGCCCCCTGACGAGCCAACAACAACGTGAAAACCCCCGGTTCGGCGGAGCCCATTCCTTTGTCTCAATACGCCTGCGACGTCTTGCAGGCAGGGAAAAAGGAACAGGCTTCAAAGAGCGAGTATGTCTTCCCGAGCCCGGTTCCGCCAAACCAGTCCATCTCGACGGTAAAAACCGCTTGGAAAACAACGTTGAAACGAGCGGGCCTGCCAGCCTTTCCGATTTACAACCTCCGACACGTTTTTTGTACTCGCCTCAGCGAAGCGCACCGGATGCGGTCGTGCAGCGCGCCATGCGCCACACGAGTCCGGAAACCAAGCTGCATTACCAGTTGGGGATGGCCGACCAGGTTCGCAATGCGGCTGATAAAGCGAACAAACGACTGTACGGAAAGCGAGTGGCGTTACATTTTCGTGGCAGTCAGGCCGCCAAAAGCGAGGAGGTGAAAATCGCCGTCTGTAACTGATTGAAGAAGAATGAGAAGTTGGCTCCCCGGGCTAGATTCGAACTAGCAACCCTTCGGTTAACAGCCGAATGCTCTACCATTGAGCTACCGGGGAATCGGCTTGCGGCTGGTGAATCCGAACGATTTTACGATAGGGGCGTTGGTTCCGCAATCCGCGAGTTTGACTACCCTTCGAGACCTCAGGGATTTGTCCAGTTCATTCGCAGCGTTAGGCCACCTTAAGAAACACCCTCTCTAAATCTGAGGTCGTGGGCGATAATGACTTGGCGTCAATGAGGGAAGCGATTTCTCGGCGGGAGTGATTCGTTGCGTGAACATTTCGCGATTCTCGGTCTCGAGAGCGTTTTTATTACAACGGATGCCGCGTCGAAATCGCGATGCCCGAGCTTCGGTCGGCTGCAAGCGGAGGCAATCGCCCCGAACCTCGACGCAAATCGAGTTACAAGTGAACTGGATACCCTTGCGAGGTGCAAAGATTAATGGCTGACGGCATAATTCCTGCTTCGCAATTTCCGAATTTACCTGAACGAATCCGCGGGCTTGAGCGGCTTTCCTACAATTTGTGGTGGAGCTGGCACCGCCAGGCGCGCGATATGTTTCCTTCGCTGGATCTGCAAGCCTGGCGCGAGAGCGACCACAATCCTTTGCGCATGCTAGCCATATTGCCGCAGCAAACGCTCGACGATGCCGCGCGCGATCCTGAATTCCTCGAGCGCTTCGACGTGGTCATGGCAGAGTTCGACGCCAATATCGCTTCGCAAACAGGTTGGTTCACGGTCGAGTACGGGTCACCCCGCTCGCCGCTCGCTTATTTTTCCGCGGAATACGCATTTCATCATTCGCTTCCACTTTACGCCGGTGGATTGGGAGTGTTGGCAGGAGACTACATCAAGGAATGCAGCGATTTGGCGATCCCGATGGTCGCGGTGGGCCTGATTTATTCGCACGGCTACCTCTCGCAAAAAATTCGCGACGATGGCTGGCAGGAGGACGACGAAAAGACGCTCGATCGCACCTACGATCCGGCGCGCCTAGTTCGCGATGGCAATGGCGAGCCACTCAAAGTGCTGGTTCCCTTTTTCGATCCGCCGGTGCACGTACTGGTGTGGCGCGCGGACATTGGCCGCGTCCCAGTATATTTGCTCGATACGGAAGTGGAGAGCAATCAGCCGTGGGACCGCGCGATCGCACATCGTCTTTATACGAACGACTCCGAGCAGCGTTTGCGGCAAGAGATTGTGCTCGGAATTGGCGGGATGCGCGTGCTGAGGAGGCTGGGGATTCTGCCTGCAGCGGTGCACATCAATGAAGGGCATCCGGCTTTCGCGTTCTTGGAACGCGCGCGCGGGCTTGTAGAGGAAGGATCGAGTTTTCAGGACGCGATCGAGAAAATCCGGCAGACGTCCGTTTTCACCACGCACACGCCGCTGTCCGCCGGCACTGACGTCTTTCCGTTCCCGCTATTCGAGAAATATTTTAGCAGCCACTACGATAAATTCGGCACGGACCGCAATGGGTTGCTGCAGTTGGGTACGAATCCTGCGAATCCCGACGCCGGATTCAATATGACGGTGTTCGCGCTGCGTATGTCGAAATTCTGCAATGCGGTGAGCAAGAAGCATGGCGAAGTAGCTAAGGAAATGTGGAAGGCGATTTGGCCCGATAAAAAAGTGGAAGATGTGCCGATCACGGCGATAACGAACGGCGTCCACTTGCTTACCTGGATGGATTCGATCTGGCTGCAGCCGGTGCTTGAAAAGTATGTGGGACCGGGATGGATACGCGATCAGGACCAACCGAAGATTTGGAAAGGGGTGGACAAGATTCCGGACTCCGAGCTGTGGTGGCTGCGGATGCGTTTGAAAGACCTATTGATAGACGAGATTAATGAGCGCGCGCGCGAGGAATGGCAAAAAAAGAGAGTGCGCGCGGAAAGCGTGATCGCGTTCGGAGCTTTGCTCGACCCGGAAATTTTCACGATCGGCTTCGCGCGACGTTTCACCAGCTACAAGCGCCCGGATCTGATTCTGCACGATCTCGAACGGCTCAAGCGGCTTTTGACGCACCCGCTGCGCCCCGTGCAGATTATCTTCGCCGGCAAGGCGCATCCGTCAGACACCGCCGGGACACAGCTTATTCAGAGAGTTTTCCACCTGGCCCAGGATCCCAGCTTCGGCGCGCGCATCGCTTTCGTGGAAAACTACGACCAGCACCTGGCGACACGGATGGTGCGCGGCGTGGACGTGTGGCTGAATAATCCGTTGCCTCCGCTCGAAGCGAGTGGCACCAGCGGTATGAAGGCGGGCGCCAATGGCGTTCCGAGCCTTTCCGTGCTCGATGGTTGGTGGCTGGAAGGATACAACGGCGCGAACGGATGGGCTTTTGGCGGCGAACCGATCGAAGGCGACCGGACCAATGCGGACGCCGAGGCACTTTATAGCTTGCTCGAGGAGAAAATTATTCCGCTTTACTATCATCGTCCTGACGACGCAGTGCCGCATGGCTTCGTGCAGGTGATGAAGGCGGCGATCAAGAGCGTGGCGCCGCAATTCAGTTCGCGGCGAATGCTGAAAGAATATGTGAAGCAGTTCTATGTGAAAGCGCTGGGAATCGAAAAGTCGTAGGCCAGGTTTCTCGTGACGCTCCGGCGAAGAACGCGCTGAAAATCCGCCGGCGCGACGGCGCACATGCACATGCAAGAGAAGACTCAGCTTTTGGGTTTGCTGATGCGGGCGGGCTTGCGAGAGCTACTGCAATTTCTGCGTGGCGGCGTCGTGGCAGATCAAGTTCTCGAAAATGGCCAGAACGTGCTGGCGATACTGCACGATGCGTTCGAGGACAGGCCGCAATTGAGGTTCGCGCACGGTTTCGCGGTCCCATTTCGCCAGGACCGTCGCGGGAACTTGGATATCCTTCCGCAGTTCTTCCGCGGAATGTCCGCGCAGGAATAGGCCATAGAAAAATGCCGCTTCCCGCTGCGGGAGCTCGAATTCCGGCAGCGTCTCTTCTATCGGGTTGGCTAGCGTCGCCATGATGGAAAACCGCAGTTTACAGATTTAAAAGCCGCCGTCAAGAGTACACGGCGCGAAAGTGCAAATAAACGCCCCGCTGCGGTGGAACACATTGGACGCCGGATGTGGAAGCAAAGTTGCTGCTAGATTAAGATTCCGTTTCAACGAGGAGCAGGCCTCCGGCCGGGCTGCAACTTTTGGTGCGATCCTGTGTTTCATCAGTGTGGCCCAGTGGCTCGGCGTGCTATTTGGGACAGACGCCAGCTTCCAGGCCAGATATGTCTTAACGCTGCACCCCCACGAGAAGGCTCGGGCCCCCGAGCCTTCTCTCATTTTGCTCGCTAGTTTCCTGCCCGTTTGCCTATTTGTGAGTAATTGTCGTTCTGGCGATCCAGGTGAAACTTCTAGCGGGCTGCGGCGTTTCAATAAGTAGGAGCCCATCATGACAACGAAGATTTGCAACAAACTCGCGGTGGCGCTGCTGGCGGCAGTGGGCCTGCTCGCGCTGCCCGCTCTTGCTCAGCAAACGCAACTGCCTCCAGCACAGAATCACGACAGCATGGCTGGAATGGATATGAGCGGCGCGCAGCACCGTGCGGACAATAATTCGGACGTCGCGAAAGCGGCGAACGACGCGATGTCCGATCATGATATGGAGATGGGCGCGCACATGTTCATGACGGATCTGCGGATGGCGAACGCCGCGGATGAGAAACGCGCGGCCGATGTTCTGGCGATTCTGCGACCCGCGATCGCGAAGTATAAGGATTACCACGTCGCGCTCGCCGAAGGCTTTCAGATTTTCTTGCCCAACGTGCCACAGAAGATATATCACTTCACGAATTATGGGGCCGCGCTTGAAGCGAGGTATCAATTCGATCCGGCACGCCCGACGTCGCTGCTTTACAAGAAGACGGCCGATGGCTACGAGCTCGTGGGCGCCATGTATACAGCTCCCAAAAACGCCACGGAAGACGATTTGAACGCGCGCATTCCGCTGAGTGTCGCGCGCTGGCATAAGCACGTGAATCTGTGCTTCCCGCCGAGAGGCGCGACATTCCAACAAGTGGACCAGAAAGAATTCGGCTTCCGCGGAAACATTGCCACCGAGGACGCCTGCGAACAAGCCGGCGGCCGCTGGTATCCACAAATTTTCAACTGGATGGTTCACGTGTATCCCTACGAAACCGATCCGGCGAAAATTTGGGCGCACTAGATTTGCGGGTTAGCGCGAAGTAGCCGCTGCCTCTGAATTGCGCCAACAGCAGCGGCTTTTTTGCTTCGCGGATCAGCTTTTTGTGCCGGCCTCGCGCAAACGCGCCGCTGCTTCTTCCGGGGTGATATCCCGCTGCGGAGAGCCGAGCAATTCATAGCCGACCATGAATTTGCGCACTGCGGCGGAGCGCAGCAGCGGCGGATAGAAATGCGCGTGGAAATGCCACTCGGGATGCGGCTCGCCGTCGGTGGGGCGCTGGTGAAATCCCATCGAATATGGGAAGGAAGTTGCGAACAATTTGTCGTAGCTCGAAGTCAAACGGCGGAGGATGTCCGCCAACGCATCGCGCTCGGGTTCCAGAAATTCGTCGATGCCGCCAAAGTGACGCTTGCTGATTACGAGCATTTCGAAGGGCCAGACCGCCCAGAATGGGACGATGGTGGCGAACTCATCGTTCTCAATCACCAAACGCTGCGATCGCTTCTTCTCAATCTTCCAGTATTCGCACAATAAACACGATTCGTGTTGGCGCCGGTAGGCGAGAAACGAAGCTTGTTCCTTGGCAGGTTCATTGGGCAGAGTAGCGTTCGCCCAAATCTGGCCGTGCGGGTGCGGATTGCTTGCGCCCATGATCGCGCCACGATTTTCGAAGATCAGGACGGAATTGATGAAGGGCTCTCCGCCGAGCCCACGGTATTGCTCGACCCAGACGTCCACCACTGCGCGAAGCTCAGCGGCACTCATTCTTGCGAGCGTCAGATCGTGGCGGGGTGAAAAGCAGACGACGCGGCAAATGCCCTTTTCGGCGCCGGCGACCAGCAAGCCGTCCAAATTCTCCTCGCCGGCCTCGCCGGTGGGGCGCAGCGCCGCGTAGTCATTTTCAAAAACAAACGTGCCGGTGTATTTGGGGTTGTGCTCTCCGCCCGCGCGCGTGTTGCCGGGACACATGTAGCACTGCGGATCGTAGGCCGGGACATTTTCGGGAGGCGGAGCCTCGGTCTGGCCTTTCCAGGGCCTATTCGTGCGTCCGGGGGAGACCAGGACCCAGTCTCCGGTTAACGGATTGAGGCGGCGGTGAGATTGTTTTTCGAAATCAAAGGGCGCCACGACGTGCTCCGTACAAAGTCACCGCGATTCTCGTGCTGCGGGGCTGAGAACTCATTGCAGTGCTTCGCGCGCGCCGTCGGAAGCCTGGAAAATATAGACGTCCGGCTTCTTTCCGGTGGACTGTTCGTAGCGCTGGGCCAGCACGGCGCCAACTTCGCCGACCTTGCTTCGCTGCATCAGGCTGATGGTGCAACCGCCAAAACCGCCGCCGGTCATGCGCGAGCCATAGACGCCGTCCAGTCCGCACGCGAGTTCAACCAGGGTATCCACTTCAGGGCAGCTCACTTCAAAGTCATCGCGCAGGCTGCGATGCGATTCGCGCATCAAGCGGCCAAAAAGTTCCGGATCGCCGCGTTCCAGTGCGCTGCGCGCGGCGACCACACGCGCATTTTCGCTGACCACGTGGCGGCTGCGGCGGTAGACCACCTCCGGAAGGGATTGCGCAAAATGTTCGAGGTCCACTAGCGTGACATCCCGCAACGCTCGCACACCGGGAATTTCCGCGGACAGAATTCGCGTTGCCGTCTCGCAATCGGCGCGCCGGGCATTGTACTCGCCGGCGGCGTGATCGTGTTTTACCATGCTATTGCATACGACAAACTGCGCATCGTGGAAAAGCGGAAGCGGCTGAAATTCCAGAGAACGGCAATCCAGCATCAGCGCGTAATTCGCACGTCCGCAGCAGGCGATCATCTGGTCCATGATGCCGCAACGCGCGCCCGCGAATTCATTTTCCGCACGCTGGCAAATTTTGGCGAGCTCGACGGGATCGAGCGACATCCCGGATGTAGCCAGCAACGCGTGTCCCGCCGCCACTTCCAGGGACGCGGACGAAGAAAGCCCGGCGCCCATCGGAACGTTGCCCTCCACCAGTAAGTTGGCGCCGCGAATTTTTTGTCCCGCTAGGCGCAGGCTGGCCGCGACTCCAAGGACGTATGCGCTCCAATGTCCTTGCGCGCGCGGATCGACGTCCTGCAAATCCATTTCGGCGTGCTGGGAAAGGTTTTTGGAGTGAACGTGTACTCGGGTGTCGTCGCGTGGGGCGGCGGCCACCCAGGTGTACATGTCCATCGCCACGGGCATCACGAAGCCATCGTTATAGTCGGTGTGCTCACCGATCAGGTTCACGCGGCCGGGAGCGCAATAGACCCGCGGATTCTGCCCGTACAGTTCTATGAATTGGTCCTGGAGGAGCCGGGCCTCTTGCAGCACGAGATTCGTTGGAGTCACGTCACTTCCTGCCAGAGATTTCGCGAAAAATTCGCATCGAGATTAACACCGCATTCATTTAATTTCAGTCAGATACGGCAATTGGGGCGGTTGCGAGGCCAGGGTAGGTCGCGGCGAAAAATTCGCAGCGAGTGACTTGACGGTGCGGCGCGAGCGATGGTTTGGCATTGCTACGCGCCGAGGAAATGTGCCATAAAATCAGGCCGGCGCGACGCGCGTGTTTCCGTGAGGTTTGCCCGACCGCCGCCTCGGAATTCAGGTCTCAAGCAACGAGGAACTCCATCTTTGGATAGCCGCACCGATCGACGGGCAGCTGAAAATCTGGTCCTCGGAGTTGATATCGGCGGTACGAAAGTGGCCGCTGGATTGGTAAACGCGCGAGGCAAAGTGCTACATGCGTCACGCGCTCCCATGAGCGCGCACGGAAGCGCGGAGCAAGGATTTCGCTCGGTCTGTGATGCGATAGACGCCGTAATGCTCCATGCTGCGGTAAAGAAAGTGGAAGCGATCGGCTTGTGCTCACCCGGGTCAGTGGATTCCAAGAGCGGCATGGTGCTGCGCACTGCGAATCTGCCGTGCTGGCGGAATTTTCCCTTGGTGCGACGAATCGAAAAGCGCTATCGGCTGCCGACGCGGCTGATCAACGATGCAAATGCGGCAGCGTTGGCGGAAGCCCGCTGGGGCGCGGGCAAGGGACGCGCGAGCATCTTCTACGTGAGCCTGGGAACCGGCATCGGCACGGCGCTGGTTCTGCAGGGGAGGATTCACGAGGGGCTTACGGGCGGAGCCGGTGAAGGCGGGCACATGACGATTAATTTTCGCGGGCCGCTCTGCGGCTGTGGCAAGCGAGGTTGCGTTGAGCTGTATGCCTCCGGCACTGCCATAGCGAAACGTGCGCGGAGCCTCCTGCGGCGTGGGGGAAACGGCCGATCGCGCGTGCTGAAGATGGCGGGCGGGCGCATTTCCCGCATCACCGCGGAGATTGTGAGCAAAGCCGCATCGGAGGGCGATCGCCTGGCAAAGAAAATAATGGAGGAGGCGGCGGAGTTTCTGGCGATTTGGCTCGGCGGGATGATTGATTTATTGGAGCCAGAAGTAATCATTTTCGGCGGCGGCTTGGGTGCCGTGATGCTCTCCATGCGCGGCCACATTCAAAAGAAGTTGGATGCGTGGGCAATCAATCCGCAGTGGAAAAAGGTCCGGATCGTGAGCGCCCGATTCGAAGCGCAATCGGCCCTGGTGGGTGCGGCCGCGCAGTGGTTTTCGCCTCGCGAACGCTAGCTTCGCAAACCAACTCATGGCAGCATAGCTGCAGCAGGGTTCCGTGCTGCGGGTAGCTGAGACGTTCGAAACGGCTGTTGCTTCAACTAATACGGGGTGGGATGAAACCAAATGCCACCCCGCCTCGTCGGAAGGTAATGCATCCTTTTTGCACTCGAGTCGGACTGCAAAAGGCCACTAGACCGCTGATATTTTCGCCTCTGGCTGGCGGAATGTAGTCCGGTCAGCCAGCGTACGAACACGGTTGGGACGAACCGAATCTAGCTGTATTCACCCAATGAGGAAACACAGTGCCTGATAATCATTCCAAGATTGCAACTTCGGACAGCCCCACCACCACTACAACGGCGGCTCCATCCACCGGAACGGCGACGCCTCCGAAGCTACAGAGGACGGAAACGACCACGGACGAACACCGGGGCCATCTCTGGATATGGATTGTCGCGATCCTGGTGCTCGCGATCGGCGGACTGATTTATTACCGGAAGCACCAAGCTGCCGCGCAGGCGGCGAAAGCCAAAGCAGCTGCGGCAAACCGTAGCGTTCCGATTACCACTGGAACGGTGACGAAAGGTCCGATCGGCATCTATATCAATGCGCTGGGAACGGTTACGCCCGTTTATACAGCAACAATCACCAGCCGCGTGGACGGGCAAATCGTCAGCGTGAATTATCGCGAAGGACAGATGGTGCACAAGGGTGACGTGCTGATCCAGATCGATCCGCGGCCCTATCAGGCTGCTTTGTTGCAGGCGCAGGGGACACTGGCGCACGACGAAGCGCTGCTGAGCGAATCGCGGATTGACCTGGACCGCTATCAGCTGGCGTTCAATCGAAACGCGATTGCCAAGCAGCAGCTCGACGATCAGACCCAGACTGTGAAGCAATATGAAGGCTCAGTGAAGAACGATCAGGGGACTGTCGCCAGCGCCACCACGAACGTGGACTATGCCACGATCAAGGCGCCCATTGAAGGCCGCGTGGGCCTACGCCTGTTGGATCCCGGCAACATCGTCACCGCGGGGAGCACAACGCCGCTGGTAGTGATCACGCAGCTGCAACCCATCACCGTGATTTTCAGCGTCGCCGAAGATTATCTGCCGCAGATTCAAAAACAGATGCACGGGGGCAACAAGATGTCGGTGGATGCGTTCGACCGCGCCCAGCAACACGAGCTGGCCAAGGGCTCGCTCTTGACGCTGGATAACCAGGTGGATACGACTACCGGCACTGTGAAGTTGAAGGCGATTTTTCCGAACCAAGACTTGACACTCTTTCCCAGCCAATTCGTGAACACGCGGCTTTTGGTAGACACTGAGCAAAACGCATCGCTGGTTCCCACAGCTGCGATCCAACGAAACGCGCAAGGCGCTTTTGTGTACGTGATTAAATCCGGCGAGACCGCTGCCATGCAGACCGTCACGGTCGGCACGACCGACGGAAACGTCGCGGCGGTTCAGGGAGTGCAGCCCGGCGACGTGATTGCCACCAGCGGGTTCGACAAACTGGAGGATGGCGCCAAGGTGAAAGTCAGCAGCGGCGTGGGCCCCTCGAATTCGACTGTGAAGAACGGGTCGCAGCCCGGCGCCAGCTCCGGATCAGGTGCGAGTACTGCCAATAAGCGACCGGGCACCGGAACGCAAGCTTCTGGTTCGAGTGGCGGCAGTGGGGGAAATCGTCCGTGAATCCGTCTCGTCCATTTATCATCCGGCCGGTTGCAACGTCGCTCTTGATGGCGGCGATTCTGCTGGCCGGCTTCGTGGGATTCACGCAATTGCCGGTGTCGGCGCTGCCCGAGGTGGACTATCCCACGATCCAGGTGGTCACGTTCTATCCCGGTGCGAATCCGGACGTAGTCGCTTCCGCCGTGACCGCGCCGCTCGAGCGACAATTCGGGCAGGTGCCCGGGTTGAGCCAGATGACTTCCACGAGCTCGGATGGAAGCTCGGTGATCGTCCTACAGTTTTCTCTGGAACTGAATATTGACGTTGCAGAACAGGAAGTCCAGGCGGCCATCAACGCCTCGCAATCGTATCTGCCCGCCGATCTGCCGACGCCGCCGATTTACAGCAAGACCAACCCCGCGGACACGCCGATTTTGACTTTGGCGCTGACGTCCAAGACGATTCCGCTGCCCCAAGTGGAAGACCTTGCGGATACGCGGCTGGCACAGAAAATTTCGCAGCTGCCCGGCGTGGGACTTGTGAGCATCAGCGGAGGACAAAAGCCCGCCGTTCGCGTGCAGGTGAATCCCACGGCGCTTTCTTCCTATGGGATCAACATGGAAGATGTGCGCACCGCGTTGCAATCCACGAGCCTGAATTCCGCGTTGGGGAATTTTGACGGACCGCACCAGGATTACCAGATTGACGCTAACGATCAATTATTGACCAGCAAGGAATTCTCGAATGTGGTGATTGCGTACCACAACGGTTCGCCCGTGAAACTCTCCGACGTGGCGAACGTGGTGGACGATGTGGAAAACGTGAAGGAAGCCGCGTGGATGAATCAGACGCCCGCGGTGATCGTCAACATCCAGCGGCAACCCGGCGCGAACATCATTCAGGTGGTGGATCGCGTCAAAGCGCTCTTGCCGCTGCTGCAGACCAGCTTGCCCGCCGCCGTGCAGGTGACAGTGCTGACGGACCGAACCGTCACGATTCGCGCTTCGGTGAAAGACGTGGAATTTGAGTTGATGCTGACCGTGGCGCTGGTCGTGATGGTGATCTTTCTCTTCTTGCGCAATGTGCGCGCAACGATCATTCCAAGCGTTGCGGTACCGCTTTCGCTGGTGGGCACTTTCGGAGTGATGTATCTGGCGGGATACAGCCTCAACAACTTAACTTTGATGGCGCTGACAATTTCCACCGGCTTCGTGGTGGACGATGCCATCGTGATGATCGAGAACATCACCCGCTATATCGAGGAAGGCGATCAACCGCTGCGCGCGGCCTTGCTGGGCTCGGAGCAGATCGGATTTACGATCGTGTCGCTGACGATTTCGTTGATCGCGGTCTTGATTCCATTGCTGTTTATGGGCGATATCGTCGGACGTCTCTTCCGCGAATTTGCGATCACCCTCAGCGTGACGATTCTGGTTTCCGCGGTGGTTTCTCTTACTTTGACGCCGATGATGTGCGCGCGTCTGCTGAAACACGATCCAGCAGCGCAGCAAGGCCGTTTCTATCAGTTATCCGAGCGTGGTTTTCAGTGGATCATTGATTATTACGCGCGCACGCTGAAGTGGGTTCTGAAGCATCAGGTGGCGACGCTGATTGTGGCGGTAGCGACCCTGGTTCTGACAATAATTCTCTACATCATCGTGCCCAAGGGTTTCTTTCCGGTGCAGGACACCGGCATTATTCAAGGCATTTCAGAAGCCACCGAGACGATTTCATTTCCTTTGATGGCTCAAAAGCAGCAGGAGCTGAGCGCGATCATCCTGAAAGATCCTGCCGTCGAGAGCCTCTCATCCTTTATCGGGGTTGATGGCACGAATACGACTCTGAACAGCGGAAGGATTCTCATCAATCTGAAGCCTCTGGAGGAGCGGCACATCAATGCGTCCGATGTGATTCGCCGGCTGCAACCGGAACTTGAGAAAGTGGACGGCATCACGCTGTACATGCAGCCAGTGCAGGATTTGACGGTGGAAGATCGCGTCAGCCGCACACAATATCAGTACACGCTCGAAGATCCGGATTTGAACGAGCTGAACGAATGGACTGCGAAGCTGATGGCTAAGCTGAAACAGATCCCGGAACTGCGCGATGTGGCGACGGACCAGCAGAATGGCGGGCTCGCGGAAGCGCTGGTGATTGACCGCGTAACGGCTTCCCGCATGGGGATCACTCCTTCCGCGATTGATCAAACACTTTATGACGGTTTTGGGCAGCGGCAAGTCTCCACACTTTATACGCAGTTGAATCAGTATCACCTGATTCTGGAAACGATGCCGGAATTCCAGAGGAATCCCACGAAGTTGCACGATATTTATGTGCGGTCGGCGCTGGTTTCCTCGTCGCTCACCACCTCTCCCACCAGTACCATCGTCACAGCGAATACCGCTTCCGGCGGCTCTTCCGCCAGCAGTTCTCCCAGAGCAACATCATCGAGCTCCACTGCCGGTAGCGGTTCGGCGACGCCTTCGGCTGTCTCCACGCCGAATGGAGCAGCGGTGCCGCTCAGTGCGTTCACCCATTTCGAAACAAAAACTGCGCCGCTTTCGGTGAACCACCAGGGGCAATTCCCGGTCGTCACTATTTCTTTTAATCTCGCTCCGGACGCGTCGCTGGGCCAAGCCACGAAGGCAATTGACAAGGCGCAGCAGGAAATCGGGATGCCCCTGGGGGTACAAGCTGCGTTTCAGGGCACGGCTGCCTCGTTTCAGGCTTCGCTAAGCAACGAGCCACTTTTGATTTTGGCGGCGCTGATCACCGTTTACATCGTGCTCGGCGTTCTTTATGAGAGTTACATCCATCCCATCACCATTCTCTCCACACTGCCTTCCGCGGGCGTGGGAGCGATTCTGGCGCTGCTGATCTTCGGCCAGGAATTGAGCGTGGTTGCGCTCATTGGAATCATTTTGTTGATCGGTATCGTAAAGAAAAACGGAATCATGATGATTGATTTCGCCCTGGAAGCCGAGCGCAAGCACGGGATGAATTCCGAGGATGCTATTTACGAGGCTTGCCTGCTGCGTTTTCGTCCCATCATGATGACCACCATGGCTGCGCTCCTCGGTGGCTTGCCTCTCGCTCTCGGCACCGGAATCGGGTCGGAATTGCGTCGGCCGTTGGGCATCGCGATGGTGGGCGGCCTGCTCCTGAGCCAGGTGCTTACGCTCTATACCACGCCGGTGATTTACATTTTCTTCGATGATCTGGCCAAGCGATTGTCGGCATATCGCGCGGGCCAGGGAAGCGCGGAGTCAGTACCCGCGGATTAGCTATGAATATTTCCGCCCCATTCATTCACCGGCCGGTCGCCACCACGCTGCTCACCGTGGCAATTGCGCTCGCAGGAGCGGTGGCGTTCCAGGTACTTCCTGTTTCTCCGCTGCCGCAAATTGACTTTCCGACGATTTCCGTGGGCGCCAGCCTGCCCGGAGCCAGCCCGGAAATCATGGCTTCGTCAGTGGCCACGCCGCTGGAGCGGCAATTCGGGCGCATCGCTGGCGTCAGCGAAATGACTTCTTCCAGCTTTCTCGGTACTACCAGCATCACGCTGCAGTTCGATTTGAATCGGAATATTGACGGCGCCGCCCGGGATGTGGAAGCCGCGATCAACGCGGCGCGGAGCTATCTCCCGGCGAACCTGCCCTCAAATCCCACTTACCGCAAGGTCAATCCCGCCGACGCGCCGATCATGATTTTGGGTTTGACCTCGAAGATTTACGACCGCGGCGCAATGTACGACTCGGCATCCACCGTCGTTGAGCAGCGGCTCTCCCAGATCGAGGGGGTCGGGCAGGTAACCGTCGGCGGAAGCTCGCTGCCGGCCGTGCGCGTGGAACTGAATCCCACGCAATTGAATAGCTACGGGCTCGGCTTGCAAGACGTTAATGCCATGCTGAGCAGCCAAAACGCCAATCTGGCGAAGGGGCAAATCACCGACGGAAACACGACGGCCGATATCGTCGCTAACGACCAGCTTCTGAAAGCCAAATACTACAAGGACTTGATCGTTGGCTACCACAAAGGCGCGGCGATTAAACTTTCGGACGTCGCCGACGTCGAAGATGCGGTGGAAAATATTCGTGCCGCTGGATACCTCAACGGTAAGCCCTGCGTGCTGCTGATTGTCTTCCGCCAACCGGGTGCCAACATTATTGACACCGTGGATCGGATCCGCGAAGCGATCCCTGCATTGAAGGCGTCCATCCCGGCCGCAATGGAATGGACTATTGTGTTGGATCGCACCTTGACGATCCGGGCGTCCGTGGACGAAGTCGAAAGAACTCTCGCCGTCTCCGTCGGGCTGGTAATTCTGGTTGTTTTTCTCTTCCTGCGTAATGCGCGCGCTACTTTGATTCCGAGCGTGGCCGTTCCCGTCTCCCTGATCGGCACCTTCGGCGTGATGTACCTGTGCAACTACAGCATCGACAATCTCTCTTTGATGGCCCTCACGATTGCCACCGGTTTTGTGGTGGACGACGCCATCGTGGTGATTGAAAACATTTCGCGGTATCTGGAGCAGGGCATGAGTCCGATGGAGTCCGCGTTGAAGGGTGCGGAGGAAATCGGGTTCACGGTCCTCTCGATCAGCATGTCCCTAATCGCGGTGTTCATTCCCATTCTCTTGATGGGCGGGATCATCGGCCGCTTGTTCCGCGAATTCGCCGTTACCTTGTCGGTTGCGATTGTCGTTTCGCTGGCCATCTCTTTGACCACCACACCCATGATGTGCTCGCGGCTTCTGAAGAATCCTCACGAAGAGACACACGGACGCCTATTTCAGGCCAGCGAGAAGGCCTTTTCCGCCGTGCTCGGATTCTACGAGCGCACGCTGAAATGGGTGCTGGAACATTCCACGGTGACGCTCTTTGTCCTGCTGGTGACCATCATTTTGAATTTTTTTCTCTTCTGGATCGTCCCCAAGGGATTTTTCCCGCTGCAGGACAATGGCACTGTTTTCGGCGGCGTGCAGGGCGCCCAGGACATTTCCTTCCAGGCCATGCAGGCGCTTACTCTGCGCTTCGTTGACATCATCAAGGCCGACCCTGCGGTAGAGAACGTCGGAGCCTTCACCGGCGGCGGCGGTGCGGTCAATACCGCATTCATCTACCTGGCGCTGAAGCCTCTGGAAGAACGCAAGATCAGTTCCAGCCAGGTAATTGATCGCTTGCGCCCCAAACTGATTTCCATTTCTGGCGCGACGGTCTTCCTACAAGCTGGACAGGACTTGCGCATTGGGGGCCACCACACCAACGCGCAGTATCAGTACACGATTCAGAGCGACAACATAGATGACCTGGTGGCTTGGGGTCCGCGCTTGCTGAGCGCCATGAAAAAAGAGCGCATTCTGACGGACGTCAATACCGATCAGCAGAATAGCGGCCTGCAAGCCGAGCTTGTTTACGACCGTGACACCGCCGCGCGCCTGGGCATTACGCCGAAAATGATTGATAACACGTTGTACGAAGCGTTTGGCCAGGCGCAAGTCTCCACGATGTACACGACTTTGAACCAGTATCACGTGGTGATGGAGGTCGCACCGCAGTTTTGGCAGGATCCCACTTCCTTGGACGATATTTACATCCGCCCGTCGGTTGGAAAGGAAGTTCCACTCAGCGCCGTCGCGCACTACGAACCCAAAATTGCGGCACTTGCAATCAACCACCAGGGCCAGTTTCCCTCGGTCACGGTGTCCTTCAATCTGGCGCCCAACATCGCGCTGAGCGACGCGGCTGCAGCCATCAGCCGCATGGAACAGCAAATGGGTGTGCCGCCAACAATTCAGGGAATGTTCTCGGGTACATTGCAAGCCTTTCAGGACTCGCTCGCGACCCAGCCATTTTTGATCATCACGGCGTTGATGGCGGTTTATATCGTGCTGGGCATACTTTATGAAAGCTATATTCATCCGATTACGATTTTGTCCACGCTTCCCTCCGCTGGGGTCGGCGCGGTGCTGGCGCTTTTGTTGTTCCATGTGGACCTCAGCGTCATTGCGTTGATAGGCGTGATCCTGCTGATCGGCATCGTGAAGAAAAACGCCATTATGATGATTGATTTTGCCCTGGCGGCCGAGCGTCTGGAAAACAAATCCTCCGAGGAAGCCATCTACCAGGCATGCTTGCTGCGCTTCCGGCCGATCTTGATGACCACTATGGCGGCCATGTTCGGTGCGTTACCGCTCGCCCTGGGAACCGGCACAGGTTGGGAACTGCGCAGGCCGCTGGGCATCACCATCATCGGCGGCTTGCTCGTCAGCCAGATCTTAACTCTCTACACCACGCCGGTGGTCTATCTCTCGCTGGATCGTTTGCGGGTTCGCTGGGCTCGTACACACCACCATGCCTTGGGCCCTGCGACCGAGGAGCCGGCTGATTGATGAAATGCGTTCCGCAATTTACTCCAACCGCTATCCAGCCCGCGGGAAACAGGAATAATAAAATTCGCATGATTGAAAAACCTCATTTTCGTGTGCTCGTTGCGTCTATTGCCGCCGCGCTTCTATTCGCCGGCTGCACCGTTGGCCCCAAGTATCAAAGGCCCACTGCGCAAGCTCCCGCCGCGTACAAGGAGCTCACGCCGGCGGACTTCAGCAAGACGGATGGCTGGAAAGTGGCGCAGCCGAGCGACAACGTCTTGCACGGCAAGTGGTGGGAACTATTCAACGACCCGAAATTGAACGCGCTCGAAGACAAGGTAAATATTTCGAACCAAAACGTGCAATCCGCAATGGCCAGCTACATGGCGGCGCGAGCCTTAGTCAAGCAAGCCCGAGCACAATACTTTCCTACAGTCGGTGTGGATCCCTCGATCTTAAAGTCGCGCCAGGGCGCTGCCGCTTCGCTGGCGGTAACGCCCGGAACTTCAACGTTTTATTCTTTGCCATTCGACGCGACGTGGGTTCCCGACCTCTGGGGCCGCGTACGCAACGAGGTGCGCGGGAGTACGGCATTTGCGCAAGCCAGCGCGGCGGATTTGGAAAATGCGCGCCTGACGGCTCAGGCGGAAGTCGCCGTCGACTATTACGAGCTTCGCGGGCAGGATGATCTGAAGCAATTGCTCGATTCGACGGTAATCGCTTACCAGGAGTCGTTGAACCTCACGAAAGTTTTGTATGACACTGGAATAGACTCGGACGAAGCGGTGGCGCAAGCGGAAACACAGCTGGAAACCACGCAAGCAGCGGATACCAATCTCGGAATCCTGCGCTCCGAGTTTGAACACGCCATTGCAATGCTCGTCGGCGAACCGGCTTCCACGTTTTCGATTCCGGCCGAGCCTCTGAAGTCGAATCCTCCCGCGGTTCCCTTCGGCGTCCCATCGCAACTGCTCGAGCGCCGCCCTGATATTGCGGCTGATGAACGGCTGATGGAACAAGCCAACGCCCAAATTGGTGTGGCATATGCCGCCTATTATCCGACGCTCACTTTGAGCGCATCGCTTGGGCTGGAATCGCGTTCGTTCACGAGCTGGTTCACATGGCCGAGCCGATTTTTTTCGGCAGGACCCGACCTCTCCGAGACGATTTACGATGGCGGATTGCGGCGTGCCACTGTCATGCAATTTCGCGCGCAATATGACCAAACTGTCGCGAACTACCGTCAGACGGTTCTGACGGCGTTCCAACAGGTAGAAGATAATCTCTCCTCGTTGCGAATTCTTTCGGCGGAAATACAGCAGCAAGATACGGCTGTAGCGTCCGCAGAACGCAATTTGAAAATCGCAACCGACCGCTACAAATTGGGAATTGATCCGTACCTCAACGTGATCACCGCGCAGACCACGCTATTGAGCAACCGGCAGACCGCTGTGAACTTACGCATCCAGCAAATGACGGCTAGCGTGCAATTGGTCGAAGCTCTCGGCGGAGGATGGGACGCATCGCAAATTCCCACGCCACACCAAGTGCTTTCTCAGGATGCACCTCCGCAGCCATCAAATAAGTAACGTGTTCGTGCGGTTCGCCGTGAATTGCGGGCGAGCGGCTGCGTCCAATTCGGCGCCCCAACCTCGGGCGTTTTTGGTATCGTGCTAAAGGTTTCAGCGGCTGATTGTAGCCATGGCTGAAACCATGCGAGCGCGAATTCTCCGTGAAGCTCCTGCAAAACTATATTAACGGCCGATTCGTGACCGGTGCGCGCGAATTTGCGGACGTCAACCCGGCGGATGGTTCGATTATTGCGCAAGTATCCGAAGCGGACCGCGCCACCGTTGATGCCGCTGTTGCGGCGGCGCGGCGTGCGCTTGCAGGCGAGTGGGCCTGCTGGCCGGTTGCAAAGCGTGCGGCGATCCTGCACAAGATCGCCGACGGAATTGAAGCGCGCTTCCAGGATTTTCTGCTCGCGGAAATCACAGATACTGGCAAGCCCATCTCGCTTGCGTCACGAATTGATGTTCCGCGCGGTGCCGCGAATTTTCGCGCCTTTGCCGACTTTATCAAGGCCGCGAGCCTCGAATCGTTTCGCACGGAAACTTCTGATGGCGTTGTCGCGCTGAATTACGCCGTGCGCAAGCCGCTGGGAGTCGTCGGCATTATTACGCCGTGGAATTTGCCGCTCTTGCTGCTGACGTGGAAAGTCGCTCCGGCGCTGGCTTGTGGAAACTGCGTGGTCGTCAAGCCTTCCGAAGAGACGCCCGCCACTGCGACGTTGCTTGCAGAGGTGATGCAATCGGCTGGTGTCCCTGCGGGCGTTTTTAATCTGGTGCACGGCTTTGGACCGGAGTCAGCCGGCGAATTTTTGACCACGCACGATGGCGTGGACGCCCTCACTTTTACGGGAGAATCACGAACCGGCGCTGCGATCATGCGCGCGGCGGCTCCCACCGTGAAACCGCTTTCGTTTGAGCTGGGCGGAAAGAACGCAGCCATTGTGTTTGCCGATTGCGATTTTGAGCAAACGATCGAAGGTCTCGCGGACGCGATGTTCATGAACACGGGCCAAGTGTGCTTATGCGCGGAGCGCGTGTATGTCGAGCGCAAGATCTACGACCGCTTTGTCGTGGCGCTCAAACAAAAGGCCGAAGGTCTGCGCCTCGGTTGGCCGACGGACGAAAAGACGACCACCGGCCCGTTAATTTCAAAGGAGCATCGCGCGAAAGTGCTCTCGTATTATCAATTGGCCCGCGAAGAAGGCGCGACGGTTGTTACTGGCGGGGGCATTCCTGCGTTCGGCGATGCCCGAGATAACGGCTTTTATATTCAGCCTACAATCTTGACTGGACTTTCGGAATCTGCCCGTTGCGTAAAGGAAGAAATTTTTGGTCCGGTGTGCCACGTTTCGCCATTCGGTAGCGAAGAAGAAGCGATCGCAAAAGCGAATGACACGAAGTACGGTTTGGCGGCTTCGGTATGGACCTCCAATTTGAAGCGGGGACATCGCGTGGCGGAAAGGCTGCGCGTCGGAATCACCTGGGTGAATTGCTGGTTTCTGCGCGATCTGCGCACACCCTTCGGAGGCGCGGGCCTTTCCGGTATCGGCCGTGAAGGCGGGATGCATTCCCTGAACTTTTATTCGGAACTGAACAATATCTGCGTTAAGTTGAGTGAGTGATGGCGACCGAAAGCAAAGTCGTTCAGGGAAAAGCCCAACCGCGCGGCCGTTTCCCACACATTAAACGCGCCGGCGATTATCTTTTTGTGTCGGGCACCAGTTCGCGCCGTCCGGATAATACGATCGCGGGTGCGGAAGCGGATTCCTCGGGTACCACACATCTAGATATTCGCGTACAGACGCGGGCGCTGATCGAGAATATTCGCGATATCCTTGCGAGCATGGACGGGCAGCTCACGGACCTCGTGGAAATCTCCACTTTTCTGGTGAACATGAACGATTTCCCGGGCTACAACGAGGTCTACGCCGACTATTTCGATGAAAGCGGCCCAACGCGCACCACCGTCGCAGTTCATCAATTGCCTCATCCGCACCTTTTAATCGAAATGAAAGCGATCGCTTATAAGCCGCTTGCCGCGGCGGAGAGGAAGAAATAATGCCTTCCATCAAGACGCTGAAAGCGTTTAGCTTTCAAAATTGGATCGACGCGAATCGCGACAAACTGAAACCGCCGGTAGGGAACGCGCAAGTGTGGGAGGATGGCGACATCATCGTGACGGTTGTAGGCGGACCCAATCAGCGCGTGGATTATCACGACGATCCGACCGAGGAGTTTTTCTATCAACTGAAGGGCGATATTTTCATTCGCGTGATGGAAGAGCCGGGCAAGCCGCCGATCGAAATCCCCATCAAGGAAGGCGAGATTTTTCTGCTGCCAAAACATACGCGCCATTCGCCGCAGCGCCACACACCGGGAACGATCGGACTGGTAATCGAAATTCCGCGCCCCGAGGGAGTAAAGGACGGTTTTGAATGGTATTGCGATAACTGCCATCACCTGGTTCATCGCGCCGAAGTGCTTTTGAAGAGCATCGTCACGGACTTGCCGCCGCTTTTTGAGCAGTTTTACCAAAACGAAAAGCTGCGAGTGTGCCCGAATTGCGGCACGGTTCATCCAGGCAAGCCGGCGCCCAGGTAGACTTGCTCCGCGAATCGCCAACAACAATGCCAGTCACCGACATTCACACACATTTCTTCCCGGAAAACTGGCCGGATCTCGCGGCGCGCTTCGGCACGCCCGATTGGCCGTGGATCAAGCACACCGAGCCAGGCAAAGCCGTAATCATGCTCGGCGACCGGGAATTTCGCTGCATCAATTCGGCATGCTGGGATGTGAATGTGCGTCTGGAGGAAATGGATCGCGACGGCATCGACCAGCAGATTATTTCCGCCACACCGGTTCTCTTTGCATACAACCGCGAGCCGAGGCATTCGCTTGAGTGCGCGCAACTTTTCAATGATGTTGCTTTACAAATGTGCCAGCAGGGAAAGGGAAGACTGCGGGCGCTATGCCAGGTGCCGCTTCAGGATATTGACGCGTCGTGTGCGGAGTTGACGCGCTGCTTGCGCGCCGGGCACGTCGGAGTCGAAATCGGCAATCACGTCGGCGAAAAGAATCTCGATGACCCGGGTATTGTGACGTTCTTGCATCATTGCGCCGACGAAGGCGCTGCGGTGCTGGTCCATCCGTGGGACATGATGGCCGCGCCACGTATGCCGAAGTACATGATGCCGTGGACTGTGGGCATGCCCGCTGAAACGCAATTGTCGCTCGTGTCATTGATCGTGAGCGGTGCTTTTGACCGCTTGCCTGCGAGTCTGCGTATTTGTTTTGCGCACGGCGGCGGCAGCTTCGCGTTCCTTCTCGGACGGCTTGAAAACGCCTGGCATCATCATGAGGTGGCGCGTGGCGTATCGCAATTTCCACCTAGCCACTATGTGAACCGGTTTTACGTTGATTCCGCGGTGTTCGATGAGCGCACGCTGCAATTCCTGGTTGAGATCATGGGTCAGGATCGCGTCTTGCTCGGGTCGGACCATCCATTTCCGCTGGGCGAAGAGCGCGTTGGCGCGCTGATTCGCGGGAGCCGGCTATCGTCGGCGGTGAAAACTAAATTGCTTGGCAGCAACGCCGAAAAATGGCTCGAAAGCGAACAGGCGGGGAAAGAAGCCGGTTCAGCGAGACCACCGAAGCCGGAAGAACGAGCGGCGGGCGTCGGTTGTCCGGCTCGCGGCACTGTTGAAAATAACGAAGAGGCTGGACCGGGGAGCGGCGACCGAAACACAGGTAAGCTCACTTACAGTTCGTATCTTGAAGTTCCCGAGCTATTGAAGCTGCAGCATCCGGAATCTTCGCCTCCCCATCATGACGAGTTGCTTTTCATCATCGTTCATCAGACCTACGAATTGTGGTTCAAAGAGCTGCTGCACGATCTGGACGCGGTGGTCGCGAATCTGCGCGGCGCAGCGGCTGATCCTACATCCCGCGACGGAGTCTACGAGGCTGCTCGCCTGCTGCGCCGTTGCACGGAAATCATGCGCGTGCTGGTCGAGCAGTTCACCATCCTTGAAACCATGCTGCCTACCCATTTTCTCGCGTTTCGCGAAAAGTTGGCGCCCGCCAGCGGTTTTCAGTCGGAACAATTCCGCGAACTCGAATTTTTGTGCGGGCTGAAAGACGAAAAAATGCTGCGCTACCATGAGTTGACGCCGGAAACGCATGCCATTCTGAATCGTCGGCTGCGTGAGGATTCTTTGCGCGACGTTTTCTTTCAGGCTTTGGAAGCTTTGGGCACCTTGCCGACCAGCGCGGCTGACGCCAGCGAAGCCGAGAAATTCCAGGCGCGCGCGCAAGCGATCCACGCGCTTTATCGGGACGAGCGCAATCATCGCGACTGGATTGACGTTTGCGAACGCTTGACGGAATTCGATGAGCTCGTTGTGGGCTGGCGCCTTCGCCACATTCAGATGGTCGAACGCACCATCGGCATTCGCATGGGCACTGGCGGCAGCGCCGGGTCTTCCTATCTGAAGCTCACACTGGATAAGAAATTCTTCCCGGAATTGTGGGAAGCGCGAACGTATCTGGAAGGATGATTCTTCTCGTCGCGATTCCGCTGTGCCGCGCGCGCCTTTCCCGAATATGAACAATCGTTCCCAATCCATCACATTAGTCGGCGCCGGGCTCACGGGACCGCTGCTAGCGATTTCATTGGTGCAGCGTGGGTTTCGCGTCCAGATTTACGAGCGGCGGCCGGACATGCGTCGCGTGCGTGCCAGCGCGGGCCGCTCGATCAATCTTGCGATCTCCACACGCGGGATTCACGCGTTGCGTGAAGCTGGCCTATGGGACGAAATGCGCCGCATCATCGTGCCGATGAAAGGGCGAATGATGCATTCGCTGGCGGGCGAACTGACGTTTCAGCCGTACGGAAAAAACGATACCGAGGTGATCAATTCGATTTCGCGGGCTGATCTGAACGTGGCACTGATGAACGCAGCGGAAGCGGGCGGCGTCACGATTCGTTTCGGCGAACGTTGTATGGGATTCGACGCGGTCACAGGAGCCGCGCGGTTTCGCAACGAAGAAACGGGACGCGAAAACAGTGTCGAGTCCGATACCTTGATCGGCACAGACGGGTCGGCTTCTGCGATTCGCCTGGATATGCAAAAGTTGGGCCGCTTCAATCTGTCGCAGGAATATCTCGACTACGGCTATAAGGAGCTGACGATTCCAGCGGGTCCCGGCGGCAAACACTTGCTCGAGCCGAACGCGCTGCATATATGGCCGCGCGGGGCGTATATGTTGATCGCATTGCCCAATATTGATGGAACGTTTGCGTGCATCCTCTTCTTGCCTTTTGAAGGCAGCGAGAGCTTTGCGAAGCTCGATACCGCTGAAAAAGCGGAGGGATTCTTTGCGGAAAGGTTTTCCGATGCTGTTCCGTTGATGCCGCAACTGAAGGAAAACTACACAAGCAATCCGACCGGGGCCATGGTTACGATTAAATGTTCGCCGTGGCATCTGAGCGGAAAGGCGCTTTTGCTCGGAGACGCGGCCCACGCGATCGTTCCTTTTTTCGGTCAAGGAATGAATTGCGCTTTCGAGGATTGCACGGTGTTCCTGGAACTTCTGGATCGTCATGGTCCCGATTGGGAGAAACTGTTCGCGGAATTCGATGGCGCACGTAAAACCAATACTGATGCGATCGCCGATCTCGCTCTCGAAAACTTCGTCGAAATGCGCGATCGCGTGGCGGATCCCCGGTTTCTGTTCCGGAAGAAAGTCGAACTGGCCCTCGAGGCTAAATATCCGCGTCTCTTTGTTCCCAAGTACGCGATGGTCACGTTTCAGCGCGTGCCCTATTCCGTGGCGCTCGCGCGCGGCAAGATTCAAGACCGTTTGCTGGCTGAATTGTGTGATTCGGTCACTCGAATCGAGGATTTCGATTGGCAGAAGGCCGACGCGTTGATTCGCCGCGAACTCACGCCTCTGGAGAATCTCTAAGTGGCTGGCAGCAGATTCGAGACAGGCCGCGACTTTGCTATCGAGATGGGCGCCCGCGATCCTCTCGCGGCGTATCGCGATCGGTTCCACATTCCAAAAGCTCTGGACGGCGCGGACTGCGTCTATCTCTGCGGCCACTCTCTCGGCTTGCAGCCGAAAACCACGCGCGGCTATATCGAAAGGGAACTGGAAGATTGGGCGAAGCTCGGCGTGGAAGGGCATTTTCACGCGCAAAATCCCTGGATGCCGTATCACGAACTGCTCGCGGCGCCGACCGCGCGGCTGGTTGGCGCCTTGCCCGAAGAAGTCGTCGTGATGAACTCGCTTACGGTGAACCTGCACCTCATGCTGGTCTCTTTTTACCGGCCGACGGCTGCGCGAAACAAAATCCTCATCGAAGCGAATGCGTTTCCTTCCGATCAATATGCGCTGCAATCGCAGGTCCGCTATCACGGGTACGATCCGGCAAGTGCGCTCATCGAAATCGGCCCGCGCCCTGACGAAAAAACGATTAGGACCGAGGACGTTGAAAAGTTGCTCGCTGAAGAAGGCGAGCGCATCGCGCTCGTGATGCTCGGCGGCGTGAATTACTACGGCGGGCAGGCGTTTGAGTGCGCGCGGATCACCGCAGCTGGACACTCGCGTGGTTGCGTCGTCGGGTTTGACATGGCGCACGCTGCGGGAAATATTCCGCTGCGGCTTCACGATTGGAACGCCGACTTCGCCGTCTGGTGCAGCTACAAGTATCTGAATGGCGGCCCCGGCTGCATTGCGGGATGCTTCGTCCACGAGCGCCACGCGCAGAATCCGGATTTGCCGCGATTTGCGGGCTGGTGGGGAAACGACAAAGCCGCGCGCTTCCGCATGGAGCCGCAATTTCAGGCGATCCCGGGAGCGGAGGGCTGGCAATTGAGCAATCCGTCGATCGTCTCGATGGCCGCGCTGCGCGCCTCGATGGACATTTTCAGCGAAGCGGGAATCGAGCAATTGCGCGCGACAAGCGTGGAACTAACTGGTTATTTGGTATTTCTGCTGGAGCAGAAGACGAGCGAGAGCTTCTCAATCATCACGCCGCGCGACCCGGCGCAGCGCGGTGCGCAGCTATCGTTGCAGATTAAATCGAATGGCCGCGCACTGTGCGACCGGCTCTCACGCCAGGGAATCATCTGCGACTGGCGCGAGCCGGACATTCTCCGAGTCGCACCGGTTCCGCTCTACAATTCCTTCCTCGACGTTCACACCTTCGCTGAGAAGTTTCTGGCAGAAATAGAAAAGTAACATTTCATTGGTGTACCACGGAGCCGCATTCTGAACTGCTGTTGGCTATCAAGCGCGCGTAGTGCCGCCGGCTCGAATCATTTCGACCGTTGCCGCTCCCAGTGGCGTGGCGGTGTCGGCGAGACCGAGGACGACATCAAAATGATTTGCTCCGGTAATTTCAAGCTCCGAGACACGGAAGCCGCCGCCACGCAACTTCGACGCGAACGACTGGCTCTGCCGCTTGAATTCTGAAGTTTCATTTTCTCCCCACGCGACAATCGTTTTCACGGGCGGTCCAAGTGTGCGGCGAGCCGGGCCGAGCGTTGCCACATCAGCGATGGTCAAGTGCAGGGCCGCGTCAATGTAAGTCCCGACGAGAGGCTCGAGGTCATAGATTCCGCTCAGTAGGATCGCGCCTGCGACCGCAGCAGAAGGCAATCGGTATTCGACTTGCCAGCCTCCCATCAACATCATTGCAGAGAGGTGCGCTCCAGCCGAGCTGCCCGCAACGTAGATGCGGCGCGCATCGAAGCCCAACGTTGCAGCCTGCTGGTGCAGAGAAGCAATCGCGCGGCGGGACTGATCGACGATGGCCCCAAGCCTCGCTTTTGGCGCCAGTGTGTAATCAACAGCCGCGAACGCGATTCCGTTTGCAATGCAATCCGGCGCAGCAAACAACGATTCGTTTTTCGATAGCTCCTGCCAATAGCCTCCATGAAAAAAGACCAGCAAGGGCGCATCCGGGGAGGCAGCCGGAAAATAATCGAACGTCTCGTCCGGCTGCTCGCCCCAGCGCAAATTCTTCAGGCAACGGCAGCTCCGCTCCGCTTCGCGGCTGCGTGCGGCGTACGCTTCGAGGTAAGGAGCGAGCGCCGGAATGCAACTGCTCGGCGAATATTGCCGTTCGCGCTCCGCCAGAGGCCAGTCGCGCCAGTTCGATTCGTCTTGCGTCATTTAGGGTTTGTTCAGCCAAATCGCTACGGCGGAAACCATACTACAAGAGGTTTGCGTTGCTTTATAATCCGCGCGCCAAATCAAGAAGCTGGTTCCGCAGGTGCGGCCAACATACGGCCCGAGGCATGCAGTCCATGATTCATGCCGCATGACGCGGAGGAAGGATGGTCAATGAGCTTTTCTCGCCGTGGAAACCATTCGCACGCCGCGCGCCCATCTATAGTTGTTGCGATCCATGTGTTGTTATTCGCTATTTTGACGGGCTTACCGGCTCGGTCGCAGTCCGAAGCGGACAAAGCGGTGAAGTCGCTCTCTGTCCCGACGCAGGCTACCGTGAACGAATTGTCCTCGCTCGTCAGTTTGCCGGCAGATGACTGGCGCTTCCATGCGGGAGACGTGGCGCACGGCGAATCCACCGATCTCGATGATTCGGGTTGGCAGACCATGAAGAAAGATACGCACGCGCCGACCGAAGCGGTCTGGTATCGGCGCTGGATAGAAATACCAAGAACCTTGAACGGTTATGACCTGACCGGCGCTAGAGTCTGGTTTCAATTTGTGGCTTATGCGAATGGGCCCATGCCCGAAATTATTTATTTCAACGGGCGCCGTGTGGCGATGGGCGAAGACCTCGAACCGATCGTCTTATTCGAACAGGCGAAGCCCGGCGACAAAGTCCTGGTGGCCATAAAGCTGCTGCACACGGTTGACCAGAAATATTTTGCCGGCGCCAATCTGCGCGTCGAGTTCACTCCGTCGCGTCCCAATCCCGCGCAACTGCTCGAAGAGATTCAGTCCGTTGCGGAGCTGGTTCCATCGCTCGGCGCAGCTGCCCAAATCACACAGCAGCAATTGGAAACCGCTGCGGCAGCTGTGGATTTGAACGCGCTCCACCAGGCAAATCAAAAAGCATTCGATGCCTCGCTCGAACAATCGCAGACCTTGCTGATGTTGCTTAAGCCCGGCCTGCAAGGAACTTCCGTGCGCCTGACGGGGAACTCGCACATTGACGCGGCCTGGCTCTGGCCATGGACGGAAACGGTAGACGTGGTCCGGCGGACATTTTCCACGGCGCTTCAACTGATGGACGAATATCCTCAATATACGTTCACGCAATCCGCCGCGGCCTACAGCGAATGGATGGTGCAAAAATATCCCTCCATTTATCAGGAAATCCTTGAACGCGTGAAGCAAGGGCGTTGGGAATTGGTCGGCGGCATGTGGGTCGAGCCGGACCTAAATATGCCGGATGGCGAATCGCTGGTGCGCCAGTTGCTCGTGGGCGAGCGCTATTTCAAGGATAAATTCGGTGTGGATGTGCGCATCGGCTGGAATCCGGATTCATTCGGCTACAACTGGCAACTGCCGCAGATTTACAAGAAATCTGGAATCGATTATTTCGTGACGCAAAAAATGGCTTGGAACGACACCAACAAGCTGCCCATGAAACTCTTCTGGTGGCAATCGCCGGACGGCAGCCGCGTGCTCACGTATTTTCCGCATGACTACGCGAACGAGATTGATCCGGTGCGAATCGCAGCGGACGTAACGACGTCTCGCGAGCGCAATCCCGGCGCCACGGAAATGATGCACTTGTTTGGCGTCGGCGATCACGGCGGCGGGCCCACACGCGCGATGCTGGATAGCGGCGAAAAATGGACCGAGCCGCAAATGGTGTTTCCCAAAGCGTTTTTCGGCGTCGCGCAAGGCTTTTTCTCCGATGTCGAAACAAAATTGGATACCGAACAGTCGCCGGTGTGGAATTACAAGTCCATCGCCGCCGCAAATACGAATCTGCCACCGGCCGCGGACGGGAAGATCAGCCTGCCGATATGGAACGACGAGCTGTATTTCGAATATCACCGCGGCGTCTTCACCACAGAAGCCAATCACAAGCGCAACATGCGGGAGAGCGAACAAGAAATGCTCAACGCCGAGAAATATTCGTCGCTGGCTTGGCTTTCGGGCGCCGCTTACCCCGCGGCGGAACTCACGGAGGCGTGGGAAAAAGTATTGTTCAATCAGTTCCACGATCTCGCGGCGGGTTCGGGCATTGGCGTGATTTATCAAGACGCGCAGAAGGATTACGACATGGTGCGCTGGGCCACCGGCGAAGCTACCTCCAATGCGCTGCACACGCTGGCCAGTGAGGTGAACACGACCACGGCGAATCCCGGCGGAGTTTCCGTGCTCGTCTTCAATTCGCTCGCATGGGAACGAACCGATCTGGTCACCGCTGATGTGCAAATGCCAGGAGCCGAAACAAATGGCATATCGGTGCTCGACGCGCAGGGAAAACCGCTGCTGTATCAAGTGCTTTCGTCCGATTCTGCGACACATACGTATCAGCTGCTGATTGAAGCGAAGGATGTGCCGTCTCTTGGATACGAAGTGCTTCACGTGATTTCAGGACGCAACCAGGCCGCAAGCGATCTGCATGCCGATGGCTTAACGCTGGAAAATTCGCAGCTTCGCGTGGCGGTGGATCCACACAGCGGCTGCATCACGAGTCTCTACGACAAGCAATCGAGATTCGAATCCATCGCCGCGGGCGGATGTGGGAACGAACTGGTGGCCTTCAAGGACACACCCAAGGATTACGACGCATGGAATATTGACGCCGACTTCGACCAGCATTTCACCAAGCTCGATCAGGCCGACTCGGTGCAATTGATCGAGCGCGGCCCGTTGCGCGCAGTGATTCGCGTAAAGCGCAAGTGGCAACAATCGGAATTCGTGCAAGACATCACGCTCTATGCGGGACTCGATCGTGTGGACGTCGAGAACGACATTGACTGGCACGAAACGCACGTCCTGCTGAAGGCGGCGTTTCCACTCGCGGCATCGAGCGGCGACGCCACGTTCGAAATTCCTTACGGCTCAATCCAGCGGCCCACCACACGCAACAATAGCTGGGAAGCGGCGAAATTCGAGGTTCCCGCGTTGCGGTGGGCGGATCTGGGAGACGCGCATCACGGTTTCAGCTTGATCAATGAATCAAAATACGGCTATGACGCGAAAGGCAACGTGTTGCGAATTTCTCTATTGCGTTCTCCCGTCTGGCCGGATCCCGATGCCGATCGCGGGCATCATCATTTCAGTTATGCGCTCTATCCACATGCCGGCGATTGGAAGCAAGCGCTGACCGTGCGGCACGGTTACGATTTCAATTACAAGCTGCAAGCGATGCAGGTGCAGGCGCACGATGGAAAGTGGCCGCCGCGCCAGTCGCTGGTGTCGATCGAACCGGAAAATGTGGTGCTTACGGCCGTGAAGAAGGCGGAAGACGGTGACGGGCTGATTCTTCGCTTCTATGAGTGGGCTGGAAAAAACAGCGAAGTGCGCATCGGCGTTCCCGCTGGCGCTACCAGCGCCACGGTCACCAATCTCATGGAATCGCCGGAGGGTTCGCCGCTGCCCGTCACGGCGAGCGGACATTTTACCGTGCCGATTCATCCGTACGAAATTCTGTCCGTCCGAGTGGATTATCCGCAGCGACGCGAATCGAATTAGCGTCGGCGCAGGGGTGACGACTGGCCGCGGACCGCCGCCGTCAGATATACGCTTCGTCGCTCGCGCTCGCTTCACGTAGCGCCGCGATGGATGGATGAACCTTTTCCTTGTCCCATGCGCGTAGCAGCCCTGAAAAATAATAATACCAGTAGACATCGGGGCCGGCTCGGCGGAATAGCCTCGTAATTTCGTCCGCCACCGTGCCGTCGCCTTTTTTCATGGTGAAGAATGGCGCGAAATCCAATGAATCAATTCGCGTCAGCATGGCCGCCAGATCCTCGATCTCCTGCTTGCGCTCGGCAATCAATGCTCGCCATTTGTCTGCCGCGGTTTCGTCCAACATTCCGAAAAATGTTGTGCCGTCTCCGAGCAGCGCGGGATGTTTGCGCAAGAAAGGCAGCTGCGTCTCGCCGTAAAGGCCGGCGCGCCGGATGAGGTCGGGAACCGTAAATGGAAGATGCTGGTGAACCGCTTGCGCCTCCGGAACATAACGAACGCCGAATCCTCTGCGGCTCAAGCGCAGCCCAAGGTCGGAGTCTTCCGCCACGCGAAAACGCGGGTCGAACGAGCCGACCGCCAGCACCGCTTCACGTTTGACGCTCAAATTACAAGTAATCACGTACGTGTATTCCCAATACGTTCCAGCCTGCAGAGTCGCCTGCGGAAAAAAGAAGGGGCTCTCAATTAGGAATCGTGCGAGCGCGCGATCTTGCGCCGCCGCCGGAAAGCGGAAATCTCCCAGCACCGCCTGGCGCTCGTGCGGGCAATCCCGATGAACCTTCCAGTGCTGCGCCAGCAGATCCGGCGCGGAGATCGTGTCGTCGTTGAACAGCACGAGATATTCGCCACGAGCATGCTGCACGCCACGGCGGCGCGCTGCTCCGGCGCCCGCGTTCAGCTGGCGCAAATATTGAAACGAATAACTGGGCTTGAAATCACGGCAGACACGTTCGGTTTCGTCGGACGAGCCGTCGTCCACTACAATCACCTCGAAAATGTCTGGTGCGACCGACTGGCGTGCCAGCGCGTCAAGACACTCCGCCAGCACGCGTTGGCGGTTATAGGTGGGGACGATCACGGAAAAGACGGGCTGGTGCGCTTGCGATTTGGCTTGTCGTGTGTTCTTTGATTTTGCGGATAAGCGGACTGCGGCGCTTCCATTCGATATGAGCCGCTCCACCCGTCGGGTGTACTTTGTGGCCTTCTCCGCATCGTCGAGTTCGCGATAACAGCGCGCCATCAATTCGACAGCCCGCAAGTACACACCGGTCGCCGGCACGCGACCTCGGACGTGGCTGAAGATGTAACGCAACTGCGCCAGGGCTTCGGACGGCCGTTGTTGGCCAAGAAATTCCTCGGCGAGAGTGACGTAGCGGCTCATGCGCAGGAAAAGCCGTTGGGAAACAGCCGAGCTCGTTACGACTTCGGGGAAACGCTTTTCTACCAGCAGATACGGCCACACGAATTCGGGATCGTATGCCTTCGGCGCCACGGTGCGCGCTTGCCGCACGACGCAGCGAACGGCCTCTCGCATCCGTTCTTCGCTGAAATAATCGGTGATGTGCGCGCGCCCTTGGTGCGCAAGACGGCTCCAGAGATTTTCATCGGTGTAAACGCGCACAGCGGCATCCGCGAGTTCTTGCGGCGTGTCAGCGATCAGCGCGGTCTCATTGTTGTGGAGATTCATCCCGTCAGCGCCTACCGTGGTGGTGACGAGCGGCACTCCGTGCGACAGTGCGGAAAGATTCTTGGTCTTAATTCCCGTGCCGAAGCGGACGGGTGAAAGGGCGACGCGGCATTTTGCAAAGATAGGGTCCAGGTCGGCCACGAAACCCACACGTAGCACCCCTTTTTGGCCGACGCCTAGGCCACTCGGAAGATTGTTGCCCACCAGCGCGAGCTCCGCGGAAGGAAGTTGCGCACGAATACGCGGCCAGATATCGGCCAGCATCCAATCCGCCGCATCGCGGTTCGCGGGATTGTCAAAATTGGCGAGAAAAAGCATGCCGCTGCGGGCCTCAAGCGGCTCACCCTGCGGTCCAGGTGTGGCGATCATGGGCATCCGGCCCGTACGTAATTCCGGCGCCACGCGCACAAACGCGCGGCTGTCGTCTTCTGAAATCGTCAGAACGAGATCTGCTCGCCGGTACACTGCGAACTCGCGGCTCGTGAAATCGTAGGAGCGTTCGTAATCGGCCCAGTAGCCCGTAAGCGAGGCCATTTGCATTTCGCGCACGCCTTGCTGGTCGTCCGTTAATACCGCGATGAAGGTACTCGGAGATAAGCGCCGGATTTCTTCCATGTAGTGTTCAGGGATCGAAATGCCATTCCAAAACCAATGGAAAAGGATGGCGAGGTCGAATTTGTTTTCCTGCAGCAGCTGGTCGAAAGTCCATTCCACGGAAAAGTCGAAGCCCAGGAACCGCATACGTTCGGCGTCGGGAGCCAGAACTTTTATGCCAAGTTCTTCTACGCCCGCCGCGTATCGTTCGCGATTGACGCCGCTACGCGCCACATGGACCACTTCGTGGCCCTGCGCGCGCAATTCCCGTAGCATTTGCATCCACTGCACGTCGGCGCCGTGCCGGTCGGGATGCGGCAACATTTCGTGCACCACCAGAATACTCAGCGGCGTGTCCTCAACTCTGGTGGCGCTCGTTGATTCCGTGACGTTCACATGCACCTGCTCTCAGAAGTCTTGTCACCGTGTCCCGGAGTGTCGGCCATTTAGTCGGCAAGAATTTCCGTGTTCTGATTCCGGCGTGGATTGACACACGTCTGCGCCATGGGGCCGTCATTGCTATATGCAATCTCCGTGCCGTGAGCCAAACGCGCTGTGGCAAGGCCGCTGTTTTCCTATCGGCTGGCGGCGATTTGCGAGGCGCGGCGAAGTATCGAGGAATTGATTGGGCAGCAATGAGGCTGAAAACGCCGAGAAGCACGCGAGTTATTAGAGGCTCCTAATTTCGCTCGGGGCGGGCGGCTGCGTTCGCGCAGAGTTGCGCGATCTCAAAGCGCGGGCTGCTGCTGCGTCAAACAATGGAGCGTTCCGAAGCCCCACACTAAGTCCACGGCGTGAATTCCGACGACGGGGCGATCAGGAAATAGTTCGCTGAGAATTCCCAGAGCCACACGATCGTTCGGATTGTTGAACGTCGGCACCAGCACCGCTGCATTGCAAATGTAAAAATTCGCATAGCTCGCGGGAAGCCGGACACCGTCAAAATGAAGCGGCGCGGGCATCGGCAGCGCTACCGCGTTCAGTTTGCTGCCATCTTCCAGACGCGCGCCGCGCAGACGTTCCCAGTTTTCTTCGAGGGGCTTGTAATTCGCCTCATGGCGATTCTTCTCGCGCACCTGCACCACGGTGCGGCGGTCCACGAACCGGCACAGATCGTCCACGTGGCCATGCGTGTCGTCACCGGCGATGCCCTTGCCTAGCCAGATTATATTTTTCACGCCGAGATTATCGCGCAGCGCCGTTTCCGTGTCGGAGCGGCCGAAATGCGGATTCCGCACCTGGCGTTTTTGATCGAGCATGCATTCTTCCGTGGTCAGCAACGTTCCATGTCCGTTTACGTCAACACTGCCGCCCTCTAACACGACTTCATGGCCAAGATAGCGCGCGGAAAAAATCTCATACTTCAGGCGGCGCGCCACTTGCAGCGGAATCGCATCGTCTTTTTGCCAATCGGGATAACGCGCCCAGGCATTGAAACGGAATCGCGCGATAGCGACTTGGCGGTGAGGCTTCGCGCGACGTACAAAAATCGGGCCGAAATCGCGCGTCCATCCGCGATTTGTGGGAAGGTGGAAAAACTGCACGCGGCTCGCGCGGACGCCTACTTGCTTCAGAATCTTGCGAACATGCGCTTCGTGCGCGCGCGAATTCACCAGGATGCGAACGATTTCGCCCGGCGCAATTTTGCGCACGATCTCGCCATACACCCATTGAATGGGTTCGAGTTTTCCGGGCCAGTCGGTGGGATTGTGTGGCCAGCCTAGCCAAGTGGCGTCGTGCTTTTCCCACTCGGCGGGCATCGAAAAACCCAGCGCCGCGGGAGTCCGTTGTTCATTCACGAAATTTGTCCTGGAGCCAAGCTTCAAGGTTTCTCGTCGAGGAAGCGCTGCTCGATGCCTTTGTACGCATCAATCCTGCGGTCGCGCAGAAAGGGCCAGTTGCGCCGGACGTCTTCCAGATGCGCCAGGTCCACGGTGCCGTACAGAATTTCCTCGCGATCGGTGGAGGCCTCCGCGAGAATCACTCCTTGCGGGTCGCAGAGGAAAGAGCCGCCCCAGAATTTCAGGCCGTCGCCGCCGGCTGTGGGGATTTCGTGTCCTACGCGATTCACCGCCGCCACGTAAATTCCATTAGCGATCGCATGGCCACGCTGCACCGTGCGCCAGGAATCGCGCTGCGCTGCGCCATTCGATTCTTTCTCGCTGGGATGCCAGCCGATTGCCGTCGGATAAAAGAGAATGCACGCACCATGCAACGCTGCGAGGCGCGCGCCTTCCGGATACCACTGGTCCCAGCATATCAGGGTGCTGATTTTTCCTGCCTGCGTGTCAAAAGCACGGAACCCCAAATCTCCGGGCGTAAAGTAAAATTTTTCGTAGTAGGCGGGGTCGTCCGGAATATGCATCTTGCGATAGACGCCCGCGATCTTTCCGTCGGCGTCAATGATCGCTGCCGTGTTGTGATAGACGCCGGCTGCCCGGCGTTCGAAAAGCGGCGCGACCAGCACCACTCTTGCTTTCTGCGCGACGCGTCCCAGCGCTTCGGTTGTCGGGCCGGGAATCGCTTCCGCGAGATCAAAATTGGCGGTGTCTTCCCGCTGGCAGAAATACTGGGATTGAAAGAGTTCCGGCAGGCAGACGACTTGCGCGCCGCCGCGCGCGGCTTCTTCAATCTTCGCACTCGCACGCGCGAGGTTTTCCTTGGGCTGCGGGCTGACCGCCATCTGTATCAGGCCGACATTGAATTTTGTTGGTGTCGTCACGGTAAGAAAATCTACACGAAAGTAAGATGCGCGGCTACACGCAAAAGATTCGCGTCCGCGCCTTCCGTGACGACTACAGGATCGCGCGCACCACTCCGCCATCCACGCGCACGGCGGCGCCGGTCGTCGCCGAAGCAAGTGGGCTGCACAAATAGACGATCATGTGCGCGACTTCTTCGGTCGTCTCGAATCTCTTCAACAGCGATGTCGGGCGGATGTTCTTGAAGAATTCCGTTTCAAACGCCGTCGAGTTGCCCCCGCCTCCCATTTGCGCAATGAAGGTCTCAACGCCTTCCGAGCGCGTGGGGCCGGCGAGCACGCTGTTCACTGTGATTCCCGTTCCCGCCAGGCTCTCGGCGATTCCTCGGGCGACGGCCACTTGCGCCGTCTTCGTCATGCCGTAATGAATCATTTCAGCGGGAATCTGCACTGCGGATTCGCTCGAGACGAAAATAATGCGGCCCCAGTTTTTCTCGAGCATGCCAGAAAGGTAATTGCGCGAGAGCCGCACTCCGCTCATCACGTTAGCTTCGAACAAACGCAGCCAATCGGCATCCGGAATTTGTTCGAAAGGCTTCGGCTCGAAAATTCCCATATTGTTGACGAGCACGTCCACTTGCGGCACCGCTTGAACGAGCGTTGCGCAACCGGCAGCTTTCGAGACGTCGCTCGCGACTCCCGACACGTGCGCTCCGGGATGCGCTTTCCGTATTTCCGCGATGGCCCGGTCCACGCGCTCCTGGGTCCTGCCGTTAATCACCACCGACGCGCCTTCCGCCGCAAATTCGAGCGCCGCGGCGAAGCCGATTCCCGCCGTGGAGCCGGTGACCAGTACTTTCTTGCCCGCTAGCTGCAGATCCATGAGGCCATCCCTAAAGTCAAAAATAAAAACATCCGAGCGCAGCTTATATCAGACCATCCCGCTCACGCCGGAACCGGTGCGGCGGACCGCAGCCAGCGCTCCATCTGATCGTGGTCCACAAGTCCGGGTTGTTGCATCACCACTCGGCCGCCCATAAGCACCACGAAGTTGGGAATGCTATTCACTTTGAATCTCCCGGCGAGTTGCGGATATTTTTCCGTGTCCACTTTTAGCACGATCGCTTTGCCGGCCATGTCGGCAGCGGTGCGCGCGACTTCGGGCGCGGCCATGACACATGGCTGGCACCACGCGGCCCAGAAGTCCACGAGCACGGGAACCGGAGAGTTCTGCACGACCTCGTCGAATAGTTGCTCGTCAACTGCCAGGGGTTCCGCGATCGGCGGCAAGGGCGATTTGCACGCTCCACAGCGTCCCGTGCTGGCAAGAAACTTCGCGGGGACCCGGTTCTGTTGTCCACACTTACCGCAGGTACGAATCACGGGCACGCGGCACCTGCATGAATGAATATAGAATTGCCGTGCCATTATAGATGCCTGTGTGCGCGTCAAAGCTTCTCGCGAGCCTTGGGAGCTAAAGAGGGACGCAAAGACCTCCGTATCAGCGGTTTGTGCGTGCCGAAGCCCCCTGCCTTAGAGATAACCCCCTGTTGAGTCTTGGGTTCACAGGAAGCATCGAATCCGGTACCATTAGAGTCTAAGCAAAAAGGGGCGGTTGGGAATAGCGTTCGTAGCAGATTAGCGAGGGAAGGACTGAATGGGCGTACCAGTATCACAAATGTGGACGACGGCGTCCTACGTGATCGGCCAGCGGCTGAAGGGACGCAAGCAATATCCTTTCGTGCTGATGCTGGAGCCGTTGCTGCGCTGCAATCTGGCCTGCGCCGGCTGCGGCAAGATTCAGTATCCCGCGCACGTCCTGAAGAAGCAACTCACGCCCGAGGAATGCTTCCGCGCGGTAGATGAATGCGGCGCGCCGATGGTCAGCATCCCGGGCGGCGAGCCTTTAATGCATCCGCAGATTGCGGAGATCGTGGAAGGCTTGGTCGCGCGCAAGAAATACATTTACCTCTGCACGAACGCGCTGCTGCTGAAAGAGAAGCTCGACCAGTTCAAGCCCAGCAAGTACTTGAGCTTTTCCGTGCACATGGATGGCGAGCGCGAAGAGCATGACTTCGCGGTGTGTCGCGAAGGCACCTATGACAAAGCCGTCGAAGCCATCAAGCTAGCGCTGGCGCGCGGCTTCCGCGTCACTACCAACACCACTCTTTTCGATGGAGCCGATCCGCAAAGCGTCCGCCGGTTCTTCGACGACATGATGGAGCTGGGCGTCGAGGGCATGATGCTGTCGCCCGGCTACACTTATGACAAAGCCCCCGATCAGGATCATTTCCTCAGCAAGCGCAAGACACGTGATCTCTTCCGCCAAATTTTGAGCAATCGTCACGAAAAATGGCGCTTCAACCTGAGCCCGCTCTTCATGGAATTCCTGATGGGCAAGCGAAATTACAAGTGCACGCCGTGGGGCATGCCCACTTACAACATTTTTGGTTGGCAGAAGCCTTGTTATCTTTTGCAGGATGGCTACGCCGATACCTTCGAAGAGCTGATCCGCGAAACCGATTGGGATCGCTACGGCACCGAAAGCGGAAATCCCAAATGCGCGAACTGCATGGTGCATAGCGGATACGAAGCGAGCGCGGTGGACAACATGTTCGGCTCGCTCAGCGGATTTCTGAGCGCGGTGCGTGGCACGCTCTTCAACAAGTACAAAGATCCCGACGCGATGGGCGGCGCTTCGCCTAACGCCGGGGAAAATTCCGGCCAGCTCGTGCAGATTGCCGTGTCACCGAAGGCCTGACGCTTCACCAACAACATGCTCGATTCCAATACTTCCGTTTCGCCCGAAGCTGCTGAAGAACACCTCGGCGTCGTTCACGAGAATCTCGAAGGCTGGGTTCCCGCTTTGGCTTCCATCTCCGAGATACATGAAGCGGTGGAAAAAGCGTTCGATTACCGCGGCGATCTGACCATCATGCTGAAGGATGGCCAGAAGATCGAAGGATATATATTCGATCGGAAGATCAAAGGTCCGGCGCTCACCGATTGCTTCATCCGGGTGATGCCGAAGGACACGCCGGGAAAACTTTCCATCGCTTACAGCGAAATCGCGGGCCTCGCCTTCACCGGGCGCGACACGGCCGCGGGCAAGAGCTTCGCCGCCTGGGTGAAGAAGTACAACGAGAAAAAAGCCGCGGGCGAAAAGAACATCGGCATCGATGCCGAACCTCTGGACGATTAATCCTCGATATTTCCGGCGGCTCCGGCTGCCTTTGCACGCTGCTTCGTTTGCAGCTGCTGATATTCCTTCCACGTTAGATAGATAATCAAGGCATCGAAAATTGTGAGCCAGATTAGCGCCCAGGAATGTGTGTGCGTGAAGCGGTGCAGTTGGTAGCCCATGAACGCGCTGAAAACGACGATCGTGAGCGGATAGGCCCAAAGTTTGTCGAGCCATAGAGCGATTACCAGGAGGGTTTTGACCACGCCGTGCGAGACGAGGTACATGGCTGCGAACTGGGTACTGCCGTTGTCGGCCATTTTTTGCGAGGCGTTCAGCACGTGCAAGACGATCGTGCTGTGCGGAGCATCCACGAGCAGAGCCTCGCAGATTCTGCGCACGATTTCGTTCATTGCCTGGGGCTTGACCAGCCACAGTACCACGCCGGAAAAGACTTCGAACAAGCCTCCGACGCCTTTCAGCGAGATTCCCACGCGAAATGATTCGTGCAGGATGGATTTGCGCGCCACTTTCATCCGGCGGTCACGACGATTCGCGCTCCAGCACGGCCAGTTTTTCGATGAAGTGCTCGCGCCAGTCCAGCGGAAGTGGCTCCAGCTGTGTCGCGCGGCGCAGCAACGCGAGATCGTTTCCGTTCTGGAACAGTTTATTGATATCACTCACGGATATTCCGTTCTTGTCTTCGTGGATTCGTTCGATCGTGTCTCCGGCGGCGATGAGACCCTCTTCCACCACGGAAAAATAAAAGCCGGAGCGGCCGCTCGAAAGAAATCGTTTCAAGATATCATCGCGCCGGAATTTTGCGGCGAGTTTAAAGCACGGAACGCGCGGCTGAGTAACCATCACGGTTGCCGCGCCGATGCGGAAACGGTCGCCGATATGCGTACTGGATTCGTCCAGGCCTTCCGTCGTGAGATTTTCGCCGAAGGCGCCCCACTTCAATTCGATTTCAGGCAATTCCGAGCGCCAGAAAGAATAGTGTTCGACCGGATAGGCGTAGACGGCCTTATAGGGACCGCCATGCACCGACAAATCGGCCTGGCGGTCGCCGTCCAGATCCAGAGTGCGCATCATCACAGGGCCCTGGATCGGTTCCTTAAATATGCCGGTAGTGAATGTCTGGCCCTTCCATGCCACCAGGCGCGGCAATGCCACGTTTACGGACCGTACTCTCATTCGGTTTTCGAGTTTCTTTTGAATTGGGGAATTTGTCAGCATCACACTTGGCAATCGAGGACCGCCGAACCATTGATGCGGTCCGCCTTCAAATCGTTGAGCGCGCGATTGGCGTCTTGCAATGGGAAGACGTTGATTTGTGTACGCACTGGAATTTCTGCCGCGACTTTCAAGAAATCTTCGCCGTCCTGCCGAGTGTTATTGGCCACGCTGCGTATCACGCGTTCCTCGTACAGCAGATCGTAGTCGAACGAAGGGATCGGACTCATGTGAATTCCGCCCAGCACCAGCACGCCGCCCTTCTTCAATGCTATCAAGGCAACGGGCACCAGTTCGCCGGCGGGCGCGAAAATGATCGCGGCATCCAACTTCACGGGCGGAGCCGCATCGGATTCGCCAGCCCATACCGCTCCCAGTTCCAGCGCCAGCTGCTGATGCTTTTTGCCGCGCGTGGGCGCGTACACTTCCACGCCCCAGTGACGCGCCACTTGTATTGCCACGCTGGCGGCCGAGCCGAAGCCGTAAAAGGCGATTCGTCCTCCGGCTTTGATGCCGGAAATGCGCAAGCAGCGAAATCCAATGATTCCGGCGCAGAGCAGGGGCGCGGCTTGTTCGTCGGGAAAGCTTTCCGGAATCGCATAGACGAAATCCTCGGGCGCGAGAACGTATTCCGCGTAACCGCCGTCAACCGTGTAACCGGTAAAAGTAGGGTGGTCGCAGAGATTTTCCATTCCCGCGCGGCAGAATTCGCAGGTCTGGTCCGCGCAGTGAAGCCAGGGAATGCCTACGCGCGCGCCTAGTGGAAAGCGATGAGATCCTTCGCCCAATTTTTCGATGGTGCCGACGATCTGGTGCCCAGGAATCAACGGAGATTTGCGCGGTGGCAACTCTCCTTCGATCACGTGTAGATCAGTGCGGCAAACTCCGCAGGCTTTCACGCGCACGAGAGCTTCGCCTTTTGGGGGTTGCGGGACCGGCACGTCTGTGAACACCAAAGGATTTGTGGTCACCGGCGTGGGAGATTTCAGGATGCAAGCTTTCATCGCGCCACCTTACCGTATCTTCTCACCGCTCCCTCGATGTTTGGATGCGCGGCGTAGGGGCAGGGCTGCGAGGTTCGGCATGGAGCGAGCGGGTGGCTTGGAGCGCCGACATGGCGCGTTGGCGAGGCCGACCACATGCCGCCCGTGTTGCGATTAGAAATTCTACCTGCGTTTGTTTTCATGGGGTTGCGGCGGTTTTTGAATGAGGTGTTGTTGCGGTTAGAAAGGCGACGATTCGCGAGTGGTGGTTGGTGAATAGTGAAGACCGCGACGCGTTTTGTTGACACTTTCCTCGCATCATCATCAGCTCGTTCGTCTCATCGTCTGTGCCACGCTCTGCATGACGCTTCCTGACTGGTATAGAAAAGTGCCCCGACCCACGTTAACACATTTCGCGTCTGTTTACTATTAGATTATCTGCCAATGAGGCGAACCGGTTGAAAAGACGGGTCGTAGAGCGCGTGTGAGCACGGTTCGCCGGCCAAATGCCCTAGGGGAGAGCTTCGTCAGCCCGCGGGCTGACTCACCCGGTCAGCTTCTTTGCGCGCATAGCGCAAATAGGAAAGCCGCAAGAGCCAGAGCGCATGTTTGACGTCCTCTTCGTTGCGGACATGGAAGGTCGTCCAACCTGAATCGGGTACCCAGTGGTGTTCCTCGGCGAGACCTTTTGCCAAGAGATCGTCGTGAATTGCGCGTGGGAACGGTATGTCCACAATGCCGTTGTTATGCACGTGGCCGACTTCGGCGCGTCCGAACCTAAATTCCTTGCCTCCAAAGCGGTGCGGATGGACGGATACTTCCGGCCATGCGGCGACTTCCTTTTCGAGCCTGTTGAGATATCCCATCACTTATAACCTCCGTTGCTCTCTTTGAAATTTGGATGCCTGAACGTCAGCGCTCGACTCCGCGCCGGTGAATCGGCACGATGCTCTTCGGGGAAAACGTTGACTGGAGTTTTTGGCGGGCGTGGTCGCGCCGATCCTTAGAGCTGTGAAAACGAAACGGCCGGCAGTGGTACTGCCGGCCGTTCGAATTTTGCGGTCAAAAACTAGAGCTTACCTGTGACCGCCACCGTGGCCACCGCCACCGCCGTGGAACCCGCCGCCGTGGAAACCACCACCGCCGCCATGGAAGCCGCCACCACCATGGAAACTTCCACCGGAGCTGCGGAAACCGCCTCCGCCGTGATAGCCGCCGCGAACCTCACCATGCCCTACATAGCCGCGGCCGCCGTAGTAACCATGACCGCCATAGTAGCCGTGGCCGCCGTTCCAGCCCCATCCGGGGCGTCCCCAGTATCCTGAGCGACCCCAATAGCCGCCGCGGTACCACGGGCCGGCGCCGATGAAGACGCCACCTGAGAACCAGCTAGGGCCGTAATAGCCGTAGGGCGCGCACGCGTACGGGTAATACGAATAATATCCGTAGGCGCAAACGGGAGCTGCGCCGACGTATCCAGGACCAACTCCCACGCCCACGACAACGCGCTGCGCATGAGCGTTCGGCGCTACCGCCAAGCAAAGGCCGAGCAAAGCGAAAATCATGAAGTACTTGGTATGTCTCATATTTAGGCCCCTTCCGAGCCTGTGAAGCCTTTCTGCAACTTACTGAATTCAGACGACTTGTCTCGTCATCGTCCGTCTTGTTCCATCCAATTAAACACTCATCTGGACTGAAAGTTGCGTTGCGCCACTTGGCGACGGAGCGCGGTGACAGCCGGTATGCGGGCACTGTTTCACGGAGTCGATTTTATTTGGAGCGGCCCGACCACGGCGTGAGACGCGGAATCCAGCGGGGCACGTTGGCGCGGTACATGTCGTATTCGGCACCGAAGGTTCGACGCAGAGTGGGCTCTTCATAGGTCAGGACGAACACGTGCGTTACCAGCCAGGCACAAATGCCATACACGAGGACGTCGGCGTTCCCGAAAAGCAGCCCTTGGCCGAGAACCATGGATACGACTGCGACATACATCGGATTGCGGACATAGCGATAGAAGCCTTTGACGATCAGGTGCTGCGTGGGGAAGACCGGCGCCGGAGTTCCGAGCCCCTGCAGCGCAAAACGTGCGAAGGATTCGAGCAGCACGGGCAAGCCAGCGGCCATCAGCAAGACTCCAAACACTCGAAACGGCATGAAGCCGAGAAGGCGTGGCTGAATGCGCCAGCGCGAGATCCAATAAGGCACGAGCACCACGAAGAAGCCCGGCGCTAGGACGAGAAAGACCGCCGTGCCCAAGAGTGCAGCGGCACGTCTGGTACGCGTGGGTGCCGGTTGCGATCCGGGTGGAAGCGTCATCTTGGCGTTCGTCTTCCTAGCGGCTGCGGGTCCGCGAGATTGTACCGCTTCACCGCGATTTTGCAGCGAAAGGTCCACCTGCGGCGTTGACATGGGGACGGGCGACACCTAGAATCTCGGCAACACCGGATCGGTTTTAACTTCACGCTTTTGTGCGAAACGGCCGTGTTCGCACTGGAGATGGCTCACATCGCGCCCGGGGCTCCCAAAGCAAAAATTGCGATAGTGGATGATGACGCTGCCATGCGCGCGAGCATCGTGGCGAAGCTGCGTTCGGATTTCGAGGTAGTCGAAGGCGAAGACTACGAAACCGCCTACCGGCTATTGCAGGAAGCGAGCTTGGATGTGCTGCTGCTGGCGCTGCCAATGGAATCGGGCGGCCTGCGGGAGTGCACGGAGATGCTGAGGCGCCTGGCGTGCGGAGACATTGACACCCTGGTGATCGTGTTGAGCACGGACCAGACAAAATCCACGGCGCTGAAGGTGATTGACGCGGGCTGCTACGATTATTTCATCCAACCGATTGATACCGACGTGCTGCGGCTGCTGCTCGAGCGCGCCATCGAAAAGCTGCACATCCAGCGCGAGAACCGCATCCTGCGCGAGGAAATCAGCCGCAAAAACACGCTGGGAGATTTGATTGGCGCGACGGATGCGATGCGCCACGTGTTCGATTCGATCAAGCGCATGGCCCGCGCGACGACGAACGTGATCATCCGCGGGGAAAGCGGCGTCGGCAAAGAATTGGTGGCGCGCGCGCTGCACGAACAAAGCCCGCGGCGCAGCCGAGCGTTTATCGGCGTGAATTGCGCCGCGCTGCCTGAAGGATTGATGGAGGCGGAGCTTTTTGGGTACGAACGCGGTGCGTTTACGGGCGCAGTCGCAATGAAGGAGGGACGCATCGAGCTGGCCCACCAGGGGACTTTATTTCTCGATGAAATTGCGACGCTCACGCCGGCGCTGCAGAGCAAATTGCTGCGAGTTCTCGAGGATCGTTCGCTGACGCGCCTGGGCGGAAAAAAGTCCATTCGCGTGGATTTCCGGCTCGTCAGCGCGACGAACGAAGATCTGGAAGAAATGGTTCGGCAGGACCGTTTCCGCGAGGACTTGTATTACCGGATTCATGTGGTGCCGATTTTTGTCCCGGCGCTGCGCGAGCGCGTGGAAGATATTCCCGTTTTGGCCGATTATTTTGTCAGCGTTTATTCCGCGGCGAACGGTTTTCCGGCCAAGCAGATCGCGGACGACGCGATGCTGGCGCTAAAACGCTATCCCTGGCCGGGAAACGTTCGTGAACTGGAGAACGCAATTCAGCGCCTCGTGATCATGACGGACGGGGACGCCATCGCCCTCAAAGATCTGCCGGCGGAAATCGTGCAGTCCGTGGCCCGCGACGCGCGCGGGCGGTTCCGGTTGCCGTCCACAGGGATCAAGCTAGACCGGGAGATCGAAGCCTTCGAGCGGCGCTGGATTGAGGAGGCGCTACAGCAGGCCAAGCATGTGAAGGCGGACGCCGCGAACCTGCTGGGCGTGGACCGCAACCGGCTGAATTATCTCTGCCGAAAATATAATTTGTGAGGGTTTGACTGGGAGTCGCAAGGGAGCAGGAGTTGGAGGAGCTCGAGACGGCTGCGGCTTAGTAGTCTTGATCGTTCGTCCTCGTATGAAATGAAAGCGCTTGTCCCCAAATCGCGCGAGATCGATCCGAAGGCGGCCCGCTTCCGCCTCCGCGTGGCCCATTCCGCGCTGCATGGTTATGGGGTTTTTGCGCTGGAGGAAATTCCGCGGAACCGCCGGGTAATCGAATACACCGGTAAATGCCTCAGGTACGAGGATGCGGTGAAGATGGGCACACCCAATGATACCTACATCGCGACAATGAATTCCGGTTGGTGTGTGGACGGCCGATCAGGCGGGAGCGGCGCTCAATTCGTCAACCATTCCTGCCAGGCAAACTTGCGCTGGCGGTGCGTCGGCCGTCGGCTTTACTTGTTCAGCCTACGGAGAATCCGCGCCGGCGAAGAACTGACGGTGAGTTACCGTTACGCGATCAAAATCCGGCGGATGCCCTGCCGGTGCGGAGCGCGTCGGTGCCGCGGCACTCTCCGAGTCCTTTTGAGCTGAAAATCCCGCCTCGCACCCGTGCTGAGGACATCGCGGAGGCCCAAGCGTCAAGCGGCGCTGTTGAAATTATCATCGGCTGATGACTAATTCAACGCGGTCGCCTGGCGCGAGGGAACATTGAGCGCTCGAGCGCAAATGCCATGTGCGGCAAAAGACGACACTTGCGCCGTCGCACAATAAGGTCTGGAATTTGGCGACGGTTTTGCATATAACACGCTATGCCCAGCCGGGCAAATCAAGCGTGGGAGAACAACGTGGCCAAGAAAACTTTGAAGAAATCGAAGAAGATCAGCCCGACGAAGCCGTTGCTGAAGACCAGCTGGAAGTAATGTAGGGTTGTGAGCATGCCCGGCAAGAAAGCCGGAGCGTGCTAACAGGCCGATTCTAGGATCTTGAAGGGCCACCGCCGCAAGGCTGGTGGCCCTTTTTGTTTGGAACATTCCCTTTCGGATTACCCGGCGTCCGGCAATCGGACGTTCTCGATTGGTGGATACGTCCGCGCACGCCGGGCCCCAGCCGCAGGCGGTGTTGTTGAAATTTTCAATGGGCGATGATTATTTCAACGCCCGGAACGTCGGCCTCGAAGGCGCGAATTACGAAGCGGTCGCCATGTGGAAGAAAAAGCGGGTCTTCCGGGATAGCTTCGGGCGTCTGAGTTTGGCGACCGCGTTGCATATACCAGCAGCGACGCCCACAAGGGCGAATCAAACGAGGGGGAACAAAAATGGCAAAGAAGACCTTGAAGAAGGCAAAGAAGATCGAAGCGACGAAGCCGTTGATGGTTCCAGTCGGCAAGAGGTAAGTGCCGACTGCGACGCCCGGCACCTGACGTTGTTGCAGGAACGCGGTGTGAAGGCGTTGCAAAGCTTCAGCCTGGAAAAGGGCTGATGCCGTCATGCGGCGGCCCTTTCCAAGAGTTCTCAAAGCTAGCTGTACAAACAAGAGATCAAGGGAGATTGGATCATGGCCAAGAATGCCAAGCCAGTGAAGGGCAAGAAGACCGGAAACGTAAAGCCGCTGATGAAGCGCGCCGACCTCCCGGGGATTAAGCCCTTGATCAGGTTGTCGTAAGACTGCTTAACAAGTTCCTCCGGTTAGGTCCAGCCTGCCGAGGATTGCAGTAGCAGCACCCCCCAAAGGGCCGCCGTCCCAGGAACGGCGGCTCTTTCCCTTTTCTCCGCACCAATCCCCAGAGGCTCGTCGCGCCTTACCAGAACTGGGCGTGAACCCACCGCCAAGTAGCTCTCGCTACCTGGTGCGCTAGCGAAGACCTTCTGCCGGCGATTTTCGCGGTTCCCGTCATTCCCTCGCGGAGCGAGCCGTCTGGATTGGCGAATTCCATGTCCACGGCAAAATAATTGGTGAGCTGCTGGCCGAGCCTTTGAAGATCTTGCGTCTCGGAGACGGGGCGATCGGCGGCTGCGGCGGGGAGGATTTGGTCCACTTTTCCGGAATAGGTGCGGTAAGGGAACGGAACCACCTTCGCTCTCGCTGCGGCGCCTGGATGCACGTCCTCAAGGTCCCAGTCGCGAACCAGGATGCGGGCTTTCATGGTGCTGCGGTCCACTACTGTGGTCAGTTCTTCGCCGGCGTCAAGAAACGCCCCGGCCTGTTGGTTCACACCGACGGTGGAAATGACACCATCAATCGGCGCGCGAATCTGCAAGGCCGCGATGCGCCTCTCGGCGACGGAGAATTCCTCCTGAAGGCGCTTGCGGTCGCGCACGGCGCCGGCGGCCTTCTCGTAATCCGAGCGATCCTGGCCGTTGCGAAGGTCGCTGCTGGCAAGCGCAAGCTGCTCGCGGAGAACGGCGGCGTCGGCTTCGATTTCGGGATTGCGGAGCACGGCCAGCACTTGTCCGGCTTTGACGGCTTGTCCCTGTTGAACATACACACTGGCGATTTGACCCGGCACTTCGGCGTGTACGTGGGCGGTTCGTCCCGGCTCGAGCACCAGTGGCGTGGAAACGTTTGAAGATAACGGCGGCAGAAGGAGCAGCAGGGCCACGCCCAGGACTCCCGCTTGTTGTGCGCGCGTCATTTTCCAAGCCATGTAGTCCTCCCGTTTCTGGCGCAGCCAGGCCAGCGTGGGCGGCCAAACCTGGCGGATCCCTTTTCTAGTGAAGAAATAGATCACGCCGAGCGTGGCTAGCGCGCCCCACCAATCACCTAGTTTTGAAACCAGAACGTTCTTCGCAAACACCAGGACCAGGAGCAGCAGCGACGTGCTGTAAATAATGGCGGTGACACCGAATATAAAGAAGATACGGCGCTGGCGTTTGCTGGCCGCGGGCAAGTCAATATCCTGGCGCAGCAGATATTTCTCTGCCCAGGCGCGGAGAAATGCAAAGGAATCCTCGCGTAGATTATCCACCTGCAGAAATTGCGAAAGCGCGTAGTAGCCGTCGGCTTTGATAAGCGGGTTCAGGTTCAACAGCGCGCCCTGGATGCCGCTTAGCAGCATCATCTTGTAGGCGAGGTCATTCAGCACCGAGCCGGCGGGCGAGAAGTGCCACACCACTCCTGAGAGGCCGCACAACACCAATTCGATCCAGATTCCTGCGAAGATCACCCACTGGCGCTGCGAGCCACGCTTGAAGAGAAGGATGTCCGTAGTATCCGTGTAGAAGGCAGGCGTGAAATAAATCAGCAGAAAGCCCATCTGGTGCACGTCGCCGCCAAAATGCTTGCAGGTGAGGCCGTGTCCGAATTCGTGGATCGCGCCGAGAATCATCAGCAGGATCCAGAACATCCAGATGTCGTAAGCGCTTTTGTCGGAAAAGTTGTAGAGCGCGGAAGTATCCTGCTGCACGCGCGCCCAATCGCCGGCCAGCAGATAGCAGGCAATGACGAATACGAAAAGCGAGAAAACCACAAATCCGGGCGTGAACATCCAGCTCAAGTAGGGATCAATCTTCGCGAGCGTCTTATCGGGGTCCCAAGCCTTGAAACTGATATACAACATGCTCGATTGGTCCAAGCGGCCCTTGCGCTCGTCGCGTATGCGTTCGAGCACCGCCAGATTTTTCTCGCCCACCGAGCGCTCCCACATGGCGGGCTCGATGCTGTCGAGGAAGTCGAGCACTTCGGCTTCGCTGAGCGGCGAATCAGGATGCAGCGCGGTCAGTTCGTCGGAAATTTCAGCGGCGGTGTGCGCGCCGTCGCACAGCTTGAGCAGCTCATATTCCGTGCTGCCATAGCGATTGTAGGAATTGGTTTCGTAATTCTTGATGACGAAGCTGGTTTCGCCCGCCACCGTTTGTTCGCTGATTCGCAGATCTTCGCGCAGTTTCGGGCGGCGCAAGCCTTTGGCCGCGACGCTGGAGACTTGCAGGCTGGTGGGTCCAAAACGCATTGAATTTTTCCGTCAGGGTTTCGGGCGCGAATTGGGTTGCGCTGTACCGGGCCAACTGACGCGCACGGCCATGCCCGGGCGCAAATCCGAGAGGCCGGGGCCGGTGAGTTGCGCGAGCACGTCGTAGCTGTCGCTCGCGGCGTCAACCGTGGGACTGACTTTCACGATCCGGGCATTGAGCGCGCGATTGGAATTGTCGGCAAGCGATAATTCGACCGCGCTGCCAGCGGCGGGGCGACGCCCGGAAGATTCCGGCACTTGGAATTGCACTTGCAGCGGAGCCAGCTGGCTGACGCGAAAACATTTGTCGCCCTTGGAAATGGCTTGCCCTTCGCGGATGTAGCGGCGTACGACGACGCCGGCAAAGGGCGCATGAATGCGGGTCTGGTCGAGCTGTAGATCCAGGCGATTGATTTCCGCGTGGCCGCTTTCGACCAGAGCTTCGTATCCGTGCAAATCGAACTCGGCGGCTTTGGCTTCGAATTCCGCAGCTTCCAGATCGGCATCGCTCGAGAGGCCCAGGGCGCGCAGTTGTTGTTGGCGGTGCAGTGCGGCGGTTTTCGCCTTGAGCTCGGCTTCCTTATATTTGCGATTATTGTCCTCTACTTGCAGATCGTCGCGAGCCTTGATGAGTTCCATCTGCAAGGAGCGGTCATCGAACTGGCCTAACACTTCGTTTGTTTTTACGGCGCTGCCTTCGTCTTTCGCGAGCGAGGTTACGACGCCGTCGCGCTGCGCGGTGATGTCCACCTGATGCTCTACGGTCAGGACACTGAGGATGTCGCCGGCTTTCGCGGTGGCAGGCGCTGGCGGAGCTGCGGGAGTAGGGGCAACCGCCGCTGGTGGCGGCGCGGGCGTTGGACTGGACGCCCCAGTCGAATTATCGCAGCCAATGCCGGTGACGGCCGTCGCGGCGATGAACAACGCCAGTGCAAATTTCTTCATGACCGATCCTCGTTCCTCACAGCGGCCCTCTCGGAAACGTTAGGGCAGCCAGCTCCACGCTTCTTGCCACAGCCAGCGGAAAGGCGAGCGCAAAAGAGTGTATCCCACCGGATACCATCCGGTCTGAAACCATCCGCCGCCGGCATGAATTCGCGCGCGGCCCACCATGCCGTTGCGTGCGAGACCGCCGGGATTATCAAAGACCGCACGCACGATAAAATATTGTTCTCCAGCCGCGGATTTCGTCTGCGCGCCGATGCGCTCCACGGCCCCTTGAAACGTGGTGGTCGGAAACGCGTTCAGTTTCAGCGCGACGTTTTTTTCCGGATGTACCAGCTCCAAATCGGCTTCCGGCACGCTCATTTCGGCGGCCATGCGGTTCTCTCCCACGATTTCGGCAAAGGCATCGCCGGGTTTTACGAGCGAACCGGCCTTTTCTTCCACTTTCGGTGTGATCACCATCCCCGCGATGGGCGAACGCAGCTGCGCCTCGGCGACGCGTTGCAGTTCGAGCTGCACTTCGGCCTCGTGCAGGTCCGCACGAATTTTCGCCTGACCCGCCGCGGAAGGATCGTTGTGGAATTCCGCGTCAGCCAGTTCGCGGCGCGCCTGCGCCAGGGCGGATTCGGCCTGCGCCAGCTTCACGCGATCGTCGCCGTCATCGAGCTGCGCGAGCACCTGGTTGGCTTGTACTTTGTCGCCTTCGTGAACGAAGACACGTTGCACTACGCCGCCGTCAATTGCGCTGACGACACGGCGTTCGGCGGGAACCACGGTGGCATCCGTGCCGACGCGCATGGGCCATGGCACAACCACGAGAAATAGGATGCCGAGTCCAACGCGCTGCGCGTATTCCACCCAGCGTGCGCGCGGCATCGCGGACATCAGTTTCTTTTTGCGCTGCGTCCAGGGCTGCAACAAATTCGCAAGCGGCACTTGCTGGTAGAGCTGCGCATTGCGGATGGCGACAGTCGTCTGGTTCGCGAGAATCGCCACCGTTTCGCGATTATTTTCGCTCAGAAAATCGGCGTCGCTGCTGAGGAGCGCCATCACGCCCAGCGTGCCCTGGTCGTCGCGCAGGGGCAGGGCGTAAAAACCGTTTTCTTCGTGCTCCTCGAGGAAGGGCACGATTTGCGCGCGAGAGTCTTCCGGGTTGGTGCGCCAACCGTCCTCGTAGAGGTCCGCGGAAACGGCATGTTCCTGAGCGGCGACCCATTCCAGGCGCGAACGCAGGTCGCTCATCTCGCGCGTCTTGGGAACTTCAGGCTCGCCGGAGAGCGCGCCGAGCACGAAGCGGCCACGGTCGAAGAAGCCAATCACGCAGCGATCGAACGGGACCACCGAGGAAGCCTGATGCACGACGGTCGTGAGGACGTGATCGAGATCCAGAGTGGACGTGATTTCCTGCGAAATTTTCAGCAGCGCGTCGAGGGCGTGAACCTTGCGCTCAGATTCCAGAAGATTGGCATTGTGCAGCGCGACCGCGGCTTGTTCGCTGATGGTTTCGAGGAAAAACAAATCGTCTTCGTCGAACGACGAACCGTCCTGTTTATTGACCAGCTCGACGACGCCCAGCACTTCATTCGCTTTACGTAGCGGCGCGCCTATCCAGGAGCTAATTTCGAATTCGCCTCCGGCTTTCAGACGTTCGGCGAAGCCAGCCTCTGCCGCGGGGTCTTCGAGCAGTTTTGGACTAGCTTGCTGGGCGACTTCCGCGAGCAATCCTTCCGTGAGCGAGACGCGCGCATCGTCTTCTATGGTGGGATCCTCGCCGGTTTTTTGCGCGAGATAGAGTTCCTGCGAGCCGGCATCCGCGAGCCACAGATTGCAGGAGCCGGCGCTGAGGATGTCGCGGATTTTTCCGGCGACGATGGGCAGCAGTTCGCCGAGTTCGAGCGTAGAGGTGAAAGTGCGGCCGAGGTCGTAAAGCGCCGTCAGGCGCTCCAGGGTGGAAAGTTGCGCGTGTCGTTCACTCTCAATGGCGTCGAGGTTCGTGAGCGCGGTGCCCGCCAGACGGCTGGCTTCCTCCAAGAAATGCTCGTCTTCGTCAGTAAATTCTCCGCTGCGTTTGTTGAGGACTTCCACTACCCCTTCGGCGCTTTGTGCGCCGGGCAGCGAGGCGAACAGCGCGGATTTCACGCGCGCGCGGCTGGCGTCATCGAGGTGCTCGAAGCCATCGTCGGCTACTTCCTTGCCGCCCAGCCGGCGCGTTTCGGCGGACTCGTAGATTTCGGCGAGGAGCCCTTCGCTGACGGATTCTCCCAGCGGCGCGAGCCGCTCGCCGGGTTCGTTCCAGCGCATGCGGCAGATCAGGCCCGTGGGTTGGTCACCGTTGCTGTGCTGGGAGCCGTTCGAATTCGTGGCGTGCGTCCATACAAAAACGGCGCGCGCGCCGAGGCTGGCGCCCACGCGCGCGGCGAACGTTTTCAGCAAAGTATCCTGGTCGCGACAGGCTAAGGCCACGCTCGCAAGTTCGAAGAGCGCGGAAGACGTTTCCATGACTCTCCCAGGGGAAGGGGCACAAATTCAGTCTCCGGCCGCCGGTGACAGCGACACCCCCAACAGGCCGCCGAAGGGAATGCGCGCAGCCTAACAAATGCAGCGAGCGCGCGTCAAGGAAGCAAGAGGCAGGGAGGCAAGAAAACGAGCAAGGAAGCGAGGCCGAGCCCGGACTCGGGTCGGCCCCAGCGCGTGCCGTTGATGTTGCGTCACTTTACCGCGTCGGTATGCCAGCCGGGATTGACCCAGTGGCCGTCGCGCCAGACAAATATTTCCGTCACGCGTCCTGATTCCTCCGAGCGCTTGCCGTTCGTTTCGGTTTCCAGTACGTATTGGCTGTAGAGCATTGCGACGTCGCCGAATCGTTGGATCTCCGTGCGCGGAAACTCCAGGCGCAACAGCTTTCCGCCGCCGGCATGAAAATCGGCAGCGGATTGCAGTATTTCCTTTTGGTTGTGCCAGTTTGTCTCGCTGGCGCTGATGGCGATTGTTTCCGGCGGAACCTCGCGCTCCAGTGCGGCTTGATCGCCCGCGAACCAGTCGCGCCACACCGCTTCGCGAGCGGCGAGGAGTTGGTCTTTCCCTGAGTCGGGCGACGGCGCAGCGGCGGAGCGCAGACCCGCCAAGGCGGCAAGTGCAAGTACGGCGGTGAGCAGCAGAATTCGTTTCATGGTGAAGCTCCTTTTTAGATCGATATGGTGCTGCGGGACCTATAGACTGCGATTCAAACGCTTTTTAGAGACCGCTGCCGACCCTTCGTGCCTCAGGCAAAATGGCCGAAGCGGCAAAATCACTTCTTGGACCCGGATCCGTACAGTGCAAGCAACACCGCCGCCGCAGATGCGGAAAACACCGAGTAATCCAGCGGCGACTTAATCCCAAAGGAAATGGCCATGGCCGTGCCGAAGAGCACGAGCAGCAGTGCGCTTTCCAGCGCCACCCAGCGCGGCCAGACTCCGAGAATTAGCGCGACGCCCAGCGTAAATTCCGCCGCGGTAGCGGCCCACGCTAGAAACGGGATCGTGGAAGCTGGCATGAAGGAGTTCACCTTGGCGGTGTACGCGACGAACCCTGCGAAGTTGCCGTAACCCACGTTGCGGCCGGAGTAGAGGCCGAAGCGGTCGGCGATGCCGGAGAGAAACGCCGCGCCGAGTGCGACACGCGCGTAGAGAATGCCCAGGCGCTCGAGCTTTTGCGTGCGAGCGAGTTTTGCCGCGCGCGAGGTACTTTCGGCGGAAGCCAGGGGCGCGTTGCTGGTCATGATTACTTACCTCCTGCAGGATTAGGATTGCCGCTCGGCGGCGGGACGCTGAGTTCCGTGTCATGGTCGCAAACGAAGTAGGCGACGAACTTGACCGGTTCCGTTTTGCTGGCGTTGGCGGAAACCTCGTGCACGCCGTTGGGCGCTTCGTAGAAACTTTCACCTGCGTGATAGATCGCCTCCGGCTCGCCATTCACTTTTGCCCGCAACGCTCCTTGGACCACGTACACGATCACGGGGCACGGATGGCTATGAGGCGCGGAAGACGCGCCGGGGGCGTAGGTGACTTCTACCAGGGTGGCTTTGAGGTGGCCGCCGTCGAGTTGTGGCAGAGCCTGCGTGAATGCCACGCGCACGTGCTTCGCGTTGCTCGCTTGTGTCGAAGCGGCCAGCGCCAGCGCCGGAACCGCATAGTTTCCCGCGGCAGCGGCGAGCGAAATCACGGTTAGCAAACCTGCCCACTTCGTAAGCTTGGTCATCGTCAATTCCTCCATGCGCTAAATTAAACAATAGTGGACCAGGAGGAAAGAACCACTTACAGTATTTCTGCTGTACCACTTTTGGAGTCAATCCAGGCATGGCGAAACGGGCGACCGGTTTTGCGCTGACGCTGCCTCCGCGGCCCTCCGCAGCTCCCGCATATCGCTGGCTGTATGCGGCGCTGCGCGCGGAAATCCTGGACGGCCGCTTGCGCCCGGGAGCGCGGCTGCCCGCCACGCGCGATTTCGCCCAACAATACGGGCTTTCGCGCGGAACGATCGTCAGCGCTTTCGAACAATTGCACTCGGAGGGCTACGTTGAGGGCGCCATGGGCTCCGGCACATACGTGAGCAAAGTGTTGCCGGACGATTTGTTGCAAGTGGCGCGCGGCGCGGGCGCGGAATCGAGCGCGCGACGGAAGCAGCCGCGACGGGTGGCGGATTACGGAAGGCGCGTGGATCTTTTTGCGGGTTTTGAAATTCGTCCGAGCCGCGCGTTTCGCGCGAACCTGCCGGCTTTGGAACTTTTCCCGACATCCTTGTGGGCGCAACTTACGGCGCGCCGCTGGCGCCGCGCTTCCGCGAGTTTGTTGCTCGGATGCGATCCGCTGGGATACCGTCCGTTGCGTGAAGCGGTGGCGGACTACCTGGGCGCGTCGCGCGGCGTGAAGTGCGCGGCAGAGCAAGTTGCGATTGTGTCCGGTGTGCAGGAAGCGCTGGATCTGTCGGCGCGTCTTTTTCTGAATCCTGGCGACCGCGTGTGCATGGAGGATCCCGGCTATCCCGGCGCGGCGATTGCATTCGAGGCTGTCGGCGCGAAAATTGCGGCGGCACGCGTGGACGATGAAGGCATGGAATTGCGCGACTCCGTCTTGCACGGGGCGCGCCTGGTGTACGTCACACCCGGCCACCAATTTCCACTGGGAATTACAATGAGCCTGGCGCGGCGCCTGGAATTGCTGGAGTGGGCGCGGAAGTCCGGCGCGCTGATTCTCGAGGATGATTACGACAGCGAGTACCGCTATTCCGGACGCCCCGTCCCGGCGATGCAGGGGCTCGACCGCAACGGGCTGGTGCTGTTTGCGGGAAGCTTTAGCAAAGTGCTTTTTCCATCGTTGCGGTTGGGATATCTCGTGATTCCGGCGGACCTGCTGGATTATTTTGCGGCGGCGATATCCGTGACGAGCCGGCACGCGCCGCTGCTGGAGCAGGCCGTGCTCTGCGACTTCATTACGGAAGGGCATTTCGGGCGGCATCTGCGGCGCATGCGGGAGGTGTACGCGGAGCGATTGTCCGTGCTGCTGGAAAGCGCGCGGCAGAGGCTCGCGGGACTGCTGGAAATTTCAAACATTGAAGCTGGGTTGCAGACTGTGGGCTGGCTGAAGCGCGGGCTGGACGGTGAATCCGCTACGAAGGCGGCCGCGAAACGCGATGTGGAGGTGGTGCCGCTGATTCGGTACAGCGAGGGGCGAATGCCGCGCGAGGGATTGCAATTAGGTTTTGCAGCTGTGGATGCGCGGGAAATCCGGCGCGGCGTGCAGGAACTGGCGATAGCGCTGGAAGCGGAATAGGACAATTCACATGGTTTGTTGAGCGTGGCCTGCGCTTGAAGCAGTAACAACAGCTCCCGCATGAGTGCGTTTCAGTCGCACAGTGAATCGCAGGCGCCGCGGAAAAGACTTTCGCGCATCCTCTTGATTGACGGGCACAATTCGGTTAGCTTTGCACAGCGCAGCGAGGGACACGTGAATATCGGGATCCGCAAAGCGGGCAACGCGACGATCTTGGATCTGGATGGGCCGCTCAAGCTCGGTGACGCCGAAGAGGCTTTCCGCAATCAAGTGCAGCAACTGCTGGATAACGGTACCACCCACATCGCCGTGAACTTGGCCGGGGTTACTGAATTGGATAGTTCAGGGATCGGAGCGCTGGTGCGGGCATTTACCACCTTGAAGCGAGCCGGGGGCAAGGCCACATACTTTGCGGCGAATAAACGCGTGATGATGCTGCTGAAAATGGTGCGTTTGGATTCGATTTTGGATTTGGCGGAAGACGAAGCGGCCGCGCTCGCTCGAATCTAGAGCGTTACCGTCCTCAGTAGCCTGTTTCCCCTAAAAATTTATCGGCGGTCGAGAGCGGGATGGCGGACGTCGCGGCCTGCGACGAAGTAGATTACGTCCTCCGCGATGTTGGTGGCGTGGTCGCCGATGCGCTCGAGGTTCTTGGCCACGAGAATCAGCTCGAACGCCGCGAAAACCTGCGCCGAATCTTCCATCATATAGGTGAGCAGTTCGCGGAATAGCTGATCGCGCAAGCGGTCCACTTGATCGTCGCGGCGGAGCACGCTTTGCGCCAGATCCTGATCGCCGCGTACCAGGGCGTTCAGGCTGTCGCGGACCATGGCTTCGGCGAGTTCGCTCATGCGCGGCAAGTCCACGTAAGGCTTCACCTGCGGGTGGCGGAGGATGCGCATCGCGGATTGCGCGATGTTCACGGCTTGGTCGCCGATGCGCTCCAAATCGCCGTTGATGCGCGAAACGGCGAGAAGAAACCGCAAGTCGGCGGCCATCGGTTGTTGCAAGGCGAGCAGGCGCTGCACGCGCTCGTCAATCTCGATCTGCATTTCGTTGATGGCGTCTTCCTCGGAGAGCACGGTTTCCGCTAGGTGCTCTTCGGCGTCCAGCACGGCATGAACCGCCTGATGGACCGCACGCTCAGCGAGGCTCCCCATCCACAGCAGCCGCTGCTTCAGTTCTTCCAGGTCGTGAACAAAATGTCGTTCCATGGTTCCTCAGTTCTCCGCGCCACTACAGGCGCCGTCGCGCCGAACCACCTTGCGTCTCATCCGAAGCGGCCGGTAATGTAAGCCTCTGTACGCGGATCTTTCGGCGTGGTGAACAGCTTGGAAGTCTCACTGTGCTCGATCAATTTGCCGTCGAGCATGAACGCCGTGTAATCGCTGGCGCGGGCCGCTTGCTGCATATTGTGCGTCACAATTGCCATGGTGCAGCTATCTTTTAATTGGAACATGAGCTCTTCGATCTTGGCGGTGGTCACCGGATCGAGAGCGGAACAAGGCTCATCGAGCAGGAGCACCTCCGGATCCACGGCCAAAGCGCGCGCTATACACAGGCGTTGCTGCTGGCCGCCCGAAAGAGCAAAGGCCGATTTTTTGAGGTAATCTTTCACTTCTTCCCACAACGCCGCGCGTCGCAGGCTTTTTTCAACAAGATCGTCGAGCCGCCCTTTGAATCCATTGATCCGCAACCCGTACGCCACATTCTCGTAAATGGATTTCGGAAAGGGGTTAGGCCGCTGAAAAACCATCCCGACGCGGCGACGCAAGCCCACGACATCCATTTTGAGGATGTCCTGGCCGTCGAGCAGTACCGCCCCTTCCACCCGCGTATTGCGCAAGGTCTCATTCATGCGATTCAGCGTGCGCAAAAATGTGGACTTGCCGCAGCCAGACGGTCCGATGAGCGCGGTGATGCGGTTCGTCGGTATGTTCAGGTTTAAGCCGAAGACGGCCTGCTTGGGGCCATAGAAAAAATTGAGGTCCGAAATCTTCAGGCGTAGCGACTGCTCGGTCGTCGGTGACGTCGTTTTTTCCATAGGCGCTGGATCTCTCAGTGCTCTTGCTGATAGCGCGGATTGAGGTGCACCACTCATTGATTGCCTACCTGCCTTCAGTTAGACGACTCTAGTGCGCGCCAGTATAAATCGCGCCCCCAAGTTAGATACCAGGACTAAACCCAAAAGAACCAGCCCCGCGGCCCAGGCCTGTCGGTGCCAGTCGTCGTATGGAGCAATCGCGTAGGTATAGATCATCACCGGCAGCGAAGCGATCGGCTGACCCCAGCCCTGGCTCCAATAGCGATTGCTGAAGGCGGTGAAGAGAAGGGGTGCCGTCTCGCCTGCCACGCGTGCCAGAGACAACAGCATGCCGGTCAGAATGCCTCCGCTTGCGGCTGGCAGCACCACAGTAACGATTGTCTTCCATTGGCTGGCGCCCAACGCCATGGCGGCTTCGCGCATGCTTCCGGGCACTGCGCGTAGAAACTCCTCGGTGCTGCGCACAGTGATGGGGATCACCATGATGGCCAACGCCACTCCGCCCGCGAGAGTCGAAAAATGTTTTACGGGCAGAACCACCAGCGAGTAAGCGAAGATGCCAATCACAATTGAGGGCACGCCGTTGAGCAAGTCCGTAGTATAGCGGACCACAAAAGCGAAAGTTTTACCGCCGAATTCAGCGAGATAAACCCCAGCTAGCAGCCCGACGGGCAAACCCATGATCGCCGCCAAAAAAAGCAGCTTCAGGCTGCCGACAATAGCGTTAGCCATGCCGCCGCCGGTCTCACCCACGGGCTTGGGAAGTTGCGTAAAGAAATTGAGATTCAGCGATGCGCCGCCGTTCCAGATCAGATAACCAAGGATGAGGAACAGTACGGAAACCACGCCCAGAGCGGCGACGCCCGTGAGGGTGAGCATCACTAAATTGACCGACTTACGCCAAATGATGCGAGGGCTGCTCATGCCGGACGGCCTCCGCCGCGTTCCGTCGCGACAATCAGGATGCGGGCCAGGCCATTGAGAATGAACGTCATCAAGAAGAGGACCAGGCCGAGTTCGATCAAGGCGCTGAGGTACAAATCACCGGTGGCTTCCGTGAATTCATTAGCGATTACCGAGGCGATGGTATAGCCGGGCGCGAATAGGGAGGCAGTGATTTTCGGGTCGTTGCCGATGACCATGGTGACGGCCATTGTTTCGCCCAAAGCGCGCGCCAAGGCCAGAAACACAGAGCCCATAATCCCGGTTCGCGCCCACGGAACCACCGCCTGCCAAGTGGCTTCCCAGCGAGTGGCGCCCAGCGCCATGGCGGCCTCGCGCTGTTCACGGGGTACCGTCAGCAAGACCTCGCGCGAAACCGAAATAATGAATGGGACGACCATGATGGCCAGCACGATTCCGGCAGTGAGAAAACCCACTCCGTAATTGGGACCTGAAAATAGCGGGGTAAATCCCAAGACGCTCTTGAGGGCTGGCCCGACCGTGGTGCGCATGAGCGGGACCACGATGAAGATTCCGAGTAATCCGTAAATGACGCTGGGCACGGCCGCCAGCAGATCAATCAGGAACGACACGGCATCGCTGATCTTTCGCGGCGCGAGCTCCGAGAGGAAAATGGCGGCGGCAAGACCCAACGGCACGGCGATTACCAGCGCGATCGCCGAAGTTACCAGCGTGCCGTATATAAATGGCGCCGCGCCGAAGTTATCAAAAATGGGATCCCAGGTGCGCGTCCAGAAAAACATCCAGCCGAACTTGGCGCGGGAAAGGTGCGACGTCTTCCACAATTCAATTACGAGCAAAGAAGTAATCAGCAGAATGCTCGCGGCGAAAACCAGCGTAATCAGGTGGGCGATCTCGTCGCCGCCGCGCAGCTTGCGAACAAACGCACGAAGTCCCGAGTTGGGCGGGACCTCGTGCGAAATGGTAGTGGCGTTGGCCGACATTAGGGGCTACTGAACCAGCGAAATGGCTTTCAGTTCCTTTTCGACGACGGATTTGGGAAGCTGCGCGTAGGTCAACCCTTCGTTGTACTTCTGACCGTCCGTCAGCATCCACTTCAGAAAGCCCTTGATGGCATCCCGCTTCGCGGCATCGTCGATGTGCTCCGGGATCAGTAGCCAGGTAAAGCTTGAAACAGGATAGGAAGTTGCACCGGGGGCGTTCGTGATGGAAACGCGAAAATCATCGGGCATGCTCTTGGCGGCGCCGGCGGCTGCGGCGGTAACGCCGGCCAGATCCGCCTTGACGAATTTCCCGGCGGCATTTTGGACCTTGCCAAAGGCAAGGCCATTCTGCGCGGCATATACCAACTCGATGTAGCCGATCGCGTCTGGCGTTTGCTTCACCAAGCCCGAAACTCCTTCGTTGCCCTTGCCGCCCAGACCGACGGGCCAATTCACCGAGGTGCCCTTTCCTACTTTGTTCTTCCACTCATCGCTGACTTTCGAAAGGAAGTCAGTCCAAATGTAAGTAGTGCCGCTGCCGTCCGAGCGGTGCACGACGACGATATCGGCGTTCGGTAGATTCACGCCCGGATTCTCCTTGGCGAGTTCCGGATCATTCCACTTGGTGATGGTGCCGAGGAAAATGCCAGCGAGCGCCTTTTGGGTGAAATTCAATTCGCCGGTAACTCCCGGAATGTTGTAACTGGGCACATCCGCTCCCAGCACCGTGGGGAAGTGCAGAATCTTGAATTTGGATTGCGCCAGTTGTTCGTCGCTCATCGGGCCGTCCGACGCGCCAAAGTCCACGGTACCAGCTTGCAGTTGGCGAATGCCGCCGCCCGAACCGATGGACTGATAATTGATCTGAATGTTCGGATGCGCGGTGTGGTAAACGTCGAACCATTTCGAGTAGATAGGATAAGGGAAGGTTGCACCAGCAGCATTAAGTAGCACAGTTCCGGTATCCGCTGCCACCAGCGCGGCAGCGCCGAGCAAGAGCGACACAACCAGCATGATTTTTTTCATTTTTTCGGATTCTCCTCCGTATCATTTTTTGACTGCAATGTTACTGACGTGTTACATCAGCGCGAATTGGAAGTGAAATAAGCGCTCGCGAAAAGAGGGGTGGAGGCGCAGCCCCGGGGGTGTGGACGAGCCGCGCCTCGCGAGTGGGAGGTACTTGTTGCGTTGCTTCCCGCGCAAACGTTGCAGCGCAGGAACTTGTGAGGGCTCGTGACCGCGCTGACCCTGGCGCGGGAGCTCCATAAACTTGGCGCTTCCGTTTCGAACCGACACTTACACTGGAACGACTGACACTCTAACGCGCACAATTGAACTCTCGATGAGGAGCGCGTGAATTAACTGTGACAACTATTGCGCTCCAGCCACGTTGGCGTTCTCGGCATTGATCTCCATCTGTTTCGCGCGCCCGTGGCGGACTTCCAGTCCGCGCACCCAGAATAGAATATCTTCGGCGATATTGGTGGCGTGGTCAGCGATGCGTTCCAGATGACGCGACGCCAGCACATAATGCAAATTGGGCGCCGCCAGCGCCGGATTCTCGGTCATGCCCGCGAGCAATGATTCGAACACGTGGTCGCGGTATTGATCCACCACGTCGTCGCTTTCGAGGACTTGCGTCGCCAAGTCCACATTTTGATAAATTAGCGCTCCCAGGCACTTGGAAACCATGGCGCGCACGGCGGTCGTCATCGGTTCGAGGTCGGCGGGGATATCCACGTCGCCCATCGCTGAAAGAGAAATAGCGCGTTCGCTGAGGTTCACGGCCAAATCGCCCATGCGTTCGAGGTCGTTATTGATCTTGAGCGTAGCGACGATCAGCCGGACGTCGGTATCCAGCAAATTCCCTTGGCGCAGCATGCGGATGGCGTGCTCGTCTATCAAAATCTCCATTTCATTGATGCGCGGCTCGGTAAGAAACACTTCGCTGGCCAGGCGCTCATTGCGTTCGAGCAGCGCCCACAGCGCGCGGTTCACCGACGCTTCCACCGTGCGTGCTTGTGACATCAGGTAATTCACCAGCACGCTTTGAAAAATACCTTCCCCATTTGATTTGGCATTCGCCACTGTGTACGTCCTCCCCTGCAGGCCCCGGCTGCTAAAACATTGCCGTTTACAGGATTGGCGCTGAGGATTTCAAGAGCATAAACGCCACGTAAATATTTGAAGACAAAGGGATATGCGGGAATTACAGGTCGAGGGGTATCGAGAATGAGAATCGGGAGCCTTGGCCGACGGTGCTTTCAACCCAAAGCCTGCCGCCGTGCGCTTCGACTATATGCTTGGCGATCGAAAGACCTAAGCCGGTGCCGCCCGCTTCGCGGGAACGCGCAGCATCCACGCGATAGAAGCGCTCGAAGATACGCTCTTGATCGGCGAGTGGGATGCCGATACCAGTATCTGCCACGGAGATCACCGCGTCGTGGTCGCCAGCATCGGCCGTCACACGAATGTGGCCTCCTTGTGGGGTGTACTGGATGGCATTGTCCAGCAGGTTTTGCAGCACATCCCGTAGCAAGCCCGCGTCCCCGCGCACGGCCGGAAGTTTCGGCGGCACTTCGATCTCCAACGTGATGTCTTTGCGGCTAGCTTTCAGCAGAGTCGTCTCGGCGCAAGCTTCGATCAATTCCATCAGCCCCACCGTGAAATATTCCACTTCCAGTTTTCCGGCTTCGATGCGCGCGAGTTTGAGCAAATCGTTCGTGAGCCGTGCCAGGCGGATAGCGTGATTGCGGATGATCTCCAGGAAGCGCCGATTGTTGCTGGGATCGTCGAGCGCTCCGGCGAGCAGAGTCTCCGCGAAGCCCTGGATGGCAGTGAGCGGCGTTTTGAATTCGTGCGAAACGTTCGCGACGAAATCCTGCCGTACGCGCTCCAGGCGACGCAGCTCGGTGACGTCGTGCAGCACCACGACGGCACCCGAAGGTTTTTCCGTCGGCCCGCCGTCTGCCGGGGAGGCTTCCAACGCTTTCACGGGAGCGGCTGTAGCCGAGAAACTTTGCGTTTGGGTGATTCCCATGACGATATCGCTCTGCAGTCCTTCGTCGCCGTGCAGCGCTTTGCGTATCAACGCCAGCAATTCGGAATTGCGCACGATTTCGATGAGCGCGCGGCCTTCGCCGCTTGCGCCGCTCACGTTGAAAATTTCCGAGAAGGCGCGATTGTAGAAAACCAACCGCTCTTGCGCGTCAATCACAGCCACGCCTTCCACCATGCTGCGCAAAATCGCGCCGGAGCGGTTGCGCTCGCCGCTGAGCAGGCGAATTTCGCGGTCCAAGCGCGCGGCCGTCTGGTTCATGCTGTCAGCCAAATCCGAAAGCTCGTCACGCGGGCCTTCGCGCAGCACGGGGTGGAAATCGCCTTCCGCGATGCGTTGTGAAAAATGTTTCAGCCGGTCCACGCGCGCCGCAAACATCCGCGCAAACGCGAGAGATACGAACACGCCGGCGGCCAGCATCAAAAGGGTTGCCGTGAGCAGCCGCTGCTGAAGTTCGACGACCGAAATATCCACCACGGAAAGTGGCAGCGCCAGGCGAATGACGATCGGAGGATTTCCCGGCTGTTGGTAGCGCTCGGCGCGGTACACCAATTCACGATTCAACGTCACGCTGCGATGCACCGAATGCCCCGAACCGGTCGCCAAGGCTTCCTGAAACTCGGGACGATTCGCGTGGTTTTCCATTTTTTCGGAATCACTGGCGGAATCGGCGAGCACGCGGCCGTTGCTGTCAATAATAGTGACGCGCACGCCGGTTAGGGCTACGCGCGCGGTCCAATTGCGCAGAGTCGTATCGTCAGCGGAAGCGGGGGGATTCGCGAGGGTGAGTTTCAGCAGCGAACCGAGCGCGTCGTTCGCCGAGCGAATCGCCTGCGCGCGAACTACGCGGACGGAGTAGAGGTCCACAACGAGCAGTACTACGAGGAGCAGGGCGGCGTACGTGAGCCCGAGCTTCCAGAACAGTCTAGCTTGCACGGGTTTCGAAAAGGTATCCCGCGCCGCGTATGGTTTTCATGAATGCAGGGTGTTGCGGATCGGTTTCGATTTTTTCCCGGAGGCGTCGGACGTACACGTCCACGCTCCGCGGCGTGACGAATCGCTCGGTGCCCCAAACCGCGTCGAGAAGTTGGTCACGGGTGAAAACGCGATTGGGCCGCGCAGCGAGGAAATAGAGCAAGCGGAATTCCAGCGTGCTCATCGGCACGGGTTTGCCGGTCCGCGTGACGCGATAAGCCGCGGGATCAATTCGCAGCGCTCCGACTTCGATCGGTTTTTCACTCGGGGTTCCGGGTTCGGCGCGGCGAAGCAAAGCCTTCACACGCGCGGCCAGCTCCCGCGGGCTGAATGGTTTGGTTACGTAATCGTCGGCGCCGAGCTCGAGCCCCACGACGCGATCCGCCTCTTCCCCCTTGGCAGTGAGGATCAGGATCGGAATCCGGTTCAGGCTGACGTCCTTGCGGACTTCCTTGCAGATTTCTAGGCCGGAAAGCTTTGGCAACATGAGATCGAGCACCAAAAGATCAGGCGCGGATTTCCGAATCTGCGCCAGGCCCGTGGCGCCGTCGCCACTGGACGCAACCTGATAGCCGTCCTTCTCCAAGTTGTAACGCACCAACTCGACAATGTCTTTATCGTCTTCGATTACCAGGACACGTTTCATCTAGTTTTCATCTCAAGGAATCGCACACACCATACGGGAAAGAGGGCCTCGGAAGCAAGACGTTGAGATAGCGCAGAAATTTTTTAACACCCTGTTAATACCGTGTCAGAGCGGTACGGCGCGTCCCAGTTGAAACATGATTCCGCTTTCGGTCCTCGTGTACTTTCGTGCCTAGCACGGCAGCTCATTGATTACACAACGGTTGTTTGACTTTTGTCCGCGTGGATTTGGCCACCATTCTGCACGGCTCTCCCTCGCTCATACCGGGACGAATGCCTTCGCATGATGGATTTGAGCGGCGCCGGAAGATGCGGAAGACCGGCCGGAGGGGAACATGCACGCGTCTGAGGGACGCCAGTTGGACCCAGGGCGCCGCAGCGTGGAATCACGCGATTTTGAGGCGGGGCTGCGGCGGAAGATTGTGGGGCAGGACGAAGCGGTGCAGGCGGTGGTGGATCTATACCAGGTGTTTCGAGCCGGCTTGAATTCGCCGGGACGGCCGGTGGGGAATT
>JBAQGJ010000169.1:0-192773 GCA_049287725.1 Candidatus Acidiferrales bacterium | reverse complement strand
GGTCATGGCGGCACCGGCGGGACTGGCGGCTCGGGCGGCGGACACGGCGGAACGGGCGGCACCGGCGGCGGACACGGTGGGACGGGTGGCGGCGGCACGCGAACCGGGAATCCTGGCGGCTATTACGGCAACCCAAACTACAATCAGCCGCGGCAGATTGTTCCGCAATTTCCGAGTTCTTCCACGACGAACCAGCAAGTGATGTACGCGCTGGCCAGCGGCACGGGCGGATTCACAATCCTGAATACGAACGATCTGCTACCCGGCCTCGAGAAAATCGCGCGGGAGCAGAGCGAATACTATTTGCTTGGCTATACGCCTCCTGAATCGGCCGCCGGAAGCTGCCATACGCTGAAGGTGAAGGTGGATCGCGGTGGAACGAATGTTCGCGCGCGCAGCGGATTCTGCAACGTGCAGCCAGCTGATCCGCTGGAGGGAAAACCGATCGAGAAGGAACTGGAAACGCGGGCATCGGCAACGGGCGCGGCGGCGGGTGCTGGCAGCGCGGCCGCGACGGCGGCTGCGAATCCGGGTTCGCTCGAGACACCATACTTCTACACTGCGGCGAACGAGGCGAAGGTGCATCTGGCGATGGAAGTGCCACCTTCCTCGATCACATTCGACAAGGTGAAGGGAAAATACCATGCCGACTTGAACGTGCTGGGGATCGCTTACCGCGCGGACGGCACGGTGGCTTCGCGCTTCAGCGATGAGGTAACAATGGACTTGGAAAAAGGCGAGTGGGAAAAATTCCTGAAATCGCCGATGCACTACGAGAATCAATTCTCCATCGCGCCCGGACACTACAGGCTGAGCGTGGTGCTGAGCGGCGGCAGCCAGAAATTCGCGAGCTATCAAACGGGCCTGGCGATTGATTCGTATGATGGAAAAAAATTCAGCCTCAGCGGAGTGGCGTTGAGCGATGAATTTCAGCCGGTGGCGGACTTGGGCGGCGCGCTGGATGCCGACTTGTTGGCCGACCGAACGCCGCTGGTGGTGAAAGATGTGCAGTTCACACCTTCGGGCAGCAACCGCTTCAAGAAATCGGAGAAAGCGGCGTTGTACACGCAGATTTATGTGCCGCGATTGACGGAACCGAATCCGCCGACGGTGAAGTTCACTTACATGGTGATGGATCCGAAGACCGGGAAGCCTTTGGTGGGGGCGTCGGCGGTGGACGTGACTGGTTACGTGCAGAAAGGGAGCCCGATGATTCCGGTGGCGTTCAAGTTGCCGCTCGAGAGGTTGGATAAGGGCGAATACATGCTGGAGATGCAGGCGAGCGAGGGGCCGGGAGATTTGACGCCAATTAGTGCTGTGAAGTTTGTGGTGGAATAGATGCGGTGTTGTTGCTTGGTTCCCGGCTTCGCGCGATACTTCGCGCTGACGCTTACTTTCGGCGAGGCAAGCCTCGCCTTGCAAAAGCGGAAGCAAGCTTCCGCACTCCCAGATGGTGGCGCTTCGTTGAGATTGTGGTGCGGGCGGCTACGGCGAGGCGTGCCTCGCCTTGTGAAAGCGGCGGCGCGCCGCCGCACTCCATATTGTTCTTGCGGACTCGCTTGATCTCGCCAGTGTGGTCAACTTGCTTTTCTCTTTTCGGGATGGAAAACTCTTTAGGCTTCGGTCTTCTGGGGGAATCGCTTGGCTCCTGCTCAACAATTTTCTGAATCGAAACTGCTGAATGTTGCGGTGATTGGGTATGGGATGGCGGCTAAGGTGTTTCACACGCCGCTGATCTCTAGCGTTACTGGATTGCGGCTTTCGCATATTGTTTCTACAAAGCCTGATGTGGTGAAGCAGGATTGGCCTGACGTTGCGGTGTTGGCTACGCCTGCCGATGCTTTTGCGAATCCCGAAATTGATTTGATTGTGGTGGCTACGCCGAATGATTCGCATTTCGATCTGGCGCAACGGGCGCTTATGGCGGGCAAGAACGTGGTGGTGGATAAGCCTTTTACCACTACCGTCGCTGAAGCTTCCGAGCTCGCGGCTCTTGCGAAAAAATCGGGGCGTGTGCTGGCTGTGTTTCAGAATCGCCGATGGGATGGAGATTTTCTCACTTTGCGCGCGCTGATTTCCGAAGCTCGATTGGGCGAAGTGACGCATTTCGAATCGCATTATGACCGTTACCGGCCTTTGGTGCGAAAACGCTGGCGCGAACAGCCGGGTCCGGCGAGCGGAATCTGGTACGACCTGGGGCCACACCTGGTGGATCAGGCTTTGCAGCTTTTTGGCGCGCCAGAGGGAATTCATGCGGACCTGGAAATGCAGCGCGAGGGCGCGCAAACGGTGGATTATTTTCACGTGACGTTCCGTTACGGGCGCTCGCGCGTGATTCTGCATGCGAGTTCGCTGGTGCGCGGGGATTTGCCGCGGTTTATCGTGCATGGCCGCGCGGCTAGCTACATCAAATATGGAATGGATACGCAGGAGGAGGCTTTGAAGCGCGGCGAGCGTCCGGGAGGCGCCAATTGGGGAATGGATCCGGGGGATGGCGACCTGGTCACGCGCGAGGATGACGTGGAAACGAGCGCGGCGGTGCCGACTTTGCCGGGATATTATCCTGGATATTATGAGGCGGTGCGCGATGCGATTTTGCGGGGCGCGCCGAATCCCGCGCCTGCGGAGTATGGCGTGTTGGTGATGCGCGTTTTGGAGGCTGGCGCGGAGAGTTCGGCGGCGCGGCGAGAGGTTGCGTTTGGGGCGGCGGCTGCTGGGACGAGGTGATGTGGCAGTTGTGTGCTTTGCCGCCTTCAGGGAAAAGCAGATCCGTGCCTGCGGCAGGCAGGCCTCTCTGCGCTCGGGATGACACCCGCTTCTTTTTTTTTGCCGCTAACTACGTGATGAATTGAGATGTACCTGTTGCGTGCGCGGATTGCGTTTTGTAGTGGCGGTTCGCGTGAGTGACGAGGCTGTTTGGTTGCGGCTTCGCGCGATATGTTGCAATGACGCTTACTTTCGGCGAGGCAAGCCTCGCCTGGTACAGGCGGAAGCAAGCTTCCGCACTCCCAGATAGTGTGGCGCTTTTATTTCGATCTTGCGGATTGGGTTTTGTAGCGGCGTTCGCGTTACGCCACACAGGCCTTTACAAATTCTACTGCAACGGCTGGCGTCCGCCGCGGCTGACGCCGCTACAAAACCCTCTTCCCGCTTATTGACCTACGCGTGTGCTGATTTGCTCTTGCGGCGGCCGTTGCCTTCTTCTTCGACGGCTTGGCCGCGCTCGTTGGCTTCCACGTTGATTTCGCCGGCTAGTTGCGTCAGCTTCTCGTCGGTTTCCTTTTCCTCTTGGAGCGTTTCGGACAGGAGATCCACGGCGTTGCGTTCGTTGAGAAGTTCGGCGAAGGCGCGCACCGTGCCGTACGCAGCGATTTCGTAGTGCTCGACTCGCTGCGCGGCGCCAATGAGTCCCGCGTCCTTCACTTCCCCTTCGAAGTCGTCGCTGATCATTTCGCCGCCTTCTTTCACCAGGCCTTCCATGCCCGCGCACTTTTTGCCGGTGGGTTTCTCGTCGAGCGCTTCGAAAATCTGTTCGAGGCGCGAGACGTGGCCGCGCGTCTGTTCCAGATGCTCTTCGAAGCCGGACCTGAGTTGTTCGGATGTGGCGGCCTTGGCCATTTTCGGCAGAGCCTTCACTAGTTGTGTCTCGGCGCTGTAAATATCCCTGAGTTCATCAATGTAAAGATCTCGCAAAGCTTGTTGTTGCATGGGACCCTCCGGTGAAATTTAATTTCATTTCTTGATGCTGTGCTGCGAACTGTCTGCGGAAAAAGTTAAAAGCGTGATTCTTCCGCGCAATTTCGGGCCACCATCATCATCTTGCGCGGCGACGAAGATGGCGCACTGAAGTGCGCCGCTACAAAACCCTTTGGCGGCCCGCTTGCCCTTGCGAACTGCTTCGCGTGTGATATGCGCGACTTCGCCAATCTTGCATTTCTGGTATGCGGCAAGAATCGGGTGAACGGTGTATTGCATGGGCGGAACGATACTGAGGGACGCGTCGGAAAGCCGCCGCGCGAGATTGGTCGGAGAAACGACCATGTGGCGTAGGTATCTATCGCTTCGAGGGCTGTAGTGATAGGTGTTTATGAGTGCCTGAATACGGGATAATCGCGCTCCGCTCACAGCGCGGGCACGCTATAATGTCGATCAGTAGATAGCGGACGGATTTGGCCGCCTCTGTGAAGCAACGTTCCCGGTCCTCGTTCTTCAGCCCCAGCCGTTCCGGTTGCCGCCGCTAGAAGCTAATCGCGAAGGGCGCGCCTTGAAGCGCGTTGATGCGGGCAAAAGTGTTTTCGGCTGCGCGTGAACTGGACGCGCCAGCGCAACTTTTGCGGATTTTTCGTGTTCTTAGTACATGGCTCCGCCCGCCAAGCCGCGGCCCTGCGTTAGTTTTTCGCCAGTTTTAGAGATCACGATTGGGAGGAACTACTTGCTGGGACGGACACAAGCTCAAGGGTATTTGGCAGAAAGGCCTCTCCCGAATCTTTGCGCGGAGAAATTCGCGCGTCCGCAAGAAAATTACCCGCGCCAGCATGCGCCAACATTTGCGCGATTTACGCGCGCGGCGCGGTTTCTACTTTTGTGTTTTTTCGCGATGGCCTCCGCTAGCTTGGTCGCGCCGCGCGCTTCGGCCGATGCGGGCGTGGTGCTGAACGAATCGCTCGATACGAGCGTGGCGCGCATCACCGGCTCGGGCCACACCGCCGTCTACCTTTCTAACATCTGTCCTGATAATTCTCCGGTGAGAATGCGTTTGTGCCGGCCGGGCGAGCAGGGCTCGGTGCTGAGCAATTACACGACGCTGGGCGAAGACCAGCCGTACGAATGGAACATCGTGCCGCTGAGCATTTATTTGTATGGAGTAGAAGACCCTAGCAATCGCCCGCTGGTCAGTTCCAAAGCGATCAAAGCGCTGCTGGAAGAGCGCTACCGCGAGAATTACCTGGCGCAGATGTGCACGAGCGAAAAATGCCTGAAGAGCAACAGCGCGGAGTGGCGCGAAATGGTGGCGGCGACGCTGGAACGCAGCGTGTACATGTTCGTGGTGAAGACGACGATGGAGCAGGATCGCGCCCTGATCGCGGAATTCAATTCCCTGCCGAACGTGAACCACTTCAACGGCATGACGCACAATTGCGCGGATTTCGCGCGGCGCGTGCTGGATACGTATTATCCGCACTCGGTGAAGCGCGATTACATCAACGATTTCTTCATGACCAGCCCGAAAGCCGTGGCGCGGACTTTCACGCACTACGCGCAGGAACATCCCGAACTTGATTTGCGCGTGCTGCATTTTTCGCAGGTGCCGGGGACGATCAAGCGCAGCAGCGAATGCCGCAGCGGCACCGAGCAACTTTATCATTCGAAGAAATTAGTGATACCGCTGGCGGTGTTTGCGTGGCAGAGCGTTCCGGCCGTGACGGCGTCTTACCTCATCACCGGCCGGTTCAATCCCGAACATCAGTTCGAGGCGCATCCTTCGGTGCGAGCGGCTGGAGGCGACGAGGATTTGGCTGCCGCTGGCGATGCGACGCGCGGTTATACGGTGAGCGTCGAGCAGCTCGCCGCGGAACAGAAACTCGCGGACGAATCCATTGTGGGCAGCAAGGATGAGTGGAAGGACTACCACGACGAGTTCAACGACATTGTGGAACAGGCGATTCACGACGAGCTGATTCCCGACCGCGGTTATTTGAAACATGTGTTCAAGCAGCTGGGCGAAGCTGGCACGCTTTCCGTGGACCCGGATGGGGCGTTGTGGACTAGCTGGACGGATTCGCAGCCGACGGGACGCGTGGGATTGAGCGCGAACAATATTTTCGCCGCTGATTCCGACGCGCAGATTGCGTATCAGATTGTTTTGGCGCGCGTGGAATCGGAGCTGAACAGCCCGAAGCACAGCCGCGAGACGATGTTGGAATTCAAGCAGGATTGGGCGCTGACGGTGGAATTGCATGCGGAAGGACGGGCGCTACTGGCGCGCAGGAGTGCTGGAGCGCCGGTTAATTCTCCCGCACCGAACGCGGACGCGGCGGGGTCAGCTGCGGGAAATCGAATTGCTGGTTCGCACACTGGGCACGGCTTTTTGCCATAGCCTGGGCCCACGCCCCTGCGCGTTGAAGCAATCCATCCCGAAGGATCACTTCACGCGAGGCAAGCCTCGCGCCAACCAAGGCGGCAGCAAGCTGCCGCACTCCCAGAAAAAGCGGGCGACCTTGCCGTGGATTCTGTGTGCCGAACTGCAGGGACACAGCAGCGGCTACACAAATCACACCTGTGGCGTACCGGCTAGACAATCTGCTTACTGTACGTCCAGCGTGAAATTCAGAGAGCTGGTGGATGAGCCGCTGGTGGCTACGATTGTGGCTGTCGTCGAGCCCGTGGGCGTGCCGCCGCTAGTGCCACCGCCTCCCCCGCCTCCACCTCCGCTGCCGCCGCCGCAGCTCGCCATTAGCATGATTCCTGCCATGCCTAGGATTACCAGGGCAAAGGATGCACCAGAGCGCAGGCGTTTGCTGGATGTGCGCAGAGCCAGGATGCTGACGCCGAGAATGGCTAGCAGCGACGCAGCGGCCAGCACATTGAGTGGTCCGGGCGCGGCTGGCTCACGTCGCGTGGGTGCGACGGCGCTGGGTGCTGTGGTGCTGACCGTCAACGTCGTTACCGCGGTTGTGGCGGTCGAGCTTAGAATTGCCGATGGCGGATTGAAGCTACAGGTGGCGCCGCTGGGCAGGCTCGAGCAGCTGAACGTGACGGTGCCACTGAAACCATTTTTCGCGGTGATTGTCGCGCTCATCGTGCCGGAATCACCGGGAGCAGCGACGGTGACCGTGGGACTGGCGGAGGAAAGCGCATACGAGGAGAACGAATTGGCAATGCTGGTCGCAAGGTTGAAAGCATTCACGCTACCTAGACCAGTGGTGAGATCGTAGCCTGTGCCGGCTGAATAGCCGCTGAGGACTCCGTTTAGATCGTTAGAGTTGTTTACAGTGCAATTCAGACTACCCTTTAAGCAAGGCGATGAGTTGTTGCCGATGGTCACATCATAAAAAATGCATGAGCTCGCCGGATTGTCGGTGTTGCAGCTCGACGGCGATTGAGTTGCCGCCAGCGCGTACATGGCGGGATTGAGATTTCCCTGAGCTCCGCCTGCCTTCTGATCAATCAGCGCGACGATGCCGGCGAATACCTGAGCCGAAACCGAAGTTCCGCCATATCCGAGAAAATCGGAGTAACCGTTCGCAGTCAGGTTGCACGGCACACCGTTTTGCTGGTCCGCCTCGCAAACCACGTAAAAGCTGCCGGCGAATCCGTTGCCGGCAAACAAGGAGATGTCTGGAGTATCGCGTTTGCCGTCGGACGGGACGCCGGTTCCGGTCTGCCATGAGGGCTTAGGGTACCCGCCCGAACAGGTATTGAGTTGGCCGCCGCTTGACGTCGTGCAATTGCTCGGACCACCGCCGCCTCCGACTGGCCCGATGGCATAATCGTCGTCGGACTCCCCGGTCGTGTCATTGCAGTTCGCCTCAGCGTTGGTGCTGAAACCCACCAGGCCCAATACCGCATTGGTGCAAGTGTCGTTCCACGTCGTTTCGGGAATGTAGCCCTTGGCCGAGCTTTCGGTGCCGGGCGTATTATTGGTACTGGAGTTCCAATACAGCGACGGATCCGTCGTGATCTGATTGAAATCGGTTCCGCCAACGGCGACGTTGTACGGGGTGGAGGAGAGGCCGCTCACAGACAGTCCGTATTGCGCCGCCTGATCCGTCGTGACTGGGAGCGTTGGATCGTACGGGTTATCGCAAGTCGCCGAGCCGTTGTCACCCGTGGCGATTATGATCGTGATCCCTTGGGAAGCCCCCTGCGCCCATAGTGAATTGTAGAACGCGTTAGTTCCGACCGTCGTCGCTGTTCCGGTTCCAAGCGCCAGCTCGCATGCGCCATAGCTTTCGCTCAAGATCGGCGCGAGGTTTCTATCGATGATGTATTCCGCGGAGAGATCACCACCAAACGTGGTGTGCGTCGAAGGAGACACGACTAGATCAATCGTAGCGTTCTTGGCCACCGCGCCGGCCCACTCGACGTCAATGATCGCCTCGACCTCGTCGGCCGTGAGACCGGGGTTTGTGCCGTTGAAGATCACGTTCGGCGTGTTCGACGGCAGGTCGAAAAGGCTCCGGAATTGGCTGACGTCCGTCAGGCTGATATTGCTGTCACTGATGATGGCAATCGTCTCGCCAGAACCTGTGATACCAGCGTTCCACAGTGACGTGACGTTATAGATGGTGGCGAAATCCTGCGGCCCCACGGCGTAATAAGTGATTCCCTGGGTTGGCGTGAATGTGTATTGCGACTTGATCGGCTCGGCCTTGCTGGTGTTGCGCGGCTTGCGGAAAGTCCCGGCGAACTGATTCATCGGCCTTCTGCCAAAATCGTTCAGAGAGAGCACGCCGGCAACGGCCGGTGTGAGCGCTGTCGGAATTGAAGGATCAGTTGCGTTGGCGAAATGCTGTTTGCCGTTGACGACGTAGGAATGAATCGCGGTGTGGAACGCGGCTTGGACTTGGCCGGCGTTTCCGGAAAATTCGATTACATTGCGGCCAGTCGCCGGTTTGATGGATTGGAAGCCGCGGGATTCGAGCCAGGTCGTGATTGTTTGCACGTCTTCGTCGGAGGCGCCGAATTGCTGGCCGAATTCCTGGGGCGTTAGCCACTTGTGAAAATTCGGCGAGGTCTTATCGGTTTGCTGGGCGAGCAGAGTTTCGAGTGCGGCGGTTTGTTGGGGACTGCGCTTCAGAACCAGCAGCATGCGGTCCATCGGGAGGCTGGCTGGCGCGGGGCCTTGATCGTATTGCGCGCGCGCGAGGGGATGCGTGTTGCCTCGCAGCACCGTGAGCTTGCTTTCATCCACCGGCGCGGTAATCATCGAGCGCGCGGCGCTTGATTGTGCCGATGTGCGCTGCAAAATGAGCGAAACGGAAATTACCGCGAGGAACAAGCCACAGATGGCAATTGATTTTAGTCGCATTAGCTACCCCGGACCGCGCGAATTGGACACACCGCACCCAAGCTGAGTTACTGCTGCCTGCTGAGATTTCAGTCTACCGCAGGCAAATTATTCCCGACTGCTGATGAACGATAGCCGTATGCAAAGTCTAAATATGCACCCTGGTTCTCATTTTGGCGAAACCGCGGTGAAAGGCCTCCAACTTCGAACGTGATGTGAATGCCGCGCCCTTACTCGGATACCTGAGATGCCCCGCGAACGAAATAGGTCCACTGGCCGGTTTAATTTTTTTACATTCTTTACGCAGGTGGGGGGAACAGAGCCCGGTCGCGTGGATGGCGATGCTTGCGGGCATGCGCGAAATACAAATCCCTCGTCCACCGTGGAGCGGACGAGGGATCCGGCGATGAGGATTGTCGCGCAAACGACTAATGACCCGGAGGCGGTCCGAAGCCGCGGCCGCCGCCATGGCCGCCTTCGGTTTCGAGCTGCGCCATTTTGGTCTGCTGGTCCGCGGTGAGCACCTGATAGATGGCCGCTTCGGTCTTGGCGTGCGCCAGAGTCTCCTGCGCCGTCAACGTGCCGATGCTATTGGCCGCTGCTTCCATCGCGGCTGCGTCGTTGGAATGGATCGCGTTCTGCAGGTTGGTGTGCGCGGTCTTCATGCTGGTGTGAGCGGTCCCGCGATTCGCTTCGGCGCTCGTGAGGATGGTGGTCACCTGCGTCTGCTGCGCGGACGTGAGTGACAGCACGGTGGTCAAGTAGCTGACGTGGTGCTGGACCATATGCGCGGCGCGACCTGGATCATTGGGCGCGGCCGCCGCGTCGGTGTCCTGTGCAAACACCGCCGGCGCGGCAAATACACAAGCGAGTAGCAATGCTATGGCTGTCTTTTTCATGTGGGTAACTCTCTCCTGTCAAATTCCGGGCTGCGAGTTTCCCATCAACGGTCGGGTGTTTGACGGTAGTGTTCTCGTTCGCCCTGCGGATATAGTTCGGCGCCGCGGGGCAAAAAGTTCCGGGATTTTGGGCGCGAGATGGGCTGGGTGGACGAAGTCTGCCTTCAAGACCGTTTACGAACTAGGGTTGCTCACCCGTAGCAGGACTTAGTGGACCAGTGGCTGGTGTGTTTTGTTTTACTCTCGTAATCATCCGCTGTACTTCCGAATTAGCGTGTATGGGAAGAAGTGAAATGCTTGGATGTTCGTTCGCGAAAACTCGGAATATCTCGTCAGCGAAGGCCTGCCCGATTGTAGGAACTCCCGTAAAATCAAAGAGAATCGTCTTGAACAATTCGAGCCTGGCCACTACCCTTTTCGCTTGGGAGCGTGAAATAAGTTTGTCGTTTCCGTACTGCGCCAGGTTCACCGGTACAACGGTCTTGTTGAATCCATAACCTTCATCAGCACCAGCGTATTGGTCGAAAATCTTTTGCGGAGTTCGCGACGTGTGGTTGTTGAGCTCCATGAACACGGCGGTCCCGGCAGTACCCCAGTCCATAACCCAGTCTGAATCGTCGTCTATTCTGTGGCCGTAGTAGGTCTTATCCGCCCCGATTGAGAAGCGATCAAACACTCGAGACGAGAAAAATACTCCTTCGCCGGTATGTCGGCTTGGGTCCGTCGTGAGTTTGCCTTTGGCTAATTCAAGAACCGCGTATCGCTGGTCCGGCAAGTTGAAAGCCTCTTGGATTTTCCTGAAGATGCCAATTCCGTCGTCAGCAATCATCATCTCGGTAGTCACCGCCGTCTTCGACATCCTAACGAGAATCATCGTTCCGCCGGAGTGATCTTTTGCGTTGTTGAGCATTTCAGTAAAGCCATAGTGCCAGATGTCCATCACGTTTTCTGGGAGTGGCCGTAAAACGGGGGCAATGTCCTGGTCCCACAATATGTGCTCTTCAAGCTCCGGCGAGATCGTATAAGTCTTGCGCCACTCAACCAAAGGCGCAAGCTTATAAATTCGCTTTCGGGTCTCGCCGGTTTCAGTCAGCGACTTCTCGAAAATGAGCCGACGCAGGTGTTTATTTACCGCCTGCCGAGTGATGCTGAAATGGCCAGCGGTCAACTTGGCGATGTCGTTCGGATGCTTTTCGACATGCTCCAAGATGAACCGGCGAATGTCCGCGCCTCGCGCCCGTACTCTCATAGTGGGCATTGTAAACCTTGAGGCATGTAATTGGCAACCTTTGCACACTCATTGACAACCTTAGCCAGTTATATTGGAAATCTTGGTCCGTATTGACAAGCCTTATTCAGACACTTTTTTTGGGAATCTGAGCTATCGGGATTAGATTGGACGTACAGTTTCGCTCCTTCTCGCCTTGAATTCGGGTGAGCGGCGAATGGAATGGTTGCTCGGGAGGGTGTGATGGAATTTTTCGCGAGTCAGCGTTTTCTGGCGATTTATTCGGGAGTGCTTAGTTTGGTTTTCGCGGTCAGTGTGATTTGCGGATTTGCGGCGCCGCGGAATGAGACGTTCGATCAGATCACGGTGCATCGCATCAATTTTGTGGAGCCTGATGGCACGCCGCGGCTAATTATCTCGGACCGCACGGAATTCCCTGGAGCTTACGTTCATGGCAAAGAACATCCCCGGCCGGACCGGAGCGAAGCCGCGGGCATGCTGTTCATGAATGATGAGGGAACCGAAAACGGCGGGCTGCTTTGGGGCGGATTGAAGGACAAAAGCGGCAAGATCGAAAACTACGGACACCTCAGCTTTGACAAATACGACCAGGACCAGATTTTCGCGATCGATTCCGGGCAGGACGGCGAGGAGAAGTTTTCAGCGATCAGGATCAACGAGCGCGGGGATTATCCGATTCAGGAGGCGGTCGAAGCGAAGGAGCGGATAAGCAAATTGCCGGAGGCACAGCACAAGGCGGAGTGGGACAAGTTCTTTGCGACGCATACCGGCGACGCGAACCGGATTTATCTGGGGCGCGCGGCGGATAAATCGGCGTCACTGCGAATCAAGGACGAGCAGGGGCGCGAGCGGTTGGTGCTGCGCGTGAATGCGGAGGGCAAGCCGGTGATTCAGTTCCTGGACGACAATGGGAAGGTAACGAGGGAATTTACTGGGACCAACTGACGGGCTGCGGCGGATGGTGGCGGTCGGCGGAGCGGAACGTGCCTGCTACCCTGCTGGAGCGAAAAGCAGATCTCCGCCTGCGGCGGGCAGGCCTCGCTTCGCTCGGGATGACAACCACTTCGCTTTTTTGCCGAAAACTGTTGGCATCCGGAGGGCACACCCCTAGCTGGGTGTGAATCTTTAGAGGATTCCCAACCGGTGACCAGAGGTCAGCAGTCTTAAATTACGGCGAGGTACTGCCACTGCCCGTTTTCGGACTTCAGCTGGTGAACGCGGCCATCGTCAGCATGGAGAAAGTAGCTGCCGTCCGGGATCGGGTGATGGTGCGCTGCACGCACGGAGCAACGAGTCCAACGGCCGCCACGCGCAGCTCCCCAACCGCCGCCGTGTTCCCGAGCTTCCTCGGAAAGTTCAATGCCGTATTTAACTTTGTATTCGACGCCGGTAAGCCGCGTGGGCACCAGACGTCCGCTTCCCTTCAATTGTTCTTTAGCCATAATGTGCTTAGATGCAATAACCTAGCGAAAGGTTTCGCTCTTCCCCAGGAACCTCTTAGCCGGCTATAGCTCTGAATCCTTTGAATTTACTCGCCGGGAGTGTATCACAGCCCGGCTGAGCGGTCCAGCCAGTTTCCCCAGCTGCAACGCCGGTCAAACATCGTGAATCGTTCGGCTCTGCTGCACCAAGGTGCAGCAAAAACGAAATCTGTAGTAGAGCCAATAGGACCGAGCGAGGAACGGAACTAGAATAGCGGCGTACGAGCCGCCATTCGAAGACTCACGTTGCCTCACGCGCGGCCTGCAGATAGGCCCTGCCACGGTCGTAGCCTCGACGAAACGGACCGCTTTCGTGCAGACGTGGCTCGGCGTCGCCCAGCTCTTTACGCGCCTCTTGATACGACTTGCCGCGGTTCTTGGAGTGCAGCGCGGCTTCGAAGCCGGCGCGAAAATAGCGCTCGTCATCCTGAAAATTGTCCCCGCCCGCCTGGTATTGTTCCTTTTCGACGTCACGCAGCCCGAGCCACCACATTTCCCGCGCGCGGTCGAGCGTTTCGGCGCCGGCGCGCTCGAACACGCTGCGGATGATTTTTTCCTGGTCTTCACTTTCTGGGATGACTACGACGACGGAGCGCCCGTGACGGAGCGCGTCTTCGTAAACAAGCAATTCATCGCCGGGCAAACCCTCGGCCATATAATTTTCGATTGCCCCACCCGTAGCTGCCCCGATAGCGCCGACCAGGGCGCCTCCGAGCAAACCTATTGCGAGAATCGGGCCAATGCCCGGCGCTACCAAACTTGTGAGCGCGACTTCGGCAATGCCCATTCCGCCGACCAAACCCACGGTTCCGCCCACCGCGGCTCCCAGAGCTTTGCCCATGCCAGGCTGCTCTGCTTCGATCGTAGGGATGGCCGCGAGCTCTTCTTCCGTCATCTGCGGGGTGAGGATATTGACGCGGTGTTCGGCGATGCCGAGCGGTGCTAGCTCGGCGCAGGCACGCTCGGCTGCGGAACGCGTTGCAAAAACGCCAACGACTGTGTTCATGAGCCTCCTTGGCGCCGCACCGCGCTAAACGGTGCGTCGATCCATCAGTATAAATACGATCAAAATTAAGACGAGCAGGCCCAAACCGCCGCTGGGGTAGTAGCCCCAGCCCGCGCTGTACGGCCACATCGGCAGACTTCCCAGCAACGCCAGAATCACAATGATCAGGAGAACGGTACGCAGCATGGGTAACCTCGCTGCGCGCAGGATAGCGGAATGGCGGATGCACTCCATCGGGTGTTATGCGTATTTCATAAGCTATTTCCCTACAGAGAGTTTTGCGGACTTTCGATTGCTAGAGGAGAGACTCGGAGCCCGCGGGACCTGGCGACGTTTCGACGCGCGTGGCAGAGATGCCACGTTTGGACTGATCAGCGGTCGTAATATCAATGACGCGAGTCAGTTACATTATATTTTTCTAACTAATGGGATTGCTGTATTGCAGTTGACGTGCGGTGTGGCAACCTCGAAGGGCAATCTCTTTCGTCGCGACTTTGAGCCTTCAGGGATTGATTGGTGGGGGCTACACAGGTAATACCGGGGGTACGTTTTGAGACCGATTCTGACGCCGGACTTGGAACCGTGTTTGATCTGCGATAATCCGGACTGCGAAGCGCGGGTGCTGGCGACCACGATCGAGCCGGACAAGAAGCGATTCAACCTCGAGAATAACTCGCTGGAGTTCACCTGTCCTTCGTGCGGCGAACTCGTCTGCGTGCCGATATTCAATATCCGCTGGATGAATATTGCGAATCAGAACCTGCAGAACGACTGGCAGACTCGCGCAGAATATTTTCTCCCTCGCTGACCTCGCCACCGAATTCCTCTTAGCGTGCGCGGCGTGAATCTTTATCGCCGTGTGCAAAATACTTACCGTGCGCGTATTGACGACCGAACGAGCGCTGCAGGTGGCGCCGGAGACGGTCCAGCAGATGGCCGCGCATGCCGAAAAAGCGAATCCGTCCAACATTGAATCGCGCAGTGGCAACAGCAAGCGTGACGGAGTAGCTGGTGCCGCAGTTCGGCCGCTCGAAAAAGCAAAAGGCTAGGTGTGCTTCACTGTGCTAGGATGAAGTTCTCCGCGTACAGAAAAGCATGCGAGCTTCGTTTTGTGTTTTTTCGATGTTTTTCGCGGCCATTTGCTTCCTTGGCCAAGCCTCCGCCGGAAAGTATACCTGGGCGCCTCGCGCACACGGAGGATCGGCGACCTCCGACGAAGCCGCGAAGACCGATGCTCCTCCACCCAAAATTATTGTGATTGGATTTGTGGGTGGATACGTTCACCGCGACGATGCCGTGCACAGCACCGTACAGCTCGCGGCGCGGATCCGCGAGGATTATCCTTCCGGCGCTTATATCAATACGTTCGCAAACCACCACGGCGAAGATGCACATCAGGCGGTGCTGCACGCGCTGGACGCCAATCACGATGGCCAGCTTTCCGCCGCCGAAAAACACAACGCGCGGATCGTAATCTATGGGCATAGCTGGGGAGCATCGGAGACCGTCGCGCTTGCGGATGCGCTCAATCGCGATGGAATCCCGGTTTTATTGACGATTCAGGTGGACAGTGTGGTGAAGCGCGGAGAAAACGACGCGGTGATTCCGCCGAATGTGGCGGAGGCGGTGAACTACTATCAAAAGGACGGGTTGCTGCACGGGCGCAGCACGATTCGCGCGGCAGATCCCACGCGCACGCACGTGATCGGCAACTTTCGGTTCGCTTACGGCGCAAAGCCAATTGCTTGTGAAGCCGCATACCCCTGGTGGGACCGCCTCGTGATGCAGCAGCACATTGCGATCGAGTGCGACCCGAAAGTGTGGCACGAAATGGAATCGCTGATTCGCGCCACGCTGAGCCCGACCAATCGCTCCACGCCAGCTACAAACGCCGCAAACGTCACGGCCGCGACGGCGAGCCGCAATCCCGCGCCTTAGCACTTTGCACGCGGATTATTCCAGAGAGCGCACGGAATCCGGCGGAATCAGCACGAACATACACACGGAGACTTCAGGCTCGCAGTCCAGGACGCCGCGCCGCAAAATTTGCGCTGGTTCGGTGTCTGGAAACGAGACGTTGTATTTCGCAGCCGCCAAATCCTTGCTGAGTTCCTCCAGACTGTCGGAGCCGCTGATAAATTTCACTTGCGGCGGTTTTCCGTCCGAGGAAAACAGCAAGTAGAATTCAGCGCTGGCATGTTTCATGGACTTTCTCTTCAGCGTGACCGTGCGCATATCCTGCAACACCGACGAATCCGGCTTCTCGCCGGCCTGATATTTTGCTCCCGGGCGCAACGCCTTTAGCCGCGCGGTCGAATTCTCCGGATGAGTGCCGATGGTCGAAAGAGCGTGCGAATAGGCGACTACGGCCTCATGCGTCTTACCCAGTTTTTCATACAGCTGGCCGAGGTGGTCCGCCGAAACCGAATCTTGGTCGAGAACCCACGCCGAATTCAGATATTTCTCTGCCAAATCGAAATGGCCGAGGCGGAAATGAACCCAGCCGAGCGTGTCCCAGCCAGCGGCCAGGCTGGTCGTCTGTTTTAGGTTTACGAACGCCAGATTATCCAGATCGATTTCCGCTGAATCGCTCTCGGCTTCGCCGACCGATCTTTCGGCATATTTCAGAGCGTCCTCGAGATCGATGCCCTTATCGGCGAGCGCATAGGCTGCGTCATTTAGCATGGCAACGGTGGGTTCGTCGTCTGCCGCTTGCCGGATGGCGGCGATCGCCTTTTCGTTGTCGCCCGCTGCCAGGTAAGTTTCGCCAAGTTCAAGCACCAAGCTGGTGTCGTCCAGATCACGATCCTCTGCCGCTTGCAATTCCGCGATGGCCTCGGGATATTTCTTTTCTTGCGCAAGGATCCTGGCAATAGTACGCGGCGCCTCCGCGTCCTTCGGGCTCGCCCTTTCGAGCGACTTCCACACGTCCAACGCGTCGGGGCCGCGGCCCTTGGCCGTCAGCGTTGACGCCAAGAACTTGAGCGCGTAGACATTGGAAGGGTCGAGGGCGATTGCTTTTTTCATTTCCTCGATGCCTTTGTCGTCTTCGCCAGTCATAAAGTGCGCTGCGCCGAGCGACATCCAGGCAGCGGCGAAGGTGGGATCTTTCGCGACGGCCTTCCGGAAATAGTCAATGGCTTTCGGCATGTTGCGCTCCTGCCAAGCCTCGCGTCCGTGCTGGACGAGCGCAAACACATCGGGATTTACAGAGCTTTCGGTGGAATCGGAGTCGGATCCGGAAGCAAATGATGTTCCCGACAGCGGTATGTAGGTTGATTCATCCTCGACGATCGCTTTCACGAAACTGCGGTATGCCGCAATTTGCAAAACAGATACTTCAGGCTGTTTTACGATCAAGTGGCGTTCCGCGTGGAGTACGCCTTTATCCAAAGAGTATGTCGAATGGTACTCGGCGAAATCTTCATGCAAATAGATCGGCGCGTGCAAGTGCGGGTCCGCGCCAGTGGGTAGTTTTACCGTAGCGCGGTACACCTCTTCATAGGGCGGTCCCAATCGGATCGGTTTCAAATCACCGACCGATTCCTCTGGCGCCGCGGGAACGAAAATGGGCGGGAACGGGACGGTTATCTGGCGATGCTCCCAGTCGGAATATTTCTTCCGCTCATAGTCGTATTCGATGTGGAAAGGCACGTCGGTCTGGTCCGGAGGCGTGACGGTGACGTTGCTGACGGTGCCGCCGAAGCCGAAATTGGAAGAGACGCTTTGCATCACGTCCTTGTACTTCGACTGGCCGGCCTGGCGAAACCAGATGCGAAAGGCAATCTCGGAATCGCTGCGCAGGGTGAATTGCATTTTCCCTTGAAACGTGCCGGAATCGTCAAGCGCACCATCGGCAACGAACGTGTCAATTGATTTGAACGGAGGATCCTCGGGGGTCTGCACCAGGCGTGCGGGACCGGTCGAGGGAATCACCAGCGCCTGTTTCTTACGCAAAACGGGACTCAAATATGCAAACGGCGCGACTTCCGGGGTGGTATCGAGGAACAGAAATCCGTCGTGTTGCGGAATGGCTGTAATCACGTGGTCGAACTGGGCTGGGGACGGAATATTCACGTCGATTTTCGATTTCGAACTGATGAGCGCCGGAAATGCCGTGATTTTTTCCGCCGCAAGCAATGCCGCAAAGAGCGTGTGTTTGTCTTTGCAGTCGCCATAGCCATTGCTGAGGACGTCTGCTGCGGCGTGCGGCTGATACCGCCCAATTCCCAACGCGACTCCGATGTAGCGATATTTAGTGGCGACGAAATTGTAGAGGATTTGGATCTTCTCCGCGTCCGTCTTGGCGCCACGCGTGAGTTCATCGGCCTTGGCTTGGATCTCCGGCGTCACGGCGGCGCGAGGAGTGACGAGAGATTGGATCCATTGTCCGATCTCGGGCCAGCTGCCAAATGTGGTGATCTGAATGTCGTGAGTACTCGATTCATCGGAATCTGGAGAGGCGTCGTCCTTTGTGGCCTTCTTAATCGACAAGTTCGAGCTCTTCCAGCGATACACGCGCCTGCCGTCGGCAACGTTGGTGACGGGTTGCACCGTCGGGCTTTTGACGGTGACGGACTTCCCTTGTGGAAGACTGATCTCCAGCTCTTCGTCCAGGGTTATGGCGCCCTTTGAAAAATCGTAAAACTCCCAGAACTGACCGGGGTCGAGTGGTTTCTTGATCGTCACGCGGTATTGGGTTTCCAGCCGGTCGCCAATTTCCAGGCCCTTTACCGCGATCTGCTCTTGGTGCAAGTCGCTGTAGAAAGGCGCCTGCCTGGTGATTTCCGCCGGCATATCGAGCCCATTTTCGGAGGGCGTTTCGACGGTGCGACCGTCCGGCTTGACCACTCGCACGTACCCAAGGTCGAAGGACGAGGTGGCCGCAGCGTAGCTAAACTGTAGGACCCCGAGCGCTTGCACTCCAGCCTGAGATTGGATGTGCGTTTTTTGGGTCACTTCGTATGAGTAAGTGCCGTCACTTTCGAATTTCATGGTACTGACGACGCTTTCAATGACGAGCGGTTCTTTGGAGTAATCCGCAGGCTTCGATTTGGCGACGGGCTGCTTTGGGGGCGGGACTGGAGATTTTTCTTGCGTAGAGGCACTGCCAGCGGCATTCGAATTCTTTTCGGTGCTTGCCGATCGCGGGGCCTGCGATTCGCTGAGAGCAGGAGTTATAGGGCCCGGGCTTGATTGAGGACGCGCGGGCGGAGCAATAGCGAGCGTCAACAGCAGAAGTGCACTCAGCGCGAGGCTGGGATGTTCGATCCGAGGCACGGGGCAAGAGAATAACTGAAACCCGGCGGTGGCGCCACAAGATCAGCGTCGGCGATCGTGGTGTGTGCTGTACCCTACATCATCTGCCAATGGGATTCGCGTCGAAGGGCTTGGACCGACGCCGCTCAGCCGTGCCAAGCCAGACTCGAGGTCCACAAGCGTCACGGCCGCGACGGCCCGACGAAACCTTCGTGTTGCAACTGCAAGATAATGCTCAAGGTTTTAGCTTAGGTAATTCACCCTACAATTTTTCTCCTACGTAAAGGTGCCGCGTAAACTACGTGATTTACCGTATGGTTCTAAACCTCTTGCCCTGAGTAAGATATTGGCCGATTCGTTGTTCCGGGCTCTCGGAACTGAGGACAATTGTCATGTTGATCGTAGTTTTCGCTTTTCTTTTCATCGTGGCTTTGCTGGGCAGTTTGGCGCGCTGGCCTAAGAGCAAGGAGTTGAGCGAGAACCCGATGACGGGTTTAGGCCTGATGGTGGTTGTCTTGATGCTTTTGATGGTGCTGGGACGCTAGCAGGTTGCGAGCCGCCGCTCGCACACGCAGCGGAACGGAACTGTTGAATCACCATTCGCGTGTTGCAGCCGGTGCAGCGCTCGAATGTCTCCACTGGAGTTTGTCATGCTCATTGCGAGTCTCACTTTTGCCGCCGCCGCAGTGTTGTTAACTACCTTCGTCGGGATTGCGATCCTTACGAATCGCGGCGCCAGGCGCCTCCGTTGAACGATGCCATGCGAAAGACGATGGAGCGCTGGTCTTTGCTACTGCTGGCAGCGGCAATCTTGTCCGGGCTATTCGGCTTTTCCGGGATCGTGATGGCGGCCGCCGCCTCCGCGAAATTGTTGGCCTGCTTGTTCTTGGTCGCGTTCCTTCTTCCCATGATTCCGCCGATGCCGCCCAAACCGAAGGCGCCCGAGCCTTTGTGGATGCGGATGTCGCGGAAGGACGCACATAGTTAGGCTCCGTCGCTTTTGTCGTTCCCGAAAACCGCCAGTTGCATAGCTAACTTCCACGAAGCGCACCCCTGCTTCCCCAATCGCAAGCGACTAATAACTCCTATATACTCGTCAGGATAATTGCCTGACACGGCACCCTGACACAAAGGAGAGTTATGCGAATGCGAGCGTTCTTGCCAATGGCACTTCTCTGCTGTCTTACGGCCACAGGCACGCCCGCGCAAGATCAAGGGGCCGCGTCCGGGCGCACGCCTGACTCAAGCTCACAACAATCGTCGGAAGCACAAAAACCGACGCGAGTACGCGTCAGCGGCAACGTTGCTGCTGCAAAGCTTAGGCATGTGGTGACGCCGATCTATCCGGATGCCGCAAAGGCAAGTCACATCGAGGGCACCGTTGTGCTGCATTGCATTATCGCCAAGGACGGCACATTGCAGCAGATCGAGTATGTCTCGGGCCACCCGCTTTTGATGAAGGCCGCCATGGACGCGGTACACCAATGGACCTACGATCCCACGCTGCTGAACGGAGAGCCTATCGAGGTGGATACGCGCGTCAGCGTCGTCTTCACATTGGGCGGAGGGCAGTCCGACGGCGCCGCTCAGCAAGAAGTCGCTCCGGATACCTCGAAGAAAGTCGATTCGGTGACAGCCACGGTACCGGCGACGCCCATAGATCCAAAATTCAAGGCGGACATTGTGCGCTTAATAGGCCTGACGCATTTCAAAGAGAAGCAAGAAGCGGCGGCGCGGCAGCTATTCGAGCCCATGCGACCCGCACTGCTTGCGACTATCCCGGTGACGCCGAATCGCGAGAAAATCCTGGACGCGTATATTGCCAGGCTCGTCGGGCTCGTGCAGTCGGAAGATTTCACGGATCGCCTGACAGCGGTGTACGCCCAATACCTGACAGACGAAGACGTCAACGCAGCTTCGGCATTTTACGAAACACCCGCGGGACAACGCTTCCTGGAAAACTCCGCCAAAATGATGCCCCAGGTGATTATGGTGGGGCAGCACCTGGCGACCGAAAAAATCCCCTCCATTCTTAGGGATCTCTGCAAGGAATATCCTGAGTTGCAAGGCGAAGCAAAGTTCTGCGGCACGTCCGACCCGAGCCGCAAGAGCCTGCTCCCGAATCCGGATCCGTCGCCCTTCGGGGATTAGCTCGGCCCAGGATGCGGCGAGTATATTCCTGCTCGTCCCGTGTGATATCGAGAATCGCGAGCAGCGAATCCCATACGTAGCGTCCACCTGTACCGCTGTACAGGGTAACGACGCGAGCGCACACGCGTGTGCTGCGGCTACATCGCTTGCGCGCCCCCGCTAAAATGAGTTGTGGCTGAAAACACACCTTCGGTGAAGCCGGTGGCGAGACAGGCAGATCCGGCTGAGGCGACTGCGACATCCGGCAATTCTGGCGGGCCGGACGCTGCGGTGGCACGCGCTGGAAACGCGGATGTGTCGCCGCCGCTTGTTGGCCTCGGCAAAAAACCAACGCCGCCTCGAAACCCGGCGACTGCGCCGGCCGCGACGAGCGCTTCGTTGACGCCACCCGTGCCGCAGCCTACCGTGAAATGCCCGAAGTGCGGCACTGCGGTGCGCGAAGTTGCGCGCTTCTGCCAGCGCTGCCATAACACGATGCGATTCGATTGCCCTGCGTGCGGCAACAAGCAGCGCGCCGGCGGCAAATGCGAAAAGTGCGGAGTGGACTTCATCAAATACGTGGGCGCCGTCGTAGCGGCCAAGCAAGCGGAAGCCGACGCGCTTCAGGAGAAGTTCGAGCAACGCTCGGCGTTTATGAAAAATCTGGTCGTCGTCCCGTTCACCGGCGGACTTTCCTTGATCCGGCAACTCTTCGTCGGCCGCGGCCGCAAATCATAGGCGATGGCGCAGTGCCCCGAATGCGGCCATGAAAATCCCGACAATGTGCAGTTTTGCGTGCACTGCCATCACACGATGTTCTACCAGTGTCCGATGTGCTGGCATCACCAACAGACGCCGCTGATCTGCGAAAAATGCGGACTGGACATGGTGATGTACTGGAAGAAGCAGCTCGCCACCGCTCGTGCGGTCCTGGTGAAGGAAGAGCCCGAAAGCATGGAGAAGTCGGCAAATGACGCGATCGGCGCGATCAATTCCGTGGGCTTCGCTTTGGCGCACCCGGTCACTTTTCTCGGGTGGGTTTTGGCGGAGTATGTCTTGAATAAAGTGCGCCGACCTTGACGCAACAGATTTAGGCTTGGCTCGCTTCCGTGAAGTCGAGCGCCCCAGAGATTCTGCTCGCTGCGCCTATGAATGAAAATATTGTGACGGCGGAAATAAGCCGCACCGCGAAAACTCGCGGCCCGTCGCGCGTTTCACTTCCTGCGCCCAGTAATCAAAAGTTCCATCCGAGACGCCCACCAACTTGATCGCGTCTTTGTATTCCATCGTATGCAGGTAATAAATTTCGAAAAGCTTCAGCCGGCCCTTCCATTCAGGCCGGCGCAGCGCCTCGCGGCCGATGCGCTCGAAATCCGCGATGTATTCGCAAGCGCGCCCGCGCGCCGGTCGCCACGAATATCCGGAGGACGGCGACTCGAGATCAATCGCGCGCACTTTGCCCGTCGTGTCTTCCACCCAGTCATGCAAACTGCGATATCGTCCGTAGCACGCGTCGAAGACCTCTTTGGCTTTCATTTTTCCTCCGTAGCGGCGTTGCCGCTGATCCCGTGCGAGTCGTATGCTTGCGCTCTTGTCAGGCTGCAGATGCGAGAAGCCGTGCGTTCAGTTCAGTCCTATTCAGTTCACTTCAGTTCTGTTCGTGTGGAGGCTTTGGCGCCGGTGGCAGGAAGGCGTTGACGTCCCACGTTTCGTCGGCGCGCGAGATTTCTTCTTCCACAGCCGAAAGGCACGTTTGAAAACACTCGCGCCACCCAACCATGTAGCCGCGGGCGTACTCTTCCGCCAGATGTTCGCGCTCGCGATGTGCTCGCTGCATTTGAAACACTTCCGCCAGCTCGATGCCCGGCGCGCGAACCGCTACGCGCACGCGATGCGTCAGTTCCCGCAGCAGGCGCGCCAGCCAGTGCACGAGCACGGGATAATAAATGCCGACCCGCCGGCGCGGTTCGTACCAGGCCATCCGCCACCCTCGCGGTATCACCCCTCCATGACTCACTTCCTTGCGCAGTTTCGTAAGCGTCTTCATGGGCGTTGCACCTCCGGTCCGGTTCCCACGGCAAGCTCGCGGCGCACCTCTTCATCGCGCTCGGCGCGAAGCAGACGCATGCGCGCGCGTAACTCCCAGGGAAATTGTTGCTGCGTGGGCGGTCGGCCGTTGGAATGATCGGCTGGCCTTTGAGTCTGGTTGTGATTTTGCGTATGACTTAATTGGCGTTGTGGGTTGTGGTTCTGACTTGTTTTTGAGGTTTGGTCCGAACGGGAGTTTTTCGAGCTGTTTTTCTGCAGGAGTTTTTCAAACTGTTGCCGGAAAGCGAGTCGCTCGCAGTCGGTAATTTCCTGGCTTGTGTCTTGCTTCGGGGAAGCGTTGTTTGGATATGCCTGGTCTCGAGTGGGCGATGCGAAGTTTTCCACAGGGGTGTGGATTTCGCTTTGCTCTATTCTTTCTTTTATTCTTACTACCGATGAACTACTTATCCTGCTCGTAATCCGCTGATCCGACGGGATTTTGCGTCCAACCGCTACGCAATTCTGCGGTGATCGCCCCGCATCTTTGCGTACACCCTCCGCAACATTGCGGGCCGGTCGCGCGGATTCGCTGCTCCGTCCGTGTTTCTTCGCTTTCAGTATCCGTACAATCACGCCGCCTTGCGCGGCTTCGGTGGCAATGTAATCGTGCTTTCGCAGAAGCCTCATCCAGCGCTCGAGCGTTCGCCGGTTAAATCCCGTTTCCTCTTCGATCTCGCGATAGCTGATTGGTGCTCCGCCCAGCACCCACCCGGTCGTTCCGGTCTGATGCGTTTGCCGGAGCACCAACCATCCGTAGAGCCAAATCGCAGCTCCCATTCGCGCGTGGTGCTGCGCTTCGAAGAGCACGCCTCGCAACCCCGTGTTGTAGTCTTTTTCGCGCATCAGCGAATCAACTAACGTTCTCGTTTGCGGCCGCACAGCGTCAGCGCGGCGTCACGCTTGGTCGCCACAAATTCGAATAGCTCGATCTCAACAGCACCCGCAATACGGAATGCGGACTTGGACATAACCGCTCTTCGTCCTCGAAGACGGCAGAAGCCGCACGACCTCCTCAACCGAATCGCGCATGCGACATATTGCACATCGGCGCGCTGCCGCTCGCGTCCCGGCAGCGGAAGCCGTAGCAAGATCCACGTCCGCCGCGGATGTATCGTTTGTGCGTCTCTTTTGTTCCTGAAGCGACTTAGCCCGCTCAGCCCTGCGTCGGCGCATGCTTTCACGGTTAATTTCCCGTCGCCGCTGGAGTCTACGGTCGGCGACCTCGCGACTTACCACGTGTTCTTCCGATACGCCTCGCATCTGCTCGTCGGTCACGGTCGCCTCCGCATTGCACCCTCAACTTTCAGTACAAAGACGAGCGGGCAATACTGGTCCGCGCGTCACCGCCATTCGTGTGTTGCTGAGTCGCTTTTGGAACCTTCACTTCTTCCCCGTTATTTCTCGTTGCCACGCAACCTTGAACCGTTACAATCTCTGGAGTTTCTTCTGTAGTCACAAATCAACAGCTGTTTATTTTTGTTCCTCAAGTACCGCGACGGCGGTACCATTGATGTACGTACCTTTTTTGCTAAGTTACGATTTCTTTTTCTCCCATAATCGGGAGCCCATAAATCCAGGGAGGTTTCATGAGCAGCACCCAGCTGCCGCTCGATTACTTAGTGACTGCTTCAGAAAACTGCCTGGAAGGTTTCGAACTTGCCCGTTTGGGTCAAATCTCCATTCTTCGCAGGCAATTTTCCGAGGTCTTCGACGAGCTAGTCGAAGCGGAGATCGCCGCTCGCGTGGCGCGATGGATGCTCGATGGCCGTCGGACGCACACCGAAGGCGTTCCGGTCGGGCAGATCGCTTCCTCCCGCAGTTCGTTGCCCGAGCCAGCGTCGGACGTCTCCGAGACTCGGCAACTTCCGTTGACGCGCGCCTCTCCGAAACCACGCCGCGGCTCTGATTCTGGACAGTCTTTGTCGCGCGGGCGCCGACTTTGTAGTGATCCCGACATATCGGCCGCGTCGAACGACGAGTTCCGTCCGCCAGCGGAGCATCAGCTTGAATCGGGCGTTCGGAGTTCTTCCGTTTCGGCCGACGCCTCTGCAGCTCTTGAATTGCTGGAGAAATCGGCCGCGTGCGACGCACAATCGATCGGCTACGGCGATGGCGGCGCAGCTCGCGTTTGTCGCAAATCCACGAATTGCACTGCGATGCTCCCTTTTCCGATAGCGGCTGAGTCCGAAGTTTCGGCGAGCGTCGCGGCGCAGACCACTGTTTCGACCGCGCGTCGGCGCGTGAACCGGCACGGAACGATTTCCAACTGTGACTGCGCGCGAAAGGTGCACCGCAAGGTTTTGTCGTTGGCCCCGATTCGGCGAGGTACGCGGACGAAAATCGGTCAAATTCGCCAAGAAGTTCCTGAGCCGGCCCAGCGGAAGTCATTGTCCATCGGCAACGCACGAAGCGTCGTGCGGCGATTGCCGCCTGTTCGCGAGCGGAGGCGGGGGCCTCGGGTTTTCGGTAATGTGGCTTTATCGCAGTTCTATTGAGTCGTTCTCGCTGCCGATGTTCCCTGGCAGTGGCGACATGGCTCACAAGATTCCCCACAATCACGCTAGGCACGAACAAGAACCATGCGAGCGGCGCACGTCGGTCCGCTGGGCTCGGGCGTTTCATCGGTCCGGCTGTCCCGCTGATTCTCATGACAGCAGAAGATGCAAAACAGCCGGAAACCTCGCTCGCCCGCGATCGGCGCGTATCGTCAATACGTTTATGCTTCATCGTTTCACTCTCAAGACGCCTGCTTTTCACCAGCCCGCCGCCTCGGCCGTGACTTTCCTGCGCATCAGTACGAGGGCGCGACTTCTCACCTGACTCGCAATGCGCTATCGAAGCCGTAACTGAATATCGCCGCGACTGACGCACCTGATCCGGGCTTTCCCAACTCCGTGGACTTTGGAGAAACCTGCGCACCCAGAGCGTCCGCAGGGTCGCGGATGCGCCTAAGCACCTCGTGACGTCGCCCGCAAACAATGTGTCGCGAGAAGTGCAACCTATCCCTGCGTGCAAAATTCGTGAAGAACCCATGCGAATTGTTGCTCCCGCGAGTCCTGAAACGCGTCGCAAATCCAAACTGCGCGCCATCCCCAAATAAAGATCACGACGTAAGCTCGCAGGCCGAAAGCTGCAAACCGTCTCGCGACGCGACGAACGGCGCCCGTCAATTCCGCCCACCCCGTATCTGCACATCGTTGGATGTCAGTCCCATTTGCAGCACCTCGCGAGGTTTCAAGTCCGGTTCCGGTTCCGGTTTCGGTTTCGGTTTCGGTTTCGGTTTCAGTTTCGGTTTCAGTTTCGGCTTCGGCTTCAGTTTCAGTTTCAGTTTCAGCATAGGTATCCGCGTCAACACGAGCCACGGCTTCTAAGTGATCACTTGATGCGAGCATCTCGTCGGGCATCGGTGCCGGCCAAGGCGACGACTCTAGAACGTCCCATCTTCAGCGGTACCTTCGGCGCGTCCACAGCAACCCAACCTCGGTGCAAATCCCGAGACGATCAATCAACTAAACCTCACCATCGCGATCTCGCCCAAAACATAGCGTACTTATTCCCGGAAACTGGGCGGGTGGCGTTGGAGACTGAGGTTCCTTTTGATTTGGCGATTGATATTTGCGATGAGGGGATTTTTTTGCGGTTGATATTTTCTGTGGTGGGTTTACTGGTGGATTGTTGCGGGGGGCTGCGCGCTTATGGGGTCTCGACGGCAGACGTTGGGTCTTGGCGCAATGCGATCTTCGGCGCGGGCTTGCATGGACGTGAGTCTCGAGGGCAGACGTGGGTCTTGACACAATGCGATCTTCGGGCGGCGCTTTGGTTGGGTATTTGGCATTGACCGCTTCCCGCGGCGAGAGACGAACTCGCGTTTGCGCAGCCACAATCCGGCCGCACCGTATTGCTTGCTGACTGTTCCTGTACTCGGCTGCTAGTTCCGCGGCGTTCGTAGGGTCGCCTTCACTGCGGAATTCTACGATCGTCTTCGCTACCGAACTCATTGATAGGACGCTGGTGAAAAAAGGGTGGGCGTGGGGTGAAATGCGACTCTGAGGAGCGGCTTGGTTATGGCAATGGTCAGAAGACGAGTAACGCTCCGGCCGTCGAGGAGCGTAGGGCTGACGGCGAAGGATGATCACGTTTGCGCAACCACAATCGATACTCGCGTGCGCGATTGATTCTTCAGGGTAGGGTTCGCAGCTTCCTCACCATTGCGACAGCGGGGATGCCGTCGCGTTCAACAAGCATTTATGGGCTTTTTGGAGTCGAGACAGAGGCGGGCCGGATTCTCTCAAGGTAGCGCTAACAGACGCGCGTTCATATTGGATGTGATCATCGTGGGTGATTTCTGGGATGAGGCTGGTAGCGAGGCGGTGAATGTCATCATCGCGGCGATTTCCGGGGTGAGGCTGGCAGCGACGCGGAGAAGCTTGCCGTGCTCCCATCTCCGACCTGCCTGCGAAGGATGCGCGGGTTGAGGCGACTGCTAATTGTTTGCGGTGCGTGGGGGCCAGGGTTCCAAGAGCTGTTCTTTGCGGAAGATCAGGGCGTTGATGTCGTAGGGGGCTAGTTCGATGCTGTGGCCGTGGGTTATAGCGTCGGTGGGACAGGCTTCTACGCAATAGCCGCAGAAGATGCAGCGGGAATAGTCAATGTTGTAGACCTTGGCGTAGCGTTCGCCGGCGGAGATGCGATTGGCCGCGGTATTCTCAGCCGCTTCGATGTAAATGCAGTTCGCGGGGCAGGCGGCAGCGCAGAGGAAGCAGCCGACGCACTTCTCGTAGCCGTTTTCGTCACGCTGAAGGACATGGATGCCCCGGTAGCGGGGTTGGACGCTGGGTGGGACGTCCGGGAAGCTCTCCGTGGTGGTCTTGCGGAACATCGTGCGGAGCGTGACGCTGAAACCTTTGTAGAGCGTAACGAACGTTTCGCCGACTTCCTGGAAGATGGATGCCATTGAGATTTCAACTTTAGCAGAGTTGCGTGAGGCAGGCAAACGGGCGTGGGGGAAAAGGCGTTAATTCGCATTGGTTTGGGCCGCGTTGCCGTGACTAAGCGCGGCGGCATCCAGAATGTAGGCGGTCTGATCGGATGTGAGCACGAGGAGGCGGGTTCCGTCTCCACTGAACGTGATGAGCGAGATGTTGGAGGGAAAGTTGAGCTGAGCGCGCTTTTCGAGTCCGGATAGACCATAAATGTCGAGCTGGCCGGATTCATTCTCGATCGCGAGAAGCCCAGCGGCGAGGGAGATGACCGAACGAACACCGAAGAACGTGGCTTTCTTCTCACCGGTCGAAAGCGAATACACGAGCGTGCGGTTCTCGTTATCCGGCACAAGCACCCAATCGCCATCGGCCTGGGGCTTCAGAAGCTGGAAAGACCGTTTGCCGGTATCAACCAACAGTGTTCCCAGCACCTTCCCCGTACTGAGCTCAAGGACCTCCAAAAGATAAGCTCCTTGGTGGCCCTGCATGGCTGCAAGACGCTTCTGAAGGACAGGGTCGCTCTTGATTTCATCCGCTGCCGCGCTTTCGGCGACAGGCCAGCCTATGATCATAGTGTTTGCGACAGCGTTCGCAGTGATGTGCGGAGTTTCCTTGGGAAAAGCTCTGGACCAAAAGGAATGGCCATCGCGAATGCTTTGGACTTCGAGGGTGATATCCCTTCGAAGTAGGCTATCTTTCCCGTTGGGCTTACGCAGCAGCAGGTACTGTCCGTATTGAGTTACGGCCAAATCGTCGCTCAGCGAAATGCCTTGGGCGGAACCCCGTCCGCCAAGATCAAGCAGAGTTACGACTCTGGGAGCGGCATCGAATTCCGGGAAATCGGCGTAGAGCACTTGATCATTCTCAATGTAGGAGCCGCGAAACCCGCGCGTGTAGTAGAGACGCTGCGCGCTTGATAGGTCCCAGACAGCGCCGCGGGTGGTGCCGGACACTGCCAGCCATTTGAGGTCTGGCGACACCGCCCAGGTGCGCAGAGTCCCGAGGGAGCTACGCGGAAGGGAGGCTTTGGCCTCCAGTTTGCCAGTTGAGAGGTTCCAGATGCCAATCTCTCCCGAAGACTTCTCCGCGAGAAATTCCTGGTCATAAGCATCAAGAGCGGCCAATTTCGTCGGCCCCGTGTAGATCTTCTGAGTGTTCAAATCCATTATTCCCGCCTGGGCGTCCTTCACGCGATTTAGGACTGCGTAGTCTCCGTGCGTGGTAGGGCGCAAATCCTGTCCACCAATCTGGAGTTTCTTCAAGACTCTGCCGGAGGGAAACTCGATGATTGCCGCAGTACCCAAGCTGGTCATGCTTTCTGCAACCATGCGATCTGCTGAAATGAACGCGAAACCGCCTCCAGCCATGTCCGCTACTGCCCCATGCATAGGCACTGAGGCATGAGAACTCAGGTCCACCGCAAGTCGATCCTGACGGTTTGCAGCAATGAAGTAGCGCGAATCAGGCGAAAACGCCATGTGTACCCAGGGGACGTTCCAAGCCTCCTCGAGAACTCGGATAAGATTCCGAGCGAAGTCCTCCCTGGAGCCGAAAGGTTCAAAGCAGTGCTTCTTCTCAAAGAGGACATTTCCGGTAGCAACGTCCACGAGGGAGAACTCGAATTCGCTGTTAAAGCAAGCCAGCGTCTTTCCATCTGGCGCGAGCAACGACTGCATACAGCCGACCGGGATGGCGACTTCATACACAGTGTTGCGTTGCCGTGCAGCGATGTTCCAAGCCTCCACGCGCAAGCCACGGGTAACGAACACTACATTCTGCGAGTCCGGAGTGAATTGCGCGGCCTGTGCGTCGGGCGCATCGATGCGGAAAAGCACCGCGAAGGGATCACGCGACAGGACGAAGACGTTCGAGTCGTCCTGCGCCAGCACATAATGTCCGTCGGGACTGAACTTCAGGTGCGAGAGATCGGTGCGCAGCGGCGGCTCGAGAATCTTCTTAGCAATCACGGCGGTGAGGACTTCCTTGCGGCCAGTCCCTGAATAAGCGACGACCTCGGACTGCCATTTCAGGAAGTCCGCCGAGGGAGGCGCGGCAGGGATCTGTGCGCAGGTCGAGGGTAGCGCATCGAGGGATTTGTGGATCTCGCGCAAGCGCTTCTCATTGGGTTTGGTCCAGCCGAGCAAGTCAGACAGCAAGCTGCCGGTCTTTCCCTGTACCTGGGTCAAACGGTCGAAAAATTGGACAAAAGCCTGCGTGGAATACCCGGCGTTGGCGACCGCGTAAAGCGCGACATCGTCGGCTTGATACTGATGAGGTTCTTCCAGAGTTCTTTCCAGATGGAATGCTTTCGGGTCGCGCGCCGCGTTGTCAATGAGCCGGTTGAACTTATCGAAAATATCCTGGCGATCACCGACGGTGGTGATCCCCAGGACTTGTTGGAACAGCCGGGTCATCTGGATCGCGCCCTGGTGAGTGAGAATGTGCCCCATCTCGTGGCCCAACAGACCGGCGAGCTCGTCATCGTTGTGGAGGAAGGCAACCATCTTACGTGCGACGTAAATTCTACCGCCGGGCAGGCTGAAAGCATTGACGATCGGCAAGTCAACCAACATCACGCGAATGCGCAGCTGAGTGGGGGGCATGTGGGCGAGTAGGCTGGCGGCAACGCGGTTCAAAGGAACGGCTAATTCATCGTCGTGAATGACTCGAAAATTTCGTTCGACTTGCTCGGCCATTACGTCGCCGAGATCTACTTCTTGCTGTTCGGTGAAGATGTTTGTGCCAGATGGAGGCGTGAGAATACTTGGGGCGGGGCACCTTTCCTGTGCGCGCAGCGCAACTGGGCTGGAGAGGACGAGTATAACGAGAGCGTACCGTACCAATGCGGTTGAGGGCATGGGAGAGTCGTAATGGCTTATATCACAGTATTTATGAAGAAGAATGCGCATTGAGGTAACGCGGAGCGCATGGTGAAACAGCCCAGATTGACTGCTTCCGGCATCTCGTTTGTAGACAATCCCCTCACTTTTGACGAATAGGGCGACGTTGCTCGTGGCTGGAAACATTTTCGCGGGTTATTGCGTACAGAGATGCAGTAGTGGCTGGCCCGGTGTGCGACTGCTCGCGTTGCTATGCGTAGCGGCCGCAGGTCGGTAGTGATACGGATAGGTGCTTTACGCAAGAGGTTCGGAGGGTTTGGTTATGGGGACGTTTGGCGATCAGCTTCGGCAGGTTTTGCGGCGGCTGGGTCGTGCGCCGCTTTTTACTTTTATTACGCTGGTGACATTGGCGTTTGGAGTGGGCGCGAACACCGTGATATTCGGCGTCCTGGAAGGAGTGCTGCTGAAACCTTTGCCATATCCGCATCCGGAGCAATTGATCGGCGTGTGGCATACGGCGCCAGGCGTGGGGATTGAAAACCTGAACATGTCGCCGTCCATTTACTTCATCGATCGCGAGCAAAACACCACCTTTCAGGACATTGGCGTGTATAACGGCGATTCCCTCGATGTAACGGGAACAGGCGAGCCGGAGCAAGTGCGCGGACTCGACGTGACGGACGGGACATTGCCGATGCTGGGAGTGAAGCCGGTGCTGGGAAGGCTGTTTACGCGCGAGGACGATTCGCCGGGGTCGCCGGACACCGTGCTGCTTTCGTATGGATACTGGCGCCAGAAATTCGGAGGCGCGTCGTCGGTGATCGGGCGTTCGATCACCGTGGACGGAAAACCGCGCGAGATTATCGGCGTATTGCCGCAAGGGTTTCATTTTCTCGATTACGAGGACGCCTCACTAATCGTGCCTTTCAAGTGGGACCGCAGCAAGATCAAGCTCGGAAATTTCAGCTACGAAGCAGTGGCGCGCCTGAAGCCGGGAGTGACGATGGCGCAAGCCAGCGCGGACGTGGCGCGCATGCTTCCCATCGCCAATCGCACGTTTGCCGCGCCGGATGGATTCAGCGTCGCGCTCTTTGAGAAGGCGAAGATCGCGCCCAACCTGCGCCCATTGAAGCAGGACGTGGTGGGAGACGTGGGCAAGGTGTTGTGGGTTTTGATGGGATCCATCGGGATGGTGTTGCTGATCGCTTGCGCGAACGTGGCGAACCTGTTGCTGGTGCGCGTGGAAGGGCGGCGACAAGAGCTGGCGATTCGCGGAGCGTTGGGCGCGGGATGGGCGAGGATTGCCGCCGACCTGCTGTTTGAAAGCGTGGTGCTGGGGATACTGGGCAGCGCGCTGGGATTGGCGCTCGCCTATGGTGCGTTGCGGGTTTTGGTGGCTATGGCGCCGACGGGGCTGCCGCGGATCCATGAAATCGGGATTGATGTGCCGGTGCTGCTCTTTACGCTCGCGATCGCGCTTTTTTCCAGCTTTCTTTTCGGCGCGATTCCGGTTTTCAAGTATGCCGGCGCGCACTTGAACACAGGTTTGCGCGAGGGCGGACGGACGCTGAGCCAGAGCCGCCAGCAACATCGCGCGCGCGACTTCCTGGTAGTGGTGCAAGTGGCGCTGGCGCTGGTGCTGCTGATCGGATCGGGGCTGATGATTCGCACGTTTCGCGCTTTGGTACACACGCCGCCCGGATTTACAGGACCGGACCAGGTGCAATCGTTCCGGTTCTACATTCCGGAGACTGAGATTCCGGATACGCAGGCGGAGCGGGTGGTGCGCACCGAGCAGGAAGTCCAAAACAAGCTGGCGGCGATTCCCGGCGTTGCTTCGGTGAGTTTCTCGACTGCCATCCCGATGGATGGATATAACTCGAACGACCTGGTATTCGCGGAGGACCGCGGGTATGCCGAAGGTGAGCTTCCTCCAGTGCGACGATTTAAGTTCGTTTCGCCGGGATTTTTGGCGACGATGGGGACGCCGCTGGTGGCAGGAAGAGAGATCACCTGGGAGGACACCTACCAGAAAATCCCGGTGGCGCTGATTTCGGAAAATTTCGCGAAGGAATATTGGCATGACGCACGCAACGCGCTGGGCAAGCGGATCCGCGTCGGCAACACGGACGATTGGAGAGAAATTGTGGGAGTGGTGGCGGATGTTTATGACAACGGGGTGGATTCGCCCGCGCCCACGACGGTGTATTGGCCGATGATGCTGAACCGATTTGAAGGCGAAAAGGAAAGTGTGCGGCGTGGGGTGGGGTTTGTGATTCGCAGTCCGCGGGCTGGGTCGGAAGCATTTTTGAATGAAGTGCGGCAGACCGTGTGGTCGGTGGATCCGAATGTGCCGCTCGCGAACAGTCACACGCTCGGTTATTTCTATACGCGGTCCATGGCGCGGACTTCGTTCACTTTGGTGATGCTGGGAGTGGCGGGAGCAATGGCGCTGCTCTTGGGGATCGTCGGAATTTACGGCGTGATTGCTTATTCGGTGTCGCAGCGGACGCGGGAGATCGGGATTCGCATGGCTTTGGGCGCGCAGCGGCAGACTTTGACGAATATGTTTGTGCGGCAGGGATTGATTTTGACTGGAATTGGAGTGGTGTGTGGGTTGGCGGCGGCGTTTGCGACAATGCGGTTGATGTCGTCTTTGCTATTTAAGGTGAAGCCTGTGGATCCGATTACGTATGGCGGGATGACTCTGGGCGTGATTGTGGTGGCTTATTTGGCTTGTTATTTGCCGTCGCGGCGGGCGGCGGGGGTGGATCCGGTGGAGGCGCTAAGGGCGGAGTAATTCGACGCGTCGAGGGGCTTATTAGTGGCGAGGATAACGTTTGCGCTTCGGTTCACAAGTCGCAGTGCATTTGTGCGAAGGAAGGAGCTTCAGCGGCTGAACCCGGTCTGAATTTAGCTTGTCTATGTCGTGGCCAAAGCCACAACCCACTAGGATTAGAGCCGGCGGACGTTGCGCTACGACGTGGGCTCGACACTGTCGCGATTTTATTTTGCTGCGGTTTCCGGTTTTGCCGCGGCTTGCGAGGTTTGCGCTGCTTGCGCGGTTTGCAGCTCGCGGGCTTGGGCTAGAAGCTTCTTCAGTTTTCCTTCGATAGAGCCGTCGCCTATGTGTTCGTCTTGCAGGACGCCGTCGGCGTCGATTGTGAAAGTGTGCGGGATGGCGGTGACGTTGAACAATTTCGAGACCGGAGAGGTGAATCCGCCATCGCGATATTGCGGCCAGGTCATTTCGTTTTTGGCGATGAATTCTTTCCACTTCTGTTCGTCGGCGTCGAGGCTGACGCTGAGGACGACGAGAGGCTGACCCTGAAATTTCTTGGCGACGTCGCGAAGATGCGGCAGCGCTTCGCGACACGGGCCACACCAGGTGGCCCAAAAATCGAGGAGCACGACTTTGCCTTGCAAATCATCCATAGAGATGTGCTGTCCATCGAGCGTGGTGACGGCGAAGGCAGGGGCGAGGCGGGCGCGGGCCAATTCGGGATGGCTGACGTAGCGCAGCGCGCGCTGCCGAACGGGATCGTCGGCAGGCTTCATTTTCGCGTACTGCTCGAAGCGGGCTTTGGCGGCGTCGTCCTGCTGCAATAGCGCGAGCATTCGGCCATCGAGGAAAATCGCATCGGGAAAATTCGGTGCAGCGGCTAGGGCCTTGGCGGCTTCGTCGTGGGAGCGTGTGTAGAATTCATCCTTGTGTTTGCGCATGCCTTCCGTGGCAAAGAGCACTGCGAGTTCGTAATGGGCGAGGGCGGTGTCGCGTGTGCCTTGCGCTTCGGCGACCATTTCCTGGGCGCCGAGTTCAGCCGCTTTCCAGTCTTCCAGCTCGACGCCGTATTTAATCATTTTTCTTTGGCAGGCGACGCACTTGTTGTCGTCCTGCTTGTCGGCTTTTTTGAATTCGCCCAGAGCCGCGGCGGCTTGTCGTTCTTGGAGGAGCTGCATGGCTCCTTTGTAGGTTTTTTGGGCTTTTTCGTTTGTAGGCTCGCCGACTTTGTCCTGTGCGCGGGTTGGTGCCACGAAGAACATGAGGAGCAGGGTCATGACGATTACGCGATTGGACAGCATGGGAAGCCTCCTGATAAGGCAGAAGGACGACACGTCATCGACGGAAATTCTGGCCTGGCATCGCCCGATTCCGGATTGGTGGACGAGCAATCCGGCGGAACTGGGGTATTGCTATCATTAGGGTTGGGAATGAGTCAAGTAGAAGGTACGGAAACACGAAGCGCAAGAGCACAGACCCTTCGGGCCTGACACCGGCAGGCTCTCAGGGCAGGCAAGAGTGGTTGTGCCACAACGCCCTCGTACGGATTATTCGCCTGGGGGCGCGACTGGCTCGCGGTCGGAGAGCTTACCTTTTCCTGCTATGGCGGCGATGATTTGGCGGCCGTGGAAGCGGCCATTTTCTATGAAGATTTTGGAGGTTTGCAGGCCGCCTATTACTACGCCGGCCAGATAAATTCCTGGGACGTTGCTCTCGAGGGTTTCGGGATCTAGCGCGGGTTTTTTGGTGGTGTGGTCGAGTTTGATGCCCTGCTTTTCGAGGAACGTGAAATCGGGATGATAGCCCGTTAGCGCGAAGACTTGGCTCGCGGGAATGATTTCCTCGCTGCGGCCGTTTTTTACGCGGATTCGCGTGGGCTCGATCGCGGTGACGTGGGTTTTGAACATCGCGCGGATTTCGCTGGCGCGGATGCGATTTTCGATGTCGGGTTTGACCCAGTATTTCAGGCCCTTATTCATTTCGGCGCCGCGGTGGACGAGGGTGACGTGCGCGCCGGCGCGGAAAAGATCGAGAGCTGCTTCCGCCGCCGAATTCCCTCCCCCGATGATGACCACTTCCTGATTCCAGTACGGGTGCGGCTCGGTGAAATAGTGCGAGACGTGCGGAAGATTTTCGCCGGGGATCGAAAGATAGTTCGGCTGGTCGTAGAAGCCGGTGGCGATCACGATTTTTTTCGCGCCGTATTGCTGTGGTTGGCCGAGGCGATCGGTACTGTGGACGATGAAATCGTCGTCGTGGCCGGTGATGCGATCCACTTTTTCGTATTGGTGGACTTCGAGTTCGAAATGTTCGACGGCGCGGCGGTAATATTTCAGGGCTTCGGGGCGCGTGGGCTTGCCATTCGCGATGGTCATGGGCAACTCGCCGATTTCCATGCGCTCAGGAGTGGTGAAGAAAGACATGTTGGTCGGGTAGTGGAAGAGTGAGTTGCAGAGGCAGCCTTTATCGATGACGAGCGAGGTGAGGCCTTCGAATTTCGCTTCGATGGCGCAAGCGAGGCCGGTGGGACCGGCGCCTACGCAGATGATGTCGTACTTTTGCATGTTGATAGTGTGCGATGGACGGCTTTTGAATTCAACTGCAGAGCGAGATGTTGCACGACGCACATCATTTTGATGCACCGGGTGCGGCGCGAGTTTCGCGCGCGGATCAGACTTTTACGGTGGCGTGAGATTTCTGATTGAGGCGGGCGGTGCCGCGGTCAACCAGGATCACGGCGCCGATGACCATTGCCGCGGAGATGCCCAGGCTGAGCGTGATTTTTTCGCCGGCAAACAGCCAGCCCAGGAAGACGGCGACGATTGGATTGATGTAAGTGTGCGTGGCGACAAGAGTGGGCGAGAAATGTTCGAGCAGCCAAACGTAGGAGGAGAAAGTGATCACCGAGCCGAAGACGATGATGTAGCCGAGGGCGAGCCAGGAGCGGGTGGAAACGTTCGCGAGCGCGAAACCGTGGTATTCGCCGGTCAGTGTGGCGGTGGTTAGGAGCAGCGCGGCGCCAGAGAGCAGCGAGAGCGCGGAAAGCAACAGGGGATGTCCGGACAGCGTAGAGCGGCGGGAGTAGACGATCCCGGCAGCCCAGGAAAAGGCACCGGCCAGTATCGCGACGGCGCGCAACAACACAGCGGGCCCGGCATGGAGGATGCTGCCCTCCATGAGGAAAGCGACGCCGGCAAGTCCGAGGACGACTCCCGAGATCAGAGCGCCGTTCACTTGCCAGCGACGCGCGGCCCACTCCGAAAGCAAAAACACCCAGATGGGCTCGGAGGCGATCAGCAGTGCGGCGAGGCCGGTGGGAACGCGAACCAATCCCCAGTGCAGAGTCCCGTGACCGATGAAAAAGAAGAGAACACCGACGATGAAGCCGGCGCGCACCTGCGGCCACGTCGGGCGGAGTCCTTTGCGGATGCAGAGGAGAAGCAGAAACGTTCCCGCGATGAGGTGGCGCGTGCCAGCAGCGTAGAGAGGCGGAATGGTGGTGACGGCGTAATGCACGCCCAAGTAAGTGGAGCCCCAGATGAAATAGATGGCGAAGAAGGAGAAGACGACGCGGGTGCGATTGATGCGCGCGGGAGCGGACGCCGGGATTGCGGCCGATTCTGGTTCGAGAAGCGCGGAGGAAGGTTCGCCGGGCATGAGTTGTTATATTGCACTAGATGCGCATCGCGGGGTGGGACGATTCGGGGGATTGATGTTCTTGGATTCGCTTTACATGCCAATTTGGACGATAGGTCGGTTGAGAGACAGGTAGATCCCTCGCTGCGCTCGGGACGACTGTCGAGATTCTTTTGGTCATTAGATTTGCGGTAAGAGCGCCTCGGCGAGGGTCGTGGAGAAGGCGTCTAGTTCTGCTATGCGCGCGGGGGTGGCCTCCAGTTTTTCTTTTTTCCAGATGAAGTAGTCTTTGCCATTTTGATTTACTCGGACTGTTAGGTTGGCGCCGATCAGATATGCGGGGCTGCCGTAGATGGCGAAGGGTTGCGCGGGGGATGGGGCTAGGAGTGCGGCGCAATTGGCTTTGCGGATGCCTACGTAATTTGCGTACATGGGGAAGGCTACGATTTCGTAGCCGGATTGGTGGAGACGCTCGAGGGTGGCTAGTTGCGTTGGCGTGAGATCCATCGGAATTTAGGATAGCAGGTGGATTGCCGCGCGTGGAAGGCAGCGATTACGCCTTGGAGGATAAGGCGAGGTCAACATCTGGCGGCAAAAGATTTAACACAGAGTTCACTGAGAAAGGCTTTGAGGGCACGGAGGCTGCGATTCACCGCAGAGACGCAGAGTGCGCAGAGAAAGGCGAAAGAAAGAGAGATCCCTCCCTTCGGTCGGGATGACAACAACCTCGTCCGCAAACTGCTTAGGCAGCGGAGGACGAGATGGAGCCGGATTCGATTTCGCGCAGAATTTTGCGCAGGACTGATGCTAGTTCTTCTCGGCTTACCTGGCTTTTGCGAAATTGGACGCGGAGGTGGAAAGAGTCGTCGTCGGCGCGATAGTCGAAGAGGTACGGTTGCGGCCTGGGTGCGGATTCGGTTTCCTGTTGGCGGGCGCGGCGAGCTTCGTCTCTCGTTAGGCCGCCTTGGGAGATGCGATCCACCAGTTCGACCATTTTGCGTTCGTTCGGCTGGCGCGCTACCTGGAGCAGCAGCGACTTGGTCAAGACGCCGCGCTCGATGCAGGCTTTGCGGACTTGATCGGGGATCACGTGGAGCGACATCGTTTCGGTGACGCTCGAGCGGGCGCGGCCGATTTTTTTGGCGATGTCGTCATGGGTGTAATCGAAATGATCGGCCAGGCGCTGGAGGCCGTCGGCTTCCTCGAAGGGCGTGAGGTCTTTGCGCTGGAGATTTTCGATCAGGCCTAGCTCGAGAGTTTCGGCGTCGTCCGCGATTTTTTCGATGCAGGGAAGCTCGTGCAGGCCAGCGGCTTTGGACGCGTGGTAGCGGCGCTCGCCGGAGATGATGTAGTAGGTGTCTTCGCGCGGAATGAAGCGGACGAGCAGCGGTTCGAGGACGCCTTTCTCTCGAATCGAATCGGTGAGTTCGCGAAGATCGCCGAGCGCCTTGCGCGGCTGATCTGGATTCGGGCGGATTTTATCCGTCGGAATCATGCGGCCGACCGACGCGCCGCTGAAACTGGTCAGCGTTTCGACATAATGCGCGTCATGCCGCATCTTGAGAGTGACGGGTAACCCGATCCTCTTGGACACGTTGTAATACCTCCTGGGCTAGCTTCTTGTAGTCCTCTGCGCCAGACGATTTGGGCGCGAAGGAGAATACGGTTTCTTTGTACGCGGGACTTTCTTCGAGGCGTACATTTTTGCTGATGCGCGTTTTGAAAAGCGCGTCGCCGAAGACGGCGCGGATTTGTTCGTGCGTGTCGCGCGAAATGTTGGTGCGCTTGTCGTAGAGCGTGATGACTACGCCGAGGACTTTCAGATCTGGATTCGGGCGCGAACGAATGCGCGCGTAGGTTTCGAGCAGATCGTCCGTGCCTTCGATGGCGAAGTAGGCGGCCTGAATCGGGACGAGCAAGTGGGTGGAAGCGACCAGCGCATTCACGGTGAGAATACCTAGCGCGGGCGGCGTATCGAAGATCACGAACTCGTATTCTTTGAGGATCGGAGTGAGCGCGTCTTTTAATTTATACGGCGCGTCGAATTGACCGGCTAGCTGTTGTTCGAGGCGAGCCAGCGCGAGTTTTCCGGGCGCGACGAAAAGATTTTCGTCCTTGGTGGGACGAATCACCTTTGCCAGCTCAGCCGGATGATCGGCGAAGACGTCGTACATTGAGGTTTGCACATCGGCCGAATCGAAGAAGGCGATGGTGGCGTTGGATTGCGGGTCGAGGTCAATCAGGAGTGTCTTTTTTTTCTTCAGTGCGAGAGCGGCAGCGAGGTTGATGGAGGTGGTGGTTTTCCCGACGCCGCCTTTTTGATTGGCAACTGCGATGACGCAAGTCAAGCTGTGCCCCTCGCGATTCCCCGTTTGGCAACCATAGGGCTACATATGGCGGCCCTTGGTCCCAGTCCTACCACAAGTAGGCTCACTGTACCCACTTGGCGACCTTTACTGCAAGCGAAAAATGGTGCGAGCCGCGCCAAAGGCCTGTTTTCTGACTGGGCTGGATTTTGGCGGCCTTCGGGCATTGTCGCTCAAGCTTCTAGGGCGTGCAAGGGATGCATGCAGATAGGATAGTTGGTTGCACGAAGAAGCTCTTTGAGGCATGTACCGCACCTACGGCGCTGGTGGTTCTTTTCGTCCGGCACCCGCCGCTTCCGCGGCGGGCTAACTTATGCCCCGCCTTCCTTCGATCCCGCCGCCGGCGGCCTCTCAGGACGAGCCGGCGCTGGATCGCGCTGATGCTGCGCTTCCGCAGTGGTTTGACGTATCTTGAGTTATGGCTGACACGTCAATGAGTCGCGACATTCACATCCGCTGGGCGGTGGCGGGCGACGTTGATGCGATCGCGCGGGTGGTGAATGTGGCGTTTCGGCGGGCGGAGAGTTTCTTTGTGGAACGCGATCGGATTGATGGCGAAACGCTGCGAAGAATGATGGAGAAGGGCAGGTTTCTTTTGGCCGAAGAGGGCGGCGAGTTGTTGGGTTGCGTGTATCTCGAACTGCGCGGTGAACGAGCTTATTTCGGATTGCTGGCGGTGGATCCTGCGCGGCAACGGAAGGGTCTAGGGCGACAGTTGATTCGTGAGGTGGAGGATGTGGCGCGGGGAGCGGGTTGCCGGTTTATGGATATACAAATCGTGAATTTGAGGGCGGAATTGCCGCCATTCTATCGAGGATATGTGGAAACGGGGACGGCTCCATTTCCAGCTGAGGTGGCGACGAAAGAGAAGTGTTATTTCATCGTTATGTCGAAGCCGCTGGCGTAGGCGGTTCGTTCCGGCGCTTTGTGCCCTCAACTTTTGACGGAGAAAGATTTAACACAGAGGACGCGGAGAACGGCTTCGAGGGCACGGAGACGTTTGGCAGGTCGAGCCGCAACATGCCCGGTTCGTCCCGTAAACAGCACGGGACACGCCGGCCGCTACATAAACCCCGCGTAGCGAGTTACCCTCTCAGCGCGTTGTGCCGAATTTCATCTCACGCAATTTGCGCATTGATTTATTCTGAGAACCGGGCGCTCGGCGTCAACCAACACTAATGTCCACTTCCATCCTGGAAACGGCTAGCGAGCCGCGGCCGCGCCGCCCGCTGGTCGCGCCGCTATGGCACACGATTGTGTTTGTGGTGTTTGTGTGCGGCTATGCTTTCTTCGGACGCGCGACTGTTGCCACTCTGGAGAGCCGGCATATCACTACGCGGGTGCCGCTTTATCTTTTCATGATCGGGTTTGAGCTGGTGCTGGTGGCGTACGTGTGGTTTTTGGGCGTGAAACCCGCGGGCGGGACGATGCTCGGGCTGATCGGTGGAAAGTGGAGTTCGGCGCGGGACGTATTGCGCGATATCGGCGTGGCGTTCATGTTTTGGATGGTGGTGATTGCGGTACTGGTCGGGTTGCGGTTTTCGCTCGGGGTAAATACGCAGGCGGTGCGAGCCGCGATGGTTCTGGCGCCACGCAGCCTGGCGGAAATATCGCTGTGGGTGGTGCTGGCGCTGTCTGCAGGGATTTGCGAAGAATTTGTGTTTCGCGGGTACTTGCAGAAACAGTTCCTGGCATTGACGGGATCTGACGTAGCGGCCGTGGTGCTGCAAGCTTTGGTTTTTGGCGCGGCGCATAGTTACCAGGGCGTTCGGGGAATGATTACGATTGGCGTGTATGGAGCGCTTTTCGGGGTGCTGGCCGTGAATCGAAAGAGCTTGCGGCCTGGGATGATCCAACATTTTATGCAGGATTCGTTTGCGGGGTTGGCAGTAGTTGTACTGCAACGATTGGGGAAGTTGCCGGCCGCGTTGTTTTGAGATTTGTGCGATCTTCTACTGCAGCGGTGCGTTGGTAGAGAAGTCTGCAGCGGCGAGGCAAGCCTCGCGTTGTAACAAGCGGGAGCAAGCTCCCGCACTCCCAGAAAAGGCGACGCCGCGTTTTGTGGCCCTGGAGACCCAGCGGTTGCTGCGCTAACACTGATGGCGAGGTGAAGTGCGCCGCTTACAACTACAAATCCGCGCTGGGTGCTGACGGATTATGGCTTGGCGTATTTGTTCAGGGGTTGGTATCCGGATTTTGCTTGAGCGTTGATGCTCTTAACCAGTTCGGCAGTGATCTTCTGTGCGATTTGTTTTATGGCTTTGTCTGTGATGTCTGTCTCGATCGAAAATCTTGCGGCGTCGGCATTGGGGTTCAATACGATCGCCGGACTTGCCTGCGTCGCTCCGTCATCCGTTGGCTCTGGTTGATACAGGGGCGGCGTGAAACGTGTGAAATCCTGGACCGCCACATATAACTGCATCGCTTCGGCGCCCTGGTCTGTGCGGATCAGTGCGCGGTGCAGACGATTATCTGGTCCGACCTGCGTGAATATGCCGCTGATGAGAAAGCCGTCATCGGGACGCGCGTCGCTGGGACGCAGGAACTTCGCGGTGTAGCCGGATTTCTTGAAATCCTTCGCTAATTCATCGGACATCAGCTTCACGATATGTTGCGCCTGAATCGCGGACGCATTCGTTTGCGGCGAGTTGTTGGCGGGGGGCGGCGTGTCGCTCGCTTGCGGTGCACTACTCGCGGCGTGATTCGAATCGGCCGACTGCGCGACAGAGTTTAGTTCAAAGTCAGTGATATAGACCACGCGGGAGTGCTCCGGAGTTGGGGGCGGCTGGGGCGATTCCGGCTCGGAGGGCTGCGCGGACGGAGGAATGTTCGGATTGCCTCCGGGCTGACGATCCGGCATCTGCGCGAGGACAAATTGCGGGGCGAGAAGAATTACCAACAGCGGAAGAAGGAATTTTGTAGCGCGGCGCACGGCTACATCTTATAGCGGCCGAGATCCTCGTCGTTGAGATTCTCCAGCCACTTGCGGAGATCTTCGCTGGAGCTTTTTTCGCTGACGGCGGTGGACATGCGGGAATGCTTCAGGACTTCATCCTCGACGTAGATGGGGCAATCGAGACGTAGGGCGAGGGCCAGCGCGTCGCTGGGGCGCGAATCCATGGACATGGTCTGGCCGTCGCGCTCCATCCAGATTAAGGCGTAGAAAGTGTCATCTTTCAAGTCGGAGACGACGACGCGCTGCACGTGGACGTTCAAACCGGTTAGGACATTTTTCAGCAAGTCGTGAGTCATGGGCCGCGGCGTTTGCACTTTTTCAATTTCGAGCGCTATCGCGTTGGCTTCGTAGATGCCGACCCAGATGGGCAGAACGCCGCTGCCGGTAGTTTCCTTGAGGACGACCACAGGCATGTTGGTGACGGGGTCCATCATCAAGCCTCGAATCTTTACTTCGAGTTCCATGGTGGCCTCCCCCTAACTTCAGACGACATGCTCGCCGACCAAACTATTCGGACCGGCGCGCAAAATCTTAACCTGCAGGTATTCTCCCAGAATGTTATCGCGAGGCGAAGTGAAATTTATCATGCGATTGCAGGTGGAGCGTCCGGCCCACTGATTGCGGGCGGAGTGGCGGGCGTCTACCAGGACTTCGTAGGTCGCGCCGGTCAGGTTTTCGTTGCGCTTGATTTGAATTTGGCGCTGATGCTCGTTGAGGATGGCGAGGCGACGGGACTTTTCTTCTTCGGGAATGGCGTCGGGCATGTGCATGGCGCTGGTGTTGGGACGCGGCGAGTATTTGAAGGAGAAGATCGCGTCGTATTGGGCTTCGTCTAGCAGTGAGAGAGTGTGGGCGAAGTCTTCTTCGGTCTCGCCGGGGAAGCCGATGATGATGTCGGAAGTGATGCTGATGGGCCGGCGGGCGGCGCGGATCCAGCTGATTTTTTCGAGGTACTCTTCGCGAGTGTAAGTGCGACGCATTTCGCGCAGGACGCGCGTCGAGCCGGATTGCACCGGCAGGTGGACGTGATCGCAGATGGCGGGGACTTCGTCGATGGCCTGGATGATTTCGCGGTGGAAATCATTGGGATGCGAAGTGGTGAAACGCACGCGGCGAATTCCGGGAACGGCAGCAACGGCGCGCAGGAGGTCCGTGAAATTCCAGTGGCGCGGCGAGGGGTCGCGGTAGGAGTTGACGGTTTGGCCCAGGAGCTGGATCTCGGTGTAGCCGGCATCGGCCAGGCGGCGGGCTTCCGAGAGCACAGCATCGCTTGCGCGGCTGCGTTCTGGGCCGCGGGTGTGCGGGACGACGCAGTAGGAACAGGAATAGTCGCAGCCTTCGATGATGGTGATGTAGGCGCGGAGAAGATTATCGCGACGGGTGATTTCGGTTTCGAAAGTTTCGTCGGTGTCGAGATCGAGGCCGGTGACGCGGCGGCCGCCGGATTCGAGTTGGGCGATCAGATCGGGAAGCTTGCGATAGCTGGCCGAGCCGCAGACCAAGCTGACCCAGGGAGCGCGTTCGAAAATTTCTTCGCCTTCCTGCTGGGCCAAGCAGCCCAGGACGCCGATGATTTTGCCGTTCGATATCGTTTTCCAGTCGCCCAGGCGCGCGAAAACCTTTTGCGCGGCTTTTTCGCGGATGCTGCAGGTGTTGTAGAGGACGAGATCGGCTTGCGCGGGGCTGGCGACGGGGCGATAACCTCTTCCCTGGAGGACGCCGGACACTTTTTCGCTGTCGTGGTCGTTCATCTGGCAGCCGAAGGTTTCGATGAAGTAGGACTTCCCTGCCGGACCTGCGTTCGCGCTTCCTTGTGCGGGGTCTTCTGGCATTTCGCGGGCCGCGCGGAGTGGGAGCGGGAGCGGCGCGGCTTGCCGGTTGGCCGTCCCGACGGCGAGCGATTCGATTCCGATGTCGAAAGTCTTACTCATCGCTTGGTCCGAAGTTTAACACGGTGCCCGACACAGGGTGAAATGCGCCGCGATAACGTGGCCAGTCTATAATTCACGATTGGGGCTGGACACTCACGACTGAGAGGTGAGGCAAATGATTTCAAATCGTTCTGTTCCGGTGGACAGCATATTGCCACATGAATACGGCGCCGGGAGACCTTGCCGGATGCGGCTGCGCGGTTCTCAAAGGTCTTGGCGGCGAAAGTTTTGCTGGTTGGATGCGCGGATTGGCGGGATTGCTGTGTCCTTTCGGGCATCAGGGGAATGATGTAGATGATTGATTCGTTTGACCCTTGTTGATTGCGTGTGCTACGGTGTTCGAGGGCCATTTTTCAAAATTTTTTTCTGGGGGAAAACAATTTCCGTCCTGGCGCTGTTGCTATTCACCAGCCGGCTCGAGACACTGATCACGCAAACGGGTTGGGTGGCGCGCGTAGTACTCTGCATCCTGTTGGTCCTCTCTGTTTTTTCGTGGGCTATCATTTTGCAAAAGTCCCAGAGGCTTGGGTCAATCGACCGACAAACCAGAAAATTCCTGGAAATGTTTCGCGCGGGGCGCGGACTGCCTGATCCGGCGACATTGCGGATGGGGGCAGGCGCGAGCCCGCTCATACATGTATACCAGGCGGGATATCGCGAGCTCGAAGCGCAGTTGGGAATGCCGGATCGGCGACCGAACGCGCCGGGTATGGGTGGGGGAGCGACGGCGGTGGCGGCTCCTCCTCGCGTGAAGAGCGCGAACTCGGTGGGAGTGCAGATGCAGGTGGCCGCGGCTGAAGAAGTGCGCGGGCTGGAGAAGTGGATGTCTTGGCTGGCGACGACGGGATCGGTTTCGCCGTTCATTGGATTGTTTGGAACGGTGTGGGGAGTGATGGACGCGTTTGCGGGATTGGGCGATGCAGGCGCGGCGAGTTTGCGGGCGGTGGCGCCGGGAATTGCGGAGGCGTTGATCACGACGGCGGCGGGATTGTTTGCGGCGATTCCGGCGGTGATTGCGTATAACCTATACTTGGGGAAGATTCGCGTGGTGGCCGCACGGATGGATAGTTTTGCGGCGGAGTTTGTGGCGAAGATCGAGACGATTTACAGCGCTTAGGGTGCTCGGTTGTCGTTGTGGCGAGAGTGTTGTTGCGTTGGGAGTGTCGCACCTACGGCGCTCGTCTTTTTTGGGATGCTTACCCAGCACTTACGCGCTGGGCTAATTTCTGCCGCGCCTCTGGCGCTGGGTTGTGGATAGTAGAAATGGGGCGTACGAGGGTGAAGTAGAGTTGTCGAACGCAAAGTGCGATCGACGCCGCGTACGAGAAAAGCGGATCCCTCGCTGCGCTCGGGATGACAACCGCTCCGTTTAGCGGATTGGGTTAAGAAGAGACAATGCCGCAAATACAGCGCGAAACCGGGACGTCACTATCGGAAATCAATATGGTTCCGTTTATTGACGTGGTGTTGGTGCTTTTGATTATTTTCATGATTACCGCGCCGATTTTGCAGTCCGGGATCGAGGTGGACGTTCCGAAGACGAAGACGGTGAAGGAACTGACCGAGCAGCGAATGGTGATTACGATTGACCGGGCGCAACGGGTCTATCTAAACGACAAGCCGGTGAACATCCACGAGGTGGGCGCGCAAGTGACTTCACAAATGAAGGACCCGCAGCATCAGGCGGTGTACGTGCGCTGCGACGAGACAGTTCCCTTCGGCAGTTGGGCGACCGTGGTGGATGCTCTGCGGCAAGCCGGCATTCAAAACATCAGCGTGGTGACCCAGCCGCTTACCGAGCGCGCGCAGATTCAGTGAAATGGCTTCCCTGGCCGCAAACCCGGCACAAGACAATCTAAAAGGACCGCTGTCAATTTCGCTCGTGATGCATGCGGCGCTGGCGGTGCTGTTTATCGGTTCGGCGATGTTTTCGCAGCAGGGCGAAGGATGGGGCGGACCGGGCGGCGCGATCACGGTGGGAGTGGTGGGGAGTTTGCCGGCGGTGCCGATGCCGCGTCCGGCGGTGGAAACGCCGAGCCGCGTGGTGGATGAATCCAAGGGACTGTACAAAGCCGAGCCGCAGCCGAAGCCGGTAGTGCCGCCGGATGCGACTCCGATTCCAAAATTCGAAAAGAAAAAGCCGCCGAAGTATGTGACACGTCCTTCGAAGGTGCTCGAAAATCCGACCCCGCCTCCGCCAAACGCCGTGCCGTACGGAGGAGGCGGAACGCCGACAGTGCCGTACACTTCGTTTGCGATGGGATCGGGAACCTCGACGCAGGCGGGAATGGGCTTCGCCGGGCCGGGGGCGGGAAATTTCGGGGACCGGTTTTCATGGTACGTGGAAGCGGTGCAACGGAAGGTGAGCGGGGCTTGGTTGCAATCCACCGTGGATCCGAGAATCAGTTTTGCGCCGCGGGTGGTGGCGACGTTCGATATTTTGCGGAATGGGACGGTGACGAATATTCAGGTGACGCAGTCGAGCGGAAATCCGTCGGTGGATTCGTCGGCGGTGCGGGCGATACGGGATGCTAGCCCGATGCAGCAATTGCCGGCGGCTTACTCGGGGGGCAAGGTTAGCGTGGAATTTTGGTTTGATTTTAAGAGGTGAACGGCAACGGCAAGAGATTTAACGCAAAGTGCGCAGAGGTCGGAACGCAGAGGACGCAGAGAAAGGCAACGATGAACGGACTCATAGACTGCCGGGCAGAAGAGAGATCCTTCGCTGCGCTCAGGATGACGGGCTAAAGAAACCATGAGAATAAAAATTACGCAGAGACTTTTAATTTTTACGATGTTTTTTGTTGGCGCGCTTATTTGCGCGGGACCGGCTGCGGCGCAGGACTGGTTTAAGACTGGGACGGGGCTGGGCGTCAGCAAGGCGCGGCTCGCGGTGCCGGAATTTGCGGTGCGGCAGGCTACCCCGCCAGCTTTGGAGAAAACATTCCACGACGTTTTGTGGGCGGACCTGGATTATTGCGGAATCCTCGAGATGGTCAGTCCGAGCTTTTATCCGCCGGGAGTGCCGAGCCAGCCGAGCGAAGTGAAATTCGCGGATTGGTCCGGAGCGCCGGCGAACGCGTACATGCTGGCGTACGGAAACCTGGCGGCGGATGGCGCGAATTTGGCCGCGGCGGGATTTTTGTCCGACGTACGCAACCCCCAGGCCCCGATCGCGCTGCAAAAAATCTATCGTGGACCGGCGACCGATGCGGGCGCGCGAGCGCTGGCGCACCAATTCGCGGACGATATCGTCGGGATTTTGAGCGGCGGAGCGGCGGGAATCGCGCAGACGAAAATCGCCTACGTGAGCACCCACAGCGGAAACAAAGAAATCTGGGAGATGGATTACGACGGTTCGAACCAGCACCAGCTAACGCACTTGAAATCCATTTCGCTGACGCCGCGCTGGTCGCCCGATGACACGCGGATCGCGTTTACATGCTATGTGCCGTTCCGTGGAGTGGTGTCGCCGCAGATTTGCATGTATTCGACGGTGTCCGACCGCTTGATTTCGTTTCCGCGCTATCGCGGGTCGAACAGTTCTCCGGCATTTTCGCCGGACGGGTCGCAGATCGCGTTTATGTCCAGCCTGAGCGGGGATCCACAGGTTTATATTTCGGACGTGAATGGCGGAGGATTGAAGCGGATTACGTTTTCGGCGGGCGTGAGCACGTCGCCGGCATGGAATCCAAAGACCGGGAAACAGATTGTGTTTGTGAGCGACCGCGCCGGAGACCCGGTGTTGTACCTGGCGAATTCGGATGGAACCGACGTGCAGAAATTGGACATGCCGGACATGGGTTACGTGGTGGATCCGGCATGGTCACCGAATGGACAACTGCTGGCATTTAGCTGGCGACGACCGAGCGGCAATTTCGATATCTATATTATGGACGTTGTGAACCGACAACTCGTGGAATTGACGCGGGATGCGGGGCGCAACGAACGTCCGAGCTGGGCGCCGGACGGCCGGCACCTGGTATTTGAATCCACGCGCACCGGAACGCGGCAGATCTGGTCCATGCTGGCCGATGGAAGCCTGCCGCGGGAACTGACGTATGAAGGCCAAAACGAATCGCCCAATTGGTCTTCGAAATAGGGCAACAGCCATCCATTTTTTACCGCCGAACGATGCGGCGAATGCTTTACCGGGCCATGTACACGAAAAAACCGGGCGGGAGTAAATATGGGCTTACCACCGCCGAGGGACTCGTGAAACCAAGGAGGAGGCAATCCATGGAAGTAAGCAGTAGTCGAAAGCTCACGCTCTTGCTGGGAGCGCTGGCGGTGTTTGTGTTTGTGGGTGGATGTAAAAAGCAGGTAGCCACTACTCCCCCGACAAGCGCACCGCCGACGCCATCCGCGGCGCAGCCGACAGTGACGTTGAATGCGGCGCCGAGCACGATCAAAAGCGGCGACACAGTGACGCTGACGTGGACATCCACGGATGCGACCGATGCGGACATTGAGCCGGGCGTGGGCAAAGTAGCGCTGCAAGGTTCAACGCCCGTGAACCCGACCGAATCCACGACCTACACGATTACGGCGACAGGGCCGGGCGGAAGCGCCACGGCCACAGCGCGCGTAACGGTGGGTGCGCCGGCGGAAGCTCCTTCGACGGCTCCGAACATGAGCGAATTGTTCGAGCAGAACGTGAAGGATGCCTACTTCGACTTCAACAAGTCCGACATTCGCGGAGACGCGCGGGAGGCGTTGACGAAGGATGCGGAATTTTTGCGTTCGTATCCGACCTTGCGGGTGACGATCGAGGGCCATTGCGACGAGCGCGGCTCGACGGAATACAACATCGGGTTGGGCGAGCGGCGTGCGCAAGCGGCCAAGAATTATCTGATCTCGCTCGGCATCACCGCGGATCGGATGGACACCGTGAGCTGGGGCAAAGAGCGTCCATTCTGCACCGAGCACACGGAACAGTGCTGGCAGCAGAACCGGCGGGCGCACTTTGTAGCGGCGCACTAACGGTAAGAGCGGTTGCGGTTGCACCTACTCGAGACCGTAGGGGCGGGTCCAAGCCCGCCCCTACAAAACCGAGGCGCGGGGAGGGCGTGAAATTGGCCCGGACCGCTTCCGTCCTAGTGAATTGAGCTATCCTCGTCCAGGAGGTATTCCTATGCGCACAAAATCAGTTGCGCTGGCTGCGGCGGCGGTGTTGGTAGGCGCGATCGGCGGATCCATGCTGAGTCCGCGTCCCACGGGCGCCGTTTCCAGAGAAATTATTCAACTGCAGGAACAGGTGTCGCAGCTGCTGCAAGGGCAGCAAGCGATGCGTACGGCGATCGACGCGAATAACGCTTCGATGCGCACGCTGGTGCAGCAGTCGCTGGATTCGGTGAACGGATTGGGCGCGCAGATGGGCACGCTGCAAAAGAACGTGCAGGAAGCCACGGCGAATAGCAGTTCTAAGATTGACGCGATGACCTCGCAGACGCAGGGACTTTCGGACAATCTGCAGGACGTGCAGGCGCGCGTGGGGAAAATCGCCACTCAATTGAACGACATCCAGGGCACGCTGCAGAGCATCGACGGCCGGCTCGCGGGCAGCGCAGCGCCGGTGCTGGGCGGCACGGCGGCTCCGGGACCGGGCGGCGCAACGGGCGCTCCAGGAACGGCTCCGACCGGAAGTGCTCCGCCAAATGCTGCGGGCGGAAATCCTCCGGGGCAGATGCCGGGAATTTCTTCGGACACTTTGTATCAGAACGCGTTGCGCGATTTCACGACTGGAAATTATGATTTATCGCGGCAGGAGTTCAGCGACTACGTGAAACAGTTCCCTTCCACCGATCTGGCCTCGAATGCGCAATTTTATCTGGGCGAGATTGCTTACCAGCAGGGCGAGTTCAAGGATGCCATCGCGCAGTACAACCTGGTTTTGCAGAATTATCCGCAGAGCTATAAGCAAGGAGCTTCGTTGCTGAAGAAGGGGCTTGCGGAGATTTCGTTGGGCACGAAGGCGAGCGGAATTCGGGATCTGCGCGAGGTGGTGCGGAGATTTCCCGGAACCGACGATTCGCGACGAGCGCAGGCGAAGTTGAAAGAGCTGGGAGTTGGGACGACACCGCATGCCGGGACCCGGTAGGGTCTGCGCTACAGATTGGTAACTTCGCAGCGATGGCGGATATTCGGTAGTCGTTTTCAACTGGTCCCCATAGGCGTTCCTTCCTAAAGTCCGTTCGGCATGTCAATCGCGCACAGGACGTGCGCCGCTACAAGAGCAGCGTTCAAGGACCCGTGAGACGCCGGCGCTAGGCACCTCGGCGCGGGCGTCTTTTCGCGACATCGGAATCTGTTGCCTACCTCCCTCTGGCTCACGTCCCCGGTCATCGCTGTATAGAATTGTTGTGGGTGTGCGGCTAGAGTCGAAGCGTCGGGTGATTCGAGATTCGAGGAGGATGCCATGCCAGCGAGAAAAGGATCGAGACGGAAGTACGGTGAGGCGGCGAGCAAAAGCGTGGAAAGCGCGATGCGGCGAGAGAAGCGCGGAACCTTGCGTTCGGGAAAGGGTGGTAAAGGCGGGAAAGTCACGAGCCGAAAGCAGGCGATCGCGATCGGACTTTCGGAAGCGCGCAAGAAGGGTGCGAAGGTTCCGCGGAAACAATCCAGCTAACCGATTCTGAAAACTTTTGGCGGCGTGACGCTCCCGCGTTCAGGCGCGAAGATTGTCCGGTTGCCAATCGCGGATCAATTGCTTGATGGCTTTGCGTTCGCGGAGATTTTCCGCCAGGGTCTTGCGGGCCAGACCGGGGAGTTCCGCGTCACTGGCGAAGCGGAGCGCGACTAGTTGGTTTACCGTGAATTCCGAGATGCGTGGGCGTAGGTCGGCGGGAAGCAAGTTCTGGAGACGCAACTGCATTTCGAGACGGATGACGCGATCCTGAACGGCGAGCGCGAACGTACGGGCGTAGAGCGCAAGCAGGAGCAGCGCTGCGGCTAAAAGAACTGCGATTACCGCGTCCGCGGAAAAATGGCGCACGGTGTGCATGATTGAGGACACCAAGTTGATGAAGAGCATGGGGAGCACGAAGTAGTGGAAAAGGGGTACCATTTTTGAGTGATTGGCGAAATTTTGCGTTTGGGGCATGGGCGCCTCCGGCGTTGGTGGTTGATGCGTGAGGATTCTAGCAGAGTTTGGTCAAGCGGGTCTGAAACCCACCCTACCTCTCGAAAAATTAGAGTCCTGGTAAAATTCAAATCGCTTCGCGGGGCAGCGTGCCTCGGAACTTCGCTACGCTCGCGCGTGACGGCACGCGGTTTATTTCCAGGCGCGGCGTAGTTCGGCTATACTCAGCGGTTCAGGGCAATCTCGCGACGAGGTAGGGACAGACATGTCAGTGAACAAGGCGATTCTGGTGGGACGGTTGGGACGCGATCCGGAAACGCGATTTACCGGAGGCGGGCAGGCGGTGGCGAATTTTTCTGTGGCCACCGACGAGACGTACAAGGATAAAAACGGCGAGCGGCAGAAGCGCACCGAATGGCACAAGATCGTGGTGTGGGGCAAACAGGCGGAGATCGCGCAGCAGTATCTGAAAAAGGGCTCGCTGGTGTTTATCGAGGGCCGGATTCAATCGCGCGAGTGGCAGGATAAGGAAGGCCAGAAGCGGACGAGTTTTGAAATTGTGGCGACGAATTTCCGCATGTTGGGCGGACGGGCCGATGGAGCCGCGGCGGGCGCCGGGGCGGGCGCTTCACATGGTGGCGGCGGTGGCTTTGGCGGCGGGCGTCCGGCGGATCCGGATATGGAAGGCGGACCGATACATGACGAGCCGAGCGGAGCAGGGCCGGAAATTTCGGACGAGGATATTCCCTTCTAGCTGTTTGCGGGAGAAAATCTAAACATGGCTTCAGGGGCTACAGCCCTTTAAACACGTGCCGCGTTACGGCGGGGCTGAAGGCGCGCTTCCTCATTGTCCACAGTTATTTCTTGGGATGTGAAGTGGCGTAGGGCGAAATCGAAATCAGGTATTTTGCTTCGTCGGGATTCACCGCGCCGAACTCGGAGTAGCTGGCACCGCGGTCTGCGCCGTATATGGCGTGGATTCTAAAGTAGTAGGTTTTTCCCGCCTCCGCCGTAAAGCCGAGCAGCGAAATCGGTTTCGACGTTACTCCCAGTTGGGGCAGCCGGTCTGCGCAGAGGTGGTGCTCGCCGGGCTCAACTGAGAAATAGAAATATGAATCTTCATTGTTCGCTCCTACCCAGGAGCCATCCAGCCCGACTCTTGTGGTCGTATCGCATTTGAAACAGTCAGGATGGTCTTCATCCTGGATGATGTAGACCAGCGCCTTGCCCGGTTCGAGTTGCGCGATGTGCTCGGATGAATCCTTCTTGATATCGTAGTGGACATCGTTTGAACCGCAAGCGGCGGCCTGCGGATTGGAGGCCGGAGCCTGATTCTGGGCAAGAACGGGCGGGGTGAAAAGAAGAACTGCGAGTAGAACTTTAGCCGTTGGCTTCATCGTTTGCTCCTTTTGCAGCTGGCTGCGCACACTACGACCTTCCACGTTCTTCGTTGCTAGATACTTTCTATGGCGCGAGCTAGTGCGGAGGTTGGTGTTGCTCTGATTCTTTTTTGCGTTGCTCGTCTATGCGGGCCATGAAGGCCTCGAACTTGGGCAATTGTTCGGGAGTGAGGATGGCGCGGATGCGCGCGCGGCCTTGCTGGCGAAGTTGCTCGCGCTGAGCGTCGGCGGGAGCGTAGGCGGCGCGGATTTTGGTTCGGGTGTCATCCACGATGGCGCTGAGTTGCCGCTGCTGCTCCGGGGTGAGCTGCAACTCATGCGTTAGGTTGTTTACGATTTCGACGTGGGTGGGCGGGCCGGGCGGATAGGCGTGGCCCCAGACGCGCTCGCCCCAAAGGTGGTTGCCGAGGCCTCCGAGCAGCACGCCGAGCACGAAAACCACCAGGACCAGAACGGCCGCTTCGCTGCGTGTTTTACTATTTTCCATGGTTCGTTTCCGCCATCATCAGCAGGACGTCATCAGCACTGGCCGGCACGGAGCGATGGTCGGGGACCAGCTCCGGAAGCGTATTGGCGGCCATCAGCGACGGGTCTGCCTGGAATTGATTGTGACGAGAGAAATCAAAGGTGACGAGCAGCACGAGCGCGAAGGCCGCCATGGCGGCGAAGCGCCACGACAACGAAACGAACGACTGCCAGACGCTCTTGGCTTCGTTGGGATGAAGTTCGGCGCGAATGCGAGCCATGACCAAGTGGCTGAAGCCCGGACCAGGATCGGCGGCTGGCTCGGCGACGCGAAGCAGGCGCGCGCTGAGTACGGCTTCGTCGAGAGCGGCGCGGCAGCCGGAGCAAGTCTTCAAATGTTCCGAGAGAGCCGCGGCTTCGGGGCCGCCCAGATCGCCGTTGACATGATCTTCCAGGACGGCTTCATACTCTTGACATGCCACGGAACGGTAGTCTTCATTCATGACCGTTGGTCCTTTTCCTTCTTAGCTTCTTCCTTCTTAACTTCCGGAGTCCGCTCAGGAGTTTCCTTGAGCTTCCGGCGATACACATCCATCAAGCGAGCGCGAGCACGGAAAAGGCGCACTTTTACGGTGTTGACGTTGAGATCGAGAATTTCCGCTAGTTCCTGTACCGAGAACCCTTCCACTTCCTTCAGCACGAGAAGCGCACGATCCTGCTCCGGCAGTTTCTCCATCATGCGTTCGAGAAGGTCGCGGGCCTCCGCGCGGTCCATGGGGCTGGCCGGTGGCCGGTCGGCGGAAACGACACCGTCCAGTCGCGAGACTTGTTCCTCGGAAAGATCGGCTTCATAAACGAGCGGCCGAACTTTCTTTTTGCGCAGGTAATCCCAGCACTCATTCACCGAAATCTTGTACAGCCAGGTGGAAAAGGCCGCGCGCTGGTCAAAGCGCTTTAAGGACACGAAAACTTTCAGAAAAACCTGCTGGACGACATCTTCCACATCTTCGCGCCGGCGCAGGATCCCGCTGACCAAGCCGAAAACACGCTGCTGATGGCGCCGGATCAGCTCCTCAAAAGCGGCTTCCTCGCCGCTCTGGGCCAAGCGGACCAGTTGCCTTTCTTCCTCGCCCTTCTCGCGCCGGGTGACCGGGAGCGGAATGGCGGAAGCGCTGGCTGCCATACCCTTTGGGACGTCAGGCATCGGTTTCCGGTTACAGGGGAAGTTTGGTGCTGCTTCCCGAGTGTGCAAATCTGTTGTTGCAGGAGTCAGAGTACCATGTGACAATACCGCCCATGATAATCGGAGAACGCATCCGTCTGCTACGTGAAACCAAGAAACTTTCTCAAGGCGACATCGAGAAGCGTACCGGGCTTCTGCGCTGTTACATCTCGCGCGTCGAGAACGGGCATACCGTTCCGGCGATCGAGACGCTGGAAAAGTTGGCACGCGCCATGGAAGTGCCTCTGTACCAACTTTTCTACGACGGCGAAGAACCACCCGTGCTGCCGAACCTTCCCAAGCGGAAGTCGGCCGATGATATCGCGTGGGGAAGCCGTGGAAAAGAAGCGCGAGTCCTGGGCCGTTTTCGCAGGCTGCTGGGCCGAATTGACGAAGGCGACCGCCGGTTGCTTTTGTACATGGCCCAAAAGATGGCTAACCGCTAAGAACTCTCCTGGAGAGTTTTTAGCGTGTGGGGACTTGCTTCACTCCCATTCGATGGTGCTAGGTGGTTTCGAGCTGATGTCGTAAACGACCCGGTTGACTCCGGGGACTTCGTTGACGACGCGCGCGGAAATTCGCTCGAGCACTTCACGAGGCAGTCGGGTCCAATCGGCAGTCATCGCATCTTGCGAATCGACAACGCGGACCACGATGGTGTATCCGTACGTCCGGCCATCGCCCATTACCCCTACGCTCTGCACCGGCAATAGCACCGCAAAAGCCTGCCAAACTTTTTCGTAGAGACCAGCACGGCGAATTTCTTCGACTACTACCGCATCGGCTGCGCGAAGTGTCTCCAACTTTTCGCGGGCGATCGCGCCCAGCAAGCGCACGGCGAGCCCTGGTCCCGGGAACGGATGCTTGACCAGGATCTCCTCGGGAAGGCCCAATTCACGGCCTATTTGGCGCACTTCGTCCTTGAAAAGATCGCGCAGCGGCTCGATCAGGCCGAAGGGCATATCTGCTGGGAGGCCGCCAACATTGTGGTGAGACTTGATGACGGCGGACGGGCCTTTTACCGAGACGGATTCGATTACGTCGGGATAGAGCGTTCCCTGGACCAGGAATTTTACGGGCAGGCCGGCAGAGGCGGCGAGCAAATTACGCTGCTCTTCGACAAAGACGGCGATGAATTCGTTCCCGATGATTTTGCGTTTTTGTTCGGGGTCGGTGACGCCGGCGAGTTTGCCGAGGAAGCGCTCAGAAGCGTCTACCCCGATAACGTTGAGCCCGAGGCGTTGGCGCAGTAGCTCTAGCGTTTCTTCATATTCGTGGGCGCGCAGCAGTCCGGTATCCACGAAGACGTTGGTGAGGCGGTCTCCGATGGCGCGATGGACGAGCGCGGCGGCGACGGCGGAATCGACTCCTCCGCTAAGCGCACAGATTGCGCGGGCGCCTTCGGCTTGCGCGCGGATGGCGTCCACGGTGGCGGAGATGAAGCCGGCGCGGTTCCAGTTTTTCGTTGCACCGCAGATCTCGAAGACGAAATTGTGCAGGATTTCGGTGCCGCGATCAGTGTGGTTCACTTCGGGGTGAAATTCGACGCCGTAGTATTTCTTTTCGGCGTGTTCGAAGGAACCGATGGCGTTGTCGGTGCGTCCCGTGATGGCGAAACCGGGGGGGACTTCGACGACGTGGTCGCCATGACTATTCCAGATTTTCAGGCGGTTGGGGATGCCGGCGAAGAGTTTGGACGCGCACGCGATGTCGAGTTGCGCGGGGCCGTATTCACGGCGTTTGGCGAGGCCGACTTTGCCGCCGAGAGAATGGGTGAGCCATTGCATGCCGTAGCAGATGCCCAGGACCGGGACGTCGAGGTGGAGGACTTGGGTGTCACAGTGCGGGGCGTCTTTATCGTAGACCGAGCTGGGGCCGCCGGAGAGGACGATGCCTACCGGTTCTAGCGCGCGGATTTCTTCGAGTTTTGCGGTGCATGGGAGGATGGCGGAGAAGACCTCTTCTTCGCGGATGCGGCGGGCGATCAGTTGCGTGTATTGGCCGCCGAAATCCAGGACTACGATGCCGTGTTTGGTGCTCACGGTGCCTCCGGCGTCTTTTTGTGCGGCTGATGCGGTGGTCGTCATTTGTGGCACCGTGGGTGTCCTAAAGTGCTGCCCGACTAACGCTGCTGGTCGCTTCGCGATCGGCAGTGAAGAGAGATCCCTCGCTGCGCTCGGGATGACATCCGCTTTTCTTCGGCGCCAATTGTGAGGCCGTTCCTGGCTACCGCAAAACAATGCTTACGAGCTTCTTTGGCACTACCACGGTCTTGATCACTTGTTTGCCGTCTAGCAGGATGGCGATGCGCGGGTCTTTCACGGCGCGCTCGCGGGTTTCGTCTTCGCTTAGGCCGTCGTCTACCAGGATTTTGCCTCGGAGGCGGCCATTGATCTGGATGATTACTTCGAATTGCTCTTCGCGGGCAAGGTCTTCGCGATAGGTCGGCCATTTTTCGTACGTCAGGCCCTGGGTGTGGCCCAGCATTTGCCAGAGTTCTTCGGAAATGTGCGGAGCCATGGGCGCGAGCATCAGGAGCAGAGATTCGAGGACGCGCTTGAGGATCATGGGGCTGATGTCGGCGTCGAGGGGCTCCTGTGACTGGATTTCGTTGACGAGTTCCATGAGCAGCGCGACGGACGAATTGAAGTGCCAGCGAACTTCGAAGTCGTTGGTGACGCGCTTGAGTGTTTGGTGGACTTTGCGAACGAGCAGCTTTTCCTTGGCGGTGGCGCTGGCCAGATCGGTTTTTTGCGTGAGATCGGTTTGGATGTCGCGCAGACGGTCGGCGTGTTTTGCAATCAGGCGATAGACTTTGTTCAGAAAGCGCGAGGCGCCTTCGATGGCTTCCTCGCTCCATTCGAGATCTTTTTCCGGAGGCGCCGCGAACAGAATGTAGAGACGCGCGGTATCGCAGCCGTATTTATCGGCCATGTCAATTGCGCCAACGACGTTGCCGCGCGATTTGGACATCGCGACTCCGCCTTTTTGCACCATGCCCTGCGTGAAGAGGCGCGCGATGGGCTCGCTGTGATTCACGAGACCTAGATCGCGCATCACTTTGCAGAAAAAGCGGGAATAGAGCAGATGCAGAATGGCGTGTTCGATGCCGCCGACGTACTGGTCAATGGGAAACCAGTAGCGGACTTTTTCTTTGTCGAAGGGCGCGTGGTCGTTGTGTGGATCGGTGTAGCGATAGAAATACCAGGACGAGTCCACGAAAGTGTCCATCGTGTCCGTCTCGCGGCGGGCTGGGCCGCCACATTTCGGACACGTGGTGTTTACGAATTCGGGAGAGCTGGCGAGTGGCGACTGCCCTTCTCCGGTGAGCGTGACGTTTTCCGGGAGGCGCACGGGCAGCTGATCATCGGGGACTGCGACGATTCCGTCTTTTTCGCAGTACACGATCGGAATCGGCGTGCCCCAGTAACGCTGGCGCGAGACGCCCCAATCTTTGAGGCGATAGGTGGTCTCCCCGACACCGAAACCCTTGGCGGCAGCGTCGGCCGTCATCTTTTCTAGCGCTTGCTCGGTGGTGAGTCCGGCGTAGGGGCCGGAATCAACTAGGCGGCCATATTCGGTGTAAGCCTCAGACATGCGATCGAGGCGCAGCGGTGCTCCGTTCAGCGGTTGGACGACGATCTTTACCGGCAGGTGATATTTTTCGGCGAATTCGTAATCGCGCTGGTCGTGAGCGGGAACGGCCATTACGGCGCCCGTGCCATATTCGGCGAGGACGAAATTCGCTACCCAAATCGGAATATGCGCGCCGGAGAAGGGATTGACGGCAAAGCGGCCGGTAAAGAAGCCTTCCTTCTCGGCGGTGGCGATGTCCGCTGCGCGCATGCTTTTCTGGCGCATGACTTTTAGTTGCGCTTCCATCGCGCCGCGGCCGGGGACACCGGCGAGCAGCTCTTCGACTTTGGGATGGCCTGGAGAAATTACGATGGCCGACGCGCCGTAGATGGTGTCCACACGAGTGGTGAAGACTTCCAGTGCGACGCCTTCCATTTGCGCGACGGCAAATTTCACGCGCGTGCCGCGCGATTTGCCGATCCAATTGCGCTGCATGGCGAGGACGCGCTCGGGCCAACCGGCTGCCAGCTGCTTCATGTCGTCGAGAAGCTCGTCGGAATATTGGGTGATGCGGAAAAACCACTGTTCGAGCTCTTTCGATTCAACGAGAGTGGTTTCGTGGCGCCAGCAGTAGCCGTCAATCACCTGCTCGTTGGCTAGCACCGTGCCGCATTCAGGGCACCAATTCACTTTGCTCTTCTTGCGGAAGGCGATGCCCTTCTCGAACATGCGCAGGAAGAACCACTGGTTCCAATGGTAGTAGGACGGATCGCAGGTCGCGAGCTCGCGTCGCCAGTCATGACTGAATCCAAAGCGGCGCAGAACGCGGCGAAATTCGGCGATATTCTCTTCGGTCCAGACGCGGGGAGCGGTGTGATTTTTGATCGCGGCGTTTTCGGCGGGCAGGCCGAACGCGTCAAAACCCATGGGGTGCAGGACGTTGAATCCACACATGCGCTTGTGGCGGGCGACGGCGTCGCCGATGGTGTAGTTGCGCATGTGTCCCATGTGCAGGGTGCCGGAGGGGTAAGGCAGCATTTCCAACATGTAATACTTGGGGCGGGAGGCGTCGTGGTCCACGGCGTCGAATGCGCCCTGCTCTGCCCACACCGCTTGCCACTTCGCCTCGATTTGCGCCGGGTCGTAGCTGGGGTGCTTGTGGTCGGAATCGGCCAAGTTCACTTTCCTCGCGAGCGTGATTTCGGTTTCGATTTTCGTTTCCTTTTAGACGCTTTAGGAGTGGCGCGCGATGCTTTCGCACGCTTGGATTTGGCGCGGGGCGGGCGCGGCTTCATACCGTTGCCGGTGGCGATTACTTCGCGGCCAAGAAGTTTCCAGAGAGCGGCGACGTTGCGGCGGTCGTCTCCGGGCTTATCAATCGGCGTTTCGAGAATGAAAGCGCGGCCGGCGAGAAGCGTGTGGTTCAGGATGCGCCCGAAGGCTTCGAGGCCGATTTTTCCCTTGCCGATATGTTCGTGACGATCCACGCGCGAACCATGATGGGTCTTGGAATCGTTGACGTGAATCACGTAGACGCGATCGAGGCCGACGGTGCGGTCAATGGCCTGGAGCGTGGCATCGAGGCCTTCGGCGGTGCGCAGGTCCCAACCGGCGGCGAAGGTGTGCGCGGTATCAATACAAATGCCGAGGGGAAGATCGGGTGTCGCGTCGAGAATGGCGCGGAGCTCTTCGAAGCGCGAGCCGATGGAACTTCCCTGCCCCGCGGTATTTTCCAGCAGGATTTTCAGGTCGCCGAGTTTCAGTCCGCGCGCGGCTTGTTTCAAGCCTTGCGAGATGGCGCTGACGGCAGCTGCGGGAGAGCTTTCGCGGCCGCTGCCGGGATGGGCGACAAGAAAGTCAGCGCCTAGAGCAATTGCTCGCACGAGTTCCTGATGAAAAGCTTGCACGGAGCGGGTGCGCAGAACCGGGTTTGGCGACGCGAGATTGATCAGGTAATTATCGTGGATGACGAGCGGGCCCAGGCCGAGTTCCTTCCGGCGGGCGCGGAAGCGCGTGGCTTCGGCTTCGGCGATGCGGGCGCCGCCGCGCTCCCACATGCGCGGGCTGCAAGAAAAGATTTGCAGGGCGTTGGCGCCGAGCCCGTGAGCAATTTCGAGCGACCCGGAGATGTCTCCGGCGATGGATGTGTGAATACCAATGCGGATGCTGCCGTCTTTCCACGCGGGAATTTCAGGGGGAGGAGGAGCTTCCGGGCGGTACTCGTCGGCGGCGTCGAAGGTTAGGATAAATCTGTCGTTTTCTTCCGCCATTCCCTCAGGGTGTCCGGGTGCCGAGCGAGCGCAGGTTGCGAGAGCCGCCTCAAGGCGGTTCGCGTGTCACTGCTGAAACATTTATTTTAGCGGAAAGCGCAGATTCGCGCAAACAGTCTTCGCGGAGTGGAAATCGCGCGCGGGAAGCAATCCAGTAAATCGGGTATGCGGACGTTTGCGCGGTGCAGGAGGGCTCGTCATACCTGCGAACGGTTTGGGCGAACGGAGGCGTGGGGGCAAATTCCGCGAGGCTCGCCGCCGCACTCCACGAGTTTTGTGGCGATCAGTGGATATTGTGAGCGCGAGCGGTATTGCCACGACACAGATGGCGCACTGAAGTGTGCCGCTGCAAACGCGCTTCCTATCGGGTTTAGCGCTGCGGAGGTTTGGCGGTTGTAGACGACGAGCTTGCCGGGGTCGGGACTTGCGTGGCGGAGACGTTGGAGGCGGTTGCTCGCGCTGCGTCGGAACCCGCTGCTGGCGCGGCCGCTGAGGCGGACGTGGACGTCGTGCTGGTGGCTGCGGGGCTGGTGTGCGATAGCGGCTTGGGCGCGTCCACACCTGCGGTGCTCGAGCCCAGGCCCAGTTTTTGCAGGCTGGGAGCGTCGAGCTTGCCGCTGGGGTTCATGCCGTTGTCCGACTGAAATTTTTGCAGCGCGGATACGGTGCTCGAGTCCCATTTGCCATTGGGCTGGCCCTGGTAATAACCGCCGCGACCGAGCGAGGCCTGGATTTCGGAAATACGTTGGGGCGTGGGCGCTTTCTGGAAAGACTGGCGCGCCGAACTGTGATGACGATGAGACTTTTTCTTCTTGGCGCTGGAAGTTGAAGCGTGCGCCGAAGGGCTGGATTGCTGCGGACGGGCACCGGAGGCAGCCAGCGTACCCGTGGAGGCGGCGCATGCGAACGCGAGAAGCGCTGCAATTCGAACGGCTCGTGTGGAAAGGCTTTTCATTACTCTCCGCTTTGGTTCCCTGCTGCTTGATTCTTTCCCTCTCGTCCGACGAAGCGGGTCGCGCTCGGCAGTCCCCTTATTATGATGATTTTGCGGCCTGGCTCAAGCCGGGACATTGCGCGCGGCGCGTATCGGGTAACCCGGACCGTTATTGGATGCGGGAAACTGGCGACGCGTTTGTTTTGGGGCGCGGCGAGGCCTCGTTAACGCCAGCGGCTACGCTTCGCGTTCCCAAACCAAAAGCAAAGGCCGGCGACCTGAAGGCCGCCGCTACCTTTCGCGGTGCCGCTACTGCGCGGCTGGGACTGCACCGGCCAGGAATAGGGTGAGGACGCGGTCGGCGTCGCCGCGACGGGCTACTTTGAATAGGACGTCTTCCCCTGGGTGCAGCTTCGCCATCTGCGCCTTGTAATCGGTCATATTGGTTACCGGAACGTGATTGATTTCGACGATCACGTCGCCGCGGGTGAAGTCAATGTCTTCGGCGAAGGTGGCCGGCTCGACCTCAGTGACAACCACGCCGGTGGTCTTACCCATGCCGAGCTTGTGTGCGAGATCAGGGGTCAAATCCTCGACGTGCAAGCCGAACTGGCCGGGCGTGTCCTGCTGGTCGCGCTGGTCTTCGGCAGCCTGCGCGGTCTGCGGGAATATTTTCGAGCGATCGGCAACGACGAGCCCAACTTCCTTGGACTGCTTGTTGCGAACATAGCGAACTTGCACGGACTGGCCGATGGGAGTGTCCGCGATGGGATTGACGAGGTCGGCTCCGGTGTGGACAGGCTGACCGTTTATGTCGGTAATGACGTCGCCGGGCTGCAGGCCCACTTTTTCAGCGGGGCTGCCGGGCTCGATGGCTTCGACGACGATTCCGTAAGGAGCGCCGAGTTCTTTGAGAAGGACTGGATTATTGCTGCGATCTTCCTGGAAAGTGATGCCGATGGAGCCGCGCGTTACTTTGCCCTTGGTGATCAGGTCGTTGTAAACACGAATGACGCTGGTGGAGGGGAGCGCAAAGCCAACGCCTTCGAAGCCGCGGCTGCCGGTATAGATGGCAGTGTTAATGCCGATCACTTCGCCGGCCATATTGACGAGTGGGCCGCCGGAATTGCCGGGGTTGATGGCCGCGTCGGTCTGGATAAAGCGCTGAAATTGATGGCCGACATTGGAGCGGTCTTTCGCGCTGATGATGCCAGCGGTGACGGTGGAGTTCAGGCCGAAAGGACTGCCGAACGCGAGGACCCAGTCGCCGACTTGGACGCCGTCGGAATTGCCGAGCTTGGCGATGGACAGGTCGTGGTCGGCCTCAATTTTAACGACGGCGAGATCGGTTTCCTTGTCGAAGCCGATTACGCGGCCGTTGTACTTCGTGGGGTCGCCATCAAGGGTGACCTGGATTTTGGTAGCCTGATCAATTACGTGATCGTTCGTAAGAATGAATCCTTTTTTGTCCACGATCACGCCGGAGCCGAGGCTGCGTTCGGCGTCGGGGCTATTATCGGGCGAATCAAAGAAGCGATCGAAGAAGTCCTGGAAGGGATCGCCGAAATCTTTGGGCTTTTTGCTTTCGCCCTTGGGCTTTTCGATTACCTGGGTGGTGGAGATGTTTACGACCGAGGGGCCCACTTTCTTGGAGATGGTGGAAAAGGACGTAGAGAGTGTGACCGGATCGGGAACGACCAGAAGCGAGGCGCCGCTGGTGGAAATCTGTTCGCGCGTGGCTTGCGCGCGTCCGGAAATCAGAGTGCCGATCAGGATGCCGATGCCGAGCGTGAAGGCTACGAGGAGGGAGGCGAATATTTTGCGGCGGCGCATCCAGGTGACTAATTCTACGAATTCAATGCCCATCCTCGTGCTCCTTTGCAAAGGGACCGGTGAACCGCGGAGTTGTATGCCGCGCGAATGCGCCGAGGAGAGAGTATAGCACTCTATAGAACGTGAAGAGAGAGCGCCGGGTTACAAGGATGCCTACATAATTACGAGGGGCACGATGGAAATGGTCAGGGACACCGGCGCGGCGGGGTGCGCCGCGCGCGGGCCGAGACGTTTAATGGTAACGAGGCTGGAGCGGTTGCAACCTTAGCCCTTGGGCTCCGAGGAGTCTTCGGGACTGTCGAAAAACTCCGGGACGCGGAGGCTGTTGGGAGTGCCGACGCCTTCGTCCCAGGCGATGTTGTCGAGCGAGCTATCGCCCGGCGTGCCATCGGTTTTCTTTTGAGCGCGACGTTCTGCTTTGGCGCGCGCTTTGTCCTGGCGCTTCATTTCCTTCTGCCGCTTCTTGAATGTGGTCGTCATTTTTTCCCCCCGGTTAAGTGCCGACGATTTCGCATCCAGAAAAATGCGAGGATGCGGGTGCTACCAGCGAGGCTCGCGCGGCTGGCGCGCGGTCTCGCGATAATCTTCGTGCGAGAATTTTTCTTTTCCGCGGCCGCCGCCCCCTCCACCGCGATTGCCGCCACGGTCTCCGCCACCACCACCGCTTCCGCTGCGAGGACCGCGCGGACCGCCGGATTCGGACTTAGGCCGCGCCTCATTGACTTTCAAATTTCGTCCGCCAAAATCCTTGCCGTCGAGGGCGGCGATGGCTTTGGCGGCTTCATCATCATTTTGCATTTCGACGAAACCGAAGCCGCGAGCGCGTCCGGTTTCGCGGTCGGTGGCGACGTGGACACGGGCGAGTTGTCCGAACGGCTCGAAGAGCGCGCGAAGATCCGCGGCCGTGGTCTGAAAACTCATGTTGCCTACAAACAAGTTCTTCATACTGGTTCTCTCCTGAACGTCCCACGGGCGCTTCTCAAAAATGACACGCAAGTATCCGGCCGAATTCGCAATGCCCCTCGCGTTTGAAGAATGAAACGGGCTTGCTGGGACGCCAAACACGCTCAGGGAGGCGTTCAGGTGCCAAAGAACTCGAAGAGCGGAAACCTGATTGTAACACGAATCGAGGCGGTTGTCCTCGCGATAACGGCCCAACAAAACGCGGAGACTAGAAGAAGACTTCCGGCGAAACTTGGAATCGTTTGCTGAGGCGTTCGATATGGTTTCTATTAAGTGCCCGATGGCCCCGCAAAACCTCGGAAACCACACTTTCCGGCCCGATAAACGGCACTAAATCTTTTTGACGAAGGTTGTTAGCGTCCATCAATGCCCGGAGAACCTCGGCTGGGGAAGCATCTGGAACCGAATGATGCTCGTTTTCGTAGGCCTCGATCAAAGTAATCAAGACTTCTGCATACTTCTCTTCTTCGCTCGTTGGATTTTCTGTGCTGGCCAGCTTGTCCAAGACCGATAGGTATACCTCGTGTTGACGTTCGGAAGTAACCGGTGTTGGCGAACTAACTTCGAGTGCATACTTTTCAGGCACAGCGATCATAAGTTTTTCCACGCCTCTTCGTCGTACTCAACGTGTGCCAGGATATGTCGAATATAAACCATTTTAGGGCCCACTCAAACTGCATCCCGCTGCGTCCCGCAAAGCACAGGTCGCAGAGGCCGCTACACGACCCGCTTGTTGCTTCGGTCTCGTACGTTGCTTCTTTTGGCGCATTCGGACTAGAATCTGCGCCATGCCACACGAGTCGTTTCGCGTCGAGACGCAGGCTAGCAAACACGAAGGGCAGAAAATTTTGATTCTGGCGGGGCCATTCACCTCGGCGTCTTCCGTTGCGTTTAATGAGGCAGTGGCTGCTACGGATTCGCCGCGAGTGATTGTGGATATGACGAACGTTCCGCTGGTGGATTCGATGGCAGTGGGTTCCTTGGTGCGGGCGTTTGTCTCGTGCCACAAGTCCAGACGAAAACTGGCTTTGGTTGGGTTGAACCATCGCGTGCACAACGTGCTGCATTTGACGGGAGTCGCGCCGCTTTTCGATACCTACGCGACGGTGGCCGAAGCGGAAGCGGGTCTTTTGCAGTAGCGCAAGAATACGGCGGCCTGAGGGACGTGCGCATGAAAAGTATCGTGCTGATCGGCGCTACCGGGATGATTGGGCAGCGAATTTTGCACGAGGCGCTTTCGCGCGGGCACAACGTGACGGCTGTGGTGCGCGACACTTCGCGAACGGGGGAGCACCGAGCGAACCTGGATTACCGCACTGGCGATATTTTCCAGCCGGACACGATCGCCTCGGCAGCCGTGGATCACGATGTGGTGGTGAGCGCATACGGCGCAGGTCCAAAGGGCGATCCTTCGCTGCTGATAAAGGCAGCGCACTCACTGATCGAGGCGTTGACTCGCGTGGAGCCGATCCGATTGATTGCGGTCGGCGGCGCGGGCAGCCTGGAAGTGGGTCCTGGGATGCAGCTCATGAACGCTCCAGACTTCCCTGCTGCATGGAAAGGATTCGCGCAGGCTCATGCGGAAGCGTTGGATGTGTATCGCAAGTCGGGATTCGCAGGGTTCGATTGGACGGTGGTGACTCCCCCAGCATTGATCGAACCGGGCGCGCGCACCGGGCGCTATCGCACGGACCTGGATCAATTGATCGTGGACGGCAAAGGCAAGAGCTACATTTCAACAGAGGATTTCGCGGTCGCCGTCGTGGATGAAATTGAGAACCCGCGATTCCGAGGGCAGCGATTCACCGTTGGGTATTGATACCGGTCGCGGTGTATTTCTGACGGCCGAGTGGCGCGATCTGGTGATGTTGAATTATGAAGCGGATCCAGCGCTGCTGCGGGACTACGTTCCTGCCGGAGTGGAGCTGGACGCGTTCGAAGGGCGAACTTACGTAAGTCTTGTGGGTTTCCGGTTCCTGCGCACGAAGTTGCTGGGCGTCTTCGCTGTTCCCTTCCACACGAATTTCGACGAGGTGAATCTGCGTTTCTACGTGCGACGGCGCGAAGGCGCGGAGCTGCGCCGAGGCGTTGTGTTCATACGCGAATTCGTGCCGCACTTTGCGATAGCGGGTCTCGCGCGCATGGCGTATGGCGAAAAATACGATAGCTGCCCGATGCAGCACGAGAGTGTGCGAACGGACACTGCAATTTCGGCGGCATATGGATGGCAGTTCGAGGGCCAGCACTTCCGGCTCGCTGCCGAAGCCATCGGTGCGCCGGATTACGTCGCGGAGAACAGTCTCGAGAATTTTATTACCGAGCACTATTGGGGATATTCGGCACAGGCGGACGGCGCTAGCGTGGAGTACCGTGTGTCGCACGAGCGCTGGCGGATTTGGACGGCGGCGAAGTCCGGTTTTGAAGGCGAGGCGCAATCTTTATACGGCTCCGGCTTCGGTGAAACATTGCGGCGTCCCGCGAATTCCGCGTTCATTGCTGAAGGCTCGCCTGTCGTGGTGCACAAGGGACGGCCGATCACCTTAAGATAAACGGCTGCCCGCGATGCTCTCGCTCGGAATTAATTCACCGGTAAGAGTTTGTGGCACTTATACAGTTTTTGCTGTACTTGAACATCAGCGACAGGTGCGCGTAAACTAGGGCATCCAGCCAACGGGCTCCCGTTCGCCAACATTTACAGGCGAGAACTTTTTAGCGAGTGGCGAGTTTGTCGAATGCGACGGACGTTTAGGCGCCTCCCTCGTCAGGCATGTATGGCCCGGACGGAAAATCAACAGCGAACTTGCTTTAAGCGCGAGTCAAGGGGCAGTGGAAACGGAGCGACGCACGGTAGCGACGAACAGATTTGAGGTAGGCTACATCCCCAGCCAAGAACCGGTTCTGGCAGAAACGCAAGGATTGCGGTAGCGCCTGAAGGCGGGCGCGGCGAGACTGAGGCCCCGGCGCGACAAAGTTGGAGGGGACATTGGAAATGCAGCATGTTCCAGAGCAGTTCACCAAGCCTCCCGAAGGTCAAAGCGGAGAGCGGAGGCACCGCGCGCGGCACAGCCCCTCCGCACTTACCTACGTAACTCTGGGCGACAGCAACGGCGGAATCATCGCGAATATCAGCGAGACGGGAATGTACGTCACCGCCGGAGAGCCGCTGCGCGAAACTTTTCTTTCGCGCGTCAGTTTCCGCGTACCGCAATCAGACGCCCCCATCCAAGCAAAAGGCGAGATCGTGTGGACGTCGGAATCGAAGAAGGAAGCCGGCGTGCGATTCGTGGAATTGCGCGAGGAAAGCCGCGAGCTGATTCGGAAGTGGGTGACTCCTGCGCAGAGAAGTCGCAAGCGTGTGGAGCGACGGGCGGAGCCTTCTCGTAATGAAGAGATCCCTGCGACGGCGCCTGCCGCAAAAAAACCTGCCAGCGCGGCGCCTGTGGAACAGCCGAGCGGCGAGGTTGCCAATGTAGAGCCTCGCGAACCAATCACAGCGGCGCCGACTCCGGCACCTGAGCCGACCGTCGCGCGCGAGCCGGCTCGGACTCCAAGTGCGGTGGCGCGAAGCATTTCTGTCTCGGAAAAGGACGCAGCGCCAATGATGGCGGTCACGGGCTACGGGACGAAACCGTGGGCTTTGACGGAGGCGCAGCGAGCGGCATTCGAGAGGCTATTTCCGTCGGAGGCAGAAGGCGGCATTGCGCACGCCAGCGCGGCGCAATCGCTTGTGCAGCCCGCGGAACACGTTGATAAGGATTTTGCGAGTGACGCGCCGAGCTTCGCTCGGTCGACCGCCGATACTGCGCCTGAAAACCCCGAGGTGGCGGCGTCTATCGCGCCGCACCCGGAACCTGTTGCCGAGCGCTTCGCAAACGATGCGCCGAGCTACGTTCGGGCGACCACCGACATTCCGCGAGAGTATGCAAGCGCGGCTCCGGCTTCGGCTGTGCGTGTGACGACGCCAGTGGCGGAGCCCGAACCGCACATTGCGCGTCCGGCGCCGGCGGAGCCGCCAGCTTCGCGTGCGACTGCCGCAGCGACGACATTCGCTGGTGCATTACCCCGGACGCCGATGCAACGCTTGTGGGACGCTCCTCCGCCCATGATGGAATCGATCATTGGCGGGAATTACGGTGGCGGATTTGGAAGCCCCTATCGCTCACCGACAGCCGAGCCGGTGGAAGAAACGCGGCCGAGGAGTGCGTGGTCCATCGCAGCGGTGACCGTACTGGTTGTGGCGGCTTGTTTCGTGATCGGATTTATGGTGGGGCCGGACGGGGTGCGTGCGTGGCCGAAAGTGAACGCTGCTCGCGAGATCATCGCGGGGGAAATAAGCCATCTAAAAGCGGTGGTGACAGGCAGTGGTGGTGCTAGCAGCCCGGATAGTGCGACTGCGCCGCCGGTAAGTTCGAATCCTGTGCCGAGCGGGCAGAATGCTCCGGCGTCGGCGTCATCAACACTACCCCCGTCAACTGCTGCACCCGGGTCGGATGTGCCGGCATTGGATGCGCCAGCATCAGGCGCACCGCCCACGGCTGCGCCCGCTGCGCCGGCTGCTAGCGCGACGACGACCCCTGCTGAAAATGCCAAGCCGGACGAAAATGCTTCTGGTTCGAACGCCGCGCCGACCGACGCCGACACAACCGGAAATGAGGTAGACACGACGCCTGCCGCCGTCCCGCCTCCAAACCGGACGGAGAGTGCGGCGGCGAAAAAGCGCGAGCTGGAGCGGGCAGAAGCGGAGTCGAAACGGGCGGCGCGAGAAGCACAAATCGAAAAGGAAACTGCGGCTGCTGAGCTATACGCCGCGGAACGCGCGGCCGAAGAGCGCGCGGCCGCGAATGCTGCGCACGCAGCCGCTCAACCGGCAAAGCCGCCGGTCACGACGGAGCCTGCTAAACCGGCGACGAGCAGTCCATCCCGTTCGGAGGCGCCGAGCACGCCGGCCACGCATACGGAGACTGCGCCTCATCCCGCGGTCGCCACAGCCGCGCCGCAATCCTACTTTCCAGTGGTCGCGCCGGCTGCGGGTAACGTGCCGCGTTTGATTGAGCTGCCTGAGGAGAGAGTAATCGATACCGCAGCGGTCGTAATTCACTCGCACCAATATGTGTTCGTACCGGCTGAGCCGGGTCCCGAATCGAGCCACGCTTTGGAAAAATTGCGGATCGGCGACCGCATCACGAAAATGGCGCCGATGTATCCCGCGGAGGCGGCGCAAAAAGCCATGGGCGGCACGGTGCATGTGCGCGCTACTATCGGGAAAGACGGCAAGGTGGAAAACGTCCGGCCGATCAATGGCCCCCTCACGCTGATCACGGCGGCGGTGGACGCAATTCAGCAGTGGCGATACCGGCCGACCTTGCTCAATCAGCAACCGATTGAAATGCAGGAAGATTTCACCGTCGAATTTCGGCCGCTAGGCTTGCACTGAAGGGATCAAGCTAAACGGCAGGTGTGACCTAGAGGAGGACGACATGAGAGCGTACGAAAGAGTGAGTGCGTTGCTTTTGGGACTTCTGTGCACGGCTGGAATCGCGATGGGTGGAGCGACGGGCCATGTCGAAGATAGCGCGAAGAAAACCACGCTCTCGATTGGTGCATTGACGCAATTGCCGGGAACGACGCTGGCGGCCGGCAGTTACGTCTTCCGCCAATCGGGAGAACAATCCGGTTGGGACATCGTGCAGGTGTACAACTCGGATCAATCGTCACTGGTAACGACTTTGTTGGCGTATCCGAATCCGAATCTGGTGTCCAACGGACAGCCATTTTTGGTGTACCCGCAGAGCACGGACAACCAAACGCAGGTAATGGAAGCGTTTTTCTTCGATGGCGACCCCGTGGGGCAACAATTGGCTTATCCGAAGAAAACCGCGGACGCGATTGGCGCCGCGAATCACGTGCGAGTACCGACCACGGGGACTTCGGACGCATATCCAAGTTCCCTGCCTTTGGCCTCGGCTTCCTGGTCGGCTCCCGTGAATCAGGGTGAGGACGCGGCGGCGCAGACACAAAGTTCGCCGGATACGGCGGCACAGACAACGCCGGATCCGCAGGCTTCGAGCGCTGCGAACCCTGGCAATGCCGACACCACTGCGGAAAAACAACCGCTGCCCCAGACGTCTAGCCCGTTGCCTCTGATTGGACTGATTGGATTGCTGGCCGTCGTGGGAATCGTGGTGTTGCGGCGGATTTCGCGGACGTCCTAATCTGAAACCAAGAGTGGTGAATGCCCAGACGCCTCTTGTATAGACGACAACCTTGGTATGCGCGCCAGTTCCCGTCCAAGCGGGAACTTTGGCGCGCGTGTGGCGTTTTGTTCGCGCGGGCCGTGAAGTGGATGCGGGAACCGCTGCGGCCATCGGGGCCTTTGCGCGAAGTGGATTTGCGGTTGCGGAGGATTCCGCGCAAGTCCCTGCTGCGGGGGGCGGAAGTTTGTTTGTGGGTCGTGGCGATCGCTGCCCTGGGATTCTGTTCGCTTGCCTACGGGAGCGCGGCAATTTATCAGGCGCGGCAGAAGGCAATACTTGCGTCGTTGCGCGCTGACGCGAGCGCTCACGCGGGTCCTGGCGCCGGAGTTCGCGCTTCCAGATCGAAGACGCCGAACGAGCTGCTGCTCGGTCTGATCGAAATCCCCCGCTTGGATACCGCTGCAATTGTGGAAGAAGGAGTTTCAGCCGGCACTCTGTGGAAAGCGGTGGGACACTTGCCGGGCACGGCGTTGCCTGGACAGGCCGGGAACGCAGTCTTGGCCGGACATCGCGATACTTACTTTTCGGGATTGGGCGATTTGAAGGCGGGAGATTTGGTGAGTTTCAAATCGCCTACGGCGACCTACAGTTATCGCGTGGAGTCTGCGCGCGTCGTTGAACCTGATGATGATTCGGTATTGAACGCTTCGAAGGATGCGACGCTTACGCTGATTACTTGCTATCCCTTCCATTACATCGGTTCCGCGCCGCAGAGGTATGTGGTTACTGCGCGTGAGGTGCCAATGTCCGATTCGGAATGACAGTATCGTTGCTGATTCAACTCGCGCATTCACCGGGATTGGCGGATGATTGCGGAATTGTTACAATGGAGTCGGCTGGACGTTTGAGTCCGGCTCTCATCCGACGACCGGGATAAAGTCTCCCACAGGCAGGAAACCAAACGAATGGCCGCTCGCACGCTTTACGAGAAGATTTGGGATGCCCACGTGGTACGCGAAGAGCCCGGGCAGCCCTCCCTGATTTACATTGACCGACATCTAATCCACGAAGGGACTTCCCCGCAGGCGTTTGCCGGGTTGAAAGCGGCAGGACGCAAAGTGCGCCGCCCGGAATTGACGTTTGCGGTGATGGACCATTCCGTCTCAACCAAGAATCGCCTATTGCCCGTGGTGGACGCCGATGCGCGCGGGCAATTCGAAGCACTGACGCGCAACTGCGAAGAGTCTGGCGTGCATTTGTTCGACATGCACAGCAAGAACCAGGGCATCGTGCACATCATCGGGCCGGAGCTGGGAATCACGCAGCCGGGGCAGACGATTGTTTGCGGCGACAGCCATACTTCGACGCACGGCGCGTTCGGCGCGCTGGCATTTGGAATCGGCACCAGCGAAATCGAGCATGTGCTGGCGACGCAGTGCCTGACGCAGTTCAAATCGAAGACGGCGAAGGTGGACATCGAGGGCGAGCGTCCGCGCGGGGTGACGGCGAAGGACATTATTCTGGCGGTGATAGGCAAGATCGGGATTGCCGGCGGCACCGGGTACGTTTTCGAATATACGGGCGAGGCCGTGCGCGGGCTTTCGATGGAAGGGCGCATGACGATGTGCAATATGTCCATCGAAGGCGGGGCGCGAGCGGGAATGGTGGCGCCGGACGAGACTACTTTTGCTTATCTGGAAGGAAGGCCGTTTGTGCCGCGCGGGAAGGAATTTCAGCACGCGGTGGATTTCTGGAAGATGCTGCCGACGGATCGCGACGCGAAGTACGACGAGACGATTACGTTGCGGTCGAAGGATCTCGCGCCGATGGTTACGTGGGGAACGAATCCGGGAATGGTGACGCAGGTTTCCGACCGCGTGCCCGATCCGGCCTCGTTCAACGATCCGGTGGACCGCGAGGCGGCTTCGCGGGCGCTCGTGTACATGGATTTGAAACCGGGAACGGCGATTGAGGATATTCCGCTCGACCGCGTGTTTATCGGTTCGTGCACGAATTCGCGGCTGGAAGATTTAAGGGCGGCTGCAAAAGTGGTGGCGGGAAAGCACGTGGCGAAATCGCTGAAGCAGGCACTGGTAGTGCCGGGATCGCGCGTGGTGAAGGCCGAGGCGGAATCCGAAGGGCTGGATAAAGTTTTCCGCGAGGCAGGCTTTGAATGGCGCGATGCCGGTTGCAGCATGTGCATCGGGATGAATGATGACGTGCTTTTGAGCGGCGAGCGCTCCGCGAGCACTTCGAACCGAAATTTCGAGGGACGGCAAGGCAAGGGCGGGCGGACGCACCTGGTGAGTCCGGTGATGGCGGCCGCGGCGGCGATCGAAGGCCATTTCGTGGACATCCGCAAATGGAATAGCGTGGACGGAGCCGAGTGATGGAAGCTTTTATCAAGCATACGGGATTGGTGGCGCCGATGGACCGGGTGAACGTGGACACCGACCAGATGGTGCCGAAGCAATTTTTGAAGTTTCTGACACGGCAGGGCTATGGGCGCGTCCTTTTTTATGATTGGCGGTACCTGCCGGGGGAAAAACCGAATCCGGAGTTTGTCTTGAACGAGCCGCGGTATAAGGGCGCGTCGGTGATTCTGGCGCGGGCGAATTTTGGATGCGGGTCGAGCCGGGAACATGCGCCGTGGGCGATTCTGGATTATGGATTTCACGCGATTCTGGCGCCTAGTTATGCGGATATTTTTTACAACAATTGTTTTAAGAACGGGATTTTGCCGGTGACTTTATCGAACGAGCAGATGGATGAGTTGTTTGCGCGGACGGAGAAGAATGTCGGTTATCGGGTCACCGTGGATTTGGAAAAGCAGGTGGTGACGGATGAGCAGGGGCTGAGCTATTCGTTTGAGATCGATCCGTTCCGGCGGGATTGTTTGCTAAAGGGTTTGGATGATATTGGGTTGACTTTGGTGCATGAACCGCGGATTTCAGCGTTTGAGGCGAAGAATTTGAAGCATCCGGTGATGTACGAGGCTGTGGATGTGAAGTTTCATCACGACGCGCCGCAGGATGCGCGGCATAATTAGGCTGTCCCTCGGAAGAATCCAATCAAGTCAAAATCAGAAGGGAGCCCGGCTGCCGGCGCTACGGGTCTTCGCGCGTAATTTATTAGGCTCGGCGGAGTCCGCGAGGCACGCCTCGCTTACGAAAGCGGCGGCACGCCGCCGCACTCCACATTGATCGAGCCACGTTGGGACGCCGAGAAGTCGGTGGCAATGGAGCTGCGAGTGATCGGCGAGTTTGTAGCGGCGGGCTTTGGCCCGCGATCGATCATTAGCGCAACACCGATGGCGTCCGCCGCGGCGGATGTCGCTACAAAAGGCGTTGAGATTTTCGCCACGCACGCGAGGCAAGCCTCGCTTACGAGAAGCGGCGGCAGCAAGCTGCCGCACTCCCAGATAGAACCGCGATGGCGACAGCCTAGCCGGCGGCTTCGGTGGTGGTGGCGGCTTTTTGTTTGTCGCGCAGTACTGCTTTGCGGCTTAGGCGGATTTTATTGCCTTCGATGGCCAGGACCTTTACCAGGATCTGGTCGCCTTCTTTCAGTTCGTCGCGAACCGCGCGGATGCGAGCTTCGGCGATTTCGCTGATGTGCAGGAGGCCGTCGGTGCCGGGGAAGATTTCCACGAACGCGCCGAAATCCGCGATGCGCACTACCGTGCCGAGATAGGTCTTGCCGATTTCGGCGGTGGCGGTGACGTCGCGAATCATTTTCAGCGCTTCTTCAGCTGATTTTCCGCTGGAAGCGAAGACGTGGACTTTGCCGTCGTCCATCACGTCAATCTTCACGCCCGTCGCTTCGATGATGCCGCGGATTTTCTTGCCGCCCGGACCGATCAGGTCGCGGATCTTGTCCGTAGGAATATTGAGCATGAAGAGATGCGGAGCGTAGGTGGAAATTTCGGCTCGCCCCGTCGAGAGCGTCTTGTCCATGATGTCCAGAATTTCCAGGCGCGCTTTGCGGGCCTGAGCGAGAGCTTCGCGCATCATGGCAATGCTGACGCCAGAGACTTTGATGTCCATCTGCAGTGCGGTAATTCCCTGCCGCGTGCCGGCAACCTTGAAATCCATGTCGCCGTAGTGATCTTCGGCGCCGGCGATGTCCGTGAGAATGGCGTATTTATCGCCTTCGACAACGAGACCCATCGCGATTCCAGCACACGCCGCTTTCAGCGGAACGCCCGCGTCCATCAGAGCGAGTGAACCTCCGCAGACTGTGGCCATCGAAGACGAGCCGTTCGATTCGAGAATGTCTGAAACGCAGCGGACTGCGTACGGGAAATCCGTGTCCGGCGGAAGCAAATTCGCTAGAGCGCGTTCAGCGAGGGCACCGTGGCCAATTTCGCGGCGGCCAGGCCCACGCAGGAATTTCACTTCGCCGACGGAGAACGGCGGGAAATTGTAATGCAGCATGAAGCGCTTGAAGGTGTCTTGCTCGAAGAGCAAGTCCTGGCGCTGCATGTCTTCCTTGGTACCGAGTGTGCAAGTCGAGAGAGATTGCGTCTCGCCGCGGGTGAAGAGCGCCGAGCCGTGAGCGCGGGGGAGAACGCCCGTTTCGCAAGTGATCTGGCGGACCTGATCGAAGGCGCGAGCATCGGGACGACGGCGACGGTTGAGCATATCGTCGCGGAAAATGCGTTCGCGCAGGCGCTCGAAGGCGCGGGTGGCCAGTTTACGCTTTTCGGTGTCTTCTTCGGGAATGCCGGCGACAATTTCGGACTTGACGGCGTCAATGCGGCCGTAGCTTTCGGTCTTGGGATACTTGGCGGTGTCGCTGGCATCGCGAAGTTTCTCGCCATACTTCTGTTCAAGCTGCTTGTAGAGCGCTTCGTCGAACGCAGGCGCGTTGACCGGGACTTTCACGGGCTTCACTTTGTCGTGCAGCTCGCGAATGGCGGCGACTATCTTCTTGATTTCGGCGTGGCCGAACAGCAACGCGTCGGCGACGGCGTCTTCGGAGACTTCCAGCGCGCCCGATTCGACCATCACGATGGCCTCTTCGGAGCCGGCGACGACAATGTTGAGCGTGCTGGTCTTCTGCTCGGCAACCGTGGGGTTGACGACGAGCTTGCCCTCGAGCATTCCGACGCGGACCGCGGCGATGGGCGTAGTAAACGGAATCTTGGAGATATAGAGCGCCGCAGAAGCGGCGGTGACGCCGATAACGTCCGGGTCATTTTCGCTGTCGGCGGAAAGCACCATGGAAACGATTTGTGTTTCGTTCGACCAACCTTCCGGGAACAGCGGGCGGAGCGGGCGATCGGTCAAGCGCGAGGTCAGGACTTCCTTTTCAGAGGGACGCCCTTCGCGCTTGAAAAATCCGCCAGGAATTTTTCCCGCGGAATAGGTGTACTCGCGGTAATCCACGGTGAGCGGCACGAAATCTTTTTCGGCGGCCTTGCTATCCATGCAGGCAGTGGCCAATACCACCGTATCGCCATAACGCGCCACCACGGCGCCGTGCGCTTGACGAGCCATCTTGCCCGTCTCAAAGGTGAGCTTTCTGCCGCCAACTTCCAAACTAACTTGTTCAAACATTACTTCACATCCTTTTGGCCCCGTTCACGGGGACGTAGATCAGATACGAGAGAAAACTCTCGGGAAATTCCTCGAAGAAAGACAGGAGAGAAAAAGCGGAGCGAAATTTGCGGGAGTGAATGGCCCTGCGCGAACACCGACGATAGCCACGGTCTTTGGCGGCCGCATGTCGCCTGCAAACTGTGTTTTGTACGGAGAAGGCTCGCGCGGCCGGAAAAGGAATTCAGAAAATCCGTGCTACTTGCGCAAGCTGAGTCGTTCCACAATCTCGCGGTACCGATCCGGGTCGCGGCGGTTCAGATAGTCCAGCAGCCGCCGGCGCTTGTTGACCATCATAATCAACCCGCGGCGCGAGGCGTGATCTTTTGCGTGGGACTTAAGGTGAGTGGTCAGGTAGCTGATGCGTTCGCTCAATAAAGCAATCTGCACTTCCGGAGAACCTGTGTCTTTGGTGTGAACCCGGAACTGTTCGATCAGTGCGGCTTTGGCTGCGCTCAACTCGACCCCTCCCTGAAACGTCGTGCCCTGCTCTATGCTCTTGTCTTTTCTTCGACATTGAAATGCTAGCATAGAGCCATACCACCGCAAAGGGATTTTCCGAACGGGACAGGCTGTAGGGGCGCGTGCGGATTTTTGCTGTGCGGGATGAATCTGAATTTGTTGCGGACATCGGACGCGGCAAACAGCGCCCCTACTGCTGCCGCGCGGGACTAACTCGTTGTCAACTTCATGTTTAGGGTTTTGGCGACTTGACGAGCGAGAGGAATTCGTCGCGAGTCTGTTTGTTTTCACGGAAGGCGCCCAGCATGGCGCTGGTGGTCGTGGTGGAATTTTGTTTTTCTACTCCGCGCATGACCATGCAGAGGTGGCGGGCCTCGACGATGACTCCCACACCTTGCGGGCTGAGTTCTTCCTGAATTGCCGTGGCGATCTGGCTCGTGAGCCGCTCCTGAATCTGCAGGCGGCGAGCGTACATATTGACGAGCCTCGCCATTTTGCTGAGGCCTACAACCTTTTTATCGGGAATGTAGGCGATGTGGCATTTGCCGAAGAACGGCAGCAAGTGATGTTCGCAGAGGCTGTAGAGTTCGATATCTTTCACGACGACCATTTCGTCGTAGCAGACGCTGAACATCGCGCCATTGAGCAATTTTTCGGGATCCTGGCGATAGCCGCTGGTGAGGAAGCGCAGGGCTTTCTCGAAACGCTCGGGCGTGCGGCGCAAGCCTTCGCGATCGGGGTTTTCGCCGAGTTCCACCAGGATTTCGCGGACGAGTTCGGCGATTTTTCCGTGGGTGGTTTCTGGTACCAGGATTTCCGATGTTTCAGTCATTTTCGATTTGCTCCTCATCGTTGTATTCCCGCCAAAGGCGGGCACGGCATGCCGTGCCCCTACGTCCCGATATTTGTGGCCTCGCTTGGTTCAAGTTCGCGGGCGATTTCGAAACTGTTCTTGCTGGTTTCCTCGATGCGCACTCGTTCCACGCGCGCGAGTTTGAATTTTTCGAGACGGCGGAAAATTTCGCGGCAGACGTTCTCGGTTGTCGGCACGAGAGATTGAAAGGCCGCGACTTCTTCGTTCAGATATTTGTGGTCGAAAGGCTCGATCACTTCCCTTTCGACGAACGGGTCGAGATCGGCGAGATTCGCGATCATCCCCGTGTCGGAATGCACGGGACCACTGACGGTGACTTCCAATGCGTAATTGTGACCGTGGCCGTACGGGCTGTTGCATTTACCGTAGATGCGGCGGTTCTCGGCTTCGCTGAATCGCGGCGTGTCCAGGCGATGCGAAGCGGAGAAACGATAGCGGCGCGTGAGCGACAGATTCACTTGCGGCTCCCTGCGCCATTGCCGTTGGCGGACGCGGCGGTGCAATCCACGAAGAGATCGGGCGATTCGTAGAGGCGAATCCTGTCGAGCTTGCCGCTCGAGATTTTTGGCTCGAGCAGATTCCAGATTACGGCGGCAATATTTTCGCAGGTGGGAATCTTGCCCGCGAGTTCGGGGACTTCGTAATTCAAGTGGCGATGGTCCATGCGGTCCATGATTTCGCGTTGGAGGATATCTTTCAGTTCCTTCAGGTCGAGAACCATACCCGTAGCGGGATCGGGCTCGCCGGCAATGGTGACTTCCAGAGCGTAATTATGGCCGTGGCCGTGCGGGTTATTGCATTTGCCGAAGACGCGGCGATTCTCTTCCGCCGAAAAATTCGGATTATGGTAAAAGTGCGCGGCGGAGAATTCAATTTTGCGGGTGATGCGGATCATCGCGTCCTTTTGCTACTTCAAAATCACCACAGATGAACACTGATTAACACAGATAAAACCTTACGACGCTAAAAACAACGGCCTGAGCCAATTCATTCCGTAAAAATGCGGGGCGGCCGCCCTTTTGCTTGTACCATTTCATTGTTTTTGACTTTATCTGTGTTCATCTGCGTTTATCTGTGGTGATTTTGACCTTTCCCGTCAAGCGCCAGGATGAACTCTTGCCGGGTAACTTCTTCCCTTCCAAACGACCCCGCCGCGCGTGTTTTTCCACCATGAGGCGATCAGGGCGGCAGTGTATAGACATACACCTGCAACGTAATATTGGATGAAAGAAAACGGATAGAGATTCTTGTAAAGGTCGGCGCCGTAGCGTATTGAGCGTCCTAAGAGCGCCACGAACAGGAAGAGCGCGATAGCCCATGGGGCCTCGGATCGCGCGCGGAGGAGTATCGGCCACATCAAGAGGAGCAAGAAGGCTTCAAGCCAAGGCAGGACTTCGGACAATTCGACCAGAAGCGCGATGGGGTTACCGCCGACGAGCGGATAGAGATTCTTGGTCCAGCCCTGCCACATGGCGCCGAAGGTGCGGTACATGCGCGTGCGCACGATGCCCATGGGAGCCGTGAAATAGATAGAATATCCCGCTTGCTTCATGCGGCGCGCGAGGGCGACGTCTTCCAGGATTTCGGCGGAGATGGCGGCATGCCCGCCGACATGTTCGTAGGCGTCGCGCAGGACCATGAGGAATTGGCCGTTGGCGGCTGCTTCTGAGCGGCTGGGATCGTTCACTTGCGCGTACGAAAATTTTGCGCTCAGCCGGCAGTAGACGAACGGGATGAGGGCGCGCTCCCAGAAGGAGTCGAGTTCCTGTTCTGGAGAGTAAGAGACGAGGACGGCGTTGCGATCTACCGCGTCGTTCAGCGCGCGGCGGGTTGCACCGGGCATGTGGCAGGTGTCCGCGTCGGTGAAAAGCAGCCAATCGCTTTGCGCGGCGGCGGCGCCTTGTGCGACGGCGTAGTTCTTGCCGATCCAGCCGAGAGGAAGCGCATCTATATTGATGATTTTTAGTTTTGGAATGCGCGCGGCAAGTTCGGCGAGGATTTCGGCGGTCCGATCGGTGGATTGGTCGTTAACGACGATTACTTCGGCGATTTCGGGCTGTGCTGCTACGGACTCGACGGCGCGCGCGATGGACGCTTCTTCGTTGCGTGCCGGAATGATGGCTGAGACCATAAATTTGCCGCTTGAGAGGCTGGAGTGATATCAATCCGCGCGCTGGCTGGCAAACCGCTCGCTTTCGGTTCGCGGATGCCTTTATTATAGAGTGCTTGGACAAAGGTTTGATACGGAAACTGAATACCGGCCTGGTGCTCGCGTTCATCGTGGGCCTGCTCTTCCTTTTTGCACATCCGGATTACCGGCAGGGCGAAGCCAGCATGCGCGGAACTCCGGCCAAGAATTTCGCGTTCACCTTGGATGGGAAGCCGGAGCATCTAGCCGATCTGCGCGGCAAAGTAGTGCTGCTGAATTTTTGGGCGACGTGGTGCCCGCCTTGCGTCGATGAGGCGCCCTCGCTGATTCAATTACAGCGCGAGATTGCGCCGCGCGGCGGGATGGTGCTGGGGGTAAGCGTTGATGACGATGCGGATGCTTACGACCAATTCCTGAAGGCTTACCAAATCAACTTTCCCACCTATCGCGATCCCTCGAAGCAGATTGCCTTGATGTACGGCACGACGATGTATCCGGATACCTATGTGATCGACCGCAAGGGGCGCGTGGATCGGAAGATCGTGGGGCCGCAGGAGTGGACCGGTTCGGAGATGACGACGTATATTGATTCGCTTTTGGACGCGAAGTAAGCGTGACCTTCTGAAGGGTGCCGTTGTACCTCCTACATGGGCCTGCAACAACTCTGGCGCACTGAAGTGCGCCGCTACAAGATCTTCCCCTCACTGAAATCCCGCCGGTTTTAAAACGCCGATCGTTATGTAGCATTTCCGCTGCACGCGCCTGATACGCGCGAGCGTTGACAATTTCTACCTCGGTGACGTATGATACCCCCTGGGGGTATATAGGGGCTATGAAGGCCGTGGGCAGCAGTGGGGACGACAAGCCGGGGCTAGTCCGACGCCACGCTGGGGCGGCGAAAGCTACCGGCGTTAGTCCGGAGATTAAGACGGCGAACTTGAAGCGGTTGAAGCGGATCGAGGGGCAGGTGCGCGGGCTTGCGCGGATGGTGGAAGAGGATCGCTACTGCCCCGACATTATGGTGCAGATTTCGTCGGTGCAGGAGGCGTTACGAGCCGTGGGGCGCGGGTTGATGCGCAATCATTTGCGGCACTGCGCGACAGAGGCGATACGCAATGGCAATCCTACTAAGGCCGAGGCGACTTACGACGAGCTGATGAAATTGATTTACATGCATGCGCGATGATTCGGAAATTTGCGGGGGACGCAAGACTTTGTGTCGCAAGCGAATGCTTGGCTTCAGGGGCTGAAGCCCCTTTAATCCTTACGGCGTTTACGGCGGGACTTCAGTCCCGCCCTTCCAGGATTGAAACGAGAAACGGTGGACCCAGGAGAAACGGTGGAACGTGATCCAGTTTGCGGAATGACGGTGAATCCTGAAGGGGCTGCGGCGCGGGTGCAGCACGCCGGGAAGACATTTTATTTTTGCTGCGCCGGTTGCGCGAATAAATTTGGCGCGGCCCCAGAGAAATACTTGAGTGCGAAAGCTCCCGTGGGAATGGGACTCGGCGCGCCGCTCGTGCAGTTAGGGGGCGGGAAAGCGACCTCGGGTGTTAACGCTCGAGTTGGTGCGGGCGCAGCGTCTGCTGCGGTGCGCGCGCCGACCGCCGAGCCAGAAGACTTACGCGTTTTTGAGTCGCCTCGGCCGAATCAAGCACTTCGCACGAACGATTACACCTGCCCAATGGATCCGGAAGTTCATCAGGACCATCCCGGAGCTTGCCCGAAATGCGGGATGGCGCTGGAGCCGACCGTGCCGACGGCCAGCGCCACGCGCGTCGAGTACACCTGTCCGATGCATCCGGAAATCTTGCGAACGGCGCCGGGGTCATGCCCTATTTGCGGGATGGCGCTGGAACCACGGACGGTCGCCGCAAACGAAGAAGAAAATCCAGAGCTGGTTGCAATGACGCGGCGATTCTGGGTGTGCCTGGCTCTCACGGTTCCGGTGATCGCGCTGGGAATGTCCGACCTCATTCCAGGTCAGCCGTTGCAGCATTTGTTGTCCATGCGGGCGCTCGGGTGGATTGAGTTTGTTTTGGCTACGCCTGTCGTGTTGTGGGGCGGCTGGCCGTTTTTTGAACGCGGCTGGGCTTCGCTCGTGAATCGCAGCTTGAATATGTTTACGTTGATAGCGCTGGGGACCGGGACCGCGTTCTTGTACAGCGTGATTGCGGTTCTCTTCCCGCAGATATTTCCGGCGACATTTCGCAGGATAAACGGCGAAGTGCCGGTTTATTTCGAAGCGGCGGCTGCGATTACGACGCTCGTGGTGCTCGGACAAGTGCTGGAATTGCGCGCGCGCAGCCGAACGTCTGCGGCAATTCGCGCGCTTTTGCAATTATCGCCAAAAACCGCGCGCCTGGTGCGCGGCGACGGGACGGAAATCGATGTGCCGGTCGAACATATTCAGGCGCGGGATATGTTGCGCGTGCGTCCCGGTGAGAAAGTACCGGTGGACGGAATCGTGACCGATGGCGAGAGCGCGGTGGACGAGTCGCTGATGACGGGCGAGCCGATTCCGGTCGAAAAGAGCGTGGGCGCGCGAGTGATTGGCGGCACGGTGAATGGCACGGGAACTTTTGTAATGCGCGCGGAACGCGTGGGAAGCGAAACGTTGCTCGCGCAAATCGTGCAGATGGTGAGCGCGGCGCAGCGCAGCCGGGCTCCGGTGCAAAGGCTTGCGGACCGAGTTGCTGGCTATTTTGTTCCAGCGGTGGTGCTGGTCGCAGTGCTGACGTTCGTATTGTGGGCGGCATTCGGGCCGCAGCCGAAGATGGCGCACGCTTTGCTTAACGCCGTGGCTGTGCTGATTATCGCCTGCCCTTGCGCGCTGGGTTTGGCGACGCCGATGGCGATTATGGTCGGAACCGGCCGCGGCGCGCTGGCGGGGATCCTGATTAAGAATGCTGAGGCGCTGGAAACTCTGGAAAAAGTGGACACCGTCGTCGTGGATAAGACTGGAACGCTTACCGAGGGGCGACCGCGAGTGATGGATGTGGTTGCGGCGCAGGGATGGACTGAACAACGAGTCCTGCGCGTCGCCGCGACGCTGGAGCGCGCGAGCGAGCATCCGCTCGCTGCGGCGATTCTGGCGGGGGCGAAGGAGCGCAGGGTTGGGCTCGGCGAGATCACAGGATTTCAGTCGCGAACCGGCAAAGGCGTCGTCGGCAACGTGGATGGCGCCACTGCGGCTCTTGGCAACCGTGCATTATTCGTGGAATTGAATGTTTCGGTTCCGGAGCTGGAAGAAAAAGCGCGGCAGATGGAAGCGGATGGACAGACGGCGATGTTTGTCGCATGCGGCGGGCAAGCAATTGGATTGATTGGCGTGGCTGACCCGATCAAGGCTACAACTGGCGAAGCAATCGAACGATTGCACAAAGACGGAATCAAAGTAGTGATGCTCACGGGGGACAGCCGCGCGACTGCTGAAGCCGTGGCACGCACACTCGGAATCGACAAGGTGATTGCCGACGTGCTGCCGGGAGAAAAAGCGGAGGTGATAAGGAAGCTGCAAGCCGAAGGACGCGTGGTGGCGATGGCGGGCGACGGAGTGAATGATGCACCGGCGCTATCGCAAGCGAACGTTGGAGTCGCGATGGGGACCGGCACCGATGTGGCGATTGAGAGCGCCGGAATTACTTTGCTGAAGGGAGATCTTCGCGGCGTGGCGCGCGCGCGGGCGTTGAGTCGCGCGACCATGCGCAACATCCGGCAGAATCTGGTTTTTGCTTTTGTTTACAATTCGCTGGGGGTACCGATCGCGGCTGGCGTGTTGTATCCCGTGTTCGGATTATTGCTCAGCCCGATTTTGGCGAGCGCGGCGATGACGTTCAGCTCGGTCTCCGTGATCGCGAACGCGCTTCGGCTGCGTCATGTGAACATATGAGCGAGCCAGATGAGCCCGCGGCGCGCGACACCTGATATAATCTCGCGCATGACGCAGATGACTGTGACCTATGAACTGCAAGAACGGCTGAAGCCCGAGCAATTTCGCGCGCTGGGAGAATTTGCGAATACCTACGGACTGCGCGGATTCCACCTCGACGAGAAAAACAACTACCTGCACATTGACTACGACGCTTCGCGGCTACAAAACTCCACCGTCGAGCACGTATTGCGAAAGGCGCGCATTCCCGTCCTGCGGAAATTAGAACCGGGAAACAATTAGCAGCCCGCCGCCGACCGCGACCAGATCTTCCAGTAACGCGACTCCGTAATCCCGCACGTGCAGCCCCGTCACGATTTTGTGGCGCACCTGATACCCGCCAAACGCTCCGACGATTGCGCCGATTGCACCGAGGACCGCGCAGAAAGCGATCGATTGAGCACCCGCAATACCCAGAGTCGCGCCAGAGAGCGCTCCCGTCACGACGCGAAAGGTCAATGGCATGGGAGTCGTGCGGCTGGGAGTCTTCGCTAATTTGTCGGTGGTGAGTTCGACGAGAGCAAACAACGTGAAAATTACGACGGCGACGATGCTACCCATGAAGGCGAGATGCGAGCCTTCGAGATGGAGCCAGCCAAGATGGGCGGCCCAGCAGACGACAGCGGGCGCGGTGAGCGAACGAAGTCCTGCAATGATGCCAATGCAAAATGCCAAAGCTAGAACGAGCGAGCTAGTCATGGCGGTGAAAGTATCACGGAATCTGAATGCAGCCTGATAGTAAAAGTGAGTGAGGGCGACGCAGAAAAAGGAAGGGCCCCCGCTTGGGATCGGGGGCCCCAAAGGCCGCGTTCCGTTTGATTCAGCCTAGGCGAGACCGAATCATGGGGTCATCCATCCAGCTTCCCTCTCAGAGGCAGGTGGGAACGACCCATACCATCCTGCAAGTGGGCCCCTTCCTCCCCACGTACCGGACGATGCGGATCGTGTGGAACGCGACCCACGCCGTAGCTAATGCAAGTGGGATGCCCAAACGTTGCGGGCTACGGGAACAGATTGGAGCGTATTCATAAGGACTTACGTTCCGCGGTGAATCCGTGGCGAGGAGCGCGAGACCGATTCGGGAAACAGCGTCCCAGTTCTGAATCCCGCAATGCGGTGACGATGGATGAGGACCGTTTCTTCTGTTCGGAAGTTTTCATCATGTTGCAGCGCGAATTGGCGGCTCGGTTTCAGCACTCTCGGCAAACGATGTTAGCAGAACCAAAAAAGAGCGCATGCAGTTGGCGATCCGCTTTCCGCTGGCTCTGGCTGCACGTTTTGCACGCAATGAACCGATGAAAGTAGCAGGTGGCTCAGGGTGATTTGGGTCGGTCGCTACGCGGCAAGTGTAGGAAGGAAAGCCGTTTAGGTCGAACAGGCAAAAAGCTCAAGATAGACAGGCGAAGTACGAACTTGTGCAAAGTGTTGCATATTGAGAAACGGCGGGAAACTGTACGTGTTTTTACGCACTACAAATAAAGGAGTTGTGGGAGAAGAAAACCCTAGACAGTGGAACGGCACGTGCTAGTATACCGGCGTCTGAAAATGCGCGGAGGTGCGTGAGTGAAATTCGCCAAGATTTTTGCGTTAGTGGTCCTGCTGGGATGTAGCGCGGTGGTCGCGCATGCGGACGGTGGTAGCGATCCGACGGTGAAGATCAACAAGTTCCCCTCGGATCCGGATTGCGGTGACCCGAGTCTTCCGGCCGGTACGGTGTGCATACAGAACGGCGGCACAGTCTCGATCGACCTCAATGGAACGACGATTTTTGACGTCGGGGGCACTGAGCCGATAACCTTCTTCACCGTGTCGTTTCAAGGCGTTGTGGGAGATTTCTACAACTGCTTTACCGATATTTTCACGAATTGCTACACGCAGGAAACGGGAACCACGGTGGTCATGAATTTGTTCATCGGCGGCCCTGGACCGTGCGAGTCGAACGGTAGCGCGGGTGGGACTTGCCCCGGCGAGATCTTGCCGGGAAGCATGTTCAGCATCGAAGGCGACGGGTTCACTGGCCCCACGCCTGCGATCTTCAGCGCGCCGGAGCCGAGCACGTACGTGTTGCTTTTGGGCGGCGTCTTGGCGCTACTCGCGTTTAGTCGGAAGCGCCAAGCTGCGGGTTTGTCCGTATAAGCTTTTCAAGCGAACGGTAGCTTGCAAGATTAGAGGCGTCCGGTTTTCCGGGCGCCTTTTTTTATTGTCACCTAGGTGTCGAGCGACGGCTCGCAAACCGTAGACGTAGTGTTGCTAGAACAAGCAGTGGGCGCGCAGTGGCAAGGCTCCGGTTAGATCTTACCTCCCGTGCAGAAGAGGCGTGTCCGTGATGCTCCGGTTTACGTCTACTTCTTCGAGTACTTCTGCATCAAATCCTTGAATCGCGGGTCCTTTTGAATGCTGCTGAGTTCCGGGTCTCCGTTCGCGAACTCGGCTGGGTAGTGCTTTTCAAGAGCCTCCTGCAGCGACTTCAACGCGTCGGCCGTCTTCCCGGACAAGGCCAGAATCTCCGCATCGTCGTAAATGTAATTGACGTTGGTGGGGTCCACTGCGCGGGCTCGTTTGATGAAATCCTGCGCCTGAGCGGCATTTCCCGTCTTCGCATAAGAAAGCGCAACCTGCGCCATAATCTCAGTATCTTTGGGATTCGTCTGAAGCCCTTTGAATCCAATAGAGATCGCCTGCTGATACGTCTCGCGCGCCTTATCCTGCTGGCCGGCATAGCGGTACGCATCAGCAAGATTTACCGTCATCGTGATGTCATTGGGATTCAGCCCAACGGCTTTCTCAAACATAGCGATCGCGTTCGGGTATTGTTTCAGGAAGAAATAAGCTGTGCCGAGGTTTGAGTAGGTCGAAAAGTAGGGCTCAATCTGTAGCGCCTTCTGGAAATATGGAATGCTTTCCTCATATTTACCCTGAGTAAGATAGACGTTTCCCATATTTTCGTAGCCCGCATCCATATCGGGTTCCAGGACCGTGACTTGTTTGAATGCCTCCAGCGCTTTTGGATAATCCGCAGTCTGACTGTAAGCGTCGCCGAGAAGGTTCTGGTTCTGCCAAAAGTAGGGATTCAGCTCGGCGGCTTTCTGAAACGCTTCGATTCCCTGCTTGCCCTGGCCGCTAGCCATGTAGACACTTCCCAGCCGGCGGTAAGCTTCGTCTGAGCTGGGCTCCAGCGAAATGGCGCGTCGGAGCTCCGCGGTTGCCTCCGCGTATTTGCCCGTGGCGCTGTAAACGCTGCCGAGTGTGGAATGGACTTCCGGGAGATTATCATTCAGCTGCTGGGCCTGCTGAGCCGCGGACAGAGCCTTCTGGGTCCAGAAACTGTCCTTCTTGAGGTCGTACATCCGCAGACTGGCGTCGGCGAGGCCGGTATAGGCCAGCGCGAACCGTGGATCTTGCTTCAACGCCTGATTGAAAAAGTCGAGCGCGGTCGAAACGTTCTTTTCTTCGTGGCCGCGCATGGAATTTCTGCCGCGCAGATAGAGATCGTAAGCCGCGATGTTATCGGTCGGCCGTGCCTCGGCCTTGGCGGTTTCTTCCGTAGTGGGCGTAACGTCCATCGCTGATACGACACGGTTATAGATCTGATCCTCGAGCGTAAAGAGGTCGGCTGCGACGCCGTCGAATTGCTGGCTCCAAACACGCTTCCCTTCGGCCACGTTTTCCAGGTTCAAGATGATGCGGATTTTGTCGCCATTGCCCTGAATCATGCCTTGCACCAACATATTGGCGCCAAGATTCCGCGCGATTTTCTGCAGCGATTGCTTTTGGTCGGCCTTGGCGGCGGCGTCCGAAGAAGTAACGTGAACGCCATTCAACTGGAAAAGCTTCGCGGAAAGCGCCTCCTCGATGCCTTGAGCCAGGAAGCCAAGTTGTGATTGATCTCCCAACACCTGGAGAGGCAAAACCGCGACGTAGCGTCCGCTCGAGAGCGGAGGAATTCCAGACGTGGCTGAGCCTGTTTCTTGTACCCGAAAGCCCGGAATCAAGTGCCGTATAGGCGGGATCGCGAACAGAATTGCGAGCAGCGCAACGACTCCTGCTACTACCCAGACCCAGCGACGGCTGGCGAACTCCGGGATCTGAATGACGACGCTTTGCGAGCCAGAGCCGATTCGCGACATGCCGACGCGGGAATTGCCGGCTCCGGAGAGCGATCCCTGCAAGTCGGCGAGAATTTCGTAGGCGTTCTGGTAGCGGTCGTCTGGGCTGCGTTCCAGACAGCGCATGATGATGCGCACCAGCCAATTCGGAAGATCGGGTTTGACGATTTTCGGGCTCTTGGGCTTTTCCTGGATCCGCTGGTACATCACTTTCAGCGTGGATTCACCGGTGAACGGAACGTCGCCGGTCACCAGTTCGTAGAGAATGAGGCCGTAGGAATAAAGATCAGCGCGATTGTCGGCGGGCTTGCCTTCCACTTGTTCGGGCGACATGTAGCGAGGCGTCCCGAGGAAGGCGCCAGTGCGAGTCATGCCGATCGCGCCCTCTTCGAAGGACTTCGCGAGGCCAAAATCGCAAACAAAAATTTGATCGTTTTTATCGACGAGAAGGTTTTGCGGCTTCAGGTCGCGATGCACAACCCCTTCGGCATGGGCGGCTGCGAGCGCTTCGGCGATTTGCCGCGCGAAGTTCAGGATCCGATCGAGCGGCATTTTCGGATTATCGTGGATGATGTGCTGCAGGTCTTGGCCTTCGACGAAGGCCATGGAGATGAAGCGAAGGCCGCCAACGTCGCCCATGTCGTGAATGCGCAGAATATTTTTGTGCGAAATTTTGCTGGCGAGAACTAATTCTTGTTTGAAGCGCTTGAGGGCATCGGCTTGTCCGATGGCGCCTTCGCGTACAACTTTTATGGCGACGGTGCGGTCAAGCTCCTTGTCGTAAGCTTTGTAAACGCGGCCCATGCCGCCCTGGCCAAGAAGCGCGTCAATGCGATATCGCGGACCGAAATCGCTCCCCGGAGCGATGACGGTGGCGTCCACCATTTGGATCGTTTCAGACTCTCCCAAGGGCATGGGAGTGCCGCAGCGCGAGCAGGACTCCGCGAAGTCGGGATTAACCGTGCTGCAGTGAGGACAATTGATCACGGAAAAGCTGCCAGGACGGCCTTAAAACGGGTACTACTCAATGCGGAATTATCCGGCATCCCCGCAAACGCTGCAACCATTAAGTGCGATTGGCGTGTAATAAGCCGCTTCGTTCGAAGGGGCTAGACGGTTAGACTGATTGGCCCTGCGAACGAGGGCACCTAAATGTTAGGCACCCCACTGCACATCTGGGCAGTTTTCGCGGTCGCGATGAGCGCGGCCTTAGTTATTGATCTGGGCGTGTTTCATCGTAAGGCGCATACGATCAGCACGAAGGAAGCGCTGCTGGAAAGCGCCGCGTGGATTTCGATTTCTTTGATTTTTAACCTTTGGGTTCGTTTTGCGCTGGGACCGCAGGCAGGTTTGGAGTTTCTGACCGGGTATCTCGTCGAAAAGTCGCTCAGCGTGGACAATATTTTTGTGTTTTTGGTGATTTTCCAGGCATTTCGCGTTCCGGCGAAGTCGCAACACAGGGTTCTTTTCCTTGGCGTGATCGGGGCCCTAGTGATGCGCGCTGCATTTGTCTTGGCAGGCGTGGAACTGCTGGAGACCTTTCATGCCGTTTTGTACGTTTTCGGCGCGCTCTTGCTTCTGACGGGATTGCGGATGTTCTTGCCTGTGAAACGCACCATGCATCCAGAGAAAAACTGGTTGGTGCGGGCGGCGCGGCGGATTATGCCGGTGGTTGATGAGTATGACGGAGAACGCTTCCTAGTGAAGCGCGAGGGAAAGTGGAACGCCACGCCATTGTTCTTGGCCCTGGTTGCCGTGGAGGCCATGGATATCATATTTGCTGTGGACTCAGTACCGGCCGTACTGGCAATCACGCGGAATACGTTCATCGTGTACTCGTCCAACGTGTTTGCGATTTTGGGCTTGCGGGCGCTTTACTTTGCCCTTGCGGGAATTTTGCCGAGGTTCCGATTCTTGCACCAGGGTTTGGCGACCATTCTCGTGTTTGTTGGTGCGAAGATGAGTTTGAGCGAATGGCTGCCGATTCCCTCTTTGATTTCGCTTGCGGCGATTGCAGGAATTTTGACGATTACCGTAGCGGCTTCCCTGCTCTTTCCGAAGACCGCCGCAAGGTAGACAGCGTCACGTGTGCGTGGTAGATGTGATGGTGCGCTACGCGTGGCGCGGCGCTGCTTCGACCGGCGATTCGGCAACAGCTGCGAGCGCCGCTTCCAGAACATCCAGTCCTTCGTCGAACTGCTGGTCGGTAATCACCAAGGGCACAAGCAGGCGCAGCACGTTTCCGTAACTCCCGGCGGACAGCAGGATAAGCCCGCGTTCGCGGCAATGGCGAAGAATTTCGTCGGTCTCTTCCTTGGCCGGCTCGCGCTTGTCGCGGGAGCGAACCAGTTCCAGAGCGCGCATGGCTCCCAGGCCGCGAACGTCTCCGATGAGCGGCCAGCGCTGCTGCCATTCCCTTGCCCGCGATTCGAAACGCTGTCCTAATTTTTCCGCACGGGCGGGAAGATTTTCGCGTTCCAGAGTTTCAATGGCCGCCAGCGCCGCCGCACATGCGAGCGGATTGCCACCATACGTGCCGCCGAGACCCCCGACCCCCGGAGCGTCCATAATTTCTGCGCGGCCCGTTACCGCGGCAAGCGGCAATCCCGCGGCGATTGACTTTGCGCTTACGAGAATGTCTGGAACGATCCCGTACTGTTCCGATGCAAACATCGTGCCGGTGCGTCCGAAACCGCTTTGCACTTCGTCGGCGATGAAAAGAATGCCGTGCCGCTTGCAGGTCTCCTGCAAAATGCCGAAGAATTCGCGAGGAGGCGCGACGAAACCGCCTTCGCCTAGCACGGGTTCGACGACGACGGCGGCGACGGCTTCTGCAGCCACCATGCGCTTGAAAGTATCTTCGAGGTGATGCGCGCAGAAAACATTGCATGCTGGATATTGCAGCGAATACGAGCAGCGATAGCAGTAGGCATACGGGATGCGGTAAATGTCCGTGGCGAAGGGTTCAAAGCCAGCCTTGTAGGGATGCGTCTTGCTGGTTAGAGACATCGTCAACATCGTTCGGCCATGAAACGCGTCTTCAAAGCAGATGATTGCGGGCCGGCGCGTATAGGCGCGAGCGATTTTCACGGCGTTTTCGATGGCCTCGGCGCCGCTATTCACCAGAACGGTCTTTTTGGGAAACGCGCCGGGGACGAGCGAATTCAGTTTTTCGGCGAGAGCAATATATTTTTCATACGGAGCGACGCTGAAGCAGGTGTGAATGAATGCGTCGAGTTGTTCACGGACCGCGGCAACCACGCGCGGTGCACGATGGCCGGCATTGACGACACCGATTCCGCCGGCGAAGTCAAGGAAGCGGTTGCCGTCCACATCCTCGAGGACGGCGCCTTCAGCGCGCGCAGCAAAAATCGGCGTCGCGTGCCCAACACCGCGCGCCACGGCTGCCTGACGACGGCGCATGAGTTCCTGAGACTTCGGTCCGGGGATCGCGGTACGAAGTTGAATTGTGGACATATCAGTACCACCCGATAGGCTGCTCGTTGAGATTGATGTGCACCTGCTTAGTCTCGAGATATTCTTCGATGCCCCACGGGCCGAGTTCGCGGCCGAAGCCCGATTGCTTGTAACCGCCCCACGGAGCTTCGACGTAAGTGGGTTGCATGTGATTGACCCAGACGATTCCGGCGCGCAGAGCTTTCACGACGCGAAAGGCTTTGAAAATGTCGCGCGACCAGACGGCGGCGGCAAGGCCGTACGGCGTATCGTTCGCGATCTGGATGGCGTCGGCTTCATTGCCAAACGGAATCACCGTGGCAATGGGACCAAAAATTTCTTCGCGGGCGATGCGCGCGGAATTGTCAACGTCATAGAAAATCGTGGGCTCAACGTAGTAGCCGCGAGGCAACCCTGAGGGGCGTCCGCCGCCCGTCGCAAGCTTGGCTTCTTTTTTGCCGACTGCTTGGTAGGCGCTGACGCGATCGAATTGCTCCTTGCTGACAAGCGGGCCCATTTTGGTTTGGCGATCGAGTGGCGGGCCGAGGCGAATTGTTTTGGCCTTGGCGCTCATGGCGTCCACGAATTTAGAGTAAATGGATTTTTCGACGAGAATACGGCTGCCCGCGGAGCAGACCTCTCCCTGATTGATGAAAACGCCGAAGAGCGCGCCGTCAATCGCCGATTCGAAATCGGCATCGGCGAAAAATATGTTGGGCGATTTTCCGCCGAGCTCCAGCGTGACGCGCTTTAGGGAATCCGCGGCCATTTTCACGATGGCCTTCCCTACCGCGCCGCTGCCGGTGAAAGCTACTTTGTTGACGTCGGGATGCTTCACGAGTGGAGCGCCGGCTTTTTCGCCGAAGCCGGTGATGATGTTGACGACTCCGGGCGGCAAGCCCGCATCTGCAAGATAGCCGGCGAATTCGAGCGCGGTGAGCGGAGTTTGTTCGGCGGGCTTCAGGATGCAGGTGCAACCGGCGGCGATTGCGGGAGCGAGTTTCCAGGCGGCCATCAGCAGCGGATAATTCCAGGGAATAATCTGCGCAGCGACGCCAATGGGTTCACGCAACGAAAGGCTGAGCGCGTTATCCGGCACGGGATTTACGTGGCCGAGTACCTTGGTGGCCATGCCGCCGTAATATTCGAAGCAGGTAGCGGCGTCGGCCATATCGTATTCGGCTTCGACGATGGGCTTGCCGGAATTGCGAGCTTCCAATTCGGCCAAGTAGGGAGTTTCGCGGCGAATGCGCTCGGCCAGGCGGAAGAGGACGCGCCCGCGGTCCTGGGCTGTGCTGTGCGACCACGGCCCGGATTCAAAGGCGGCCTTTGCGGCGGCAACGGCGCGATCGACATCTTTTTCATCCGCTTCGGGAACTTCGGCGATGACTTCCTCGGTGGACGGGTCGTACACCGGGAAGACCGCGCCGCGATGGCTTTCGACGAACTCGCCATTGATAAACATTTTGTATTTGCGGATGGCGGCCTTTGGCTTGGCATTTTTCGCGTGAATCGCTTTGGCTTTGCTGGCCACGGAACCTCCTACTGGGACGAATAAATTAGATGCGGCTCGCGGCGGGCTGGGGCACTTTGCGCCGGCCGTACACGTAGAAAAAGAATACCGCGAGTCCGATGAAAAATGCGGTGCCACCGAACATCCACGTCTCGTAGGACAGCAACGAGCTGATCTGTTGCGCCGGAAAAAATGCCAGCGCGATGCCCAGAATCGTGGTGACCAAGCCACTGGCGCCCGCGAGATATAAGGTCGTCTTGCTGTAAAGTCCCTTGCCATCTTCCGGGCTAGCCGCGATTCGCAGGAGCGCGCCGAACATGTAAACGAACGGGATCAATTGCAGCACGACAGCTAACGACAGCAAGCGCTGGAAAGTTTCCTGCACGCCCGAGCCGAAAGAATTGATAAGTACCAGGATGCCGGAGACGATTCCTTGCACGATCAACGCGGCGTAAGGCGTGGCGTAGCGCGGATGAGTCTTGCCCAGCCAGCTCGGCATATAGGAATCGAGGCCGGCCACGAACGGGATGCGCGCGGAGCCGGCGAGCCACGCCGAGCCGATTCCGGCGATGGAGATGCTGAGCATCAGCGCGAAAGGCGCGACGATCCAGAGAGCGTTCACGCGTGCAGCCATGTGGCTGACGGCTTGAACGATTCCCTGCAGCACGTTGATTTCATTCTTGCTGACGGCGATCAGAAGAGTGAGCGTCGTCGCGATGTACATCACACCGGAGAGCACGCCACCCCAGGCGACGGCGCCGGGGAGCGTTTTTTGCGGGTCCTTGATTTCATCGCCCATCACCGATGCTAATTCCAGGCCGACCAATCCAAAGCAAATCACGCCGAAGGAATTCAGAAGGAACCTGGGATTCGCAGGGATGCGAAAATCAGCGGCGGTGACCGCGGTGCCAAAGCGAAAGTACATCATCAACCCGAGGCCGATCAGGACTGCCGCGGCAACTCCCGTGCCGATTCCGCCGAGATTGTTGATCCATTTCCCCACGCCGAGGCCCACGATGTTCAAAATTACCAGCAGAGCCATCAATCCCAGCGAAGCGATGACGGTGAACGCGCGGTTGTCCGCCAGCGCCTGGTGCCCGGGCCCCAGCACGAACACGGAGACACCCACGAAATAGAGCATCACGGTGGGGACGTACATCATATTGTTCGTCCAGTAGCACCAGCCGGAAAGGAATCCGTGAAAATCGCCGAAAACTTCCTTCGCCCACAAGTACACGCCGCCCTCGCCGGGATAACGATGAGCAAGCTCAATCACGGCAATTCCCTGCGGCCAGAAAAAGAGGACCAGCGATATCAGCCATAGCCAAACCGTGACGCCGCCGTTTGCGGCGATGCTGGGAACCACATTGAGATTGAATACCGCGACGACGAAGAGCGCGACCAAATCCCAGCGGCCCAAAGAACGCTTTAGATGGACTGTTTCTTTGGTAGCCGCGACCGGATCGGGCAAGGAAACTCCTCACGCATAGAAAACTCGAGCCGAAAGCGCCCGGACCTCTTTACAGAAAGACCCGCGCGCTTTCAGCAACTAAAATCAGTGCCCCGCGCCAACTGCGACGTGCGGCTCTGTTTGCGCTTTCGCGAGGGCAGGCGCGATTTCGGCAAACGTGGCGATGTGCCGGTCAATATCCGCTTCGGTGTGTGCCACGGAGATCGTCCATTGTTCGTCCCACCAATATGGCTGGGCCATCACGCCGCGATTTACCATCGCAAACCAGTAATGCCGCCAGAGCTCGCTATCCACGTTGAGCCAGTCGCGGTAATTGCGAATCGGCTTTTCGACGAACATCAGCGAACCGTTGGACCCGGCGCCTACGACGTAGGCATGCAAACCGTTTTTTGAGATTTCTTTGTTGTAACCGTCCAGCAGCTTTTTATTGAGGCGGGTGACGTGCTGGTAGGCGTCTTTGGTCAGGACTTCGCGGAAGGTGGCGATACCGGCGGCCATCGCGACTGGATTGGTGTTATAGGTGCCGCCGTGAAAAACTTTGTGGTCGGAGATCTGGCTCATCACTTCCCGGCTGGATGCAAAGGCCGCGAGGGAAAATCCGCCGCCAATGGATTTTGCCAGGCAGACGATGTCCGGCTTGATGGCGAAATATTCGCAGGCGCCGCCGTAGGCCAGTTTCGCGCCGGTCTTCACCTCGTCGAAGATCAGGAGCGCTCCATTCTTCTTGGTGATTTCGCGGAGCGCCTGGTGATAACCCTCGTCTGGCATCAGGATGCCTACGTTCATCATGATCGGTTCGACGATGATCGCGGCAATTTCCCCGGGATATTTCGCGAACAAACGCTCGACGCCGGAGATATCGTTGAATTGCGCGATCAAGGTGTTTTGCAATGTGCCTTTGGGAATGCCAGCGCCGCCGGGAACGGGAGTGGGCATGCTGGGATCGCCGATTTCGCTGGCTTTGGGTTTGAGCGACACCAGCACGGAATCGTGCAGCCCGTGATAGCCGCCTTCCATTTTGATGATGCGATCGCGGCCGGTGGCGGCGCGAGCGAGGCGCACCGCGTGCATGGTGCATTCCGTACCGCTATTGCTGAAGCGGACCATTTCCACCGGGAAGCGCTTGCAGATTTCTTCCGCCAGTTCCCATTCGAGATCGTGAGGCATGCCGAACATCGTGCCGGTGGCGAGTTTGCCTTGGACGGCCTTGATGACCGCGGGATGGCAGTGCCCCGCCATTAACGCGCCGAAGCACAAATTGAAATCGAGGTACTCGTTGCCATCAATATCGTGGATGTGTCCGCCCTTGCCATCGCGGACAAAAAGCGGATACGGATCGTAGGCGCGGTAATTGCTGGCGACGCCGAGGGGCAAGCGTGCTTCGGCGCGTTTGTGAGCGTCTTTGGAGCGCGGAGTGCGCTTTTCGTAGGTTTTGAGTTCCTGTTCCAGTCCTGCGTGCATAACATCCTCCAAATGCTGGTACTGTGGCCGACGCACGGCCCTGAGATTTAATGCGAGAAACTTACGGCTGCAAATTCCAGCGGCGGAAAGTGAAGCCGCGTTTTTTTAACTCCGTGAAAAATGGCCGTGGTGGCACCACATTTTCCGGAGCTTGCACACCGACGCCCGGAATTTCACCGCGGCCGTGCATTACCGCGGCGATTGCCGCTGGAAAACCGGTGTCGCGAGCGACAGCGGAGAGCTGCGGACGCGTGGTGTGATCTGCCCACATCTCAAGGGCGGTCGCGACCCGTTTTTTCCCCACGCGGCCAGAGACCACGACGCGCAACGCCTCCACATCGAGCGGTGACTTGCTGGGAGCCTTCTGCTGCATCAAGGCCAGCAGCATGGCGCGCGGAGCGAGTTCCGTGCCATTCACCGGAATCGGTTCGCGCTGCGTGAATCCAGCGTCAACGAGCGTTCTGACCAAGTTCACCAGCTTCGGATCGTAATTAATCTTAAAGAATACCTCGCGGACGCCCTTCTTGCGGAAGCTTTCGGCGAGCGTGCCGAGTTCGGAATGAATCGAATGGCGCAGGACGATTTTGCCGATCGGCGCGGGAAATGTCCCGGGTTCGGGTTCCGAGAGCATTTCTTTTTTCACATAGCGGCCATTCACGAAGTGAATCGGCGGCATGGTGAGCTCGTCGAGGATCGTGGCGATCGAAAACGAGTACGCGATCGGGCTGTCGTAGCGCTGCTCGTCGGCACCCGCGTTGAATACTTTGATCGAATCCACGCGGTCGAACGAGTCGGCCAGATCGCGAGCCATCACGTTGGTGATGCCCGGCGCGCCTCCCATCCCCGGGATCGCCAGCTTGCCGATGCGTCGGAAATCGCGGTCGAGCGCGAACTGCCTGCGCGTCATGTGGTAGAGGCCGCCGAGATCGAGATAATGTGCGCGGGCGGCAAGCGCGGCGCGCATCACGTCCAGGTTCCAATTGTACTGCGTGCAATTGACGACGACGTGGCAGCCGTGCAGGAGCTTCGCGAGATGCTTGGTGTCGCGGACGTCTGCAAACGCGGCGCGGGTGATGCCGTGGCCGAATTTTTGGGCGACATCGTGAGCACGAGCGCGATCGAAATCGGCGACGACGATGCTCTTCACTTCGCGCGCGACGCCCAGGTCGTAAACGACCGCGCGGCCCATTAATCCGGCACCCAGTACGACGATTTTCATTACGCTCCCAGCCTGACAATTACCCATTCTGTGCCGCTAGAACACGCTTCGTGGCAACAATTGCTTCGCGGTTTCTGCAGTGGGACCGCGCTGTCCCGCTATTGTTTGTTTCTACGCAACAAAGCGAGGGGTCCGCCGTGCCGGACGCCCTCGCTCATTGTATTGATGCAACGCCTAGAACAAAACTTTTAGAGCGAACTGCATCACGCGCGGACCTTCGCGCGTGTTCAGGATTTGCCCGAACGTGGAATCTCCGTAGTTGCCGTCGGGATTTGCATACTGCGTGTGATTCCAAGCGTTATAGAACTCGGCGCGAAATTCAGTATTGAAACGCTCGTTTATAGGCGTCTTTTTCGTAATGACCATGTCCGTGTTATTCAATGCCGGCCCACAGCACAGGGAATGGGGCATGTTTCCAAACGTACCGGGGTTCGGCTCCGAAATGTTATTCGACAGAAAGTAGAAGCCGCCATTCTGCTTTGGACTTACGAACTCGGGCTTGCCCGAGATGTTCGGCGTGTTGGCGTCCTCAAAGAAATAACTGCTTTGGAGTTCGTCGTCGTAGGGATCGAAGACGCGGATCGGAAATCCGCTTTGCCAACTGATGATCGCGGAAGCGCCCCATCCGTCCAGGGCTTTGCCTTTGAAACCTTCGTACTTCGGCACCGGAATATCCCAAACCGGACTGAACACGAAGCGGTGCTTGGCGTCTAGTAGAGATACGCCGCGGGTCGCATTGAAATTGAGCGGATTGAGCTCGTTTTCGAATGAAGCACCCTGATCAATCGCTTTGCTGAATGTGTAGGAGAACTGGAAAAGCAGACCGTGGGAGTAGCTTTTTTCCACAGAAACCTGCAACGCGTTGTAATTGGAATTAGCAATGGTATCTTCTGCGAAAATGTTACTGAACACTGGAACGCCATCAGCCGGACACCCAGCGCCGTTCACACTCAAGGGTTGGCATTGCGGCGCGGAATAAGGGCGGAGACCTACGAGTGTCACGCCGTTGGCGCCCACGGTCGATCCACCTGGAAGACAATTGCCACCGCTTCCAGCGTTGTAGGGGAGGACCAAGCCAGTGCAAGGGGTGAGCTTCACCGGGAAGGGCTGCGTTTGAGGCGTGTAGGCCGGAATCACGGTCCCAGGCGTGATGTAATAGCTCGAGTCGGAACTGAAGGTGCTGCACGTCGTCGGCGAACCACCATTGGCAGAAAGGACGTTGTTGGGATTTGCGTTAGCGATAGCCGCAATCTCCAGGCACGAGTCAGCGTTTCCGAAATTCAGGTCGTGGGACGCGAGAAGGTGGTGAGATTGCGTTCCCACATATCCGATGCGGAAGAGTATGTCCTTAGTGACCTGACGTTCGATCGTGAGATTGTATTGCTCGGAATACTGCGATTTCAAATGCGGCTGGAATTCGCCGAAGAGCAACGCGGGACGGAACGAGGACCAGTCGACGCAACCTGCGGGGCCTGAAGGATCGTAGGCGCACGGAGTCGTCGGCGTCTGATTGATAACCCCTTGAAAAGGATTTGGCGCATTTCCGCCGGATTGATATTCGAACGGAAGGTTGAACAGTGTGTCGGAGAGGGCTGCGCTGCCGCCAAAGGGAGGTTCCGCGCTGAACTGTTCCAAAACCAATTGTTCGATCGGATTGTAGAAGATCCCAAATCCGGCGCGGATACTGAGCTTGCCGGGGCCTCCCGCGATCTTGCCCAAGATTCCGTCAGACCAAGAAGGCGCCCAAGCGATGCCGATGCGCGGTGCGAAAGCTTTGTAATAAGTAGAGGTCAGGCCGCGTGGGACGCCTTTGTCTCCGGGAAACACTAGTCCCGTTGGGAATACGGAGTTCGCGGGTCCCGTGGGGCTGCAGTCCGTGCTGCCGTATGTCGAAATCAAGAACTGGCTGGAGACGTTGTTCGGATTCAGGTCACATGGATATTGCGTCGTGATCTGTCCGGGCCGAAAAGTTTGCAGACGGTTGCCTTTGTCGTAAAACGGCGTGTTGAGCTCCCAACGAAGGCCGTAATTCAGGGTCAGGTTGGGCTTCAGCTTGAAACTGTCCTGCGCGAAGAGCGCGACCGAAGTATTGCGATCGTTTTCGCCTTGAGCGGCGCCTTGCGAGTACGTTGTGGGAACGCCCAGGAAATAGTTCGGATAAGCGGCGAAATTGGGATCCGACGCAATTTCGTTTTCGGGGCCGCTGTTCGCAAAATTGTACAAGCCGTTGATGTTGTAAAACAGAAACTGGTTGAACTGAGAGCGCCTGATCTCGCCGCCGAACTTGAAGGTGTGACGCCCGGTCGTCTTTGTGTAATTGTCAGTCCACTGGAACGTATTGCCCGCCTGAGGCAGTTCTCCTTCGGAGTTGTTGCCGATGGCGAAGCCGCCGCTCACGGCTATAAATGGGACACCCTCATGACCGGGTAGGTCGGTAGTGATTCCCCCGGAGGGGTTACTGGGATCAGCAAAACAGTTCGAGGCCGGAACCGCCGATCCGCAGGCGTCATGAACACTCGCCAACGTGTTCACAGGATGGTTCAGCTTCTCCTGCCCTTCCCGATAGTAATTGAAGCGAAATTCGTTGACGGCGGTCGAACCCAAGGTCCAGGTATGGGACAGATTGATTTGTTGGTTGCGCGTGGCTGTGAGCGCTCCGAAGCCCGGAACCGTTGAACCGGCAGCCTGGAAATTCGAGTAGGCATTGGTCAGACCGTCGTCGTTGAAATAGTAGTACGCCGAGAATTGCTGGGTGCTCGTGATTTTATGATCGAGACGAATCGTGAACTGATCCGAGCGTTCATGATTGTTCGATATGGGGAAAATTGTTCCCGTTCCGGAAGGCGCCACGTAGTTGTTGTATAAGGCGATGGCGGTCGGGTCAAAGCATTGCGTGGGGATGACGTTGTTCGGAAAGATGGCTGACCAGGCGTTGCCGGGAGTGAGCGAAGCGCCTCCCGCAGTAGCAACTGCCGCCGAGCAACCGGGACGCGCTTGTAGGACGTTTGCAAAGTTTTGGTCAGTCAACATTCCGCCAAAGGTTTGCGCATTGCCCCCCTCGGAAAAATTACCGCCCGCCTCCTGGGCGCTAGGCAAGAACACCGTGCCGGAACTCGAAGTTACGCCTTGAACGTTACGCAATCCTTCGTAAGAGCCAAAGATGAAGGTCTTGTCTTTTTTGATCGGGCCGCCAATCGTGGCACCGAACTGATTTTGCTTGTAGTCAGGGTTGATAGGAGGCAGCGAACCCGTGGGATTTGGCTGCGCGGTGTTCAGGACGTTGTTGCGGATGAACTCGTAGAAGTCCCCGTGAATTTGGTTGGTGCCGGACTTGGTCACGACGTTGACGACCGAGCCGGAGTTTCGGCCATATTCAGCGTCGAAGGTATTGGTGATGACGCGAAATTCCTCGATGGCATCAGGAGAAGGTTGGACGCCCGGCGAATTCACGAAGATATCGTTGGAGTCGCCACCGTTGACCATGTAGTTGTTCGAACGACCACGACCGCCATTCACCGAAACGACGCCCGGATTGTCACTGCCGTAAAAGAGGTCCGCGCCGAGTTGCGACTGCACTCCGGGCTGGAGCTGGAGTAGCTGGAACGCGTTGCGCGTGCTGAGCGGAAGCTCGCGGATGGATTGATCGGTCAAAACGCCGCCGAGTTGGGTACTGGTCGTTTCAACCTGGACGGCGTTGGCTTCGACGGTGACAGTTTGGTTTGCAGCGCCCAGCTGCAAGGTGACGGTGACGAAATTGACGTGACCGATCGAGACAACGACGTTCTTGGCCACGAACTTTTTGAAGCCTTGGGCGTCCGTGGCAAGGTCGTAGCTGCCTACTGCGAGCTCGGGAATGTCGAAGGCGCCGTCTTTGTCGGACGTTACGGAGCGCGTGGTGTCCGTGCCGGCCAGCGTAGCGGCGACGGTGACGCCGGGCACGACTGCGCCCGAGGGATCGTTTACGGTGCCGCGAATTTCACCGGTGGTTTGTCCCCAGGCGGATGCACATCCAAACAGGCCCACAAACACCAATAGGTACACCCCTAACCGTCCCATCGCCCTCATAGCCGCTCCTTTGGGAAAAGCTGCCGCCCCCAATCCCCCACGCGCAGCTTAAGTTTTTCGGTTGCAGCCCGCGAAAAAACCTTACTATAATCCGCGAACGTTAGAAGAAGGCCCGAAGGTTGTCAAGGGGAAACTGAATTGGGAAGCACGCGGAAGCGCTCCACGAAGAGCGAGCCGTCCCACGGATACTTGCGCATCAGCGACGTGGCGCAGATGGTGGGCGTATCGGCTTCCATTCTGCGCACGTGGGAGACTTTGGGACTGGTTTCACCGCAACGTACGCGCAGCAAGTATCGGCTGTACACCCAGTGCGATGTGCGCATTCTGAAGCGCGCGCAATTTCTCCGGAGGGCGCGCGGATTGAACGCTCCGGCGATCGTGCACCTGCTGAAAAAAGAAGGTGTTCTCACTTCCGCGAACCAGCGGCCCAAGGCGAGTCCGGTGGGAGCGCGTTTGCGGCGGATGCGTCTGCGCAAAGGATATTCGCTTTCGCAAGTGGCGCGCGCGGCGGGAGTTTCCGTGGGATTTCTCAGCGCGCTCGAACGTGAGCAGATGACGGCGTCCGTGGCGACTTTGCGGCGACTGGCGCGATTTTACCGGATGAACATTTTGGCGCTCTTTAATCCATCGGAAGCAAATCCCGGCCGTGTGAAACCCGCGGAGCGCAAAGTGTTGGATGCCGGCCCCGGCGTGCGCATGGAATTGCTGGCGTGGGGAAACACGTTGATGGAGCCGCATTTGTTCCGCATTGCGCCTTCGGCGGGGAGCGGAGAGTCGTATGCGCACGACGGCGAAGAGTTTCTGTACATATTGAAAGGCAAGCTGGAGATTTCCCTGCCGAACGGCGAGATACAACAACTGGAAGAAGGCGACAGTTTTTATTTTGAGAGCACCAACGAGCACCATTGGAAGAATCCCGGGAAGACGGAGACATTGGTGCTGTGGATTAATACGCCTCCTACTTTTTGAAGCGCGTTCAAGACTGCGGCTGATGACACGAAGCACGACCTACGATGCGCAGGTTTGCCGATGGGCGTGATTGTCGACGATTCTGGAGTCACTCGATGACGGGAATAAAACGGGCGAACTGGCGATTACTTTTGGCCGCGGTCACGGTTGCGCTCGGTCTTGGCGCGTTTGGGTGTGCGAAGAAAACTCCCACGCTGAGCCTGCTGGTGTGGGAAGGATATGCGGATCCTTCATACGTGCAGGCTTTCGAGGAATCGCATCACTGCAAGGTCAGTGCGTCTTACATGGGCTCGAGCGACGAACTGGTAGCGAAACTGCGTGGAGGAAGCGCAAGCAATTACGACGTGATTTCTCCTTCGAGCGACGTGGCCACGATGATTGCCGCGGCGGGGCTGGCTGCGCCGCTTGACCTTTCCAAGCTGCCGTCTTATGCACAACTTTCCGAGCGGCTGCGTTCGATGCCTTTGGTGCGCGTGAACGGAAATGTTTACGGTGTGCCGTTTACCTGGGGGCCGAATCCCCTGCTCTACGACACTACGTATTTTGCGAAGGCGCCAGATAGCTGGTCGGCACTGTGGGATCCCAAGCTGAAAAACAAAATCTCGGCGTGGGACGAGCTTTCGACTATTTACATGGCCGCGCAGGTGCTTGGATACGACAAGCCCGATCCCGACCACATCTACAATCTCAGCGACGAAGAACTGGAAAACGTCCGCAAGAAATTGCTGGAGTTGAAACCGAATATCCGCAAGTTCTGGTCCACGGGCGGCGAGCTCACCAATCTTTTCGAGAATCACGAGATTGTGGCGGCGATGGGCTGGCCGTTGATGACTAACCAGCTCCAGAAGGCGGGCTTTCCGATCGCGGAGACTATTCCAAAGGAAAACACGACCGGGTGGATTGACCATTTAATGATCACATCGGCGAGCGAGCATAAGGAACTCGCCACGGAATTTCTCGAATACATGATCGAGCCGAAAACGCAGAAGTTGGTGACGGACGTTACAGGCTACGACCCGGCGAATCCGCGTGCGGCGGATTCGATGACCGCCGAGCAGAAGAAATCGCTGCATCTAGACGACGTGGACGACTACATGAAGCGGATTTATTTCTGGCAACAAGTGCCGCGCCGCGAAAAGTACAACGAGATATGGAATGAAGTAAAGGCCGCGCAGTGATCTCACCGCGTGATGCCACCGCTGCGTCGTCGGCATCTTCCGCTGCTGAGGAATCCCTCCTATCGATTCGGCAGGTGATCAAGCGATATGGCAAACGTCCGGTGCTTCGTGGAATTAGCCTGGAAGTCGCATCCGGAGAATTTTTGACGATTCTGGGCGAAAGTGGATCCGGGAAAACCACGCTGCTGCGCCTCATCGCGGGATTCGAAGAACTGGACAGCGGCGAAATATGGATGGGCGGCGAGCGGCTCGACCGGATTCCCGCACATCGCCGGCAGGTGAACACAGTTTTTCAGAGTTACGCGATCTTTCCGCACCTTTCGGTGTTTGAAAACGTGGCCTACGGATTGCGCGCCAAAAATGTGGCGAAGAGCGAGATTCCGGAGCGCGCGACGCAAGCTCTGACGATGGTGAAAATGGGTGAATTCGCGCAAGCGGCTCCTGCGCGGTTAAGCGGCGGGCAGCAGCAGCGCGTCGCGCTGGCTCGTGCCCTGGTGAATCGTCCGCGCGTGCTGCTGCTGGACGAACCGCTTTCGGCGCTCGATGCGAATTTGCGGCGGCAAATGCAGGTGGAATTGAAGTCTTTGCAGCGCGAGGTGGGCATTACATTTATTTTCGTCACTCACGATCAGGAAGAAGCGATGGCGCTTTCCGACCGCGTGGCGCTTTTGCGCGCCGGGCTGTTGGAGCAAGTTGCGCCACCGCGCGTGATTTATGGCGAGCCGGCCACGGCCTATGCGGCTGCATTCATTGGCCAGACGAACCTGCTGCGGGCCGAGGTGCGCGACGGAATCGCTATGGTGGGTTCGATTGCCTGGCGTACAGCAGGCGGGACTGGGAAAGCGACGTACTCGCTGCGGCCTGAGTGCATTCGACTCGTGACGAGTAGCGCAACGAGTCCTTCACCGGACAGTGGTGTTGGGCGGTTTCGCGGACGCGTTCGCAATCAATCGTTTGGCGGCGCGACGGACTTGGTTGAGATTGATTGCGGAAACTCGACCATGATTCGCGTGCGACTTCCAAATCCGGGAGTGCTGTCGGGAGAGCGCGAATTCGAATTCGATTGCGACGATGCAGCGCGCGTGCGCGAAGGGGAAGGAGCCTAGCTGTGTACTCGCGCGCTTACAAAACGACCGTCACGATACCTCCACTGCTATGGGTTACGGTTTTTCTCTTGATCCCGTACGCCATCCTCTTTTGTTACAGCTTCTGGTCGGTCTCTTCGCTGCAAGTGATCGTGCATACCTGGACTTTGCAGAACTACATGCAACTGGTGCGCAATCCCATTTACCTTCAGGTGCTTTTTCGCTCGATGCGAATTGCGGGCGCGGTGACGCTGTGCGCGCTCTTGCTGGGATATCCGCTCGCTTACTACTTGTCGTTTCATGCGGCCAAGCGCAAAGACTTGCTCTACCAGCTTGTGATCATTCCGCTGTGGACCAGTTATTTGGTGCGCGGCTACGCGTGGAAAACGATTTTGGGCAGCGATGGCGTGCTGAACGGGCTTCTGCAATATCTGCATATCACGCACCGACCGGTGGAGTTTCTTCTGTATAGCCCCTTCGCGGTAATCATCACTTTGACGCATATTTACACGCCATTCACGCTGCTGCCGATTTACGCGTCGCTCGAACACATTCCGCGCAATCTGGTGGAGGCTTCGCACGATCTAGGCGCTTCCCCATGGTCCACGTTCCGGCGCGTCATTTTGCCTTTGTCGCTGCCGGGGCTTCTTGCCGGTGCGACGTTTGCTTTCGTTCTGACACTAGGGGACTTTCTCGCGCCGCTGCTGGTGGGCGGGCCGAGCGGAATCATGATTTCGAATATCGTCGTCAGTCTCTTCGGCGCTGCGTACAACTGGCCGCTGGGCGCGGCGATTTCGTTCTGCATGATGTTGCTTGTGGTTAGCTTGCTTTTTGCCACGGAACGCTTAGAAAAAAGGCTGACGATTTCATGAGCGGCGGATTCCAGTCGCGGCGTGCTCCTTTGCTGAGCGCGTATGCGTTTCTGGTCTACGCGTTTCTCTACTTTCCGATCATCGTGCTGGTGGTCTACTCGTTCAACGGCTCGGGGGTGGGGGGATTTCCGCCGACCGGCTGGACACTCGATTGGTATCGGCAACTTTTTGCGGATGGCGCACTGTGGGACGCGGTGCTCAACAGCATGATTGTCGCGGCGATAGCTGTTGCCATATCGCTGGGCTTGGGTTTGCCTGCCGCGCTGGCGCTCGACCGTACGAATTTTCCCGGGAAGGCGCTGTTCCGACGGCTCGTTCTCTTGCCGTTGATTCTTCCCGGCATCATTACTGGGCTTTCGTTGCTGATGCTGTTTGTAGCCGTGGGAATGAAGCTCAGCCTGGTAACGATTACGCTCGGCCACGGAACTGCGCTAATTTCCGTGGCAACCACTGAGATATTCGCGGGTCTACAAAAACTGGAGCGAGCGCAGGAAGAAGCGTCTTTGGATCTCGGGGCAAATCAGTGGAAGACATTCTGGCAGATCACGCTACCGAATCTGCGCGTCTCGCTAATCGCCGCCGGGCTGCTGATTTTCACACTGTCACTGGATGAGATTGCTGTGAGCTTTTTTCTGATCGGGCGCGACAACACTCTTCCTCTGGAGATCTGGTCGCGCTTGCGCCGCGGAATCACTCCAGAGATCAACGCGATCTCCACCCTGATTTTGTTATTTTCCATCGGCACGATTCTGATCTGGTACCGGTTGCGGACCAGGGCGCAGCGCAGCGATGAGTCCACGGCGCCGCTGGTGGGCGCTGCACTCGAAGGAGAGGCCTCTTGAGCGAAACGCGCAGGGATTTTCTGAAGTTTGTGGTGGCCGGTTCGGTGGCAGCGGGATGTCCGATCAATCTTTCATTACTTGGCGCAGAATCGGACGCACAGGCAGAGGTGGACGGCGAACATTTTGAAGTCTGCCATCAGGTGCGCGACGGCAAGACCTTCGCCAAGCCGTCGGTATCGAAACGCTACGATGTGGTGATCGTTGGTGGCGGAGTAAGCGGACTCAGCGCCGCCTACTTCCTTCGCGGCCACGATTTCCTTCTGCTGGAAAAAGAGCCGCACTGGGGTGGCAACGCTTATCTCGAAGAATATCAAGGGCAGGCATTCGCCACCGGATCCGCGTTCGACGAGAAAGGCACAGCCAGCGAGCAACTGGCTCGGGAAATCGGGCTGACGCTTCTGCCGATCAATTCGAGGGATCCTTCGATCATCGCCGGCAAATGGGTTCCGGACACCTGGCGCGGCGGATTGGACGAACTTCCCTACCCTGCCTCGGTGCGCGAAAGCTTCAAGAAATTTCGCGCGGAAATGCTAGCGCTTGATCCCGAAAAACATTCCGAGCAATTGGACAACGTCCAATTGGGGCGCGAGCTCGGAGGATACATCGGCACTCGTCGCCGCCGGCGATTTGCAATACATGACTGGCGACGAAGACACGCGCGTGACGCGGCCGGGAGGCAACGGGGCGCTCTCGCGGCAGCTGGCGGCCACGCTGCAGCCAAAATACGGCGAACGAATGGTCGGCGATGCGACGATCGTGACAGTGGAACAAGAGAAGGGGGAGGTTCGCGTCACCTACGTGCACGAACGCGAGCTTCGGACCGTCGCGGCGAAATACGTGGTGATGGCTACGCCGAAGTTTATTACGTCGCGCCTCATACCGGCGCTTCCGGACGCGCAGCGCGAGGCGATGCTGTCGTTTCGCTATTGCCCATACCCTGTGATCAACATGGTTTTTGACAAGCCCGTCTACAACCGCGCTTATGACACGTGGTGCCCGGGAAACACGTTCACCGATTTTATTGTTGCGGATTGGGTGCTGCACGCGCAGCCGGGATACGTTCCGAAGAACAACATTTTGACGTTCTACACTCCACTATCGGAAGCGCGACGCAGAGAGCTGCTGCAACTGGAAGGCTGCCAGAAAATCGCCGAAAGGGTGCTCCGAGATTTTCAGAATCTGCAGCCGGAATTCAGCAGCGCTCAACCGCTGGAAATACATATGTATCGCCGTGGGCATCCCATGTTCCTGCCAACGCCTGATACGTTCACCAAGATCATTCCCGCTGCGAATCAGCCGCTCGAGCGGATCGTCTTTGCCAACACGGATTCGGTGGGGCCCGTGTCGGATGTGTCCGGTGCAGTGGAAGCGGCACATCACGCGGCTGAGTGGGTGGAGAAGAAAATGGCCGCCGGTACCGCTTCAGCGGCGCGATCCGCGTCGGCTAGCTGAGCTCACTGTGCCGTCAGTCATTACGTGGCACTCCACGGGCACAAAAAAAGGCAGCGGGGGAGAGACCCGCTGCCCTTACTGAAGTCTTCCCCGCCAGAGAAAGACTGTAAATTCGATCCCGACTCCGGGTGTTTCGCTTAAGGCTTGGCCGCTGCTATGCCCAAATTGTGCACGCCGGAGAAAATCGAGAGGCCCGCGCTCATGCTCTGCGGCATCCACCACAAACGGCGCACCATCGGATATTCGCTGTGCTGCATGTGCCGCGCAAGCAGATCGAAGATCACCGGGCCGACTTGCGTTGCCACGTAAATGGCCGGCGAATTCGCGAAGGGACGCATGAATGGGTCGTCTTCCACGGCACCGTGGCCGACGGCTTGGCGCGTCGAATAGGCATCAAAGGCAGCCGCACCGTGTTGCACGATGGAAAGCGCAAGCCATGCCCGGCGCGACGGCATCGTCATCGCTTCCTTGATTCCATATTCCTTCGAGGAAGGCGTCGGAATCCGAACAGTGGAGAACGACTGCGCGTCGGGAGTGGTGTCGAACGATACAGTGGTGAGAGTGCCCGGCGCGTGAGTCTTGGAATCCGCGCCGTCGAAACGCACCGCCGCCAAATTCATGCGCGCGGAAGAAGATTCGCCGGTCGTGGTGACGTAATCGGCGCTTTTGGCGGTAGACGCCGCCGCTGGCGCGCTAAGTTTCAGCGAAATCTCGGTGGCCGTGGTATTTTCCGCAGGAGTGATGCTGGCCGCGGGTGCCGCTGGCTGGAACGAGTGAAACTGGAGCAACAGCGCTGCGACGGCTAATACCATGAGAAGGGGTCTCCTGTGTTTGCCTGACGCAGGAGAAATAGCACGGACCGGACCATCTGAGGCGTGGGCTCCGGGCATTGAAATCCCAACACTTAACGGAGGCACCTTTCCGAAGGGGCTGGTTTCAGGGGTTGCACTGGGGCAACGAGCGGAAAAGCATTTCCCTCGACTAGTACCGCTGTTACCACTCCTAAGTTCCTGATTTGGAACGAGGTAGGGCCACAGTATTCGCGGCACCTTCGCTTGCGAGGCGCGCTTATCCGGTTTTGACGGCTCGGAGGCTTTCCTTGGCTGCCTCGATAGTGTGGTCAATGTCGGGATCGGTGTGCGCCGCCGAAACGAAGAGCGCTTCGTATTGCGAAGGTGGCAGAAAGATTCCGCGCGCGAGCATTTCCTGGAAGAACTGCGCGAATCGCGCGGTGTCTGATTTTTTCGCGTCGACGTAATTGCGGATGGGACCCTGCGCGAAGAAAATCGTCAGCAGCGAGCCGGCAACATTCACGACGCCGTCGATCCTGGAATCACTTAGCGCGACGCGCAGGCCCTCGGCCAGGCGTTGCGTTCTGGCGTTCACAGCTTCGTAGAAACCAGGCGCTTCAAGTTTCGGCAGAGTCGCGAGGCCCGCGCGCATCGCGAGCGGATTGCCGGAAAGCGTACCGGCTTGATAGACGGGGCCGAGTGGCGCGACTCGTTCCATGATGTGGCGCTTGCCGCCGTAGGCTGCGACGGGCAGTCCGCCGCCGATAATTTTCCCCATCACCGTGAGGTCGGGATCGATCTTGTAAACTTCCTGCGCGCCGCCGTAGGCCATGCGGAAGCCGGTGATTACTTCGTCGAAAATCAGCAGCGCGCCTTCACGTTTGGTGATTTCGCGGAGGCCTTCGAGAAAGCCGGCAGCGGGCGCGACGACTCCCATATTTGCGGCGACCGGTTCCACAATGATCGCGGCAATTTTGCTGGGATGCTGACGAAACAGCTTTTCAACTCCCGCCAGATCGTTGTAGGGAGTGTTCAGCGTGAGGCGCGCGAAAGCGTCCGGAACGCCGGGGCAAGCGGCGATACCCAGTGTGGCGAGGCCGGAGCCTGCTTCGGAAAGAAATCCATCGGAATGTCCGTGGTAGCAGCCCTCGAATTTGATCACCAGGTCGCGCTCGGTAAACGCGCGCGCCAGGCGAACCGCTGACATGGCCGCTTCCGTGCCGGAGCTTACGAAGCGGACCATCTCCACAGAAGGAATCGCGCGAGTGATTTTTTCACCGAGCTCGATTTCCAGAGGCGATGTCATGCCGTAACTCGTTCCGCGAGCGGCCTGCTCGGAAACGGCCGCGACCACATCGGGATGCGCGTGGCCAAGGATTAGCGCGCCCCACGAGCAGACGTAGTCGAGATATTCGCGGCCATCAACATCAAAAAGATGCGTGCCCAGCGCGTGATCAATTACCAGAGGCGTGCCACCGACGGCGCGAAAAGCGCGCACGGGGCTGTCCACGCCGCCGACAAGAGTCTTCTTGCCGCGCTCGAAGATTTCCGTGGAGCGCGGGCGCGTATCATGCGCAACAGTGCTCAGAGGTTTTTCTTTCGCGCTTTTCACCGTTTCGCTCGACATGGCTCCTCGGTTCGTTTCAATACGCTGTTAGCAGGCTTTCAGCCAACGCGCGGCGTCCTTGGCATGATAGGTCAAGATCATTCCGGCGCCGGCTCGTTGAATCCCAGTCAGAATTTCCAGCGCTACGCGCTTCTCGTCAATCCAGCCATTGATTGCCGCGGCTTTCACCATCGAGTATTCGCCGCTGACGTTGTAAGCCGCCACCGGAATGTCGAATTGCTCGCGGACCTGGTGAATCACGTCCAGGTAAGGAAGCGCGGGCTTGATCATGATCATGTCCGCGCCTTCTTCGATATCGAGCGCGACTTCGCGCAGCGCCTCTCGGGCATTGGCGGGGTCCATCTGATAGCTGCGCCGGTCGCCGAACTGCGGCGCGGACTGCGCGGCTTCGCGGAACGGTCCGTAAAAGGCGGAGCAATATTTCGCGGCGTAAGAAAGTATAGCGACGTCTTCGAAGCTGTTCTCGTCGAGGCGCTGGCGGATGGCGGCGACGCGGCCGTCCATCATGTCCGAAGGCGCAACGATATCAGCTCCTGCGCGAGCGTGAGAAAGCGCGGCATCGGCCAGCAGCACGAGAGTTGGATCGTTCAACACCTCGCCATCTTTGATTACGCCGCAGTGGCCGTGGCTGGTGTATTCGCACAGGCAGACATCGGTAATCACCAGCAGATTGAGTTTCGCTTTGCGGATGGCTTCAATCGAGCGCTGTACTGCACCGTGCGCCGACGCCGATTCGGTGGCGAGCTCGTCTTTGTGTTCCGGCAGGCCGAAGAGAATGACGCCGGGAATGCCGAGATCGGCGACTTCGCGACACTCTTCCACAATTTGATCCGGGGATTGCTGATAAATGCCGGGCATCGAGCTAACTTCCTTGCGCACGTTCTTTCCCGGGCACGCGAACATCGGGTACACCATGCCGCCGGTGGTGAGCCGCGTTTCGCGGACCAGGCCGCGTAGTGCTTCGTTGCGGCGCAGGCGCCGCGGCCGATGAATTGGGAAGGTCATGCATGCCTCACTGTAGATGCCTGGCGCTGATAATACTTGGCGATTGCGTCCGCCAATCCGACCGAGGATGAATCGTTGGCCTCGATCGCAACGCGGGCGCCGGCTTCGCGCAGGGCGCGCGCTGTAGTGGACCCGATTGCGGCAAATTGAATTTGGTTTGAAAGCGCGGCCAGATCCGCTTGCGGGATGAACGCGCCCAAATTGTGAAACGCGGATGGACTAGCAAAGACGATTGCGTCCATTTCCGCACGGCAGACGTGCTTCAGTATTTCGGAATTGAGCGTTTCCGGCCGCAGCGTGCGATACGCGGTAACTTCATGGACGGTAGCGCCTGCTTCGCGCAGCGCCGCGGGCAAGCGATCGTCCACACGATCGCTGCGCGGCAGCAAAACTTGCTTGCCTTGCACGGAATCGCGAAGCTCCACGGCGAGCGCTTCGCCGGTTTGAGTTTGTGCCACGTAATCCACTTTCATCCCTTCAGCCGCCAAAGCGCGCGCCGTTGCAGAGCCGACCGCCGCCACGCTACCGCGGACCGAGCTTAGTTGCGCACGTTCGCGCCCGAGTTCCATCCAGCGGCTGCAGAAGAATCGTACCGCATTCTGGCTGGTGAACAGAATCCAGTCGAAATCGGCGAGGCGCGCGAATGCGGCGTCTAGCTCAGCAGGATTTTCTGCCGAAGCAAAGCTCACGGTCGGAAGCAGGAGCACGTCCGCGCCGAGTGCTTCGAGAGCACGAATCAGTTCGCTGGCTTGTTCTGGCGCACGCGTGACGACGATCCGCTTGCCGGCAAGCGGTCCGGATCGCGCCGGTTTATTGCGATTGTCCAACGGACCTTCCTGCCAGACGAAGAAGACGATCCGCGCCAGCCGCGAGCAGCTCTTCGGCAACGGCTCGGCCCAAGGATTCAGCCTCCGCTGCGGACGCGCATTTTTTTTCGCCGCGGCGGCGCAGCGATTCGGTGCCGTCAGAAGAAAGCACGCACGCGTCCAGAATCATCGTGCCGCCCTCGTCGAGTCGAGCCCATGCTCCCAGCGGCAACCGGCAGCCGCCCTGCAGTTCCGCGAGGAGCGCGCGTTCGGCGTGAACTGCGAGCGTCGTGTCTTGGTCTACTAACTCATCGAGAAAGCTGAATTCTTCTTCGCGCGGCGCGAAGTATTCGACTCCCAGCGCGCCTTGACCGACTGCGGGGACGACGACCTCCGGCGAAATCGCCTCGGTTATGCAATCTGATAAGCCGAGACGGTCTATCCCCGCCTTTGCTAGAACGATGGCGTCGTATTCACCGGCGGACAGCTTGCGCAAGCGCGTGTCCACGTTGCCGCGCAGCTCGGCAATTTGAAAATCCGGGCGAAACAAACGCAGCTGCGAAGCGCGGCGGAGGCTGCTGGTGCCGATTCGCGCGCTACGCGGCAATTTCGCCAGAGTCTCGCCGCGATGGGAAACCAGCGCATCACGCGGATCTTCCCGCTTGAAAACGACGGAAACGCGACAGACATCCGAAAGTTCGGTCGGAACGTCCTTCATGCTGTGAACGGCGAGGTCGGCGCGTCCGTCGAGCAGCGCGTCTTCGAGTTCCTTGGTGAAGATGCCCTTCACGCCGATCTGATCGGGCGGCGCGGTCGCAAACTGGTCGCCGGACGTCTTGATGACCACGATCTCGGCGGCGAGCCCGCACGAACTCTGCAACGCATCGCGGAAGTGATTGGCTTGCCAGAGCGCGAGCGCGCTGCCGCGTGTGCCGATTCGCAGCGGCTTCACTTCTTGCCTTCCTCCAGGCCAAAAAGATGGCGTATGGCTTCGAGGCCGGCGAGCCGGCCACGCATGCCGCGACCGTGCTTCATTTTTTCCTGGGGTTCTTCAAGCAGGCGCTCGATTAATTCCTCGGTGATGTGCGCGATGCGCTCGCGTTCCTGTGGTGAGACGTCGCCCATGTCTTTCAGTTTTTCACGAATGATGAGCTCGCGATGCTTGTGGAACTGGTCGCGCAGGTCGTTGACGATAGACCCGGCTTCGAGCGCACCGCGCCACGCTTCGAATTTTTCTATGTGTTCGGCGACAATGGCTTCCGCGCGCGGGATTTCGGATTCACGGGCTTTTTTGTTCTGTTCGACGATTTCGCCGAGGTCGTCAATGTTGTAGAGATACAGGTTGTAAAGTCCCGAGGCATTGTCGGCGACATTGCGCGGAACGGCGAGGTCCACCACGAAAACCGGGCGCCCAGACCGCGCGGCAATGGCCCGCTCCAGCATTTCGCGCGTGAGCACCGGACCGGCAGCGCCCACCGACGTGACCAGAACATCCGGAGTGCCGAGCACCGATTCCAGCGATTCCCAGGCCACGGCTTCCCCACCGAAGCGGTGCGCCAGTTCCGCGGCACGATCAAACGAACGGTTAATCACGCGCAAATTTCCGATACCACGATTGCGCATATGCTCGACGACTTGCTCGGCTACCGCGCCCGCGCCCAGAATCAGCGCGGAATGTCCTTTGAGGCTGCCGAAGACGCGCTCGGCGAGCTTTACACCGGCGAACGCGACAGACATCGGCCGCGCGCCCACTTCGGTTTCGCTGCGCACCCGCTTGCCGACTTCAAGCGCTCCCTGGAACATGCGATTGAGCACCGGCCCGGTGGCGCCGTGCTCGAGAGCCTGATTGTAAGCGGTGCGCAATTGGCCGAGGATTTCGGCTTCGCCCAACAACATGGAATCCAGGCTGGCAGCGACGCGGAAGAGATGCCGGACGGCGTCCGGCCCGCTCCAGTGGTAAAAACGGCCGGTGAGTTCGCCGCGCGGGATGCGATGGAACGAAGCGACGTACTCTTCCATGGCCTCGGCGGCGGATGGCGCGAGATCGCCCGGCACACCGTAGAGTTCGCTGCGATTGCAGGTGGAAACGACGACGGCTTCTTCCAGAATGCCGCGGTCGCGCAACTCATCGGCAGCTTGCAGAGCTTGCTGCGAGGAAAAAACGATGCGCTCGCGCAGTTCCACCGGCGCAGTGCGATGGTTGCATCCGATCACGGCGACGCGGATGCGCACAGCCCCGGTACGATTCGAATTGGCTGTCGCGGTCGTCGTCATCAGAGAAACCGGTGGAAGCGGGTGAGATATAAATTCACAAACGTGTAGCTGAAAAGGACCATCAAAAAATTAAACGAGCAGAGCAGCGCCGCGCGCGCTCCGCGCCAAGTGGCGTTGCGCGAAAGCAGCAGATAGGCGACGTAGACTCCCACGATCGCCATGGTGATGATCACTTTTGGATCGCCGAGCTTATAGCCGCCACTCAGGCGATGTTCCCAAGCGAGCCCCATCCCCACGCCGAACGCCAGCGCGATTAAGCCAATATAAACACTGCTGCGCGCCATTCGATCGAGCACGTCCAACGCCGGGAATCGCCAGAACGGAGCGCCCAGACGCCGTGAACGCAAAACCCAGTCTTGCACCAAATAGATCACGCTGAGCACGAAGGAAAGCGCGAAGGCTGCGTACGCCCAGGTATTCAGCGTCACGTGAAACGCAAACATGGCGCCGCGTGGAACCGAAGGGGCCGGCAAAGAACGCGGCGTGAATAGGTCGAGCAACACAATCCAGCAGACCAGCAGCAGCGTCACGAAAGGTCCCACGGTGCGTTGGCGGTGAAAAAGTTCCAGACCCAGATAGGTGAGGCCGAGCAGCCACGCAAAAAGCGACATCGAGCCGTACAAATCGTCGTAGGGAACCGTGTGCAGCGCTAGCGATCGCTGATACAGCGCCCAATATTGAACGCCGATACCGGCGGCGAGGAGAAACGAGGCCAGGCGCCCGACCCATACATTGGGTACATACAAATTTCGGGCGTAGCAGAAAAAGCTCGCCAGGTACAGTGCCAGGCTCAGGTCGCCTAGTAAATGTGTCATGAAAAGCGGAAACTCCCCGAATAGCCTGTAGATTATAACGCCTATGACGCGGAAACCGCGCGTGCGTTGCGAAATCGAGCGCCAGGGTGGGCTGGATCGAGCGACATGCGCGTGCAAACCCCTTCTGCTATCATGTTTTGGAACCTATGACTTCCGCAGAGAACCGCAAAGACTTGTTTTTGCGCGCTTGCCGCTCTGAGCCGGTGGAGCGCGTTCCTGTTTGGATCATGCGGCAGGCGGGGCGATACCTTCCGGAATACCAGGCGGTGCGGAAGAACTATTCGTTTTTGGAGATCTGCAAGACGCCCGAAGTGGCGGCGGAGGTTTCACTGCAGCCGTTTCGGATATTAGGCGTGGATGCTGTAATCGTCTTTTCCGATATTCTGATTGTGGCGGAAGCGATGGGGTTGCCGTTGGACGTGCCGGATTCGGGCCCGGTGCTTTCTAGCCCCCTGCGCGATTTGGCGGCGGTGCGCCGCTTGCGCGATTTTGACCCTTCGCGCGACACGCGATTTGTCGGCGACGCGATTCGCGCCATCTGTCGGGAGGTTGGAGCGGACGTCCCGGTGATTGGCTTCGCGGCTGCGCCCTGGACCTTGGCCTGTTACATGATCGAGGGGCAAACGCGCGGAGACATTTCACGGGCCAAGCAGATGTTGCGGTCGGAACCCGCGATTGTGCGGGAACTGCTGGAGCGCATCGCGCGCGCTACCGCACAGTATTTGAAGTCGCAGGTTGCGGCCGGCGCAGCGGTGATTCAACTTTTCGATACCTGGGCCGGAGAACTCACTCGAGCGGAGTATGATGCGTTCGAGTTGCCGGCGACGAAAATGGTTTATGAATTAGTCGGGCAGCCGAGTGTGCCGAAGATTTTGTACGCGAAGGGTTCCGCGCATTTGATGGAAAGCTTGGCACAAGCGGGCGCGGATGTGCTGAGCGTGGACTGGCGCACGGATCTGGCGGAGGTGCGCCGGACGCTGGGCCGCAAAGTGGCGCTCCAGGGGAACGTAGACCCTGCAACCTTGCTGGGACCGGAGCCAGATGTACGGCAGGCGGCGCAGACAGCGGTGGAAAAAACCGGCGGTCTGGGGCACATTTTGAACCTGGGGCACGGAATTTTGCCGACGACTCCCGTCGCGAACGCGAAGGCATTCGTGGAAGCGGGCAAAGCGGCGCGAGTGCCGGCGCGCGCCGGAATTAGTTGAACGGAAATCGCTGAAACGATCATCGCATGGCAGACTCAACAACAAAACCGGCCGATAAGTTCGAGATCGGGCAGTTGACCGACGCGACACTCGAAAAATACAATCGTCCCGGCCCGCGTTACACGAGCTATCCGACCGCACCGGTGTGGAAAGATGATTTCGGCCCCGACGATCTCGAATCGTACTACGCGCGCGCGGAAGCCGCCGCGACGCCGCTTTCGCTCTACATGCACATTCCTTTCTGCGAGAGCCTCTGCCTGTTTTGCGCGTGCACGGTCTCCATCCAAAAAGACAAGAGGGTAGCAATCCCGTACCTGGACGCGCTGAAGCGTGAGATTGACCACGTCGGCGGCCACGTCTCAAAAAAGCGCCCGGTTATTCAATTTCATTGGGGCGGCGGCACGCCTACCTATTTGACGCCCGCGCAGATGGAAGACCTTTTCGGCTACACGCGCGAGCGGTTTTCGTTTTCGCCCGACGCCGAGATTGGAATTGAGATCGATCCGCGTGTGACAAATCGCGCGCATCTGGAAACTTTGCGGCAGCTGGGATTCAATCGCTTGAGCATGGGTATTCAGGACTTCCAGCCGAAGGTGCAGGAAACGATCCATCGCGTGCAGCCTTACGAACTGACGCGCGATTTGATTGTGGCTGCACGCGAATTAGGATTCGAGAGCCTGAATGTTGATCTGATCTACGGGCTCCCCCATCAGACCGCCGAAAGTTTCAAGGACACGATCGACCGCACTCTGACCCTGCTGCCCGATCGCGTAGCGATGTTCAGCTATGCGCACGTGCCTTGGCTGAAGAAGCAGCAGGGCTCATTTCAAATGTATCTGCCGGAAGGAATGGAAAAGTTCCGCATTTTCCGCGCCGGACTGGAACGTTTTCTCGATGCCGGATACCTCTACATCGGCATGGATCATTTCGCGCGTCCCGGGGACGAACTGGCGATTGCGCAACAGAACCGGACTCTGCACCGGAATTTTCAGGGCTACACAACGAAGGCCGGCGCGGACCTTTACGGAATGGGCGTGAGCGCGATCAGTTCGATTGGCGAAGCCTACGCGCAGAATCGCCGTGAAGTTCCGGCGTATCAAGAAACCGTCGGAACGCGCGGAATTGCCACGATGCGCGGATACCGGCTTTCGCAGGACGACGTACTGCGCCGAGCGGTGATCGGCAGGCTGCTGTGCCACACCGTAATTCCTAAACACGAAGTGGAGCAACAATTTGGGATATCGTTTGACGAATATTTTGCGCCGGAGCTGCAGCGACTGGAAGAAGCGCGAGACGAAGGGCTGGTCGCGCTCGAATCCGGTGAAATCCGCGTTACTCCGCTCGGCCGAATCTTCATACGCAATGTGGCCATGACCTTCGATCGTTACCTTCACGAACAACAAATGGACAAGAGACCGCTCTTCTCAAAGACGCTCTGACGAGCCCTGCGCATGACCAATTCCACACGAGTAGCGGTGATTGGCGCGGGAATTTCCGGCTTGGCCTGCGCCTACCGGCTGCAACAATCGGGTGTGGATGTGGCGCTGCTGGAAGCGTCCGACCACGCCGGCGGCCTGATGGGAAGCATTGAAAAAAATGGTCTTCTTTTCGAGACCGGGCCGCAGAGTTTTCAAGGCACCGATGAGCTACTCGATCTGATTCGCGAGCTGGGGATCGAAGGCGAGCTACAAAAAGCCGATTCGCGCGCGCCGCGTTACGTTTATCTGCATGGCCATCTCCGCAAAATCCCGATGTCGCCGCAAGCGCTGCTGACTTCTTCCCTGCTGGGGCCTGGCTCGCGTTGGAAAATCGCCTCTGAGGCATTCAAACGGAGTAAACCGCCGACCGAAGAGGAAACCGTGGCGAGCTTCGTCCGCCGCAAATTCGGCCACGAAATTCTGGAATATCTGGTGGCGCCATTCGTTTCCGGAGTATACGCCGGCGATCCGGAACAACTGAGCCTGAAAGCGGCGTTTCCTTCGCTCGATGAATGGGAACGCGATTACGGCAGCGTTTTGCGCGGTGCCATGAAGTCGCGCCCGGCGAAATCGAAGGGAGCTGCGGCGCCGTCGCTGTGTTCGTTTCGGCACGGCGTGGCGACGTTGCCGGGAGCGATGGCCGGCAAGCTCGGCGAGCGTCTGCAAACTGGAACGACGGTGCTCGATATTCAGCATGATGGCAGTTCCAGCGGAGCTGGCTACAGCATACGTGCGCTCCGGCAGGGTCAAGAGCAACGCGCATCAGTGAGTGCAGTGGTGATCGCGACACCTGCTTACGCGGCGGGCGCGCTGCTCGCTTCTGTGTCGACACACGCCGCGCAGATTTTGTGCGGAGTGCCTTACGCGCCCGTCGCCGTCGTCGCGACAAATTATTACCGGCAACAGGTCGGGGATCCCTTGGAAGGTTTTGGATTTCTGGTTCCGCGCGGGCAGAAAGTCCGGACGTTGGGTACGGTGTGGAATTCGTCGCTATTCGCGGGCCGCGCGCGCGAAGGGACCGTGACGATCACGAGCTTTATCGGGGGCGCGACCGACGTGGAAATCGTGCAGCATTCCGAGGAAGAGATTGCGCGAATCGTGCAGGACGAGAATGCGCACATCCTGGGCATCACCGGGCCGCCGATTAAAACGGCCGTGTGGGGCTACACGCGTGCACTGCCGCAGTACAATCTGGGCCACGGGCATATTGTGGAGGCCATTCGCGACGCCGAACGGCAGACGCCGGGACTATTTTTTGCCGGAAATTATCTGGAAGGCCCCGCGATTGGAAAGTGCGTCGAAAATGGGTTTCACGCTGCGGAAGCGGTCTCAAGATACCTGCAATCTCGCTGAACAGTCCACGGTTAGCGCCGCCGCTTGCGGCGCAACTTCTACGCATCCGAAAACGGCAACTTGTGGCGCATTTGCAGCCGCACGCGGCGGCGCTCTCCAGCTTCGCGATAGCGGCGGCGTTCATCCTCTGTCTCCAGAACTAGTGGCGGCACAGCGTGCGGTTGGTGATTCGCGTCCAGCGCCACAAATGTGACGTATGCCGTGCTGGTGTGCCGCCGTTCGCCAGTCAAAATGTTTTCCGCGAAAACCTTCACGCCCACTTCCATCGAAGTGTTGAACACGCGATTCACACTGGACTTCAAGACGATCCACTCGCCCACGCGAATGGGAAAACGAAAGTCGAGATAATCCACCGACGCGGTGACGACGTGGCTATTGGAGTGGCGGTTCGCCGCCAGCGCGCCGGCAATGTCAATTAAATGCATTACGCGCCCGCCGAGCATGTTGCCAAGCAAATTCGCGTCGTTCGGCAGCACGATCTCAACGATCTCCGAAGTGGACGCCTTCACCGGCTTACCCGGCAAAGCAGTTGCGGTCGCGGACGGCTGCGCCGTTGAATCCTTCACACTCGTTTTCGTCTTCTTTGGCATTCTGTGGAAGCAAGCTCCGCGTGAGATGCAAATCGTGCGCGCTTGGCGCGCTTCCTCAAGCCCGCTATAATACGCGTTTCGAGCCTATGACCCAAACGCAGAAGTCGCGACGCGAAGTTCTGGAACAATTTGTAGCTGAAAAACCAGCCGACGCATTCGCGCGCTACGGACTGGCGCTGGAATGCATGAAAGTCGGGGACAACGACGCCGCCACCGAGCACTTTGAAAAGTTGCTCGAAGCAAATCCGGCGTACGTCGCGGGATATTTTCAATTCGGGCAGCATCTATCTCGCGTCGGAAAGCTGGAACAAGCGCGCAAGCTCCTCTCCGATGGTATTCTGGTCGCTCAGAAGGCTGGCGACATGCACGCGCGAGATGAAATGCAAGCAGCGTTGGCGTTGATGCGCTAGCTTCAGGTAAATTGCAAGAGTGGTAGCTGGAAAGTTATGAGAGCCAACCGCATTCCGCTTTTTCCCTTGAACGTCGTGCTTTTCCCGGGCGCCAATCTCCCTCTGCACATATTCGAACAGCGTTATAAGGTAATGATCGGCCAGTGCTTGCGCGACAACCGTGAGTTTGGAGTCGTTCTGGTGAGCGAGAGCGGTGTCGCCCCTCTCGGCTGCACCGCTGCGATCACGCGGAAGATCAAAGACTATCCGGACGGCCGAATGGATATTCTGACGCAGGGCCGCGCCGTGTTCCGCGCGTTGCAACTGCTGCGCGAGAAGGACTATCACGAAGCGATGGTCGAATATCCCACGGATCCCGCCGCGCCATTGCATGAATCCATAGACGACTGCGAAGAGGCGGGGCTGCTGGCGCTTTTTCAGGAATGTCACTCGTTGATTCATGGCCAGATGTGGGTGACCACCGGAAAACAGCCGCTATGGCCGCTTTCCTACCAACTGGCTGCTCGCCTGCCGATCGAACTCGACGAAAAACAGTCGCTGCTGGAAATCCGCTCCGAAGCGCAACGCCAGGATTTTTTGATCCAGTGGATGAACGACCTGCTCTCGCGCGTTGCGCCGCAGCAGCGCTCACGCCGAAGAGCCGCGGGCAACGGCCACACCCTGAATTAGCATATCCAAGCCATCCAAACGCCATCGAAACGAAAGTATCGCCGCAGCCTGCCTTCCTCTATAATGGGCGCAGGCGCTCGAAACGAGCGTTGCTTCTTCCGTGAAACTGAGGCCCTCATGACTTCACTGCCGAAAAGCCTGGGTGAACTTCGCCGCAGTCAGTGGTCTGAAGAAAGAATCGCGCGCCGATCAGTTCGCCAGGAATTGCGTGAAAATCTGATGTGCAAGATGGAGAAGGGCGAAGCGCTCTTTTCCGGCGTGCACGGCTACGACGACACCGTGCTGCCGCAGATCATCAACGCGATTCTCTCGCGGCATCATTTCATTTTGCTCGGGCTGCGCGGACAGGCGAAATCGCGAATTTTGCGCGGTCTCGCGGGATTCATGGACCAGCAAATCCCGGTGGTGGAAGGCTGCGAGATTCACGATAACCCTTATGCGCCGCTTTGCCGCCTATGCCGAGAACGGATTGCCGCGGAAGGTGACGCTACGCCGATTGCTTGGCTCTCGCGCGATCACCGTTACGTGGAGAAACTCGCCACGCCGGACGTGACCATCGCGGACATGATTGGAGACGTGGACCCGATCAAGGCCGCGCGTAGCGGGAAGAATCTCTCCGACGAATTGACGATTCACTATGGCCTTTTGCCCCGCGCGAATCGCGGGATTTTCGCGATCAACGAGTTGCCGGATCTCGCCGGGAAAATCCAGGTCGGCTTGTTCAACATCATGCAGGAAGGCGACGTGCAGATTAAGGGTTATCCGGTGCGATTGGCGCTGGACGTCTTGCTCGTGTTCACTGCGAACCCGGAGGACTACACGGCGCGCGGGAAGATTATCACCCCGCTCAAGGACCGCATCGGCTCCGAAATTCGCACGCATTATCCGGCCACTGTCGCGGAAGGCATGTCCATCACCTCGCAGGAATCGTGGACCGAGCGTGACAACAAGAAACGCGTGGAAATGCCGCAGTACATCCGCGAGATTGTGGAAGAAGTTGCATTTCAGGCGCGTGAAGACAAACGCGTGGACCGGCGCTCGGGCGTCAGCCAGCGGCTTCCGATCAGCGCGCTTGAAAACGTGCTTAGTAGCGCCGAGCAGCGCGCCGTGCGCAGCCGCGATTCCGCCGTGGTGGCGCGCGTAGCTGATATTTATGCCGCGATTCCCTCGATGACGGGAAAGTTCGAACTGGAATATGAAGGCGAGTTGCGCGGAGCAGAGAATATCGCCCGTGAACTGATTCGCGCGGCCATCGGAAAGACGTACACGCAGTATTTCACCGGCGCCAACATGCAGCCGGTAATCCAGTGGTTCGAGCTGGGCGGCGAATTGAAGATTCCCGCAAATGCCTCCAGTTCCGAACTGATGGCACAACTTAAGAAAATCCAGGGGCTGTTCGACAACTTGAGCGTGCTGGAAGTCAGCCAGAAGGATGATGCCGGAATCGTCGCCAGCGCCGCGGAATTCATTCTGGAAGGACTGTGGGCGCATAAGCGCATCAACCGCAGCGAGGAACGTGGTTATTTTGCTGATGCGCGCAAGACTCCCGAGCCACGCGATCCGCGGGAGCCCTCTGGACGCGTGCCGCGCCGGCAGTTCAACTGAAGGGATGCGAAGAAAGAGTTCCAGCTAGAGCAATAGGGACCCATGAAATACACAAAGTATTCAAAATACGCTCCCAATGCCGCGGATGACATCGATCTGCAGGAATTGATGAGCCGGCTTTCGGATTTTCTGCTGCAAAGCGGCTTCGAATCGCAGTTCGGAATCTACGAGATGGATTCGGAACGCTCCCGCGAACAGATGATGGAAGAGCTGCGCGAGGCTATCCTGCGCGCGCTGCAAGAGGGCGATCTGCTTCCGCCAGAATTGATGGAGCAGATGCTGCAAAATCCGGATCTCGCGCAGAACCGGGAACTGCGCGACATCGTGAATCAAATTATCCAGCGGATGGAAGAAGATGGATTCATTTCGCGTCCGGATCAACCCGCGCAAGTGACGGCGCCGCCATCGCAGACTCCGGGAGGCCAAGTGGGCGAGGCGCAGCCGAATATGGAAGCGCGCTTCGAGATCACCGACAAAGCGCTCGATTTTCTGGGATTCAAGACGCTCAAGGATTTGCTGGCGTCGCTCGGCAAGAGCAGCTTCGGCCGGCACGACACACGCGATCTCGCGACAGGAGTCGAATCCGGAGGCACTTCCAAGCTCTACGAATTTGGCGACACGCTGAACATGGATATCAGCGGAACGCTCTTCAACGCCGTGCAGCGCAACGGCACGCAGATTCCGATAGAGCTCGATTATCCCGACCTGATGGTGCATCAGTGCGAATATCAGAGTTCGTGCGCCACCGTGCTAATGCTGGATTGCAGTCACAGCATGATTCTTTACGGCGAGGATCGCTTCACGCCGGCGAAACGCGTAGCGCTGGCGTTGTCGCACTTGATTCGCACGCAATATCCAGGCGATTCGTTGCATTGCGTTCTATTCCACGATAGCGCCGAGGAAATTCCGCTAGGCAAGCTGGCGCGTGTGCAGGTCGGTCCTTATTACACGAACACTCGTGAAGGATTGCGGCTCGCGCAGCGAATTCTTTCGCGTCAGAAAAAAGATATGCGCCAGATCGTAATGATCACCGACGGCAAGCCTTCGGCTTTGACGCTCGAAGATGGACGCATCTATAAGAACGCATTCGGGCTAGACCCGCTGGTGGTGACGCAGACGATGGAAGAAGTGGCGAAATGCAAGCGCGCGGGAATTTTGATCAATACGTTTATGCTTTCCAGCGATTACAGCCTGGTCCACTTCGTGCAGAAAATCACCGAACTTTGCCGCGGTAAAGCCTATTTCACTACTCCTTACACGCTGGGGCAATATCTCCTGATGGATTACGTCGGCAAAAAGACCCGTAATATTCATTGATGCCTTCGTGCATTGGTACCTCACCACGCGAGTTGTGCCTGCGTCCGTTTGTCTGGAAAGTCATCCAATATTTATGCATTAGAGTGATCCGATGAGCCTGAAACGCCACGTTCGTGAAATTCTGGGAGGTAAGAAAATGGCTGCTCTACCGGTGGGTGCCAAAGCTCCGGCAATTTCGCTGCAGGACATGAAGGGCGAAACCTTGACGCTCGCAGAGGCGCTGAAAAAAGGTCCGGTGGCCGCCGTGTTTTTCAAAGTGAGCTGCCCTACGTGCCAATTCGCCGCGCCGTTTCTCGAGCGTCTGCACGAAACCTACGCCGGTCCGAAATTCACGTTATTTGGCATTTCCCAGGACGACGCGCGCGACACCCGCGATTTCTTCAAGGAATTTGACGTCGAGTTCCCTTCCCTCATCGATGCGGACGGCTACCCCGTATCCAACCAGTACGGCATCACCAACGTTCCAACCATTTTTTTGATCGCACCAGACGGAAAAATCCAAGTGAGTTCGGTGGGATTCGAAAAGAAGGGTCTGGAGGAGATTGCAGCCGAAGCCGCGCGGGCCACGGGTGTGCCCGCGAAATCTCTGTTCAAACCGAGCGAAGCGGTGCCGGAAATCAAGCCGGGTTGAGGGTCCAAAAACTAGGTTCCGTCGGAACCGAAAGCAGTCTCCCAACGATAGACGTTAGCGTAGCAACCGCTCTCTTGGTGTAGAATCGCCGGACGTAATCCATACGAGAGGTGATGGAATGAACGAAGAAGCCTGGCAAATACTGGAAGACAGATTCACCGAACGGCGCCACGAGGCGTTTGCGCTGCATAAGAACGGTACCCGAGACGCCGCGCGCACTTTCGCGGAACTAGTGCGCATCGAGGCGGAATACATCCAAGCGCTCTACACGCTTTACGAGAAGGAAGGCACCGAGCGGCCGCGCGGCGCATCCGGGGCCTCGGCCTAGTTAAGACGCTGCAGCCGCCGAAGACGCAGAGGACGTGAGGCGCGCGATCAGAAATTCCATGAGCGCGCGTGGGTTGGGATTCGAAGATTTCAGCTGGCTGTCGGCCTCGGCGAGCGCGAGCAAGCCGGCGAGCAAGTCTTTCTTCGGAATACGATGTGCGTTGCGCACAGCGGCTTCCGCAGCTTCCGGACGCATCTGCAGTGGACGCGCCGCTTGAAAACCGTTCATGCCTGCGGGCAGATCGTGCGCTTCAATCAGTTTGCGATACATCCAGGCCAGTACACCCACCAGCCCAATCGGCTCTTCCCCTTCACGCAATAAATTTTCCAGAAACGCGAACGCATCGGCACGGCGGCGCGTCGCGAGCATATCCGCAAGCTGCCACACGGTGTTCTTGCGCGCCTTGGGCACAAGTTCTTCCACGTCCGCCGAGGTGATGCGCCCGCGGCCCTGCACATACGCGGCGAGCTTTTGCATTTCGACGCGAATGCGCGCCGGCTCGCTGTTCACAATTTCCGCGAGCAGGTTGGCGGCGGGACGTTCGATATTGGCGCCTAATTCCCTGGCCATCTGCTCGGCAAGAGCCGCGGCGGACTCGTTTCCGAGCGTGAGTTCCACAATCACCGCATCTTCCGCGAGCACTTTATACAATCGCTGGCGGTGATCGAGTTTCGGCACTTCAAATACGATCACCGTGAACGGCGCGGGCTTGGCGAGATAGTCCGCGAGGGCCTTCAGTGTGTCTTTGCGCGGATCGTCGCCGTCGTCTCCATCCTCGCTATCATCGCCATCTTTTGCGCGCGATTGAATGGACTCCGCGCCGTCAACCAGGACCACCTGGCAGGGTGCCAGCATTGGCATGGTCTCCGCGCGCTGAAATAATTCGCTCCAATCGCCGCCGCGCACCGTGACGCGGCCAAGCGCCCAGTCGCGCATCGGTTCCGGCACGTAGGAATCGATAATTTTATTGCGGCACATATCGCGCAAATAAGGATCGGTGCCTTCCAGAACAATCGCCGGGACCGGCTTGCCCTTGGCAAGCCGCTCGAGCAATTTATCGGGCGAAAGTTCGGGCATCAGAAATTCTCCGTGACGTTGGAAACCAGCTGCGCCGCGAAATCGCGGGACATGCGCTCGAGGGCGGGATCCTGTTCTTCGAAAAAGCTCTGCACGTCGGAAGAAATCTGGTACTCGTCGCGGAAAACCATATCGTTGTTCTGGTATGCGGTTTTTTGCGATTGATTGTCCACGAGTTCGACTTTGGCGTGCACGGTGACCAGCATCGTCGTCACCTGTCCGGTAGTCGCGTTGAACAATACCGGATTCGTTTCGATCGAGAGCACCTCACCATGCAGAACGGCATCGGCGGAAGCAGGATCCTGCACAATGCGATATTTCGTGCGCTGCAGGAATTGCCGGATGACGGCAGCCGTAAAGCGCTGTTCGATGCGGTAACGCGTCGTATCGTTCTTGAACGCAGGAACGGCAATCGTCTTCCACTGCGAAGGCAGCGCACTTCCTCGGCCCGCCACGTGATAGCCGCAGCCCACCGCGAGCAATGCCGCGGCTAGCGCAACGAGCGGAAGCAATCCACTACTGCACAGGCGGTTTCGCAACCAATTCCTCCGCGATACGCACGGCGTTCACGGCCGCGAGACGCAAGTTATCAGCGACGCCCCAAATCCACACGCCGGCCGCGACGCTGGGGTCTGGTTCGATGCGCGCGATGTGAATTTCGCTTTCGCCCGCCACGCTCACGTTATTCGGCGCGGGATCTCCAGCCGCGCCGACCTTCACTCCTAGACTCCCAAAAGCGGCTTCGAGTTGCTCGCGCAGTGGAGGGGAAGCAAACTCTGCGTACGCGGCGACGGCATATCCGTAAAATACCGGCGCTTGCACCAATTGCAAGGCTGGCACAGCGACGCGGCCGGCGAGATATTCGGACGTGTCGCGAGCAATCGAGGCGCGCAGTTCGGCGAGGGTCGGCTTGCATTCTTCTCCGTAACCAGCGAGGAGATTGAAAGCGACCTGCGCATCAAACACGGATTGCGCAATTGGGCGGAAGGAGAGCAAGTTGGCCGTTTGGCTTTCGAGTTCGTCAACGCCGGCCTGATCGCGTTCTGAGACCGGCGGGAACAATAGCAGCGCGGTTCGCAGTGGCGACAACTTTGAAAGCGCCGCGGCAATCGTGCAGGCAACGATCACGCCAGACCCGGGCGATGAGTACGCGATTGATTGCGCCGCACCGCCGGACGGCGCCGAACCCGCCGTTTCTAACTTACCAGCGTGAGCGCCGGGACGCGGAAGCAGCACGGTCGAAAGCGCGGGAATCCATGAAGTGGATTGGCCGTTGGCCGCGAGCATGCCGGTGAGATCAATGACCGTCGCGCCTGAACGCTGCGCGACTTTCCAGTTTTGTTCGGCGTCCTGCTGCGAGCCGGCGAAAAACGCGAAGCGCGCGTCTTCGAAACTCTCTTCGTCCAAGGCGCGGATGAAAGCTGGTTCGCCGCCAACTTCCGTAAGCGTTCCAGCCATCACCGGCTCATCGAGCAAAACGATATCGCCCGCGGGGAAATTGCGCTCTTCGAGAACAAGCTTCAATTCCTTGCCGCGCAGGGAAGAAGCGCCCACGATGGCGACGCGATTGGATGCTTCGTGCCCGGCGGGCATAGTCTAGGCAGGCCGCGAAGCAAGTCGGTGCCGCACGGTGCGCACCAGTTGCATAACGGGCCCATGAACGGTGTAGCCGGCGGTGACCAGCAGCAGAGTTTGGTGAGAGAAATAAACGACCGCGCCGAACAAGAGCGCCACCAAAACCACCGCAAGAGACGGCTGGCGGCGCCTGAAAGGAATATCTTTAAAACTGAAGTAACGGATCGTGCTTGACATCAACACGCCGAGAACGACAACCAACGCCAGCCACAGAACCGACACGCGAACGTCTTCCAGAGGATGTCCATGCGCAAAGTGGACCGTAGCTGCAATCATTCCAGCGGCGGCGGGAGTGGGCATTCCCGCGAAGTAGCGATTGCCACCCGGAGCCATGCCCTGAATATTGAACCGGGCCAACCGCCACGCGCAGCAAGCGACGAAGATGAATCCGATGAGCCAGCCGAGTTGCGTGAGGTGTAGCGCTTCGGGCGCATTCGCCGCGGCTGCCGCGCGAATTCCCCAGGCGTATGCCAGAAATGCTGGCGCGACCCCGAAGCTGACGATATCCGCAAGCGAATCGAATTCCTTGCCAAACTCGCTTTCGGTCTTCATCAAGCGCGCGATTCGCCCGTCCATGGAATCGAAGAGCCAGGCCAAGCCGATAGCCATTGCGGCGTTATCGAAATCGGTGATTTTCCCGTCGAGGGTCGCCAGAATCGCGTAATACCCGCACAGCATATTGGCAACAGTAAACGCGCCGGGAAGGATGTAAACGCCGCGGCGGAGACGATGATTGCGGAAAGGCCGGCGCGGGCTTTCTTCGTGTCCGATGGGATCTATGCCGTTAAATTCCATTTCGCCAGTATGCTTTCGCCGCCTTTGACTTTCTGCCTGAGCTTTACGACCACTTGCGTGTCGAGAGGCAGCCAGATATCCACGCGGGAGCCGAATCGGATCAGGCCGACGCGTTCACCGAGCGCAACTTCTTCGCCTTCGCGTTTCCAGCATATCACGCGCCGCGCGATTGCTCCGGCGATTTGTTTGAAAACCAACGGGCCGTGTGGCGTATGAACATAAATAATGTTTTGTTCATTCTCGCGTGACGCCGCGGAGCGCAGGGCGGCGTAAAAGCGTCCTGGGCGATAGACCACATCGGCGATGCGTCCTCCCGCCGGCGCGCGCTGCACGTGCACATCCCAGATCGAAAGAAAAATGCTGATGCGATGGCCGACCACGGAATCAAGCATCTCATCCACGATTTCTACTACGTGACCGTCCGCTGGAGAGACGATCAGGCCGGGATCGGCAGGAACGCTGCGCTGCGGGTCACGGAAAAAGTAAAAAATAAAAAGCCCGAGAAAAATCAGAATCCCGCCAAACCACTTCCAGCCGGGGATGAAACAAATCACGCCAGCGACCAGCGGCGGCAATGCGAATCGGTAAGCGTCCTTAATCATAAATCGAGTGGGTTCCTTGTTCTGCACGAGCGGCCGAAGCGCGCAAACTTCCGCTTCACGAATGATTGCGGCTCAGATGATAAGCGAATGCACCGGTATTGTACGACAGAACCTTGCGGACGGCTGGAGGGTAAACGATGAATCCGGTCAGTGATGGACCATTTGATTGTGATAACTCGCCACAATCAGTTCCATCATGTCCTTCAAGTGCAGCTTCATTTTTTTGAGAGATACTTCCATTTCGAGGTCTTCCACATTCCAGTACGATTGTTTGACGAGTTGCTGAAGCTGGGATTCACAGCGGGAGTGTTCTTCGCAGAGCTTGCGGTATTCCTGATTCGATTCCATCAGGGCCTGCCGGATATCGTGCGTCGTAATCGGCATTCGTTCCCTCCTGGTTGTTGCGAGCGTTCACATAATCGTAACAATTACCACAAGTGCGTTGTGGAAGCCAATAGGCAAGATGTACTGGTTCGGTTTCAGTTTGGAACGGACGCCACGCGCGACTCAACTAGACAGGATTTCGTCTGCAGCTCGCGACAGGATCGCCCAAATGCGATCGAGCCAGTCGCGATGCTCGGATTTCATGAGCACGGAGCGGAGGCATAAGACTGTCTCACGATCGGACTGGAATGCGTTGGGGCGCGCGGCGAAAAACCGCACCGGCAGGCGAATAAGGGCAAGATGCAAATTCTGTTTCGCGACCGCGTCGAAGATACGTTGCGATAAGTCGGAAATCTCGGTCGCTGATTTCGCGCGTGGAGCCCAGACAACGATATCGAGCTCTGGCGCGAATGGGACGAGCCATCGGGCATCGCTCGCGAGCTGCTGGGCGAATTGCACTGCGGCACTGCGACTGGCTTCGAGCATCCTCGCGAATTCCCCGCCACGAACGAGCGGCAGCAGGCGTTGGGTGGCCCACAAAGCTACTGCTGAAGCGCCGGGCCGGGAACATTCCAGGCTGATTTCGCCGAGATGGAGGTCGGACGAAGTGAAATACGTGTAAGGCGATTCGTGTGTGTAAATGGCGCCGACGCTGGGATCGCGAAACATCACGCATCCGCAGCCGTATGGTTGCAACCCGTGTTTGTGCGGATCAATGACGATGGAATCCGCGTGGCCGATCAAATCGTAACTGGCGCGTGTCTCGGCGTCGAGATTGGATGCTAGCGTGAAATATCCGCCATAGGCAGAATCCACATGGACACGAAATCCGTAGCGTTCGCGCAGCTTCAGAATTTCCGACACCGGATCCACAGAGCCTGTTCCGGTGGTTCCCACGGTAACCACGACGCAACCCACGTCGCCTGCGGCGAGCGTCTCTTCGAGCGCCTTCACGTCTATGCGGCCTCGATCATCCGAAGGCACTTCGGCAAACGGCAATTGCAGCACGGAAGAAATGCGATGGTGCGTGTAATGCGCCTGGTCCGACGCCAAGATCTTCTTGCCCGGCCGCAGCTGTCCGGCCACCCAAAGTGCTTCCAGATTCGCCATCGTGCCACCGCCGCAGAGATGCCCGAGAAATTCCTTCCATCCAAACATCTCCGCGATTTGCGCGACTGCTTCCTTTTCCATCGCCGAACTGGCGCGGCCGCCGTCGAGCGCATGATTATTCGGATTGATCCACGTAGCCAGTGCGTATGCCGCGCGCGCGATGGGGTGCGGCGGCTTCAACATCTGGCCGGCATACAGCGGATGAAAATAGGGGTAGTTGTCCTGCATCTTCGCGGCGACTTCGTTCATAACTGCGGCCAGACGCGGATCTTGCGCGGCGTCGGTAGAAATCGGCGGCAATGGCGCGAATCCTTCATCCATTTTTTTCAGGGAGTCTTTCAATAAGCCCAGGCTATTTTCTTCGAGATGCATTGCAACCTCGTTGATCAGGTTCGCCCGCTTACAGTATCAGAATGACCGAGAATTTAGCGCGGCGACGCACAAGGCCTAAAGCGAAATCAACTCTGGCTGGACGGAGCTGCTGTCACCCGCCAAGTTTTGCGGTCAGTAGGAGCGCATCTTCGATTGGCGAGGTGTAGTAACGAGGGCGGCGGCCGACAACTTCAAATTTGTGGCCCTCGTAGAAGCTCAGCGCCGCCACGTTCGAGGCGCGAACTTCCAGTATGGCGTGCGTCACTTGCAAGGACTGCGCCCATTCGAGCGCGGAACGCAACAGCTCCGCGCCGATGCCGCGGCGCCGGTAAGCGTCTCTGACGGCAAAATTCAGAATTTCCAGATCGCTTGAGACTCTACGGGCAATCAGAAATCCGGCGAGTTCCCGGCCTTCTTCCGCCACCCAGCCAGCCATTTCGCCGCGCGCAACGCGGTGGTAATCCCACACGTTCCACTGCGCAATCTCCCGGCAGGTGGACTGAATCGCCAGCACCGCGTCAATGTCGCGAGACTCCAGCGCTCGAATCATCCGACCGTTAGCGATCCTTCCATTGCATTTCCGCGTCGGTGCGGCGGACATAGTTGGCGTCGAGCGCCAACGCATCCGTCACCTCGCCGCGCAACGCCCGTTCGTAGCCGATGCAGCCGATGTGCGGAGCGAGGACGCTGGAAACGGTTTCGATCGCCGCAGAATCAGGCGGGAAATGTGGCGCAAGCAGCGAAATCACTTCGGCATCCGGTGTGGTGATCGTAAACGCGCCGTCTTTCGCGGCATCGCCAAGTTTGGCCGCAAATTCGGCTGGAGTGACCACGAATTCGTCGCCTTCGAGCGCCAATCCCGCATCCGTTCGGCGGTACACGCCGAAATAGACTTGGCCGCGACGGGCGTCGAGTACCGGAACCACTACAGGAGCCATCGCGCGGGACTGAACTGCCACCGCCTCCAAAGCACTGACACCAACCACAGGCTTCTTGTAGACCTCCGCCCAGCCCTTGGCAGCTGTCAGCCCCACGCGCAGCCCCGTGAACGATCCAGGCCCCGCAGACACCGCGAACAAATCGAACTGATCAAGCTCGAGTGAAAGGTCATTCAGCAGGAATTCCAGGTGGCGGAACATCCGCGACGAGTAATTCTCTTCGCCGCGAGTGGAAATAACTCCAAATAGTGCTTGGTTTCGCAGAACCGCGACGCTTCCGGTGGGCGAAGAGGTATCCAAGGCAAGGATGAGCACGAGCACAATTATAGGGCAATTTCGGGGCCAATCTTACTGAAAACATTCGGTTTCTCGCTCCTGAGACGGACCCCAAAACCACCCATTTATCTTGACGTTTATGACGCATGTGCCTAAACTTTCAATATGCTTTTCGGGGAGGGGATTTCCACCTATGTCCATGTCTATGGAGTTTAAGCTAGGCGAGAAAGTCGTGTATCCGAACCATGGAGTCGGGGTCATCGAACAGATCAGTTACGGGTACGTGAATGGACGATCGGAACGCTTCTACATGCTCAAGATTGTTTCGAGCGGTTTGAAAGTGATGGTGCCGCAGACGAACGTGGAATGTGTTGGCCTGCGTCCCATCATCCGAAATACCCAAGCCGGCGCGGTGATTTCGTTCCTGGAAAAAGGCCGCTCCGCTTCCCACCACGATTGGAAACACCGCTTCAAGGAAAATTCGGACCGGATGCGTACAGGCTCGCTGATGGAAGTCGCCGCAGTGCTCAAGGGCCTCGTGGCGCTCAGCCGGACCAAGCCGCTTTCCTTCCGCGAAAAGAAAATGCTGGAGCGGGCAAAGTATTTGCTCGTCAGCGAACTGGCCACGGTGCGCAACACTTCCGAGTCGGCTGTGGAAGCCAATCTCATCCGCGCGCTAGCCAAAGCCAAGCTGCAAATGCCGGAGACAGCGCCAATTCCGGAGTAAGATTCGTCGTAACTCTCTGGCCGGGCACGATCCGCAAAGATCGTGCCCTTTTTTTTGCGTAATGACTGCCCTTCTGTCCGGGTGCTGCGCCGCTATTTCTTGCCCTTCCTTTTTGCTGCCACGATGCGCTCAATTTGCTTCGTGTGATTGATGTCGTGGCCCGCAAACATGCGCACGATGTGTTCGATCGTTTCTTCCCCTCGCTCTGAATGGATGCCGTGATGCTTCCACTGCTCGGGCGTTAGCGTCTTGAGGAGCGCCAGATTGGCATCGCGAATCGCGCGGAATTGTTCGAGCGATTTGCGCACGTCGCGTTTGTCGTAATGCCCGGCCACAACCCAGGCATCCTGATTGAACGCGGAGATGGGCGTCCCCGGCGCGCCTAGAATCATGCGCATCCGAAAGCCGCCGACAATCTCGGTATCCGCAAGATGCGCCACAATCTCCGTGACGGACCACTTCCCGGGCTCCGGCCGCTTGCGCAACTTTGCCGCCGGAACGCCCTTCAATAGCTTTTCGATTTTCTTCGCGGTGGTAGCTTGCACTTTTAGCGGTTCCTGCCCGTCCAGATTTCCCAGAATTCGCTGGATGTACTGCTGTGCCGTTTCGCTCATGGTCTTCGCTCCTTGTGGCCTGATTCGGTGCGCCGTAATTCTATGAAGACGCCAGAATGCAGAAAAGGATAGTCGGACGCAGAATCGCGGCTGGCCACGGCCATATTGGCAGCCAACCGTCCATCAAGATCTGTGATGCGATCGTGGCCGAACGCACGGGCACCTCGCAACCATCTTGGAGTGCGGGAGCTTGCTCCCGCCTTTCCGGCGCGAAGCTTGCTTCGCGTGCAGTGAACTCCACTTCAGCATCGCTACCCTGTACCAACGGCCAGTTTTAGCCTTCTGGAAACCCCGCCTGCGGAACTCAGGCCCGCCGGGGCGCCGCATCTTACAATTCAAGAGGCGAACTCAGTCGCGGCGCTTGGGAACCCCTGGGATCTTTAGCCCAGGGATGTGAACCGCCGCGTGCTAGCTCGCGCAGCTCTCAGAGGCGATTCGCATGGCGCTGAAGGCGACGGATACCCCTGCCGACCGGCCGGATGCTCGGCCGACTCTCGAGCCGAATCTCGACTCGGCTGCCTCCAAACCTCGTTCCGAGGCCGCCAAACCAAATCTCAACTCGCAACTCAATCCTGAAGAGCAGGAACTCGCCCGTAAACGCGACGAGCAAACGGCGATTGAAACCGAACTAGCCGACCGCGAGCTGCGTTCCGCAAACCTGCGCGCAGAGCTGGGCGCGTTCGAGCGCCAGTACTTGCATTACGTCGGCTCACGCTACGCGGAACTGGACGAACTGAAAGCCGCGATCGCCGAGCAATCGGCGAAGGAGCAGCCGGCGAACGACCGCGCCCAACGCGCTGCACAGCAAGCACGCGCTCGCGCCGATGAAACGAAATCCACCGCCGGCGAAAAAGCCGCCGCCACGCCGCGTGCATTTGAATCTTCACCGGAAATGAAAAAGCTTTATCGCGAAGTTGCCAAGCGGATCCATCCGGACCTCACGTCCGATCGCAAAGACCGCGCCAAGCGCCAACAATTGATGGCCGAAGCCAACGAAGCTTACGAGCGCGGCGATGAAGCGAAGCTCAATAAGATTTTCACTGAATATGCATGGAGTCCGGATGCCGTTCAGGGCGAAGGCCCCGGCGCGGAACTAATTCGCGTCATTCGACGCATCAGCCAGGCCCGCGGCCGGCTGGCGGAAATCGAAGCCGAACTGCAGGAATTGCTGCGCTCGGATTTGCATCAGCTGAAAGTTCGTGTGGACGAAGCGAAGAGCCATGGTCGCGACGTGTTGAAGGAAATGATCTCGAAAGTGGATGACCAGATCACGCAGGCCAAGCGCCGCTTGGAACAGCCTGCGACGTCCGGTGCAGCCGCGCAGTTGCGGGCGCGCCCGTCGCCCGGCGAGTGACGAATCCATGCCCGTAGACACTCACGACAAATCGGCGCCGCAGCAACCGGCGAACACCGCGCCAGGCCAACAAATTGTGCCGGCGGCCGCGCAGGGTCTAGCAGTCCGCTCCGCCGCGTTGGTCGTCCGCGGCTTGCGCGACCTCGCGCGCGACTCGAATTGGCTCGTAAAGAAAGTCTTTCCCGGGCACACATCGCGCCTCGCTATTTCCGCTACGGGCGCCGTCGCGGCAATTTCGCCCAACGCTCATGCGGGAGCGCGACGCGTGGTCCTCTATGACGTCGAATCGAGCGGCATAACTATGGCGCTTTCGGTCGCAGGAGAAAATCCAACCAGCGAAAAAGCGCTACCCGCCGCATTTGCCTGGTGTCCTTCCGCGCGCCAGCTGGTGGCGGCCTGGGGCGCATGGCAACCCACTCTGCACATTTTCGATCTGCAAGGGAAAACACTGCTCGGCGCATTTGGAGACTTCAATAATTTTCCCGGCACTATGGCGTGGTCGGACCAAGGCAATTATTTCGCCGCAGCCTCAGCGGGCGGAAAGAAAGCCTCGCTGCGCCTCTGGAAAGCAAGCGGCGAAGCGCTTCCCTTCTCCCCCGCGCCCACCAGCGAAATTGGCATACCCGATGGGTTTGAACGCCAAACCTATGAAGCTGAATTCGGCGAAGAAGGCGCCTTCGGCGGCTACGGCCCCACGTTTTTCAGCCCCGACGAAAAAGCGCTCGCTGCAGTAATCGAAATTCACGGCGATTGGGCCGACGATTCCATCGTCCTCGCCGACGTGCCGACGCTGCGCAAACAAAACGTCTTTCAAGCGCAGGGACACATCACCGATCTCGCCTGGACGCCAGACAGCAAGCAAATCGTTTATTGCGCCGCCGGACAAGCCTATCAACTCGATGTGGAAAGCATGTGTTTCGAATCACTACCCTTCGGAGCGGAACTGTGCGTGTGCCATCCGCACCTGCCGCTGTGCCTCTGCTACAGTTCCTGGCTGAGAAATTCCGCCAAGGGTCGGCTGTTTCTCGTGGACCTCAACAACAAAACAATTTTCGACGAGTACGCCGCCGAAGGCGTAGTGGACTTGCGCTGGAGCCATGACGGCGCCAAAGCCTACGCCATGACCAGGGACGGCATGGCCTACATCTACGAACCCCCGCTGATCTAGCGGCGATGCGTCAACGAGGCGTACGTGAACTCACGATTTCTTGCTGCCAAAATGTTTTTCGCTCTGGCCGCTATCTTAGCCATAGTTGGCGCCGCTCGATTCCATCAAAGCGAGATCGGCAGCGGATTGACGGCCAAAGATCTCTTGAACCCGCTGTTTTGGGTAACGATCCCGCGACTCGTGCCTTTTTCAGCCTCTCTGTTGTCGGTCTGCGTTGGACTCGCGTGTTTCTTTATTGAGAAGAAGTTCGGCCGGCCCCTAAGTGTTTCGATTGCGGTCATTCAGGTCGTCTCATACGTGCTTGCGGTTCTTGGCCACGCCACGATGGTGAACTTTTGGTGGCGAGCGCTAAACGAGCCGCAGCCTTCAAACACTCCAATGCCGATGTGGGCGAGCTTCTTGGAATTTGGCGGGATCGCAACGTGCTGCTTGGCTTTCGCCTTGAACATATTGTGGAGCGGTTCAAGGGCTCGGCCAGTCAAAGCGAATCGCACGTAGGTGGAACTGACTTTGCTCGTTCTCACGCCAGCGGCAGATTTGGTTCGGCGTTAAGGCTTGTGTCTTCGTGCTGGCCGGCGAGGAAGCGCGGGTAGCCGGCGGCGGCGATCATCGCGGCATTGTCTGTGGAGAGAGCGCGACTGGGGAAGAAGACTGCGAGATTGCGGCGCTTTGCTTCGGCTTCAAACGTCCTGCGCAACTCACGATTGGCGGCAACGCCTCCGGACACGAGAATCGAGCGAGCGCCATTTTGCTCGGCAGCGGCAATCGTCCGCGTAACGAGATCATCCACCACGGCGCGTTGAAAGCTCGCAACCAAGTCCAGCGTCGCAGCACTCGATAACTTTCGCAATGCATCCGCGCCGCGTTCTCCGCGCGCGAGTGCCTCCTTGCGCGCATCAATCTCAGGCTGCATCTCGGGGTGACGCCGCAAGTGATACAGCACCGCCGTCTTAATCCCGCTGAAACTAAAATCGTAAACGTTGCCGCGCATTTTCGGCTCGCCAAATTTAATCGCCCGTGCATCGCCGTGCGCAGCAAGCTGGTCAATCACTGGGCCGCCGGGATAACCGAGCGCGAGCAGCCGCGCGACTTTGTCATATGCTTCGCCGGCAGCGTCATCGCGCGTCCCGCCAATACGCGCATAAGAAAAGTGCGACGCGCCATTCTGCGCTTCGGACTTCACGGAATAAATCACGGTATGCCCACCGGAAACAATCAGGCAATCAGCCGGCATCTCAGGCTGCGGCGAACCTGTAGCAGCAGCTTCGAGAAAAACCGCATGAACGTGCCCTTCCAGGTGATTCACGCCGATCAACGGCTTCCCCAACGCCTGCGCTAAAACCTTTCCGTAAGTAATTCCCACCAGCAGCGCGCCCACCAGCCCCGGCCCGCGCGTCACGGCAACAGCATCCACATCCTGGAAAGTGATTCCCGCCTGCTCGATTGCCTCGCGCACCACCGGCACGATCTGCCGCAGATGTTCGCGCGAAGCCAGTTCCGGCACGACTCCGCCATATTTGCGATGAATCGCGATCTGCGACGCCACGATGCTCGAAAGAATGCGTTCGCCGCCGGAAACCACGGCCGCCGCAGTTTCGTCACAAGAAGATTCAATTCCGAGGATGATTTTGGATGGCGCGCTCAAGAAAATATCCCGATTCCGGGCCGATTAAGGCCCACAAAGGTTATGGTAACATAGGGTTGCGGGCCACTCGGCCGCGGCAGCGCGTTGACGGACGCGTTGCTCTTAAGAACGCCCACGATGTCGCTTCCACAGCCGAACGACTTCAAGCGCGTAAAATAAAAAACCGCACGGCGTTTCACGCCCGCACTGGCGAAGAAAACCGCCGACTACGAGGACCATGAGCTCAACGAGGAAGCGCGTACGCAAAGCAGTCCTGCCGGTGGCTGGTCTGGGAACGCGTTTTTTGCCCGCAACCAAAGCGATGCCCAAGGAAATGCTTCCGGTAGTGGATAAGCCGCTCATTCAATACGCCGTCGAAGAGTGCATCGCATCGGGAATCGAAAATGTAATTTTCGTCACCGGCCGGCGCAAGAGCGCCATCGAAGATCATTTTGATTTTGCCCCCGAGCTGGAACATTTCCTCGAAGAACGCGGCAAATCCGAACAAGCGCAGATGGTGCGCGAGATCAGCGGCGGGATTCATTTCAGTTACACGCGGCAGAACGAAGCCCTCGGACTGGGCCATGCGGTGCTAACGGCGCGCGAACTTGTGGGTGACGAGCCGTTCGCGGTGCTGCTGGGCGACGTCATCATGGAAAGCGCCGTACCCGCCACGCGCGCGCTCATCGAGATTTACGAAGAGACCGGAAAGGGCGCGATCACCGTTCAGGAGGTCGAACCCAAGGAATTGCAGTTTTACGGCGTGATCGCCGCGAGCCCGGGAAATCAAGCACGCTGGGGCGAGAGCGTCCTGCGGTTAAACGATATGGTCGAAAAACCAAAGGCCGGACAGGCGCCTTCCAATTTGGGCGTTTCGGGCCGGTACGTGCTGCCTCCCGAGATATTCGATTACCTCGACGAAACGAAACCCGGTGCGGGCGGCGAAATTCAGCTTACCGACGGATTGCGGGCGCTAGCGGCCAAGGAAGGACTGTGGGCGCACGTGCATCCCGGGAAAACTCATGACGCCGGAAATAAGATGGGATTCCTGATGGCGACTGTGGAGCTGGCGCTGCAAAACCCGCATTTCGGCAACGAGTTCCGCACCTACTTGAAGAATCTGAAGCTGTAATACTCAACGCTGCGTCAGCCGCGCGCTACTTCTTTTTCTTCGCAGTCCCCTTTTCGCTCGAGGACTTCGAATCGCTCGATTTCGACTCGCTTGATTTCGATTCGGTCGATTTAGAGTCGCTCGTCTTCGAATCCGCAGCCTTCGAATCTGCTGCCTTGTCGCCGGATTTCGCCGAGCCTCCGTCGCTCGATCCTTCCACCGAAGTAGCGCCGGAGTTCTTGCCCTTGTAATCCGTGACGTACCATCCGGAACCCTTGAACTGAATCCCCGCCGCGGAAATCATGCGCTGGGCTTTTGCGCCGCATTTCGGACACTTCTGCGTGGTGGGCGCCGAATGTTTCTCAATTTTCTCAAACTGATTCCCGCACTTCTCACACTTGTATTCGTATAGCGGCAATGCGGAACCCCTCCCTCGAATGCCTCTCAAAAAATAGTAACACGCTTGCGCCTGCGAACGCATTTGCATCGCGTGCGGCGGCCGATTGTGCTCTGTGAATATACCTTGCGGAGCCGCTTTCCGGCGATGTGTTAGACTGCCTGCGGTCGCGCCTTGCGCGGTGTTTTCATGAGCAAAACGAAACCAAATGACTCTGCCGCAGGCTGCCTCTACGTGGTCGCCACGCCCATTGGCAACCTCGAAGACATCTCTCTGCGCGCGCTGCGGATCCTGAAGGAGTGCGACGCGATTGCCTGCGAGGACACGCGGCAGACCGTGAAGTTGCTCTCGCATTTCGACATCCAAAAACGCTTGGTCAGCTATCACGAACATAATGAGATCACCCGCGCCGCGGAAATCATTATCGAGCTGGAGCAGGGCGCGAAAATCGCTCTGGTCACCGATGCAGGGACTCCCGCCATTTCCGATCCTGGCAACCGCCTGGTGAGCCTGTGCCTGCGACATGGAATCCAGGTGGTGCCATTGCCCGGCGCGTCGGCGTTTGTGACGGCGCTCGCGGCGTCCGGAATGGCGATCGACGAATTCACGTTTATCGGGTTTCTGCCGTCGCGACCTACCGAACGCCGGAAGCGCTTGCGTGCTTTGGTTGCGGAACCGCGCACCCTGGCGCTGTACGAAGCGCCACACCGCTTGCTAGACACGCTCGAAGATGCGTTGGAGATTCTCGGCAACCGCCCGGCGGTAGTCGCGCGCGAATTGACCAAGGTCTACGAAGAGTTTTTGCGTGGACACCTGGAAGATGTGCTGGAAATGGCGCGCAGGAAGCCGCCGCGCGGGGAAATTACTTTGCTGATCGGTCCCGCGGATGGCGAAGCGCAGCACTTGGCAGGCGACGCCGCGCTGGCGGCGATTCCCCTGGCACGCCGCGTCACGGAAGTGATGAAGGAACGCGGCGTGGACAATAAAGCGGCGTTGAAGCAAGTGGCGCGCGAACGCGGGCTGACCCGCCGCGAGGCTTACAAGCAACTGCTCATCACCCGCGAAGAGTAGCTCTGTGTTAAATCTTTGGTTTGCGCGACGTGAAACTCAATCCGCCGATGCAGTAGCACTCGAGAAGAAAGCATCTACTTTGTCGAGAATTTCCGCGCCGGTGTGTGAGTGGTGAACTGCGTGGCGCAGTTCGCCGCCGTTGCGCACGCCGTGAGTGAAGAGGCTGGCGAATTGCTTCATCTTCCCGATGGCGTCCGGCATTTCGGCGGCGATCAAACTGCGAAAATATCCGGAGAGCAACTGGTAGCGATCCGCGTCGCTAGGTTCGTCATAGCCGCCCGTGGTGATGTAATCGGCAATCTGCCGGAAAATCCACGGATTCGATGAAGCCGCGCGGCCGATCATCACCGCGTCGCACCCGGTTTCTTCAATGATGCGCACGGCGTCCTGCGGCGTACGCACGTCGCCATTACCAATCACCGGAATTCTGACAACCTGCTTCACCGCGCGAATCACGTTCCAATCGGCCGAGCCGGCGTAACCCTGCATGCGCGTGCGCGGATGCACCGCAATTGCCTCGATGCCCACCTGCTCCGCCATACGCGCCACATCCACCGCGACGATATTATTTTCGTCCCAGCCGGAACGGATCTTGATGGTCAGCGGAATTTTCACCGCCGCGCGCACCGCGCGCAGCAATTTTTCCAGATGCACCAGATCGCGCAGCAATCCTGAGCCGCCGCACTTCACCACTTTTTTTACCGGGCAACCGAGATTAATGTCCACCTGATCGAAGCCGAGGTCTTCGGTCAATGCCGCCGCAGAGGCCATCACTTCCGGCACCGAACCGAAAATTTGCGCGGCGATGGGGTGCTCATCATCATCAAAGTACAAATAGTGAAGCGTCCGCGCGGAATTGCGCGTAAGGCCTTCGGCGCTGGTGAACTCGGTCATGATCAAACCGCAGGCGCCAAGCGAACGAATTACGCGGCGAAAGACTGTGTCGGTAACTCCCGCCATGGGGGCGAGGATCGTCGCCGGCTGGATGACCGTATTCCGAATTTTGAGCTCAGTGGGAAACATGATTTTCGCAAGCACGCTACGGCAGCAATTCGTCTTTGCCCTTTGCGATCATTCGACCTGTTGCGGGCTCGCCGTCGGCGTTTGATGATCCCGCGGAAGTGGCGGACGCGGCCAGTGCGCGAGGCGCCGGCATCGCGCGGCTGAGCTGCGTGATCAACGCCTCTGTCGAGCCGCCAAAGAAATTCTCAACCACCTGGCTCAGGGCCTGCGCTCGCGCCTCTTCCGCGCTCAGATTCGGACGGTACAAGTAGGCGCGTCCGACCTTGCGGCGCTCGACGACGCCTTTTCGCGCTAGCCGGTCCATGATCGTCATGATCGTGGTATACGCGCGTGGACGGCGCGGCGCGAGTCCGTCGCGAATGTCGCGCACGGTGCCTTCGCCCATCGGCCACAGCGTGTTCATGCAGTCCAGCTCAAGCGGCGCTAGATCCAATAGCGCCCTGCGTGGCGACGAAATCCTCGGATTCAAGTCAGCACTCATATCCGTTTTTCAGCAAATGCCATCGAGTTCATCGCTCACCGGCTCGTGAAGGTTCTTCGCGCTTGCCCGCACCTGCGGCGCTATCTGCGCTGGCGCTTGCATCTTCCGCCATGAGAAATTTCTCGGTCCGCAAGAGCGCTCGGCGCAGCGCGGGATTGCGATCGGTCCATTCGCCGTTACCGGATGTCCCCTCTAGCGTCGCGCGCATCGCCGCCATTTTCGAATCCATGTCGTCCAAAAAATGCAGGGCGACGGCTTCGCGCGTCTGCGGCAACGAAGGCGAGCCGAATTCGTAAGTCCCGTGATGGCTCAAAATCAAATGCTCGATCAAAATAGCCAGCGGCGCGGGGAAACCCGGAATCGCCTTCACTTTTTCGCGGACCATCAACGCGCCAATGGTGATGTGCCCAAGCAAACGCCCCTGCGTAGTGTAATCGGTGCCCCGCGCGTAGCTAAGTTCGTCAATCTTGCCGATGTCGTGCAGCACAATCCCCGCCAGCAACACATCTGGATCAAGTTCGGGATATTGCGCCGTGACTCCGCGGCTTAGGCCAATCAGGCTGACCACATGCTCCAGCAAACCGCCGATATAAGCGTGATGCATGGTCATCGCGGCCGGCGCGCGCTTCATCTTCGGCGCGATCGCCGGGTCATTCACCACGTCTTCCAGCAAACGCTTGATCCAGGGATTCTTCACTGCCGCAATCGCGGAACGAAGCTCGGTAAACAGCTTCTCGACGTCGAATTTCGTATGCGCCAGAAAATCCGAAAGGTCGTAATCGCGTTCGGCGGACGGAACGATCTGTTCGAGAGTTACTTCCTTTTGGCCATTAAAGAGCTTCACCCGGCCGCGAATCAGCACCACGTCGTCGCACTCAAACGTCTTGGCGATGGCCTCGAAGTTGTCCCACATTTTCGCGGGAATTGACCCGGTGCGGTCGCGCAACGCCAGTTCCAGCCAGGCTTTTCCCGTGCGTTGCGAAGTTCGCACGCCCTTCTCGCAGACCAAAAATAAAGTTGTGACCGATTGTCCGTCCTGCAGGTCGGAAACGTAATGAGATTTCATTGCCCGTTGACTTTTGGCAGCGGCAATTTCTTCTTTTCCTTTTTCTTGTTGGGCGCATCGGGCGTCGGCTGCACTTCCTGAATCACGCTGGCGCCGGGAACGGCGGCGCTGTCAACATATCCGGGCTTCACCATCACATAGCTTTCTTGGCGCAACTGCGCGAGGTAATCGCGCATGGTCGGCTGCATTTTCTGCATGTACAGCTTGTTCATAATTTCGTTCTCGACCTTGCCCATCGGCTGCAATCCGGCCTGGTAATGATTCTCCACTTTCAAGATTTCGAAGCCGGTCTTGGTCTGGATCACGTCGGTGACCTGGTCCTTATCCATCTTGAAGACCACGGCTTCCAATTGCTGCGATAGTTGCCCGCGCTGATAGGTGCCAAGGTCGCCCGACTGGTCTTTCGCGGTGCTGCCTTCGGAGTAGCGCTTGGCGAGCTCCCCAAAATCTTCGCCCTTGACCACGCGATTGTGCAGGTCTTCGGCCTTTTTCTGCACCGCTGCGATTTCTTCCGGGCTCTTGCCTTCGGTGCTCAGGAAAATCTCGGCGAGCGCCACCTGCTCGGGCCGCGTGAACTCCTGCGGATGCTCGTCATAGTATTTTTTCACTTCGTCGTTGCCGATGTTGATGCGCGAACCGACTTCCTTGCGCATCACTTCCTGCGTCAGCAGGCCGTTGCGAATCTGCGTCTTATAATCTTCCCAGGCGATTCCCGAGCTTTCCACGGCCTTTTCCAGTTCTTCCATGCTATTCAGGTTGTTCTGCTTGCGAACTTCGTCCAGCCGCTTGATCAAATCCGTTTCGACGCTGACGCCCATATCCTTCGCGCGCTGCACCAGCAGCGACTGGTCAATCAAGCCGCGCAGCAGGTCTTTCTGCTGATCTTTGTACTCCGTTTGGACTTTGTCCGTCGGGCAGCCCGTGCAATCGTGCGCCACTTCCTCGCGCAGCTGCTGGTCAGCCCGCTGATAGTCGGACATGGTGATGATGTCGTTGTTCACGCGCGCGATGATTTCTTCCACCACGGTTGATTTGTTTTGCGCGCGGGCAGCGGAAGGAATCAGAAGCAGCGCTACGGCGAGCGCTGCGAACGTGCTAAGACCACTCGAGAATCTTTGCATTTTCATGGGGTTCACTCGTCCTAAATTCTAGCTCTACGATTGTAGTTGTAGCAATACGTTTCTGGTCGCGCCCATCGGACCGCCCTGCTCACCTTTCCAGTCCAGCCACAGAACTCCCGTCGGGTCCATGCGCATCCCTTTGCGCTTGCGGATCAATTTTACGATCCTCTCGGGCCCAAGCGGAGTATCGTCATAAAACTTGATCGCCACTTGGTCGCCTCGACGGTCTACGGTGGCGACAAGGAGCTTTTCCGCCAGCGCCTTCAGTACGGCGTAATCCAACAAGTTTTCGACGGACGGTGGCGGAGGCCCGAAGCGATCCTCGAGTTCCCGGCGAACTTCCGCGCGCTCGGCATCGGTCGTCACACTGGCGATCCGCTTGTATATGCGCAAACGCAGGTTCTCGCTCTCGATGTACTCAGGTGGGATGCGGATTTCCTGTCCAAGGTTGAGAGTGGCGCGGCGCTCGGGAACCACCGACTCGCCTTTGCGCTCGGCGACGGCGCGCTCCATCATCTGGCAATACATGTCGAAGCCGACGGCTTCGATGTGGCCATGCTGTTCGCGGCCGAGCAGGTTTCCCGCACCGCGCAATTCAAGGTCGAGCGCGGCGATGCGGAAGCCGGCGCCAAGGTCGCTGAACTCTTTTAGCGCGGCCAGGCGTTGCCGCGCGATGGACGTGAGCGTCGTATCCGGCGGCACCAGTAAATATGCGTAGGCACGCTGATTCGAACGCCCGACGCGGCCGCGAAGCTGATACAGCTCCGAAAGACCCATACGATCGGCACGATTGATCACAATCGTGTTCGCGCGAGGGATGTCCAAGCCGTTTTCGATGATCGTGGTCGAGACCAAGACGTCCGCTTCGTTGCGAATGAATTGCAGCATCACCTTTTCCAACTCGGTCTCGCGCATTTGCCCGTGCCCTACGACGACCCGCGCCTTCGGCACCAGGCGTTTCACCATGGATGCCAGCGACGCGATGGATTCCACGCGGTTGTGCACGAAAAATACCTGGCCATCGCGGGCCAGCTCTTCTTCGATCACTCGTTGCACGAGCGTCTCGCTGAAGGGCGCCACAGTGGTGTTAATCGCCAGACGGTCCTTCGGCGGGGTCTCGATCACGCTCATATCGCGCAAACCTACCAGCGACATGTGCAACGTGCGCGGAATGGGCGTAGCGGACATCGTCAGCACGTCCACGTTTTTGCGCATTTCCTTCAGACGTTCTTTGTGCGCGACGCCAAAGCGCTGCTCTTCATCCACGACAAGCAGGCCGAGATCTTGAAACCTCACGTCTTTAGAAAGGATTCGATGTGTCCCGATCAGAATGTCCACTTTGCCGGCCTCGAGCTCTTCCAGAACTTTCTTCTGTTCCTTCTCGGTCCGGAATCGGCTGATCATTTCGACGCGTACGGGAAACGCCGCGAACCGCCGCTTGAATGTCTGATAGTGCTGGAACGCCAGCACGGTAGTCGGCGCCAGCACAGCGACCTGCTTCGAATCGGCAATCGCTTTGAAAGCGGCGCGCATGGCAACTTCGGTCTTGCCGTAGCCCACGTCGCCGCAAAGCAGGCGATCCATGGGCAAGGCAGATTCCATGTCTTTCTTTACGTCTTCAATAGCGCGTTGCTGGTCTGTGGTTTCATCGAATTCAAAAGCGTCGTCGAATTCGTGCGTCCAGTTGGTGTCCGCGGGAAATGCGTGGCCCGACGCCATTTTCCGCTCGGCGTACAGCGCCAGAAGCTGCTCCGCCATGTCGCTGACGGATTTTTTCACGCGCGTCTTGCGCGCTTCCCAGATCGTGGTGCCCAGGCGATCGAGCTGCGGCTCGACGCCTCCCAGCGACGTATATTTCTGGATCAGGTCCAAGCGCGCCAGCGGCACGTAGAGCTTCGCGTCGCCCGCATAACGCAACAGCATGAATTCGCCGTTCGCGCCTTCCACGGCCACTTGGCGCAGGCCTTCGAACTGGCCGATGCCGTGGTCCACGTGCACCACGTAATCTCCCGGCTTGAGATCGCTGAAATCGCTGAAAAAGCTGGCGGTCTTCGGCCGCGCGCGGGAGCGTTGCGAAGGCGGCGGAAGCGTCTCAAAGAGATCGGCGTTGCCATACAGCACCACCTTCGCTTCGGGAAAAATCACGCCTTCGGAAAGCGGCGCTTTGGTCAGCAGCATCGCCGCACCTGGCGCCGTACTTCCCTCTTCGGCCAGCCGCGCGACGGTCGCATTTTCTTCCAGCTCGCCCATCCGATACGGCAGCTCGAATTCGTGGCAAATATCCGCAAAGCGCTCAAGTTCGCCGGTGCTCGCCGCGGAAACCATCACATTCTCGCCAGCCGCGATCCGCGAACGCGCCTCCGCAATGAACGCCGCAACATTTCCGTGATAGCGAGTAGTTGGCTGCGTCCGCAGCGTCCGAATTTGCGCCGGCGCGGTAGCCGCCGCTTCCGAGGCACCGCCCGCGGTAACCAACAAGGCCCTTGTAGCGGCGGACTTTAGTCCGCCATCTTCCTCTCGACGCGAATCGTCCGCAACCGGCGCCCCGCCGTCCATGCTGAGATGTTCGATTGCAAATCGCGGCGCCATCTGCCGCGCCAGATTCCACTCCTCATCGTCAAAAATAAATTTGTCGGGAGGTTCCGCCAGCGGGTCTTCGGCCTCATCGAACGCCTCCGCAAGCTGCGCTCGATATTTTTCGATGGATGCCGCCAGCAAGGAAGGCTCATCCTCAATAATCAGCGGCTCGACAGCCAAATCAAATAACGTCGCCTTGCGATCTTCGCGCAGCGCTTCGCGAAACTCCCAACCTGGATAGAACGCAGCCGGCGACGAATCATCCTCGCGCCCAGAAGCGCTCTGTACGCGCGCGCGCTCCAAAACTTCCGCATGCCGGGGGAACTCCGTGAGCGGCATCAGCACTGCGCGCTCCACGGGATTCGTCGAACGCTGGGTATTCGGATCAAACGCGCGGATAGACTCGATGGTGTCACCGAGAAGTTCCACGCGTACCGGCTGTGAAGATTCCGGCGAGTAAATATCAATGATTCCGCCGCGTACCGCGTACTGCCCCGGCATCTCGCACGTCACCTGCCTGTCATAGCCGGCGCTCGAAAGAAATTCGAGCAGATCCTCATGCGCGATGGATTCGTCGCGAGCGATTGTCCGCGCGAGTTGCGCATAGAACTCACGATCGCGCATCCGCCACACCGCTGCCTGCACCGGCACGATCAGCAAATCGGCGTCGCCTGTCGCAAACCGCCACAGCGCGACGGCGCGGTCCTCCGAAATTTCGCCATGCGGCGAGCGGTTCTCGTAGGGCAACACATCATGCGCGGGCAAATGCGCCACGCGGCGTCCCGGCTTGGCGGTCACCGCCCGGTAGAAATAACGGACCGGCTCCTGCATCGCTTCGGCGCGCTGGTTGGTTTCCACCAGCAGTACGGTCGGACGCCCCAATTCGGCAAACGCCAGAGTCGCCAGCAAAGCCTTCGCCGGATCGGTGAGTCCTGCCAGCCGCACTTCGCCGCCCGTGCGCCGCAGCGCTTCGAATGCTTCCTCAACGACGGGGCGGCGTGCCACGCGCGTGAGAAGCTCGCTGACCAAAGGAAGAATCATGCGTGAAATTGTGAGATGCGTTCGAGCAAGAAGGAGGTTGAATATCCGGGTTCGAGTGGCACGCGCACCACCCGTCCCCCAGCAGCTCGCACGGCCTCGTCATCGAGGAAGACGCTTTCCTGAGAGCCGGCTTCCCCGCCCTTCACCACGACGTCCGGCGAAAGGCGGGCAAATAATTCGCGCGGCGTAGGCTCATCGAATTCCGCCACAAAATCAACAGCAGCAAGCGCCATCAGGATTTCGGCGCGCTCCATCGCAAGTGTGACGGGCCGTTGCGCAGCAGCCGCCCCCCCCGAAGCATCACCTACTCCACCGCGCGCGGCGTCTTGCTGCGTGCTTGAGCGAACGCTCGCGTCGCTTTGCAGCCCAACGACGAGAATATCGCCCAGCCCCCGCGCCTGCTCAAGCAAGCGGATGTGTCCCGGATGCAGCAAATCAAAGGCCCCGGCGGCGCACACCACGCTCTTTCCGTTGCGTTTCCAAGCCTGCCGTTGGAGAATCAGTTCAGATTGCGAAACGATTGCCAAGTGCCTCTTCCTCGGTTCCGTGCGGCGGAAAACCGAAAACACACCATTCTATCACGCCGTCCCTGGTACGCCGTGGAGGGCGAGGTGTGCAGTAGTCTCACAAGTTCAGCGATAAGCGAGGAGGTGCCTCTATGTTCTGGTTCTTCAAACTTGGCTTGCTCACATGTGTTTTCTACGTTGGCCTGACGATTGTGCTCGACGCGGCAATAGTAGGGCTCGCTCATCTCGTCGGTGTTGGGTTTCGCATTGACGGGCCGGGGTTGGCCTTGGGCGCCAAGTACGGAGTCATCTTTGGCGCGCTGTGGTTAATCTCGTTCAGCGCGGCGTGGTGGATTGTATATATCGGTCTCAAAGCAAACTAGGACGCGATCGAGTGAAGCGCTGGGAAATCATTCTTGCACTCGCGGGACCGCTGCTCATTGCAATGGGCGTCCACTGGATTCACGCCGCGGAACTTCCCAAGCAGGAAACCTGGCTGGAGGCGGGCGGCTGCCACACTCCGATGACAATTCTCGAGCCGCCGCCCGAAGTGAAGCCGGCTGGCAGCGTTGTCCTGCTTCACGGTCTTTCCGCGAATCGCCGCTTGATGTTATATCTCGCCGAAGATTTCGCCGGGCACGGCTTGCGCGCCTATACGATTGACCTTCCCGGCCACGGCGACAGCACGGACGCATTCTCTTTTGCCCGCGCGCAGCAATGTGCAACGGCCGCCGTCGAATCGCTCGTACGCAGTGGAACTATTGACCCGAAGAATACGATTTTGCTCGGACATTCGATGGGCGCGGCAATTGCCATACGCATGGCGGATCGCGATCCGCTGGCAGCCACGATTGCGCTTTCGCCTGCGCCGATGACGCTGCCGCAACGCATGCCCGCGAACTTGCTGGTATTCAGCGCCAGCGCCGATTTGGACGTTCTGAAGAAAACCGCACAGGATCTTTCATCCGCGGCGGGCGGAACACGCACCTCCAGCGATGATTTCGCGCAGCAGCGTGCCTTTGATCTGCAAACAGTCCCCTTCGCCACGCACACAAGCCTGCTCTCGGATCATCGTGTCGCGCATGAATCCGAGCTGTGGGCCATGCGCGCATTATTTCCCGCCATCGCCACGAATACGCTCGCACTGAATCTCGATCTCGCGACGTATGAAACGTTCGGCAACGGCCGCCGCCGTCTAGCCGGCGCAATTCTGGGGCTGCTCGGCATTCTGGTCATGTTTCCTGCTGGCGCAACGCTCGTCGCGCGATTCGCGGGGCCACCGCAAGTCGAATCTCCGGGTACGCGCCCATCCGCGACGCTTCTACTTATAGAAGCCGCTGCCTGCGCGATGGCTGGGGTTCTCTTCCTCCAGCTCGGCACGCCGCTGCACTTCTTGCACCTCTACTCGGGTGCATATCTCGCATCGCTCTTGCTGATCGTCGGCATCTTGCTGCTGATTTTGAATTTTGGCTTTGCGATGGAGTACGCAAAATTCAACCCGAGACGCCTCGCCGCTGCGGCGATTCTGGGTTTCGCGACTTTCCTCACCCTCGGCGCATGGCTCAACTGGCAACTCGATGACGCGTGGCTGATTGCCCCGCGCTGGTTGCGCTTCACCGCGCTGCTTCCGGTCGCATGGATTTTCGCGTTCGCCGAAGAAGTTGTGCTGGGCCCGCCGCACCACAGCAAGCTCCGCGCCGCGCGATTCGCGATTTTCCTCTCGCTGCGCCTGGAGATCTTTCTCGCCTGTTTGCTCGCTTACTACATGCTCGCGAGCGGCCAAGTGCTGATCGTGATCCTTTTTGTCTATCTGGCGCTATTTTCCGTACTGCAGCGCCTTGCTACCGATGCGTTACGGGTGCGCACCGGCTCGGCGACTTCGGCGGCATTATTTGGTGCTATACTCGCGTCCTGGTTCATTTCGACGGTCTTCCCACTAACCTGAACCGGACCACAGCAGGAGACATGAAAGAGATAGCCATCGTTGGTGGCGGTCCTGCCGGTGCGCTCTGCGGAGAGCGTCTGGCCAGTGCTGGCTTTCAAGTGACGATTTACGACGAGCGTTTGGCGTGGGAAAAGCCTTGCGGCGGCGGTTTGACGCACAAGGCGATCGAAACCTATCCCTTCCTGCTTGATTCTCCTCAACCCAAGAAAATCGTTCGCAAAGCGGAATTAATTTCCAGCAGCGGGCACCGCGCGCAGTTCGAGATGAACCATCCAATCGTCATTTATGCGCGCAAGGTACTCAATGGCCTGCTTCTCGATCGTGCCGTCGCGGCCGGTTGCACTGCGATTTGCTCGCGCGTAACCAACGTCAACACGAACGGCCAGCGCGTGCGGCTTACCGCTTCAGGCGAGCAGCGCTTTTCAGATTTTATTGTGCTGGCCGCCGGCGCGCGCAATCAGCTGCTCCCGGAAACCACCGCACTCGGCTCGAAAGATCTCGAAGTCACCCTTGGCTATTTCGTTCCCACCGAAGAAGACATCATCAAAGTGAAATTTCTGAAGAAGTTTGAGGGTTATCTGTGGTCCTTTCCGCGCGCGGATCATCTTTCCGTCGGGATTTGCGCGAAGATGGGACAGACCTCAAGCCAGGTGCTGCGCGGGCATCTCGACGCGTTCGTCGAGGAAGAGCGCATCCCCAGGAGCGGCGCTCAGTTCTACAGCCATGTCCTTCCCTCGCCGCAGGCCAAAACAATTCGCAGCCGCAAAATCATGGGACGCAATTGGGCGATGGCCGGCGATGCAGCCGCCACCGTGGACCCCATCACCGGCGAAGGCCTTTACTACGCGCTGCGCTCCGGCGATTTGCTTGCCCAAGCGATTGTCGCGGGCCAGCCGGAACTCTACCCCGAGCAACTGCGCGCCGCCTTTTCCGCGGACCTGGAATTCGCCGCGAAGATCGCGAAAAAGGTTTTTCGAGGCAATTTCCTGGGCAGCGCGATCACCACGCGTATGGTGCAATTGCTTAACTATTCGCCCGCGTTTCGCGACCTGATTCGCGACGTTTTCAGCGGCTCGCAGGACTATCGCAGCCTGAAACGCCGCCTGTGGAGCCAACTGGGCATCACCGTCTCCGAATTCACGCGTAGCTTTCTGGACCCGCGTACGCTTCGCTGCTCGCAAGCCACTGCCTCAGCGACTTCCGCCGGGTCTTCGACCGCCGCAGCCAGTCGCGAACCCTCTCGATGAAGCGTTCCCGGAAAACTGCCAAGCGCCGCACTTCGATGAAGCGCCCGAAATCCTCTAAGCCGTCTCTACCGCCAGATGAACGCAAGCCACGCATCGGCCTTGAATCCGCAATCGAACGCGTCGTGCCGCACGGATGGACCATCGCTGCGTGGGATCCCAGTTTACCCGCCGTGCTCTCCACTCCCGCAATGATCGGCATGATGGAAATTGCTGCAGCCGAGTCCGTAAAGCCAGATCTGCCGCCGGGCGCAATCACGGTCGGCACGCGCATCGAAGTAGACCATCTCAAGGCCGTCCTCGAAGGCGCAACAGTTCGCGCCACTGCGCGCCTCGTGAAACATCACGACCGCTTCCTGGTATTCGAAGTCGAAGCGCGCTCCGGCGAGAACGTTCTCGGACGCGGCCGAGTCTTCCGCGCCATCGTCGAGCCGAATAAATTCAACTCGCAGGCGCAATCCCGCAAGGAATCGTAGCACCGGCCAGCCCGTCGGCTAACGAGCCTCTTCCGCCTCTTTGTCCTCTTTTCACGCTTCCCCGAACCGCACGCAACCCGCACGGAGCCCTCGGTTGAGCCGAACCATCCTCGCGTGTTACTCTCGTTGAGCCTGCAGTGCTCGAGTGGCGGAACTGGCAGACGCGCCGGACTCAAAATCCGGTGGCCGCAAGGCCGTGTGGGTTCAATTCCCTCCTCGAGCACCAATTTGTTTCGAGTGTTTACGCCATGTCTCGCGAGCACGTTTGCTGCACGCTCGGTTCCCTCGCTCAGAACAACTGCCGACGCGTGACGCCGGCGCGGCGTAACCTAAGCTTAATCCTCAGCCACAATCCACGGTAATCGCCCCACGCCGATTGGAGGCCCACATGAAGAGCCGCAACAAATCACGGCATGAAGCTAATAATCCGCAAGGAGATTTGACGCGCCGCCGCTTTCTGGAAGCGACGGTCGCCGGCGCAATCGTCGGCGGGCTAACGCCGCAGATCCCGGCCAGCGCTGCCAGATCGTCTGAAGAAAAGAACAGCGTTCCCTACCGCACGCTCGGCAACACCGGGGAGAAAGTCTCCTGCATCGGCCTGGGCGGATATCACATCGGGATGCAGAGCGACGAACAAGAAAGCATCCGCATCATTCGCGCCGCGCTCGATCAAGGCATCAATTTCCTCGACAACTGCTGGGACTACAACGGTGGCGAAAGCGAAATCCGCATGGGCAAGGCGCTGCAAGGCGGCTACCGGCAAAAAGCATTTCTGATGACTAAGATTGACAGCCACACCAGCCAAGGCGCCGCGAAACAAATTGACGAATCCCTGCGCCGCCTGCAGACCGACCACATTGATCTCCTCCAATTTCACGAAGTCATCCGCCCGACGGATCCCGAGGCCATTTTTGGCAAGAATGGCGCGCTGGAAGCAGCTATTGCAGCGAAACAAGCAGGAAAGATCCGCTACATCGGTTTCACCGGGCACAAAAGTCCGGAGATCCATCTAAAAATGCTGCACACGGCTTTCGCTCACAATTTCACTTTCAACACTGTGCAGATGCCGCTGAACGTGCTGGACGCGCATTACGAGAGTTTCGGGAAACTGGTGCTGCCAGTACTCGTCGCGCACAACATCGGCGTGTTGGGAATGAAACCGATGGGTAGCGGCCTGGTCCTGCAAACGAAGACGGTAACGCCTGTCGAGTGCCTGCAATACGCGCTGAGTCTGCCGACGAGCGTGGTGATCACCGGATGCGACACGCTGCCAATTCTGCAACAGGCGTTGCAGGTGGCGCGTACGTTCCGTCCTTTGAGCGAACAACAAGTGGCCGGGTTGCTCGCGAAAACGGAAGGGGCTGCGCAAGGCGGCGAGCACGAACTCTATAAGACCGCTCACAATTTCGACGGGACAATCCAAAACCCGCAGTGGCTCGAATAATTGAAGTTCACCGCGTCTTCTATAGTCGGGCGATCGCTCTACATATTGCGAAAAATGAAGCGAGTGTCATCCCGAGCGCAGCGAGGGATCTGCTTTTCATCGAAACACCGAAAAAGTCAGGTCCCTCGGGGCAAATTCGCCCTCGGAGTGACACCCTGCGGTTGGTCAGTGTAGTGCATAGCCCCGCACGGATCTTCTTAGCTTCCACCGCCGCCGCGAATCAAGCGAATCGCTTCCGGCAGCGCGGCTGAATCAGCCGCGGCCCCGCCCGGCGCTGTGCCATTCGCATCTGCAACCTCCGTCGGCTCGCCGTTGCCTTCCCCAGGCGCGAGAAAAAGATTCGATTCCAGCCCATGCTGCTTTGTGTACAGATCAAAGTAGCGTCCACTCTCGGCATAGAGCGACGCGTGCGTCCCACGCTCGACGATTCGTCCGGCTTCGAGCACAAGTATTTGGTCGGCGCGCCGCACCGTGGATAGGCGATGCGCGATCACAAACGTGGTGCGCCCGCGCATCAAATATCGCAATCCTTCCTGAATGAACGCCTCGGACTCAGAATCAAGGCTCGATGTCGCCTCATCGAGAATCAAGATCCGCGGATCAGCCAGAATCGCGCGTGCAATCGAAACGCGCTGCCGCTGGCCTCCCGAAAGCTTCACGCCGCGCTCGCCCACCACCGTGTCGTACTTGTTGTCGAATGACTCCGCAAATTCATCCACCCGCGCGATGCGGCAAGCGGCGAGAATTTCCTCTTCGCTCGCGTTCGGACGCGAGAACGCCACATTCTCGCGGATGGTGCCGTCGAAAAGAAATGTCTCCTGCAACACCACGCCAAGTTGCGTGCGGTAAGAATCGAGCCGCACTTTCGCCAGGTCCACGCCGTCCACGAGCACGCGGCCGCTGGTCGGCACGTAAAACGCCGCAATCAACCCGATCACGGTAGATTTGCCCGCGCCCGAAGGACCCACCAGCGCCGTCACCGTCCCGGGCTGCGACTCAAAACTCACTTCGTGCAGGACTTCCTTGCCGGTGTCGTACGAAAAACTCACATTTTCGAAAATCACTTCGCCCCGAATCCGATCGAGCGTTTCCTTGCGCTCCGGCGCTTCATCTTCAGGGTTTTCGTTCAAGACTTCACGCGTGCGCTCCAGCCCCGCCAAAGCCTCGGTGATTTGTGGACCGATGCTGACGATCTGAAACACCGGAGCAATCAGCAATCCCAAAAAGAATGTGTAGGAGAAGAACGCGCCGGGGGTCATCGTGCCGGCCAGAATATTGCGCGCGCCCATGAACATAATCGCCGCGCTCACCAAACCCATCAGGCTCGTCGCCGAAAGGCTCATTAACGAAGTAGCAGTGAGGGTTTCCAGCACGTTTTGCAGTAAACGCTGCACGCCCGCCGAAAACACTTCCTCCTCGCGCTTCTCCGCGTGATAACCCTTCACCACGCGCACGCCGCCGATGGATTCGGTGAGCCGCCCCGTAACTTCCGCATTGATTTTCGGCCTCGCGCGAAACTTCGGGCGAATCGTCTTGAACGCGCGATTCAATCCCAGTCCGAAAATCACCAGCACAGTGAACGCGACCGCGGTCATGCTCACGCTCGTCTTCAGCAAATACGCCAGCGCAAAAAAAGCCGTCATGATCGCGCCGGCGAAATCTATCAATCCCGTGCCAAGCAGATTGCGCACGCCTTCCACGTCGCTCATGATGCGCGAAATCAGCACACCGGTTTTATTCGCATCGTAGAACGCCACCGGCAATCGCCCGATATGCGCCTGCACCTTTTCGCGCAGCTCCGAAATCATGCGCCAGGAGGATTTCGAGAGCAGTTGCGTGAGTGCGTAAGAAGTGAGTCCTTGAATGATCGTCGCCGTCACCACAGCCGTTACGATGATTGGTAACAGGTGGGTTTGCTTCTTCAGGATTACGTCGTCGAGCAGGTACTTCGTGGACGCGGGAAGGATCAACCCGGAAACGCGGTTGATCACCATCAATCCAAAGCCAATCGCGATGATCGTGCTCCGCGGCTTGATTAGCGCCAGAACGTCCGGCAATAGCTTCCAATCGAATTTCGCCTTAGCGGCCTTCGCGTCGCTGGTGCCTTTAGCCTCCGGACCCTTCTTAGCCGATTGCTCCATCCGATTGCCGATTCGTTCGAGCCCAGAATCCCGCTGCCGGTTAAGCATGAATCACTATACCCCGAAAGCCTTTTGGCGCGACGCAGCCCGCCCGCTACGTGCACCACAATGAAATGGAAAGCTCGTGACGATTGAGATGCTCGCGAGCGTCGTGGCGTCGCAGAATTCCAACTCCGTTGGTTAGGTTGTCCGAGCGGTGTGCGAGTGATAGACTTTCGCAATGGCCAAGAAAAAACCAACTCGTAAAAAGAAGTCCGCGAAAAAAGTTGCTCCCAAAAAGAAGCTCGCGCTCAAGAAGAAATTGCCGGCCAAAAAGAAGCCCGCTCCTCGCAAGAAACTCCGACGCCGCTCTGCCGAAGAGATTTCAAATCCGATCCCCACGCGAAGCAATCGAGGATTCGGCCCCGACTCCGGCGGCCAATCCGGTGACGTGCAAGGCTTGTCCGGCCGCGAGCTGGCCGATTCCGAAAGCGTCGAGGAATTGGCGGAAGAGGGCCAGGACTACGAGGCGGGAATCGTGAGCGGGGTGGAAAACGCGCCGGACGCCGATCAGGGCGAGGTTAAAACGCGTGAAGTTCCTGAGAATGACGTTCCGGAAGAATATCTCGATGAGCAGTGAGGATAACCGTTCTTTAGGAGTTCAATCAGGCTCCGGCGCTCAACCCGGGAACGTGAACCGGATTGAGTCGCTCGAAGCCGAAGTTTCGCGTACTGACTTCATCAAGTAACACGCGATTCTCTAACCTTGCCCTACGCTCCGGGACTTGCCGTGTTCTTCCCGTTCGTCGATTGGTGTAACCCGCGCGGATTCTGCATTCAATTTATTCAGGAACGTATCCACTTCCCGCGTGGCTGCTTCCTTGGCAATTCCATAGCGTTCCTGGATTCTACCGATCAATTGATCTCGCCTTCCGGCGATCACGTGAATGTCGTCATCCGTCAGTTGCCCCCACTTTTCGCGCACTTCGCCTTTCACCTGTTTCCATTTCCCTTCCAGTTGGTCTGAGTTCATTTTCAGGGACCTCGCTTCGCAAATTTTGTAACTGTTCCCTTTCCGTGCCAGTTGCCAATAACGGTTTACGTGTAACTGATCACGAATCACGCAATGCAAGTGCCAGTACCGGTGCAATTCGGCAAACCATGCCTTTTGAGAGGCTTATCAACGCACAAATAAAATTCGATGAACCCCGAAGCGGGACTTTCCCGTGTAATTTTGGAGAGCGCTTGGCGATTCTTGCTTGGGCCACAATGGGCAGAAAGGGTCGGGTACCAAACTTTCGACAACGTTCACCAGCAGCTCACCCAAGTACAAAAAGTTACAAATCCCTGAGGAAACCCGCTTCGCGACCGGTGCATCTGGTTAGTTGACAGACGGGCCAAGTAAAACCCTTTTAACATTCCATCGCCTCTGAACGGCTAGAATCCAGGAGCTGCAACCTGGGATGTGAGCGCGCTCGATACTTGCTGTGTCGCGCAGTCGCGGCTAAATCTTTGGGCCATTAATCTCGCTGTTTCTTCTATTGGGGAGAGCCTATGATCACACGCAAGAGCTTGGTGGCCGTTCTGATCGTCGCGGCGGTGGTATTCGTCGGATGCGGAGGAGGCGGCGGAAACTCCACCCCTGTCGCCGTTACCATTTCCGCCAACGCAAACAGCGTCGAGACTTTCCAGACCGTGGAATTCAGCGCGACAGTGACTGGCACTTCGAACCAAGCAGTGACCTGGAGCATTACCTGTACAGCTACGGCCACCACAACGTCGGCCTGCGGCACGATTTCGGCGACGGGCACGTATGTTGCGCCGAATACCGTGCCCACCGCCGCAAGCGCAAACAGCACCGACCCGGCCGTAGTCACGGTCACCGCAATTTCGCAGGTAAAATCGAGCGCGGGGGCTTCCGTGCAATTTAATGTGAACTCCCTGAACCAGCAGGCCCTGACCGTTCCCGTGCAATTGGGATCGTCGGGCGGCAATGCCAATTCATTGTGCACGAATTCCAATACTTGCACGGGAGGCACGCTCGGCTCGCTAGTCAGCGGCGGCGGCAAGACATATATCCTCTCCAATAATCACGTGTTGGGCTTGAGCGACGGCGCCACTTTGGGTCAGGAGGTGACGCAGCCCGGCATCATCGAAACCAATTGCGAGACTGCCGGCACAATCAACGTAGGCACCGTCGCGGACATCATCAGTCTTGAAACGCAGCCGATTCCGACGACTCCTGTGGATGTCACGACGGCGCTTGTCGCCAATGGTCAAGTAGATCCAAAAGACAATATTCTCGAATTGGGTGCGCTCAGCACTGTCAACGGCGTGCAAGTTCCACAGCCTGCGCCTCCCGCAGCTGGTTCGGGTATGGCGGCAACTATGGGGCAATTGCTTGCGAAAAGCGGGCGCACCACCGGGCTGACGTGTGCAGCCGTGGAATTTACCGATATGAGCGCTCTGGTCAATTACACTAAGGGCTGCTCGACCACGGCATTTAACGTGACCTACAGCGACGCGATCATCGTCAATAATATGTCCAACGGACAAGGATTCATTGGAAACGGAGATTCCGGCTCGCTAGCCGTGGATGCAGCAACCGCGCAGCCCGTGGCTCTGATGTTTGCAGGCGACGCCAATGACTCGATCGGAAATCCAGTTGCCGACGTACTGGCTGCGCTGAAGACCACGAACGCCGGTGCAACGTTTACTTTTGTTGGCGGCGCGCAACACGCAGTGGCGGGTTGCAGTCTGCCCGGATTGAGCTCCGTTACCGTGACGCCGCAATCCGCGAAAGCCACCGGCAGCGCTCTGCAAACCGCCAACACCACGGCGATGCGCAATGCGGCGCAAATCCTAAACACCGAAGGGGTGACAGGCTACAGCGTGGCAATGAGCCTCGATTCGCCGAAGGAGTCCGCGATCCTTATCTTCGCCGCCCCGGGTACATCGCACGCAAGCATTCCACCGGAAATTGATGGCGTTCGCACCAGAATCATCGAAACTGGAAACCCCGCAGCGCAAGGTGCGCTGAGCCAGCAACAGGGCGCGCAGATCGCAGCGGAATCCGCCGCCGCACAGCCCACTGCAGTACCCACGAGTGCCATCGAAAATGCGCGCCAAATTAAAGAGAAGCATGTCGCCGAACTTATGAGCGATTCGGCGGTTCAAGGAGTCGGCGTCGGCGCCAGCTTCGACAGTCCCGGCGAGCCAGCGATCGGGATCTTTGTCCTGAAAAATAAACCGCACCAACCCATTCCGGCGGCGATTGATGGCGTTCGCACGCGCATCAAGGAAACCACTGGCTTCCGGGCGATCGTTGACCATTCGCCGAAAGTCGCGGGTTGCGCTGCGCGTAAATCCACACATCTCGCCGCGATGCCGGCCGGTTACCTGCACCCGATTCAGCCGGTCGCCACACCGGTGCAGCGCTAGCCGAGCGAAGCGCACATTTCTCGCACGCGTTCGCGCGCGCGTATCTCGTCGCACTGAACGCGCTATCTAGCGCCACAACGCATCTCTGTGGTTGCTTTCCTGCCTGCAAGCCATCTATAACTTGGCATCGCGATCCGTGTGCGGCCTAAGCTTTGCCGCGCGGCCGAGCATCACAAAATCGCGGCAACAGCGAACATGGCGCCTAGGAAACCAGCAACCCTCCAATACATCTGCCTGAGCATTCTTTTCGTTTTTGCGTGCGCCTACCAGATTCGCGCCGCCTATTTTTATTTCCCGGAGTTCTTCGGCAGCGAAGCCGTGGGCTGGCCATTCATTCCCGCCTATTCTCACGGCCAGCCCCTCGCAATGTTTTTGCTTCCGGAGGCCCTCGACGCCGGCCTCAAGGAAAACGACGCGATCATTTCCGTGAACGGCCACTCGTTCACTGGCGAATCGGTATTCGGCGACGCCATCGCGCACGCAAAGCCCGGCGAGACGATGAATGTAGTCGTGCGCAGACCAAACGAGCCGGCCGCTCGCGATATAACAATCACTCTCAGGCCGCATCGGCACTATCTCAGCCCCGTCGGAATGGTACTGATCATCGCGCTGCGGATCGTGCTGCCCGTATTTTGCATTCTCTTGGGATTTTGGGTCGCGGCAGTGCGCCCGCGCGATCCATCGGCCTGGTTTCTGCTTCCCGTCTTGTTGGGACTTGCGACCATGTACGGCGTGGGAATCGAAAGTTGGGGACCCGGAATTCGCGACGTGGCGCAAGGGTTTCGCACAGCCGTGAGCGCCGCCTGGCCGCTTTCCATGATGCTCTTCGGGATCTATTTCCCCGAGAAACTCACAAAATATCCCGGCCCGCTCTGGTGGCGCTGGTCGAAAAAAATCGTAGTGGCTGCTCTCCTCGTGATGGTGGCCGTCGCAATCGTGATCAATATCGGAGAACTTGAAAACTACTCCGCGATTGCCGGCCTGGAGGCGATCTGGGACAAGCTTCAGCCCGTGATTCTCGCGCTGGACATTTTCGCCTGCAGCAGTTTCTTCATCTCCATGAGTTTGAAATCGCGCGCCGCCCCGTCGCCCGACGTGAAGCGCCGCTTCAATCTGATTTATATCGGCGCCACCGTGGCCACCACGCCGCTCTTCATATTGACGATGATCCAGGCCGTCAAAGGCGGAGCACAACTCGAGAAAATTTTCCCCGAATGGATTGTGCTGGGCAGTCTGATTATCCTGATGATTTTGCCCGTGACTCTGGCCTACGTGATCGTCGTGCAGCGCGCCATGGACGTGCGCGTCGTGATTCGCCAGGGTCTGCAATACGCCCTGGCCAGGCGCGGCGTCCTGGTTCTGCAAATCATTCTCACTTCGATCATCATCACCGCCGCGATCACGCTGGAAGGCAGCACCCAGCGCAGCAAGCCGCAAAAAATGATCATCATCTCGCTATGCTTCGTCGCCATTCTGTGGCTTCGGAAATTGGCGGTGTTCGTGCGCGCCTGGGTAGATCGCCGATTTTTCCGCGACGCCTACAACGCCGAACAGATTCTCGCCGGCCTCAGCGACGAAGTGCGCACTCTGGTCGAAACCAAGCCGCTGCTCGAACGCGTGGCGCAACGGATCGCGGAGTCGCTGCACGTGCCGCGCGTCGCCGTGCTGCTCGAAGACGGCGGATGCTACAAACCAGCCTATGCGCTCGGTTACGCAAGCGATCTGGATGCAACGCTCGCCGAATCCTCCACAACAATCCAACGCCTGCGCCACGATTCCGAACCTGCGCGCGTCTATCTGGACGACGAAAAATCGTGGGTTAATTCTTCCGCCGTCGCCGCGGACGAGCGCCGGAAAATCGCCAGCCTCGAACCGCAACTTCTTCTCCCGCTTTCAACTAAAGAAAAACTTCTCGGCCTCATCGCCCTCGGCGAAAAGCGTTCCGAGGAACCCTACTCCGGCTCCGACCTGCGCCTCTTAAAGTCCGTCGCCACGCAAACGGGCTTGGCTCTCGCCAACGCGCAATTAACTGCAACGATTGCCGAAGAGGTGGGCCGTCGCGAAAAAATGAATCGCGAGATCGAAATCGCGCGCGAAGTTCAGGAGCGGCTCTTTCCGCAGCGGCTGCCGCAAGTGGCTGGTCTCGATTATTGCGGACGCTGCCGCACGGCACTCGGTGTCGGCGGCGATTATTACGATTTTCTCGCGCTTCCCGAAGGCATGCTAGGCGTCGCGCTCGGCGATATTTCCGGCAAAGGCATTCCGGCAGCGCTCATGATGGCTAGTCTGCAAGCCTCGCTGCGGGCCGAAGCCATGCGCGCAAGGAACGAAATCGCGGAACTGATGTCACGCGTTAACCAGGCGCTCTTTGAAGCTTCTTCTGAAGACCGCTATGCCACCTTCTTTTACGCGCAATTAGATCCCGCGACTCGCTGCCTCACCTATGTAAACGGCGGCCACTGCGCGCCGATGCTCTTTCGCGCCGACGGTGATGGCAAGATCGAACGCCTGCGAACCTGCAAGATTGAGCGGTTGGACACCGGCGGACCGGTGGTGGGTCTTATTCCGGACTGCGCGTATGAGCAAGCCGGGGTCATCCTTCATCCCGGTGACCGCTTGGTGATTTACACCGATGGAGTTAGCGAAGCGATGAATCGCGCGCTCGAAGAATGGGGCGAAGATCGCTTGATTGCTGCCGTACGAAGCGCGGAAAATTGCAGCGCTGCGGAAACGATCTTACGAATCATGCAGGCAGCGGACGCATTCGCGGACGGCGCGCCCCAACATGACGACATGACGCTGGTAGTCATGCACGTGCTTTAGCAATCGCGCGTCGCCCACCTGAGGCTGGCAACGCCCGGCGGCCCTTTCGCGGTTGCTTTTCCAGGTCCGGCGCATCTATAACTAATAGCGCCCGGTCCTATGTGAGGTACTCCATGAAGCCGCCCGCCTGTATTCTCGCCGCACTGGTGATTTTGTCATGCGCCGGTGCGAGGTCGGCCGCAGCGCAATCCAGCGCGCCGGTTGACTCAAAGCCCTCCGAGCAGCAGAAGCGAGCGCAACTCGCGCAATCAGCGCACGCTGACATCGTGAACGCCTCCGACCAAAAAATCGGTACTGCGGCCTTTGCACCATCCGAGGGCGGCGTCCGCATTGATATTGACGTCGCCGAGCTCCCGCCCGGAGTTCACGGAATTCACATTCACGCAGTGGGAAAATGCGAAGGGCCTGATTTCAAGAGCGCGGGACCTCACTTCAATCCGGCCGGCAAAAAGCATGGCAAGGACAATCCCCAAGGTCCGCACAATGGCGATCTGCCGAATATTGAGGTGGGCGCGGACGGCCACGCCACAGCATCCATGCTGGATACAAACGTTACTCTGGGCGATGGTCCTACTTCCCTATTCCAGCCCGGCGGTACTTCGATCGTGATCCACGCCAGCATGGATGACTATAAGACCGATCCCGCGGGAAACTCCGGCGCAAGAATCGCGTGCGGAGTCATTCAGAAATAGCTGCAACGTCGCAGCCCTAATGAGTCTGTGTGAGAACACGGAAAGCTTTGTAAGCCGTAGCTTTAGGTACGGCATAAACGCAGCAAAATCAGAGCGGCTTTACAGTTTGCGGAAAAACTCGGCTCTTTAGGGGGTCGGAGCTTTAGCTCCGACATAAACCTGCGCCTATCATCAGGGGCTTCAGCCCCTGAGGCACGCTTCTGACTTTTTCCGCAAACTGTTTAGCCGCTGAAGTACAGGTTTTGCAGTTCACGCAGACTCTGAAGCGGCACACCGCTCGTGTCACAACAACCTTGCCGCCTCGATACTTCCGAGCACCGCGAGCGGATTCCAGCCAAAGGCTACTGCGAAGCGATCGTCCGGAGCGCCGTCTGTTCGTCGGGAAAATCTGTGAAGACGGTGTGCAGGTTGGTCATATGCAAAATCTCCCGCGCGCGCGGGCTCAAATCCACGGCGTGAAGCTCGGCATTGTTTTTTCGCGCCGAATACAATCCCCGGATCAGTTGGCCGATTCCGGAGCTGTCCAGATAAGAAACGTCCCGAAAATTCAGCAGCACTCGTTTGCGTCCATCCTCGAAAAGATCCATCAGCAATTCATGCACCGCCTGGCCTTCGATCAAGGTAAACCGGCCGCGAACATCCACAACGGTGACGTTTCCCAATTGCCGCGTGCTGGCGCTAAAACCCACCGAGCTCCTCCCATTGAAACTGCTTGCAGGTATCTTACCGCATGCGCATCAAGATTCTAAAATCTCCGCCTGCGCACACTTTCGCCGCATCTTCGCTGAAATTCTTGACTTAATATTCTACGAGGAAATCTCTGCGAGCCAGGAATCCAAGACCTTTAGTTGCTCGGGAGCGACATCGAGAAACGCAACTCCCATCCCCATGCCTTCCTGCACGTACACAATCTTACCTTTCGATTCGAATATCCCTTGATCGCGCGAGATGCGCACGTTCAGCTCCGTGCCTTGCGGCAACGTGATCAGTACGTCCACATAGCAACCCTTGCGGCTGATTTCAGAGATGCGCCCCGCAATGCGCGTGTCCGTCACCGGCTCGCGCAGCTCGATGCTGGCAATCAGGGTGTACCGCGGCACCTCGCGGTGTTCCCGATAAGACCCTCCGGGGTTTAAAGGTGCGCCAGAAAAGCCGCCCATGACTTTCGCTCCAGACTGAGCTTGATGCGGGTTCAGGTTCGCACAATCGCGATTCCGTAGCTAGGGCCCTGCCGCTGCGTGATGCTAAAAAGTGAACCGTCACCCGCGTTGACCGCGCTATTTCGGTCCACAACCGGGCGCAAATATTCTCGGTAGTCCGCGCGGGTACTAACGAGTAACGTCGTAATGTTCCCGCCGACCTCCGTATTTGTGCGCATGGGTTTATTGACCTGTTGAGACCGCCTCCGTAGCCCCAATCGCGTCGCTTCAGCCACTGATAGGCACGAACGTTGGCCGCAGTTATCAGCGGCCAGACCGCGGTGCGGATTTCATTGCAGTGGTTATAGAAGCGCACAAGATCTCACCAAAATACCGCGCTGCTTCCAATTGAAAGCAAAGTTTTGCATTTTCTCAGTTTCGACTGTATTTTCAATGCGCGAAGCCGGGCCCCGGGCGTGCCATTTTCCGGCAGTTCATGTAATCTGAAATAACTAATTAATTACGCAGCAGGGCGGTTTTCGTCCTCTGCAGACTTGCACGGAAGGAAGCAGGGCGCGCGCATGCAGTCAGGGTTTCGACCTGGAGACCAACTTCGGGAAATTCGCAATCGGCTCGGTGTTACTACGCGAGAGGTTGAGGAACTTAGCAGGAAGATCGCGCTGGAATCCGCAAACGAAGAGTTTTGCATCTCAAACGCTTGGCTTACCCAGCTCGAAAACAAAAACTCCGTCCCGAGCATTTACAAATTGTTCAGCCTTAGCGTGATTTACCGCATCAAGTTCACGCAGCTCCTGGGCCTCTTCGGGATCTCGCTTGCTGACACCATCCGTTATCAATTGTCAACGCCGCTGCAGAATACGCATTTGGCCGCCATGGAGGCGCCGGATGCGGACAAGGCGGTCACTTTCCCCGTTCGTTTCGATCGCGGGTTCACTCTGGAGAAAACCAACCTGATCTCGCGCATGGTGGAGGCCTGGGGAGAGGTGCCGCTGTCCCTGCTTCAGATGCTGGACGTGCGCCACTGCCAGTACGGCTATATCGGGACCGATGATTACTTCATGTCCCCGTTGCTGCGCCCCGGTTCCCTGGTACAGATTGACAGCCACGTGAATCGGGTGCGTACCTCGGAGTGGCGCACTGAGTTCGACCGCCCTATCTATTTCGTCGAACTGCGCGATAGCTATGCTTGCTCGTGGGCCGAGATCACCGCATCGCAACTTACGCTAATACCCCATCCGCTGTCTGGTTCGTCCATCCGGCAATTCGTCTATCCGGACGAAGCCGAGATCATCGGACAAGTGACGGGCGTGGCGATGCGCCTAGTTTCGCCGGCCATGGGCTCATCAGCCGCGTCTCCAAAATAGCCAGCGCAATTTTGAGGTTTGAGAATAGAAGTTCACTCGCGAGAGAGTCGGTCCCTGCGGGAATAGCCACGCGGTAAGGCTCCAGATCTCTCCACGCGGCGATGAAATCGCTGAGGGACGCGTGCGAACGGTCCGCATAGCACTTCAATTGATGAACCAACTCATGCAATGAGGCAGCCACGAGTTCGCGAAACGCCTCGCGGTGGCAATCCGCCAGCGCCTCGCACGCGGATTCCTCGGAAAATCGCAGCGCCAAGCCTTCGTGATGATACAGGCCCGTGTTGTAATCGCGCGTGGATGCCAAATAGATCAGCCTTTCCAGGGCCACGGGCATCTGCGCGAGCGTGCGACGCCGTAAATCCTGGGTCGCCGCTTGCACGTCCTTAGCTTTGGCCGGGAGCGTCATAGCTACAGCGCGGCTCCTCCGCTCGCAGTTTTATTAGGGAGAATTTCACTCGTCAGGGGGTTCAGGAATGCCAGCGATTTTTCCGAAATTCTGCACACCCGCGCCGCCGCTCCAACAGCAACCCCGACCATGGCCGGCGCCCCGTAGGGACCTCTGGAGAAAAGCAGGACCTGCAGCATCCGGCATGCCAGCAGAAGCACAACAAAATCCAAAGCCAGGCGCAACTCTGTATCAAGACTCATCTTGGCCTGGAACCGCGAATAGCCAAGGTGGAAACGCATCAGGTTGCGTATCTCCAGACGCATGCGCCTTGCCCAGATAAGCGAAATTCTCTTCCGCTCCGCCAGGAACAACTTGCGAATTTCCGGTGGGGTCTCGGCTGTCACATACTCTAAGTCGCCTCGGCCAAAAATCCTCTCAAGGAGACTAGCCGGCAGCAGACCCGATCGCAGCGTCCGCAACGCGTGTCGCGCCTCCACGAATTCCTGTCCGCAGCCCTCCACGGGAGCGCCCTTCCGCCGCGCCAGCGCGATGAGAAAGATAAACAGTCCCGCGCCGATCAGCAGGTAGATGATTAGAGCTATCATGAGCGAGCCGTCCGTTTGAAGTAAGATCGCAGGGAACCCAGGATCTGTCGCGTAGCGCCCACGAGCGCCTCGTAGTCATCGTCGATTCGCGTCCGATCCGCAGGCACCGGTTGCGGACTATAAGACCAGAGCGCAATCATCCATACGGCCAGGGAAAATAGGTAGGCCCCGCTTTGCAAGATGACCCAGATGGCATTGAAGCGCGGGCCCAGGAACGCGCGGACCGCCAAAGTCACCAAGCTGACCCCCACATATGTCCCGAAGCCGACGATTACGCCCACCAGGTTTCTACCGAGTGCAATGCCGTAATAAAACACGATGGCTAAAATCGTGACGAGCAGCAGCGCCTCTATGACCCGCAGATCGCGCTCCAGTTCCACGGTTACGGCCAATGGCGTCATCTCCGCCAACTTCGCGGATTTCAATCCCACGTAACAAAAAGTTGCGCCAAATATGCCCAGGCACGCTAGCCATGCGACGCGCTCGGCGCCCGGATAGAATCCGAAGGCGTGCCGCACAACGTCTAGCGCTACTCCGCAACCTGCCACTAGCGTCGCAAATTGCGTCGGCCAGTACCAATGGTCATAAAATCCCGGCCGCAGCGCGTCGCCGATATAAAGTCCGAGCGACACACAAGACACGCAAAATACGTAGGAGTAAAAATACGGGAACTTCGTCACCATCCGGCTGCGCACCGCACGAATCAATATCAAAAACTCGACAACTAGCCCAGCACGCCACAGGAGTAAACTTAGCATTTCGTTAACTCCCGCGAATCGTACCACGAAAAAGGGAGAGATTTCACGCCTACTCTCCCTTTTTCGTGAAAATAATTCTGGCGCTTAAGCCTGCATCTCGGCGGCTGGTTGGATTCTCTGCTGAGCAACTTGTCCCGGTCCCTTCGGCGGCACTGGAGGCTGCGTTCCGTCGGGTGTAAGTGCAGCTAATCTAGCACCGTTTGCTCGTTGCTGCGAGGCCAAGGATCGTATCGCATTGGCCACCAGCATCGGGGACACTCGCCCCGCGGGCGGTTGCGTTCCAGCCAAGGCTAAGCGGCTCGTTCCGGGTCCCTTGGGCGGCACCGGTGGTTGCGTCCCGTCAGCGATTAGGATAGCTGCTCCCGGACCCTTGGGAGGCACCGGCGGTTGCGTCCCGTCAGCGATCAAGATAGCTGCTCCCGGACCCTTGGGAGGCACCGGCGGTTGCGTCCCGTCAGCGATCAAGATAGCTGCTCCCGGACCCTTGGGAGGCACCGGCGGTTGCGTGCCGTCTTCAATAACGACAGCTGATGTTAACGGGGAACGCTGGTGGTAGCTCTGACTGAGACTCAAAACAACCGCTGCGTTTACAACGAGACACAACGACACGATCATCTTTCGATTCATTTTAATCTCCTGGATTTTCGGGTTTTGGGCGCCCGTTGGCGCTAAGCGAAGGTAAAGGCGAGGCGAAAATGAAGCGGCCTGTGACGCGAATTGCTCAGGATTAGAAGCAGGACTGCCGTCCTCGCCGCAAGCGGCGCGGCACGAGGACTTGGCGGGGACATCGGAACCTGAAGAAACGATCGGCGGTCTGCAGGCGATTGCCGAGTAATCGATCCCGGATATGTCCTAGAGTGATACGTGGAATACGTCGAAATGCCGTTACTCTGATGGAAACCCTGCGAAAGTTACGTATAGAGCGGCGGTGGCCGCTCTGTCATCCTTCGGACGAGCGCTTATCCCAGAAATCCCATGACCAAAACCAATTCTGTTCCCGAGACTGAACATCTTTCCGGCCCGAATCTCGAGCCCGAAAAAATTCGCGAACGCCTCCAGTATCTCGATCGTCGCCAGTGGTGGTTATGGTCCACCACGGTCGCCGTGGTTCTGCTCCTCACGATTGGCGTAGCATCTTTTGCGTTTCCCGCGATGCTCAATCACGACGATGGAACCTATTCCTTCTTCTTGAATCAGGCAGTGCGCGCGCTCGTCGGGCTGGTCTTGGTCTTCAGTGTTTATTTGGTCTATCAACAAACTCAGATCATGCGCTTGCATCACCAAGTCGCCGACCAGATCGAATCCCTGGCCAAAGTGGAATCGCTCGCTTCAGAGGTTTACAAACTCGCGGCTCTCGATCAACTCACCGGACTCTACAATCGCCGCTCCGGCGAGCAGCGCCTCGCGCAGGAAATCAGCCGCGCGCAACGCCACGCCCGCCCGCTCACCGTTCTCCTGGTGGATGTAGACGGCTTGAAACAGATCAATGACAATCACGGTCACGCTGCCGGTGACACGCTACTGAAAGGTTTCGCCGATCGCTTGCAACGTGCCATTCGCGGCTCCGATCTTGCCGTGCGCCTGGGCGGCGATGAGTTCATGGCCATCCTTCCAGAGTGCCGCTCGGACGAAGTTCGCCACGTTCTCGGCCGCCTCGAAGGTCTTGAGTTTGATTTTGCCGGCGACAAAATACGGCTGTACTTCTCCCGCGGCTGGACCGACTACAAAGTCGGTGAAACCGCGCAAGAATTCCTGCAGCGCGCGGATGTGGCGCTCTACGAGAACAAACGAGCCGGCAAGCGCTCCAATTCCGGGGTGCTGCAGACTCCCGTTCCCCAATCTGCGGTCTAATGCGGGTCTCGGAGCCCTCCGGCGTCACAAATGTTCCTGTCAGGAACAATTCGGCGAAAAAACTCTTGCGCCCCTTTGGGGTTAACTCGTAAGATACGCCCCAGTTAGAGGAACGATACCTATGCCCAAAGAGAAGCCGAAGGTCAACATCGGAGAAGTCATCAAGTCTTATCGGGCCGACCGCGGCCTATCCCAGGGCGATATCGAGCGGCGCACCGGCCTGCTTCGCTGCTATCTCTCCCGCGTCGAGAACGGCCACACCGTTCCCTCGCTCGAAACGCTTGCGAAAATCGCCGAAGCCATGGAAATCTCGCTCGCCGATTTCTTTCCCGGCAGCGATACGCCCGGCGATCGCGAGACGCGCAAAGTCCTCGGCGAGCTCTCCGAGGAAGAAATCCGTTTCCTCGCCGACATCAAAAAATATTCCACCACGCTATCCGACGACGACAAGAAGTTAGTCCTAGCCATGATTCGCAAAATGGCCACAATCGCGCCGCCTCCCTCGCGCGCCAATGCCAAACCCAGCAACATCGGCCGCCGCCCCGAGTTTTAGTTACCACCGGGGCTCAAACCCTCGCATGGGCTGTGGTTTTCTCTGCGCCCTCTGCGTCTCTGCGGTGGAATCGCCTTTGACTTTCAACTGTAAACTCCGCCGCCACGCCGCTACCCAACTCAGCCACGGATTCGTTACAATAGTGTTGATATGACAATGAAGCGCCATGAAACCGTAGGTGTAAAAGTAGGCAAGATTCAAGTAGGCGGCGGCGCCCCGGTGGTCGTCCAGTCCATGACCAACACCGACACCGTGGACATAGCCTCCACCACGCAGCAATGCCTCGAACTGGCCCAAGCCGGCTCGGAATTAGTCCGCATCACCGTAAACATTCCCGAAGCCGCCGCCGCAGTCCCGGAAATCAAAAAGCGCCTGCTCGATAACGGCTGCGACGTCCCTGTCATCGGCGACTTCCACTACAACGGCCACGTGCTGCTAACCAAATATCCCGGCTGCGCCACCGCGCTCGATAAATACCGCATCAATCCCGGCAACGTCGGCGCCGGCCAGCGCCGCGACGAACAATTCTCCACCATTTGCAAAGTCGCGCGCGACCACAATAAGCCCGTGCGCATTGGCGTCAACGGCGGCTCGCTCAATCAAGAGCTCGTCATGCGCAAGATGCAGGAAAACACCGACAAAGACCTCGGCAAAACCTCCGAAGAAATCATCAACGAATGCATGGTCCTCTCCGCCCTGCAATCCACCGAACTCGCGCTCGAATGTGGACTACGCAAAGATCAAATCATCATTTCCTGCAAAGTCTCGCGCCCGCACGACCTCATCGAAATTTATCGTGACCTCGCCGCCAAGACCGACCAGCCGCTGCACCTCGGCCTCACCGAAGCCGGCATGGGCGCGAAAGGCCTAGTATGGTCTTCCGCTTCAATGGGAATCCTGCTCAATGAAGGCATCGGCGACACGATCCGCGTCTCGCTAACGCCCCGCCCCAACGGCGATCGCCGCGACGAAGTCTACGCCGCCTGCGAACTCCTGCAATCGCTCGGCCTGCGCACCTTCGCGCCCAGCGTCACCGCCTGCCCCGGCTGCGGACGCACCACCAGCACCACGTTTCAGGAATTAGCCGAAAGCATTCAAGGATACATCCGCGACAAAATGCCGGAATGGAAGCGTCACTACGAGGGCGTGGAAGAAATGAAGCTGGCAGTAATGGGCTGCATCGTGAACGGCCCCGGCGAATCCAAAGCCGCCAATATCGGCATTAGCCTACCAGGCACCGGCGAAGCCCCCCGCTGCCCAGTCTATATTGACGGCAAGCATTTCAACACGCTCGAAGGCACCTACGACGAACTCTCCGCCGCATTCCAAAAACTAGTGGACGATTACATCACCACAAAATACCAAAAGCGCGAAACCCCGCTACCCGAAGTAACAATCCCGCCGCCAGCCGCCACACCAAAATCATCACTACGCGTTTTGGCATAACTCCGTATGGAGTGCGGCGGCGCGCCGCCGCTTTCCTAGCCGCCCGCGCTGCAACAAACGTTCAGGCGAGGCGCGCCTCGCCAGGCAACAGCCGCAAGCCAGGCAATCCTCCGCCCCGCGCCCAATCACGAACGCACCGAATATTTCCGCACAACCAACGCAATAGGCAGCCCCACGCAGAGAATATGAATCACGACGCCGATACTGGTCAGCTTCCAGGAAAACCCGTACCGCGTCGCGGCCGATAGCGGCAACACCACGGCTTGCATGAAAATGTAAACCGCGACGCCATACAAAACACCGGAAGGAACAGCGTGCCGCACCATAAACGGCAGCGCGCGGCTGAAAGCAAAATAGACAGCCGCAGCCATAAAGGCGATCAGGAAGTGCAGCAGCAGGCCGAGCACAGCCGTTGGCAGTCCTTGCTTGTATGCCGCCGCACCCAACAATCCGGCAGCGATTCCCTGCAGCAGCCGCACGGGCCGCACGCCGTAGAGCACCCCGTAAACCACCAGCGCCGCGGTGATGTCCATCGCCCCGCACGCCAGTCCAGCCCAAGCGATGACGATTTGTCCGCTACTCTTCCGCCGCGCGAATGCGCTTCTTGGCGAATTCATCCCTGCTCCCCCAAGCGGCCGCCGCGCTCAACCGAATACCTGGATCCGAAGCCGGGGCTTGAAGAGCTGGCAGTCATGTCCGCCCACCTTGTGCGAGGCGATACGACTAGGACGGAAAAATACCGTCGCACGGCAACTTCTTCCTGTGTTTTGTGGTGAGGTCGATCGAATAACACCGCGACTTTTCGTCTCTGACGATCAGCGAGTTGCCTCGCAATTTCAGGTCGGTGATGAAAACCCACTGGACGTCCTCCTCCAAAAAGGGTTTGATGCGCGTATGAAATACCTTTACTTTCCACAGCACCTTGTCGCTGGAGGCGTCCGCGGCAACGACGTACTGATCCCTACCGTCGCCCTCCGCTGTATACCGGATTCCAGCGGAGATGACTGGTGCGACTGGTTTTGGCGGCACCCTTTTCGCAAATGCGACAGCCGCGAGCAGAGCGAACGCAACCAAAGCAATCGCTGAACTCCTGCGAAGCGTACTCATGCTCCAAACCTCTCGCGCGCGAAGTTACGATATCCCACGAAGCTTACCGCTCCCAAACCCGAATATTCAAAACGTCATTCGTGCCGCAAAGCTTCCAAGGGATCCGTGCGCATCGCCCGCCGCGCCGGAATATAGCTAGCCGCCATCGCCACACAAATCAAAATCGCCGCCACGCTCAAAAAAGTCAGCGCATCGGTGGGCTTAACGCCAAAAAGCAAGCTAGCCATCAATCGCGTCAAGGCCAGCGCAGCCACCACGCCCACAGCCACGCCAATCAGCGCCGCGCCAATTCCCTGCCGCATGATCAATTCCAAAATATCGCGTGGCTGTGCACCCAGAGCCATGCGAATCCCGATCTCGCGCGTCCGCTGCACCACCGTGAACGAAATCAAGCCATACAATCCAATCGTCGCAAGAATCAGCGCCAGGCCGGCAAAGCTTCCAATCAAATACGATGGATACCGCCGCAAGAATACCGCGGGTGCTCGATTCGTGAAGTGCTCCATCGTCTCTGGCTGTATCAAGGGAAGCTGCGCGTCCATTTCGTGCAGCGCCGCCTGTGCCGATCCCACGAACGCCGCCGGGTCCCCAGCGGTTCGAATCATGTATGTCAAGTAGGTCGAAGGACCCTGCTCGTTCGGAAAATAAATTGCCGGCGTGGGCGGGCCGGCCAAATCATCCTGCGCCACATTCCCCACCACCCCCACGATCTGGCGATACGGCTCCTTGGCATTAAAGGTGAAGCGTATGCGTTTTCCGATCGGATCGTCGTTCGGAAAATATCGGTTCGCGAACGCACGATTCACCAGCAGAACACCGGGGGCGTCCAACCTGTCGGTCGCGGCAAACAGCCGCCCCGAAACCAGCGGAACCTTCAACGTGGAAAAATATCCCGGAGTCACCGTAAGAATGTCGCATTCATCGTCTTCACCGGCTCGCGTGGGACGGCCCTCCACCACAAAACGGATGGTGCCGCCACTCCCGCCGATCGGCAGAGCGCTGGTCACCGCCACCCCTTGCACACCCGGCAAGTTGCCTAACTTATCGCTGAACTGATGCTCGAAGATCCGCGCGGCCGGACTGTCGTTCGGGTATTCCTTGTCCGATGGGTACGAGTTGTCCGGCAAGTTCACCGAAAATGTCAGCAAATGCCCGGCGTCGAAGCCCGGATCTTGGTGCAGGAGTGCGTGCAGACTCTGCAACATCAGCCCTGCTCCCACCAGCAGCAGAAGCGAGATGGCGATTTCCGCCGCCACCACCGTGTTACGCAGTCCTGTCTGTGCGCTACTCGTGCCGCCGCGCGATTCGTCCTTCAACGCGTCACTCACTTTCGTCTGCGATACCGCAAACGCCGGAGCCAATCCGAAAAGCACGGCAGTGCACAACGTCACGGCACAGAGAAACGCCAGCACCGGCAGATTCGCGCCGGCCTCACGCAGGCTGGGCAGCCCATCCAGCATGCGTTCTGGAATCGCGGCAATCAATGCATTCACACCCCATTGCGCTCCGACGAAACCCACCGCAGCGCCCAGCCCAGCGAGCAGCAGGCTTTCCGTCAACATTTGCGCGATCAGTTGTCCTCGGCTGGCTCCCAGCGCGGTCCGTACTGCAAATTCCTTCCTTCGCCCCGCCGCGCGCGTCATCATCAGATTCGCCACGTTCGCGCACGCAATCAGCAGCACAAATCCCACCGCGCCAAAAAGCACGAGAAGCAGCGGCTGAATCTGTCCGACGATTTTTTGCCGCAATGTACCCATCGAGATGAACGTCGAGCCGTCCTGCTCCGGATATTCCCGCGCCAGTTGCGCCGTGATTCCATCCATTTCCGCGCGCGCCTGCGCGAACGTGACGCCCGGAGCCAGTCGCCCAAACACATTCATCCAACGCAGGCTGCGCCGCGTCACCAGATCCCCTGTCGCGTGCATCGGAACCCACAAGGGATAGGCCAACGACGGCGCGAATTGAAAATCGCGCGGCAGCACTCCCACGATCGCCACCGGCTTGTTATTCAATGTGATGGTCCGGCCGATCACATTCCGGTCGCCGCCGAAATCGCTCTGCCACGCGCCGTACGTCAGCATCGTCACGTGCGGCCCATCGCTGGCGTCCTCACCATCAAGAAAGGCACGTCCCAGCAGCGGTTTCACTCCAAGCGTCGCAAAGAAATTGGGGGTAACTTGCGTGGCAAACACCGCTTTGGGTTCGCCATTGCCGCCCAAAGTAAATGCGTCAAACCCGTACGCCGCGAGCGATTGGAAGCTCTTGGCCGATTTCGTCCAGTCCACAAAGTCCGGGTGAGAGGTATTCTGGCTGTCGGCGATGTTGTTATCCTTCAGGCGCCCTTCGCCGAGGGTGATCAGGCGATCTGGCTGGTGGTAAGGCAAAGGCCGCAGCAGCGCGCTGTAGACCACCGAGAAAATTGCCGCGTTCGCTCCAATGCCCAACGCCAGCGTCAGCACCGCAACTGCAGCGAACCCGGTGCTTTTCGCCAGGAGCCGGAACGCGTGCCGCAAATTTCGCCATAGGCTGTCCATCGTCACACCTCCACGTGTTGCGACAGACTGCAAATCCAGGGCCACGTTCTTTCGACGTAACTTGCCGGATTTTCAGTCTCTTAATGACCGCAAACACGCATCGTGTTGAAAGATGTGCGCGGCTGTGGGACGCGCCGGACGCTGCGCTGGCACCTTCGCACCTGAAATACATTGAAACTGCGCTACACTCCCGGCAAATTGTTAGCGAGGATCGGCGATGGCTCTCGACTCCCTGCCACCACACGCGAGGAAAAATGGCTGACCCAGCCGCGTCACCGCCGGCTATCGCGCGTCCCAGCGGCCCTCCCCCGTCGTCGAGCGCAATCCCCCACATGCTCCGCGGTGACGGCACGCCAGGCTGGCAGTTGGGCTTCTGGAGCCTGATCGTCACGCAATTCCAGAACGCCTTCAACGACAACGCCATCAAGTTCCTCGTGATTTACATCATCGTCGCGATGAATTTCCCGAAAGACACCCGGGAAAATCTGATTCTCATTGTCGGCGCGTTATTTGCCCTCCCCTTCATTTTTTTCTCGATGGCCGGCGGCAATCTTGCCGACCGCTACAGCAAACGCAGCGTGGTAATCGGCACGAAGTTGATGGAAATCTTCGTGATGGCCGTCACGATTCTCGGCCTGTGGTTGCGCAATCTTCCGCTCGAATGCGCCGCAGTATTTCTGATCAGTTCGCAATCCGCACTCTTCGGCCCTTCGAAGTACGGCCTGCTTCCGGAACTCGTGCCTGAACGCAAACTCTCCTGGGCCAACGGAATCATCGAGCTGGGCACTTTCCTCGGGAGCATCACAGCAGTAATGGCCGCCGGCGCCTTGGCCGAGCGCTATCACGGCCGCGAACAAATCGCGGGCGTCATCCTGCTGGGCTGCACGCTGCTGGGTCTTGCGACTAGCTTCGGCATCACTCACGTTCCCGCTGCCGACCCATCCAAGAAGCTGCAATGGAACCCGATCGGCGATTTGGGCAAGCAGATGAAAACCATCCTCGCCGACCGCACGCTCGCATGGGCGGTGATGGGCAATACCTATCTGTTTTTTCTCGCCGCGCTGCTGCAATTCACCATCATCATCTACGGGCACGATGTGCTCCGCGTCGACGAAACTCACATCAGCTATCTGCAAGCTGCTGTCGGAATCGGCATCGGAATCGGCAGCGTAGCAGCGGGCTATCTTTCCGGCGGCAAAATCGAATACGGATTGATCCCGCTAGGCGCACTCGGCATGACGATTTTCGGCGCGCTACTTTATTTCGACGCTCCCAGCGCTGCCCTCTCGCACTGGCTCGTAGCAACTGCCTCGTATATCGGATGGCCCGTCCTCGAGCGCTTAGCCGCATTTTTCGCACGGCTCGTCCACCTTCGCATTCCTGATTTAAGCCTGCTCGGATTCTCCGGCGGCTTCTTTGCCGTGCCGCTCAACGCGCTGATCCAGCACCGCCCGCGGCCCGACCAGAAAGGCGGCGTGATCGCCGCCGCGAATTTCTGGTCCTTCGTCGGAATCTTCGTAGCAGCCGGCGCCTACAACATTTTCTCCGCGCGATTCCACCAATCGGCGGCTGCAATCTTCCTCGATGGCGCCATCCTCACCGCCGTCATGACCGGCTATTCGATTTACCTCCTGCCCGATTCTCTGCTGCGCCTGGTCTTGTGGATGGCGACGCACTCGGTCTACCGCATCCGCGTCGAAGGCCGCGAAAATGTTCCCCAAAACGGCGGCGCTCTCTTCGTTGCCAATCACATGTCGCTGGTGGACGCGCTGCTGCTGATCGCCTCGACCGACCGCTCGATTCGCTTCCTCATCTTCAAAGACATCTACGACCAACCGTACATCAAGCCTTTCGCCAAGATGATTCGTGCAATCCCAATTTCCTCGCAGCTTCGTCCGCGCGACATGATCCATTCCCTGCGCGAAGCCAGCGACGCCATCCGCAACGGCGAAATCGTCTGCATCTTCGCCGAAGGTCAAATCACGCGCATCGGCCAACTGCTTCCCTTTCGCCGCGGCCTCGAACGCATCATGAAAAATGTGAACGCGCCCATCGTGCCGGTAAATCTCGACGGCGTGTGGGGCAGCATCTTCAGCTACGAGCGCGGGCGTTTCATCTGGAAGATGCCGCGCAAAATTCCCTACCCGGTCACGGTCAGTTTCGGCAGACCCATGCCGCCCACGGCGACAGCGTTCGAAGTGCGCGAAGCGGTGCAAGAGCTGCAAAGCGAAGCATATCTCCATCACAAGAGCCGCATGCACACGCTGCCGCGCTCGTTGATACGCACGGCGCATCATTATCCATTCCGCTTCGCCATGGGAGACAAACGCCGCCCACGCATGAGCTGGGGCAGCGCGCTGCTGAGCGCAATCTTTCTGGCGCGACGCCTGCGCGAAACCTGGAAAGGCCAGGAAATGGTCGGCATCCTGCTGCCGCCATCAGTCCCCGGCGCGCTGGTGAATTTTGCCGCCTCGCTCAGCGGTAAAATCCCAGTGAATTTGAATTACACCGCATCGAACGAAGCGCTCGCCTCCTGTGCCGAGCAATGCAAAATCGAAACAGTCATCACCACGAAGCTGCTGCTAGAAAAAATCCCGCTGCAAGTGCCGGGCAAAACCATCCTGCTCGAAGAAGCAGCCGCCGCCCCAGGCTTTGGCGAACGCATGCTCGCCCTGATGCTGTGGTTCCTGCCAAGCAGATTCCTAGAGCGCACGCTCAGCGCCCAAGGAAAAACGAAATCGCTCGACGATCTCGCCACGATAATTTTCTCCAGCGGCAGCACCGGCGAACCCAAAGGCGTAATGCTGACGCATTACAACATCATGTCCAACATTGACCAGATGGGACAGACCTTCATGCTGGCCAAAGGCGACGTGTTGCTCGGCGTCTTGCCGTTCTTTCACTCCTTCGGCTTCACCGTTACGCTCTGGCTCCCCGCCGTGATGGGCATCGGCGTCGCGTTTCATCCCAGCCCGCTCGATCTGGTAGCCGTCAGCGAACTCGTGCGCGACTACCGCGTCACATTCCTCTTGGCTACGCCGACGTTTTTGCAGGCGTACACGCGGCGGTGCTCGCCTGAGGATTTCGGCAGCCTGCAATACGTGGTTGTCGGCGCGGAAAAACTGCCCGAGCCGCTCGCGCTCGCCTTCGAAGATCGTTTCGGCATCCGTCCGCTCGAAGGCTACGGCGCGACGGAATGTTCTCCGGTCGTCGCCGTAAATACGCGCGATTTCCGCGCCCCGGGCTTTCGTCAGGTCGGCGCAAAACGTGGCCGCATCGGCCATCCGCTCCCAGGCGTCAGCGTCCGAATCGTGGATCCCGAAACGCGCCAGCGCCTCCCGGTAGATTCACCCGGCCTGATGCTGGTGCGCGGGCCCAACGTGATGAAAGGGTATCTTGGAAGGCCGGAGAAGACGGCGGAGGTGCTGCAGGATGGGTGGTACGTCACCGGCGATATCGCAGCCGAGGACGAGGACGGCTTTCTAACCATCACCGATCGCCTCAGCCGCTTCAGCAAAATCGGCGGCGAGATGGTGCCGCACATAAAGATCGAGGAAAAATTGCAGGAGCTGGCAGACTCGCCAGAAAGACAATTTGTAGTGACCGGCGTGCCCGACGGCAAAAAGGGCGAGCGCCTGGTGGTGTTGCACACGCTCGATCTGGAAAAGTTGAAGCCGGTGATCGAGAAACTAGCCAAGTCCGACCTGCCGAATCTCTGGCTCCCGCGCGCCAACCAGTTCTTCCGCATTGACGAGTTGCCGCATCTAGGCACCGGCAAGCTAGACCTCCGCCGCGTCCATCAAATTGCGCAAGAGAAGTCGGGGAGCGAAGTAGCCTGAATCGAGAATCTTTGTAGGTCGTCGCTTCAGCGACGACGGCCCTGGGAGGACAGCATGACGCAAAACTGGCGGAAAGCACTTGGCGTGCTCCTAACGCTCGCCATGATCGCGGTCCTGGCCGCACGCGTCGGTTACTCGCAGGGTAAGCCCAAGGATATGAAAGTGGTGCTGGACCTCGAAAAGCTTCCACCGCCGCCCGCGAAAGATTCAATCGTGGCGGCCGAACCATTTGGCAAGGTTTGCAGCGCCTTCGCTCCACCCAGGGACGGCTACCGCAACTTCGACGACCCCGTTGCGATCGAAGACTTGATCGGCGCGCCAATCGAGACATTCCGCGTCCGCCGCTATGGCGACGGGAAAGAAAAGGTTGATAAAGAAGAAGTTCGCAAGCAAATCGAGAAAGTGTTGAAAGCGCAAACGACGGAAGAATCCCGCTACGAGCCCTGGGACGAAGCAGTCTTCGTTGACCTCGTAGCCAACACCCAGTTTTTCGATCACACCAAAGGCGTCCTGGAAGCCTCCGGCAACCACGTCTGCTTCTCAGATTACAGCGGCCTAGTTTGGTGGGTAAGGACGACGCCGGAGAGTAAGTAGAGTCGGTGCTTGCGCCCCGAGGGTGAAGTTGCTACAATTGTTATAACAAAGGCCAAACTGATGCTCGAACTCAAAGTACGGAAAATAGGCAATTCCCTAGGCGTGGTGCTGCCTAAGGAAGCGGTGAATCGCCTGCAAGCGGATGACGGCGACCGCCTGTTCCTCATCGAAGGTCCGAACGGCGCCTATCAGCTCACCCCCTACGATCCGGCATTTCAGAAGAAGATGGAAAAGGCCGAGGAAATCATCGGCCGCTATCGCAACACTCTCCACGCTCTCTCCAAGTGACAAGACCGGCGCGGCCCAAGCGGCCCGTTTGGATTGACGAGCGGGACGCCCTCGCCATTCATAATCGCCTACTTGCTCTCGAAGGTGGTCCCGCCGGCGTTCGTGATCATGCGCTGCTGCAATCCGCGTTGGCAAAGCCGCGGCAACTCTACGCGTACGGAGACAATCCGGACATCGTGGACATGGCCGCCACCTACGCCATTGGGATTATCCGTAACCATCCCTTTCTCGACGGGAACAAGCGCACAGGTTTCGTCATCGGGGTACTGTTCCTCGAAATCAATGGCTGTCATTTCAATGCCACGGAAGAAGCCGCCGCACAAGTTGTCTTAAACCTCGCCGCGGGACAGATCGAGGACGCCGCCTTCGCGGCTTGGATGCGCGCAAACGTCAACCGGCAATAATCATTCGTTTGAGAAGAATCGGTGAGATTCGAAAGCCCGCACGTTTCTATGGATCTGACTCCATAGTGTACTCTACGCCATATTAGTAGCGATCGCTGCGATGGCCGACCAATTCAAGCCGAAATTCTTGCCCGCATCATCACCCTGTTGCCGACTTTGATTCGTTTTCTGATAGATGGCGGACAGTGGAGGCTTTGCTTTAGCGAATCTATTTATCGTGCGCCTGTTAAGCACCGTCAAGCACGATTGGCGCAGCGGGGGTGGCACAGCCACTCTTGGCTGTGCTCTTCGCTTTTGACACTTAGCCACGTTTCCGTGCGTATTGTTGCGGATTGCGTTGTCGCGGAGTGAATGCTAAGTATTTTTCGCCGTGGACCAATACACACGCAATTTACCGCACTGTTTGCCGGAAGGCCCGCCGATTTTTCTGACTTGGCGACTTTATGGATCACTGCCTGCGAGTTTTTTCAGCCGTCTTCGCGAAATCAAGAAATTTTCCGCAGGTGAAGAATTTCGTCGCGCTGATGAGCGGCTGGATCACGGCGATACAGGTCCTGTGTGGCTGAAGGATCCTCGCGTCGCTGCGTCCGTGGTCCGAAAGCTGACGCATGGAGACGAAGCGTTGCAACACTATTCGTTGCACGCCTACGTCGTGATGTCGAATCATGTCCACGTGCTGCTGACGCCGAAGGTGCCGGTCCGCCGGCTGACGAATAGTCTGAAGGGAGTGACGGCACGCGCTGCCAACAAGATTTTGCAGCGCAGCGGACAGCGTTTCTGGCAAGACGAGTCTTACGATCATTGGTGCCGGAGCCTGGCGGAATTCGCACGGATTCGAGAGTACATCGAAAGGAACCCGGTCGCGGCTGGCTTGGTCGCGAAAGCTTCGGATTGGCCTTGGTCCAGCGCCCATCGGAATGGGAAGTAGTGTTTTCTTGCGGATTCTTGGTGCGAATGCCGCGGCTCGTCGTTGTTCTGAGAAGAGAATCAAACCCCAAGAGCACAGCCAAGAGTGGCTGTGCCACAACTGCCCCGGAGATTTACATTTCGCGGCCGGGCCATTCTTTGGGCTAAAATTTCGGCAAGGAAGCACGCGTCTTATTTCGACATCCGAACCTACCGTCAAGCACGATTAGCGCAGCGGGGGTGGCACAGCCACTCTTGGCTGTGCTCTTCGGCGCATGCCATATTAGTAGCAACGTGCCATGGGTGGACCTGATGGCCGATCAACGTTTCGATGCTCATCTTGCCCGCATCGCAAAGGGGACGTAACTATGCCCGTGAACGTCAATGAGATAATTCGGAAGTTGAGTCCAGCCCAACGCAAGAAGGTGTAGGGCCGCGCGGCAGAGATCATTGCAGAGGAAATGAGCTTGCGCGACCCGCGCAAGGCTCGCAAGTTAACGCGAACCCGCATCGCCAGGACTCTGGGAATCACCCAGGACAGCGCGTCGCGCTTGGAAAATACGCAGCGATCTATAGCTTTCTACCCTCCGCAAAGCGGCAAAAGCCATGGGCGGCAATGTGCGCATCGTGGCCAAGTCTGTATTTGCTAAGGCTATCATTCCCGCCTTACTACCCCTGTTACACCAGCAACGAAGAACGTTGCCAAAACCCAGCCCATCAAAATCTCAATCCATCGGGCCCAACGAAGCAATCCCGCCAGGCTGATGTAGAAGGAGAAGGCTCGCGGCGAATTTCGGACCAGAAGAACGAAACGACCAGGACTCGGATCCGGCTGCCAGCGGTCGGATTGACCAAGCTTAACAAGAGGAAACGCGTTTTCAATCGAGTATATGAAAGCGTTGAATCTCTCATACTGCGGAGGCAAGCGACGGCATTCTATGAACATGCTGTAGGCACCCGCGTCGCTCGGAACTATGTTTCCGGTGCGGTATCCGAACTGAAACAGGACCGCGCTCACTACTATTAACGCGGCGAGCCAAGCCAGCGCCAAACCCGGGGAATAGCCATATCTTATCGTCCATCTGAGGATCCAATTCCAAGCACGCTGCCAGCGTCGAGCAGATTGATTTTTTCGACGTCGATCCTCCATCTCGAAAAGAACTTGGCGTGCGCCCGCATCATTGCCCTCGTCGCGCAGCACCTTTGCGAGTTGACGGTAAGGCTGTGGAACCACTGAACCCTGTCGAGCGAGCCAATTGAGGCGGCTCTTTGCATCCTTGGGCGCGCTTCCAGCGAAGCGTTCATAGGTGAGACCATCTAGTAAGAGATCCCCGTATTTTGGCCAGCTCTTGAGTTCGTCATTAAGAGCTCCGACCGAGCCATTCGAGAGATCCACTCGAAGGCGCTCTGTGTTCGCAATACCAGACCACATTAAAGCGCTTCGAACGCAAGCGCTCTGCAAGACCATGTCGCCGTCGATCGTAGCGGATGTGAACTCTAGATTGCCATCTATTCGCGCTCCCGTGAAGCTTACTTCGCCGCGGGCTGCAAAGCCTTCGCGGAGGAACACATTTCCCCTAACGGTTGCAGCGTGCAGACTTAAGGCGCGGCGTATCGCGCCGTTTGCTATGATCTCGGGGCCGTTGAATTTTCCTCCGGAGCAATCTAAATCGCTGCCGATTCGCGCGCCCAACATCCGCACTTCACCGTCTGCTCGGAAACTCCCACCGAGAAAGATACTTCCTCCTACAACGATGCGATCGGCGGAAAGCGCGGTCCCACCGGACGGATTCTCGGGCAGTCGGTTATTCGAAAGCGTTGCGTTAGTGACATCGAGATCTCCATCAATCTGAGCGCCCGATAACTTCACTTCGCCCTCCGCGCGAAATCTGGAACGAAGAAAAACGCTTCCCCTCACGCGCAAACTTTCAGCGTGCATCGCCGTACGTTCCAGAGCAATTTGTCCAGCGGAAGGATTTCTGATTACCGCATTCGTGCAATCCACAAAGCCTCGCACCTCGGCGGCAAGTAGCCGTACTTCTCCGAGTGCACTGAAACCATCCCGCAGGAAAACGGCTCCGCCAATGACGGCTCCGTCCGCAGCGAGCGCGACGCCACTTTCGGGATGACCTGGCCTGCTAGGGTTTTCGAACGTGCCGCCGTCACATTCAAGATTTCCTCCGATTCTAGCTGCCAGCAACCTGACTTGGCCGCAGGCGTGAAAGCCTCTCCGAAGAAATACGTTCTTCTTCACCTGGACCCCGTCGGCTGCTATTGAATCCACCCAAGATCCTTGAAGGTTTATGCCCAGGATGTCCGCAGAGCGCAAATTCATTTCTCCGTCTATCCTGCAGTGTCCGAGGCTGAGGGGGAACGGCACTGTAACGTGGAACAAGTTTAACATTCCGGATATCCTTGCCCCGAACACGTCAATGCCCTGTGGATCTACGAGCCGCGCTACGTCGCGATTCACGCAGATCCATCGGATCAAATCTGCTCGAATCTCTCGTTCTGCTCCCCATAGCTCGCCTGCGCTCGGGTCATTCCCAATATCGTGAACGGTCGGGTTCGGTCCACAAACCGCGCGTTGGCCGGCAACTGCGGCGCGACACAGTCTAATTTCTGCTGCCATCAAAGGAGGGTTAGTGAATCTCGCCCGCGCGAGCGATTCGAGGTCAGCAGCTGGAGGCATGTAATAGAGCTTCTATAACATCGCGACAGAATTGGGAACAGAGGATTCAGCACGACCGATGCCGACAAAAGCCACCAGTCGCGACGTGTGAGTCAGCAGTCCAGCGCTGGGCTGGAGCCATTAGGCGTGGGATTTTTGCCGTTCGCAGGATTTGAGTTGATTGGACTTTGCTTGGTGGCTTACATTGGCGATGCTGGAGAAGATTCGGCATGGTGATGCACATACACAATTCGAACTTGCGGCTGGCGGCGGTGGCGCCGGGTCGGGATTGTGGCCGAATGGGCTTTAGTCCTTCCTCGTAACGTCTCCTTGGATCGCAGCGGTTAGCTCACAAAAATTCTGAGATGGATGGGTGTATTTGTCTGCGGGCGATATCCTGCCCGACGAGCAATTTCATTCCGCGCTTGCGTTGGCAGGCGCGCATTCCGAAGCGGCTAGAGGCTGCTTTTTAGATCGGATAAAGGTTATGAGCCTGAAGGTGAAGGGTGGGACGCCGGTTTACGGGCCGTCGTTGTGCGAGACCTGTGAACGGGCGCTGACCGTGAAGGGTTACCGCGAGAACGAAAAGCTCGTGGTGTGCCAGGCGATGTGGCCGGAGCGCGAGGTGAAGTTCCCGGTTCAGGAATGCTCCGGTTATGCGAGCAAGGGACGGGAAAGCCTCTACGAGATGAAGAAAATCGCCTGGATGCTGCAGCCGCGAGGGCCGAAGCGGCAAGCAGGCTTCGTCGCGCCAAACCACGACGAGGACAAAGACGACAGCGAGATCGAACTCGTGCTGAAGGAGGAGGAAGAGTAGGACCGCCAGCAGGCGCGAGTCCACGGACCACAAGTCGAAGCGTGAACGCAGCGACGCGGAAATTGCGTGCGAGGGAGCGGTGACTTCCCCGCCCTTCGAGCAACAGGCAGCCGATTTCCGCGCCGCCGCTGCCGCACGTGAATCGCGCAGCAGCGCGATTCACCCTGAGATTCGGCGGTGCCGAATCGAAGGGCAGGCCCCCGGGCCGCCCCAGCTTGCCCGGGGGCCATTTCACTTCGCCGCCCTAGGGCACGGCAAGTCGACGATCCGCCGCAGGAGGACCGTGCCCGCCCCTCCGTGTCCTCCGCTTTCCTCTGTGTTAAATCTTTTGACTTCCGAAACAAACACCAGAGCTCTTATTCTCTTGTAAATACGTAACGAATATGTTAACGTGTGTCGGGGGATTTTGCCGCCCTACTAAGGACGCAACATGAGAACCGCCACACGGTCAACGGGGCCACGAACCCGAACACGCCATAACACTCCCGCCGAAATCCGCCCCGCGCCCCTCACGCCTCGCGCAACCCACGACCCCGCCGCCCCAAAACCTCATGTAACATCTGAACTACAATGTTACATCCCCGTTCTAATCGACAATGACTGTCGATCACTCCCCATCACTCCAGCCAAAATCAATCGCCAACCCCGCCGATTAGAAATCCTTGTATCTCGCAGAAAACAAACGCTAGCGACCCCGATCAATCGCCAACATTTCAGCACTTCGCAAATCACCAATCACTACTCACCAATCACCACTCACAGCCTTTCTAATCGTCATACCTCGCGATTAGAAAACGCTATATCTCGTAGAAAACAAACACTCGGCACAGTCTCTAATCGTCATTTTTTACATGTTTCCGGAAGCCACCAACGCCGAATCGCAGAGGCGCATCGCCCGCCGCATATCGTTTCTAATCGACAATGCAAGATATTAGAAATCACCACAAAACCAACAAAAACGCACTTTTCAGGCGTTCTAATCAACACAAAAACGGGTTTGCAGGCGCCTAGAAAACAGCCAGTTTTACGTGCAGGAATTTTCTTGGGTCTTTGCGGAAGTCGGCGATCAGGAGGCGGAGGTCGCCGCTCATTCCGGTTAGATTGTCGTAGAGGGCTGGGTCGCTCATGAATTTTCCGGCTGTGCCCTGATTGGAATTGAGTTTGGCGGTGGCTTCTTTGACTTGCGCGGAGGCATCGCGGAGATTGTTGTAGAGCGCGTCGTCGGTGGCCAGTTTGCCTAGGGAGCCTTTGCCGGCGCGGACGTCGCTTAGGACGCCGTTGCCATTGTCGAGGAAAGTTTTGGCGCTGTTGTAGACTGCGGGATCGTAGATCAATTTTCCGGCGGTGCCCTTTTGATCTTTCACGGCGCCGAGGACGTCGTTGACGTTGTCCACCGTGGCGTTGACTTTATTGTAGAGCTCGTCGGAGGTGATGAATTTTCCGGCAGTGCCCTTCCCTTGCTGGATGTTGCCGGCGACGTCATTGAGCCGCGCGACGGTGGCATTGAGATTGTTGTAGAGCGCGGGGTCTTTGATCAATTTGCCGACGGTGCCCTGGCCGTTCTGAACTTGGTCGGCGATGCCCTTCAGGTCGTTGGAGACGATGTTCAAGGTGTCGAGCAGAGCGGTGCCGCGCGAGACCATTTCCGTCATGGCGACGGCGGGCGCGCCAGGAACGGTGCTATTGGCGGGGAGCGGCGTGCCGGTGAGGCCGCGCTTGATCGTGACGTAACGGTCGCCGAGCAGACCTTCGGTGACGAGGCTGGCGGTCGAGTCGGTGCGGACGTCCTTCTGAAATTTTTTGTCAATGCGCAGGATGAGTTGGATGCTTTGCGTGCGATCGCTGGGACGCGGATTCAGGCCGATCTGCTCGACGTTGCCGATGGAGACGCCGTCGAGGCGCACGGGTGCTCCGGAGGTGACGCCTTCGACTTCGGGGAGGTAGGTGTAGAGGCGGTATTTGGGGCCGAGAATTCCCGCGCCGGTGATGTAAAAGATCGCCACCGCGAGAATGAATAGGCCCGCTAGCACGAAGAGACCTACCCGCAGTTCCGTCCAGCTTAGCTGCTTGCGTTGCGCCATGACCTTGCCTCCTGAGACTATTTGCCGTGCAGATTCAGATTTGATTTTATTTTTTGCACGAAAGCGTCCACCAGCGTCTCCGCGGCGCGCGAAACAATCACTTCGTTGTTCACACTCTTCAGCTCAGCGCCAGCAGCGAGAGGAGTGCCCGAAAAACCCCGAGTAATGCTGACGTATCTATCACCTAACAGGCCATCACGGGCGAGGCTTGCTTCCGACTCGGTCGTTACAAAGGGCCGATATTTATGGTCAATGCGAAGCGTGAGTTCGAGGCGGTGAGTGGGATCCGGAGGTGAAGTCAGCGGCGCGAGATTCACCTGCTCGACTTGTCCTATTTGAATGCCGTCTAGCAGGACCGCTGCTCCCGGTTTTACGTCGCCCGCATCAGCAAACAAAACTTGCAAACGGTAATGAGACTCGAAATCCGCCTTCGAGCCAGCATAGACAGTCACCGCGACGACGACGAGCGCAATCAGCCAGTACGGAACCGGCAACCTGCGAGTAATTAATTTTTTCACGCGTTCCATTGTGTCTCTCCCATTTTCATTCGGCTGAAGCCAGGAACTTTTTGAGGTACTCATCTTTGGTGCGCAGCAGCTCGTCGGCTGCGCCTTCCCAGTAAATTTTGCCGTCGCGCAGGACTAACACGTTGGTGGGGCGCGCGGGATTTCCGTCGCGGACGGATTCCGCGCTTTTTTCGCGTGCGGCTAGAGATTCGGGAGAGGCGGGATTTGCGGTGGCGTCGCGTTTGCGGGCGTCTGCGCTGGCCGCGGGGCTGGCGCCATTGCCGTTGCCTTCGCCGAGGAGGGAGACTACGTGGCCGGAGGATTTGTCGAAGCGAAAATTGGCAAGGCCGAAGGCGTCTTGCACGCGATGCGTGGCTAGGAGCGAAGTTACGTCCTGCAGATCGCGGCCGCGCAGGATCAGCGTGATGATCGTTTGCGACGTGACCGGATCGAGGCCGGCGGTGGGCGAATCGTAGAGCACGACCGGCGGACGATCTACCAGCGCGCGGGCGATGGAGACGCGGCGACGCATTCCGCCGGAAAGTTCGGCGGGAAATTTTTCGACGGATTGCTCGAGCTCGACGAAGCGAAGAGCTTCGCGCACGCGCTGATCAATTTCGGCTTCGTCCATGGCTTGTTCTTCGCGCAGGCGGAAGGAAACGTTGTCGGCGACGGTGAGCGAATCGAAGAGCGCGCCTTCCTGGAAGACGAAACCGATCTGGCGGCGGAAATTCAGCAGTTCTTTTTCGGGCATTTCGCTGATGTCGTGGCCCATGACGACGACCTGGCCGGCATCGGGACGAATCAAGGCGGCGGCGAGGCGCATGACGCTCGTCTTGCCGGTGCCAGTCTCGCCGAGGAGGACTTTGGTTTCGCCGGGAGCGACGTCGAAGGAGATGCCGCGGAGGACGTCGCCTTCGTCGAAGCTGAGATGGACGTCGCGAAAGGAGATTAGCGGCTCGCCGGGGACGACTTCGACGTGTTGGGGCTGGTTGTCGCGGCGGGGCGGCGGCCGCAAGGCGCTTGTCAGAGGCGAGGAAGGGTCTAGCGGCGGAACGTCGCGCGTCATGGGTGGAATTATAAATGGAAATTGGGGGATTCGGGCGGGAGATCGCTTTTATAGAGGTTGGCGAGGAAGTCAAAGGCTTTAACACAGAGGACACTGAGTGACGGCAAAACAGGAGTGCACTGAGACGCGGTCGTGACGCGCGGTTTCTGCCTGAAGAGCGATCAAATCGAAGAGAGATCCCTGCCTGCGGCAGGCAGGCCTCGCTTCGCTCCCTTCCTGCGTCAGGGCAAGCGGGATGACAGTGCCGCCGTACTGTCAGCTTTAGAGATTGAACATGTAGAGGAGGAGGCGGGAGAGGAAGAAGTCGACTACGAGGACCCAAACGGAGGCTATGACTACTGCGCTTGTGGTGGCGCGGCCTACGCCTTGAGTGCCGCCTCGGACGCGCAGGCCACGGTAGCAGCCTACTGTGGCGATGATTAGGCCGAAGACGATGGGCTTAGCCATGCCTTGGACCACGTCGCCGACGGCTAGGGAGTGGACGGCGCGGGTCCAGAATTGCACGGCGCCGAGGCGCAGCGTGGTGTAGGCGACGACGAATCCACCGCAGAGGCCTACGAAATCGAAAACGGCGGTGAGTAGTGGGACCATTAATGTGGTGGCGATGACGCGCGGCATCATTAGTTTGCGGATCGGATCGGTGCCGAGGGCGCGCATGGCGTCCACTTGTTCGGTGACGATCATCGAGCCGAGTTCGGAGGCCATGCCGGAGGCGTTGCGTCCCGCGACGAGCAGCGCGGTGACGGCGGGGCCGAGTTCGCGGACGAGCGCGAGAGCTACCGCGTCGCCGGTGAGGGCGGTTTCACCGAAGCGTTGGAATTGCGCGGCGGTTTGCAAGACCATGACGCCGCCGATGGAGAGGCTGGCGAGAATAATGATGGGAAGCGAGCCGACGCCGATGATATCCATTTGCTCGAGCGTGTCCGTCCAATAGTGCGGCGGCGTGAAGATGTATTTCAGCACCTGGGCAACCAGGAAGAAGTAGTCCTGGACGGCCGCGACTTGGCCCTTCAATGCGTCGGAGAGAATCGAAGAGAGCGATGAGGTGGGACTGCCGTCGGCCATTTTGAGCGACACGGCGCGTAGCGATGAGGCGCGGTTGCGCCGAGTCATTGGCAGCGTAACGGCTGAGGCGCGTGGCGTCAAGAGAACATGCGCGCGGTGGTTGCCTCGCTGCTGCGCTCAGATTAATGATGCGGAATCTAGTGTGGGGCGTCTTGTGTTGCAGGCCGCATCTTACTTGCATGCATCGCCTGGCCTGGGGCGTCACTTTAGCAGAATGAAAAATATCGCGAAGTAGAGCACCATCGTGGTTCGGCAAATCGCCGCTTTTGAATTGCTGATTCTAAATTGCTGGCCGTGGAGAAATCGTCTGGCGGCAAAGATGGAGGGAAGTTGTAAGCCGGCGATGACAGAGCAAAACACGATCGCTGGCCAAGTCTCGACAATTGACGCCGCTGAGGGGATGAACGCCGCCAACAGGAAAATGATTGCGACCGCCGCACTGACGATAGCGAGTGCTTGATGAATCAGGGAAATGTATATCCAATGTTTTGGGCTGGGAGTTCGAATTAGCAAAAAGAGAGCCACAACCAGCGGTAATAGCATCGGAAAGTAAGGACCTTCGAGACTGTGCTCTCTCAATATCCACCCGAATACGATCAGCAGAGCAGCATCTGCTGCGCGCGCTAGGTACAGATACTTGGAGTCAGGTGCACTCTGCATTTGCTTCCAGGGTCCACCAAGCACGAACTCAAAACGCGGTGGCGATACCATTCTCTTCTCGTACAGCCTTCGAAATCGGAGAATGCAATCGTCTCGCACTCGTAGCGGGCGATCGAACCTATCTGCATTATATGTTGTGCTATCAAACAATGCTGCACTAGCTTTACGTGGTTGCAGGTGTCCGGTAGAATCTTGCATTCGCGCCTGCTTGTTGGGCTCGGCTACTACATGCTGCGATTCGTTACGGCGGGGGAGTCACACGGGCAGGCTTTGATTGCCTGGATTTCTGGGTTGCCGGCGGGGATGCCGGCGGATCTGGAATTTATTCAGCGTGAATTGCACCGTCGACAGCTAGGTTACGGGCGCGGCGGGCGTCAGCGCATTGAGAAGGATGCGGCGGACATTCTGGCGGGTGTGCGTCACGGAAAGACGATTGGCGCGCCGATCGCTGTGCGTATCGAGAACCGCGATTGGAAAAATTGGGAAAAGGCGCTGCCGGTCGAGCCGGCGGTGGAAGACACCGAGGGCGTCGAGGCGTCCGGAGACGCGCAAGGAAGCCAGCGGCCGTTGACGGCGCCGCGTCCGGGGCATGCGGATCTGGCCGGGGCGCTGAAATTTAATTTTCATGATGCGCGGTACGTGCTGGAACGCGCTTCGGCGCGGGAGACAGCGGCGCGCGTGGCGGCGGGCGCGTTTGCGAAATTGCTTTTGCGCGAGTTTGGCGCGGTGGTGCTGAGTCATACGATCGCGGTGGGCCACGCGAGGTTGGAACGTGAAGCGTCGTGGCAAGAAATTGCGAGCGTGTGCGAGAATTTGGAATCGCCGCTGCGTTGCGTGGATGCGGCTACCGAAGCGCGGATGAAGGCGGAAGTGGATCACGTCCTGCGCGCGGGGGATTCGGTTGGCGGGATTTTTGAAGTTGTCGCGCACGAAATTCCTCCTGGCCTGGGCAGTCACGCGCAGTGGGATGAGAAGTTGGATGCGCGGATTGCGCGGGCGGTGATGTCCATTCAGGCGGTGAAGGCCGTGGAGTTTGGTTCGGCGATCGCGAATGCTGCGAGTTACGGGTCGGAAGTGCAGGATGAGATTCAGTATGATGCCGCGCGGAAACGGTTTACTCGTTCTTCGAATCGCGCGGGGGGGCTTGAGGGCGGGATTACGAATGGCAGCGACGTGGTGGTGCGCGGGCATCTCAAGCCGATTTCGACTTTGCGGCGGCCGTTGCTGACGGCGGATCTGAAAACGAAGGATGCTGTGAAGGCGGCTTACGAGCGATCGGATGTGTGCGTGGTACCGGCGGGAGGAGTGGCGGGCGAGGCGATGGTGGCTTTTGAGTTGGCGGGGGCGTTTGTGGAGAAATTTGGCGGGGATTCGATGGGGGAGATGAAGCGCAATTTCGATGGGTATCAGGGGCAGCTGGATGAGTTTTAGCGTTGAGTTTCGTGCTAACGGTCCAGAGTTAACAGTTGAAAGTTAAGAGTTAAAAGTAAAGGCGAAGAGAGATCCTTCGGGCGCTGCGCGCCCTCAGGATGACGAACGAAAAGAAAGGGCGGCCTGCCCTTTATCGCGCCCCGCGCGATTCAGGGTAAAAAGGCCGCCGCTACAAAGGCAAATCCTGACGATGATTCATCCGATAGTGAAATATGGCGATGCGGTGCTTGAGACGCCGACGAAGCGCGTCGAGAAATTCGACGACGATTTGCAGAAGCTTGTGGCGGACATGTTTGAGTCCATGTACGCGGCGGCGGGTGTTGGATTGGCCGCGCCTCAGATTGGCGTGGGCATGCGGATCACGGTGATTGACGTCTCGAACGGGAAAATTCCGGAGGCGAAGATCGTCCTGGCGAATCCGGAAATTACGTATGCCGACGGCACGCAGCGCGAGGAAGAAGGCTGCCTTTCGATTCCGGGATTTCGCGGGTACGTCGAGCGGCCCCTGTACGTGACGGTGCGCGGCCAGGACGCGCAAGGAAATGAATTCGAGCGCAAGGGCGAGGGATTGCTGGCGCGCGCGTTTTGCCACGAGATTGATCATTTGAATGGAGTGCTCTTCATTACGCACCTGAGCATGCTGAAGCGCGACATGATCCGGCGAAAGATCCGCAAGATGAAGAAAGCCGGCGAGTGGTAGGCGATTCGTGCCGCCGTTGAGGATCGTTTTCTGCGGCACGCCGGCGTTTGCAGTTCCTGCCTTGCGCGAGTTGATCGCGCGTCCTGAATTCAAAATCGAAGGTGTGGTGACGCAGCCGGACCGTCCGCGGGGGCGGGGCGGCGAGATTAGTGCTTCGCCGGTGAAGGCAGAGGCTCTTGCTGCGGGAATTCCTGTTTACCAGCCGGCTAAAATCCGCGGCGAAGAGGCGCTGGAGTATTTTGCGCGTGTGGCGCCGGACGTGGTGGTGATCATCGCTTACGGGCAAATTATTCCGGCGCGTCTGATTGCGATGCCGCGTTTGGGGTGGGTGAATTTGCACGGGTCGCTCTTGCCGAAATATCGCGGGGCGGCGCCGATTCATTGGGCGATTGCGAAGGGCGAGACGCGGACGGGTTTGACTACGATGAGTATTGACGCGGGGTTGGATACGGGGCCTACGCTGCTGCGATGGGAGACTGAAATCGGGTCGGACGAGACGGCGCCGGAATTGTATGCGCGGATGGCGGAGGCCGGTGGGCCGTTGATGGTTTCGACTTTGCGCGGGCTGGCTGATGGTTCGATCGCGCCTGTGCCGCAGGATTCGTCGCTCGCTACTTTTGCGCCGCCGTTGAAGAAGGAGGATGGACGGATTGATTGGAGTTTGCCGGCTGGCGCGATTTACAACCGGATGCGCGGATTTCAGCCTTGGCCGGGGGCGTTTACTTTATTTCGTGGGAAGTCGTGCGCGATTTGGGGAAAGCCCGCGGAGATTGGACTTGCTGGAGAGCCGGGCGCGATACGGGTTTCTGGCGGTGAAATGGTTGTGGCTTGTGGCGACGGGAGTGCTTTGCTAATGGAATTTGTGCAGATGGAGGGACGGAAGCGTGTGGCGGCGCGCGAGTTTGTTAATGGTGCGCGGGTTGTGGAGGGGGAGAGATTTGGATCGTGACGGCTAGGTCTGCCACAGAGGCACAGAGACACAGAGAGTCATTTGGTAAAGGCTAAGCAAAACGCCTGTAAGAGAAGTCGGAGTGGTAATTTGCACGGCCCTCGGCGGCGAGGAGAAGGAAAAGCAGATCCCTCGCTTCGCTCGGGATGACAGTCGCTTTACTTTTTCGGAAAATTGTAAAGTTGTGCCCCGACATATGATATCTAGCGCGTTCTTCTCGGTTTCTCTGTGCCTCCGTGCCTCCGTGCCTCCGTGGCAGATTTTCTGACGATCGTGTGAGCGAGATTCATGGCGATTAGTGTGGCTCGGAAGATTGCGTTTGAGGTTTTGCGGCGCGCGGAGGAGGAGGGCGCTTACGCTAGCGATTTGTTGCATGCGGAGTTGGGGACTGGCGTGAAGGCGGAGGATGCGGGGCTGGCTACTGAGTTGGTGTTGGGAGTTTTGCGGTGGCGGCGGGTTTTGGATTTTTTGCTTGAGCGGCGATTGAAGAAGGCGGTGGGGCGCCTGGATCTGGCAGTAGCTCTGGCGTTGCGGATGGGTTTGTATCAGTTGCGATTCCTGGAGCGGGTGCCGGCGCGGGCAGCAGTGAATGAGTCAGTGGAATTGGTCAAGCTGGCGCGGAAGACGTCGGCGGCGACTCTAGTGAACGCGGTTTTGCGTCGGGCGGCTGGCGAGGCTGGGCGTCCGGCGGCGGAATTTTTGCCGGCGAATGTGGCCGGCGCGGAGCGATTGGGGATTTTGCATTCGCATCCTACATGGATGGTGGAGCGGTGGATCGAGCGGTTTGGCGAAGCGCGGACGATTGGGTTGCTTGAAGCGGATAACCGCGCGCCGCGGTTGAGTTGCGCTTTGCGTGATTTATCGCGGCGGGAAGAAATTTTTTCTGCCTTGCGGGCGGCGGGATTGCGAGTGGAGCCTGGCGAGATTTTGCGGAGCGCGTTTGCGGTGGGTGGAGGGAGTGTTGCGCGGACTTCAGCATTTCGCGACGGATTGATTTCGATTCAGGATGAGGCTTCGCAGGTGGTGCCGCTTTTGCTTGGCGTGCGGGAGGGCGAGCGCGTTTTGGATATGTGCGCGGCGCCTGGAGGGAAGACTGCGGCTTTGGCGCGAGCGGCTGGCCGTGCTGGGCTTGTGGTGGCGGCGGATCTTCATGCGCATCGGTTGCGCGGGATGCGGGAGCAGTTCTCGCGCATGGGCTTGCGTGATGTGCGATTGGTGGAGTTGAATGCTGCGCGATCATTGCCGTTTGGGGTTCGTTTCGATCGGATTTTGGTGGATGCGCCTTGTTCGGGGACTGGGACTTTGGGGCGGCATCCGGAGATTCGTTGGAGATTGAAGGCGGAGGCGCTTGGGGAATTTCATACTTTGCAGGTGGCGCTTTTGCGGTCGGGGCTCGAGCGGCTGCCTGCGGGGGGACGGTTGGTTTATTCGACTTGTTCTTTGGAGGCGGAGGAGAATGAGTCGGTGGTGGAGGAGGCTTTGCGGGGCGTGCGTGGGGTGCGGCTTGTGCCAGGGCGCGATTTGATGGGCGCTTTGGATGGAAAGTTGGTTGCTGGGGTGGATCCGCGTACTTTGTTTGACGCGGCGGGTTACTTTCGGACTTTGCCTGG
>JBAQGJ010000168.1:0-4518 GCA_049287725.1 Candidatus Acidiferrales bacterium | reverse complement strand
ACCGCCGAAGTCCGCGACTACGGGTACGGCGCCAGTTGCAAGAGCTTCAAAAACCACGCCTGCGCCAAAGTCGCGAACCGAAGGAAACGCCAGCACATCCGCGGATCGCAACCGCTTGAGGACCTCCGGATGGCTAACCCAACCACAGAAAGAAACAGCCTTCTCGATCTCCAGGGTTCTCGCGAGCTGCTCCAGGCGGCCCCGCTCCGGGCCATCGCCGACGACGCTAAAGTGGGCCAAACCGTTTCGCAACAGAGGAGCGGCCGCACGCAGCGCGAGATCACACCCTTTGCAGGGGATCAGCCCGCCGACGAAAATCAGCTCAACCTTGGCTCCCGGCTGGGGACTGCGCGGCTCGTCAGAAAACAGCGAAGGACCCACGCCGTTCTCCGGAACGAAGAAAAGCTTGTCACGATATGCGGATAATTCGGCATATGTCTGGGAAGAAGCGGCTATGATCGCTGCCGCATTGGAATACGTGGACCGAGAAAAAGGCATGAACCGGTATAGTTTCCTGAAGCCGGAGATCCATTGCTTCTGGTTTTCGGCCTGGCTAAAACCCTGCACATACGGGAGCCCGCCGTTAAGCGGCCCGATCACAAATGGTATCGGTCCCTTCCGCAGGAAGAAAGCGAAAGGGCTCGGGAAGACGGCATTCATAGGGTAGATCCGCAGAACGACATCGAACTCTCCCCCAAAAATCCGGTGCCGCAGCTGATGCCAAGCGCGCCTTTCAAAGGCGAGATAAAGGGGATAGATGGAAGCTGTCAACGCCTGGTTGTTAAAGTTATATCGAAAGATCCATCGCAAACTCCAGGCATAGATCCGATCCAGCCAAGGCAACCAGATCACCTCGACCTTGTGAAACGGTGCGTTTGCGCGGCGCACAGGGTTCTCGCTCGGAGGCCGAACAACCAACGTGACGTCGTGGAGTTCGGCCAGCGCTGCCGCGTGACAGTAGGTGACATAAGGCATGCTGACTCGCTCAGGATCACAGTCCGGCGCTAGCAGCAAGATCCGCAATCGATTCACCTACGATCTCCTCGTGAAAGCGTACGAAAGTTTTGGTCGATACCGCAGGAAACAGATAATCTAGTCGTAGATTTCAACTTCTTTGATGCTCTTCGCCGTAGGATCCGGCAGCAGATCTCGCAGCAGGAGAACCGTCTCACTGAGGGGTTTAAGCCCCCAGTGGAGTAAAATCACCCCGCCAAAATACAGCGCGAAAAATATCAAAGAAGCCGAAATCATCCTCACGAAAGGGCTCAAAGCCCCGAACGTCGCAGCAAAGAGCGGCATAGCCATGATCAGAGCTGTCCCAAGGCCAGCCCCCAGCGATGCTGCAAAAAATTTCCAGATGACGGCGAATACCGGCCCAATACCCATTCCGATCGGCTTTCCGGCGTACCAAAAGGCGGGAAACATCAAAAGAAAGTACGAAGTCGTCCAGGCTAGGGCGATTCCAGAGGGCCCCCAACGTAAAGCTAGCAAGAATAGAGTCGCAGTACATACAAACTCCATCAAACCCCAGCGAAACCATCTCTCAGGTCGCCCGATCGAAAGATGAACCCATCCGTGCGTGTTGTAGAGCAACATGACGCCGATTCCTGGACCAAACAAGGCGAATATTCGACCAGCCTCCTCCCAGCCCGGCCCAAGGAGAAAACGGATGAGATCCTTTCCCACTAAAGCAAAATCCGCTCCGATTCCCATACCCACGAGAGCCAAAACCGATATCGCTCTCAAAAAGTAGCGCTGGAATTGTTCGCGATTTCCATTGACGCGGCTCAGTGTACTCACGACCACGGCGGAAAGTGGAGCTAGCAATTGCGTTTCTGGCAGAACGAACAGGTCATATGCCTTCTTATAAAACCCAAGGGACTGAGCGCCGTATCGCCATCCAACAAGGAGGTTGTCCGTGTTGTGCGTCGAATAGCTGAAGGCAAAATGCGAATAAACGTTCAGCACGAACTTCAAGCCCGAAGCGGTGCCCTCGACGCGACCTGGCCGACTCGGTATCCATCGGCATACCCACCAAGCGCACGCTGCCACAGTGATCGACTGTGCGACACTGCCCCAAACCAACGCCCAGTAGTGCCAGCCCGCCATCGCCAAAACGATAGACACAATCACTAAGACCACTTGTCCCGCAAAATTGAGGATCGCGGTAGTCCTGAAATGCATGGCGCGCTGCAACAGACCCATATGAATCCAACCCAAGCAGCCAATTCCAATCGTCAGCGACATGCCCTCAGTCACTCGAGCCACCGCCGGGTCGTGATAGAAAAGCGCCAGCAACGGACCTGAGCCGGCAAACGCCAGAGTAAGAAGAGTGCCGATGCCCACCTCAATCCAAAAGAGATTGCTCGCTAGAGCATCCGTTAGCTCCTCGCGCTGCATGATCAATTCCGTGAATCCGTTCAGACCGAAGCTGCGAAACAGGAGACTGAAAGTGGTGACCATGGTCACGATTCCAAAATCAGACGGAGTAAGTAACCGCGCGAGTACGGCCACCGACCCGATCTGCACGACGAAGTTACTCGCCTGACCAGCAATGGCGGCCCCGGCGCCGCGAACTGCAGTTCGGCGGAGCCCCTCACCTGTGGCGATAGGCTGGAAGCTTCCGTCAGGTTGGAAGGGTTTCAATTACGGTCCTGTTAGCAATGTCGGTAGATCGCTTCTGGGAGAGTTGATGACGTCGCTGACTCGACCAAGCATACATCGCATTCCGCGTTGAGAATGCGCACCAGACTATCAGCCGATGTCATTCGCGCGAACCATCCCAAATTGGTTCATTCCGCGCCGGATGGTGTAAACAGTCTCGCCATCCGCGATGAACTTATTCCTAGTAGATGTTCTGCTCGCGAATCCGCCGCGCGAAATAAGATTCTCCGGCGGTTCGCCAACAAGCCCGGTTGCGACGCCGCTCGCACTGACCACGGCGAGTAGCAGAAAGATCCAAGACGGACTTAGCACCCGAAAGCCCGCCTCGGTAACGCTATAAAAGGTGGCTGTGGTTATATAAGCTACGGTTAGGCTGGCAAGCTCGGGATTGTACTGAAATGCTTTGATGGCGCGCCGATAACCGGTAAATAGAATGAGCACAATCAGAGCCACACCTATCCAGCCTAAATCCAGGTACACCTCGATGTAGCCGTTGTGTGCGGAGACGAGATTGTGAATGTCCCAATAGCCCTGAAGTCCTCGAGCAACCTTATCCACGTTAGTGTTCCAGAAACTTTCAAAGCCCGTGCCAATAATGGGGTTGTCGGCGGCGGCAATCGAGGCTGCCCAAATCTCTGTGCGTCCGCTCAAACCCTCCCCTCTGCCAAGAGACTCCGAGAGGGCCGACCCACCTCCAAAAAGCATGCCAAGCCCCCCCGCAAGGACGACGGCCAAACAGAGCGCGGCCACTCTGCTGGGCCGCTTTCTGATGGCTTGCAAGCTGGTCATAAGCATGAGCCCGCCGCCGAGAATGAAACACGCGCCAGAGGTGGCGGAGTGGGACATTTGCAAAAGTGCCATGCCAAAGGCTATCAGGGTAATCTGGGCTACGAGGCGCCGAGTCCGATTGGGTGCTTGCTTATCCTTGAGCAGCGCGCGCAGGTTCCATAGCGCACCAAGCGAGATAATGAACACGATGAGCCCGAGGCTATTCTTGTTGGTCGTTACTCCAGTGTTCTCGGGCGCTCCGTCAGGAGTATATCCACGTCCCAGATCGGTGTATCGAATCAATGCGATGGAAAACGGGAATAAAATAAACCCGACGCGTGAATAGAGCCGCCGGAGAGCAGCAACTGGCTGACCGTCTGTCAAAACGATGAGCACCATAACCAAGTCGCCGATCGCCTTGATCCATCGTTTAAAGGCGGGGCCGTGAATGGGCGACCAGGTAACACTAATAAGACAATACAAGAAATAGATAACTATCGGTCCGCTGACTGCGAGAAGGGCACTTGTCTTCCTCTTCCGGCTGAACAGGACCGCGATTCCAGCAAGCACGAGTATTCCAAAAACAGCCGCGTCGAGAGGGCTTCCATCAAGTGTTGAGGCGAGGCTGCCGCCGGATCCACCACCGATCCCTAACCATGCAGAGATAGGTCTCGACCCGACTATCCAAAGCCAGATAACCGGCAGCCACAAGGCTTTCGAGTTTTGAACGGACTTATCTCGATTAAGGGAAAAAAGCCCTCCGACTCCAATACTACAGATCAGGAGGGCAAGCGGAGCGCCCATTCACTTCTCCTGCGTTCGTCTGCAACGTCTCAAGCGAACACCGCCTTGTACAATCTGTCCATGCTCGCTGCTCTTGCTCTGGCCCGATCCACCACTTCCACGCTGACTATGGTGAGAGCGAACGCGGCCACGAAAGAGACGCTCAAAACTACAAATCCGAAATTGACATGGCGAAGGCCAGCCGCGAGGATCTGAAGAATTGCAATCTGGGATATGTACCCGAACAACGAGTATTTCCCAAGCAGAATAACCTCGCTCTTAATTATGCCAGAATCGCTCCCG
>JBAQGJ010000167.1:0-5694 GCA_049287725.1 Candidatus Acidiferrales bacterium | reverse complement strand
AGCTCTTCCATTTTCGGTGGTGGTACCGCACGATTCTCGCAAAGTATGTACAGGAAATGCTGCTCGACCCACGGACCCTGGCGCGGCCCTATTTGAATCGCAGCGGCGTCGAAGCCGTCGTGCGCGGCCACATAAAAGGTAACCGCAACTACACCACCGAAATTCACCGCCTCTTATCGCTGGAGCTGCTGCACCGGCTTTTCGTTGACGCTTGAAACTAAGCTCGTCACGAGATCGATCAAGCTGATTAGGTCAAAATGTCTTCCCAAGTAGAATCTCAAGCAATTCCCACATCTTCGAGGAGGCCCGATGTGGGAATGACCGCGATTTCGTCCAAACCGCAGCGCATTTCCGCTCTCGATTTCACGAAAGGCGCGCTCGTTTTGATCATGGTGCTCTACCACTGGATCAACTATTTCATCGGACCGCAGTGGAAGTATTACGATTATCTTCGATTCTTAACCCCGTCTTTCATCTTCATTACCGGATTCATGATTTCCAATGTGTATCTCTCGAAGTACGATCCCGCCGACCCCCGCCTTTCGAAAAGATTGTTCACGCGGGGGCTCAAGCTCATCACAATATTTGTCTGCCTAAACATGGGGCGAGCCTTTATTGTGCCGGCACTGGGCACTGGTGTCGTCCAGCGGAATCTGCTCGATCCTGCGAGTATTTTTACCGTCTTCGTATCCGGGAATCTGCCGGCTCTGGGCGGTAAGTTGATATCTTTCTCTATTTTAGTACCGATCAGCTACTTGCTCATGCTCTCGGGAGCACTGATGGTTCCATGTAGATTTTACAAGTACACGTTTCACGTCGTGTGCCTGCTCCTGTTTTTGTCCATCGTGATCTTGGGAGTGAGCGGACTGGAAAGCCAAAACCTGGATCTTGTCGCGATCGGAATGCTGGGGATGCTGACTGGGTTCATTTCCATTGCCGCGATAAATCAATTCGTTCGGCATCCATACGCGCTGGGGATCGCCTACGTATGCTACGTCGTTGCGATAACGATCTGGGGCGTCCCATTTCCGGTCCAAGTGGTTGGAGTGCCCCTAAGCGTTATGGTGATTTATCTGATGGGAATCAGCGGGAGCGATTCTGGCATAATAAAAGGTGAGGTCATTCTTCTTGGGAGATACTCGTTGTTCGGGTACATATCCCAAATTGCAATTCTTCAGATCCTCGCGGCCAGCCTTCGCCGTGTAAATTTCGGATTTGCAGTTTTGAGCGTCTCTTTCGTGGCCGCGTTCGCTCTCACCATAATCAGTGTGGAAGTGGTCGATCGGGCCAGGACAAGAGCATCAAGCATGGACAGGTTGTACAAGGCGGTGTTTGCTTGAGGCGTTGGTCACGAATCCAGGAGTATTGAATGGGCGCTCCGCTTGCCCTCCTGATCTGTAGTATCGGAGTCGCAGGGCTTTTTTATCTTGACCGGGATAGGTCCGTTCGAACCTCGAGAGCCCTTTGGCTGCCCGTCGTCTGGCTTTGGATAGTTGGATCGAGACCTGTTTCTGCGTGGTTGGGGATGGGTGGCGGGTCCGGGGGCACTCTCGCTTCAACTCTCGACGGGAGTCCTCTCGACGCGGCTGTTTTTGGGATACTACTGCTGGCCGGAATCGCGGTCCTGTTCAGCCGGAAGAGCAAGACAACTGCCCTTCTCGCAGTCAGCGGACCGATAATCATTTATTTCTTATACTGCCTGATTAGTGTTTCTTGGTCGCCCATTCCCGGCCCTGCTTTTAAGCGGTGGACCAAGGCTATCGGCGACTTGGTGATGGTGCTAATCGTTCTATCAGATGGTCAGCCGGTTCCGGCGCTCCGGCGACTGTATTCGCGAGTTGGCTTCATTCTATTGCCCTTTTCGATTGCAGTGATTCGATACACCGATCTGGGCCGTGGATATACTCCTGATGGAGCGCCCGAGAACACTGGAGTGACGACCAACAAAAATAGCCTTGGACTCATTGTCTTCATTGTTTTACTTGGTGCTCTGTGGAACGTGCGCGCGTTGCTCATTGATAAGGAAGCCCCCAATCGTGGTCGACGCCTCCTTGCTCAGGTTACGCTGCTTACCTTTGGCATTGTCCTTCTTCAAATGGCCCACTGTGCCACCGCTATCGCCTGCTTTATCCTTGGCGGCGGCCTCATGCTTGCGACCAGTCTGCGTTTCATACGAAACCGGCCCAGCAGGGTAGGCGTGCTCTGTTTGCTCGTCGTTCTTGCTGGGGGGCTGGGTATGTTGTTCGGGGGCGATTCAGCGCTTTCGAGTGCGCTGGGCAGGGGGAACGGCCTCAGTGGACGCTCGGAAATTTGGGCGGCCTCGATTGCGGCAGCCGGCAATCCGATTATTGGAACAGGCTTTGAAAGTTTCTGGAACGTCAACGTAGATAAAGTCGCGCGAGGCCTTCAGGGTTATTGGGATATTCATAATCTCGTCTCGGCCCATAACGGCTATATCGAAGTTTACTTGGATCTAGGATTGACGGGCGTGTGCCTGATCGTGCTTATTCTAATCAGTGGATATCGGCGTGCCAGCAAGGCATTTCAGCGCAATCCCGAGCTTGGGAGCCTGATGCTAGCTTATATAACGACAGCGACATTCTATAGCATAACGGAAGCCGGCTTTCGCATTATGACTCCGTCGTGGATCTTTCTGCTACTTGCTGTAGTTGGTGCGAGTGGCATTGCATCCGGTCTCTTCGGCAGCGAAATGCCGCCCAAGATTCTTGCTCCGCGCGACGGCTGGGTGAGGAGAACGCCCGCTACCAAAGAAACCGTCCAGGAGAGCCAGACCGTTTATACCGCCCGGCGCGCGTGGACCTAGTTTGAAATCCGCAGGGCAAACGATCAGCGATTGTGCTTGAGTTTACCTTTTCAATTTAGTCGTTTGTTTCGTATTTGAGCCGGCTGAAGCCGCTAACATGCGATGCACCGGCATCGCTAAAGGGTAGTAATTGAAGCCTTTCCATGCCGACGGCTCCTTGCACCCCATCGCCACCGGCGAGGCGCTTCGCCGCAGTGCGGTTCGTGGCGCCGGAATGGCGATAACGGGGCAGGGGGCTAACTTTGCCGTGCAGATAGGGTCAGTAATGATCCTCGCACGGCTGCTTACTCCCGCTGATTTCGGAATCGTGACGATGGTCACCACTTTTAGCCTTCTGTTTCGCAGCTTCGGAATGAACGGATTCATGGAATTGATGATGCAACGCGAGGAACTTTCGCATTCTCTCGCGAGTAATCTTTTTTGGATTGAGCTGGGCATCGGCGCGTTTCTCACGCTGGCGTTTGCCGGGTCTGGGCCGTTGCTCGCGCTTTTTTATCACGACCCGATTGTTGCGCGCGTAGCGCAGGGTATGTCGCTGACGATAGGGATTGGCTGCTTGGGTTGGATTCACTTCGGGCTCTTGCAGCGCGCCATGCAATTCAGGACTACGGCAATCATCAATTTCGTTGGACAGGTTGTCTTAGTCGTTGTCTCCATCGCCTTGGCAATGGCGGGCCGGCACTACTGGGCGCTGGTTTGGGGCAGTGTGGCGCAGGCGATAGTCGTGGCTGCGGGTGCTTGGCTGATGTGCCGATGGATACCGAGTTGGCCGCGTAGAGTGGAGGGCACCGGTTCAGGGTTGAAGTTCGCGATGAGCGTCTATTCGCACTTTGCTTTCAGCTACTCGACACGCAACACGGACAACCTCCTCGTTGGCTGGCAGTTTGGAGCTCAGCCACTTGGATTTTATAAGAAAGCGTACGACCTGTTCGTTCTGCCAGAAACCCAATTGCTAGCGCCGCTGTCTGCTGTAGTAGTTAGCACACTGAGCCGTGTCAGCGGCAACCGCGAACAATTCGAACGCTACTTTCTGAGAGCGATAGCTGTTTTGGCACTTGTAGGAATGGGAGTCGGGGCGGATTTTGCTTTGGTAGGAAAGGATCTCATTCGCTTGGTGCTGGGGCCTGGCTGGGAGCAGGCTGGGCGAATCTTCGCCTTGTTCGGTCCCGGAATCGGAATCATGTTGCTGTATTACACGCACGGATGGGTTCATCTTTCGATCGGCCGCCCGGAAAGATGGTTTCGCTGGGGCTTGGTGGAATTTGCATGCACTGCTACTTTATTCTTGCTGGCTTTACGCTGGGGTCCTTCCGGTATCGCCTTGGCTTGGACGACTTCGTTTTTCGTTCTGATGTTTCCCGGTTTCTGGTATGCCGGAAAGCCGATCGGGCTCGGGATCGGTCCGATTTTCGCCGTCATTTGGAGGTTTTTTGTGGCATCGGTTGTGGCGAGTGTTGGGACTGTTCTGATCACCGCCAGAATCCCACTTTTTTCGGCGGGGGGCGGGGTGTCGGGTGCATTCGCGAGAATGGTTTCAGTTTCTCTGGTATTCCTTGTCCTGTATTTCGGCGGAGTGATTGCACTACACCAGGGGATTAAGCCGCTTAGTGACATGGTTAGCCTTCTTCGCGACCTGTTGCCAGAACGTACGGTTGCGCCCGCATTCCCAGTAGCCGCCGATCCAGAGGCGGCACTACTAATTTCTTCAGGGAGCAGAGAAGAGAAGTCGCAAACGGAGTTCTCTCGCGATGGCGTCTCCAAACCATGAAGATTGTGCGCCAAGATCGCAGCAAATTCGGACGAGAATTGAAGAAGCGTCTTTCAAAGGGAGATCGTACGTGAATCGATTGCGGGTCTTGGTATTGGGGCCGGACTGCAATCCGGAGCAGGTAAGCATGCCAATGGTAACCTTTCTTCATGCTGCCGAGCTCTCCCGACTCCATGATGTCACGTTAGCCGTGCGAGCGCCGAGTGAAGAGCCTGTGCGCCGCGCAAACGAACCGTTTCGTGCGATCGAGGTGGTCCGGCTACCGTGGCTCGATCGCCTCTATGCTTGGAGTTTGCGACGAATCTTCAAATATAATTTTAACAACCAGGCGCTGACAGCCACGCTTTATCCCCTTTATCTCGCATTCGAATGGCGCGCTTGGCGGCAGTTGCGTCAGCGGATTTTTGCGGGGGAGTTTGATGTCGTCCTGCGCATCTACCCGATGAACGCGGTGTTTCCGAGTCTTTTCGCTCTCTTCCTCCGGAAGGCACCGGTGCCGTTCGTGATCGGCCCGCTTAATGGCGGACTCCCTTATGTACAGGGTTTCAGCCAGGCCGACAACCAAAAGCAATGGATATCTGGTTTGAGGAATCTGTACCGGTTCATGCCCTTTAACCGATCCACTTATCGCAATGCGGCAGCGATCATCGCAGCTTCGTCTCAAACCTTCGCCGAATTTGGCGCCTACCGCGACAAGCTTTTCTTTGTCCCAGAGAATGGCATACGTACTTCGCAGTGTTCCGATGAGACACGTATTCCGAGGGTTGGCGCCAAACTGGAACTGATTTTCGTCGGGGGACTGATTCCCTGCAAAGCGTGTGATCTCGCGCTGCGCGCGGCAGCGCGCCTTTTACGGAGTGATTTGGCCAACTTCAGCGTTGTCGGGGATGGCCCGGAGCGGGGACGCCTTGAGCAGCTGGCGAGGTCGCTCGGTGTCGAAGAGAAGGTTTCTTTTTGTGGATGGGTTAGCCACGAGGAGGTCCTCAAGCGGTTGCGATCCGCGGATGTGCTGGCGTTTCCTTCGGTTCGCGACTTTGGCGCAGGCGTGGTTTTTGAAGCTCTTGCAACTGGCGCCGTACCCGTAGTCGCGGACTTCGGCGGT
>JBAQGJ010000166.1:0-66447 GCA_049287725.1 Candidatus Acidiferrales bacterium | reverse complement strand
ATCAACTCTTCGGCCTCGCGGCCTCTTGGAACATACGTCGGCATCTGCTCAGTCACACCTTTCCCAGTAAAGACAAACCCTGATTCTAAAGTAGCGTGCTGCCTATGTCAACGAAGGAAACGGGCGGACGGGGACGAAACACAGCAAATTCACGAGCGGGCCGCTTTGCAGCGGCCCGCCGTGATTGGGAGGCAGATACAAATCGCTGAAACGAAGCTGACTAAGATGTGGCCGCTGCGGTGCTGCGACTGGTGCGTCCGTATGACTTCGAGCTGTCATCACCCGCATCGCCCGTCTTGTCAATTTCGATCGAGCCCTTGAAATACGCCCCGTCCTCGATGGAAATCCGCGCCGTCGTCAAATCGCCAACCACCGAGCCGTCCTTCTTGATCTCGATCCGGTCGCGCGCGCGCAGATTGCCCTTCACGTTCCCGTAAACCACCACTTCGCGCGCAATCACGTCCGCAGTCACCTTGGCGCTGGCGCCCACGGTCAGCTTGCGGTCTTCCAGCTGCACCAACCCTTCGACGCTGCCATCAATCAACAGGTCTTCGTTGCCGGTGATCTCGCCCTTCACATGCAGGCTGGAGCCCAGCCGTGCGGTGCCGCCCGAACTCGTGCTTGGATACGTCGAATCAATCGGTGCCATCGTTTTTGCCTCCCCAGGAATTGCCGGTGCGTTTGCACTCGGAATATTTGGCCGTGCTTGTTGCGGTTGTTGCCCTTGCTGCGGGAGCGGACTCTTCGCCGGCGCGTCCGGCTTCTTGTCTCCCCACATTTACCCTCCTTGCGCCTGAGTTGCGCCAGAATCGCAAACTACGTCAAATGAGGTCCGGGTCTTTGAATGTAGTCCCGCGCTGAAACTCTGCCAAATCCAAAATGGTACACATGTGTCCGGTGAGGTAACGCTATACCTTAAACAAGCTGGGGAGCCGCATCGTACGTCTGGACTGCCGCGAAGTGCAAGCGGGAAATATTTCAGCGCTTGCCGCGATAGATCATTGCAAATATCGCTCTTGAAGCAGCGCCAAGTGATGGGACAGGTGCCCCGCGATAATGTATGCAAGCGCTCGAACCGTCACCGAGTTTCCGCTGGCCACGCCCTTGCGCGACCACGCTTCCGCCGGCAGGTTCCGAAAAAATGATAATGTCGCGCGCCGCACGTCGCGAAAATCCGCAACGTGGCTGGCCCAGGAGTAGTTGTCGGCACGCGCGCCAGTCGCGGCGACATTCTGATCGAAACTTGCGAGTGGGTCGCTGAATCCGCGTCCAAACCAGAGCGCACGGAAAGCAAACGCTCGCTCTGTGTCGCTTACGTGATTCAAAACTTCGCGGATGCTCCACTTCTCGGGCGCGTAGCGGTACAGCGATTTTTCTTCGGAGATGCTGGCTAAAATCGAGGAAACTTCCTGCGACTGGGATTCGAGCACGCCAACAATGTCAGCGCTCGCAATGCGATCTATATACGTGAAGGAATACGGCGCAGCCTCGTCGCGTCCCGGGACGTTCATCGTTCATTCGCCTCAACCCAAGCCTAATACTTGCGAAGAACGCCGACAACTCTTCCCTGAATCTTCACGTCCGCGCCCTGCACCACGATCGGAGACATCGCGGAATTCGCGGGCTGCAAGCGGACTTTCCCGCCCGGCTCGCGATAGAACCTTTTCACCGTGGCGTCGTCCTCGCCAACCAGCGCCACCACAATCTCGCCCGGATTCGCCACTTGCGTCTGCTCCACCACGATGTAGTCGCCGTCCAGGATGTGATCCTCGCGCATCGATTCGCCCTTCACTTGCAGCACGAATGTGCCTTGCCCGCGCGCAAAATCCGCCAGCGAAATCGTCTCGTTCTGTTCGACGGCTTCCAGCGGATGTCCTGCGGCAATCCGCCCAGCCAACGGAAGCTCTACCACGTGCCGGTCCAGCACCTGCTCGCGAATCGGCTTCGGCAGCTGAACTACCTCAATGGACCGGCTTTGGTTATACCCGCGGCGAATAAACCCTTTCTTCTCCAGCGTCGAGAGATGCTTGTGCACCGTGGCCAGCGAAGTGAGCTTCAGCGCGTGTGCAATTTCCTCAAAACTCGGCGAATAGCCGTTCTTGTTGAGAAATCCCACCAGGTAATTCAGGACTTCTTTCTGTCTCTTCGTGAGCGCCATTTCACACCCCTCGGACCCAAGTTTGAAGGCCGGAGTATGGGCGAATTAAAAGCGAAAGTCAATGGTACTTACGGACAGGCTGGCCTTTTTTCAGTAAGTTACCCACCCTTGCGGCGGGGGCGAAGGGCGGCAGCGCGCTATTGGGCGACGGGTGCCGTATCCTTGGCACGTCGCTTACCGGAGGGACTCTTGGTCTTGCGCGTCGGTGGGGTGCTCAGAGCTTCGCGCAACGCTTCGAGCTCCTTCCGCGTCGCTTCCAGGAGCGCGCTCACTCGTTCCGCGTTCTGCTCCACGACATATCGCATCGCAGCGTCCAATTCCTGCCGCATCGCCGCCGATTGTTCGGCCAGAGCTTCGGCGGCCGCGAACCGCGCAGCTTCCTGTATCTCCGCGAGTTGCGCTTCGCGCGAGACCTCGCTCACTGCTCGCGCGCGGACCTTGCTCTTCTCGAGCGCGGTCATCATCTCCACGGTGCAATCGAGGACCACTTCGTCCGACACCGCGAGTTGTGCGGCCAATCCTCGGCTCGTATCCGCCGGAGGCGGTGCTGCAACAGCGGCAGTCACCGTTTCCGAAGCCGAAGCCGACGCCTCCGCCGTCACTGCAGTCTCTTCCTCGCCTGGGTACGGGAACCAATCAGTCGGCGGCCACGGGATTCCCCACACGTTTCCGGGAACCTCAAACGCCAACGCGACGTGATAGACCTCCCGATATGTCTTCGGCCGCTGCACCCACACCACGCGCGCCTGCACCACTCGCGACGGTCTCGGCGGCTCCAGGCGGCGGACTTCCACGCTGACGGTCGAACCCTTGGGCGCGTAATGCGTGGACTGATATTTGCAACCGTAGCAGTCAATCATTACGGTTAGCGCGGACTCCTGGAAGGACTGCCCGAGCGCGTCTGTCCCGTTAATCTTGATTGGAACGGATTTCGCGAGCCGGGTGCTGCGTCGCTTCTCCGCGCCGGGTTCTTTTGATCGTGCGGAATCGCTCACGGCCCGCTCCGAGGGAAACTCCAAGGTTAGCACCGCAGAGCGATTCGTTCCGGCGCACCTCGAAAGCGCGGTGCGAAAAGGTAAAGGCGGGCGCTTCGCTAAAGCTGGGAATTCACTCACTAGCCGGCATCACAGCCATACCCGTTCGCGACGCACGGAATGGTTCCTAAGAAACGATTGCTGCCTCTGGCGATATCCAGCCGACGCAATCAATGCGCCTTGGCGAGGGTTCCGCGCCTTCGCCGGAAGTAGAGCACCAGCATCACGAGCGCGGCGATCATCGCCAACACAATCGTTACAATCAGCGCCATTTCCCCGTGTGCCAGGATCACCTTGAAAATTTTCCGGCCGTAAGCCGCACCCAGATAAGCCAAAATGCAGTAACGCGCCAAGCGCCCCGCCGAAATTGCAGCCAGAAACTTCTTGGTGGAATATTGCAACGCCCCCGCTGCGATTACAAACGGCACCATCGGCATAGGCGGCGGCAACAACGCCGGAATCACGATCGCCCCAAAGCCCCAACGCTCGAATGCCTTGGTAACTCTCTTCATGACGCGCGGCGAGACTTTATCCTTTAGCGCCTTTTCACCGCCATTGCGGGCAATGCGGTACGTCAGATACGCCCCCACCACGGAGCCCACAGTCGCCATTACTGCGTAGTACGGCCACCATTGCCGGTCGTGCCCCGCCAGCACAATCGTCATTGCATCCATGCTGCCCGGGACGGGTATCACCGAACTGTCAATCAAGCCCAGCAGGATGAGTCCCGGACCGCCGAGGGTGAAAAGCCAATGCCGGACGACGTGCACCTTGGAGGGCGCTGCCACCGCGAATATGGCGAACTCAAATTTCAAAGTAGCGCCCTCGAGTCTCTACCTACTTCATTCGACGCTCGCTGCCAGATCCCGGTTCCGGTTTAGAGCCGAAAACGACACATTGTACGCGCACATCGCGCAAATTGCCGCACGGTGTGCTAGCCTATATTTGGAGTTATGCGGGAAGAAGAAAAGCCGGGCGCAAGTCAGCGCCGTGCTCCTCGGGACGGCGACTCACCCGCTTTTGCGTTTTCTTCGGCCTACGGCTATCGCATTCCAGGCAAGACACTTGTTGCGGTTACTTCCGTTTCGGGCGCCTGCATCTCCCTTCCCCATGTTGGCTCGCAGTGTGCTAGCCTTTCGCTGAATAGAAATCACATCATGCACGTCAAAGAGGTAGGGGTGGACGCAATCCAGCCCTCGCGGTTCTCTGCTAATTTTGAATCGAGGTCTTGAATCGCCATGTCCAGCACATTCGTCGAAATCTCAGGCCGCAAGAAAGAAACAATAGATAAGGCCGTCATCCGCTTCTGCGGTGACTCCGGCGACGGCATGCAGATCACCGGAAGCCAATTCACGAACACCGTAGCGCTATACGGCAATGACCTGGCCACGCTGCCCGATTTCCCCGCCGAGATTCGCGCCCCTGCCGGCACTCTGCCGGGAGTCAGCGGTTTCCAGGTTCACTTTTCCTCCAGTGACGTTTACACCCCGGGCGATTCCGTGGACGCGCTCATCGCCATGAATCCCGCCGCGCTGAAAATGAATTTGCCGGACCTGAAAACCAACGGCATCCTGATCGTCAATCTCGATAGCTTCAAGGAAACCGATCTGCGCAAAGCCCAGATCGTGCAGAACCCGCTCGAAGATCATTCGCTCGACGGCTATCGCCTCTTTGCGGTCGAACTGACCAAACTGACGCGCGCGGCCCTGAAGGAATTGGGCCTCGACGCCAAGAGCATGGACCGCTGCAAGAATTTCTTCGCCTTGGGAATGTGCTATTGGCTCTACAACCGCTCCATGGAACCCACGCTGCGATGGCTGGAAGACAAATTCAAGAACAAGCCGCAGTTGGTGCAAGCCAACAAGCTAGCCATGCAAGCGGGCTACAGTTATTGCGAAGCCACTGAAGCATTTCAGATCAGTTACGAAATCCCGCCCGCGAAATTGCAGCCCGGCGTCTATCGCAATATCAGCGGGAACGCCGCGCTCGCTCTGGGATTTGTCGCCGCGTCGCAGCAGTCAGGCCTGACGCTTTTTCTCGGGTCTTATCCCATCACGCCGGCTTCCGACATCCTTCACGAACTTTCGATGTACAAGGATTTCGGCGTCACTACTTTTCAAGCTGAAGACGAAATCGCAGCCATCACTTCTGCGATTGGCGCGGCCTATGCTGGCGCTCTTGGAATCACCTCCACTTCCGGCCCGGGCATGGCTCTCAAAACCGAGGCCCTTGGCCTCGCCGTGATGGTCGAATTGCCGCTCGTCATCTGCGACATTCAGCGTGGCGGCCCGTCCACGGGCCTTCCGACCAAGACCGAACAAGCCGATCTGCTGCAGGCTCTCTTCGGACGCAACTCTGAAGCTCCCGTTCCAGTTCTCGCTCCCTCTACTCCCGGCGATTGCTTCTGGATCGCTCTCGAAGCCAGTCGCATCGCCATCAAATATATGGTGCCGGTCATCATTCTTTCGGATGGCTACCTCGCGAACGGTTCCGAGCCGTGGAAAGTTCCCACGGTGGAAGATCTCCCGGCGATCCCGGTGCACTTTGAAACTAATCCGGAAGGCTTCCAGCCTTACAAGCGCGATCCCGAAACTCTCGCGCGCCCGTGGGCCATTCCCGGTACGCCGGGCCTTGAACACCGCGTCGGCGGCATCGAAAAGCAGGACGTCACCGGCAACGTAAACTACGAACCCCTCAACCACGAGCACATGGTTCGCACGCGCGCCGAGAAAGTCGAAGGCATCGCGCAGGACATTCCGGACGCCGTCGCCGAGGGCGATCCCTCCGGCGATGTTTTGATCGTCGCCTGGGGCTCAACTCACGGCCCCATCACCGCCGCCATGAAAACAATGCGCGCCAAAGGTCATCGCATCGGCCACGTCCATCTGCGGTACCTGAATCCGCTGCCGAAAAATCTTGGCGATTTGCTGAAGCGCTACAAGAAAGTTCTGGTCCCTGAAATGAACATGGGCCAGCTCGTGATGCTCCTGCGCGCAAAATTCCTGGTAGACGCGCAAAGCTACGGCAAAATCCAGGGCAAGCCCTTCAAGCAATCGGAAATTGAAGCCAAGATCGAAGAGCTGCTGGACTAAAGCAATTCTCATGTTTCAGGTCAACCACAACGCGATGTCATTCCGAGCGGAGCGAGGAATCTGCTTTTCTCTGCGAACTCTGCGTCTCTGCGGTGAGCTCCAGATGGGCCGTCGGGATTTTGAATTAAAAATCCCTCTCATTTTCTCTGTTTCTCTGTGCCTCCGTGGCAGACGTCGTTTGTCGGCCCCTCTATCCAAGGAGATCTAAATTGGCAACCGATACTCTTCCCGTCTACACCAAGAAAGACTTCCAAACCGACCAGGAAATCCGCTGGTGCCCCGGCTGCGGAGACTACGCCATCCTCTCGGCCGTGCAGATGGTCTTCGCCGAACTCGGCATCCCGCGCGAAAAATTCGTGTTCATCTCCGGCATCGGCTGCTCCAGCCGCTTCCCGTATTACATGAATACGTTCGGCTTCCACACGATTCATGGCCGTGCCCCCGCGGTCGCCACCGGCATCAAACTGGTTCGTCCCGACCTCGACGTTTGGGTCGCCACCGGTGACGGCGATTCGCTTTCCATCGGCGGCAATCACACCATCCACATGCTCCGCCGCAATGTCGGCCTGAAAGTCCTGATGTTCAACAACAAAATTTACGGCCTCACCAAAGGCCAATACTCGCCGACCTCTGAAATCGGAAAGAAAACCAAGTCCACGCCCTACGGCACCGCCGACCGCCCGTTCAACCCCATTTCGCTCGCGATCGGTTCCGAAGCGACTTTCGTCGCCCGTTCCGTGGACATCTTCCAACAACATCTGAAGGAAACCCTGCGGAAGGCCGCGGCCCATAAAGGTGCGGCCTACGTCGAGATTTTGCAGAATTGCAACATCTTCAACGACCTTGCGTGGGAAAACCTCACCGAAAAAGATGCGCGCAGCGAACACGTCGTCCAGCTTGAACACGGCAAGCCGTTAATCTTCGGCAAGAAGCGCGACAAAGGCATCCGCATGAACGGCTTCGACCTGGAAGTCGTCGAACTCGGCAACGGCGTCACCGAAAAAGATCTGCTCGTGCATGACGAGCAGCATCCGCGCGCCGCCTACGCCTTTTTGCTCGCACATATGGAACATCGCGAAGGATTCCCCACGCCGATCGGCGTCCTGCGCGCTTGGAACAACGTGCCGCGCTACGAAGATTTGATCACGCAGCAAATCCGCGACGTCCAAGCCAAAAAAGGCAAAGGTGATCTGGCTAAGCTTCTGCGCGCCGGCGATACCTGGGAATTGAAAGCCTAGATGGCACAGCCACTCTTGGCAGTGCTCTTTGCCGATTATCGGATTCCGTAGGAGTTTGTATCGCGCGGCTGTCTGCGCCGGCGCTTCTTGCCGGTGGGATCCACCGGCAATGAAGCCGTCTTCCAATCCACCCCCTGCGGAACTTGTCCCACGCCCGCAACGTACAACGCGCCTTCCGTCACTCCATCAATCCCCAGATCGTGATCGATCTTCGAATCCGCCAGCGCCATCGTGCAAAAAGGTGCAAGCCCCAGCCACGTCGCGGTCAGGCAAAACGTCTGGCACAAATGCCCTGTCTCCGCCAACACCACGCGGTACGCCCGCGGAAACCTGTACTTCCATTGCGTCCGAGTGAAAACCGCGGTCATCACCACAAACGCGCAAGCGTCCGAAAACCATCGCTGCCCCATCACGTATTCCGACATCCTGTCGCTCGTAATCCCTCGCCGCAGTAATTCCAGCTGGTGCCTGCTTGCGTCGTAGTGATAAATCCCCGGAGAAATTCCCTCCACATCCCGCGCAACCACGTATGCCTCGATCGGATGCAACGCCCCGCCCGAAGGAGAAGTCTTCACCGCAAATCGTCCCAGCGGCGGAACAGTTACCCATTCACGCACCCCAAACGTCAACCCCAGCAACGTGCTTAAATCGGCGAAGGAAAGTTGTCCGGACGCAAATCTCCGCCATGTTCTGCGCGAGGTAAGCACGCGCGGGAATTCACCGCTCTCGCGCACCGGCAGCAGCGGAGTTTGTGCGGCTTGCGGATAGCGCTTTACCGGTACCGGCATCGCTTTCTCGTGCGTCAACCCTTCCATATAACGCCCGACGCGCACGAGATCCGCTTCGAAGGGCAAATCGCGCCCCGTGAAATGAAAAAAGCCCGCGGTGGGATTCCAATGCGACCATGCAGTCATGGCTCGTTCGACGGGATGTTCTTTGCGGTCAGAGCGTTGCAACAGCGAATGGCGCACCAGACCCTGCATCGCAGCGCGCAAGGAGGAAGGCGAATATCGCGGAAGATGGCGGAAAATAGCGTCGGCGGAGCGCCAGCTGCTAAAGAAATCCAATACTTCGGTGGCGATGGGCGCCGCTGTCGCGCCCTTGCCGGTCGCGTAATTTTCGAAAGTCAGCTTGCCGGCATGCCAGTACGAAACCAAATAAGGAGACCGCCGGAACAGCACCTGCTTCGCTTTAGCCATGCGAACTAGAACGGATCGAGCGCGCACAAGGCGAACTCGGCAGCGTCCCTCGCCGCATCAGTCGGCTTTGCTCGTGAACCACTGCCCGAATGGTACTTGCGCGATTGTTCTTTTCACCGGGCAAGGGCGTCTTATGAGACGGTAGGACTGCTCCAGCATGCGCAGATTTAAATCGATTTTCTTTTGGTCGGCCTTGCTGACCTTTGGCCGTAAGGACCGCAGTTTCTTTTCCGCGCTGCGTATTGCCACTGCAACGGGGTGCAACGAAAAACCGATCTTGGCCATGGAGTTCTCCTTCCGCGCACTTCAAGTCGTGTCGGGGCGGTTCGGCACGGCGGCCGGCGTTATTTTGACTTCGGCTTGGTCGTGAATGTTTGTCCGAATAGCGTCGGCGGCCTGCAGAAATGCTTGATCACGCCCTGGCATTTCTCCAGGCCCCGCAGATTCAGATCGATCTTCTTCTGATCTTCCTTCGTGACTTTCGAGCGCACCGAGCGCAGTTTCTTCTCGGCCTTGGCTATTTCTTTCGCGACACTCTTAAGTGTGAAACTGATCTTCGCCATACCGTCCCCTCATCCAGCACGCTGAAAATCTCATTTCGGCGTGAGTGTAGTTGACCCGCAATGAAGCGTCAAGATAGATTGCTCGCGATCACCTATAACAGCGTTGTTAATCCGACGCTCACATGGACTGTCCATTTACCGGCGGCATCGGTAGCCCGATTTTCTGTACCAGCGCGCCAAATCTCGGATCGCTCCGCAAACTCGCCAAGCGCGGATGCACCGCGATGTTGATCAGCCGCACAGAGCGCTCGTCGTAGGCTTTATCCAGCCACTGAAACGCCTCGTCCTTATCTCCCAGGCCCACATACACCAACGCAATGTTATAGGGCGCCACATACTGCCCCGTGGACATTTGCAACAACTCGTGCAGAATCGCGAGCGCCTCCGATTTTTTCCCCGCGACCGCGTATGCATTCCCCAGTTCAGCCTTGAAAGACGTCTCGTTGCCCGATAGCCCCAGCGCCCGCTGCAATTCCGCCAACGCCTTTTCGTATTCACCCTTGGCGAGATACGCCTGCCCCAGGTATCCGTGCGCTACCGAAAAGCTCGGGTCCATCGCGATCGTCTTCTGTGCCTGCGCAATTGCGTCATCGTACTTGCCGGACAGATACAACACCCACGACAAATTCGCGTTGATGATCAGCGAACGCGGATCGAGTTCCTGCGCCAGCTTCATTTCTGAAATCGCTTCGTCGCTTTTTCCGGCCTCCGCGAGCGCCAGCGCGTACCAATGGTGTGCATTCGCGTCGCCCGGATTCAATTGAATTGCGCGCTGAAATTCGTCCAGAACTCCCGGGAAATGCAGGCTGTACGCATGAATTTGCCCCAGCACCGCGTGCGCGGACGCAAGCGAATCGTCCAATTGCAGAGCTTTCACCGCTGCCGCTTCGGCTTCCGGCAACACTTGGGACGACGGCAGATCCTTATAATCCGCCGCCAGCGTCAAAGCTCCCGCGAGTCCCGCGTAGGACGGCGCGTATGTGGGGTCCAGTTGAATCGCTTGCCGGTAATCCGCGACGGCCTGCGTCATCGCCTCGCCCGTCCGTTTGTTCGCGTAATAATTCCCTTGCAGGTACGCGTCGTAAGCCGCCGGCACCACCGTTCGCGTCTTCGCCAGACGCTCCTGCTCCGGTTGCGTCAATTGGATCTGGATCTGCGTGACGATGTCGCGCGCCACGTCGCTCTGCAGCGTCAGAATATCCGTCACCGTCCGCTCGTAACTGTGCGCCCAAAGATTCTGGCCCGTTTGCGGCTGCACCAGCTCGGCAGAAATTCGCACGCGGTCATCCGACCGCAGCACCGAGCCCTCCACCAACGCATCCACGCCTAGTTCCTGCGCGATCTGCGCCGGACTTTCGTGTTTGTCCTTGTACTGCATCACCGACGTCCGCGAAATCACCCGCAATTTCTTAATCTGCGAAAGTTCCGTGATCAGCGCGTCGCACATTCCGTCCGCAAAATAATCCTGTTTGGGATCGCCCGTAAGATTCTCCAGCGGCAGCACGGCCAAAGATTGGATGGACGCCGCGCCCACACCCGGTGAGCCCCGCCACTTCACCTCCACCAGCTTCCAGACCAACGCCGCAATTAGCACCAGCGCCAAAGCTGCCACAGAAATCAGAATTGCATTGCGAAGCCCCGGGCGGCGACTCTCGGTGGTAGGTAAAATTGCGGAAGCTTGAAGCGCACTCGCCGGAATCACCGCAGAGTTCGTGCGCAAGGCCTCCAGCGCCGCGCGCACTTCGCTGGCATGCTGATAGCGTTGCGCCGGCTCTTTCGCGAGACAATGCTCGATCACCGCGCGCAATCCCGCTGGGACATTCTCCCGCAGCGCCGGTGCGCTATCGTGCAGGATCATCGAGCTCAGCTCGTACGATGTTCTTCCGCGAAAGGGCCGCTTGCCGTTGGCCATCTCGTAAAGCACAACTCCCAATGCCCATATATCGCTGCGTGCGTCGGCGGGCTCGCCGCGAAATAACTCAGGAGCCATATAGTGCATGGTCCCCACGATCGCGCCTTCCGACGTCAGCGTGCTAATGGATTGCGTCTTCAGCGTGATTTCGCCGGGCGTCATGTGTTTCGCCAAGCCGAAGTCGAGGACCTTGACACGCCCTCCCGGCATGATGATCACGTTCGGAGTCTTCAAGTCGCGGTGAATCACGCCGTGTTCGTGTGCGTGGGCCATGGCGTCGGCGATTTGCTCGCCGTAACGAATCACTGTTTCCGTCGGTAACCCGCCCTCCGGAATTTGTTCCGCCAGCGACCGCCCCTGCACGAACTCCATGACGATGTAGCTTTTGCCGTCGGCTTCGCCCACGTCGTATATCGTGCAAATGTTGGGATGATTCAACGCGGACGCCGTGCGGGCTTCGCGGATCAGAAGTAGGCGCGCGTTCTCGTCCTTATCAAGTTGAGCGGGGAGGAACTTCAGGGCCACGTCGCGGTTGAGGCGGTCGTCGTGCGCGCGATAAACCACGCCCATCCCGCCTTCACCGACCTTCTCAACGATTCGGTAATGGGAGACGGTCTGCTCGCTCACAGGTAGGAATCCACCCGAGCGAGCATCTTAGGCTGCGCCGGAAAGGCAAGTCAACGCCCGCACCGCCCGGCGTTTCTTCGCGGCGATTAGAACTGGTTGCTCGCGCGCGTTTGCAATATAAATGAGTGCGAATTCAGCGGGAGGGCGCTTGATGCGTTTTTGGAAGACCTACTGGAAAGCGATCGTCGCGGTAATCGCGCTGGCGGTTGCGGTTCCCGCGTTGTTCCTTCTGCTGAACATCGGAGGTTGGCGAGCGCGCGTCACCGGGGTGCTCGGGGCCGTCTACAACTGGCCTGTGGCCGTTCCGCCGCCAGCGAATTTCCAGCCGCAAGTGCCGGCGGGGTTCAAGGCGTCTATTTTCGCGAGTGGGTTTGAGCAGCCTCGCTGGCTTACGGTCGCCCCTAATGGCGACGTTTTCGTTGCCGATTCCGGGGGCGGCCAAGTGATCGTGTTGCGCTCTTCGCCGTCGTCTGGGCTCGCGGCTCGCGAAGTTTTTGCGGATCATTTGAGTCTGCCATTCGGCATCGCCTTCCACGAAGACTATGTTTACGTGGCGAACACTGACCGCGTCGTGCGCTTTCGCCTCGATCCCAAGACTTCGCGCAGGCTTTCGGATGCTGAGCCTATCCTCGATTTGCCGGGCGGTGGTTATCATCAGCACTGGACTCGTTCGATTGCGTTTAGCCCCGATGGCAGCAAGTTGTTTGTCTCGGTGGGATCGCGCAGCAATGTTGGAATTGAATCGGATCCGCGGCGCGCTGCGATTCTTGTGATGGATCCCGATGGGCGCAACATGCGTGTCTATGCCAGCGGCTTGCGCAATGCGGTAGGCATCGCCTTCGATCCGTCGTCCGGTGAATTGTGGGCTGACGTTAACGAGCGCGACGATCTCGGCGACGACGTGCCTTCTGATTACTTTACTCACGTCGTTCCTGGCGGCTTCTATGGTTGGCCCTACGCTTACCTGGGCCAGCATGTGGACAATCGCGTCTCGTCGCGGCCCGACATGGTTGCAAAATCCATTACGCCTGACCTGCTCTTGGGGGCGCATGTTGCGCCACTGCAGTTTGCGTTTTACGACAAGACGCAGTTCCCTGCGGCCTACCGCGACGGCGCGTTCATCGCCGAGCACGGCTCCTGGAATCGCCGCATCCGCAGCGGGTACCAAGTCGTCTTCGTTCCGTTCCACAATGGCGCTCCCAGCGGGCCGCCCGTGCCGTTCTTTTCCGGGTTCGTGCCCGATCCTGCCGGCAAGCAAGTCTATGGACGCGTGGTCGGCGTAGCCGTCGCCACCGACGGCTCCCTCCTCATCTCGTCCGACGACGGTCAAAAACAGATCTGGCGCGTATCGTACGAGCCCTAGCCTCTGCCTTCCGCAAATTGCTGACGCAGCGGGTTCCGACCCCAGGGAATGCGGATTTCGCGAGCAAAAATACGTCGCCCAAACTGCAAAAAAGTGTCGATTAGAACGGACCGCCGTCCTTTGTTTTGAGTGACATATAGCGATTTCTAATCGCGAGGTGTGACGATTAGAAATCGTGACGGCGCCGGGCGCCTAATGGTATCTTTTCACCTTCGCCGCGCCGCCATTCTTCATGTCGCCCCCGCGCCCAACCGAAATTATCGCCCGACTTATGTTAACATGTTAGTACATAGAAATCAAGCGCAAAACGCCTCAGACGGGGATCTGGCCGGTGACAGGAACTCGTATTCGTAACGCAGCGGATGCGCCAATTGGAGCAAACGATCAAATTGCTCGTGCGAGATGTAGCTCTTGGCGAGAGGATAGCCTGATGGGGAGGGGCGGCAACTAATGCCAGATAAATTCAAGCACTCACGGGCCGAAACGACCGCTTTATTACGAGATCTTGAGCACATTTTTAAAAGTGGTGACGAGCGGGAGTTCATGCAGATTTTGCGGAAGCACGGGATAAAGGACGAGGACGGCCGGTTCGCGGAGATCTTGAAACTTTTCCACGCTTTGCGGAGCGGGAAGACTTAACGGCCAACGCGTGCAGGTCTTTCCGCATCGCCGCGGCTTGAGCAGAGGGTAAAGTGGCTAGGTGGGCCTGAATTATCTCGGCTGCCCTCTCCACGCTCGCGTCAAGTTTGGTCTTCTTGTTAGCCATTACGAACGTAGAATAACAGCCCTTCTACCGCTTAGCAAGGTGCGCAATTAGAGACGTTTCCACGCGAGTTTTCGGCGACGTCGTCCACGCGGCGAAAACGGTGGCGTGCCGCCGCACTCAACAGAACGCTCGGTACTTCACGGTCGCAAGTTATGAAACTTGGATTGCTGCCGACAGAGAAAGTTGCCTATTGAGCCGCTGGAAGGGATGGGGCTGGGACAGGTGGTAACGAGGCTGGCGATGCATTCTTGGCTAGCGCTGTTCCCTGCTGTGATGGTAGTCGCGGCATCAGCGCCATGGCTTGGTCGCGGGCTGCGGCGAACTGGCTCCAATCGCGCTTCGAGACTGGATCGGACGGGGGCAGCGGGAGGCGCTCGAAATTCAGGAATTGTTTGCCGCGCTCGATGCGGAAGTCGAGGTGCGGACCGGTGGCTAGGCCCGTCATGCCGACCAAGCCGATGCGCTGGCCTTGTTCGACGCGCTGGCCGGAGCGCACCAGCACGCGCGAGAGATGCATGTAATACGTGGTGTAGCCGTTCGACTGCTGCACTTCGATCAGATTCCCAGCGCCGCCTTTCATCCCCGCGAAAATCACGCGTCCATCGCCGATCGTCTGGACCGGCGTGCCGGTAGGCGCAGCATAATCAATCCCGAGATGCGGTCGGTATTCCTTCAGGATGGGATGAAAGCGATGCTCGCTGAAATGCGACGTAATCACTGCGGCGAATTTCAGCGGCGAATGCAGAAACGCTTTCTTCATGGATTTGCCGTCCGGCGTGTAATAGGCCGGCGCTCCGCCGGGACCGTGAAATAGAACCGCGCGATAAGGATGATTGCCATTGACGTATTCGGCCGCCAGAATCCGTCCGTAAGAAGAAACCTCGCCGTTCGCGAGCATTTTCTTTTCGACCACCACGCGAAAAGTGTCGCCGGGGCGCGGGTCGGTGTAAAAATCCAGATCCCAGCCGAAAATATCCGCCAGGCGCATGGCCAACTCGGGTTTTTCTCCCGCGTCGGTTACAGCATTGAACAGTGAGCCGCGGATTTCGCCGGTGACGCCGACGGTCTTGGTCTCCGACGGAATCGTCTGGATTTCGGAACGAAATTCATTGCCTTGCGGCGCGATGTGCAGGATACGGTCGGCATCGATGCGATAGCGCACTTCCTCGAGTTCACCCAGAATCGAGCGTCCCACGGAAATGTGATTCCCCGCTCGCACCTGGCGAAAATCGAAAACCGACTGTGCCGACGCAATCAGCCGCGCGGCGTCCGCTGGGGCGACGCCCAGCCCTTGTAAGAACAAATGGAACGGCAGGCGCGCCGGGACGATGCCCTCCGTGAAGAGAACCATCTGCTGCTGGACGTGGCGGGCCTCGTCGCGCGCGAAGGATGCCTGCATCGCAACATCATTCTCGGCGGAAACACGCGCGCTATAGGCGATCGCCGCGCACGCAGCACCTGCGGCGAGCACGGCGCCAATAAGAACAGTCTTCAGCATTTTCTTCATAGCCTTGCACCACGATCCAATTTAACAAAAACGAGCATAGCGCAGCGGGCTGGCGAGGGAAAATCAAAATGCGAGAGATTTTTCTTGGGAGTAACCGCTTGCCCAAGGGTAGTTCCAAGTCGGAACTTCAGTGGCTAAAGCCGTCCCGAAACTGTCGCTCTGATGTCGTGGCTAAAGCCACGACCCACAAAGACTCGCGAATTGACTTGTGTGAGGTGTGGCGACTAGTGAGACGCGCCTGCGGCAGCATACTGCTGGCGCCGCGCGATATCGGCGAAGTAATTGCGCTCGCGCAAGCCGTGATAAATTCGGCCCGCAATTTCCGAAGCGTGCGGACCGCTGACCGAGCGGCTTCCGCCGCGAATCAAAACGACCAGCACGATTTTTGGGTGCGCTTGATCGGCATAAGAAACGAACCAGCCGAGACGTCCACCGAGAGCTTCATCATTGCACGTTCCGGTCTTGCCCAACGCCTGTTCGCCATCCGGATCGTAACTTTGCTTGGCGGTGCCGTACATCACGGCCGCGAGCATGCCTTCGCGGATATCCGGCAGGAGCGGCGCGATATCGAGCTGTTGACGCACGCGCGGCTGAAAATTGGCGCGGGCCGCTTCCGTGCGCGGGTATTGCAGGAAATACTGAGTACCGCCATTTGCAAGAGTGGAAACCAGCGAAGCGAGCTGCAAAGGCGTGAGCCGAATGCCTTCGCCAAAGCTGGACATGCGCGCGACACCGCCAAAAGCCGGCGGAGCGCCCGGCAGCAATCCCGGCTGCTCTTCCGAAATCCCGTAGCCGGCGCGTTCGCCCAAACCGAGCAAATGAGCGTACTGATGTACGCGCGCGAAACCGAGGCGCGTGCCCACTTCCTGGAAGTAGACGTTATTGGAATGCGCCATCGCTTCGGTGAGGTCCATGTAGCGGCGATGGCCGATCTTGATCATGGTGTCGCGCGTGATCACGCCTTCCTGCAATCCCGCGAGCGCGATCACCGGCTTGATCGTCGAGCAAGGTTCGAAGCCGGAAGAAAACGCCATCTTCTGATTAACGATGGTGAGAATGCGTCCAGTGGACGGGTCCATGGCGAGGACCGAGCCATTGGCATGGCCCAGCGCGTCCACGGCAACCTGCCGGATGACTGGATCGTCGTACTCGGCGTTATCGTTTTTCGTGGGATCGCCCCACGCGGAAACGCCGCGACTGCGATGATGGGTGCGAGTAGTGGACCTGGATTTGGATTTAGTCGGCGTCGCGCCGGAAGCGGCTGCGAACGCGCCCGCTAGCAGCAGGCAAAGTACCGGGACAAATTGTTTGATGGCTGGCTGGGGTCGCATCGAGTTCTTAATCGGCCTAAAAACCGCGTACATCAGCCGAAGGAGCTTTAGTTTACGGAAATATTACAGGTGGAAGCAACTGGAAACGCGAACGGCTTTCCTGATCGTAACGGCGGGGCGAAAGGACAGATGCGGGGGCGCGGAAACTGAGGCGAAATCGCGGTGCACAGGGCGAGGCGCTCCCGGGCGTTTACCGCAAAAGATTTAACACAGAGGACATGGAGAACTGCGAAAGAGGACACGGAGACATGTTGGCTCGGCAAACTTTGGGACGGTGGCCCGCCTCGAATCGAAACGGCGTGAAGCTTGTGCCGCACCTACGGTGCTGTTTTTTCCTTTCGCCGAATACCCGGCCCTTCTGGGCCGGGCTAATTCTTGTCGCGCCTACGGCGCTGGGGTTAGTTTTGGGGCTCGGTACCGCTCACGTGAACCAGGTCGTCACTCGCAGGAAGCACAAAGGGCCGAAAGCTTCGGCCCTTTGAGAGCATACACTTTTTCCGTAAACCGCTAGCGGGCAGCGCGGCCTTGTGCCGCGGCTGCGGCCTTCGGCGGTTGCTTCGCGGCTTCCGCGGCTAGCTTTTGTGCTTCGGGAGACGGCTTGCCGTTTCCTTCCGCCGCAGTGGCCGCAAGGCTCAGTAGACCGAGTTGCTTGCGCAGTTCGTGCTCGATTTTGCCGCGAATGTCAGTGTTTTCCTTCAGGAAAACGCGCGCATTCTCGCGGCCCTGGCCGAGGCGCTCGTTCTTGTACGAAATCCAGGTGCCGGACTTCTCGAGCAAGCCCCTGCTGACGCCCAAGTCAATCAAATCGCCTTCGCGCGAAACGCCTTCGCCGTAAATGATGTCGAACTCGGCTTCGCGGAACGGCGCAGCCACTTTGTTCTTCACGATCTTCGCGCGCGTGCGTGAACCGACGACGCGGTCGCCTTCCTTGATGGCCTGGATGCGGCGAATATCCACGCGGATCGAAGAATAAAACTTCAGCGCACGTCCGCCCGTGGTGGTTTCGGGATTGCCGAACATCACGCCGATCTTTTCGCGGATCTGGTTGATGAAAATCAGGCAGGTCTTCGACTTCGAAACGATCGCGGTCAGCTTGCGCAGTGCTTGCGACATCAGCCGCGCCTGCAGGCCCATTTGCGCGTCGCCCATATCGCCTTCGAGCTCGGCGCGCGGAACGAGAGCCGCCACCGAGTCCACAACAATAATGTCCACGGCGTTCGAACGGATGAGCGCTTCCGCGATTTCGAGGGCCTGTTCGCCGTTATCGGGTTGCGATACCAGCAAGTTGTCCACGTCCACGCCCAGCTTCCGCGCATACGAAGGGTCCAGCGCGTGTTCGGCGTCAATGAAGGCAGCCTGGCCGCCCAACTTCTGGGCCTCGGCAATCACGTGCAGGGTAAGGGTCGTCTTGCCGCCAGATTCCGGGCCGTAGACTTCGATCACGCGGCCGCGCGGAAAGCCGCCCACGCCAAGCGCTGCGTCAATCGAGATCGAGCCGGTGGGGATCACGTTCACCGGAACGAGGACGTCCTTGTTCCCCAGGCGCATGATGGAGCCCTTGCCGTACTGCTTTTCAATCTGGGAGATAGCCAAATCCAGGTTTTTTGTTTTTTCGTCGTTCACAGTTCCACCTCTAGAGGGCGTTCATTTTGGTCTTAGCTGGAGACCGAGGCGGGGCCAGTGTACCAGAGTGCCGAGGTCCCTACCTAGCCTTTCTGGAAGGCAGATTAGCACAAGGCGAACAAAAAGCAAAGACTATTTGAGAGCTTCTACCCCTACCCCCTGCGATGGTAACATCCGCGCACCGCCGCAAGTCTGCAGGGAAATACTGGATGATCGGGAGTTCCGTTCCGATGATAGCCACGCGAGTGGATCCGGCCGTCCTAATTGTCCTTTCGCTATTCCCTCCTGTCGCCGCGGGTATCCATCATGCAGCGGCGTGGTTGCACTACCGCCAGACGAACCGCGATGCGCCGCTCACTGCACGACAACGACGGCTCACTAAGTATATGGACGGGTTCGTCATCGGCGCGGGATACCTAATGTGTTTGTCTGTCGCTCTCGGTTGGCGGTTACAAGTTTGGATTTCCCTTTCCGTAGGCTGGGCTCTCTCCCTCTGTTGGCTCTACGCAAAACGGCAGGAACGAGAAAAGCAAACTCCTCCCGATGTCCCGCTTGGCTGAACGGGTTGGTCGGCGACAGCGGCGCTATTGATCGAGATTGCTGGTGTGGGTGAGCGTCGCATAAATCCGCTGCATGAAATCGTGCTCGCTGGGAACCGGCTTTGGCGCGAACCATGGCTGCCATAGCTGGGGCAATCCTTCGCCAACGATTTGGTTTTCGCTCTTCCCCGCGGCGATTTCCTGCCGGACTTGGTCGATGGTCTGATTCAAGAGCTGGACATAGAGCGCGAGGTCGCTGCGTTTCTGTAAGTCGCCGTGGCCGCTGACGATGATGGTGTCGTCGTTAATGCGCGCGAGCACGGCGGTGAGGGAGCGCGCGATGCCTTCCATGTCTATGCCGCCGGCGACGTCTCCCTTGCCGATGAAGAGGTCGCCGAGCACTACGATATTCGCGGGCGCGAAATACACTACCGAATCGGTGTCGGTGTGGCCGTTGGCGTAGTGGTCCATTTCGATGTCTTCGCCGGCGAAATGAATGGTGAGCGAATCGCGGAAGGTGATGCGCGGCCAGGCACGTTCAGGATACGGCCCGATGGGCGTCGGCGACCACGGCGGGGTTTGCTTGGTCATCAGCCGCTTGCGGACATTTTCTTGCGCGACGATGATCGCGTCCGGGCCGTAAATTTCGTTGCCGCCTACGTGGTCGTAGTGCCAATGCGTGTTCAGCAGAAATCGCACCGGGCGTTTGCCAAGAGCGTCGAGAGCTTTTTGGATGATGGGATTCGAGGCGGCTTCGGGATGATCGACGAGCAAGTAGCCTTCAGGGCCGGAGAGCACGACGATATTGTTGAGGTCTTGAGGTGTGGCGATGCGGATCAGCGCGATATTGGGCCGAAGGGTGATTACTTTTGTCTGCTCTTTGCTGAAATCCGTTTGGCCCATTTGCAGTGCAAAGGCCGGATGAGACACGGCAAGGAGCAAGAGCGCGACGACGAAGCGATACACGTTTTTCATGACGAGCCTCGGGCTAGGAACACGGATGCTGGTCGTTTAGACGCGAGGCCGGCGCCAGTGTGAGCGGATCTGTCGCGCAATCTTGCGGAGCGCGAGCGGAAGAGTGGGGTCAATACTTGTAGAAGCCACGGCCCGTCTTGCGGCCTAGCCATCCGGCGGCTACGTATTTGCGGAGCAGCGGGCAGGCGCGATATTTGGGATCGCCAAAACCCGTTTGCAGCACTTCGAGGATGTTCACGCAGACATCCAGGCCGATGAAATCGGCTAGCTCGAGCGGGCCCATCGGATGGTTCATGCCCATTTTCATCACGGCGTCGACGGCTTCGGGCGTGGCCACGCCTTCCATCACCGCGTAGGCGGCTTCATTGATCAGCGGCATCAGCACGCGGTTCGAGACAAAGCCGGGCGCGTCGTTCACCGCGACGGGCTTCTTTTCGAGCTTTTCGCAGAGCGACGTGGTGATCTGAAAAGTTTCGTCGCTGGTGGCGAGGCCGCGAATCACTTCCACCAGCGCCATCACTGGAACGGGATTCATGAAGTGCATGCCGATGAAGCGCTCGGGGCGGCTGGTTTGCGCGGCAAGTTGCGTGATGGAAATTGAAGACGTGTTGCTCGCGAGGATCACGCCGGGCCTGAGCACCGCGTCCACATCTTTCAACAAGCGGACTTTCAGATCGAGCTGCTCGGGCACGGCTTCGACGGCAAAATCGGCGGCGGCGAGCGCGGAGGTTTCCGTCGTGGGCTCGATGCGCGCGAGGACGGCTGGCTTATCGGCTTCGCTGATCTTGCCTTTCTTCACTTCGCGATCGAGATTTTTCGTGATGGTCTCCAAGCCACGGTCGAGGAAACGCTTTTCGACGTCGCGCAGGAGCACTTTGTAGCCCGAGCGCGCAAAAACGTGCGCAATGCCATTGCCCATCGTCCCCGCACCAAGCACCGCGACTGTCTTGATTGCATCCGCCGGCATGAAGCCTCCGCAAATGAAAAAGATGTAGACGAGGTAAAGGGAACATAGGATGTAGAGGAACGTCAAGCGGCGCTCGGTCCCGTTGAATAGTTTGCGAACAGACGTACGGAATTGTCTTGTCATTCCGAAGGCGTCGGCGAAAAGCAGATCCCTCGCTGCGCTCGGGATGACATCCGCTTCTTTTTCCGCAATCCGCGACGTCCGGCGGGCTAATCGCGCGATGAACGGCGCTTACTTGTTGCTGCGAGGCGGTGCGCCATGCGCAGAAGATCCCGGAGAGCGTCTAGATGAAGTGGGAGAGGCGTACGAGCACCCACGGATAGTTGCGATAGTGATCGGTGATGTAGTACGTCTCGGAATCCGCGACCAGCAACTCTTCACGCTGCTCGAAATCCGTGCGCACCACGATCGTCGAGTCGAAGTCCTGATGCAGCCGGACGAACAACGCGCCGCGCACTTTGAATGCCGACGTGCCGTAAGACGTGGCCTCTTCGACGTGATCAAGCGCCAAGGAAATCTGCCGCACGTTGTCAAACGTCACCCGTGCATCCGCCGAGGCGTTAGCTTTGACAGTCTTCTTCTTTCTTGGCGACTTCGATGGGACGCGGCGACCCGGCATGAAGTTTCCTCGATGAAAAGAAGATCAAGGCAATGCGCGCAAAACGTCGGGTACCGACGCAGCAGTGTCCACTAGGACGCGTCCATAACTTGCCGGATCATTTCCGACGCGCGCGTTTGCGATGAAGGCGTCACGCGAATTCGCAGTTTGCCCGCGGAATCATCGGTCGCCGAGCCAATGCCGATCCCGCCGAGGAAAGTAACTAAATTGTTTTGCATGGTGGCATCTTCACCCGACCATACTTCCACGGTCGCTTCCGCTGGATCGAAATCGTCGGGGACGAAATCCTGCGGAACTTCCGACGAATCGTCTTCATCATCGGTCTCCGCCGGGATCAGCGCCGAAGAATCAGAATCGTCCGGCTCATCGTCACCCTCCGCCGGGTTGGCTTCAAAGCGGCACACGACATCGTCGAGCGCCGCATGAGCCGCTTGATGATCGCGGACATGAATCAAAATCGCATACACCGGCTGCGACACTCCGGGGAAGTCGCCGCTATCTTTCGCGCGGTGATGATGAGAAATTTTTGCGGAGTCCAGCGCGCTTTCGATGTGCGCCGCCAGCCCTTCGTCGGTTCCGGTCCAAAGTAGCTCTGGCTTACCCGGGACTGGCGAGTTGGTGAAAGACGCCTCCGACTCCGGAACTTGCGAAACTAGTGCGACACCACAATCGGCGCACTGCGTGAACCCGTCGCGGTATTCCGCTTTGCAGTTTGGGCAGAACATTTAGATAGCGCTCGCGTCGCTGGCTATTGCCGACGGCAGCGATGATAGCGGAAGCTAAGCGCGTAAGGAAGGTGTCACGCGATGCGCTTGGATGCGGGGATGTCGGCTGAAGATCGGGACGCGAGAGCCAGCCATGCGACTAACGAAGCTAGCTTTTCGTCTTGCGACCACGGCGGGCCCAGCGGTTTGCCGAGTTCGGCGATGCGGCGCGTGAGATCGTTGGGCTTGATGCGCAGAACGCGCGACGCCTCGGTCAAAATTTCGCGCTCCCTTATGGTCGCATTGGCAAGTCCGTTCTGGGCGCTCGCGTCGAGGATCGCACGACGAAAAAGTTCGCCGTCAGCTGTGTGAATCAGAGCGTGCGACGCCAAAATCTGTGGAAGAGGAGGTAACGCTCTTCCAGAGGCGAGAACCAGACCGCAACGCTTTAGCTCGTAGCCCTGCGCTAGAAGACTTTCCTTGAGTTCGTGAATCGCGCGACTGGCGAGACGCTGTGCTTCAGTCTCGGCGCGGGAGATGAACGCCTGCGCCTCATCGGCCGGCATCTTCTCCGCAGTGTGATACGGCTGCCGGAATCGGTAAGTAAAGGTTTCGACCAGATGAAGTCGCTGGCGCGCCAACACAGACGGAACACCTTTCGTCACGCAGAGCGCGACGAGCGCCGTCCAGCCGGAGTGAGCACGGAAACCGAGGGCTGCGGATTTCATGGCCCTCCTAGAGTGAAGTCGAGAGGTAAAGGAAACACAGGAGGTCGAGGAACGTCAAGCGCGCTCAACCAATGACGGACGCCGCGAGTAAAGTGAAGATCGAAGAGGGGTCCCTCGTCGCTTCGCTCCTCGGGATGACAATCGCTATTGTGCGCGCGGTCGTAAATGCTGAGCAAAGAGCCGGCGAGACGCCGGCGCTACGAAATGCTACTGGCGTTCGATGGCTACCGCTACGGCGTTGCCGCCGCCGAGGCACAGTGCTGCGATTCCGCGCTTGAGGTTGCGGCGCTGCATTTCGAAGAGCAGCGTTATGAGGACGCGCGCGCCTGATGCGCCGATGGGATGGCCCAGCGCGACCGCACCGCCGTTGACGTTTACTTTTTCAGGGTTGAGCTTCAGAACGCGCGTGACCGCGATGGCCGCGACCGCGAATGCTTCGTTGAGTTCGTAGAGGTCCACATCCTTGTCGCGGTCCCAGCCGGTTTTCTTCAGCAACTTTTCAACCGCGTCCACCGGCGCCATCATCACCCATTTCGGTTCCACGCCGCTGACGGCTTGCGCGACGATCCGCGCCATGGGCTGTCTGCCGAGGCGCGCGGCATTTTTTTCGCCGGTGATGATCAGCGCGGCGGCGCCGTCGTTCGTGCCAGGCGCGTTCCCTGCCGTCACGGTGCCGTCTTTCTTGAACGCGGGCTTCAACTTCGCGAGCGCTTCAAGCGAAGTATCTTCGCGCGGCGATTCGTCGGTTTTGATGATGACGGAATCGCCCTTCTTCTGCGGAATCTCCACCGGAACGACTTGCGCGCTGAAAAAGCATGATTTTATGGCGCGGATGGCCTTCTGATGGCTTTCGAGCGCGAACTGATCCTGCTCCTGCCGCGAGATTCCATATTTTTCCGCGACCAGTTCGCCCGTCACGCCCATGTGATAGTTTTCGTACACGTCCCACAATCCGTCGTTGATCATCGAGTCGATCATTTCCTGATTACCCAGACGGAAGCCGGTGCGCGCGCCTTTCAGCAGATACGGGCAATTGGACATGGACTCCATGCCGCCCGCTGCGACGATTTCGGATTCGCCCAATTGCACAGCCTGTGCGGCGAGCGCGACGGCTTTCAGTCCCGAGCCGCACACTTTGTTGATCGTCATCGCCGCGACGCGCGAATCGAGGCCGCCACGCAGCGCGGCCTGGCGTGCGGGATTCTGGCCGAGGCCCGCCTGCACCACGTTGCCCATGATCGCTTCGTCCACCAGGTTCGGGTCAATTCCAGCGCGGTGCACAGCTTCGGCGATCACTTTCGCGCCGAGTTCCGTTGCCGATAGGGGCGATAGGCCGCCCATGAATTTGCCGATCGGTGTGCGGACGGCGCTCAAGATGACTGGTTGTTCGGTGCCGGGAATTGCCATGACGATTGCTCCTTCGCAGTAAGGCGCAGACCAAGTGTCCGCGCCACAAACTCGCAAACTACAGTATAGGCGCGGTGCGCGAGGCGGTCAATTTACGCTCGACGCGCTTGCGGCCGCGGGCACAGCCCTCCCGCTACGGATCTGCGACACGCCGTGCCCCCACCGATTCATTCGCGATGGCGCTCGTCGCAACATTTCGCTCGCGTATCTTCGCCTTCTGTTCGTCTATGGCAATATCTGCTAAGATAGGCGTGCACCAATTCCGTCCATGGGCCCAAGAGAAACCACCGCACAAAATTCCGGACTGAACGCCGAACAGCGCGCCGCCGTTGAGCACGGCGACGGTCCGCTGCTGGTTGTAGCGGGCGCCGGCACCGGCAAGACCCGCGTGATCATCGAGCGCATTCGCAATCTGCTCGAAACGAATTCCGAACTCAACGGCGAAAACATCCTGGGGCTTACGTTCACCGACAAAGCCGCCGGCCAGATGAAGTATCGCGTGGTGAAAGCCATCGGCGAACGAGCCGAAGGCGTTTGGCTGAGCACTTTCCATTCATTTTGCATCGAGCAGATTCTGCGTTCGGTGAATCCCGAAATTCAGCCGCTGGATGATATTGACCACAAAATTCTGCTGCGCCGCCACATCGGCGAACTCGATCTAAAACATTTCCGCCGATTGCAGGATCCCGGCGAATTCATCAGCGACTTCGTGAAGTTTTTTTCGCGTTGTCAGGACGAGCTGGTGACGCCGGACGATTACCAGCGCTACGTGGAACTGCTGCGACGGAAACATGACGCACAGAAAAAATCGCTGGAAGCCGATGCATTGCAAATCGCCGAGGACGAAGTGGCGCGGCAGGAAGAACTCGCGCGCGTCTATCGCGTGAGCGAGCGGCTGCTGCGCGAACGCAACTTGCTGACTTTCGGCGCGCAATTGATGCACACGGTGCAACTATTGCGCGATGACGAAGAGCTGCGCCGGCGCATGCACGAGCAATATCGCTACATTCTGGTGGACGAATTTCAGGATACGAACATCGCCCAACTCGAGCTGCTGTGGCTACTGGCCGGCGAGCGGGGCAATATCGTCGCCGTCGGCGACGACGATCAGGCGATTTACCGCTTTCGCGGCGCGTCGTTCGGCAGCTTCACGATTTTTCTGAAGCGCTTTTGCGGCGTCAGCGATGCGAAGCTGGGCCCCGCCGCAAAGAAATTCCTTGTTTCGCTTTCGCAGAATTACCGCTCGACGCAACGGATTCTGCGCGTCGCCGGCGAAGTGATTTCGCACAACGAAAAATCTCCGCTGCTGCCGCCCAAGGAATTGACCACGGAAAATCGCGAGGGCGAGAAAATTCGCGTCGCGGAATTCGGCATGCCGGAGGAGGAAGCTCACTGGATAACGTCCGAGATCGAACGACTGCGCGACGCCGGAGCGCGTTGGCGCGATTTCGCGGTGCTCTACCGCAAGCATACGCATCGCGAAAAACTCGTGGATGCGTTGCGGCGCCGCGAAATCCCTTTCGTGATTCGCAAACTTTCGATTTTGGAAAGCACGCTGGTGCGCGACCTGTTCGCATGGCTGCACCTGATCGTGGCGCCGGCGGACAACGTCGCCTGTGCACGCGTGCTGGCCGCGCCGTATTGGGGCCTCGAACCGCGAGATCTGGTGCGCCTCGCGGAGCGCGCCGACAAGAATCACCGTCGCCCTCTTAGCGACGAACTCGAAACCGCGCAGAACGAAGCGCCATTCAACCGGCCTGGCGTAAAACTCAACGAACTGGTTGCGCTGCTGGCCCGCTTGCGGCAAAGCGCGCGACGAAGCTCTGCGACGGAACTCGTGGACGAATTGATCGCCGGCCTGGGCGTCATGCCGTTGCCCTCCGAGCAGGATCGCTACTACCTCGACCGCTTCGTCAGTTTCGTGAAGGAGTGGGAGCGCAAGAGCGAAAAAAAACATCTCCGCGATTTCGTCGAGTATCTCGCCTATTTTTACGAAGCGGGCGGCGACATCTGCCTGGAAGAAGAAATCACCGATGACGCCGTGCAATTGATGACGGTGCACGCGGCGAAAGGCCTGGAATTCGCGCATGTTTTTATTCTGCGGCTTTCGCGCAATGATTTCCCTTCCGGCGTCCGCAAAGTGGTCTTCGAATTCCCGCCGGAAATGATGAAGGAAGAAAAACCGGAAGGCGATTTTCAAATTCAGGAAGAGCGGCGGCTGTTTTATGTGGCGCTCACACGCGCGCGCCAGCAACTGACCCTTTCGACGCTCGTCAACAAACGCAAGAAGCCGTCGCCATTTCTCGAAAACTTCCTGGCGAACCCGAAGATCAATAAATTCGATACGAAGCAGCTCGAGCCCAAGGTGCAGGTTCCCGCTTTAGTCGAGATTACGGGGCCGGAACCCGATTCCGTAGAGCCCACGCAATTATTTCCTCCGGGCAGCGAGCCGACGCGCGCTTATTCGCGCGTTGCGCTGTGGGCCAAGGCGTTTCACCCGCCGCGTCCCGAGCCGTTGCAGCTCAGCGCTTCGGCGATTGACGCCTACGATCGCTGCCCGATGCGTTACATGTTTCAGTACGTGTGGAGCGTACGCGGCGGCCCGCACGCGATGGCGACTTTCGGCAACGTGATGCACACCACGATCAAGGAATTCGTCGGCGAAGTGAGCAAGCGGAGAAAGATTCCGTTCGGCGAGGTCGCGGCGATCTATGACCGCGAGTGGTCCGCGGCCGGATATATTGACGACTATCACGAAGAGGAATACCGCAAAGCCGGGCGTGAACAGCTCGAAGCATTCCATCAGACATACACGTCAGCGCCGGCCGATGTGCTGTACCAGGAAAAAACATTCGAGTTGCCGCTGGAGCACGACGTGATCGTCACCGGGCGCATGGACCAGGTGAATCGCATCGCCGGCGACACAGTCGAGATCATTGACTACAAAACCGGAAAGCCGAAAGACGAAAAAGCCGCAGCGAAAGATTTGCAGCTGGGCGTCTATGCGCTGGCGGCACGCGAAGTGCTGGATCTCGATCCGGTGCGGCTTGTGTTCTACAACCTGATGACCAATGAGGCGGTCGCCTCCACGCGCGACGCCAACGCGCTGAAAGAAACCAAAGATAAAATCGCGGAAGTGGCGGACCAGATCCGCGCGCGCGAATTTTCCCCAAAGCCGGGATTTGGCTGCGGCTTTTGCGATTACAAGCCGCTCTGTCCAGCGCACGAGCAATTAATTTCGATCAAGCCGCGTCGAGGCATGGGCACACAGGATTCGCAGGAAGAAGCAGAGTAGCGGCACGAAGGTCTTATTACTTCAGTAGAAGCAGGCGTTACAAAAAAAAGGCGTCCGATGAACCGGACGCCCCGTTTTTATTTCCGTAACGGGCTTCGCTGTGAAACGAAACCCGGGATGGTTCCGCGCAGAACTACTTTGGAACATTCTCCCCGCGATTCAGCCGCGCCGTAAATTCAAAGCGCGCTCGAATCGCTTCGTCAATCTATAAAGGCGCGCGCCAACGAAGTCAAGAAGAAAAACTTTTTGGTGCGGGCGTTTTGGAAAACATTTTGCGCCGTGCGTCGCGTGCGCCGCGAAAAATTTAATGCAAGCCGCTCTGGTAGTAGCCTTGCCGCGCGGTCACGTCGAGATCCGGACGCCGCACGCGCACTTCGATGGTGTGATAATCCTTGCCGCGATCGGTGTCTTGCGGCTGGAACGTGAGCGTGTACTGATTGCGCGCTTGTTCGGTCACGGAAGCGTAAAGTCCTTCGAGGCCGCGGTCGCTGCTCGAGTAAAAAGTATCTCCGCCCGTGGCGGTGGCGTAGCGTTCGAGGCGCGTACTTTGTTTTTGCAGTAGCGCATGGCCGACCGAGATCGAATAGACCGAGATATCGTACTTCAGCAGCAGCTGCATCGTTTGATCCAGGCTGTGTTCGTTCGAGTGCGAATTATTGCCATCAGAAATCAGGAAAATAATTTTGCGGCGATCGCGCCCGCGCCCTCGGAGCATCTCTCCCGCGGAGTAGACGGCATCATCGAGGTCCGTTGTTTCTTTTTCTTGCTGCACGCCGCCGGTGATGGGCGCGCCGGTTTCCAGCGAGCGTCCGTTGGCGGTGGCGCCGGAGGTCAAGGGACCGCCGAGCGGTGAACCGGGATAGCGGTAGGCGAGTTCCATGCGTTTCAATTTGGTGTAGAGCTGATCGTTATTGAACGAAAAATCGGCGACGGTATTCGGAAATTGATCGTAGGTCACCAGCGCCACTTCGTCGTTCGGTCCAAATCCGCTGGAAATCGCGGTGAGGCTTTTTTGCACCTGCTCGGCGGACTTGATGGAGAGGTGATTGTCTATCAGCACCACGGCAGAAAGCGGAAAGGGATCGGAAGTGAAGTAAACAACCTGCTGTTCCACGTTGTCGCAAAACACGCGAAACTCGCTCTGTTGCAAGTCGCCGATCAATGCGCCGTCGCGATTTTTCACGGTGACGGGAACGATTACCAACGAGGTGCGGCTGACGATCCTGGAGCGTGTATTCTGCCCCTGCGACTGCCCGGTTTGCGGCTTCGGCGTTTGCGTGGCCGGAACTTGCGAATTCGGCGCCGGCGTGCCCGGTTGCACGGGCGGCGGCAGTTGCCCCGGCTGCACGGGAGGCTTATTTTGCTGCTGCGGATTCGGCGAGGCCGGCAGCTGAGCCCACGCGGGATTGCCGGCGAAAAGTAATACAATACCCAGCGTCAGGATAGATCGCGTCATCGGGGTTTCTCGCTTCGTGCCCAACGGCACGGTTGCGTTTTTGCGCTCGTACTGCGAACCTAGCCGCCATTGCCGAACATCCGCTAGCGCGGCCGATGCATCGTACCAAACGCGTTCGACCTCAGGGAGATTATACAATGCGGCTGACCAGCCTCGCGGCGGGCATTTTTTCGGTGGCGATAATAGGATATGTGGGCGTGGCGACGGTGGCGCCCGCGAAGGGAGCGGGACCACAAGATTCCCATTGGTCGCACGCGTTGCTTTCCCCAGAACACGCCGCTCGGCCCGCGAATCAGCCGGCAAACGAAGCTCCTCAGCCGATCGTGCAAGCGCAGTCCAACCAGCAAAACCAGCAGGGCCAGCAGCCGCTGCAAGTGCAGACGACGATCGTGAACGTCTTCGCCACCGCCCGCGACAAACGCCACGCCATCGTCACCGATCTGACCAAGGATGACTTCAAGGTTTTGGAAGACGGCGTCGAGCAGAAGGTTGCGTTTTTTTCCAAGGAAGTAGATATGCCCATCACGCTGGGACTGCTGATTGATACCAGCGCCAGCATGGATCGCATGATCGAGGCGGAACAAGACGCCGCTTCGCGATTCCTGCGTGAGGTGATGCGCCCGAAAGACGAAGCCATGGTCATCACGTTTGATTTCGACGTGGACTTGCTGGCCGATTTCACTCAAGACACTTCCGCGTTGGCCAGCGCGATTCGACGCGCGCGCGTGAATTCAGTCGGCGGCGGCGGCGTGGTTACGCCCGGCACAATTCCGCAGGGCCAGAGCGGCGGCACCGATCTCTACGACGCCATCTATCTGGCGTGCCACGATGAACTCGCGAACGAAGCCGGGCGTAAGGGCGTGATCATCCTGACCGACGCCGAAGACACCGGCAGCAAGTTGAGGATGCAGGATGCGATTGAAGCTGCACAGCGCTCCGACGCCGTAATCCACGTCCTACTCATCACAGACCGGATGGCTACATTCGGCACGGGCCCAGGCGTCGCGCGAAAGATGGCGGAAGATACCGGCGGCCGCGTGATTGACGTCCACAACGAGAAATCGCTCGAGAAAGCATTCGATGAGATTTCGGAGGAACTGCGTTCGCAATACGTGCTGGGCTACTATCCCACCAACCTCAAGCGCGACGGAACCTTCCGCAAGATTCAAGTGCAGGTAACGCGCCCCGACGTGAAGTTGCTGGCGCGACGCGGCTACTACGCGCCATACAGATAGCGCCAACACTTTGACGCGCTCGTTGCTCCAACGCACGCAAATAACCGCAATCTGGGCTGGCATTCTCCGTGCCCTCCGTGTTTACTCCGTGTTTACTCCGTGTCCTCTGTGTTAAATCTTTTGACGTTTTCTTTAATGGCGGGAGACGTTCACTTGCTAGGCGCAAGGGGTGACGACGGCGTCGTAGCGTAATAACCTTTACGCGTTCGTACGTTCAGGCCTTTGCGGTCCGTCTGCACTTCGATCTTGTGGTATTGCCCGGTGGATTGCACGTTCGCCGGCGAATAGGCGATGAAATACTGGCTGCGCAGCTCTGTTCCAATATCCACAAACGACTGCGCGAGGTCGTCCACCTTGTAAGGATAAAAAACGCGCCCGCCGCTCTGGTCCGCGAACTCTTCCAAAACTTTGTCGCCGCCCTCGATGTGCATTTTGTGCGGCGTATCGCCGTCAATCGCAAGCCAATCGGTATTTGTGCTGACGCAATAGATGGCCGCCTCGGCGCGGATGGCTGCTTCCACGGATTCGCTCAGGGCGTGATCGCTCAGATTGTCGTCGCCGTCGCTGATTACCACCAGCACACGCCGTACTTCCGGATTCGGCCCTTTCGGCAATGGCGGATTGGCGAGCTTGTCCGCAGCGAGGTAAATCGCGTCGTTGAGCGCAGTGCCGCCGCCCGCGCGCTGCTTGCGTATGGCATCCGTGAGCATCGCGAGGTCGCCGGTGTAGTCCTGAATGACCTCCGGCTCATTATCGAAAGTCATCAGGAAGGCTGCGTCCTTGTTTCTGCGTATGACGTGCTGCAAAAAATCCATCGCCGCATCTTTTTCAAATTCCAGCCGCGGACGAATGCTATTGGAGGTATCCAGCAAGATCCCGATGCGCAAAGGCAAATCGGTATCGCGTCCGAAGTAGCGGATTTGCTGGGGCGCGCCGTCTTCCATGATTTTGAAATCGCTTTGATCCAAGTCGGTAATGAAATTGCGATGGCGATCCATCACAGTCGCAACCAGATGGACCAACCCCGTGGTGGAAACGATAGGAGGGGTCTTGCTCTGTTGCGGGCTCTGCCCCGCTGCGTCTGGGGCTTCGTTCTGGGCCGGCTTGCTATCGGGCTGCGCCGGAGCGTCTGCTGGCGCAGGAGGTGAAGACGGCGGGTTCTGCTGGGCATGCGATCGGCTGCCAAAAACAACAAGCAGCGCGACCAGCAGGATGACGAAGCGAGAAGCTTTCACGGCAACCATCATAGGTAATCCTTCAAGGCAGCGTCAATCGAACTATCCTGCGCGCCTCCTGGTGCACCGGCCGCCGATTCCGTTTTTTCGCCCAGATTTCGAATGTAGGCCACAAGATCCTCCGGCAACGGCGCGCGAAATTCCATTTGCTGGCCCGTGCGGGGGTGTGTAAATGCGATGCGCGCCGCGTGGAGAAAGTTGCGCCCTAGCGACGGCAGCAGTTCGCGACCAATCCGTTCCTGATGCGGCGCGCCATAGAGCGTGTCGCCTACCACCGGAAATCCCAGCGCGGAAAAATGCACGCGGATCTGGTGCGTGCGGCCGGTGTGCAGGTCTGCTTCGATGAACGAGAAATTGCCGAGGCGCAAACGCAATCGCCAATCCGTGCGCGCTTCGCGCCCTTCGCTGCGGCGGCTGGTCATGCGCGAACGGCGGTTCAAGTCCCGCGCGACGGGCAGCTCAATTGTTCCTTTGCTGCCCTTCACCGCGCCGTGAAGCAGCGCCACGTATGTTTTTTGCACGCGGCGCTCGCGAAATTCCTCGATCAATTTCAAATGCGCCGTGTCGTTGCGCGCAATCACAATTGCTCCGGAAGTTCCTTTGTCGAGCCGGTGCACGATTCCCGGACGCAAGGGACCGCCGACGGTCGAAAGCCCATTTGCGCCAAAGGAATATAAGAGCGCGGCGACCAGCGTGCCGGTGTCCGCTCCCGCTCCGGGATGGACGATGATTCCCGCGGGCTTGTTTACCACAGCGATGTCCGCGTCTTCGTAGAGCAGCGCCAGCGGAATATTTTCGGGTTCGACTCCGGGCAGCGCGGGGGCGGGAATTTCCACGCTAATTTGCTCGCCGGATTCCACGTGATGAGAAGGCTTCTTCGCGATGCCGCTCACCAGCACGCGCCCTTCATCAATGAGCGTCTGCACGTGGGTGCGGCTCATGTCCGGGAATTGCGCCGCGAGAAAACGGTCCAGGCGCTGGCCGGCCTGTTCTTCGGCGACCATGAATTCGCTGCGGCTGGCTGCGCTACCGTCGTTCAGATCGAAATTGTCGTCGGTATCTGAGTAATCGTGCATGAAGGAGTCGCGGGTTCTGACGTGCTCCCAAGAAGCGGGCATGGCCCTCCTGCGGCGGGCAGGCATGCCGTGCCCCTACGGCATATTCAACGATCCGGGCTAATCCCCTGTTGCGACGCTGGAGACCACTGGCGGCGTTATGGGCGCTTTTCCTTGCAGCCCGCGCCACCACAAAAACGCGCCGGTAATGATCAGCCCCACGCTCACCAGTTGCATCAGCGAAACGCTATCGTGAAACATCATCGAGCGCCCCGGATCGCCTCGGAAGAATTCGATGATGCCGCGCTCAGTGCCGTACAGCATTAAATATCCGCCGAAAATCTGCCCCACGAAACGCTGCCGCTTGCCCAGCCACATCAAAAAAAGAAAATTCAAAAATTCCAGTGACGCTTCATAGAGCTGCGTCGGATGCAGATGAACTCCCAGCGGCGTTCCGGCGAGATCCGCAGCGGTGGGATTCGTGAACGTAACTCCCCAAGGCTCGGTGGTCGGTTTGCCGTAGCAGCATCCGGCGAAAAAACATCCCATGCGGCCGATGGCGTGGCCGATGGGCAATGCCGCGGCGCAAGTATCAAGAGTCGGCAAGAGCGGCATTTTCTGAAACTGGGTATAGAGCAAAATCGTCAGCACGCCGCCCACAACCCCGCCGTAAAACGTGCCGCCGGATTGAAACGTCGCGATACTGAAAATCTCGCGCGGGTTCGCCATGTAAAAATCCCACGCGCTGAGGACTAGCCAGATTTTCGCAACGAGCAGCGCCACCAGGACGAAGTAAATCCCCATGTTCCAGAGCTTGTCGGGATCCACACCCGCACGCGGCGCTTGCCGGCGCCCGTACCACAAACTGAGCAGCACGCCGGAAGCGACCAGCACGCCGTAGGTGTAAATCGGAATCCCGCCGAATTTGAAAAGTATTGGATGCATGTTTAAGCGCGCTCCTGACTAGGATGCCGCGCGTCGCGAAACAGTTCCAGCACCACCAGCGCCGCGCCGATCACGATGGCGGAGTCCGCGACGTTGAACGTGTACCAGTGATGCGCGCCGATGTGAAAATCAATGAAGTCCGTCACGCTGTGATGCAAAAATCGGTCGAGCACATTCCCCACTGCGCCGCCGAGAATCAGCGCGATGCCGCACTCGCCGGCGCGTCCCCCGGCGCGGCCGGTGGCGAGAAGCCACACCAACATTCCAATGACCGCGACGGAAAAGACAATCAGCAGCGGCCCTCTCCACGGATTCTCGGAATCGGCGAACAATCCGAACGCCACGCCGGGATTTGTGGTGTGCACGAGATTTAGCAGTCCGGGCACCAGCACGCGCAACGAACCCGGCTCCGTATATTTTTCAACCGCGTGCTTGCTCAGCTGATCCGCCGCCAACGCGCACAGCGATAACAAACTCAGCGCGATCACGTTCGGACGCGATGCATCAGCCATCAGGACTGCTCGCTCCCATTCGCGGGCCCGCCCTCGCGCTCAATCTCTTCCAGAGCCGCAACGCAGCGTTCGCAAACCGTCGGATAATGCGAGTTCTCGCCCACATGCGTCGAGTAATTCCAGCAGCGGTCGCACTTGGCACCGTGCGCGCGCTCTACTCGAATCTGCAATCCTTCGAGCGCGTTGCTGTCTGTCGCGCCTTCCAGCTTGCCTTCCGCGATTTCCACCTGCGACACGATAAAAAGTCCCGGCAAGTTCGCCGCGTGCTTCCTTAGCAGATTCGCCAATTCGCCGGTCGCCGCGAGCGTCACCCGCGCTTCCAGCCCCGACGAGATGGTCTTCGCGGCGCGCACTGGTTCCAGGGCTTTCAGAACTTCCTCGCGAACCACCCGCAGGCGCTCCCAATTCTTCACCCGTGCATCGTCGAGCGTGCGTTCGAATTCTTCAGCGCTCGGGAACAGGGCCATGTGCACGCTTTCGGGATCGCCATCCACGCGCGGCATATGTTTCCAAACCTCTTCGCTGGTGAACGCGAGAATCGGCGTGATCAACCGCAACAAGGCGCTGGCGATGCGATAGACGGCGGTTTGCGCCGAGCGACGTCCACGATTGTTCGGCGCAAATGTGTACAAGCGGTCCTTGAGCACGTCGAAATAAAACGCGCTCATCTCTACCGTGCAAAAGTCATGCAAGGCGTGGTACACGCGATGGAATTCAAAATTGTCGTACCACTCGCGGCACTGGCGCACCAGTGCGCCAGTGCGCCGCAGCATCCAGGCGTCCATTTCCCACAAATCGGCGTCGGCCACGGTGTCGGCTCCGGGCTCGAAATCATACAAATTGCTCAGCGCAAAGCGGAACGTATTGCGGATCTTGCGATACGCTTCCGCCAGTTGCGTCATCATCGCTTCGGAGATGCGCACGTCCGCGGTGTAATCCTGCGAGACGACCCACACGCGCAGCAGATCAGCGCCCCACTTCGCGCAAATTTCCGCCGGATAAATCGCGTTGCCGAGCGACTTGGACATCGGCGCGCCTTTTTCGTCCAGGGTCCAGCCGTGCGTCACCACTTGCTTGTAAGGAGCAGCGCCGCGCGTTCCGATTCCCACGAGCAGCGAGCTTTGGAACCAGCCGCGGTATTGATCAGGGCCTTCGAGGTACACGTCGGCCGGCCAGCGCTGATTGTCGCGCGTGAGCACGGCGAGATGCGTCGAGCCGGAATCGAACCACACATCGAGAATGTCTGATTCCTTGCGCCACTTCGCCTCGCCGCACGAACACTTCGTCCCCGGCGGCAGCAATTCTTCGGCGGAATGCGTAAACCACGCATCCGCGCCTTCGCGCTCAAAAAACGGCAGCACGTGGCGCAGCGCGCTGGCATCCTTCAATTGCTTTCCGCAAGCATCGCAATAAAAAACGATCAGCGGCACGCCCCAGAAGCGCTGCCGCGAGATGCACCAGTCGGGGCGGCCCGCGACCATTTCGTGCATGCGGTCGTGGCCCCACGCCGGCAGCCATTTCACTTTGTTGATTTCCTCGAGCGCGCGTTCGCGCAGCGGTGGCGCTTTCGGCGCGGGAATCGCCGAAGTGCCTGCGTCCATGTGAATGAACCATTGTTCGGTGGCACGGAAAATGACCGGATTGTGGCAGCGCCAGCAATGCGGATAGCTGTGCGTGATTTTGCGTTCGCCGACCAGCATGCCGCGCTTCTTCAGCAGCTCAATCACGATTGGATTGGCTTCGAAAACGTTTTTGCCTTTGTATTCCGGCAAGCCCTCGACGAAGCGCCCTTCGTCATCCTGTGGCGCATAGGCTTCCAGGTTGTACTTTTGGCCGGTGCGGAAGTCGTCCGCGCCATGGCCGGGAGCGGTGTGCACGATGCCGCTGCCTTGATCGAGCGTGACGTAATCAGCCAGCACTCCCGGGGATTGCTGTTCGAGAAATGGATGCCGGAATTTCACGCCTTCGAAATCAGCGCCTTTCCAATTGCCGTGCACTCCGTGAATCTCCAGATTCAATTCGGATTGCAGGGAGTTTACGCGCTCTTTCGCCAGCAGCAATTTCCCGGCGGAGGTGTCCGCCACCGTATAAGCGAAATCAGGATGGAACGCGAGCGCGCGGTTCGCCGGCAGCGTCCAAGGCGTAGTGGTCCAGATGAGCGCGGAGACGTCGTCGCTCAATCCCAGCTTTTTCGATTGATCGCTTGCGATCACCGGAAACTTTACCCAAATCGAAGGGCTGGCGTGATCCTCGTATTCCACTTCGGCTTCGGCCAGCGCGGTGCGGTCGAATATGCACCAGTACACCGGCTTCAGGCCGCGATACACATAGCCCTTCTCGAGGAAATCAATGAATGCGCCGGCGATCGAAGTCTCGTCGCGCGGATCCATCGTGAGATAGGGCTTATCCCATTGGCCAAACACGCCGAGGCGCTTGAATTCCACTTTGTGCTTCTCGACGAAACCCGCCGCAAACTCGCGGCACATGCGGCGGAATTGCGCTGCGGGAACTTTGTTCGTCTTGCCGCCGAGTTCCTTTTCGACTTTCGTCTCGATGGGCAGACCGTGGCAATCCCAACCGGGAATGTACGGCGAGCGGAAGCCAGCCATCGTCTTCGATTTCACGATCAGGTCTTTCAGGACCTTGTTCAAGCCGGTGCCGAGATGGATTTCTCCCGTGGGATACGGAGGCCCATCGTGCAGCACGAAAAGCGGCGCATCCTCGCGCGATTCCAGAATCCGGTAATAAAGCCCCGTAGCCTCCCAGGCAGCCAGCTGCTCCGGCTCGCGCTCGGGCAGCTTCGCCTTCATCGGGAAGTCCGTTTTCGGCAGGTTCAAAGTGCTCTTCAGGTCGATAAGTTTAGCCATCTCTAGGGGCTCGAACACCTTTCAAATCGCGTTGTGGAATCGCGCGCGGCAGCCAAAGCGCGCTGCTGGACCGGCGTGGTCTAAAAACACGTATACGAATTGCTTCGCCACGAAAGTTGCAACTCGTATGTTACAATGCTTTTTGAACGGTGTCAGCCGTGCCCGGCCGGACATCCTTTTCCGCGACTATGCGTCTAAGGTTACATAAGACTGCATAGGGGATTCCAGGCAGCTCAAATGGCAGACTTCACAACCAGAATCAACGAACCGGGCCAGGCGCCGGCTCAACCTGGCCTTCCGATTGGACGCTTCCAATCGCCGCACCAAGAGTCCGAGCTCAAGAATTTCTTTTCCAACCTGAGGGATTTCCTGACCGAGCGCCGCATTAGGTTCAAAGGCGGCAAGTCGTCCGTGTTTGTGCCGGAGGGCTTTGGTGATACTACCGGCTCGAATCTGAAAGAATTCTTCCGCGCCGCGCCGCGCGGTGCCGTGAATTCCGACCTGCTGGTGAACTGGAACGCTGGTTTTGGAGGCTTCTGGCAGAACCTGCGCGACACAATTTCCCCGCCGAAACTGCCGCCGCTGCAAACCACGAGCAAGCCGGTACCGGTGAAGGAAATCTGGTCGAAGAATACGCAGTTCACGCGCGTCCAGGCGCTTTCGCTCGCGTTTCACGTGGTCGTGCTGGTGCTGATTATCGTGCCGCTGCTTCCCGAGCTGCTTTCACCCGCCACTACCAAAGCGAATACCAAGGTTGACGTGATCGCGATTTCGCCCTTTCTTCCGAAACTGCCTGCTGGCGCGAAGAAAGCGGGCGGCGGTGGCGGTGGCGGCTCCCATGACGTTCTTCCTGCGAGCCGCGGCAAATTGCCCAAGTTTTCGATGACGCAGTTCACGCCTCCCAAAGTCGTCACGAATCCAAATGCCAGATTGGCGATGACTCCCACGGTTCTCGGTCCGCCGGAACTGAAATTGCCCAGTCCCAACATGAATAACTGGGGCGATCCGCTCTCGAAAGTTCTGAATGATTCGAACGGGCCGGGCAGCGGCAATGGTATCGGCTCCGGCAACGGCACGGGAGTCGGCAGCGGCAGCGGCGGCGGCGTTGGTCCGGGAGAAGGCGGTGGCACCGGCGGCGGCGTCTTCAATGCAGGTACGGGCGGCTACGGTTATCCGGCGTGCATTTACTGCCCGCAGGCCCAATATTCCGACGAAGCCGTCAAAGCGAAGTATCAAGGCACCGTGTTGCTGGTCGCCATCATCACTCCGGACGGCAAAGCCACTGAGATTAAAGTGGTGAAGGGCCTCGGACTCGGGCTCGACGAAAAAGCGATCGAAGCCGTTCGCACGTGGAGATTCCGGCCGGCAGCAGGTCCGAATGGCAGGCCAGCGCCAGTGCGCCAGACCATCGAAGTCACGTTCCACCTCTACTGATCGCCCTCGCGCTCGGCTGATTTTTTCGGCTAGCCCCTGCTGAGCCCGCCGACTATGGCGTTTACCTTCACGACCACCTCATATCTGCGCTCGCGCGCATCTGCTACGATGTGCCATATGAAGATCCTCTCGCGGATTTCTGTTTGCTTATTTCTTGGCGCGATTCTTTTCGCGACGCGCGCCGCGGCCCAAAACGGCTCTCTGCAATTTGTGGCGCGCATCACCCCTTCCGGCGGCATTGACGAACCCGTGCGCTCGTTTCCCTTCTACCTGCTGAGCAAGAGCTACGCGGACATCCAAAAGGAAGCGGCCGTGATGTCCCCCGGCGCCAATATGAACGCGTTCATCGACTCCCTTGATGTCTCCAAAGAGCTCAAGGCCTGGATGAAGACCAACCAGTGGGTGAATCTTTCCCGTGAGGAATTCGTCAAGAAATTGAAACCGGACGACGTCATGAACGTGCCGGAATTCTTCCACGCGTACGTGGAACGAATGATTGGCGATTCCACCGTGGTGTTCCCCACCCCAAAGTACAAGTTCGAGGATAAAACAAAAAATCCGGAAAAGTATGCGAAGCTCAGGAAGGAATACCTGGATTCCGTGCGCGCCTTTCTGGTGCAGAACCCGACTTCCACCGACGGCATTGACCTGAGCCTCGAAGACGTAAACCCGGGGCACAAGTGGGACATGTTGAAGGCTCAGGGTCAAACGGATACCAGCCGCGAGACCAGACAACTGGCGCAGGCCAAATACCTGATCGCTCGTGCGGACACCGATTTGCAGGGCCAGGGATATATTCGCGGCCTGCGGCCGGGAACGTACTGGTTAAGCACTCTCGATATTGACGCCACCGCCGGCGACGCGCGCGAACGCTGGGACGTTGCGGTCACCGTGCGCCCAGGCAGCCCTACGTTCCTCACGCTTTCCAACATCAACGCCGCGCCCGCCCAACACGCCAGCATTCGATAGCGCCTTACGCCGCATATGACGGAAGCCGCCGACATCGCGCGATGGATTCAGCATCTCGCCGGTTCTGATTCGAGGCAAAAGGCAGAATCAGGCATGAAGCTGTACCTCGCAGGGGTGGATCTATGCATGCCTCTCCTAAGCAAGTGGGTCGGCGATCCTGAATTCCGCGAACTAACCTTACCGACCAGCCCGAGTGGCGTTCCTACCGCCTCCGCGCCGCTCACGCGTTTTCCGCCATCCACGATCATCGTGGGAATTGCGGTACATCCCGATACCTTCCAGAAAATCCGCGCTGCCAATAATTCCCCCGGCCTCGCGGAAGTCCCGCCGGACCAGGACGCGCAGGAATTCGAGCTGCATCTGGAAGATTCCATCGAATTCGACATCTTGACGACCCGCGAACCGGGCGGCAGCGGCGCAATTGCTCGTTTCCTGCAAAAATTCGGCGAAGGCATCCAACAAGTGGAAATTTACGTGCGCGATGTGGACCGCGCCACCGAGATCCTGCGCACGCGGTTCGGGCTCGCACCGATTTATCCCGCCACGCGCGCAGGCGCCGACGGAACGCGCGTCAATTTTTTTCTCGCCACTGCTCCCGATGGGAAAAAAGTGCTGATCGAATTGGTGGAAGCCGCCGACTAGCAGTTTCCCGAAAGCGGGCGATCGGCTTCGCCGCAACGCCCTCACGACCGTGCGCAACGATAGTACTATCGCGGTTTCCGAAGCAAAGTCCACCAACCCGCCAGGACTGGTTTTAACCGCACATTAATTCGAGCGTGTTACACTGTGCCGCAGGGGCGATCCCAGTTTCACCTTCTTCGCATTCATAGCATTCGAGGAGCAAGACCATGCCATTCGTAAACGAAATCGAAGAATCACAGGCGGACGAGCATCTGCGCGAGATCTACGGAAAAATCGAACAGACCCTGGGCTTCCTGCCGCACTACTTCAAATCGCTGGGCCCCAAACCGGCCGTAATCGAAGCGCAATTGCAATTGAACCCGGCCGTCATGTCGGACGGCGCGCTGCCCATGATCGTGAAGGAGCAAATGGGCCTGGTGGTCAGCGGGATCAACTCCTCGACCTACTGCATCATGTTCCACATGGAGTTGCTGCGGCGCTTTGGCGTGGAAAAAAATCTGGCGCGCAAGCTCACAACGGATTACGAGAGCGCGGCAGTGGAACCGAAGGTGAAAGAGCTCTTCCGCTTCGCCGACAAATTGACGCGCCATCCCGACGACATCGGCGAAGCCGACACGGACACCCTGAAGAAAGCCGGATGGGATGACGCCGCGGTCCGCGAAGCCGTGCTCGCGGTGGCATATTTCAACTACATCAACCGCGTTTCACTGGGCTTGGGATTGGTCACCGATTTTTAACCGCGGTTAGTGCGTGAACAGCATCGATTTTGTAGCGGCGGCCCTCAGGCCGCCATTGGTCCGCGTCGCAACATCGATGGCGTCCGCCGCCGGCGGACGCCGCGACAAAAGCTCAGCGCGGTGTTCTCGCCGCATCCACGATTCTCACTCGCCGCTTTGTTCGAGCAGCTTCGCCACCAGCGCAGTCCAGCCAGTCTGATGGTTGGCGCCCAGACCCGCGCCGTTGTCGCCATCGAAATATTCGTAGAATAAAATCAGATCCCGCCAATGCGGATCCTGCTGAAAAAGTTGAGTGCTCCCATAAACCGCGCGGCGTCCGTCGCGCTGCAGGAACAAATGCGAAAGGCTGCGCGAGATTTCGCGAGCGGCATCCCACAGAGTCACTTGCCGTCCTGAACCCGTGGGATACTCTACCTTGAAATTGTCGCCGTAATAGTAATGAAAGCGCTGCAGCGATTCGATCAGCAGAAAATTCAAAGGGAACCAGATCGGGCCCCGCCAGTTGGAATTCCCGCCAAACAAATCACCGGTGGATTCCGCCGGCTCGTAGTCCACCGCCTGCGTATGTCCGTTTACATCCAGCACAAATGGATGATCCTGATGAAATTTAGAGAGCGAGCGAACTCCGAGCGGAGAGAGGAATTCATTTTCATCGAACACGTACTTGCAAATTCTTTCGAGCTTCTTCCGATTGGCGATGGATAGCAGCACGCGCGAGCCTTTATCCGTCTTCTGGCTCATGTCCACGTGCTCGGATACGTCGGGATTGTGCTTCAGAAACCAATCCATCCGCTTCATGAACCCGGGCAGCCGCGCCAGATCCTCCGGCTCGAACGATTCCACCGCGAAAAGCGGAATCAGCCCGACCATGGACCGGACTTTCATCGGCAGGTGCGTCGTTTTTCCCAGGTGCAAGACGTCGTAGTAAAAGCCGTCCTGGTCGTCCCACAAGCCGATCCCTTCGCCGCCAATGTCGTTCATTGCCTGCGCGATATATACGAAGTGCTCGAAGAATTTGCTGGCCACGTCTTCGTACGACGGATCGTCGTGGGCCAGCTCCATGGACATCGCCAGCATGTTCAGGCAGAACATCGCCATCCAACTGGTCCCGTCGGATTGCTCGATGAAATTTCCGGGCCCCAGCGGCGACGAGCGGTCGAAGACGCCGATATTATCTAGTCCCAGGAAGCCGCCCTCGAAGACGTTCTTGCCCTCCGGGTCCTTGCGGTTCACCCACCAGGTAAAATTCAGCAAAAGTTTGTGGAACGATCGCACCAGGAAATTGCGATCCTGCTTCCCTTCCACACGACCGGCGATTTTATAAACGCGCCATACCGCCCAGGCCAGCACCGGCGGATTCACGTCGGAAAAATTCCATTCGTAAGCTGGGACCTGACCACTGGGGTTCATATACCACTCACGATGGAAAAGAATCAGCTGCGCCTTCGCGTATTCCGGATCAACCAGCGCCAGCGAGACGCAGTGAAAGGCCAGATCCCACGACGCATACCAGGGGTATTCCCACTTGTCCGGCATGGAAATCACATCGGAATTGTAGAGATGCGTCCATTCGTGATTGCGCCCGTCGTTCCGGCTAGGATCGGGTTTCGGTTGGGTGGAGTCGCCGGCGAGCCACCGGCGCACATCATAGTGATACGTCTGCCTGCACCACAGCAGGCCGGCAAAAGCCTGCCGCTGCACGTGGCGCGCGTCGTCGCTGATGTTTGCATCAATCCGTTTTTCGTAGAATTCATCCGCCTCTTTCTTGCGTTGCTTGAAAACCTCGTTGAATGACGGGCCGAACGAATTCTTCACCGGCGCCTGTATTTGCGAAAGATCCTGATCGCTCAAGCGCAGCCGGATCGTCCAGCTCTGGCCCGGCGCGATGCGCGCGCTGAAGTGCGCCGCGGATTTCGTTCCGGTCATCGCCGGATTCACCGCGCCGCGCTCGCCATTCACCACGTAACGATGGAAAGCATCCTTCACGTAGGGAGTCTTGCTCTTTTGGCCGAACAAGCGCTCCATGTTCGTTTCGTTTTCGGTGAAGAGCACTTCCGGCGCGTTTTCGGTCAACAGCCAGCGCTTTCCGTAGTGAAATTCGTTCAATTCGAAAAGTTCGCCGCCCTCCACCGGCTTCAGCCGCTTCACTTCCGGTGCGTCGTAGGGATCGCCCCAGTCCCAGCGATTGCGAAACCATAAAGTGGGCAGCAGATGCAGCGGCGCTGTCTCCGGCCCGCGGTTCCACGCCGTGATGGAGATGAGAATGTCCTCCGATGTGGCTTTTGCGTATTCCACAAAGACGTCGAAATAGCGGTTCTCCGCGAAAACTCCCGTATCAATCAACTCATATTCCGGATCGCGTCGCGTGCGCTTGCCGTTTTCATCCACAAGCTGTTCGTACGGGTAACGCCCCTGCGGATACTTGTAGAGGTATTTCAGATAGGAACTCGTCGGCGTCGCGTCCAGATAGTAGTAATACTCTTTGACGTCTTCGCCGTGATTCCCTTCCCGGTTGGTGAGTCCGAAAAGCCGTTCCTTCAAGATGGGATCTTTTTCGTTCCACATCGCCAGCGCAAAACAGATGTGTTGATGCCGGTCGCAGAACCCGGCTATGCCGTCCTCACCCCAGCGGTAGGTGCGCGAACGCGAATGGTCGTGCGGCAAATAATTCCAGGCGTCGCCGTTCGCGCTGTAATCTTCGCGAACCGTTCCCCATTGCCGCTCCGAAAGATAAGGCCCCCAACGCTTCCAATGGACTTCGCGCTCGGTGCTGGCCAGCAACCTCTGGTCTTCGGCGGTCATCAAGTGCGACATGTATCTCTCTTATCGGCAAAACCCGAAAAGCATGTGATGACCGGGTTCTTGGCCTGACCTTGTGGCGTGTTGGGATCGTGCGGCAGAGCCTCATGCGGCCCCAAATCACTCTACCCGCTGCGGCGGCGCGTTGGCAAGGCGTTGCGACGCGCGTGTTTACAGGAATTTACGGGCGCCGAAGCGCTATTCGCGAGTGGCGCAACGTACGCCCGATTCTGTATTCTCTCAAGGCCGAGCCTGATAGCAGTCGCGTTCGGCGTGAAAAATTGAACGTAATTCAATCACCCGCGACGCTCGAATCCGTGCTTCCCGCGCAACCGCGCGCCGCCGCGGGCTCCAGCCGAACCGCCTTCTTGCTCGTAGTGATCGCCGCGACGGCCGTTGTCGCGCCCATGTGGTTCATCGGCAACGCCTCCGGCCACGATATCCAATTTCATCTGTCTTCCTGGATGGACGTCGCCAATCAATGGCGCGAAGGGATTATCTATCCACGCTGGGCCGAGTGGGCGAACTGGGGCTTTGGAGAGCCGCGCTTTATTTTTTATCCTCCTGCATCCTGGTTGCTGGGGGCCGCGCTCGGTTCGATCTTGCCGTGGCGATTGGTACCCGGCACGTTCATCTGGCTCGCGTTGGTCCTCGCGGGAATTTCGATGTGGTACTTCGCGCGCGAGTGGCTTTCGCGACGCGAGGCGCTGATGGCTGCCGTCTTGTACGCGGTAAATTCGTACCACCTCGTCATCGCTTATGTACGCAGCGATTTCGCCGAGCTGCTGGCCAGCGCGCTATTTCCTCTGGTCTTGCTTGGCGCGCTACGCCTTTTGCGCGAGGGCTGGCGCGGCTGGCCGTGGCTGGCGCTGCCGTTTGCCGCCGTCTGGCTTTCGAACGCGCCGGCCGGCGTCATCGCGACTTATTCTCTTGCCTTAATATTTTTGGTGGTGTGCATCGCGCGGCGCAGCCTGAGCCCCTTGCTGCCGGGCGGAATTGGCATGGCCGCCGGCTTCGGCCTCGCGGCGTTTTATATCTTGCCCGCTGCCTGGGAACAGCGCTGGGTGCAGATCCAGCAGGCTATCGCCGACACCTTGCATCCCGAGCAGAATTTTCTTTTTACGCGCAGCGGCGATCCGGAATTTATCTTCTTCAATTGGAAAGTTTCAGCGGTGGCGTTGGTCGTAATCTTCGCCGTCGCGATGGCAGCTGTGTTTGTCTCGCGCCGCCGTCGTGAATTCACAGATTTGTGGTGGACGCTTCTCGCGCTCGGCTGCGCCGCGACATTTCTTATGTTTCCGGCAAGCGTGATTCTCTGGCGCCTGCTGCCCAAACTGGAATTCCTGCAGTTCCCGTGGCGCTGGCTCGGACCGCTCGATTTCGTGCTCGCGTTCTTCGTCGCTGCGGCACTCGGAAGGCTGAAGCGTCAGTGGGTTTGCCGGACCATGGTGATCGTCGTCATGGTATCGGTGGGCGCCATGATCGCGAAAGACGCCTGGTGGGACAGCGCAGACGTACCATTTCTGACTAAGGCGATTCATACAGGCTTTGGTTACGAAGGCACCGATGAGTATCAGCCGCTCGGCGGCAGCCGTTACGAATTACCGGGCACCAATGCGAACGGCGAATGGATCGCCCCATCGCCGACGCCGCCCATCCGCCAGTATAATTTCCCTGACGCAGACACTCAGCCGGCAGACGCGGTGACTTTCCACATCGAACGCTGGACCGCGACGCACCGTAACTTTTCAGTGCAAGCAAGCGCGCCTGCAACTCTCGCGCTGCGCCTGCTCGCTTACCCCGGATGGGAAGTTCAAGTGGATGGCCAAGTCGCCGCGATCGCGACCGTGCCGAATACCGGCGAAATGTTGCTTGCGCTCCCTGCCGGGAGCCATCAGGTGAATATCAACTTTCGCAGGACGTGGGACCGCATCGTCGGCGCGCTGATCTCACTGATGTTCGCGGTTGCGTTTCTTGTTTTCGTGGTGCTAACCCGAAGCTCGCGTGGTGTGGCAGGTTGAAAAAAACAAGCGCTTCGTGGAGCGCGGTCTCAGTCACTTTCGTAGCTTGTCAATTCAATGCGCCTATCGGATGCCACTCGGTTATTACGGCTCTATGAAGGCGGCGTGGGACCGTCGGCGTGAAACTTTCCCTTCAGAAAAATCACTCCTTTGGCAATGCAAATGTAGAAGACCCAATTCGCTATCGCGGTCGCAACGAAGAAAACTAAATCATTGCCCCGCAATGCGTCGTATATCCAACCCCCAACAAGGGTTCCCGGAAGTCCTGCCAGCATCAACCAAATGCCGGGAGTCGAGTGTGCGCCGGGCGACTTGGATACGGCTTCTAACGCAATCGCAAGAGCAATCGCCAACAGAAAGGTTGTCAAATAGATCTTGTTACCCATCGGCTTGGCTCCGATAGCCTCAGACTTGCGCATAACTTTCCAGCTTAAGCGAGGAACAGGTTAATGCGAATCGAGTTCGAGGATCACCACCAGCCGTCGCGGGCCGTGCGCGCCCATCACCAGGATTTTTTCGATGTCCGCAGTGCGGCTCGAGCCGGTGATTAGGCAAAGATAAGAATTCTGCGCGGCGGTGCCGCGCTCGCGTATGCGCGCGAACGCTTCGTCGAGCGTGGGCACCAGTTGGCTGGCTTTCGCGACCACGATGTGCACGGGCGCCACGATGGACGCGCCGCGTCCGCCGCACGCCGCCGAAACCATCACCGATCCCGTCTGCGCCACGAGCAGTTCCGCCAACGTGATCGTCGCTTGGGAATTCTCATGCGGGCCGCCGGCACTCGACCAGCGCACATTTTCTCGACCTTCCAGCGCAGCCGATGCCCGGTGCAGCTCCGGAGCGTCCTGCACAAATATTTCTCCGGCGGATAACGACGCCAGCACTCTCTCCAGCGCCGCGCCGGTTGCGCGCGAATCCTCCGTTACGATCAGCTCGGTGGTGTTACCCGCGCATTCGCTGCGGAATCGTTCAAACGCGTCCGCAATCGGCGCGAAGATCGGACCCGACGTGCTCGCTGGCTCGGCTCCGGCGTGAATCTTCGCAGGCGTCTTCAGCGCCGTTTTGATGCGTCCTAGAATCCTCTCCCGCCCCGGATTTTCAATCTGCGCCATCATGCTCCTTCCACAACGCTCGGAACGACGTCGCCGGAATGGCCGGCGCGGCGCGATCCTTAGTCCACGGTCGCAAAGGATCCAGAAGCGTGCCTTCCACTCCGAGCGCGTACAGCGCCCGCAGCGCGCGGCGCCCGATAGCGCCCAGAAATCCGAAGCGCCCCGCACCCATCACGCTCCAGCGCCACAATTTGAACGCGATTCGCTCCCGCCAGAGGCGGTGCGCGCGTTCCACCGCGTTACGCCGGTTGTGCAGCAAATGATGATGCAGATCAATCTTCACCGGACACGCCTCGGTGCACGCGCCGCAAAGCGAGGAAGCTTGCGACAAATGCTGAAACTCGTCCAGCCCACGCAGATGCGGCGTGAGCACGCTGCCGATCGGCCCCTGATAGGTGGTGGCATACGCGTGCCCGCCGACGTTGCGATAGATCGGGCACGCATTCAGGCAAGCTCCACAGCGAATGCAATGCAGCACCTCGCGCTGTTCCGGATCGGCAAGCAGTTCCGTCCGCCCGTTATCGAGCAAAACGACGTGAAATTCGTCCGGACCGCTCAATTCATTCGGGCCGCGCGCTCCACCCACCATCGTGTTGTAACAAGTGATCGGCTGGCCGGTGCCGGAAGTCGCCAGCACCGGCAAAAGAATCGCGAGATCGTCCATGCGCGGAATAATTTTTTCGATTCCCGATAGCACCACGTGAACCTTGGGCAACGTAATCCCCAAATCCGCGTTTCCCTCATTGGTGGTGATGGAAACCATCCCGGAATCCGCCACCAGAAAATTTGCGCCGGTAATTCCCATCTCAGCGGTGAAGAACGCGCGGCGCAACGCCTCCCGGGCCGTCGCCACTAGCTTTTGCGGATCGTCCGTGTCAATGCCGCCCAATTTTTCCTTGAATAGCGCCGCGATATCCTGGCGCGTTAGGTGCATGGCGGGCGTGACGATGTGATACGGCGGCTCATTTCGCAGCTGCACGATGAATTCGCCAAGATCCGTTTCGAATACTTGAATGCCCTGTTTTTCGAGTGCCGCCGTGAGATGAATTTCCTCGGCAACCATGGACTTCGATTTCACGATGGTGCGCACGCCGCGACTAGCAGCCAGATCCAGAATGTAGCGTCGCGCTTCTTCCGCGTTTTCGGCCCAGAATACATGGCCGCCGCGTTCCTTGACGCGCCGTTCAAATTCTTCGAGGTAGCGATCGAGATGATTCACCGCATCGCGCTTGATGCTTTGGCATTTCTCGCGGGCCGCTTGCCAATCGAGGAACCGCGCGCGGCCGCTGCGCACCGCGGCGTCGTAGTGATCGATTCCCCGGCGCAAGATCTGGCGATGAACCAGATCGGCGGACTTCGTCGCCGCGTTCCGCAGAAAATCCTGCGCAGCGCTCACAGCCCAGCCCTCGGCACACTCGGTTTGGTGTCACCGGTCTGCGCCAAAATGCTGGCCAAATGAATCGTCCGCACCGGCGACTTCCGCCGCCGCAGAATTCCTTCCACCTGCATCAGGCAGCTCGGATCGGTGGACGTCACAAACTCCGCCCCCGATTTTTCCGCGTTCCCCGCTTTGGTGTCGCCCATCGCCGCTGAAATCATGTGAAATTTGGTCGCAAAAGTGCCGCCAAACCCGCAGCATTCCTCGCTATACGGCATTTCCACCAGCTCGATCCCGCGCACATGCCGCAGCAATTCGCGCGGCTCCTGCTTCAAGCGCAATTCGCGCAAGGCATGGCAAGCGTCGTGATAGGTCACGCGGTGCGGGAAACTTGCTCCCACGTCGCCGACACGCGCAACTTTCACCAGGTACTCGGAAAATTCATACACGCGCCGCCCAACCTGCACGGCTTCATCATGCAGCGCGCTGCCTGCCAGCAGCTCGGGATAGAAATTGCGGACCATCGTGGTGCAGGAGCCCGAAGGACACACAATCGCTTCCGCCGCGCGAAACACCCGCACGAACCGCTCCGCGAGCGGCCGCGCATCTTGCCAATATCCAGTATTGAACGCAGGTTGCCCGCAGCAGGTTTGCTCTGCGGGAAAATCCAGGTCGCACCCGACCCGGCGCAACACCTTTGCCATGTCCATGCCGACCTGAGGGCTCAACTGGTCCACGAAGCAGGGAATGAAAAGCACCACTTTTGGCATCGCAAGAGTATAAAGCTTGATTCCCTTTCGTGCTCAAGCGCCGCGATAAAATTGAAAGGGCGCCCAATAGAACGGACGGCGGTAGACGGTCCCGGAATGCAATAGCGCGAGTTTCGCGTCACGCAAAGCCACCGCCGGCGGCGTACCCTTGCTGATTTCGGAATACAGATGATCCATCAACTGCGGCGTGGAATTGTCGTTCACTTCCCACAGCGCCGCGATCACGCCGTGCGCGCCCGCGCGCAAAAAAGCCCATGATAGCCCCACCAAGCCTTCACCCGAATAGGTGCGCACACCCTCGCCGTGGCATGCCGAGATCGTCACCAGGTCCGCATGCAGCGGATGCTGAATAATGTCGCGAGCGTAGAGCTTGTAATTGTCGCCTTGCCTGCTGAGGATCACCGCGGAATCGAGCGGACTGGTGCGGCTGGCGGTGCCGTGCGCGACAAAATGGATGTACGAAAAATCCTGCGGCTGGCTGTCGAAATACGCCGCCGGCGTCGCCAACGGGCCCGCAAAAACTTCCCGCTTGGCCGCCGGAAAGTAATTCTCGATTCCACTCATTTCCGCCGCCGCCTGCGGCAGTTTCGGAAATTCCGCGTCCGGCGAAACCGCGTCGCCCACCAGCAGCAACTTCTTCGCCGGAGACCCGCGGCGCGCAGCGCCGGCCGCAAGCAGCGTCAGAGAATTGGCGTACGAAACATCCACATCCTCAATCCAATAATGCAATTGCGGCGCAGGCGCCAGCAAAGTCTCAAAATTCAAGCTATACAAGCTGCCATCCGGCAAAATCGTGACGCGCGAACCCTTCGGAATCAATTTCGCAGCCGGAGCAACCAGCAAATCGTAAAGCTTCTGCCCCGCGGCATTCCGCGTCTCCAGCACATCCCGCGACCCCAACAAAGCCTGGCGGTAAGACTGCACCAAAGGATCAATTTCCGCCGCCGGCGGCAAAGTAAAAATCTCCACCCGCTGCGGCATAACGACCCATAAGTAAGAGTGATCCGCGCCGAGCCAGTAATCCAGCAGTATGCTATGCGAATTTTCGGCCATTTGCTGCGGGTGAACTCGCTGCGTTGCAGACGAGATGGATGCCGCTTTTAGGCCCAGTCCTTCCTCGAGAGCGCGGGCACGGCTGAGTTCCGCCACCTGCAAGCTCTCCACGTCGTCACCGCGCGCGGCGAGGAAATTTACGTAGTTTCCGTAAAAGGCGATCGCTGTGGAGACGAACGACAACCTGAATTCCTCCCTCCGCAACCCTGCCCTTGCTTCTTCAGTTGTCGCGATAGACTTCCGGAATTGCTGCTCGGCCAACTTCGGTTCGTTTTCCGCGACGTAAACTTCCGCAAGATTGGCTTGCGCCTGCCAGCGCAGCGGAAGTTCCGCGGTCGAATCCTGGCTAATCTGCTCAAACAACTTTTTTCCGCTTTCATAATTCTTGCGACCAACCGCAATGCGCGCTTCGTTTACATTCGTATAAAGCGCGCCGATGTGATCGTCGCTCGCGCGCTCCAGCGCGAGCGCTTCGTCATTATGTTTCGCCGCCGCATCGAGCTTGTCCTCGTCAAGTTCTACCATCGCGGAATTGTTCAGGCATTGCACCATGGCGCTCTTGTTCTCCAGTTTCCGCGCGATCTCGAGCGCCCTTTGAAAATACGACTCCGCTACTGGAAGATCCCTGCGCGTGTAACTCACCAGCCCGATATTCGAGAGCCAAATGTATTGGTCCTTGATCAATCCCAGCTTCTCGGAGGCTTCTTCTGCCTGCGCGAAGAGAGACTGCGCTGTGTCAAGGTCTCCCATCTGGTAGTAGCTCCAGCCCAAATTGCCCAGAATTTTTGCCACGGCGCCTGCGGCTCCCAGCGATCTCGACGCAACTAAGCCTTGCGCGTCCCAGTCAATGGACTCGTCATAATGTTCTTGTCGCATCGCAACGAGCCCGAGACTTCCTAAGGACTTCGCTTCGAGGAAGGATTGGTGGCGCTGCCGTGCGATTTCGAGCGAGCGATGAAACGCGGATTCGGCGTCGGGGTAGTTTCCCAACAGCAATGAGAGCGTGCCGCGACTGATGGCGACTTCGCCCAAAAGGTCCGGCTGATCTGATTCGGCGAGTTGTTCAGCGTGTGAAAGCTGTCGTTGAGCGTCGTTGAATTGTTGCAAAAAGCAGTGCGCAAGACCTTCGACCATCGGCTTGCGGACGCCTATATCGCCATGGCTTAGCGCCGCCGGCAACGAGGCATCCAGCAGAGCCAGAGCGTCTTTGCTCAATCCGCGCCAGACGAGGACCTCCGCATCAAGAACCCGAAAGCGCCAAGCCCACTCTTCGTCATGCGAAGAATATTGATGATAAGCGCCGTCGGCGTTCTTAGAGGCGGTGGGCAAATCACCCTGCTCAAATTCAAGCAGAGCCGCTTGATAGACGCGTTCCGGACTCGGAGGCTGGTGGCGATGGCATCCCGCCAATCCAGCTGCCATGAAGAACAACATCCAAATCAGGGAAAGGTTGTTCCGTTGCCCTGTCCTGCCGCGACGGTGACGGTGCCTGCAACCGGCGATCCCAGCTCCGCGCGCAGCATCGTCAGCGAACGCGCCTTGTCTTCCAGGTAAAATTCGGCCAGATAAATCGTACCGAATTGCGGCAGAACAATCACGTTTCCCCAACTCTGGATTTCGGGACAAGTTGTTTGAATTCCCTTCACCAGCGAAAGCAGCACGATTCCCTTGGATTCGGGAAATGAATCGCCCGGGAACCATTTATACCGCTCGAGCAGAAAATTCGGAACACCGGATTTGGGTGGTCCCCAGAAATACCTTTGCCGCGCGGCTTCGCGAAACTCTTTATTCGTGTCGTATTCCTTCCTGAAGGAATCGAACGTGCCCAACCGCGTGAACAATTCGTTGTCCAGGTTCACTTGCACCGGACAGCCGGCGATCCTTAGGTTTTCAAAATTACTCCCCAGCGGAATGATGGACGGCTGGCCTCCATCCGCCGGATGCTCACTGGAGAGTCGCGCGACAATCTTGTCCGCGGTAACCATATCCAGAATGTTCAACCCTTCGATCGTCGCGGAAACCAAGGTCGTGTAATTGCCAGTGACGGGATTCTGGCTTCCCGCCACCTGCGAATAAGCGGCATCGAATGACAAGATCTCGCTGAACCGGAAATTCTCCACGCGCGAGCAGCCGTGCCCGCCGGTAACCGGCAGCGAGGTGCCGGCCTGAACCTCGATCGTTTGTTGCAGTGGCCGCGTCAATTGCGCGCTCAGTCCATCCGCACGCGCATTGTAGAGAAACGTCTTCGTAACTGAACTCATGGGTATCTTCTCCTAGCTGTGGGGTTTTTGGTTTACTTCGAAATTGCGAGCGTGAATGGATAGCGAGCGACTTCCGTACCGCCGCTCGCCGCGCTCTGCGGCGCCGCCAGCCCGCGCACCACCAACGTGTAGCTGCCGGACCTGAGCGTCGCGGGCGGAATCAGCAGCTGCACGGAATTTTGCGCCTCTTGCCCGGAGATGTTCAAGGAATATTCCCGCGCGCCCGAGGCATTCACCACTTCACAAACATATTGGGGAAATTGCTTTTCAGGAGGAATGTCAATGTACAAGCTGAATGGCTTGTTCTCCGGCACGGCAATCGTCAGCGGCTCTCCGCCGCGGGAATCCGCGGTAATCAAAGAGTACGACGGAAGAGTCTGCGGCGAAGCAGACGGCCCCGCCGACTTCAAATGCGGGATCACGATCAAATTCTGATAACCGGCAAACAGGAACAGCAGCGCAAAAACCGGAATCGCAAAGCTCGGCCGCAAAAATCCTGCAAACCATCCGCCCGCAGCGGGCTTGCGCGCAGCAACTGCGGGCGCCGCCGAAAGCGCCCTCGCGGCCTCAGACTCCATCTCCGCTCGCGTGTTCGCTGCGAACATCGCAGCCAGCTTCAAGTCTTCGGCGCACTCCGCACAGCCGAAATAATGATCCTCATACTGCGCGCGAAGGTCGCCCGTCAGTTCTCCTAGAACGTAGCGCTCGGCCGCCTTTAGTTGAACTGCTTCGGTATGTTCCATAGTTTCCGTCACCTCAGTAGTGACCCTGAAGGCCCAACCGTTTCATCCCGCAAAGTCATTGTTTCGGCTGCGGCAACCCGGCTGCCTGGCTTTTCTCATAAAAAACCCGGAAACTCTGCTTGGCGCGGTGCAGCAGCACTCGCAAATAATCGCGGTCCACGCCAAATTCCCGGCAAACTTCGTCTTTCTCCTTTTCTTCCAGAAAGATAGAGCGAAGCAGCTGGCGATCCTTTTCGCCTAGCTGCCCCAGCACCTTTCTGACCTGTTCGCGCGTCTGCTTGGTCACCAGGAAGCCTTCCAGGTCAATCACCTTATCCACCGGTTCCGGCGCGTCATCATCCAGAGGGGTGCCGCGGTCCGTCGAACGGTAGAACTCCTGTAACACATTGTTACAAACGGAGTTAACGAACGCCCCGAGGCGCTCCGGCTGCCGTATGCCGCCCTCCGCCTGCATGACCTTAAAGACCCGCAAAAAAGTTTCCTGCGCAATATCATCCACTGCCTGCGAAGACCGCAGCCTCGACCTCAACTTGATTGTCAGCAATTGTCGAAAGTACGCAACGAAATGCTGCTCCGTGGGAAAGTCACGCTCACGGAGACGTTTTAGGTAGGCCTCATCGAAGGAGAAAAATTCCACGCGCGCCTCGAAGGAAGCGGCGAGTATATCTCGGCCTCGATAACTAACGCAATCCAAGCCTGTTACGCCGTGCATCACTCCTTTTTTGTCCTTCCGGCTTATGGCGCTGCTGCTCCATGCGCGCTTGTCCCGCAAATATTTATTCCCACTGTGAAACGCTTCGCGCGCCCGCTGCACTACTTCTGCGTAGTTGTACTGACATCGGATTGGGAATGCAGATGGCCCAATCCGGGTGATGGTGCAGCGCTAGTCTCCCATCCCCAAGGCGCACTTCGGCCCTGCCGGTCAGGGAACCCCACCGGAGTGCGCCTCCCCCATCTGCGGTGCGTAGATCTCGGGGCAGAAATCGAGGAACGTTCGACATGAGTCCGTCAGTAAATCTGGATTTGGAAGTACACGAAGAAACGGTTGGCGGCATGGATTCTCGAATGGCGAAATTGCTGCTGGACTATCACGCTGGCGCCGAACCCTGCGTCTTGAACGCGCGAGCCGTGGAATTCATCGCCAAGCCCGGCCGCGTCCATCATCTTCGGAATTGCATCCACCAGGAAGTGGCTGATTTGCTGCAACAGCAGATCGGTTTCATCGCGCTGCTGGTCTTGACGTCGCACAAAGAGCCGCGCCTCGTCCAGGTGCTCACTTTCTGGGACACCGCGGGACAATCCACCGAAAATAGTTGGGAGGAATTGCCGGCGGTCTGCAGGATCGTTTCACCCTTGATCGATGTGCGCGGAAAGGTTCACTCGTACGAGGCGGCGCTGCCCGAATCGCCCGAAAACACTTTGCATTCGTCGAGCGTGCGAACGTGCTGATACCGGGTTCCATGGCCGATGAATTCTGGCCACTAATAGGCGTAACGCAAAATCAATTTGCAACCAAGATTGCGGCAAGCTTCATCGCAAAAGTGTGTGAAGGTACCGAGGGCCAAGGTCAAATGTCAGAAGACTTCTATGAATCCCACGATGAAAAACCAAACCGCCCGTCCGCGCCGGAAAGACCAACCCGTTGTGACGTCGAGCATTGCGGGCGTCCCGCGATGTGCTCGCTGGAACTCCGGCGTTATTGCGTGGATCATTTCATCGCGGAGTGTTACGAGCGTTTGAACTGCTGCAACGCCAGTCCTTTTGCCGATCCCGGCGCGGCGGAATCCGTTTCCATCGATCGCTTCTTGCAATCCTGCGCTCAACAGGCTGCCAGGCTGGTGCATCCCATCCGCGGACTCGACAATCTGGAGCGCGCGCGGCTATTCGATATTCTGCTCTGGTCTTCGGAATTGGCCGCGAAACGCAGCGTCTTCAAATCGGAAAAAGCGGCCGGGGCAAGCTCTTAGTTTCGCCCAGCGACTAAATCTTGGGTTCCGTAGGGAAGCGAAAGTGGCGGGCACGTTCAGCCGTTCTCGCTTGCCGCGTCACTGTCATTCGCTGGGAACTTCGCCGATATCCTCGTTCCAGACTTCGGGATGCGCCGCGATGTACTCCGCGAGCAGCTTCACGCACTCCTGCGAATCCAGATCGATCACTTTCACGCCAAACGAACGCAACCACTCGACCCCGCCCTGAAAATTGCGGCTTTCGCCCACCACAACCGTGCGAAAGCCAAACTGCCGCACGAGTCCGCTGCAATACCAGCAGGGCGCGAGAGTCGTAACCATGATCAGATCGCGATAGCTCCGCTGCCTTCCTGCATTCCGAAACGCGTCCGTCTCGCCGTGCATCGATGGGTCACCTTGCTGCACGCGGCGGTTGTGCCCCGCGCCGACGAGTTTGCCGCTCGCATCAAATATCGCCGCGCCAATCGGTATGCCGCCCTCAGCCAGCCCCGCGCGAGCCTGCGCCACGGCAACCTCGAGCATCGCTGCATAATCAGGTTCGATTTTCATCTCAGTAGCCTCGACGTTCGGTCACAAGTAGCAACACGCAGGAGCCAAAAAGATTCGTTGCATTCTCACTCAGTCGTGCGACGATCCCCCACAATACGTTTCAGTTAGGGACACCAGCAACAATAATCGCAATTTCTCTCCGCCGCATCACGGCCCGCAATTGTGACTATTATTTACATCGAAAATTGCGATTGGACTGCGCCGCCCAATGCCGATAAGTTGAAATATGGACAATATGCACGCGGTACATACGATCCCAGAAGTAGATTTTCTCCATGAAATCGGCAGCCGTATGGCTGCCGCCGATCCTTTCCACGAAGTTCTCGAGCAGGTGGTCACCTGCGCCGTATCGCTAGTCAAATGTGATTCGTGCTTCGTGTACGTGCTGGAAGGACAAGACCTCATCCTGCGAGCTTCCAAAAATCCGCACGCCGGAGAAGTGGATCGCCTGAAGCTGCGCGTCGGCCAGGGCATCACCGGATGGGTGGCAGCGCATCGCACGGCCGTAGCCATCGCGCAGAATGCGTCCAGGGATTCGCGCTTCCAATTCTTCAACGAATTGCCCGAAGATCGTTATCAGGCCTTCCTGTCCGTTCCGTTGATGTGCCGCGGCCGCTTAGTCGGCGTCATCAATCTTCAGCACATTCAGCCGCACGTGTATCGCCAGCGCGATATCCGTCTGATTTCCACGGTAGGCTTTCTTGTCGGCGCCGAAATCGAAATGGCCCGCCTAGAAACGGAAAACGTGCAGCTCTCCGAACGCCTGGAAACGCGCAAGCTCGTCGAGCGCGCCAAGGGAATCTTGCAGCGCGATCTGGGTCTCGACGAAGAAAAGGCCTATCTCGCTCTGCAGCAACAAAGCCGGCAAACCCGCAAATCCATGAGGCTGATTGCAGAGGCGGTCGTGCTGTCAGAAGAATTGAAACGAGGCTCGCGCCACGAAACCGCCGAGAAGCCGGCGACCCAAACCCAGTAACGATCTACATCCCTGCGCCATGGACTCTGCAGCTCCGACCTCGAGCAGTTCAGCCGGCTTTGTCCTCGCCAAAAAAAAAACGCGCGGGCAAGTGTCGACTCGCCCGCGCGCTCCACACTCGGGAATTACTTGGCTTGCAAGGACGCTGCCAGCTTCGGCTCCGGGGCCTTGGCCGCAGTTTCGATCAACGCCTTCGGAATCCTGTAATGAAGCACCACGCCCTTGTCCTTCACGTATAGGGACGTGACCACCATTCCGCCGTCGGTCTTTTCCAGCACCAACTTGTCCATTTCTCCTTTGCGGGCATCGCTAATGCTCGTCGGAAAGAGGAACGCTCCGATGTCACCCTTCACCGAACGCACGATCACCATCGGCATCACATCTTCCGCCGAAATGCTGTACGTATATTCACCAGGCGGCAAAACCGTCCGGCCCCAGTGCGCCTCGGAAGTAAGGGTGAATCTGCCGGTGATGCTATCAGCGTGTGCGGCGATAGGAACGACGGTGGAACTGAGTAAACCGAGCAGAAGTACTGCGACGTGCGCGTAACCGCGTAATCCTTTCATACGATCCTCCTGGTTTGGAATCGCGAGCTGTCGTACCGAACGCGAATTCTTTGCGTTTGGTTGTTGCGTTTGCAGACGGCGGAGTCCGCGGTTCGAAAAAAAGGAGCAACAAGGCTAAGGCGGGAACCTCGGGGTTCGTGCCAATTCACTGCCGCGAAGCATGAATCGGCAGTACAAATGTCGCAGGCCCAAAGCGTCACGTCCAATCGAAAGTATCTATCGCGTACATCTGTGCTACTCGATCGAGTCCATTTGTGATTGCTCGCTACCCGCGAGTTCCGAAATGTACAATGGGGTAAAGCTGCGGAGAGCACTTCGCAAATGACACTGACCATAAAGTATCAATGGACGGAGCGCTTGGCCCAACAGGTTGCCAAAGAAACAGGGGAATCCGTAACGCAGGCAATCGAGGTGGCTCTCAGGGAGCGCTTACAACGGCTCAAGCCGCGGTTTCAGGGGCCAATCGCAGGGCAAGAGTTGGATGACATGATCCGACGCGTGGACAGTCTTCCTACGCAGGACACTCGGCCCGATGCCGAGATTCTGGGATACGACTAACACGGGATACCTGCTGATAATCGTTGGCCTCGAAGCCGCTAGTAGCTGGGACTCCGCTTCACATCAGCTCTTCTTCGCCTTCCCCGGAGGACCAATCGCCACTGCAGCTTCGCCGGTGAGGAAGAGGAACGTGAACGTCTCCTGCAAATACAGTCGCACGGCCGTGTCGGTGTGGCTGAGGTAGCCGATCGAAACATCCTGGCCGATGTGCAGGTCGAAATCGCCACCGCGCGTCGTGAGCACGAAAGCACCGGCGATTGCCGGCGCCCAAATAATTTTATCGTCCACCAACCGTTTGACGTGCTCCAGCACCGGGTAACCATGGTCGCTGGTTTCGGCGAGCGCAGTGTAAGCATCCGCGCCAAGCAGCACCGAATAAGGACCGTTGACGCCGACAAGCCGCAATTGGCTCAAGCCTTCCGCGATAGCTTGCGGATATTCGCGCACGTCGGCAGGAAGCGTCGTCTTCGGATTGCTGGTTCCCTGACGCACGCCCACGATCCCGGCGGCCGCATAGCCATCGAACACGGCGCCGTCCTCGGCAAATGCGATCGAGCGCGCGGCGTCCTTGGCCGGTTGCCAATCCGAATCATTCGCGCCGCGATCCACGTCGTCAATCATCTGGCGGCTCAACTCGAACGGCACGCGCAGTTCCACAAGCGACTTCACTTCGCGCTGCCTGGCGAGGATGCCCTCCTTCGGAGCCGCGATCGTTCGCAGGTGACCGGTGCCAATGGCGGACAGAGCCGTACCCTCCGGCGCGTGCACGTCGACCACGCGGCGTCCGGCTAGATAGCGCTTGAATGTGCGCGAAGTCTCTTCTTCGATCTGAGCCCATGCCCCATCGGAAATGGGCGCTAGTTCGCGATGAAGATTATTCATCGGGGTTATCTCCTTTCAGGGAACCAATGCCGAGTGAACCGTCGTTTCGCGGCGGCACGGGTTGAGAATTTTCAAACGACGCCGGCGGCGTGTCGAGCACCGACGCATCGCCGGGCTCGTCATCGCTCACGTCATCCAGAAATGTCGCGGACGGAACGAAAAACAAATTCCCGGTGACGGCGCGGCTGAAGTCCAGCAGCCGGTCGTAATTGCCAGGCGGCCGCCCGACGAACATATTTTCGAGCATGAGCTCAATCGTGCTCGGCGAGCGGCTGTAGCCAATGAAATACGTTCCAAATTCGCCTTGCGTGGGCCGGCCGAAAGGCATGTTGTCGCGCAGGATTTTCTTTTCTTGTCCGTCTTCGACGATCGTAGTGAGCGAGCTGTGCGATGAGCTGGGCTTCGCCGACGCGTCCAGTTCGATGTCGGAAAGCTTCTTGCGGCCGATGATTCTTTCCTGCGCTTCCGTGGACAGCGCATCCCATCCCGCCATGTCGTGCAGATATTTCTGCACCAGGACGTAGCTGCCCCCGGCGAAAGCCGCATCCTCCTCTCCCACGAATACGGCGTCCGTCGCTTCCTGGCCTCGCGGGTTCTCCGTTCCATCAACGAAGCCGATGAGATCGCGATCATCGAAGTAACGGAAGCCGTGTACTTCGTCTGCCGGCAAGACAGCATCACCGATGCGCGCCATGATTTGCGTGGCCACTTCGAAACACAAATCCATGCGCTTGGCACGAATGTGAAATAGCAAGTCGCCTGGCGTGGCCAGCGCGTTCCGGCCCCCCGCGCGAATCTCCCGGAAAGGATGCAGCATTGCAGGCCGTGGCGCGCCAAATAGCCGATCCCACGCCTCCGAGCCGACGCCCATGATGCAGGAAAGCCCCGCTTCGAGATCGCGCATTTCCACCGCCCGAATGATCGCGCTCAGGTCCGCGCAGAAGGACCGCACTGTCGCGCGATTCTCGGATCCGTCCTTCACCGTCACCACCAGGAATATGGCAGCGCGGCTGAGCGGTGCGCCCACCGGCTGCGCCAGCGCGCGCAAACCTTCCGCCCCGGCGCGTGGGCTCTTGGCATCTGATTCCATTCGATGTGTCCTAGCGAGCTTTCAAAGCGCAAATATCGCGTCGTCTCGGATGCGACGCTTAAGCGCGAAAGCTTACCATCGTCCGCCAACAAACGTCCATGCGCCGCCCGCGCTGGGTCGCTTCGGCATCAAGGATTTATCCTGCGTTTAGCTCGCGTATGACATCGTGCTCACGCAAATCTGAGCAGTTCCTTTCAGAATTCTTGGAGGTTCCATGTCAAAGAGAATTATTTGCGTTACCTTCACGTTTTTTCTGTTTTCCTTGCTGGCTCCTGCCCACGTCCCTGCCGCGCCCCAATCCAGCGGCGGCTCCGGCTATCATCTAATCAAGAAAGTGAAGCTCGGCGGCGCGGGCGGCTGGGACTATCTCGAAGTGGATCCCGCGACGCATCGTCTGTTCATCTCTCGCGCTACTCACGTGATCGTGGTGGATCCCGAGCAGGGCAAAATCATCGGCGACATTCCGGATACCCAGGGCGTACATGGCATCGCTTTCGCCGATAAATTCAACAAAGGATTCACTACCAATGGCCACGCTTCCAATTCCACTATTTTCGATCTCGCTTCACTCAAAGTGCTCGGCAATGCCGCTACCGACAAAGATCCTGACGGCCTAATCTACGATCCATTCAGCAAGCGCGCCTTTTCATTCAATGGCGATTCAAGTTCCAGCACCGCGATCGATGCCGCTTCCGGAAAAGTCGTCGGTACGGTCACTCTCGGTGGCGGTCCGGAGTTTGCCGCGTCCGATAACAAAGGCAATATCTTCGTGAATCTCGAGGACAAGAGTGCGCTCGTCCAATTCGACGCCATGACTCTTAAAGTAAAAAACACCTGGCCCTTGGCGCCCTGCGAATCTCCTTCAGGCCTTGCGATTGACGCCGCGCATGAAATCCTGGTCGTCGGCTGCCACAACAAGCTCATGACCTTCGTCGACGGCAATTCCGGGAAAATCATCGGTACCGTTCCCATCGGCCAAGGCGTGGACGCCAACCGCTTCGACCCCGTCACTGGTTACGCGTTCGCTTCCTGCGGTGATGGCACGCTCACCATCGCGCACGAAGATTCGCCCGCAAAATTTTCAGCCGTGGAGACCATCCAAACGCAGCGTGGCGCCCGCACCATGGCTCTCGATTACGCTACGCACACCGTTTATCTGGTGACCGCGGAATTCGGCGCTACGCCCGCCTCGACGCCGGAAAACCCACACCCGCGCCCGGCAATTGTGCCGGACACATTTACGCTGCTCGTTTACGGTAAGTGAGCGCTAATTGATCTCGAATCAGGTTTGCGCGGATGGAAAGCGCTCGAAAGCTCGAGAACGCCTGTGTACCCCGCGCGTTCTTCGTAGCTGCCGCTCGATGTCTTGCTGAAGAGATCTCCGCCCGGCGGGCGTCTTCGCACTTTAATGAGTCGGTGGTTCCATATCCAAAGCATGCACGATCCACGGCACGATCACTTCCTTAAACATCAGCGGATCGGGCCACACGCCTTTCTGTCGCCCCAAATGGCCGCCATGCGGATTAATCCAGGCGGTTTTGGGAACGTCTCCATTGCTCAGCAGGCGATAGATGTCGGAAATCGGCACCTGCGTATCAAGGACTCCGGCCATCACGAGCATGGGGGCGGTAGGTTTGCCGATCAGGCCCTGCGTAACGAGTGACATCTTCGGAAAAATTTGCAGCAGTTCATCGAGGTTGTTCACGTTGTCGAAGATGGACATCATCGCCGGTAATTGATCAAACAAATATTCGCGGTTGCCCTGCAGGCTGTCTAATACAAATTCTTTCTGGAACATGTCGTGAATCGGCGGCGACTGCACGCTGACGGCCTTTAAACGGTCTTTGTCGAGGATCGCCATTTTGGTGCCCCAGTAGGCGCCCCAACTGACGCCGTGAAATTCCACTCTGCTTTTATCCACTTCGGGGCGGCTGTACACATAATCAATCACACGCGAGAGCATACGATCCGCGGTAGGGCTGGCCTTGATCGGTGCTTGTCCGGTGCCAGGGCCGTCCACTGCAATATAACCGATGCCGAAAGGCAAAATCGCCGAGAAGCGATCGGCGAGGTCTTCTTTGCGGCTGTCGAGGCCATTGATCGCAATCACGATTGGGACAGGGCCGGTCCTATTCTTAGGAAAGCGCAAGTAGCCGATAATTTCCTTGCCCTCGAAGGGGATGTGCACAATTTCCATCGGAGGATCCCAGAATTTTGTGTGGGCGCGAAACGCCACGAGCGCTTTTTCGTAGGCGCGCTGCTTGCCGGGAGACGAAGGCACGGGCCAGCGGCCGAAGGAATAAATGTGCCAGGCGCGGATGTAGTCCGCGTCAGCCTTGGCTGGATCGGTTTTTTCGACCGACTCGCCTTCGGCCATGTAGTGATCGCCGACGGCGATGAAGGCGGCGGCCCATTCATCGCGATCGCGCGTCTTGATGTGCGCGAAGGCTTCCCGAAGATCGTCGGGATTAAGGCCGATGCAGGGATATTGGCCATTTTCCGCGCGCGAGATTGCTTCCGTCTTGATCTCTTCGATGGTGCGTTCGGGACGTAATTGTTGAGCGTGCATGGTCGGCGCTAGAGAGAAAAACGAAAATAATGAGGTTGCTGCAAAAATTGTTGCAATGAGTAAAGCCTTCGCACGTGGCATTCGACCGGGCCCCTTTCTGGATTCACAACTCTGCGTTTTTGTATTCGAACGAAAATTGTCGCCCTCGAAAATCGCTGCGGCGCGAGATGAGATCCCCGCGCTCTGGTGGTGCGCAAGTGGAAGCGGAGCCAGCAATTGCGCTGGCTCCCGGTCGCCTACCGCCGCAAGATCATTCTAGAAGCTGAGCTTCAAACCCAACTGGATGGCGCGGCTGCCGCCGGAACCAATCACCGGGTTCGACGCTGCTACGTCCGGCGTAGCGCAACCGCATCCGAATTGCCCCGTGGACGGGTCGTTGTGCGCCCAGCCATTCTGGCCGCCGAAAGGATTCGCGATGTTGGGATGGTTGAGAACGTTGAAAAATTCTGCCCGGAATTGGACGCCGAAACGTTCGCGGAACCTCCAAAGCTTGGCGACCGAGAAGTCCCAGTTGCGGAATCCCGTGTCGCGGAAAATGTTGCGACCCATGGTGCCAAACGTTCCTAGGGCAGGCGGCAGCATCATTGAGTTCTTGTTGGCGTAGCATCCAAAAACGCCGAGCGCGGTGCTATTCAATCCAGTGGGATTGCCGCCGTCAAGACTGAGCGCCTGTGCGACGCAAGCCGGGTTCGACTGGCTGGGGAAATACGGAATTCCCACTGCCGAAGACGTGAAATCGGAAGGGTTGCCGAAGAAATTCCAGCGATCGTTCAGAGCGCCGGTGCCGCTGACGTCCGTGCCGGCGTCCATCGCCCCATAAGGCTGCGGGCTGTAGAGGCTCACGATCGAAGTGAGTTCCCAGCCTTTCAGCATTTGAGCGAACCCTTCCGGCCCCGGAATTGCGTAGGTGACCGTGAGCGTGCCGCGATGCCGAATATCGAAATCGCTGCTCGCATATTCGCGATTCGGATGGGTGCTGTCGGAAGGCAAGCCCAGACCTGCGCCGAAGTCCCAGTTCGCTCCGACATCGTCGAGAGAATGCGAGTAGGTGTAGCCGGCGACGAACGTAAAGTGGTGATAATCGCGACCGGTGAGAGTGGCCTGCAGGCCGTTGTAATTCGATTTGTACCCGTTGCTCATTTGATAGATGTTGGAGAGAAATGGGAACGCGGCGTTGAACGGGCGGGCGGTCTGCTCGGCGCTACCGTCCGTGCCGCAATTGTTGAACGCGGGCGCAGAAGCTTGGCACATTGAGATCTGGAGTGGCGTCCAGCCGGAGCCTTCGGCGGATTGATTCAAATCACGGATGCTTACCAGGTCCTCGCCATGGTTTCCGACGTAACCCACTTCGAGCGAGAGATTGTTTGTGAAGGCATGTTGAACGTTGAGCGTCCAGTTGTAGACCCAGGGAGTCCTCAAGTTGGGGTCAATGCCCAAAATCGAGCACGGGTTCGCGCCGCAATCAAGCCCTTGGTTCGGGAAGACAGTTCCGGGACCATTCCAGTGCAGACTTGAACCATCCAAATTGATGGTTCCCACCGAGATTGATCCACCACCTGGGGTGACGCCCGCTGCGCCGGTGGGGATCGTGCTGATGCCCAACGAATTATTCAGCGCGAGGAAGGATTCCCAGTTAATCGTTTCGTAGATCATCCCGAAGCCGGCGCGGATGACGGTTTTGCCATCCGAGAATGGATCCCAGGCCACGCCAAGGCGAGGAGCGAAGTTGTTGTGATCGCCGTGGTAAGGAGCGTGAATCTGTTGGCCGACCTGTTCGAGACCGACTGTCGGACTGAAGTTGCCCAAAAGATTGTGTTCTTCTTTCACGACGGTGTTGACTTCGTAGCGCAGACCTAAATTGAACGTGAGGTTTTGCGTGGCGCGCCAGTCGTCTTGCACAAATCCCGCGTAGCCCCAATTGTGGATGTGGCGGGTGGGGTCACCGATGATAATGCTGCCAGAGGACGGATCGCCCGCGAAGTAGCTCTCGAGCGATGTGGCTCCCATGAATGGAACCGCGCTCGGGTCGAAGCCAAATTTGATTCTGCCGCGCACTCCGCCGTACGCGGCCCCTGAAAAGGCGTCGCGATGAATTTCTCCACCAAATTTGACCGCATGCTTACCGAAAATTCGCGAGATGTGGTCAACGAACTGAACACGCGTATCCGGCCCTTGGACTTTCGGCCAGTTAAATCCGCCCAATTCCTGAGGGAATATATAAAAAGGGGCGATGTTGATGCGCGGAAGTCCTCCGTAGAGCGGATTGGTGACGCCCGTATCCAGGCCATAATCGCTCGCAGGTGTGGCGTGATCCGCTGTGAATGTGGGTTGATAGAGGCGATTGTAACCAAAGCGGGCTTCGTTCACCCACTGCGAATTGGGAACGTAGGTCCAGTTGACGCCGGCCACTTGCGCGCGGGTATGAATTTGGGTCAGCCACTTGGTTTGAAGTTGGCTTGCGTCGCTGACGGTGCCGCTGTTGTTTCCGAAGAAATAGCGGCCACTGATCGTGTGGTGATCGTTCATGTGATAGTCCACTTTGCCGATCGCGTTGTCCGAGCTAACGCTATTCGGCAGTCCGAAGTTGATCGTTGTGGTGCCCGCCGGATTGGTGCCCAGGTTTGTCGGGAAGCCCGTACCGTTGCAGGTTACTGGGGGCCCCAAAGTACAGCCGCCGATCTGCAGGCTGGCGGCGCTCACCGGAACGCCACCTGCTTGCAAGTCCTGAATTGCGTTCACCAGGCTGTTCGCGCAGTCTCCGGAGGGAAGGAACATGCAACTGGAGCCTCCGGGAGGAGTTGCAAGGCCCACAGTGGCGGGGGTCTGAATCGTGCCGACATTTCCTACCATGTAACGCTGACCTTCATAACCGCCGAAGAAAAACAATTTGTCTTTGATAATCGGACCACCGACCGTGCCACCGAATTGCTCGAGGTTTCGGTCTTGCTTGGGCTGATCGTTGGTGTTGAAGAAGTTGCGCGCGTCCAGAGGTGTGTCGCGTCCGAAAGCGAAACCCGTGCCATGCAACCCGTTGGTTCCGGATTTCAGGCCGACGTTTACGATGGCGCCGGGTTTCCAGCCATATTCCGCTGGAGGATTTTCGATCAGGTTGAATTCCTGTATCGCATCAATCGGAAGAATCGTTGCGGAATCACCCGCGATGCCGGCGCCGTTCACGATGCTCTGGCCCGAAAAAGGTTCGCTATTGAAGAGGCCATCTACGAGGTAAACATTGTCCTCCGCTCGCAGACCGTCCGTACTGGTGGTGGAAAACCCGCCTCCGGGATAACGCACAACTCCCGGACGCAACTGCAGCAGATTCTCATAGTTGCGTCCATCGAGCGGCAAATCGTTTATTTCTTGATTGCTGAGCGTGCCGCCGAGCGTGGAAGAGGTCGCATTAAGCAGCGGGACTTCTTCGTTCACGATGACGGTTTGAGTGGTTTCGCCCGGTTGGAGAATCACGTCCACGCGCAAGTCAGTGGCAACCTCGAGTTGGATATTGGTTCGCTGGAATGTCTTAAAGCCGGACTTCGTCACTGTAATTCTGTAAATTCCCGGATCGAGGTTGGGTGCCAGATATTCGCCGGCGTCGTCTGTCACCAAATTGCGCGAGACGCCGCGCTGGACGTCCGTGATCTCGACGGTGGCGCCGACAATGGCTGCATCGCTCTGGTCACGCACGTTTCCCAGGATGCGTCCGGCCGAAGACTGCGAGTAAGCCGGAAATGACAATAGGAGCATCCCCAGCCCCCACGCCAAAGCCCACGCCAGCCTGGTCCACGCACGCCCCACACGGGACTCCTCCCGAACCGATTCGAATCCCATACACACCCCCTCTTACGCACGCGAAAGACTCAAACCCGCACCTGTGGTATGACAGCCCTACCACCTTACGATTTCCGAAGTCAAGGTTTTTCTTATTTTAACCATTCATAAACCTGTGGTATGATGGCTATACCAAATGCCCATCGACCTCCATTTCGTTGGAGCCAGCCCCTCCGTGCAGGCGTTTCTTGCTCTTTCGTGGATCTCTACCCCTGCCATAGAATCTCACGCGTATGGACTGCGGATTAGTCGGAGGAGCTGCTGATGGCGATTGCAACGATCAACCCGGCGACGGGAGAAATGCTCAAAACTTTCGACCCGATTTCCGATACGGAGCTTGAGGAAAAGCTCCAGCTCTCGGTGTGCGCCTTCAACGATTTTCGCAAGACGTCGTTCGCGAGCCGCGCCGCAATGATGGTGAAGGCCGCGGAAATTCTGGAAGCGGACAAAGAAAAATTGGGCCGGGTCATGACGACCGAGATGGGCAAGACCTATCGCTCGGCCGTGGACGAGGCCGCGAAGTGCGCTTGGGTTTGCCGGTACTACGCGGAGAACGCGGAAAAATTTCTCGCCGATGAAGCTGCCGACGTT
>JBAQGJ010000165.1:0-11704 GCA_049287725.1 Candidatus Acidiferrales bacterium | reverse complement strand
TAGATCGCGTTGAGAGGCTCTAGGAAGCGACCAATTTCCCGGCGAATCATTTTGCCTCACCCCAAAAGACCGCAATTTTGCCGCAAACCGACTTTTTCCGCAGCCTGTGAAGGTGGCCGCTACAAAGTCAAATACAACAGCAACAGCAACAGCAACGGCAAATGCAAATGCCCGGCGAGGCTTGCCTCGCCGGGGAAAAGCGGCGGCTTGCCGCCGCACTCCATATGGGGTTCGGAGGACTTTACTTCTTGCTTATCGAGTGACTACGGTGGCGTTCGACGCTACGCCTACCGGGGAGAGCCAGTTGTGGCGGTCGGGCTTTTTGCCTTCGGCTAGGGCGAAGAATTCGTCTTGGATGCGTTTGGTTATGGGGCCGCGGGAGCCTATGCCGATTTTTACGCGGTCGACGGAGCGGATGGGAGTGATTTCGACGGCGGTGCCGCAGAAGAAAATTTCGTTGGCGATGTAGAGCATTTCGCGCGGAATGATTTGCTCGACTACCGGGATGTTGAGGTCGCGGCAGATGGTGATCACGGAGTGGCGCGTGATGCCGGGGAGCGCGGAATTCGAGAGCGGCGGAGTGACTACGGTGCCGTCCATCACCAGAAAAATATTTTCGCCGGAGCCTTCGCTGACGTAGCCGTTGGTATCGAGCGCGATGCCTTCGACGTAGCCATTGGCGCGTGCTTCCATGCGAATTAGCTGGGAATTCATGTAATTTGCGGCGGCCTTGGCCATTTGCGGCAGGGTGTTGGGCGCGGGACGATTCCAGGAGCTGACGCAGACGTCCACACCGGCGCGCAGGCCTTCTTCTCCCAGATATTTTCCCCAGGGGTAACAGGCTAGATAGACCTCGATGGGGCAGCCTTGCGGGTCCACGCCTGCTTCGCCGTAGCCGCGCAGAACGACCGGGCGGATATAGCAGGCGCCGATTTTATTTACGCGCAGCAGTTCGAGATTGGCTTCGCTGAGTTCTTCGAGATTGTAGGGAACTTCCATGCGGTAGATGTAGGCGGAATTCAGCAGACGCTGCATGTGGTCTTTCAGGCGGAAGATGGCCGGACCTTGCGCAGTGTCGTAGCACCGAATGCCTTCGAAGACGGCGGAGCCGTAGCTGACGACGTGGGAGAGGACGTGAAGTTTGGCGTCGTCCCAGTGGATAAATTTGCCGTTGTGCCAAATCTTTTCGGTCTTTGGGATGGGCATCCGATGCTCCGGTTTCGTCGTGGATATGCGTGCGAAACCAGACTAGAGCAGGGGCGCGGTGGTGTCAATTGGACGTGCGCGTGGTGTGCCTTGCGCGGGTGTCCAATTTGGATGGGCAAGACAAGACAAGACAAGACAAGACAAGACAAGACAAGACAAGACAAGACAAGACAAGACAAGACAAGACAAGACAAGACAAGACAAGACAAGAATTACCGCAGAGGACGCCCTTCGAACCGGCACTGCCGGTTCTCAGGATGAATCGCCCTGTAGGGCGATTCACAGAGAAAACCGACTGCAAAGAATTAACACAGAGTGCACTGAGAAAGGCTTTGAGGACACGGAGAGACCGTGCTTTCGATCGGTCTCTGGTTATTCTTCGCGGAGGGCGACCAATGGATCTACGTGTGTGGCTCTGCGGGCCGGGATGTAGCAGGCGAATAGAGCTACCGCTGCGAGCAGCGTTGCGATTGCAACGAAGACTAATGGGTCTGTGGAGGTTACATCGAAGAGCAGCGTGCGCAGGAACCGGGTGACGATGACTGCGCCGATTAGCCCTGCGAGCAATCCGAATGCGACTAGCCGCATGCCTTCGCGGAGGACCATGCGGAGAATGTCGGCGCGTTGTGCGCCTAGAGCGACGCGGATGCCGATTTCGTGGATGCGGCGGCTGAAGGTGTAGGACATGACTCCATAGATGCCAATCGCAGCGAGCAGGAGCGCGACGCACGCGAAGACGCCGAGAATCTCCAGAGCAAAGCGGCGTTCGGCCATCGAGCGCGCGATCACTTCGTCCATGGTGCGCACGCTGAAGAGCGGAAGGTTCGAATCTATGGACTGAACGTCCGCGCGGATTTGATCGCCCAAGCTTCCGGGGTTTCCGTGGGTGCGGAGAAAGACGACCGAGGCGTAGGGCGGAAACTGGTAGACGGAAATATAGACGTGCGGGGCGGTGGGAGCGTCGAAGCCATCGGACTTTATGTCGCCGACAACGCCGACAATCGTCATCCAGGGATTCCGCGGATTGAACTGGGTGAACTGAATGTGCTGGCCGAGAGGGCTTTGGCCGGGCCAGTAGCGATTGGCGAGGGTTTGGTCGATGACGGCGACGCGCTGGGAATTGGTGTCGTCGGATTCGGTAAAGACACGGCCTGTGATGAGCGGAGTGCGGAGGATGTCGAAGTAGGTGGGACTTACACCGGCAAATTCGGCGACAGGCTGGCGCTCGGATTCCGCCGGGCGTCCTTCGATGGTGAATGGGAAGCTATTGCGCGCGGCGTCGAGCGGCAGACTGTTGCCTCCGCCAATGGCGACATCTTCGACTCCGGGGATGGTGTGGACGCGCCGGATGACTTCGCGAAGAAATGCGGCGCGTTTATCCGGCGGACGATAACGATCCGTGCTGGGATCGTTGGGGACAGGCATCCAGATTTGTGCCGTGAGCACTCCGTTGGGATTGAAACCGGGTTGAACTTGCAGGACGTGCCAGAAACTGCGGAGGAGCAAACCCGCGCCAACTAACAGAATAAGCGAGAGCGCGATTTCGGAGATCACCAGAATGCGCGATATGCGCGTGTGGCTTCGGCTGGAGCCGGAACCGCGGCTGCCTTCGCGGAGACTCGCAACTTGACTGGTGTTGGATACCTGCAGTGCGGGAACCAGCCCGAACAAAACTCCGGTAGCGATCGATAGCAAGAATGCGAAAAGCAGAACGCCTCCGCTGACGTTGACTTCGCTGAGGCGCGGAAGATTCGCGGGAGCGAGCTGCAGGAGCGAAGATTTCATCCAGATCACCGTGAGGAGCGCGACTATTCCCGCGACGATCGCGAGGAACAGACTTTCGGTGAGCATTTGAAGCATCAGGCGCCGGGGTCCAGCACCAAGAGCCAAACGAATGGCGATTTCACGCTGGCGGGAGGCGGAACGCGAGAGAAGCAGGTTCGCGAGATTGACGCAGCCAATCAAAAGGACGCAGCCAACCGCGCCGAAGAGAATGAAAAGCTCGGTACGAACTTTGCCGACCAAATCCTCTTGCACGGAAACGAGGCGAGGAGTCCAGCGCGCGGCCGGCGGGTAGTCGGTGGGATATTGCGCGGCGAGTTGCGCGGAATAAGTTTCGAGCTTCGCTTGGGCTTCCCCGACGGTGAGTCCTGATTTCAGGCGCGCGATCGCGCCTGGAAACATTCGGATGCCGCGCTGTGCGGGATGAGGAAACGGATTCGCGTCATAACCCGCGGCGATCCAGGCATCCACGTCGGTCTGCAGGGTGCGTCCGGGATGGCGGAAATTCGGAGGCATGACGCCGAGGACGGTGTAAGGATCGTTATCGAGGCGAACTTTTTTGCCGAGGATGTGCGGGTCGGCGCCAAATTGGCGGCGCCAGAAGCCATCGCTGAGGATCACTCCATCAATGAAACCTGGGACGGAATCTTGATCGGTGTAAACGCGGCCGATGCGCGGTTGGACTCCTAGCAGCGTGAAATAGTTTGGGCTGGTGGCGAGAGCTTCGATGCGCTCGGGGCGATCGCCGCCGGTGAGATCGGCGCTGATGGGCCAGACTACGGAAATTTGGTCGAATACACCGGAGCGCTGCTGGAAATCCCACAGTTCGGGAACGGACATGCCGACGTTTGGAACGTTGGAGCCGCGGAGGTCGTCGAACACTCGGACGAGTTGTTCCTGATGCGGGAAGGGCAGCGGGCGGAGCAGGACAGCGTAGACGATGCTGAAGGTGGCGACATTGGCGCCGATGCCGAGGGCTAGCGTGAGGATGGCGACAAGCGTGAAGCCAGGACTTTTGACGAGCATGCGCCACGCGAAACGTAGGTCCCTGAGGAATGAATCCATGCGGCCCTCCTGCGCGGGTACTTTGCTGCTGATACAGACGGGTGAAGAGAAGGGAGTGTTAGCAGCGAGCGGGAAATAAAAGCGCGTTCGTTTGTGGGATGGGTGTGCGGAATTGACGAAGCCAAATTGAATTTGCGAAAGAGAGGATTACCGCAGAGACGCCCTTCGAACCGGCACTGCCGGTTCTCAGGATGAATCGCCCTGTGGGGCGATTCACAGAGAAAACATGGCCGAGAAGATTAAACACAGAGAGCACTGAGAAAAAGCTTTGAGGGCACGGAGACTCCAAGTGCAAATGCGGCAGCCGCTACCGGCCGGCGGCTTTTTCGCCTCTTAGGACCATGCAGGTGGAGCTGGAGCGGGCTACTATGGCGCCGGCGGAGTTGGTGATTTCGCATTCGGTCATGCCAACGGTTTTGCCGCGGCTTACTACTTTTCCTACCGCGCGTAGCTTGTCGTTCCAAACCGGGCGAAGGAAATTAATTTTCAGCTCGAGAGTGGTGAAGGATTCGCCGTCGTCGAGAGTAGAGGCGAAGGCGATGCCCATGGCGGCGTCGGCCACGTCACAGAGAACGCCGCCGTGGAGGGTGCCCATGGGGTTTGCGTGTCTGTTGCCGGCGTCGAATTCGACTACGGCCTCGCCTTTTTGGATTTGGGTGAGGCGGAAGCCGATAAGTTGGGCAATTGGAGGAGGAGGGATTTCGCCGCGAATCATTTTTTCGAGTCCTTCGAGATGCTTGCTCATTCGTTTCTCCGGTTCAGGTAGGTCACGGGAGTTCAGACTACGCTTTGATTTTTCCGCAAGCCCTGAACCTGCGCTCGCGGCCTGTACTGAAAGTTGCCGCGACACGGATGGCGCACTGAAGTGTGCCGCTACAACGTCAAAGGCTAAGAGCCGGCGGGACGCCGGCGCTACTGACCCCGTCAAGGGCCAGCGAGACACGTGCGCTTCGCTCGGTGTAGGCGTCGGCGCTACGAGTGGTCATCTGCGTAGCTTTCTTCTTTTCCCTGGACTGCGATTCCGGAGATGCGGCCCCAGGCGCTGGTCTTCCAGTTGTCGCGAATGGATTTGGCCAAGACCCACGGCGGCAGGTCAACGTAGAGATAGTGCGACAGCGCATTGAGATAGGGCTCGTACAACTCGCGCAGATCGTTGAGCTTCTTGGTTGACGCGTCGTCAGCGCGCAGCTGAAAGCCGGATTCGGCGAGCGCTTCGCGGAGCCTGACGAGCTCGGATGAAGGCAGGCGGTCAACCACCGAGCGCCGCGGTTGCGCGAAGAAGACTTGGGACAGGTCCACGATCGTGTGGCGGCACATCGCGAAAGTAAGGCGCGCCTGGCGCGCGCAGGGGTCATCGGAAGTCGAGATCAGCAAGGCTGTTGAATCGAGAATCGCGGTGAGCGCCGCGAGCCACGACTCGTTGCTGTGCTGCGAACGGAAATAGCTGACTACAGGATAGGAAATATGGCTTTCGAGCAATTCGGCGGACCAGCGTTCCCAGTCGCGGAAAAGTCTTTGAAGGGCTTCGGCGCCGTGCGGGCCACTGTGACGGCGCAATAGCTCCGCCGCAGTTGGCGGCGAACCGGCGCGAGCGTCGAGCAGGACGATGCTGACTTCGCGTTTCGAGAACGCCTGATAAATGACCGGCAGGTAGCTGATGATAAGCGCGAGGAAACCGAAGCCGAGGCCACTCTCAAAGATGGCGAGAATGCGTTCGGCGGATGTGTGCGGAGTGACGTCGCCGAGGCCCAGCGTAAAGAATGTGGTGCCGCTGAGGTAGAAGCAGGTTTCGAGCGAGGGGCGCGAGGGATCCTGCGGAGTATTTCCGTAGTACAGAAAGCCGAATCCAATGATCAACAACGCGGCCCAGAGCGCGAACAGTATGAGGAGTGAAAGAGGTCCGAAGAAACTGAGAAACGTTTCGCGTTTTTTTGTGGAGCGGATCAGGTGAGCGAAAGCTCGGGTGGGAACCCACATGGAGATATAGAACGCACGAGTGAGGCGAAACCAGCGCGCCACGCGACGCGGCAGAATGATGGTTTCAAAGGCCTCGAGAAGAATGACTCCGATGATGATGAGGCCGACGACGGCCGGAAGAATCATGCAGCTTGCTCCAATTGAGTGGCGAGCGTGATTTCGGCTTTGAAGAGGCGCGAAACCGGGCAATTCGCTTTGGCGCTGGCCGCGGCGGATTCAAAGGCTTCAGGGGAAATGCCGGGGACGCGAGCGGCGACGTCGAGATGGATTTTGGAGATGGTCCAGCCGGCGTCGAGTTTTTCGAGGGTGACGTTGGCGGTGGCGCGAATGCTTTGCGGCGTGAAATTCATGGTGCTGAGCTGCGCGGAAAGCGCCATGGCGAAACAGCCGGCGTGGGCCGCGCCGATCAATTCTTCGGGATTGGTGCCTTTGGCGTTCTCGAAGCGGGTGAGGAAGCTGTACGGCGAGTACTGCAGGACGCCGCTGGGGGTGGAAATTTTTCCGGAACCCTCTTTCAGGCTGCCTGTCCAGACTGCGGAAGCGCTGCGCTGCATTGTGATCTCCTTTAGCTCGTCAGAATGTGGGGCTTGGAAAACGACGCCGTATCATATTGCGTTCAGGCGAAAAATAGAAACCTCTTGGGCGCCGAGCTTGCTGATTCGGCTGCGGATTGGATGTGCATGAGGGCCGTGCGGATGCGGAATGCTGACGCGGTGCCGGAGGCGAGCGTGGCTAGCGGTTGTCTGGAACGCTGGCTGGCGGGCGTTCGCCTGTCGAGAGCATTTGGAAATTGGCGTTGACGCGGCTGAGGCGGTCGCCGTGGATGTTTTCGTAAACGCCGAAAGCGATGAAGGGGACCATCGCAGCGAGAACCCATAATTTGGCGCGGCCGGCGACTTTGGCTTCGGGTTCCCAGCGAAACAGTTGGCGCGAGATTTCAAAAGCTACGATCAGGCCGACGGCGAGCGCGATGACGTCCGTGAGAATTTCGGTGTGGGTGGCGAGATTTGTGGCCGCGAATTCCAGGCCGGTGGCGAGGTAGGTGGCCGGCATGAAGAGCGAAGCGCCTTGAATCCAGTGAGGGAATTTTGCCAGGGGAACCGTGGCGCCGGAGAGGAATAGGAAAGCGGTCCAGATGATCTGGTTGATGACTTGGGTTTCCTGCATGGTGTTGGTGACGCTGGCGACGATCAGGCCGAACGCGGAGAAAGTGGCCGAGCCGAAAGTGACCAGCAGAAAGATCGCCCAGAGGTTGCCCCACGATTGCATGTGCAGGAACCATTTGGTGACGAGAATTTCGATGGCGACGGACGGGACTACGAGCAGGTAGTTCGCGAGGATGCTTGAGGCGAGCATGGGGCCGGCGCCGACCGGCGCGAGACGGAAGCGGCGGAGGATGCCGGCTTCACGGAACATGACGAGTTGGACGCTGAGGCCCCAGAAGCTGCCCATGACCGTCATGGTGAGGATGGCGCCGAGGATGTAGGAGATCCACTGCGATTCGTGTTTGGCGAAAATCATCACGAAGAAGAATAGGAAGCCCAGGGGCATCAGCAGGCTGAAGAAGAGGAAGGTGCGGTTGCGCATGGCCAGGCGCACGCGGATTTTGGTTAGCGTCCAGGTGTTGCTGATCGGGTTCGATGACATTTTGGGTCCTTTGATTCCAATATGATCGTGAACGCGGCTGCGTTCGAGATCGGGCCGCAACCGCAGGGAACTTCAGCGGCTAAAGCCGCAGCCTGCACGGCCCAATTAATGTCATGGCTAAAGCCATGACCTACAAAACGGTTTCGTCGCGGCGTTTTTTAGAGCGCCGCGGAGCATTGCCGCCCGACAGATGGCGCACTGAAGTGCGCCGCTACAAAATCAAAACCACGAACCAAATCTAATCGCGCAGACGGCGGCCTGTTAGCTCGATGAAGACGTCTTCTAGCGACGGCGAAAACATTTCCAGGCTTTGCAGCTCGTTGTTGTCCGCTTCCAACTGCTTTACGAGCGCGACGATGGTGCGCGGCGGGAGCGTGGAGTGGATCACGTAGGTGCCGTCGAATTCGCGCGCGTCGGAGACGCCTTCGAGGCCGGTGAGCACGCCGTTGGTTAGCGGTTTGGCCAGGCGGACTTCGATGCGCGTGGTGCCCGCGGAGGAATGCTTTAGTTCGCGCGGCGTGCCGGTTTTGATGATGCGGCCGTGGTCCACGATGGCGACGCGGTCGCAGAGACGCTCGGCTTCTTCGATGTAATGCGTGGTGATCAGCACGGTTTTCTTGTCGCGTTTGAGTTCTTCGATGATGTCGTAGATTTCGCGGCGGACCTGGGGGTCGAGGCCGGCGGTGGGCTCGTCGAGAAACACGACTTGCGGATTATTTACCAGCGCCATGGCGAGAGCGAGGCGCTGCTTTTGGCCTCCGGAGAGTTGGCTGTAGAAGGCGGTGCGCTTTTCTTCGAGCTGAAAGCGCTTCAGCAGAAAATCCGTGTCGGCGCGATTATCGTAAAAATTGGCGAAGAGCTCGATGGCTTCCTTGACGCGCAGCTTATCGGGCAGGGAAGTGGACTGCAGAACCGCGCCGATTTTTTGTTTGAAGGCCGAGCCGCTTCTTTCGGGGTCGAGTCCGCAGACACGGGCGGTGCCGCGGTCGGGGGTGCGCATGCCTTCGAGGATTTCAACCGTGGTGGTCTTGCCGGCGCCGTTGGGGCCGAGGAGGCCGAAGACTTCGCCTTCTTCGACGGCAAAACTGAGGCCGCGGACCGCTTCTACCGCGCCGTAGCTTTTATAAAGACCTTCCACCTGGATGATTGTTTCGGCCAAGAGACGTTTCCCTATGAAGTGCGGAGCTATCTTTTGTATCACATTCGGATGGCGAGCGCGTAATGCCGGTGCGGGTGGTCGGTCAGTTCCGATAGCTAATCAGGACCTGATGCATTAACCCGTGTCTTCAAGGGATGGGAGGCAGAGCATAAACCCGCACGCCTTCGTCAGAAACTATTCCGAGCATCTGCCCTTCAGGCGAGAGAGCGATTCGATTCCAGACAGAACGAGAGGTACCAATCCGCCACGGAGAAAGGCCTTTTACTTTGACACTGAAAATCGCGCCCCGTTGTGGAATTCCGTAAACAATGATGCGGTCTTCCGACTGGAACGGGTACATGTCTAACATCTCGATACGAAGCCCCCTCAGTCGGTCTAGGATTACGGCAAATCTTTCCCCTTTCATAGAAGTTGCTGAAGAAGACCACGATCCCATGTAAAGGCCAGGCTCCGGAACCGTTGACCTGAATAATTCGGTTCCCCCGACTGTTTCCAGAACTAATTCCTGACCGGCGAAACCGACAAGCGCATCCTGATTCACGAACCCGTAGGTAGTTCCTCTGGCAGGTTTGGAGTCTTGTTCGGCCACCGCAAATGCCTTCCAACTTCCACGAGGCTCTCTAAGGTATAAATGCTGCGGAGCCCGGGGTTCGGTAATCCGGGCCAAGACAAAATGATCTGAATAAGCAAGTTGCGCATCGGCAACGAGAGCATCATTCCAAGAATCGAGGACCTCAAAGGTGGTGGAGTCTCTTAGTTGCGTGGATCTTGCGCCGCCTGAATCCTTGGTGTGCACAAGAAAGGTGCGACCACTCGGCGAAATAAAAGTGTGGAACATCTGGGTTCGGGCATTCCGCAAATCCCTTACCTTGTCGAACGACGGCGAATACAAGGTAACCGACTGGTCGCTAGCAAGAAGCCACTGGCCGGATGCCGTGTACGCGATATTCACGCCAACCGATGAACATTCCCAATCGTGGTACACGAGCTTCTGGCCCGTTTGCGCGTCAAGTATCGCAAGATGCAGATGCGATGGAACGTGAGTCATAACACCAATCAATTTGGGGCTGACCTTATCGGGAGTGAGCCATGCCAACGCGAGACGTTGACCATCAAGAAACTGAATTCTGACTCTGTCACCACCGACGGTAGGAAGAAAATTCTTGAACATCAACAAACTGTAGCCGACTTGCTTTGCGGTAAGTGACCAAAGAGGTGATTCTTTGGAAAGAGGACGTTGGTCTGTTTGCGCTCTGACCATCGGCAGCACACAAGTGCTCATGTATAAGAAGAGGAGTACGACTCTCGTTTTTTGTTCGTGCGGTCGCGGAGTAGCCATTGACAGCAGGCATTTTACACTAACGTTGCAATCTGACTTCGGTCAGAGCCCGATTAACGCATCAATCGGAAAACGACCCACAACCCGCCGACTCGAACCGGCCCGGATTTTCGGTGCTGCAATACGGCGCGGTGAGGTTCCGCGCGATGCTTGTGTCGCGCCTACGGCGCTCGTGATGCTTTTTGCACGTTTCCCCGGGCTTACGCCCGGGGCTAACTTGTTTCGCGCCTACGGCGCTAGATTGCGGCGACCGTTCTGTCGCGTGGAGACGGATCAGGTGCCTGGAGACTAGCGCGTGCGTGCAGGTTTGGCGCGGCGGGTGGGTTTGCGTTTTGGCTTGCGCTGCGTATTGCGCGAAACACCGCGTCGCTTTGTGGGCGCCCAGGCGTAGAGCTTCATGTTTATTTTGGCGCCGTCAACGTTGACGCCCTCGGAGGCGAGGAGTTTGCGTTGCAGGCTGGCGTGAGGTTCAGGCATGCGCGTGCGGCCGCCGGCGCCGATGACACGATGCCAGGGAATGCCGCGTCCGCTGGGGCAGGCCGCCATCGCGTAGCCGACGGCGCGAGCGCCGCCGGGCAGGCGCAGAGCTTTCGCAAGGGCCCCATAGGTAGTAACACGGCCGCGAGGAATTCGTTTCGTGAGGCGATAAACCGGGTCCCAGGACATATCCACATCTTACCTGATTTTACATATTCGTTTTTTGAATGAGAATTGATGCGAGGATGCAGCAGAATGGCGCAAGAATGCGTGTAAACACGGGGTCTGCAGCGGCAGCGCAAAGTCTAACGAAGTAATGACGGATACGATACAAACTTTCGCTAATTTGACGCATCGTACCATTGACGGTGTAGTGGAGCATGAATACACTACGCGGCAAGTTACAGGTTCCCGTCCGAAAAGGAGCTGTTGTGGCTTTCGTTCGGCGCAAAGGCAACACCTACTTTCTGGTGCACAATGTGCGCCGGCAAGGGAAAGTGCAGCAGTTGCATTTGGCGCGGCTGGGGGAACGGCCAAGGATCACGGACGACGTGGTGCGCAGGGTATCGCGCAACCACCCGTTCCTGGATCTAGATTGGTCGCAGCTGCGGGAACAGGTAAACGGGCGAGTGGAGCTTTTCGATATCCGCTCGCCGTACGTGCAGAACCTGATGCATTCGTTACGCAACCTTAACCTGGACCTGGCCGATCTTTCGCCACCGCTTTTGCTTTTGGCCGATCGAGCCAATTCGAGCCGGGAACTGGTCACGCAACTCCGATTGCTGCGGTCAACGCTCGATGTGAAGCTGGACCAATTCGAGCGGACAGGGCCGAGCAACGCGGAAAGCGGCAGAAAGTTCCGGTAGGGAGCATGACCGTGGGCGCGCAAGGACTACAACTCGATCCAACCCAGCGCAGCGTGGAGTCACGCGATTTTGAGGCGGGGCTGCGGCGGAAGATTGTGGGGCAGGACGAAGCGGTGCAGGCGGTGGTGGATCTATACCAGGTGTTTCGAGCCGGCTTGAATTCGCCGGGACGGCCGGTGGGGAATT
>JBAQGJ010000164.1:0-2837 GCA_049287725.1 Candidatus Acidiferrales bacterium | reverse complement strand
GAGCTGAGTCGCTCTCCCGGGCGGATTCCATAAGTTCCGGGATCCCTAACCTCGCCTTTCACGGTCACGGTCGCGCCCAAATCATTCCATTCCGGCCGCTCGCGAACCGTGAGGACGTCGCCATTGTGCAAGGAGCTGTTGGCTTGGGGATCGCCTTTCAGGGCTGCCGAAATCGAAATTGTCTCGTGCTGCCCCGTCAGTTTTGTGTCGGAGGCCCACTGATAAGTGGTTAAATCAGCCATGTGCGGGTCCGCACTGGGCTTAAGCCCTCCGCCTACCCGAATCAAATCCGCGACCGTCATATTTCCTGTCAACGGATACCGGCCAGGCTTTCCAACTTGACCCTCGATGTACACGGTCGCGGGCTGCTCGGCATTTGAGTTCTTGTGAATCAACAATCGGTCGCGCGGTTCTAGCAGGATGTTTTCCATGGGGTCGCCGTCTAGTGCCTGGCTCAGACTCACGCTGAAAATCTTCGCCTTGCCGTCGGGCAGAGAGCGGAAGACCTGCGCGTCATCGGTCTGAGCGTCCGGAGCAAGCCCCCCTGCTAAATGGACGGCGTCGGCCAGATGGACTCGCCCCGATGTCTGAAAGGTTCCCGGCGCCCGCACGTCGCCCAATACCGAAACGGTCGGCGGATTTTCAAAATCAAATCGGCTGAAGATTCGGACCGTATCCATGGCGTGAAGGACGGGTGCCTGTGAGGGATTTGCCAATGCGTCTTGCAATGCAAAGCTTTCCATCGTCGGATGGAAGTCCGGCGGGTTGAGGCGAATGATTTCGGCGTATTGCAAAGCGGGTTCCGGCAGCAGATCTTTATAGGACGAAATCAGATCGGTCACGCGCATGCTGGCGTGGTAGGAGTAGCGGCCCGGCCGGACGACATGTCCGTCGAGATACACCGCATCTTCATCGCCTTGGTCAATCGGAAACACCCGGATGCGATCGCCATCTTGTATCTGAAAAGAATCGAGTTTCTTGGTCACCTCCGAATCATCGTCGGAGTCGGGAATATCAAGGCTGAACATCGTCTGCTTCTGGTGGGAGATGGTTCGCTGGACTTCGATGTGGCGGAGGGTGGCGGTTGGCAATAGCCCTCCGGCAAGTTCCAGCACCCTAGAGAGGTTCTTCTCATCCGTCAATTCGTAAATTGCAGGACGCCGGACCATCCCTTCGATTGTAACTTGGGGCCCGATCGGAGGCGCCATTACGCTGTCGCCGTTCTCCAGGCGCTGTATGTCAGACCTCACGCCGTGCAGAAGAAGGTCATAGAGGTCGACGGTCTGAATGAGATTGTTGCCTCGAAAATGTTTCACGATCCGCAGCGAACCCCTCGACGTCGGTCCGCCCGCCACAAACAGCGCATTCAGCGGCGTCGAAAGCGAACTGACGTCATACGCACCGGGATTTGCCACATCTCCGACAATGTACACTCGGATTGTCCGCAGCCGAGCCAATGAAACGTCGGCAGACACATCGCGAAACTGCGTGCGTAAAACTTGCTGAACGCTTTGCTGGACTTCCGCGAGACTCTTGCCGCTGACAAGCAGGGGGCCGACTTCCGGCAAGCTCACGCGTCCCTCTCGATCGACCGTGCCATAGATGCGGCGTGACACCCCGCCCCAGAGATTGATTGCCAAGCCGTCACCCGGTCCGACCACGTAGTCCGGGCCCGCGGGAAGATCCATGGGAATGAAATCGGGATTTTCCGACTGATTTTCGAAGACGTTCATGCCGAACCGCTGGGGACTCGTTGGCCTTGGAAGCGCCTGCATATACATGTCGTAGAGCGACGGAATATCCTGGTAGGGGCTCGGCCGTCGCACCATCTCTACGGGTTGCTGCTGCTGATAGCTCCGATTGTGCGGCGGTCTGTAACCATAGTAGGAGCCGAGATACCGGTCGGTGCTCATCCCGCCGCCGTTGTATTGACTCGTGCGGTTCGCCTCGAAGGGATTCACATCGGCTTGGCCGAAGGACGAGCCGGACTCGGCACCATTCGCGTACTGGTTGAACAGGCCACCTTGTAATCCAGTTCGTGCGTCTCCGTTGAGCGACGGCCCGAGGCCTCCGCCGTCGCTGTTCTGCAGTTGCTGGAGGGGAGACGGCATCATAGCCCCTGTGTTTCCGGTCATACCACTGAGCCCACCGGAACCTTGCAAATAGTCCGAAGATCCAAAGATATTCCCCGATAAGAATGCAAAGGACTCATCGCCGGAGTATTCGTCGGTCTGCATCAGTTGAGCACGTTCCAGGTTGCCGGTCCCCGGAGCCTGCGGGAAACTGGGCGGATTCACTTGGTTTGGATTTTCGAGGCCAGGCGGGTATCCGGGAACCGTTCCCTGACCAGGTCCGTGAGGAGGCAATTGGTGAAACGACGGTTGCTGTGGTTGCTGCTGTTCCGGGCAACTGGATTGCTCGCCTTGCTCGCATTGGCGAGCCTTCTCGAAGCGGTCTTGGGCTTTCGCGGCGGCTTGCGACCTTGCTTGCTCCTCTTCCTGGGCGAGCCACTTTACACGCTCTTGGACCAATAGTTCCTGTTGTTTGCCGAGTTCCGAGTCCGGATTGACCTTTGGTAGCAGATAACCGTAGCGTTGCAGCAGCAAGGTTGCCACCGAGCGTAACCGTACGTCCGTCTGCAGCCGCTCGAAAATCGCATCGTCGGTGAGATCCGATTCGCTGATGATCTGGCCTTGATCGGTCGCATCTTTGGCCATCCAGCGCTTGAGCTCCACCACCAAGCCCGGCTCCTCCACCAGGACCGTCTTGATTTGTGCCGCCGAGGCAGCCACCTGGTTGAAGTTCTCCCGTGAGAGTTCGGAGCCCGGCACGCGCGT
>JBAQGJ010000163.1:0-40474 GCA_049287725.1 Candidatus Acidiferrales bacterium | reverse complement strand
AGTGTCGCTTATGGCATTCGCGGCAGCGCGTGCCGTCGCCCAGCCCGCAGGTGGGTCGCCCGCACGCGCACGCTGCGCGCAAATCCTTGAGACGCCGCAGCTCTGCCTGCTGGTCCTTGATGGAGGTGTTCATCATCAGAATCCTCCCGTGAACATTGCGTAGATAACTCCTGCGATGGCGATCGCAACGACGGTTTCCAGCGCGAGGCCCGCGATCATGCCGCGCCAGAGCATCCGGTCCCGCTGGCGCTTGCGACTTGGGCATGGGCTGAGGGTCGAGGCGAGAATCAGGCGATCATTCCGCATAGATGTTCCCCACGGTGAAATTCGCGATGAGTGTCGCGAGCCCGTCATAGTGGCGCTTGCACAGGTTGATCTCGCCCACGCGGACTAGCACACGAATCGTCGCCATCTCTTCGGGCTCGCGACACTCATCACACGGAATTTTGTGCATCGGGTTTGCTTCCTTGATTTCGATCATGCTGCTTTCGCCTCTCGCAGTTTGATAAATTCTTCGCAGGCCGCGTGAGCGGGTCATGCGAAAATACTTCCGAACATCTGGTTGAAATGTTCTAGCTGCCATTTGGCTTCCGCATCCGACGCCGCATCCCGCGCCGCAGCCCACGCCGCACGCGGCGCATCCCGCGCCGCATCCCACGCCGCAGCCCGCGCCGCAGCCCGCGCCGTCTCCCACGCCGTCTCCCGCGCCGCAGCCAATTCTTTCTTTGTCGCCTTTCCGTTCGCGAATCGGCGCGCTACTTCGATGGCTTCGCGTAGAGCCTTGCCGGAATTGTCACGCTCGTAGATATGCAAGACTCGTTCAGCACAATCGCAAGCGAACAAGCGCAACTCGCAGTCAATGTTGACGGCTTTGATGAGTGTGCGGCTGATACTAACGGCCTTGCGCTGATTAGGGGTGTTATCGGCCTGAATTGGCTTACTGATTTCGACGAGGCACGCCATCGGGCCGGGCGCATAGCTGAGCGCATCCCAAAGCGACGGCGATGAGTGATAGCCGAACCTGCACAGGACGATTTCGGACGGATTGGCAATGGTGCGTTTTTCGCCGACTTCCCATGCCTTCTCGTCGCCGCAACCTGCGGTCATGTTCTCTTGCAGAAAGTGATAAGCCTTCAACTATTTTCCCCTCCAGACATGCGCAGCGGGGTCGCAAGTTGCGTCATCCTCCCCCGCACCGTTCCCTTAAGGCCCGACCCCGCTGCTTTGGTTTCGTTCGTCATGGGAATATGAATAGCAAAGTTCTTTGATATGTGTCAAGCGTCGTAGCAAATATATTTTCTACAAGGCTCTTGCTATGCGTTTGCGGCTCTGGTATCTGTTGCGCTCATGGCTCAGACTTCGGTACAAAGGCGCACGATGGTCGCCAAGAAAATGCGCCCGCGCACGGCGCTGAACCGGGCTATTGAGAAAGTCGGCGGTCCGCAGCGAGCGGCGGATATTTGCGGGGTGAGATACCAGTCGATCAACAACTGGCAAAACTGGGGCTACATCCCGAACCTCGCGAAGGCCGCGCTGCTGGCGAAGGCTGCCGGGATGAGACTTGAACAGCTTGTGACCAAGGAAGGGTAGGGTGATGAAACTGGCTTTGGCGATTTTGCTGGCGCTCGCCCTTGCGGGATGCGAGAAGTCGACGCCGACGACCGTTCTGTGGGATCGGGCAAGTTTCGACGCGTGCGAGAAACAGTGCATGCCGACGACCGGCGCGTTCAAGTGGCATCCCGACAAGCTGCGGCACGGAATGGTCTGCGAATGTGTGGCGCGGCAGGTGCTGTGAATAAGTGAATTAGCTGGCAGGCCGCATTGTTGGCGAAGGCTGCAGGAATGAAATTGGAACGATTGGTGACCAAGGAAGGGTAGGACGATGCGGCGATGGTTAATGGTTGTCGGTTTGTGCGTGCTCGGGTGCGGCGATCCACGTTCGCCGCTAGACCGATGCGGGCTCGCTGAATGTTCGGCGTCAAACTGGCGCGCGCCCTGCCTCGTTCCATACGAAGCGCCGCCAGCCAATGATGGCATGGGAATGCCGAGGATGGTTTGCTTTGAGCATAGCTGCGATCCAGTAGGGCCACGGTTTCGTCTAGCGAACGACGCGCCAAGTGTTCTCGTATGCGAATCCAGCCTAGCGCAGAACGAAGTGAGCTGGCCTCCGCGCGAAACAGGAGTTGGGGTAATGGCCACGCCCTCTGTGAGAAGGTGATTGTGGATACCTGATTTAGCGGGCGGTTGACTTCCGGTTATGTCCGGTAGTAGAGAGCGTGTCAGTCTGAAATTTCGGGGAGCGGGGTAGGGTGGTCTGATGAGGGTGTGGAGCGGGGTGTGCGGCGACTTTCGATTTCGTCCACTCCAGCATATCGACAGGCTTCGGAGCGAGCATTGCTTTGGCGCGCTCGTGACCCTTCCCCCTGTACGGGCAGAAGTGAACGCCGGATTCAGCGACGACCATGAGTGCGCGGCAGTAGACGCAGAAGCAGGCACGCTCGCGCGAATCCTCGGTTGCGTCGATGCGGCTGTAAAGAGCGCGCTGATAAGGTTCGGGGTCGCCCGCTTCCAGAGCCGACAGAATAGGCCAGTGTCGAGCCTTCCACGCTTTCCATTCTCCGCGCCCGCGACGCAAGCGAACCCCTTGCGCCGGTTATCCCCCGATAACGCAAAGATAGCAAAGCCTGACTTTCTGTGTGTAAGCACCCGCATCCCATCCAAAATCCCGCAATGTTCCAGACGAGGGGGTACATATCCTAGTGGACATAATAGTTCAAGAGCCAGCTAACCCTCTATCCACAGTCCCCGCCCAGCACGATCTGTTTTCCTGGAAGCCGCCCGTCCGATTCAATGGCGCTGAGTACGACCCCGCGCTCGATAACGATCGCCTCGAAAGCCAGATGGGGCGCGTCTTTGAGGCGATGCGCGATGGCCGCTGGCGCACGCTCGGGGAATTAACCGCTATCACACGCGATCCCGAAGCATCGGTCAGCGCCCAGCTCCGTCACCTGAGAAAAGAAAGATTCGGCAGCTACACGGTGCAGCGGCAGGCGCGCGGGGATCGGGTGAGCGGACTCTACGAGTACCGGCTGCTGTCGCCGACTGGAGAGGTCATTGCGTGAAGGGTAACACGCGCCATTGCCGCTTCTGCGGCCTGTACCACCATCCCGGCGAGGTAATCAAGATTCCAGCGGTGCCGCAGGAGCATCCCGGCAAGGGCTACCGCAAAGGCGCAAGCTGGGCCTGGTGCTGTCTGGATTGCGTGAGCAAGGTGAACGAGGGCGCCGCGATCGCAGCACTGTCACGGAGGGCGGCGTGATACAGTTGGTCTGGCTCGACCTCTGTAGCGGCTTGGGCGGCGCGTCTCAGCCGGCGCTGGACCGCGGCTGGCGCGTAATCAGGGTGGACATTGATCCGCGCTTCAAGCCTGACATCGTGGCGGACGTTCGCGATCCGTTGCCCTTGCGAGAATTGCGCCCCACCGTTCTTTGGGCCAGCTCGGTCTGTACGGACTTTTCAAAATGGGGGTTGCGCTGTTTTTTCCCTAACCCCCCGGAACCAGATCTCTCGATCGCTAAGGGATGCTATTCCGCAAATGAGCAAATGAAACCTGATTATTGGTTCCACGAGAACGTACTGGCGGCTCGTCCGTTTCTGAATCCAATCTTCGGGCCACCGCGCATTGTGACGACGGGGCATGTTCTCTGGACGAACTTCGGGTTGCTGTTGCCGAACATCAAACCCCACAAGGGAGCAATTCGCACCGGGCTAATCTACAAGGGAAAAAAGCCGGGTTGGGGTCCGATGAATCACGGTAAATCTCGTGGCGACTCTCATCAGCGCGCGGCCAAGATACCCTACGAAATAGGCGAAGCCATCTGCGCAGCGGTGGAGCGGAGAGTGGAGGAGGCGGCGTGAGATACCTTGCCGTCAAGAACTTCGAGACGTTCCAGCACTACAAGGACCGTGCGACGTTCTCTTGGATTCGGCTGTACGCCTCCTTGCTCAGCGATTACGACTTTCAATCCCTGCCAGACAAATCAAAGGCGCACTTGATGCTGATCTGGCTCCTCGTCAGCCAGCGAAACGACCGCCGAATCCCCGATGACCCGCGCTGGGTTGCCCAAAAGATAGGCGCAACCGACAAAGTTGATCTTAAAAATCTTATAGCATCGGGCTGGCTTATTGCTCTAGACGAAACGTACCAAACAAAAAATGGTCTGGTACAAGACCCTTCTTATCTTATCTCCTCTCCTCTTCCTGATCTTTCTTCTGGATCTGATCTGGAATCCTGGTTCGAGAACGAGTTCGTGCCCGTGTACCCCGAGGATCGGCGCGTCCAGCACAAAACCGCAATAGCTTGGCTCAAGGGATCAAAACCAGACGAGCACGAGCGAACGCGCATTTTGGGCGCACTGGCGCTCTGGGTCGCTAGCCCGGAGTGGACGCGGGACGAGGGCAAATACATCCCCGGCATGGGGAAGTTCCTTCGGGACGGCTGGCATCTGCGGCAGCCACGGGCGGCGCCTAACGGCCAACTAAACCTGACCCCAGCACGGCAGAAGCTGCTCGAGTCAATTCAACGATCGCAACTGGAAGAGGCCGCACGAAATGGAACAGTCGGAAGCGAAGAAAATCCTGCTGAAAGTCGGCGCCATCTGGACGCGCCAGCCGACGGACGACGCGGTGCAGGCTGAATGGGCCGAGTCTTTATCGCGGGTGAGCTTTCCGGGCGCGCTTGAGGCGGTGCGCGAGTTCCGCGACTCAGGACGCCCAGAGCCGCCGACACCTGGTGAAGTCTGGAAGGCCGCGCAGGACATCGACGACCGTAGGGCGCGGGAGCAGGCAGCGCGGCGATTGCGGCTTGTCGAGCCTGCGCCCAGTGAGGCTGAACGCGCGAGAGGGCGTGCGACGCTGCACGAAATTATCGGGAGAATCGGTCGCCGATGAAGCCCCTCGAAATCCGCGAATTCGCGCCGCGCCCGACCCGCGACGAAATAGATCGCCAAGTCCAATGCGACGGCAAGTTCCAGCACGCCAGCCAGCAGGACGCGCAGCGCGCTATTCGCCGCCGCGGACGCACTGCCCGCTGCAATCCGTATCGGTGCAAATTCTGCCGGTGTTGGCACGTTGGCAGCAGCGTCATTCCGCGGAAGCAGAGGTGGCCTGAGCGATGAGTCGAGACGAGCAGATAGCCATTTTAGTCGGGTTTTGCCTGATGGCCGCGCAGGTTCCGTCAGTTGAGCCTCAAGCGCAGCGACTGGCGACCGCGCTACGCCAGCATTGGGAGTTGGATGAGGATGACGACGAGCAATTTGAACGGGTCGCCGGGTATCTAAAGGCTGAACTCTGGAGGTTGCCCCGATAAGAACCAGGACGCAGCGCTGCAAAGGCCCATGCGATCGCGTCAAGGCTGTCGTGCTGTTCTACCTAGCCCCGGCGGCGCTCTCAGGGCGCGACAGCGTGTGCATCTCCTGCCGTCTGAGGGCCAAGCGCGAGCGCAGAAACCAGCGTGCGGGTTACTGGCGGGATTACGAAACCGAGGCGGTGCTCAAAAAGATCGGCCACCATCTGGCGCACGCGATAAGGCAGCACAAAAAGAATCAGCGATTGATCGACAAGTTGTTGGATAGGGAATTGAAGGAGAGGGCGTTGAAGATCTTGGATGAGGCGGCCAAATGAAAGCCTGCGAGCAGTGCGGACTGACGCTAACGCCAAAGCAGAGCGCGGACGGTTAATTGGGGAATTATTGATTTGAGTCCCTTGACTTCAAATTACGCCGCTTTCGCTGCCGCTTTTTCGCAGAGCCGCTTTTCGGCTTGGGCCGGTATGCGAGCACGCGATCCGCAACCGCGTCTAATACTTTTGGTGTTTTCATGCGCCTTGCAGCTTATTCAAATCCGATCCGCACGCTTCGCGGAGACGGTGGAGCATGAACCATGCGGTTTTCTGCGTCACGCCGATCTGTTTGCTCAGTTGCAGAGACGAAATCCCTTTACGCGCGGTGACAAGCAGATACATCGCGTAGAGCCACTTATGCAACGGGATATGCGACCGCTCGAAAATGGTCCCTGTGCAGACGGTGAAATCCTCGTGGCACTGGTTGCAGCGGTAGAAGCCGACGCGCTTGCGCGTCGTGATGTTCTCAGTTGCTGCGCAGACCGGACAGTGGACGCCCTGCGGCCACATGCGCGACTCGAAGTAGAGCCGCGCCGATTCCTTGTCGGGAAACATCTGAAAAAGCTCGAAGGTGCTGATTGTGATCCTGTCCATCGTTCACGACGCGCAGCGGATCGGAATCGCGGCCTCGCCCGGCTTGACGCAGACTGCACACACCGTAGTTCGCTTAACGACGAGCGTCAGCACACATCCTACGCAGAGAAACTTTCCGCAGCGTGCGCAACCAAGCCAAGGGTCCGCTCCAGCGATTCCGCGCAAGCAATCGCCGCAACGCAAAGTCCCTTCTTCCAGATGACGGCAATGGTCGAGGATCGATTCGTAAATGCTCACTGCTCAGCCTCCCGAACGTTCGTCGGTTATCCGCGCGAGAGTCACAGGGTCATTCAGATCGTATGTGTTTTTTGCATCATAAACCCACAGCGCGCGGTCGTAGGTCTGACCATTGTCAGACGCTTCGGGCGCGTTGGGATTGTAGCAGCGTACCAATACGACTGGGCGGCTGCCATTTTCCGCATAGAAACGATCAGCAATGGGAAGCGCCGCTGCTCGATCCTCAGCCTCAAAACTCATCAGCAAGCGACCACGGTTCTTACCACGCTCGTCCGTCGCTGTGTCGGTCCCTTCGCGAATCTCGTATTTGCGCATGTTCGTAACCTCCATGCTTTTAATGTACATCAGTCCCCCGCTAATGTCAAGGGGCTCAAATCAATAATTCCCAAAAATGGCGACTGTTTGGGCCGGGGCGACGGAAAAGTAGTCGAAATTATAGACCTGAAATCGCGTCAGTGCAGATTTCTCCATCGTGGGTCTTGACGACCCTGCTCAAACCAGTATCTCGATTAGGAATGTCTCTAAGCCTGAACGCCAGACAGCAGAAATTCGTGGTCGCCTACATCAAGCTTGGTAACGCGACGCAGGCTGCGATCGCAGCTGGTTACTCCGCAAGGACCGCGAAGCAGATCGGTTCACGACTGTTGACCAATGTTGCCATTGCCAGCGCGATCACGCTTTCTGTGGCGGATCAGGGAATCTCCCTTGAGCGTTGGGCGAAGGAAACTGCACGACTGGCGTTCGATGTCGAGCCGTCCGGTGAGTTCACGCACGATCACAAACTGAAGTCCTTGGACCTGCTTGGTAAACATCTAGGCGCGTTCCACGACACGATAGGTGCAGGCCGAGGGCTGAGCATCGTACTTCACCTTGGAGGGCCGGCCTGATGGCGACTCTCTTCGGCGGTGCGCCCAAGATGCCCGCAATACCACCACCGCCGCGGCCGCCGCAAATCGACAGCGCGCAGGCGCAGGCCGACCAGCAGGATCTAATCCGGCGCAGGCGTGGCACCGCCGCTGACATCCTAACTTCCGGCGGCGCGCGTGGAGCGCTGAGTCCGGCGCCGAGCGGTACGGCAACCTTGCTCGGTCAATGAACGCTAACCCAAAGGACATGCCGACATTGAGACAGCCTGAGCCTACGGGCGCGCTGCTCATGGGTAAAAGATGGGCGGAAGTGAGCGGCACACGCTCCGCACCCTACCTCGACGGCCCGAACCGCGCCGAGCGGGACAACGATGCTGCTGGGGTGCGATGCACTTATCCCCTGCGGTTCGGCCAGCGATGCGCGCTGGAATATGGACACGATGGGCCGCATCAATATCGCAGGTGGTTACCTCAACGTTACCTCGACGGCCCGAACCGCAACGCGATACCGCACCGCGCCGAAGGGCGCGATTGCCCGCTGGTGGATGACGAGTGACGGACGAAGATCTCATATCGCAAATCACGCGGCGCCTCGGCGTTATGATCGGCGCGCGTGCGCTGTTCGATACCTACTGGCTCCAGATAGGCCAGCTACTTTTACCACGTCAACAGATCTTTCTGCGAGCGGGCATCATCCCCGAAGGCGAGAAGCGCACAGAACAAATCTTCGACTCTACCGGCGTCTTAGCTCTACAGAGATTCGCGGCCGCGCTCGAATCCATGCTGACGCCGGTGACGCAGATGTGGCATGACATCGTACCGATCGATCCGGCACTGGCCGACAACTTCGCCGTAAAGCAATGCTGCCAAGCCGTGCGCGATGTGCTCTTCGCCTGCCGCTATAGCCCGCGCGCCAATTTCGCAGGACAGACCGGCGAAGGCTACATGAGCGTCGGGGCTTTCGGGACGGCAGGCATTTACATCGACGAGGAAGCGGGGAAAAGCCTGCGCTACAAATCCTGCAACCTTTCCGAGCTGTACCTGCAGCAGAACCATCAGGGCAAGGTCGATACCGTCTACCGGAAATTCATGCTGACGGCACGACAGGCCAAGCAGAAGCTCGAAGAAGGCAGCTTCGACGGGATCGCGGAGAATGTGCTTCAGGATGCGGCCAACGGCGCCAATGCAGACAAAGAGACCGAGTACCTCCACTGCACCCAACCCAACGGTGAGCTCGACCCCAGCCGTGCCGACTCCAAGGGGATGCAGTACTCATCCGTCTACATCGATCTGCAAAACAAAAAGATCGTCTACCGGGGCGGCTATCGAACCTTCCCCTGGATGATTCAGCGCCACGTCATGGCACCGCGCGAAGTCTACGGACGCTCGCCAGCCATGGATGCGATGCCCGAGCTACGGACGCTGAAAGAGATGCGCAAGGATTACCTGCGGCAGGCGCAGCGCGCACTCGATCCGCCACTACTCTTGGCGGACGAGGCCGACATCGAGGCGTTCGATCTCAGACCTGGCGCTCAGAACTACGGCGCGATCGGGGCCAACGGCAAGCCGCGCGTGATGGGATTCCAGAGCGGCGCCGAGTTCCCGGTCGGCGACAAGGTGATCGACGACTCACGGAAGATCGTGAATTCCCACTTCTACGTGGACCTGTTCCAAATCCTCGTCGAGAATCCGGGCGAGATGACCGCGACCGAAGTGCTGGAACGCGCGCAGGAAAAGGGCGCGTTGCTGGCTCCAACGATGGGACGCCAGCAGGAAGAGTACGGCACCCTGATAGCGCGAGAAATAGACCTGCTGGAGCGCGCGGGCCAGTTCGCGCATATCGACATTCCACCGGAACTAAAGGCGCGCGGCGGATTGCTGGCGCTGAAAGTCGAGTACACATCGCCGCTGAACCGCGCGATGAAGTCAGGGGAAGCGGCCGGATTCCTGCGCACGATGGAAGCGCTTGCGCCATTGGCGAATACCGACCCGACTATCTTTGACGTGTTCGACGCTGAAGCGGTGGCGCGCGGCATGGCCGACCTGAACAACGTACCTGAGACATGGTTGATCTCGCCTGAAAAACTGGCGGCACTCAAAGCGCAAAAGGCGCAGGCGGCTAATCTGCAAACGCTGGTACAGGCAACGCCGCCGCTGGCTGGCGCGGTTAAAGATTTGGCGAGCGCGGGCGCGACGGCGGGCAACGTGCCGGCGCCGCAGCCGGGAGCGGGCGTATGATCATCGTGGTCAACTGTGCCATCCGGAGCTGCCCTAAGACCGTCAAGATCGAATCGGCCGAATACCGGCCTTCTACCGACTTCGCTCTATGCAACGACTGCGAAACCAGTGTCGTCTTAGACACCCATCTGCGCATGAACGAGAGCGGGGATTTCAGCTTGCCCAAGAACTGGACCTTCAACTTTGCCGTAGCCTTTAACGGCTGGCGGCGTAGACGCAAAGGCGTGACCATCGGTCACAGGTCAGGCGTCGCGCGCGCGCAGCTCGTGATGAAGCGCGAGGATGTAGCCGCAATCGATCATCGAGACATAGTGAAGGTGATGGAGTCGTGACCTACCCAACGAAATGCAGCATTCAAGGCTGCGACCGCCGGATAGCTCTGGCGCATCCGCTGCCGTCAAATATGCGCTTCGTCTGTCCGCCGTGCGAGGACGCGATCTTCCATTCCATCATGGACCGGCTGGTAAGAGCCGAGTACGCGACCAAGCAAGCGGCGCTGGACTGGCGCGGGATACTGGATCATTGGCGGCACACCGCGCGCCAAGAAGCGCGGCAGATTGCGCTTATCGAATCTGCGGGGAGGAACTGATGGACACACTGATTAGTCTGCTGGTAGGCGCGAGCATCGTCCTGGTGGCGATAGCCGCGCTGAGGCTCTGAGTCTTATGGCATCACGACTCAAGGATTACGCCAAGACCATGAAGGCTATGTCGGGGCATCACGGCGCTTTGCATCGTGCGCTTGGCGTTCCGGAGGGACAGAAAATCCCAGCTGATAAGTTAGAGGCCGCACTGCATTCCAAAAATCCTCATCTCCGACGCATGGCAGAGACGGCTAAGACTTTCAAGGGGTTTAAGCACTGATGCCGGGTAAGCCCCCGATGTGCTCACGATGCGGCCACGCGAACTACAGGCACCGCGATAGCACTCGCGCGCCTTCTCATTGTCTGGCCAGCTCGGAAACTATCCACGATTGCTGTGGTACGCGATGCTCAAAGATTAAGCGGTTCACAACTGCGTGTGACTGCGAAGGATTTGTAGCCTGATGCCAGTTAATCAATCCATCCTAAAGAAGTTCGCGTCGGAGTACGGCGAAGAGCTTCTCTTCGCGATTTTCATGGCGGTGATCGCGGCGCTGACTGCGGTCCGCGACGGGCTTACCGGCTCGGTGACTGTTTCGGTGACTGTTTGGTTGGCGATATGAACATCCGCAATCCGAAGTTTAAGGCTGTGACCAGCCCCATCATCAAGCGCATCCGCGCAATGCAGTTCTGGCGCAAGGATCAGCGCGCCTATTACTGGGAGGTATTCGGCACCGAGGAACCTACGCGCGCCCAAGCCGCGGTCCTGCAAGACCTACGGAAGTTCTGCTACCTCGACAAGCGCATAGCCGTGACGACGCGCACTGGGACCGTGGACACTCATGCGATGGCGCTGCTCGAGGGACGCCGCGAAGTAGGATTGCGCATCATGGGATTTCTGAACCTTACCGATGAAAAATTAGCTCGCATAGAGCAGATGGAATTACAGCAGCGCGCCAACGTAGAGAGGGCCGCTGACGAGGAGAACTACGCGGCATGAGCCGAGAGACGCTTAACGCTATGGGCTCGAAAGAAGGAGATTGCTAATGCCGCCTGAAGCCGCTACGACAACGACCGACACTGCTGCTACAACGACCGCCGCAAATGGCGGAAACGCGGCGGCCGCTGCATCCACCACCCAAACGGCGGCCGCCGCACCCTGGTACGGCGACATCGCCGATCCCGAACTCAAGGGATGGGTAGAACTGAAGAAGTTCGATAGCCCGGCATCAGCGCTCAAGTCCGCGCGCGAGGCTGAAAAGCTGTTGGGCGTGCCCAAGAACGAGCTGGTGCGGATGCCGAAGGCCGACGCCAAGCCCGAAGAATGGGACACCTTCTACAACACGGTAGGACGGCCGGCGACACCCGACGACTACAAGCTCGAAGTGCCGATGGGCGACGATGGCGACTTTGCCAAGGCCATAGCACCTATTCTGCACAAGGCTGGGATTACTGGCACCCAGGCCAAGATACTCAACACAGCTTGGAACGAACTGATGGCGGATACCCTGACGGCCGGCGAGCAGCAGACCCAGCAGCAATCGCAGGCCGACATCCTGAATCTGAAACGGGAGTGGGGCAACTCCTATGATCGGCGCGTTGAGATGGGGCAAAGGGCTATCCGGCAATTCGGCTCGGAGCTCGGCGGTACGCCCGATGAGCAGCGCGACGAACTCCTGAAGTTGGAAAACTATCTCGGCGGCTCGGCCAAGATGATCAGGCTGTTCGCCGCGATCGGATCGAAGCTGGGCGAGTCAGGTTTCGTCGAAGGCGATCGCACACCTGGATTCGAGGGCATAACGCCCGCCGCAGCACAGGCAAGGCTCGACGAACTCAAGCAGGATAAGGCGTGGGTCCGGGCGCGCCTCAGCGACAGCACCGGCAAAGGCAAAGAGGCGAAGGAAGAGGACGCACTGCTGAGGATCGTCGCGTCGGGACGGCAGTAAACCAAGGAGATCGGGATGGCTACTGAAACCAAAGAATTACAGCAGTGCGCGGACTGCTCTAAACGCTTTCCAGTCGAGCAGCGCAAAGGCGCAAGGGATGGGCGCTGGCTCTGCCCTGACTGCTTCAACGAGAAGCATGGCAAGGGACTCGCGTCAGAGGCTGGCGAGGGTGGCTCGCTGAAGGCCGAGGATCCGTTCAAGCACAAGATCGGCGGCGCGCCCAAGCCCGCGGCTTGACACTGATTCTCAAACCAGTAGGCGTTGTAAGTGTGGTTTGGGAAGAAAGATCGCGCGTCTCTCGCGCAGATAATTAGCAACACGGAGAATATCATGAGCGCAATCGCAGACCTTCAGGCAGCAGACGCGACGATCAAGGCAGCAGTGGCCGCAGCGGTCACGCTGATTCAGGGATTTGTGAGTGGGACTGTCAACGCAGACGATCCGCAGGTCGAGGCGGTTGTCGCTGACCTGAACGCGGCGGCTGCGAGCCTGAGCGCGGCATCGACGCCCGCGCCCGCACCGGCGGCTGCGCCTGCGGCGGCGAAGAGTTAGGCTTTTAAATGGGAACCCGAGGGCTGGACGCGAATCTGTCGTACAGGACAGCCGCTCTACCTAGCCAGCCCTCGGTAATCCCCGACAAGTTTTAAGCGGGGAACGCTACGGCGTCCGCTGACCGGAGGGAAAGACCTCACTGAGGCTGGCAGTTACCAGCAAGGGACGGTTCCGGCATCGCCGGGGAAGCTGTACCGAAAGTGACCGTAAAACTTTTGGAGGCTTCTCACAATGGCGACTTCGCCAAATGACGTAACCGTACTCTATGAGCTGAAATTCACCCAGCTCTTCGAGCTACTCGCACAACAGACCGACCTGCGCATCCCGAAAACCTGCCGACAGCAGGATTACCGCGGATCGCAAGGCGCTCAGGTGATCAAGCAGGCCGGCGTGGTGAACGTCGATCTGCGCGTGAACCGGTTGGAACCGATCCAGTTCACTGACTCGCCGCTCGACGCCCGGTGGGCTTATCCCGTGAACTACGACATGGCGATCCCGTTCGATTCGTTCGACGAGATCCAGACCATGGCTGATCCGCGCTCGATCTACGTCGAGCAGCAGCACGCGGCCATGAACCGCCAGATGGACGCCGAAGTCATCCGGGGATTCTACGAGACCTCCCACACCGGCCAGACCGGCGGATCGACTACCACGTTTCCGACCTCGACCAATCAGATCGCGTACAACTTCGGCGCATCTGCCGCTACCGGCCTCACCGTCATCAAGCTGCGGCAAGCTCGGCTGTTGCTGCGTCAGAACGAAGTCGATTTGGACATGGAAGATCTCTATGCCGTGCTCGGCGCCACGCAGGAGGACAACCTGCTCGCAGAAGCGCAGGTGGTATCGACCGACTTCAACGACAAGCCGGTACTGGTCGACGGCAAGATCAAGAGCTTTCTCGGGATCGACTTCATCCACTCGGAACAGTTGCCGATGGATTCGACCAATACCTACGCGCTGGTTCCGGTGTACTCGAATCGCGCGATGGCATTCGGCACCTGGATGCCGCCTAGCGTGAAGATCACCCAGCGCGAAGATCTCCGTGGACGCCCTTGGCAGATCTACATCAACGCCGCCTTCGGGGCGACCCGCCTTCAGGAAAAGAAGGTGATGCAGATCCAGTGTAACGGACACTAATCGAAACTGAAGCGGGGAGTTTAGGCTCCCCGCTCTAACTACCGCCGACCTCGAAAGGGTGCGGGAGGAAAAAAGAAATGGCCGCAGAAACTATCCAATCAACGACCCTGAGCAACCGCGACGCGAAGCCGCAGATCCCCAATCCGCTCTACAAGGGTGGGCGCAGCTTTGTGAAGCGGGAAACCGCCACTACCACGACCGGCAAGACCAGTCCCTCGTACTACGGATTCTTCGAGCTTCTGAGTTCCTGCTACGTCGAGAGCGTGCTGCTCTCAAACGCCGCGCTCAGCACGAGTGTGACGATGGACATCGGGCTCTACGAGACGACCTACTTCCAGGGGTCGGCCGGTGTCTTTGCGTCGGTCATCGCAGGCGGGATCGCCAACCCGAACTACAACGCGAGCGCCCTGACCAACACCAGCAAGATCTGGGGCTCGGCTGTGGCTGTGTCATCGGCGCAGACCAAGCAGCAGCAGCTCCTCGGCAACTCGTCGTTCGTCACCGTGGCGAACATGGTCGCGTCGTTGTGGTCGCAACTGGGCTTTACCGCCGACCCGCTCCGTGCTTTCGACCTGGTACTGACCAGCGAAGCCACGATCACCGCCGGCGGCGCACTCGTGATGGAAGTCGCTTACAAGATGCAGTGACCCGCTCGGGCGCGGGGAGCAATCCTCGCGCCCTTCCGGTTCCAAGGAGTTAGAAAGATGGCGTCGGAATCTCTCAGAATCAACGTCGGACAGACCGAGTTCAGCATCGTGGCAGGCACGACCGCACCCACCGGCGGCGATATTATGTTGGCCTACGATCTGACCAAGCTCCACGGCGGCAACATCGAAGTGCTTCAGGCCCTGAAGATGTTCGAGAACTACATCATGGGTAAGAGCACGAAGGTCGGCTAAAGGGACGCCAGGTAAATGGCGTCCGACGTAGACATCGCAAATATGGCGCTGGTGATGATCGGCGCCCAGCGCATTGGCGCGCTCACCGAGAACTCCAAGAACGCCCGCGAGCTGAACGCGATCTACGTGTCCTACCGCGAGTCAGAATTGCGCGCGCACAACTGGAGCTTCGCCATCAACCGCGTCGTGCTGCCCGCGCTGGCGACCGCGCCGCCGTTCGGCTTCCAGTGGTACTACCAACTACCGCCGGACTTCCTGAAACTCATCCAAGCGGGCGGATTCTCGCCGGGACTCAGTCTCACCGATTACCGCAGCTTCAACGAACAGGCATACGCGATCGAAGGCGACAAGATCGCATGGGGATCGATAGGCCCGGTGCACCAATATGGCGTACCGCTGGCACAGGTCTCGCCGCCCAACCCGGTCCCGCTGAAGATCCGCTACATCAGGCGGATCACCGACCCGACCAAGTTTGACTCCCTGTTTGTGACCGCATTCGCCGCGCGGCTGGCGCTTCAGGTCTGCGAGAAGATCACCGGCTCCAGCGACAAGGACAAGAACGCCGCCCAGATGTATCAGCAGGCGATCGCGGACGCGCTCAGGAGCAACGCGATCGAAAAACCCCCGTCGCCGATGATGGACGATAGTTGGGTGATGACCCGGAATTTCTAAGTGGCTAAGGCGACTCCACCGTACACGTCCTTCAACGGCGGCGAAGTATCGCCTGAGTTGGAAGGCCGCATCGACATCGAGAAGTATCATTCGTCGCTCTACCGCTGCGAGAATATGATCCCGATGATCCAGGGACCGGCGCGACGTCGTTCCGGCACGCGCTTCGAGAAGGAAGCCAAGGACTCGACCAAGCCGCCCTTCCTAAGCAAGTTCATCTTCAACGTGACTCAGAGCTTCATCCTGGAATGGGGCGATAAGTATGTTCGCTTCCATACCAATCACGGCGCGGTGCTCGAGGCGCTGCAAACCATCACCGCGGCGACGCAGGCCAGTCCCGCAGTTATCACCGTAACGGGCCACGGCTACTCGACCGGCGACGAGGTTTTCATCTCCGCGATCGTCGGGATGACCCGGCTCAACAATCGCTATTTCAAAATCACCGTCATCGACGCCAACACCTTCAGCCTTCAGGATTTCGGCGGCAATCCGGTTAACTCGACCACCTATGCGGCCTATGTCTCAGGCGGCACGGTCGGGCGCGTCTACGAGATTGCGACACCCTACGCCTACGCGGATCTGACCGACCAGAAGGGGCTATTTGCGCTCCGCTTCGCACAGATCGAGGACGTGGTGTACGTCACCAACACGCTCAGCGTGTACTCGGCGCAGAAACTCTCACGCCTCGCCGATAACAACTGGACGATCGCGCCAGTCGTGTTCGGGGGCGGTCCTTTCAAGCCGCTCAACGCGAACAATTCCCCCGTGATGTACGCCAGCGGGCAGACCGGGCAAGTAACCGTCACAGTCAATATCGCGGCTGTAATCGCCTCGATCGGCACTGACGGAGGCGGTCCCTTTATCACGCTGACCAAGCCGCTGGACGCTGTACCACCTCCGGGAACGTCGGTCGGCGATCTCACCAGCGACAAGAACACGACCCCCACTCATACCGTGGCCGCTGGCTCAACCGTCTCCAAGCTCTACCTCGGCAGCACCGCCCATTTTATGCAGGGCGACCTGATTGTGATCGGGATGGGACCGTCGACGCCTGTGTTCCTGGGCGGATACGTCGGCGCGCTGCTCTATCTCGGGACGCATGACATCCATCGCGTCAAGCCGTGGATCGTCGGCCAAGCCTGCAAGGTGGGCCAGCTCCGACGCTACAACGGCGTCACCTACAAGTGCTTCGATGCTGGCGTGGCAGGAGTAAATTGCGCAGTAGTTCCCCCGACGCAGCTATTCGGCGACGCCTACGACGGCTCGGAGATGAGCGGCAACGGCTGGACCTATCAAGACCCAGGCTATGGCTGGGGAACGATCATCGCAGTGGCCGCAGATGGCAACAGCTGCACGGTGCAGGTGGGAGATCCCACGGACGTTGACCCTCCAGTGCAGTATCCGATCGGCGTCACCGCAGATTCAGCATGGCAGAACGACGGTGCCAGCGGCGGCATCTCTCCTACTCCGCTGTGGGCGATTGGCGCATGGAATAGCGTCGATGGCTACCCGACCCACGTCTACTTCTTCCTGAACCGGCTGGTATTCGCACGCTTTCAGGATATGCGGTTCAGCGTGTCGGAGGACTTCGAGAATTTCGTCGCCGAGACTCCGGGCGGCGTCGTCACTGATGACATGGCGATTTCGATCACCGCCCCGGTACAGGACGTCATCACCTGGCTGCAGGAAGCGACCAGCGTCGAGGCGCTGGGCGTAGGCACCTCGGGCGGCGAATTGGTTGCCGGCCAAATCAGCGATTCGGCACCGCTCAGTCCGACCAATACGCGTATCTCACCGCAGGGCACACGCGGCTCGAGTGCGATCCCGGCGCTGCGCATCGCCAACGGCATCCTGTTCGTGCAGACCTCGGGCAAGAAAGTAAGAAAGCTGGTCTATGAGTTCTACACGAATAGCTGGCAGTCAACCGACCTGACGATCCTTGCGCGCGAGATCGCGGCGGCTGGGCTGACCGCGATGGACTACCAGCAGGAACCGGACTCGGTGGTGTGGGCTATCAGGAAGCCTATCAACGGAGCGGCTGCCTGATGGCCTTCCCTGCTATCCTGAACGCGGCCGACGCGACGGCGCAATTCAACTCGACCGGCAACTCAGGCCTGTTCGGTGTTCCCACCTTACCGCTCACGGTGACTTCTCCGATTCCGGCCGAGACAATACCCGGCGCGCTCCTGTTCGCGATCATCTCGGTCAAGGGCTACTTCCCCGGTGTCGGTGCGCATATCAATCCGATCGACATCCCGATCGGCTGGAAGCTCTACACCACCGTCTACGGCAATACCGCTGACGCGATCAATATCTTGTACCGGGTCGCAGATGGCACCGAAGGCGCGAACATCACCTTCAGCTACTCGGGACCGGCCTACAACTTCGGCGGCTTCAGCATCAACGCGACGGTGCTTGTGATAGCGCTCGCCAACGGCACCATGCCGATCGATGCCATATCCACGTTCTGGACCGGCATCATCTCAGCGGATTCTCTGACCGCAGCCGGGCTGACGACGATCCAGGAAGATGACTTGGTACTCGTCATCATGCAGCCGTCGAATGACGGCGCGAACAGCGGCGGCGCGGGTCTCGTGACGCCCAGCGATCCGGTTGGCACGACGTCAGTAGTCAAAGCGAATGCGACCACCGGTCCCGGCAACCTGACCGATAGTCTCGCCGTTTGGAGCCAGAATTTCACCGGGCCGGGACCGACCGGGAATTACCTCTCCGCACACGGCTGGACGAATCCATCAGGAATCTTCGCCATTCAGCTCGTGCTTGCGCTGGGCGTCGGCTCGGGACCACCACCGCCGCCGCCACCCCCGCCGCCGCTGGCCGGTATCCCCGCGACGCCCGGAGAACTGATCGGCCTCACCTATGACCCTCCGGAAGTCGAGGACGGGCAGGACGTCACTGCGTGGCATCGGCATCCGCTGGGTAGGACTGTAGCCGGCCAAAGATTGGTATGGGACTTGGCGACGATACCTGCACCGGATGGCACCCGCGACGAGCTTTGGATGGTGACAACCAGCAAGGTTAACGGGCGCGCCGTCGCCTACATCGAATACCTGGAGAAAGCCTTCGATACCGGCGACGCGCAGTCAAGCGCGTGCTTCATGGACGCGAGCCTCGAGTATTCAGGACCGCCGGTAACGACCGTCTACCCGCTGGATCATCTGGAAGGCGAGATAGTGCGCGTGTTGGTCGACGGCGCGGCGCATCCCGATTGCGTCGTGACCAACGGCGAGATCACCTTGCAGGCGCCGGCGTCCGTCGTCCAGGTCGGGTTAAAGAGCTGCTATGACTTCGTGACCCTGCGGGTCGAAGCGGGATCGCAGACCGGAACCGCGCAGGCGAAATTAAAGCGCATCACCAAAATGAACGGCGTGCGACTGCTGAACGCGCTGGGCGGCAAGTTCGGCCAGTACGGCGGCCCGTGGGATGAATTCGAGTACCGCGAGGTTGACGAAGATCCCATGGACGCGCCGCCGCCGCTCTACACCGGCGACCTGGTGAACCTCAGTTACAACGGCGATTGGGAGCGCAACGGACGCATCCAGATCACCGATGACGGGCCGTTCCCGATGACCATCGTCGCGCTGTTCCCGGAGTTGAACACGACAGACGGATGAAATCCTCCGAACCAAATAACGACTCGTCAGTCGTGATGACTATCCAGGAGTTCGCCGACTATATCCGGGTGCATTACACGTCGGCGCGGCGATTGGTGCTGTCAGGCGAGGTTCCGGCCTTCAAGGCCGGCGGGGTGTGGAGAATAAGGCGCGCAGAAGTGAACCGCTGGATTCAGCGGGGCGAGCAGGAAAAGCCGTGAAGATCGTACCCTTTCAGCCTGAGCATATCGAACGTTTGCGTGAGCGCGGCTTGCAATCCGAGCAGGCGCGCTACGAGCCGATCCTTGAGAATCCCGACTACGGCGTCGGCCTCAAGAACGGCGGCGACGCGTTCTCGGCAATCGACAGCCACGGTGAGATTGTCGCGTGCGCAGGCGTGCTCAAGCAGTGGGCGAATCGGGGTGTGGCGTGGTCGATTGTCGCGCGCAATCTCGGCGCTGAGTTCTACGGCGTACACATGGCTGTCCGGCGCTTCCTGGTCGAATGTCCGATCAATCGAATCGAAGCTTACGTCGATTGTCAGTTCAAGGAAGGCCATCGTTGGATGGAATTGCTGGGCTTCAAACCGGAGTGCTGGGTAATGCGCTCATTCGCGCCTGACGGTCGTGACTGTTCGCTGTACGCGATGGTGAAACGCTGATGATGGCACTTCCATTCGCTGCGATCGGGATGCAGGCACTGGGCTCGATCGTCTCGGGCTTCGGCAACGCGCGCAATTTCGCCTCGCAGCAGCAGGCCGCGCAGGCCAACGCCACCTACGATTTTGCCGCTGGCAAGACCGCCTACATGAGCGCAGCCGATCGTGGCGCCACGCAGATCCGTCAGGGTGAGCAGGCTGTAGGCGCACAAGCTGCGGAAGTGGGGCAGTCGGGAACTGGCATAGTGAACGCGGCACCGTCGATCCGCCAGTCAGAGACCAATAGCCGGATGGATTTTCTCAATACCATCTACGGCGGTCAGGTAGCCAAGTACGGCTACGACGTCGAGGGCCAGCAGCAGGAGTACGAGGCCAAGGTCGCCGGGCTGAACAAGCAGAACTCCATGTACGGGGGATTCCTGGGAGCTGGAACGAACCTACTCACTGGCGGCGCTAACTATGCATCAGGGACGGGACTGTTCGCCCCGACGACGCCGACGCTATGAGTTCAGTTGTACTGAAATATTCGGATGCCGGAGGCGCTCTGCACGACGCGGCGATCTTTGCGCAGAAAACTTTGCTCGACGCGCGGGTCTTGCTCACCGACGCACAGCGCGGTTTTTTCGGACGCCTCCGTACATTGACGATTCCAGTCAGAACCGAGCATCGAATAATCAGTGCGCATGAGCAGAACATCCAAGCAGTCCTTCGGGTCTGGGAACATCGCGAAGGTGCGCCACTGCCCGTTCGCCGCACACCAGTCCTGCGCGACGATCGCGTAGGGCAACTCGCGCTCGGCTGGCTCGCCGTGACATGCCATCAGAACAAAGGCAAGCAGGAGGGCGGCACCTGCTATTCGGATCGCGAGTTCGGACGCCATCAAAATCAGGCCGAACAGCGCCTTGATCGCCATTTTCATAGGCTGTGGATTATCCGCTTGCCGAGGATAGGTCAATGGGCGCTGGCACACCGATAAGGCCGGTTCAGCAATCGGTCGAGACGCCCAGTGCCGACCTATCGCCTAATCCGTTTCGGGCGGGGTCGCTCCAAAACACTGCGGGAGAAGCGATTTCCGGTGTCGGCAATTCGCTGATGGGTATCTGGCAGGCCCAGAACCAGCATCGCAACGCGATCGATATGGCCGACGCGTCGAATCAGTTCGAGACGCAAATCGGCTCGCTGAAGACCGATATTCTCAACTCCGGGCAATCCGCGCCGGACATGGTTCAGAATTTCAACACCAGCAGCAAAGAACTGATCAACGCCTACACCGATCCGCAGTCGTCGCCGTACCCGCATATCGCGCCGCAGCTCGCCGTCAGCCTGCGCAACCAAGTCGGGCAGCATCTACAAAGTTTTCCTGCCGAAGCCACACAGCGGGTCTATCACGATTTAGACTTCAAGTTTAACCAGCAGACCAGCGCGGCAGCCGCGACCATCGGGCAGAACTACACCATCGCAGGAACGGCGGATAATCCGACCTTTCAGCTTAACGCAGACGGCCTCGCGGCGATGCAGCGGCAGGCGAAGGCGATCGATCAAGCCTACCCGCCCGATGCGCGCCCGACCGAGAATCAGTACTACCGAAACGTGCTCGCGCAAAAGGCCGCGATGCAGACGGGGATGTCCGTCGCGCAGGACCATCCGAGCTTGGTTGACAGCTACATCAAGCAGCACGCCGCAGTGCTGACGCCTGAACAGCAGATGCAACTCACGAATCGTGCAACGGCGGCGATCGATCTGCCGATGCGCCAAATCAATGCCAGCAACGCGGCGACTCGCGCGCAACTCCTACAAAAGTTCGATGGGCAGGTTCAAAACGGGAATCTCGATACGGCTGCGCTCGACCACGCGGCGCGGTTCAAACTCATCACGCCGGATGACTACGAACGCTATTCGGGCATTCCGCTGGCGATGCCAAGCGACCCCGGCGCCGTGGCGGCTGCGAAAGATGCGATCGACGGTGCGACCGATAAGGACTCGCTCGACGGACTCCGCGCGGCGATCGCGGGCAATCCGAACATTCGCGGCAAAGATTCGGTCGCTCTGCCCATCCTGATCGAGAACAAAAAGCGCCGACTCGCCACGCCTGCGGGACAATCTGACATCTCCGCACGCGCCGCGATCGATGCCGCTTATGTTCCCAAGAATTTCGTGGACGAACATCTAAATAATTCCAGCTATCGAGCGGCCCATGTTCAGGCGGTGAAGGCGTACGAGGCGGCGACATTTGGTAGGCCATCCGATCCCAAGGTGTACGACGCCGCGGCTAGGGCCGCGATCGCAGCGCATCCACCTAAGATCCAATTTCCCGTAGCCGATACACCAGCGCCAGCGAAACCCCCTCCGGGCGCAAGTCCGCGCCTGCCCGGTGAATCGTGGGCGGCCTATGGCAAACGCATGAAAGCCGCGACGGGAGCGACACCGTAATGGGTGCTGACGCCTTAATCAATACCGCCAAGGGACTCAATCCGGCCACGCAGGTCGGCAACGCTGCGGACTCAGTTGAGGATAGCGCCTCGAGCGCAGTAAGTGCGGTCGGCGACGCCATCACGTCCGGCGCGGCGAAAGTAGCAAGCTGGTTCGAGCCAGCGCCCGCGAATGCTACCCCCGATAACAATTACGCCGCGCGCAAGCAGCAAGAGGACGACGAGGCCTACGGGCGCGCGCTTGTCGCTGCTCACCCCGAACTGGATGCGGCGAACAGGCCTCCGGCGGGCGCTCCCACAGGACCGGGGCAAAATGGAATCCCAACCGCCGAACAAGAGGCGTTGCAGCAGCCCGCCGTCGATCCGACATTCGTAGCGGCTGACGCGATTTCCGGTGGCGTGGCTGGTGGTGCGGCGACAGCGGCGAAGGCCGCTGCTAACTCGGTAGGATTTCAGGCGGTCCAACAGGGCGCGTCAAACCTCACGGGACTGGCGACTCAAAATCCCTACGTCAAAGGAATCGCGGGCATCATCGCGCCGATTATGCTCGCGGTTGGCCTCCATCACATCGGGCCAAGCGGCGAAGTCGTCAAGGAACCGATCGATATTCAAGGCACCTCGGCATCGTCGCCGAATCTTCCGAATACCAGCGAGCACTTCCAGGCGCTCCTCGACCATCCCGACGCCACGCCGGAACTCAAATCGGCGGTCCAGTCGCTCAAGCCAGCGATCCGCGATCCCGAAACCGGCGAAGTCTATCTGGCCGACGATCCCAACGCGAAAACTCACGCCGACGTGTTCGCCGATCTGCCCGAGGACATAGCGAACAAATCGAAGCTCGACACCGGCTTCGTCGGCCCCGACAGCGAATACATGACACGCCAGCAGGCGGCGGATCATTTGATCTCGGCGCAGGCGACCGGGACCGCACCGGCTAGACCAGTGACGCCGGAAGTGATGGAAGGTCCGGTCGGCGCGAGTGCCGTAGCGAAGCCGGTTTCGGCAGCCGCAGGAGGGACGGAGGCAGCGCCAGCCGCATCGGGGGGGAGCGGAGCAGACGTTGCAAGCCCTGCGGCTCCCGAAACTTTTTACCACGGCTCGAATAAACCGATCGGCAAACTTTTGGCGGCCAGCGAGGTCAAGAGCGCGGAGGGCGAGAATAGGTTCGGGCCGGGACTCTACACCAGCAACGATCCAACCGTGGCGCAATCCTATGCCTTTCGAGGCAACGAGGGAAAAGGACAGCTTGTAACTTACGAAGTCGTTAAAAAAAATCCCGATGCAAAACTCTTGGACTTGGAACAGCCCGCGCCGCCCGAAATTGCCGATAGGTTGTTCCCCCCATTAACAGAAGCGCAGCGAGCCGATACAGCTCCCGAAGTTGCTCAGAACTACGATCAGTCGATGCAAGCGTGGCGAGAACGGCCCCTGCGCGATTTTTTTACTTCATCGAGCACAAAGAACAGCCCAGAGACAAATCAACTCCTACAACAGACGGCAAAAGATGCTGGCTACGCCGGTCTAGAACACATAGGCGGCTTATCGGGCTCCTCGGATCGCGTCCAGATATGGTTCGATCCCACAAAAGACATTGGCCTGAAACCATTCAATGTCATGCAGCACGGCAACGAACCGCCGCCGCCTGCGGTCAATGTCGCCACGCCAGCGGGTGCGGCGCAAAGCCTCGCTGAACGCCAAATCGCGGCTCTAAAAGCAGTCCGCGTCGGCAAAGGCGTAGCAGAGGAATTCGGACGCCCTGACATCGCAACCGAAGTGCCCGAATCGCTCACGATGGAGGAATCGCAGGCGCTGCGGCAGAACCTTGAATCCTACTACGCGCAGGGCACGACGCCGCCGGAACTGCCCGCGCACGTTCAGGCGCTCGCCAGTACCTATCAGGAAGAGAATCAGGCCATCCACGCCTTCAACACCGACCTGCGCGCACGCGCGGCGAACGGCGAGGACGTGAGCGGCGACTTAGACCAACTGGTAAATCGCTGGTCGGCGATGGCTGAGAATTACTCGACGCTGGCTGGCCAGCGCACGGCACTCGGGCGCGGCTTGCAGATTCTAGATCCTAACAAGCCGGGGAACGCCTTTGTCGCCGCAACCTCGCGGCTCGCGCAGGAAGTCGGCCTCGAGGATAACCCGCAGCGATTGTCGGACCTGCTGGCCTCTATGACTCCCGACCAGTATGGCCGCGTCGGGCGGCAGATGGCCTCTGACGTGAGCCTCGGGCGCAGCCTCTATAACGGCCTGAACGAGTACTACATCAACAATCTGCTGAGCGACGTCGGGCGCACGTCGAGCAAGATCGGTGTCTCGAATGCCGTGTCGGGACTGCTCACGTTGCCAACCCGCGCGATCGCGGCTGCGATGCCGGGATCGCCGTTCAAATTCGGTGAGCCGCTGGCCGGGATGCAAGGGATGGTTGACGGCTTCTGGCATTCGGTCGACGTCGCGCTCGAATCCCTGAAAACCGGCGATCGCGTATCGCAGATGGAAGGCGGCGCGACTCCGTTCGCGGACGACACGCCCAAGGCAATCTCCGCTCAGGGCTTCGGGCTCGGCTCGACGGATCCTTCGACGGGCGACTTCAGCAGCAGCGGCATCGGCAAGGGCGTCGATTATCTCGGCTCGGTGCTGCGGCTGCCGCTGCGCGGGCTCACCGCGGTCCATCAGTTCGGGCATTCGATGGCGACCTCGATGGCCGGCCATATGCTCGCCTGGCGCGACGCGATCGATACCGCTGCGAGCGAAGGACTGGACGGCTCCGAAGGCTACAGCCGCGCACAGGAAATCTACCGGCAAACGCTGAACGATATGCCCGACCCGATGCGGCAGGCGGCGGCGCGCGAGGCCGACGTGACGACCTTTGCGAACCAGCTCGAAGGGAAAGCCGCCAGTGCTCAGGACATCCTCCAACTGCCGGTGCTGAAGCAGTTCATGCCCTTCTTCAAGGTCGCCTACAACATCAAGAAGATGGGCGCGGATATGACGCCCGTGGTCGGCCAGCTCACGCAGGCGTCCGACGTGCTCTACGGGAGTCCCGCGGAGCGCAGCACGGCACTCGCGAAGCAGGGCTTCGGGGCGCTGATGGCGATAATGATCGCGCACGAGACCTCGCAGGGGAATATCACCGGCGACGGTCCCGCACCTGGCGCGGCGCGCGATGCGCTGATGGCGTCGGGCTGGCGTCCGAACTCAATCAAGATGGGCGACCATTACTACGGCGTACCCGAGCCGCTGGCCTTCCCGTTCTCGACCATCGCGAACTACACCGAGCTCCGCGACCAGATGGACGACCCGACCGCCTTTCAGAAGGCGCTTGCTATCTCGCAGGCGACCGGACGCGCGTTCGCCAACGACTCGATCGTTCAGGGACTCGTCAACCTCAAAACGGCCTGGAACGCGGCCTCAACCGGCGACACGAAAGCATGGGAGAAATTCGCGGGTCAGGAAGCCTCGGGCATGGTGCCGTTCTCAGCTCTCCTGAGGGCTGGCGCCCGCGCGCAAGACCCCACTATCCGCAATCCGTCAAGCATAGGCCAGCAGATCGAAACGGGCATCCCCGGAATGCAGTCCAACGTGCCGCCGAAGTACGACATCTACGGCAAGCCAATGATCGGGATGCCGGGAGTGCCTGAAAACTTGCTCTACCCGGTAAACGTTACACGAGCCGGAAAGCTCGACAAGGTTGACCAGGCGATCGTAGATACGCAGGCCAACTTTGAACGAGTCCCGTCCTACATCTCAGGCCGCGCGCAAAAGGCGCTCGACGATCCCAACGATCCCGACATCGGCGTGCCGCTGACACCCGACGAGCAGCAGAAATGGGCGCAGCTCCGCGGCGATGGCCTCAAGGATCAACTCAAGTCGCTGGTCGATAGTCCCGCCTTCGACAGTTCATCCAAGCTGATGAAAAAGCAACTCCTGGAATTCGTCGGCGCAAAGTACTCGGAAGTTGCGACGCTGAAACTCCTGCAAGCCGATCCAACCTTGATGGCGCGCTACGTCGATCGTCAGCGTGCCAAGGAAATGGCGCTGGTGCCGCCGGATGCATTGTCACCGGATGCGGGCGCGACTCCTGAGAGCGACGCAGGAGTATCGCCTTGATAAATCGCCTCAAACCAGTAGGCACTTGTTGATGGCAGCACGGCGCAAAATAAGGATTCCCGGTCCCGCCGTGGCGATCGAGTATCGGTCGCCCGGTCCTGTAGTCGACGCCTTCGTGCGCAGCGATGCGTTTGTCGCCGGTATCCGTGGCCCCATAGGTTCGGGCAAATCCACCGCCTGCGTGATGAAGCTGCTGCGCAATCTCAAGAAGCAGGTTCCCGGGCCTGACAACGTGATCCGCCGAAGGATAGCCGTCGTCAGAAACACCTATCCCGAGTTAAAGACTACTACCCTAAAGACCTTTCATCAGTGGATACCTGAGAGTTATGGCGAATGGAGAGAACAGGGACCGCCGACGCATAGGATTTGCGACTTCGATGCTGATAACCCGGCAGTCAAGTTGGACGCCGAATTCATCTTCATAGCCTTGGACCGCCCCGAGGACGTGCGCAAGCTGCTCTCGATGGAATTGTCGGATGCGTGGATCAACGAGGCCAGAGAAATACCGAAGGCGATCCCGGATGGGCTGACAGGTCGCCTAGGCCGCTTCCCCGCGGAGCGCGACGGTGGATGTACTGACCCACAGCTCATCATGGATACCAACCCGCCAGACACCGATCACTGGTGGGCGAAGTGGGCGGATTTCCCAGATCCGCAGACGGTTACCGATAACCTTGAGCTTGAGGCCAAGCTGCGCGCTGACGGCGCGTTCAGACCGGATCAGAAGCTCTCCGAGTTCTTTTCGCAGCCTGGTGGGCTCTCTCCCTTAGCCGAGAATATCAAGAATCTACCCAATGGTTACTACGAAAGGACGAAAGCAGGGAAGCGCCCCGAGTGGGTCAAGGTCTACATCGACGGTGAATACGGTTTCGTCATCGACGGTAGGCCGGTCTATCCAGAGTACCGGGACAACTTTCACTGCAAGGACTTCCAACTCAATAGGAACCTTCCTATCTGGGTCGGCATCGACTTCGGGCTGACTCCTGCGGCCACCTTCGCTCAGCGGACAATTATGGGCGGTTGGCGGGTAAGATCCGAGATAACCACCGAGCATATGGGCGCGAAAAGATTTGCCGAGGAGTGCCTGCGGCCGCACATGAACGAGTTCTACCGGGGCTTTAAATTTGCGGCGATAACCGGCGACCCTGCCGGAACCGCCGAGGCTCAATCCGACGAGACGACACCCTTTCAAATCCTGAACGCCTGCGGCATCGAGGCGCGCCCCGGTCCTACCAATGACCCCGTGGTGAGACGGGAGACTGTAGCCGGATTCCTGAACGGTGTCGTCGATGGGAAGCCAGCCTTAATGATCCATCCCGACTGCCAAAAGCTAAGGAAGGCGATGGCTGGCGGCTACTGCTATCGACGTTTGCAAATGGCCGACGAGCGCTACACCGACAAGCCCGACAAGAATATGCATTCCCACGTCGCGGAGTCCTTGCAGTACCTGCTGACAGGTGCGGGGGAATCCAAGACAATCCTGCGCCGCGATCCTAACACCTATCCGCGCAATCGAAGGAAGTTCGCGATCATGGATTCTCTGCCTTCAGGAGATTGGTAATGACGCGGCTGCTGATAATCGCCTTTGCCATAGGGTTTGTGACGTTGGCTGTCGTCCAGGGTAATAAGCCCTGCGACTGCGCGCACCCACAGCCTTACGGCTACATCTGGAATCTGGATTGGTACTCAGTGCAGCCCGACGACCTTGAGCGCACACATGGCGCTCGCGATCCTATCACGGGCAAGCCGATCGAGCCTTGGGAGCATAGAAGCTGATGGCTGTACCCAGCACGGAAATTCAGATCGCCTACGCGACCGATGGAGTCTCGACCACCTTCAGCTACCCGAACTACCTGCGCGACCCATCGGACCTGATCGTAACCGCCGTCGACGGCGCGCAGGACATCACCAGCTACATCTACAACTCCGACTATACCTTCAGCGGAACTCCTTTCGCTCCGGGTGACGGCAGCAACGTCTATCGCAGCGGCGGAAATATCATTTTCGGGACGCCGCCGCCTGCGGGTCTGACCCTGCTTATCACACGAAGGACACCTAACACTCAGGCGACCAGTTTCATTTCGAGCGACAAGCTCCCGGCCAAGGTGCTGGAAACCTCGATGGATCTGATCGTGCTGCGCGATCAGGAGATAGGGCGCCATTTTCAGGGCTATGCCGATGGCTTTCCGAGTGCGGGCGGTCCCTACCAAGTCGATGACTGGTTCTTTATCCGCAACGCCGGGAACTTTGGCTACAAGGAAATTATCTGCGTGACGGCGGGATCGCCGGGAATCTGGAAGCCGCTCAATCCGATAGGGGCATGAGAATGAAACGCTGGCTACCTGAAATCGTCGCGATCGTCGCATATCCGGTGTTTCTGGCGCTGGCGCTGATACTCATTTCGGCGCTGCCTGCCGGTGCCGTGACGCCGACCCCTACGGCCACTGCGACCGCGACCGCGACTCCCAGCGCGACGCCTACGTTCATCCCCCGTCCTAACAACGTGCAGGCGCACAGCGTCACGCTCCAGCCGGGCGATCCTGGCGTAACCTATGACTGTCTCGTTAATGACGCGAACTGCACCGGAACGCTCTCGCTTCGCGGAGTTCCCCCTCAGATCGACGGCACCTTGGCCTACTGCAACAACTGCACGGCCAGCAATCCATGCTCGCCGAGCGGATCGGGTGTGTGGGCCATGCACGAGGGCGGCCAATGGAATTGCGGCGGTGGCTCAGGCGGCGGTGGCGTGGCAGGCCCAACTGGGCCGAGCGGGCCGAGCGGACCTGCAGGTGCGACCGGACCATCTGGCCCCACAGGCGTAGGTGCGACCGGCCCGATTGGGCCGAGCGGCATACCCGGCGGTCCTACCGGGCCGACTGGATCTACCGGCCCGACAGGACCGACAGGCAGCACAGGACCGGCTGGACCGACAGGCAGCACAGGACCATCTGGACCAACCGGAGCGACCGGCTCTGCGGGACCGACTGGCGCGACCGGACCCGGAGGCCCAGCAGGCATCGCCGGTCCGACCGGAGCGACCGGGCCGACCGGACCCGTGGGCGCGACTGGCCCCAATGCGCAACCCACTTGCGTGCCGATGTCAGGCGCGACGCCGACGCTTAGCCCGGTAGGGAGGACCAATCCCGAGACCGACTGCCACACTCAGACCCTTGGCGCTAACACCACCTGGACAACCTTTGCGGCCGCGGGCGAGCCTGTCTCCGGATGGGTTGACCACGACATCATCTGCCAGCCTTCGGGCAGTAACGACTACACCTTTGCGCTTTCTGCTGGCAGCGGTATCGCGCTCGTTTATCCGACCGCAGGCGGATGCGCGAGTTTACCGTCGATGCCGACCGGAACCGGCCATTGCCTGATTCTCGACATGATCTTTGATCTACTTCCTTCAACGCCAGAGCTGGACGTGATGACTTGCGGAACAACTGGCTCATAGGTCTGGCGCTACTCGCGCTGCTGATTCCGGCGTCTGCGAGGGCGCAGGCCACGCCTACCCCAACGGCCACGCCGACCTATGCGGAAGTCGCAGCGACGCCGCAGATGACTGCCATCCCTCGAATCGGGCTGAACCTCGGCAACATGACCTCCTATGGTCCGGCGCAGTTCCGGCAAAACATCCTGGTCAATCCGGGCTTCGAGCCGATCACCGAAGGCCGCATCATTATCGTCGCCGCTTCGCCGGCTCCTACCTCGACAGCATTCAGCGATAACACGAGCCAGTTCAACGCGACCAATGGCTACTACACCGGCGACCCCTTCGTGGTGCTGTCTGGCGTCTCGATAGGCGATACCGGCACCTTCACCGGCTACAACCCCAACGGTGGCGGCAATCCTACGTTCTCGTGCAGCTCGTGCCCCACGCTGGCGGCGGGTGACGTGGTGCAGTTTTACCACACCGACGCGCCAGTCGCAGGCTCGATCCCCGGCGACGGAATCAACTGGGCGACCAGCGATACCAACTTCATCCTGACCAACAGCGACCATGAGCCAGGAAGTGCTGGTAGCTATTCCTTGCAGGCGACGCTGAACGGCAGCGCGCACAATCTTATCTCGTACTTCGATAGCTCTGCGGCCAGCGTGAATCTTTTGCCCGTTAACGGCAACTGGACTTTCTCGGTCTGGCTGAAGAGCGTGAGCGCATCGTCGCCCACGGTGACGGTTAACTTTCTGCGCTTCGGAAGTCCCACCATCGAGTTCATCCACGGACAGACCTGTACTGTGACTTCGAGCTGGAGCCAATGCACAATCAATTTCAGCGCGACCGACGCGCCATTGACCAGCACAGGCACGCTCGAGCTTGAACTGACCTATAACGGCACCAGCGGGACCATTCTATCCGACGATGTGGTGCTCGAATCCACTAGCGGAACAGCCGGATGGCGTCCCGAGCTGATAACCGTGCTGCAAAAGCTGAATCCGCAGATTCTCCGCGACAGCAACGGGCAACTCGGCGAGTCCTTTGCGCAAAGGACCATAGGTGACACCGGCCATGGGCCTAGCAGCTTCAACGGACCTAATCCCGGCATTCCGCAATGGACCTATGGGCTGAATGATTTCTTCGCACTGTGTCATGCGGTCGGCGCCAGCCCCGAAATAATCATGCCCGACACTTTCACGCCTGCGGAGATCGCGTCCTTTGGCGCGTACCTGCATAGCACGGTGCAGCCGCTCTACAGCTTTCCGGCGATCTATGTCGAACTCGGCAACGAGAACTGGAACGGACTGTTCCGCGGCGCCGGGATAGTAGACGCGACCCACTACGGTTTGGTCGCGACCAACGATTTCAATTTGCTCAAGACTGCCGACAGCAACGACTCGACCATCAAGCCGGTGGCTGGCGGTCAGTACGGCAACCCCGATCAGGTGCGGCAAATAGCCGCCAACGTGGCGAACGCGCCCTACATTGCGAGCGCGCCTTATTTCTATTTCTGTGAGAATACCGGGCTTAGCGCCAATACCGTGGCGCAGGCGATGTTCGAGAACGGCTACATTATTCCGGGCAACTTCATGGACCCGATCGTTGCTGACATCCAGGCGCAGGGCAACGGACAATCATCGGTCGCCTATGAAGAAGGGCTATCCACCTTGGGCGGTAGCGCGCTCACGGCGGATAGGCTGAGCACAGTTGCGGCCTACATGTCGGGCGGCTCCTATATGGAGCTTTTCATAAACGTAATGACGGCGGGCTACTATTGGCAGCTTGGCTATCAGTTGGCGCAGCTCGCGCAGCCGGCGCAAAGCGGTTATTACGACGTGCCGGGGCCTGGGCCTTCAGCGACTCCGTGCGCTGCGCCTACCGCCAATCAGAGTTCGCCGCTCTGGGGCATGGTGCACGACCTGTCGGCGGGGAGTGAGCTGATCCGGCCTTCGGGACTCGCCGAAGAGATGGCCAACCTGGTCATCATGGGCGACTTCTACCCGGTCAACACTAACTTCTATGCGAACGTGGTGTGCGCGGCCTTCAAGAAAAGCGGCGTGTGGTCTGCGATGTGCAGCAACGGCAATAACAGCCCTCAGACCGTCTATATGCAGTTTCCGAGCGGGACGCTCCCCGGATCGGCGCAGGTGCTCCAATACACCAGCACCATCGGAGATAACAACGAGTCAGCGGCTAACGTGTTCATCACGGCCACGGCGATGGCGACAGCTACGGCGGGTGTTGTAGGAGTTACGATCCCGGCTTGGGGCGCGGCGGACTTTCTGCCAGCGCCGACCGCGACGGCGACCGCGACGAGCACAGCTACGGCGACTGCGACCCCGACTGCAACAGCCACTGCGACGGCAACACCGACTGCGACCCCGACTGCGGGGGTTCTGTTCGTTAATTCGACGGGCGCGACCTCGGACACCTGCAATGTACCCTCGGGAGTAGTCGCGGGCGATATTCTGATTTGGTCCTTCTACGTCGCGAACACCACCAACGCGGAGCCGAACGCGGGAAGCTGGACGGCGGTAAATCCCAACTCCGGTGGAACGGCGAATAGCAGGCCCTCGGTCTGGTACCACATCGCGACCAATAGCGAGCCGAGTTCCTATACGTCCTCAACTTCCGTCTCCCAGCCGACCTGCATCATTTCGGCCTACTCAGGCGAGAATCAAAGCAGCCCTATAGAAGCAACCATAGGTCTCAACACGGGATCGTCGTCGCCTGGTATCGGGGCGACACAGACACCGACCAACACCGGCGATGCACTCGTGACGACGATGACCAACAGCGGCGGTGCCTTCGCTGGAGACATCCCGACAATTTCCAATCCGACTGCCGGCACAAATATGAACCTGAGACAGAATCTCTCCGGTTCAAACGTGCCGCTGATTTTGTATGACGGTCTCTCACTGACAGGTGGCGCGGCGACAGGTACTCAGTCAGCGACTATCGCCTCGGGCGGTACCTGGTCGGCGATCAACTTTATAATCGCCGCCGCGCCCGTCGCGACGCCTACTCCGACGGCGACCGCCACCGCGACAGCCACCGCTACAGCCACCGCTACAAGCACGGCCACTGCCACCGCGACCGCCACGAGCACCGCAACTGCCACGGCAACCAGTACTGCGACAGCGACACCTACGGCTACTTCAACGCCGACAGGACATGGATTCCTATGACACTTAGACTGGCAGTCTTACTGCTCGCGCTGGCCGCTGCTCCGAAGGCGACACCGACACCTACCGCGACTTGTCACGTCGAAATGAGTACGCTGTGCCCTGACTGTTGCCCGCAGCCAACGCCGGTGCCTAAGTGAAGTATCTTCGTTATATCCTGCTGCTGCTCCTGTTGATCGCGGCGCCCGCGCAAGCGCAAGTCGCGACTCCCAGCGCGACGCCAACGCCGATGGCTGTGATGTGGTGGTTTTATCTAACGTCAAACCGGGATAGTCCGTGGGCGCAACAGACGACAGTAGGACCATTCTCGACCCAGCTTCAATGCGAGACTTATGAGGCGACGATTACCAATGGAGCGCATTGCACCCAATGTTGGGAATTCGATGCCTATCCGCCAGCGAACCTACTGGAGAGCACGGCGACTCCGACATCGACGGCGACACCATGAAGATATCTGTTCATCTCACCCAAGCTGAGCTGCTGACTCTATGGAACAGTGGACTGTCGGCCACGAAGATAGGTGAGGCCTGTAACTTGAGCGAGCGGTCTGTTAACGCACGTCTGAGCGTCATGCGTCGTAAGGGACAGCTAGCAGGAGCGAATAGGAGCCAAACTAGAACCCAAGCTGAATGGGGACGCCTTGGCGGTATCGAAGGAGCACGACGGCGATGGGGAATAAGGAGAGGACGTTGAGATACCTTCGCTACATACTTCCGGTGCTGATGCTGCTCGGATTTGTCGCACCCGCGCGAGCCATTAGTCTCACCTGCTATCATGGAACTGCCAGTAGCGCTGCGAGCGTCACGGCGAGTACGGGAGACTTCCTGATAGTCGCGGGCGATGCAGCCAATGTATCATCCGGATCGGTGAGTTTCTCCGATCCTAGCAACGGCACATGGACCAATAAACTCACTTGCACGACAATCAATTCGTTTAGTTCGGCGATGGCGATCGTTCCTAGCGCAGTGGCTGGCACTTACACGGTGACTGAGGCTGCAACGGGTGCGCCCTTTTTAAACTACAATATTTGCGACATTCCAGCTTCGTACAGCCCGACCTATGCTGCGATCAGCGCCAATTGTAACCCGCAGACTGCAACGACCAATCCGGTAGCGAGCCAGTCATTAACTACATCGAATGCGAACACCGTCATGTTCGGTTACGTAGGGATTAAAGGAACCGCCGGCGGCGGTCCTAAATTGAGTTCTATAGCCTGCGGACCGACAAGTTGTACGGGCACGCCGAATACTTGGTCCACGACGAATGTCACGTTGAGCAACAGCACATTCCTTGACATGGGTTACGCTTATGTCCAATCCACGGCTGATGGCCTTTGGCGGGTGCAGGGAACGGACTCTCAGTTGCCGGGCGATGACTGGTCCGAAGGTGGCGTGATGGAAGTGACGATTTCGACTCCGACTCCGACTCCAACCCCAACAGCTACGGCGACCGCCACTGCGACTGCCACTCCGACAGCCACCAGCACCGCGACCGCGACCGCAACGGCTACGAGTACGGCTACTGCCACAGCGACTCCTACACCAACGGCGACTGCAACTGCTACCGCGACTGCGACAGCTACACCAACAGGGGCAGCGACACCTATCCCACCCAACTGTTTAGGACAAAGCGGCTTTGGACCGCCGTCAGCATTCGGCAGCCAGCCAAGAGGATTCGGAGGTAACTTGTGATGACCGCGAAAAGACTTACCACGCTCATAACGCTGGCGCTCATTCTGGCGATAGGAGGGTCGGCGCACGCGCAGACGGCTACCGCCACTGCCACTGCGACAGCAACGGCCACTGCGACAGCAACGGCCACTGCCACTGCGACACCTACCGCAAAGCCGACGCCTACCTGCGCGCTGCCCATGGGTATCATGTTCAACGGCGTCGCGCCCGGTGGCTCTGCCTCGGCCACGCCGCAGCCGGTCGGCACTTCGACTCCAGTCGCCGTGGTCCCGTGCAACTGCGGACTCCAGTACGTCAAATTTCTGGTGACTGGCGGGACGCTTGGCACTGACGGTTGCTATATCACCTGGTCGACCAAAGCGGCTTGCACGGCGAACAACGGGCCGGGGAATGTCACCACGGGGCTGGCGCTTCCGGCACCTAACGCGAGCACGGGAGTCGGCGACTTCGCTCCTACGGGACTTAGCAATCCGCTTATCTACAATCCGACGACCACAGTCTCAGCGCCTAACGTGCCGCCGTTTTGGATGGGTGGCGAGGCCGACGCGGTTTGCACCACTTCAGGCATGACCGTTTCGGTGGTCGGCGTCAAGCCGACTGAGTAGGCGATGGCTGACAAGAAGGAAATAGAGCTTCTAAGCGCTGCGGGGCTGATCAAACTGGCCCCGTGGGTTTTGCTGGGCCTTGTCATAATCGCCGGGGGGATGAGCTCGCTCATCTACGGGTTGCCGTGGGCGCGACAGTCTGACGTCGACCAACTGGCAAAAGTGGTTGCGTCGGATCACGACGATATGCAGGCCATCTCCAAAACGCAGGCGGTGACCGCCGAGCAGCAAAGCGAGACGGCGGCGATCCTTTCGCAGATCCAGGGCCAGCTAAGGGAGGACGAAAACAACACGCAGCAGAACTCGCTGCATATCGAGGGCCTGGAGGCCGACGAAAAGGCGCGCGAGTCGGCCGAACTGGCGCATCGCAGAGGGCAATAGGGACACTTGACCTTGAACCTCAAACCAGTAGGTAAACTCAGATGCCCGACTACTCCCTGGCAGGTGCCCACGCCGACGTTGTTCACGCGCTCGCGATCATCGAGAGCAACGAGAGCGTATCTGCGATCGGCGACGGTGGCAGAGCCTTCGGGCTGCTCCAGCAGCATCCGTCATTCTTCAAGGAGTATTACGGGCGCGCGGTCGCCTTCCCGCAGAGCGTCGAGCACACCTGGCCCGAGGCGCAGATCGTCGCGGCCGCATCGTTCTTCGAGATGAACGAACAGATGGGACTGGACCTTATCGTGCAGGCGTACAATCTGGGCGTGGAGGCCGTCAGAAACGGCCAGCGCAATCCGGCTTATCTTTCGCAGTTCAAAGCGACGCTCGCGAGGCTGAAATGACATTGGGCGATCCCCTCAAACTCATCCCGCTCATCGGCGCTGTCGGTGTCATGGTGCTGGTCGGCATCGGCAAGGTCGATACCAACCAGGCGATCATGCTGCTGACCGCGATCGTCGGTGTCCATTCAACCATCAGCGCGCTGAACAATTCCAACCCGAAGTGAAGTTGCTTGCCATCCTGCTGATGCTCTCGGGCTGCGCAAGCTGGCAGGACTATCACGCCGTCAACAAGCGCACGGCGACCTGCGACGTCACCAATCCCGACCAGATCGAAGCGATGGATCTGCGCACCGGATTCCCGCTGCTCAGCACGCCGCACCCGTATAGCTGCCATCTCGATCCGACGACCATGCAGGTCGTCTGGGAGTCGGAGAACCGTTCCGAAGAAAGTCTCGAAGCCTTCAGCGATCTGCCGAGCGCGATCATCCAGCGCGGCATTCCCAGCGGTACGGTGGCCTACTGATGGACGTTGAATCGAAAGAAACGATCGACGCCGCGATCGCGAAGCTGCAGACGGTCGGCGAAACGCTTATCGCGTCGTTCTTCGGCAATCTGACCAAGTTCGTCGACGAGACGCTGCCGAAAATCGACATCCTGCTAACCAACAAAATCAACCTGCTCGATCAATCGATCAGCGACCAAATCAGAAAAGTTCACGTCAAAATAGGAGACTAACGAAGTGAAGAAATCAATCGCTCTAGGAATCGTCGCAGGCGCGCTGCTGTTCATGCTCGCAGGATGTGGGACCGGCCAGCTCGTGCCGGTGCAGGCGCAGCAGGGTGGCGGCCTCGTGTCACCAGGGCCGGCGCAGATCAACTCGCATAACGGCATCGTCGATTCCTCGACGGCTTTGACCATTGAGATCACGAACTTCTGCAACGGGCAGGCGCAGGTTGATTACGCGTGGCTTGCGGGCTTCTGCGGCGGTGCGCCGGCCTACAGCACCGCGAACCTGCTACCTTCGACCATCCCGACGCAAGTCACCCAGCTCACGGGGCAGGGAAAGACCGCCTGGTGTCAGTCGAATCTGTGGATAGGACCGAGCGGGCAGCTTTCGATTCCCGTAACGCAAGATCCGTCGCACACGCCGATCATCCCTACGCTGGGTAACTGCCCCTCGGGAACGGCCCCCGCGCCGATAGTCGCACCATCAGGGGCGGCCGCGACTAGGAGCTAGGCTACTTGTTCACCTGAGCGGAGGCGAGGGCGGTGCGATCATCGTCTTCGATTAGTTCGCACTGCTCGCATTTGTACGAGCCTTTTGCCCCGACTTCTAAGCACGTCGCCCTGCCTTTATTCCACTGACGGTTTCGGCAGTCCATTGCGATACGAAAATTTTCAAGCCGTTCCACCAGCACGCGGTTCTGTTCGGTTAGCTTCGCAAGGTCGTCTTGATACTTACAACGCCAGTTCCCGTGGTTGTCGCCATAGCCGCCGTGACACTGAGAAGCTGCCAGCGAGAATGCTTCGGCTTGCAACGCTCGCGTCTCGGCGATCCATTGGAGGACGACATCGTCCTCCAATAGAACTGAATGTCGAGTGGTACAGCAACGAGTCCCGCGTTCACAAATGCGCGATGACGTACCGTGAGTCTCGCAACTCTCGGCCTTACGCGCTCTCGCCAAGGTCTCTAATCGGTCTAGGTCAATGGTCATCGTTGGCTCCTCCTCAGTCGTTATTCAGAACGGGCTACCAGGTGTTGGCGATCAGCAAAAGAATGTCGGCGTGGCACGCGACTCCCAGCGGACACCAACAGGCCAAGTCCTTGCCGCGCAATTCGTCCAGATGGGCATCAATATATCGACCCACCCGTTTCTGTTCTTCAGCCGGGACTTGGGTTGGGGCAATGCGACCCGACATCAGATACTGGAACAGCAGCACGGCATCGTGACGCGTTAAGCCATCGCCGACGTGGAAAGGATTGCCCCACTTCGACGGACGACCGACATACACCGCGCCTTCGGGCATCTTCCAACCCCTTGTTCGTCGTCGCTGTATTCGTTTAGGCATCAGCCGCTCTGCATCCGTTGGATCGCTCATCGTTTCGCTCCCACTTGATTCTCCAGGTACGCCGCTAGTGCCTCGAAGGCCGCTCGCGCTGGGTCGCCCTTTACGCCCGCGCTGAATTTCATTACTTCGGTGAGACCGTAGGCTATGTGCGCTCCACCGACTGAATTGACTACGAGCATGAGAGGACTCGGTAGCCGTCGTGCCGCTCGCATCGTGGCGTTTAGGTCATGGGGATAGTCTGGAAGGTATTTGGGCTCGGGATGCTCCCATTTCATTTCAGGCATCTCGAATTTCGCTATCAACCGACACTTCGCTGCGTCATCGCTCATGCTATTTGCCCTTCGCCTTGCCCTTGCGCGGCTTATCAATCGTCTTGCGCAGTATTTCCAGCGTATCGAGCACCAATTCTTCTCGTCCCTTAGCGCTCATTTCGGGCCGCTGTTCTTTGATACTCGCTTCGATGCGGGCGCATAATTTGTAGAAGTCTCGGCTCCTCATGGCTATGCTCATACCGTCCTCCCCAGATACCGGAGTATAGAATTCCACGCCTCTTCGCAGCCGTACCAGATCTGAGCCTCGTATCCTTGGGCTGTGACCAGGGCAGCAAAATTATACTGCTCCTGAGAGACCTTGCCGCCTTTCCTTCTCTTCAATTCCCCGAACAGGCCATGCTTCCCGTTCCTTGGCACAGCCAGGAAGGTGTCAAAGACTCCGCGCATCGTTCCTTCGGTCTGGAGATTCTTAAGCCTGGCAGCACCCTGATTCGGCACGGCGAAAAAGCATTTCAGTTCGGGGATCCGGTTGCGGTAAGTCCAGACCCGGGAGAAGAGGTTAGCCTGCTCCTCGTGCTCGAGGGGTACCGAGCCGGGAATAAAGATTCGCCGCTTGCGCCGACTGGTGCGGCGATCTTTTAGGTCCGCCACGGTATCTGTCTGGATGAGTCGCATCAGGTGCAGGCCAGCTTTGCGGCTTCCAGCTCGGCTTCCAGCTTCTCGATCCGCGCCGCATAGGAACGCGCCCGCTCCAGCCGTGCCAGCACCACGCAGCAATGACACCGGAACTCGACCCGGATCGGCCCTTTGTAGATAAACCACAGCTCCGTGGCGGCGTGGCCGCATCCGGTGACGCATAGACCCTTGGGCCGGTACTGCTCGGCGATGATCTCGAACTCAAGGTTATCCACGGGCGTCATCCTCGAAGGTATCGCCCGGGTCGGGGCTATCCTGCGGCTCTTCACCGCGGCCACGCTCAGCCAGAGTGGTCATCGCCTTGGCGTAGGCGCCAACGCTTAACTGCCCTGCGCGCTTGCAGTGATTGTCCTTGAGCAACTGTGCCAGCCATGCCTTGGCGTCGGCACCGAGCGCGCTATTCGCCGCACCTTCCAGCGCCTTCCACTGTGCCGGCGTGATGGTGTCCGAGGGCTTCTGGCGGCGCTCGTCGCCGTCGGTGGCCTCGCGCTTACGCTGCAAATCCTCGACGTCTTGAGTAAAGATGTCCGACGCCGCCAGCACGTTCAGCACGGCCGCAATTAGACTCCGCTTATTTGCCATCTTGAGCACGGTGTTGTGCTGGTCGGCGAGATCGGGATTTGCGATCCGGCCGGTCTCCTGGTCGGCGATCCCCGCTTCGTCGGCCTTGAACTTGTCGCCGCAGCCACCATCTTTGGCGTTGCAGTACCAGCCGCCGCCGTATTCAGGCTTGCCCTTGCGGATGGTTGGCTCGCCGCAGGACGGGCAGAGGCGCGCGCCTTTGCGGTAGGCGTACTTGGACTCATCGGTCGAGCACGAGCCCATCCCGGAGCCGAGGCGCACATCCGTTGGGATGTAATAGAGCGTGCAGGTCGAGTCGATGTTCAAGGACTCACCGACGCGCTCTTTGACGATCGAGTACTGTGGGTCGAGCCGGAACACCATGCAGAGCTTTTCGGCGCCGGGCTTCAGGAGGGTGGGCTTGGGCGTGCCCGGGATGATGCCGTAGTGAACGCCCTTGCGCATGACGGCCTTCATCACCTTCTGGATCTTCTCGGCCTGCGCGATGACCTGCTCTACGGATAGCTCGCCCGGTTGGGCCAGCGCCGGCAGGTTGCCATTTTGAGTTGCGGGTAGGTTATCCATTGTTTGTCGAATCCTCTGGCAAATGATTAGGTCGACTCTGCTGTAGTTTGCAAAATCGCAAGAAGGCTTTCCGGCATTCGTCGCACATGCGATAGGGGGCAGCGCAGCAAGGACAGGCGACCGTGTTTAAGGTCTCAAAATCCCTCCAACATTGGTCGCAACGACGCGTGACTACGAAGTTGTCCATTCGGTTCTCCTAATAGGGGCATTTGCAAAGGTGACTCGGATCGTCGGTCTCGTCGCCACAACCGGGGCAGACGTAGATATGAGGCCGGATTGGAGCGCCCACGCGCAGCGGATGCATGACGAGCCAGTGTCGCTTATGGCATTCGCGGCAGCGCGTGCCGTCGCCCAGCCCGCAGGTGGGTCGCCCGCACGCGCACGCTGCGCGCAAATCCTTGAGACGCCGCAGCTCTGCCTGCTGGTCCTTGATGGAG
>JBAQGJ010000162.1:0-1612 GCA_049287725.1 Candidatus Acidiferrales bacterium | reverse complement strand
CCCTCCGATGCTTTGGAGGACGGCGCGCCCTCCAGAATAGTATTCACAAGTTCAATCGAAGATTCTGATGGATGCCGGCCATTTCGAGCAGCAAATGTGTAGCCGGCAGGAAGGGTTGGATCGTAATGCAAAACGTCGGGAAGCAGAGCGACTGCGAGACGGCGTCCGTGACCTTCCGCATCGGCAACTCGGGCTCGTGCTCTCGCTGCAATTTCTCTGGCGAGCGGCTGCATTAGGAGTGTTCTGTCCTCGGCCGGCGAGCAAGAATGATAGATACAAGCCAGCTGGTCACTGCCTGCCACAAGAGTTGAAAGAAAGGGCGTACCGATCCGCTCTCGCAAACCAGATTCGAAGCGCTCCGCCCAAATCCCGATCGAGTCTCTGTCAGCGATCGTGCGGTTTGGAGCGGATATTACTGCCGCTTTCAAAATCATTCGCTGCGGTAGCTCTGTCGGGGAAGGGATTTCACCAATATAGAGAGCAGTGTCCGCATCCTGCCCCACCTCCGAGGTCGCGGTCCGACTTCCAACCATGAAGTCCCAGGACTTCGACCCCGCGTGAATTCGCAGTTTCGACTTCTTTGTTCGGTCATTGATGGCCCCGCTTCGCAGTTCTTGCCATGTGACAGCGATCACGGTACTTTCTGGCCGCGCTCCCGGAAAGGCGTAGAGATTGCCGTTCCTCGTAACTTCTTTTCGGTTCCATGAACACCGTAGGGCAGGCTCAAATAGATCAATGTCCGAGACAAGCCGAGATGGAATGATCCACGCCACAGCGCAGGAAAGCCCGCTACTCACGATCGTCCGCCGCGTCATCTGCCTCTGAAACAATCCTTTTGTCATCGCCACCTCTCGTCGGTTCTAGCCAATACCTCTAGGTCCATCGTCGTTTATTCCTTGGTGACTCCCCGGAGAACGCCGCCCGGAATGCTAAAACACGTCTGATTTTCCGGCATGAAAACGCAATTGACATCCCCATTCGATATAGGCACAGGGCTGTATTTGTCTATAGGTTGCCTGAACACTTCGGCCAGCCAGACTGGCTGCATTTTTCTTTAGTCTGCTGCCCCAAGAAAACTCCGGCCATCACACCGCGTCTTTAGACGGTTTGCTTTGTGTCCGGCAAACGTACGCTACCTCAAGATCGATGGAACTGCATCAGTTTGGCATTCCAAACCGATCCCGGAGAACTTCGATGCCATTGTGCGGAAACTACAGTTTGCAAAGTTGCGACTCAGATTCAGTTCAAAGCGAAGGCGCCAAGAGCCACTCCGAAGCTAGCCTCTTGCTCGCGGCAAAGCGGGGCGACCCCGCTGCATTCGGAGAACTCTACAAACGGCACTCGGGGCGGGTTTTGCGCGTCGCAAGGCGAATCGTTCGCAATAATGAGGACGCCGAGGACGTGTTGCAGGACGCGGTGCTCAGCGCTTATGTCCACTTCGGCCAATTCAACGGACGATCCAGTTTTTCGACTTGGCTGATGCGCATTGCCATCAACGCGTCATTGATGCGCCTACGTAAGAATCGCTTGCGCACGGCGGTATCGCTCGATGACTATCGAGAAGGACGCGCGAACAACGTCCCTTCGGAAATCGCAGATTCTGCCCCAACTC
>JBAQGJ010000161.1:0-4671 GCA_049287725.1 Candidatus Acidiferrales bacterium | reverse complement strand
CACGTCGCTCACGCTGGGCGGCAACAAATAGGCCTGCTCCGGGTTGTAATCCAGAAATTTCGCCATCGCGTCTCCTCTCCGCTGCAGTATACGAGACGCGTCAACCCCAGTTCTCACACAGACTCTATAGCCGTAGCAAGAGATGGCGTCGAGCGCGCACATCAGCGCCACCGCGACCACATGGCCCCGGTGTCGCAAATCTCCGTTGCGTGCATGGGCGTCATCCACGACATTTCTAATTTCGAAAAGCATCGAGTCCTGAAAGATCGCTTTGAGCGTTGCGATAAACGCGGCATCGACAGCGTTATGTTCAGGCCAGGTAGATGGCAGCCAAGCATGCATGGCTGTGGACCTAGGCCCGATGACCGCGCCCTGTGCCCCGGTCACACCACCCGTAACCAATGAGACGTGCTTTTCGGGATACCTCACAAGCGCCTCTTTTATTTTTTGGCTTTAGTTGGTGGGCCCGCCTGGACTCGAACCAGGAACCGGCGGATTATGAGTCCGACGCTCTAACCAGTTGAGCTACGGGCCCGCGAAGTCATTATACTTTGATTCCGTATTTGCGCTGAGCCACTTGCCCCAGCTTCTTCAGTCCGGCTTTCGCGCGTTTGTGATCCGGCAAAATATAATAGGCCATCGTGGTAGAGACATCCGCGTGACGTAGAATGGCTTGAATTTCCTTGGAGTTAACGCCAGCCTCGTTTAAGCGGGTTCCTAATCCACGTCGAAAGGAGTGCCATCCGAACCAAGCGCCGTTGATGTGTTGAGGGATTTCCCGTCGCGATAGATTATCCAGATCCAACGGTCGTAAGAATTTCTCCCCTCTAAAAATCCAACCTTCGCCCCCCACCGGAAAAGCCTTCTTGTACTTCGCCAGTATTTTCCTCAGCAAAGGAATAACGAACACGCCAGCTTCCCGCGCTTCCGTTTTGGGGGATCCTATTTCGCCCATCCAGATTTTTCGCTTTATCGAGATCTGTTCCCCGTCGTAATCACTCCACTTCAATCCTCGCAGTTCGCTGCGCGTGAAACCTGTAAAGGCCGCTACCGCACAAACTGTGCGCGCGGGCTCCGGGAGTTTTTCCAGCATGTCAGCAACCTCCAAGAGAGAATAAGCGTGGTTATTCGACGCTTGGATTTTTTGCCGACGCAACTTCTGGCCTTCGGTCAATCCCGAGATCTCGCCGGCCACTTTTGCCCCTCCAACTTTTGCGTCTTCCATTGGATTGTTGCCTTGGAAGGACCCGTCTGTAATCGCCCAAGTGAATACACCGCGCAGGAAATTCTTTATCCGAAGGTGCGTTTGGTGTGACAATTCCTGGGACAAGCCCTCTAGGAAGCGTTGCCCGTCTTGCGGCGAAAAAGATCGCAGCGGCACTTTCGCCACGGTGTTGTCTTTGACATGCACATTCCAGATATCGCGGTAGCCTTTCACGGTCGAGGGTTCGATGTGCAACTCGTTGCCGGCGGGTACAGTCAACCGCCAATCCAATCGAGGGAAATAGCTGTTCCGGATGAATTCGCCCAAAGTGAGCATACTTTTTACGCTGGGGTTATCCCGATTAACAGGTGCCAACAAAGCGCTAATTTTTTCTCGGAAGATTTCGCGCAACCGATCGAGATCCGTCCCTGTGCCGCGGTAAGGATATTGCGAATAGGGTGCGAGAGGCACCACGGTCCGCACGCGCTTGACCACGCCATCGGCGCCTTTGCGATCTTCCCAGTAACGAAGGGCCCAATTGGGGCCTTTGTGGATGATCTGGCCAGCCTGGAATCGAGGTCGCATGTGAGCGAGTTCTGGGACCGATTATGGGGTCGATTTCTTATTCTGTCAAGGGTTTTTGAATGTTTTCAGCGGACTCATAATCCGTTGGTCCTAGGTTCGAATCCTAGCGGGCCCACCAACCAATCGCAGAGGACATGGTGAGCGGGCGCAGCCGATTCCACGCGACGCTGTTGAGCGAGGCTTGATCCTGGCGCAGCCGCTCCCCAATCCTTCCGCCGTGCCCCGCAGGCGCTGGAGAATTGCGTTCCTGCTTTCCTTCGGCGTCCTGGTGAATTTTTTCGACCGCGTGAATCTTTCCGTCTCGCAGGACGCGCTGCACGCCTCATTCGGGATCTCGATGATCGCGTTCGGCTTTCTTTCCAGCGCTTACAGCTGGACCTACGCGCTGATGCAGATCCCCGCGGGAATACTGCTCGATCGCTGGGGCGTACGCCGGGTGGGTTGCGTGAGCACGCTGCTGTGGAGCATCGCTTCGTTCGGCGCCGCCATTTCCAGCGGCCTCGCGGGATTTTTTGGAGCGCGATTTCTACTCGGCATCGGCGAATCTCCTACTTTCCCCGCGAACGCGAAAGCGATCGGCTACTGGTTTCCGGAAAGTGAACGCAGTCTGGCCACCGCCATCACCGACGCTGCCGCCAAATTTTCCACTGCGATCGGCGTGCCGTTTCTCGGTTTGTTGCTGTTGCATTTCGGTTGGCGCTGGAGTTTCGCGGCCACCGGGTTGATCAGTGTTTTTTACTTCGTCCTCTTTTACTGGACTTACTACAACCCCAGTGCCGACAAATCGCTTTCTCATGAAGAACTTCAATTCATGCAAGAAGGGCGCGTCCAGCTTGAAGGAACTGCGAGCACTGCGCGCGGCGCTTCGCTTGGCTATTTGCTCCGTCAACCGAAAGTCTACGGACTCGGCCTCGGCTGGGGCGCCTACAACTATTGTTTTTATCTCCTGCTTACGTGGCTGCCCAGCTACCTTTCAATTTCGCTGCATGTGGACTTGCTGCACTCGGTGCTGTACACAAGCGTGCCGTGGCTTTTCGCCACGTTCACGGACTTGCTCGTAGGTGGGTGGCTCGTGGACGCCCTAATTCGCCGCGGCGCGGATTCGAGTCGTGTGCGCCAGACGGTGCTGGTAGTCGGCACTGGGTTGGGACTGGGAATTTTAGGCGCGGCCCATGCACATTCCCCCGTCACGGCACTGCTTTGGATAAGCATTTCACTAGGAGGCCTGGCGGCTGCGGCGCCGGTGGCTTGGACCGTGCCCTCTTTGATCGCGCCGCGAGAAAGTGTCGGCCGGCTCGGCGGAATCGTCAATTTCTGCGGACAGCTCGCAGCGATCTCGGCCCCGATCGTGACGGGCTACATGGCCTCTGTCACACACGAGTTCGCGTCGGCATTTATCGCGGCGACGGTGATCTTGCTGCTCGGAATTGCGGGATATGTTTTCCTGCTGAGCCGCATCGAACCAATTCCGGAGCCGGAATAAAATGTTTTTCGCATTGCGCTGATAACTTCGAGACTATCAGGACGCAGTAGGAGGATCCGACCATGAAGATGCAGTTTTCCTTTCATCACGTAGGGCCAGTGCGATGGCTTTGTCCTGCAACGGTCCTTGCATTCGCAGCATTTATTTCCGCGCACGCAGCGGCTCCCGCCAAAGGTCGCGTTTACATTGGAACTTATACCGCGCACGGCAGCCAAGGCATCTACGTTTGCGAGTTTGACCCGTCCAACGGCACTCTCACGCCGCCCGAACTCGCCGCAGCGACCGCCGATCCATCTTTCGTGACCGTGGCGCCGGATCGCCGGTTTTTATACGCCATCAACGAGACCGATCATTTCAATGGCCAGCCCACCGGAGGTGTCAGCGCGTTCTCGATCTCTCCCGCCAGCGGAAAACTGACTCTCCTGAATCAAGTTTCCTCGCTCGCGCCCGGGCCGGCATACATCACTCTCGATCGCAGCGGGCGCTACGTGTTAGTAGCCAATTATGACGAGGGCAGCGTCGCGGTTTATCGGATATTCCCAGATGGGAAAATCGGGGATTCCACTGCATTCGTCCGCCACTATGGTTCGAGCGTGAATCCCGACCGGCAGAAAGGCCCGCACGCCCACTCCATCGCGATGTCCCCGGACAATCGCTTTGCCATCGTCGCCGACCTCGGTCTCGACGAGCTGCTCGTTTACCCGTTCGATGCATCGCAAGGGACTCTGGGGACACCTCGCGTGGTCAAGACCGACGCCGGCGTCGGCCCTCGCCATCTCACTCTGGCCTCCAGCGGAAAGTTCGTCTACGTCATCAACGAACTGCAATCTTCGCTGACGGTCTATTCCTATGGCGCCGGCGATGGTTCCATGGTACCGCTGCAAAAAATCTCCACCTTGCCCAGTAGCTTCCATGGGGAGAATACGGCCGCGGAAGTCGTGCTCGACCCCGCCGGGAAGTTTCTCTATGCCTCAAATCGCGGCGACGACAATAGCGTCGCCGTTTTTGCGGTGGACCCCAAGAAGGGCACGCTCACACCGATTGAATTCGTTCCGACGCAAGGAAAGACGCCGCGCAATTTTGCCATTGATCCCTCCGGCAGATGGCTGCTCGCGGCAAATCAGGATTCCAATAACATCGTCACATTTCGCATCAACGCGAAATCGGGCCGCCTGACGTCAGCCGGCAAATCAATCGAGGTGAACTCCCCCACGATTGTGGATTTCGTGCCGCTGGCAGGCGAAAAATAGGTGCATATCTTTGCCGCCAAATTCGTGTCAACGCAAAGTAGAAATGTCCGGTTTTGTGCCAGGTAGAAATGTCCGCTTCCAGGGTTTTCTCCAAGGATGATCGGCCGGCACATGGTATTTGGTTTTGATGTTGTGGGTGGCTTTCGGTT
>JBAQGJ010000160.1:0-16922 GCA_049287725.1 Candidatus Acidiferrales bacterium | reverse complement strand
CGAACGAGACACTGGCAGACCTGGGTCGGCACACACATCATTTCTATGGGTTGCTCCTTCATCGCTATGCTCACTGCCTTCTGCGTTGAGGAAGGAAAAAGCTTACCCGGTCTGAGCGGGTTACCCCGCTTAACTTATTGGTTCTTGCCCGCCTTGGTCGGAATGCCCTTCATCTTGCGCGCACTCTTCCGCTACCGAATGAGCCGTCGGCGTGCTGCGGCAAATCCTACAAACCATATATGGCAGTGAACCCTTACTTGAGATGGGCTTCTATTCTGCGGAGGCTGACATTGCTACCTTCATCTCCGACATGGACATGCTCAACGCCATCTCTGTCTGAGGAGTTCCAGGAAACAACTTAGGGTTAAGCCCGACGGTTCTCGAACCGATGGAGTGAACCCTTATTTTAAGACAGTTTTCGTAGCCAGGCTTTTCGGCATACCTCGATCGTGCATCTAGAGGGTCGCGCGTTGCAATTTCACTCTGCGAAGTAACTGAGCGTTGACGGCTACGATGATGGTAGACAAGTTCATCGCCACCGCACCGACGCTCATGGGGAGTTCAACTTCCCAGCGAATGAAGAGAGGCACTTACGATGAGGAAGTTATATTGGTACGCGACGTTGGTTGTCCTGGCGCATGCCGTAGTGGTCTTTTGGCATCTTGAGCTTCTCGCCTGGCTTGGTTCCGCTCTGACGCCAGAGCGAGTGCCACTTTTCGCGACTCTCGCAAATCTGATTCCTATGGTTGCTGTGATTTTGTTATGGGCACATTTTCCCAGAGTAGGTGCGTGGCTACTTCTCTTTTTGGCTGTTCCATTGGCGATTGGCGGGTATTCACATTTTCTGAGCCCAGGTTCTGATAATGTTTTCCGGATGGTGCCGGGCGAATTGACTCTCGCTTTCCGGGTGAGTGCAGTGCTGCTTTTGGTCCTAGAGCTCTTGAGTTGCTGGGTGTCCGTTCAAATTCTCAGAGACTCATCATCGTCCGTCGCCGGCGCATAACTCGGGACCATGTTCGCTCCCACCGTGAACACGCTTCTCCGTTCGGAAAAGGATGGGAAACACAGATGAATTCGCCTTTTCGATTCTTCTTCGGGCGCAACTCATCGGAGCACTCGCAGCAACGCTCCTTTTCCGCTGGCTGGCTCCGCGGCTCGACACCGCGGCCAAATCAATTCTCGTCTCGCACTGAAAATTGCCGCACCCAACGCGCGAAGAAAAAGAAGGCGCGAACCAACGTTCGCGCCTTCGCTCGCCCGCGCCGGTTCGGTCGGCCGACGCGCCGATGTCGCTCGCCGCGACTGATAACCAGATGCGGACGCTGCACGCTGTCGTCTCACGAAAAGGTTGACTGTGCACGTTGTCGCAGAAATCGCCGCTGGAGTGAACCCCTAAAGTGAGACAGTTTCATGAAGCACACTTTGCGAAATCGCAAAATGGGCCGGAAAAGTGCGCGACGGCGTTTCACAGAAGCGCGACCTACGTCCCAGACCGCCGTTTATCCGCATCTCGCAGGCGCGATCCGGCACTCTGATTCAAATTTCCAGGCCTTTGTGGGCTTCAAACCAGAGTGTGATGCACACATTTGTCTCAACCTGGGTTCACGTCCCAGAATTTTCGGTTAAGCCAAGTTTCCCTACACGTGTGCTACTTCTGGTTGTCGCCTTTCCGAATGGACGAAGGGAACCCCTGCCTGGTGAGCACGGGTCCTTCCCCACTCGAGATTGTCCCACGCTGAACCTGCAGCTCGCGTATCTGGTTTGAAGGGAATGCGCAGCGGAAATGTCCCAATTTTCGCATTTTCGTCGTACATTCCGAATGTCGCTCTTGTGCGCCGTCGCGGAAAACGCCCGGATACCGGCTAAGAGTGGTTGTTCCGCGGATCGTCTTTCGCGCTGATATATTCAAGACCCAACGGCCCAATCCCGGTTACTTGCGTGACGTATTCGCTGGATTTCGCCCAGTGGAAATGGGATGTATTGCCGGGCAGAACGATGACGCCACCGGGCGGATACGCCTGCAGCTCATCGGGGTTGAACTGATCGCCAAGGCCGATGTAAAAAATACCGGATATGACTGTGTAAACTCGATCCTCCGGGTGCCGGTGTGGCATCAGCCTCACGCCGTGAGGGGCTCTGACCCTGATCGTGTAGGGGCCGGCCTGCGAAGGGTCACCAACAACAACTGCCAGTAGGACCGAAGCTGGGAACGCTGCGAAGGGCTTCCAGTTGATCTCTTCCGGCAGGACCGATCTGAAAACGTCTTGGCCCGGCTGGTGAGGTCGAATGATGCCTCGTTGTGCTTCCATGACGCTAGCTTGTTTGTTGTCTGACATACCAAACCTCCTCTTTAGAATTTGGGATTCCACACACAATTCTGATGCAACCATGAGCATCGAGACTATTGGACGAAAGTATCGAATCGATGCTTTCGTATCAATGGCGGAGACGGCGCAAGCGAACTGAGTTTTTGTTACCGGAACCGTTTGTACGGTGTATTCACTCAACGGTATTGCAACAACGGCCAAGAGAACCGGAAATGCCAAAGCCCACAGTCCGGAGTGAACTTCGAGCAGCGCGCCCGTCGCGCAACCGGCAATAAAACCCGCGAAAGCCGGGAACGTCATCCGAATACGACGCCGAGCCAGAGCCATTTCCTCAGGCAAGGCATTACCTCGCACAAGAGTCGTAAGGTCGATTGTCAACTGGACAGTATCCGTGGTGAGTACCGCCGTCGTAGGGAAGCCTGCCAGATCGAGTTTGACAAGCGCGTTTTGAGTGGCCATCGCTGCAACCCCGAGCATCCCCACAGCAGCCGCTACTGCGCTTCCGGGATTGGTGAAGGGACCAAGCACAGCGGAAAGCGCCAGAAATCCGGTCAGCAGTCCAGCCTGGAGAATCAGCAATGCTCGCAAAGTCCGACGCTTCTGTTTGTCTTTGGATACCCAAATAACGATCCCCAATACAGTGATGAAAACCGGAACTGCGATCAGCGGTCCGATCCGACTAAAGCCACCCGTTATGTAATGGGCAGCAAGGATGACTACGTTTCCCGTAATGTGCGCGGTAAACAATCCTCCAAGTGCAAGGAATCCAATAACATCGACCGCACCAGCCGTCATGCTCAAAACGGCCACAAACAGCCACTCGAATGCATGCTGCGGAGGCTGCTCAAGCGCAAGCTCATTTTTTGTTGCCATGACGCGATTAAGCCAGAAGCGCGGGTGCGAAACAATTGGACGATGGTAGCGCCAATACTTTGGTGGCGCTCGACGTGGCTAGTGGCGCTCATACGTCCATGTTCATCAACGCCTCGGATACAACCACGAACCCTCTCGGGAGCGCATTGCACCACTATTTCCACGCAGCTTTCTAGTGATGATCAGGAGATCAGGAGCAGTCACCGTCCGGCAGATTAACGGTTTAGGTTCGCTCGCTCGAACGCGCTCGTGCTCGAGAACCTCTGAGCGTGGGAGACATGCTGGGTCTTCACTTGCAGATCGACAGCACAGTCTAATGACCTAATGACGCTGGCGCATGGGTCGTGCATCCTGGTTGCAAGGAAAGAACGAAACCTCGACGAGAGCCTTAGCTCGACGCTGCCGCACAAAGATGTTGCGTGTCGTTCCCGTCGTCCGCAGACAACTCCCGTAGCGCAGAGGTCGTTCTGCCGACAACACCAGCGCCGTAATGAATTTAAATTGCCTTTGGCCGTTGCGGCTCGCATCCATCACACAAGACACGCATGATACTTAGGTCTCGACGACACCATCGTCCAATTGTTTCCCCTCTTCAGTTCTGGCTTGATTGCAGTCGTGCGAAACGCGGACTCATCGCATGGCGAACGAATAGTTGTTATCAGGGAGAACTAGCCACGATTGGGCTAATCAGTCAAAGAGGTGCAGGTTGTTTGCCACATTCCGATTGTCGATCGTATCGAAATCCGGCGGAAAAACAAAAAGATCTCGAGGGAGGATATGAACCATGGCACATCGAGTGGCAGATGAGTTGATTAGCAGACTTGTTGAAGCGGGTGTCGAAAGACTTTACGGCGTCGTGGGCGATAGTCTGAATCCGGTGACGGATGCTTTGCGAATAAATGGCAAAGTTGAGTGGATTCACGTGCGCCACGAAGAAACTGCCGCGTTCGCGGCGGGGGCCGAGGCTCAGCTCAGCGGGAAACTCGCGGCCTGCGGCGGCAGCTGTGGCCCCGGTAACCTTCATCTGATCAACGGACTCTTCGATGCTCATCGCAGCAATGCTCCGGTACTCGCGATCGCCTCGCATATTCCAAGCAGTGAGATCGGCACCGGATATCTCCAGGAAACTCATCCGGAAATTCTTTTCAAAGAATGCAGCCACTACTGTGAGCTGATTTCGAATCCGAAGCAGTTTGAGCGTGTTCTTCACATCGCCATGCAGAGTGCAGTCGGAAAAGGAGGGGTGGCCGTAGTCGTGTTGCCCGGCGACGTGGCGGGGATGGAGATTGCGAAGGATGGCTCTCCACGTTCCGTGGTCCGGCAAAGGCCCTCCATCCGCCCCTGTGAAAAGGACTTGGCGCAACTGGCGGAGTTGATTAATTCCTCGAAAAAGGTAGCTCTCTTCTGCGGAATTGGATGTGCCGGTGCTCACGATGAGCTAATGGCTCTGGCTGGCAAGTTGAAGTCTCCCGTCGGCCATTCGTACCGCGGGAAACCGTTCGTCGAGTTCGACAACCCGTTTGATGTCGGAATGAGTGGATTGCTTGGATTCGGCGCGGCATACGAGGCCATGCACGAATGCGATCTGCTGCTGCTCTTGGGCACTGATTTTCCCTATAGCAAATTCCTGCCAACGAAACCCAAGATTGTCCAGGTTGACATCAGAGTTGAGAACTTGGGCCGACGAAGCAAACTGGATCTCGGATTATGGGGCGATATGGGCGAAACTATCCGCGCGCTACTACCGATGATAGAAGCTAAGTCGGATCGCTCGTTTTTGGACGCGATGCTCGGCAAACATAAAAAGGCGCTTCGACGACTGAATGCCTACGTAAATAACGTTGGGAAACGGAGGCCCATGCACCCTGAGCCTGTCGCGGCCGCGCTGAGTGAGATTGCGGCAGACGACGCAATCTTTACCGCTGATACCGGCATGTGTAACGTCTGGTCTTCCCGGTACATTCGAGCGACGAAGGACCGGCGCCTGATCGGCTCCTTCACCCACGGGTCCATGGCAAACGCACTCCCTCAGGCCATTGGCGCCCAACTTTGTTATCCCGGAAGACAGGTAATCGCAATGGCGGGAGATGGCGGCCTCGCCATGCTCATGGGTGAGTTGTTGACGCTGACACAGTACAACCTCCCGATCAAGATCGTCGTGTTCAACAACAGCGCTCTCGGAATGGTGAAACTGGAGATGGAAGTCGACGGAATACCCGACTATCAGACGGATTTGAAGAACCCGAACTTTGCAAAGCTGGCCGAGGCGATCGGGATGATGGGGGTAAGAATCGAAAACCCAGCCGATCTATCCTCTGGACTAAAGCAAGCGCTTCAGCATTCGGGTCCGGCGCTCATCGATGTGGTCACCGATCCAAATGCGCTTTCTCTGCCGTCCCATATCGAGGCGGACCAAGTCGTTGGCTTCGCAATCGCCATGGGGAAACTGGTCCTCGCCGGTGGTATCGACGAGGTCGTAGACACGATCGAAACCAATATTCGAAATATCTGACGCCCAGCTTTGCTAACCATGACATCTCTTTCGCCGAGGTGGCATATCCCAACGGATACGCCACCTCGAAGCGCCTTGATGTGGGATTTGACGCGGGAATCGAACTTTGGTGGGATGAAGCTGGCCAGCCGAGCACGGCACCGTACGTCGGCGCCGAACTGGAGTTGAGCAGCGCGGGCACGCGGCTCTTGGCGTGGGGGGACCCTTAGCTCCTCACGCTGCGACGTGCAAATGAGGATGACATCGAGAAAGCGACGGAGGCGCAGGTCTCATCGGGAGGGTGGAACAAATGATTAACTCGCCCGGGAGACATTAAGCCCTGGGGCACGTTCGAGGCGAAGCTTCGCTGCCATTCTCACCAGGTCGGCGAGAGAGTCGGCCTTCATTTTTCGCATCACTTGGCCTCGGTGGGCCTTCACCGTGATCTCGCTGATGCCGAGTTCGCCACCGACCTGTTTATTCAACAGGCCAGACACCACCAACGCCATGACCTCGCGTTCGCGACGGGTGAGAGAGTTGTAACAGTCTCGAAGAGCCAGGATCTCCGCCTCACAATCAAGAGCAATACGGCTGCGTTCGATCGCGTGCCGGATGGCGCTTAACAGCACTTCATCGTTGAAAGGTTTCGTCAAGAATTCAACAGCTCCGGCCTTCATGGCTTGGACCGTCCTGGGCACATCACCATAGCCCGTGATGAAGATGATCGGCATCTCAGCCCGTTCGACGGCGATGCGCTTCTGAAGGTCGAGACCGTTGAGGCCTGGAAGAGAAACGTCAAGCACGAGGCAGCTCGGAACAAGAGCTCGTGGACGGGTGAGGAATTCTTGCGCGGACTCGAATGTCTCCGGCTGCCAGCCTTCGCAGCGGATTAGCAACTCCACTGATTCGCGCACAGAGATGTCATCGTCCACAACGAACACGATTGGTCTGGTATCCGACATGGGGGATGGCCCCAATTCCTTGTCAAGTGCGCGCGTCAGAATCATTATATACCCCCCCCCAAGACGCCTAAACGAATCGCGAATCGCTCATCTACCCCTCAGTGCAGACTGGAGCGCCTCAAACAAAGCGTTATCACCGAAGGGTTTAAACAGGCACTCCTCGGCGCCCTGTTCGAGCATTCTCGCGCGGATAGTCTCGTCTCTGTTAGCAGTGATGAAGATGATCGGAATCTCTTGCCGGCGAACCTTCAATTCGTGCTGGAGCTCGGGTCCGGTCATCCCCGGCATGGCGATGTCGAGGATGAGGCATTTGGTCCGGTCGACGCAATCGGACGCAAGGAACTCTTCGGCGGACGAGAACGCTCGCGCTGCATATCCGAACTCCAATAGCAAGTCGGGTAGGGACTCGCGCATAGATTCGTCGTCATCAACCACTGTCACAAGGGAACGTTTGACTAGCACAGGTACAAGAGTGCGCCACTCAAACGAAGACGTCCATTGTGCCTTGGTATTGCTTTGCTGCCCACATCAGCTGAAGAGTGCCCCGCGCCAGCTTGTTCATGTTCTCGAAGTCGCGTAAAGATTCGTGGTCACGTGCCGCTGACACCACTGACTGCCATAGGTCCATCATGCCGCGTCTGTTACGTCAGGCGAACGAGCGTCGCGATGGCGGTCGGCGCTCGTCGGACCCTCAGGCGCGTGAGGAATGCAGAATGAAAACGCAGCTCCCGGACCGTCATTCGGTGTTGCCCACAGACGGCCGTGATGACTCTCGATAATGGAGCGACAAACTGAGAGTCCGATTCCCATGCCGTTATTCTTCGTCGTGTAGAACGCTTTAAAGAGTCGGTCCACAGCCTGAGGATCGAAACCGACTCCGGCATCCTGCACCGTTAATCGCACACGATCGCCTTCGTCTCGTTGGGTTCTGATCAGCAAGCGCCTCGGACGATCGTTGATTCCGCTCATTGCGTCGGATGCGTTCCGGAGCAGGTTCAGGATGACCTGCTGGAGCTGGACACGATCGCCTGCGACCAGCGGGATGTCGTCGGCTAGTTCAAGCCGCAAAACCACGCTGTTTCTCTGGAGTTCGCTCAACAACAGAGCGGTCACGTCTCGTGCAGCCTCGTTTAAGTCCATCGGTTCCGTTGTGGCGTCCTTCTTGCTATAAAGTGCGCGTAACCGTGTGATCACCTCAGACATTCGGTTGCCATCGCGAATCGTGCGCCGCGCGGTTTCGGCAGCGCCATCGACATTTGGGGGATCAGCGGCCAGCATCCGTAGACAGGTGTTGGCATTGGTGATAATGCCTGCTAGAGGCTGGTTGACTTCGTGAGCGATCGATGCGGTAAGTTCCCCCATTGTCATTACACGCGACATATGCGCGAACTCCATTTGCGTGTTGCGTAGATCTTCCTGGGCTTGCTTCCAATCGTGCATGTCCACGACAGTGCCGTACCATTTTAGAATGCGCCCTTGTTGGTCCAGCAACGGGAGTGCGCTCGTTACACACCATCGGTACGTCCCATCGGCAGCGTGGATGGTGCGAACTTCAACTCGGTACGGGTTTCCAGTTGTGACGCAAGAGGACCAGACTCGGGCCGCCTGATCAGCATCGTCCGGATGAAGAAGTCTGGCCCAACCGCGACCCATGATTTTTTCGGCCGAGAAGCCAGTGTAATCGAGCACGCGAGCATTGCAGTAATCAATTGCACCTTCCGGTGTAGCGCTCCAGAGCATCTCTGGAATGGTTTCGGTCATCTGGCGAAGATTGAGTTCGCTCTCCCGCAGTTTTTCTTCCGCTAGTTTGGAGTCGGCAATGTCCCGAATGAAGGCACTAAAGACCCAATCCTGGCCAAGTCTCATGGGCGATACTTCCAACTCAACCGGGAACTCAACACCGTTGCGCCGGACAGCCGTGATTTCGATTCGTCGTCGCAAGATGGGGCCATTACCGGTAGACAGGAAGTGACGTAAGCCGCCCTCGTGAGCCATCCGATGTTGCTCCGGAATGATCATGCCCGACATGTGCTGGCCGATCGCTTCTGGACCACTCCACCCGAAGATGACTTCAGCTTGTTTGTTCCAACTTGTGACGGTTCCTTGGGCATCCATCGTGATAACCGCATCTAAAGCAGTGTCGATAATCAACCGAGTTTTCTCCTCGGCCCCTCGCAATTGTTCTTGGGACTGTTTCAGATCCTCAATGTCAGTGGATGTGCCAACAAATCTAAGGATTTTTCCTCCCGCATCACGTAACACCACGGCTCGATTGAGATGCCAGCGATAAGTCCCGTCGAGTGCTCGACGAAACCGAGCTTCCATCGCAAAACCCTGTCCTGAGCGTACCCCGTCCCAAAAGCTCTTTGACGCCCCTTCCCGATCTTCAGGATGGATCGCACTCATCCACGCCTCGGGATTCGACTGGACATACTCGAGTGCCTGGCCGGTGTACTCTGTCCAGTTTTGGTTCACGAAACCCGGCGTCCCATCCGGCCTCAGCGTCCACGCCGCTACTGGAATGTGTTGCAGGAGTCCGACCTGGAGCTGAAGCTCTTCGTTGGCTTCGGCAAGTCCTCGGGTGCTGCATTCCAGCTCTTGAGTCCGAACTCGAACTTGCATCTCCAACCCGCTTGCCAGTTCGCGCACCGCTGTTTCCGCTTTTTCGCGTGCTTCGATTTCCAATTTGAGGTTCTCAATCGACTTCACTACTTGGTATGCCGCAGACGCGAAAGAACTCGTACGTTCGAGCAGTCTTAGATCCTCGGCGTCGAATTTGCGACGACTATCGTGAGCGAACGCCCAAATTGTTCCGACCGCTTCACCGTTTACGTAAAAAGGAACAAACAATCCTTCTTCGACCACGGGCATCCGCCGGCTGAAAATCTCATAACGCCGCTCCCAGTGGGTGAATAGCATTGGAGTATTGTGGTCGAGCACATCGCCGCAAGGGCAGGAACCGCGCGGGACATCGGCGCCGATGTGGGGTCGCCACGCGCCGGCTATAGCTGCCCAGTAGAACTTCGTTTCGTCCTTCGTCAATAGACTTAGGCCCGCCGAATCAGCATGCAGCAGTTCGTAGACTTTATCAGCCAGCGTTTGCAGAATAGTACTCGGGGAGTCGGCTAGCGCGCTGGCCAGTGCCACAAGCGCTCGGTTCTCCTCCTCGTACTGGGGAGGACGAGATGGCCGAATACGCAATTCCTGTGTCCGGAGAATCGACTCCAAAGGAACCGCGTCAGTGGAAATTGAATCGAAGGCTTCGAGCTTTCGCGATTTGCCAGACTCGGGCACGTTAGCACCGCCATCTGCCCGGTCGCGTACATCAATGGCGAGGGCGCCGACAATTGACCACGCGACTGAGCTCGTTGTCCAGTCCGATTCTCTCCCAGCAGATCACAATGCGCCCCTCTGGGGGAGAGCGTCCATTATACGTCGGTGTCGGTTTTGCCGCCGCTATCACCGGCAACGCGTCCCGCGTCGGTGGATTCATCCTCTCCTGGCAGATTTCAGAATCAATACGACGATCCGTTGAGGTTCGAGTCCGCTCGCGCTCGTGATGGCGATGTCCAGGCTTGGGCATTTGGTCTGGTCGACTCAATCGGGCGCGAGGAACTTTTCCGCCAACGAAAACTCTCGGGCCGGATAGCCGAATTGCCGCCGCAAGTTGGGCAACTACTTTCGCGTCGAAATGTTGTCATTGGCAACCGACACAAGTGATTATGTGACTTCCGTAGCTTTCCTTACAACGCAACAGTACCGGCAGGCGTCCCAATCCTGGGAATCCTGTTGGTACCCGTTACATCTTCGGCTGCGCAGGGAACAGAGAAAGAGAACGTAGCTCCCGGACCGTCATGCGGTGTTGCCCAGAGACGGCCGCGATGACTTTCGATAATGGAGCGACAGACCGACGGACTCTCTGTGGAAGATGGAGAGCCCGTCGATCTGCATCGTGCGATATGAAGTCTGGTACGTCATAGAATGTTTCTTGCCGGAGCAAGTATGGAAACGTCACACACCAACACCCCCAGGCAGAAAACCAGCAAACACAGGCAACCTGGTCGTATTTGTGCGATGTGCATTGCCTTCTGCACTGGCTTTACAGCAACTACACCCCGAAGCGGAGTTCCCAGCTTTTCCGTGTTCTTACCCAGATGACACACAGAAAATGCAGGTTAGTCACGCCGCCGGAGCTTTGCGGGCGAGATCCGCGCGGGCAGTTGATTCCTCTACGATCTTGCCGCTGGGCGGATGCAGAATGGTCGGCACGTCCTTCGCTCCTACAAACACACTCAGGAAACGAACAAGCGTTGTGCCGTCGTTACGGCCGCGATGCCAGTGGGTCCTCGTCTGCAAGAACGCCTGGCCGGCTTTAAAAGTCTGACGCGACCCATCGGCGGCGAACTCAACGGTCAGCGTCCCTTCAAGTACGTAAAGGTAGGGCTGAACGGGATGCACCATCCATTGCGTGACCGTTCCTGGAGCTATGGTCAAGATGCTTGAGGAGATCATCGGATTCGGGTTGGAAGGATACTCAAGCTGCTCACCTACGATCGTTTTGACATCTGTGGAAACATTAGTAATATTCGACATCGAAACACTCCTTTTTTCGTATTTGGATTACAGCATGCAATCGAATTGCATGCCGTTCATAGTTAGCACATCCGTATTTCTAGCGGAAACCACCAGTCTTCGCGACGACGGCATTACTGGCCTCCTCGATTAGTTGCACGATGTCATCGGGGCGAGTTGCCACGGAAGCGTGGCTCGTTGGCAACGTAATCGTCTTTCTCGCGTTGATTCGCTCCGCCATCCACTTTTCGGTCTCGGTGGGAATCAACCGGTCGTTTGCCGAGATCTGATACCAAGTAGGCTTCACTTTCCACGCCGGTGGCCCAGAAGTTTCTTCGAAGCAACGCGCCGCTGTTGGCTTCTGCGTAAGAGCCCAAACTAGTGATTCTGTTCGGTCTTCGAGATCGTGACAGAAAGTCTCGTGAAACTTCTCGACTTCGATCCATAAAAACCCATACTTGTCCTCACGGATATTAGCCGCCCCTTCAGGGGGTGCTCGCCGCGCCCAAAGGCTCTTGAGGCTCTCTCCTTCATCGAGAGCAGGTCCTGCCAAATAGACGAGGCCGACGACATTTGGCGTGAGGCCAGCGCCCGTGATGACGGCGCAACCATAAGCATGGCCAACTAATAGCGTGGGAGCATCCTGCGCAGAGGCCATTTTGATGGTTCGGTCGATATCGTCGGACAACGATGTCAGAGGGTTCTGCACTGCGAAGACCCGGTAGCCTTTTTCATGCAGGGGAGGAATGACATGCCGCCAGTGTGAAGCGTCGCCCCAGGCACCGTGCACTAGGAGAATGTTCGGTTTATCCGGCGTCATCCTACTCCTCCGATTCAACGTGTTGTTTCGCGAGCTTGGTGCAAACACTCTTACTCAAAAGACGCATCACTGTGCGTCCCGTCACGGCAAGCGCTTGATCACCGCTCGCAGTATTGACCAGTCTTCCCCGACTTTACATCGTCAGAACAACGCGAAATTGTGCCTTGCCGCTCATCATGCGCGCGTAAGCTTCACCCGCCTTTTCCAGCGGGTATGTCTCGATCATGGGACGTACGCCCGTAAGTTCTGCGAAGTTGAGTGTGTCCTCTTCACCGGCGGGTGTTCCGGCCGCCCAGCCTTGAATATTTCTGGTCTGAGTAATGAGCTGTATCGGGGTGACCTCAATGGGATCAGATGAAACACCGATAACGATCAGCTTGCCGTTCGGCCCCAGACCGTCGATGAGTTCGGACATAGCTTTTGAGTTTGGGGCGGTGGCCAGGATGACCTGTGCGCCGCCCAATTTCTGCAAAGCCTCCGCTGCGTTCGTCGATTTGGTATCGATGTACACGCTGGCCCCGAGCTTCCTCGCAAGCGGCGCGGCGTCGGTCCCGCGCTCAATAGCCGCACCTTGTAACCAAACTTGTTCGCGAATTGAATCCCGAGATGGCCCAGACCGCCGATGCCCTGAATCGCGACAAGGTCGCCGGGCAACGCGCCACTGTCCCGCAGCGAGTCAAATGTGGTAACCCCCGCGCACAGCAGCGGTGCTGCTTCGGTGTCCCCTAGAGTTTCGGGTATTGCCACCACTGCCTCCTCGGGAGCCACCATGTATTGCTGGTATCCGCCGTCGAAGCTGATGCCTGGAACTTTCAAATTCCGGCAATTGCGAAAATCTCCGCGCCGGCACTCCCGACACGTGTTGTCGTGGCCGCCGTGCCAGCCGACGCCGGCGCGCTGCCCCTTCCTGGAACTCAAGGATATTGAATTCCGGGCCATAGGCCTTCTTTCGTGAACATGTCACTGTGGCAGACGCCACAGGCTTGCACCTTGATCCGCACCTCTCCTGCAGACGGCTCGGGAGTCTCGCGCTCGACGATCTGGAAATCTGCTCCGGCTTTGGAAACTTGCGCCGCCGTCATCGTTCCGATTGCGATTGGAGTTGCCATAAAATTCTCCTGTTACTGTTTTTAACGCTCTTCTGCTCGGTAGAAACCCTGGCCGAGACGATACTTTGTATTTCCTGTTAACGGCCGCACGGTTGAGCGCCGTTATTCGATGGAAGTCGAATGAAAGCGCTCAACACGCGTCTTCACCGTCGCCGTACTCCAAAAACACTCCCGGCTTCGGTGATATTCAATTTGGAAGCTGATCGGCAACTTTCGCGACCCCAGCTTGTGCGCAGACTTCATCCTTGTCCCCGCCGGGAGCTCCTCCCACACCGAGAGCGCCCACGATGGCGTTTTTCGACTTGAACGCCACTGCACCCGGAAGCGCCATAACATTGGTCATTGTTGCGAGCCTGGGCGCATAGGGACTGGTCCTCACCAGATCAAAAAACTTGCCGGACGTATCAAAGTCGAATATCGGGCCCAGCGTGACCACCGTGTAGGCCTTGTCGAAGCTCGATTCCGCGGTATGGATGGTGGCGCCATCGCCTCGAAGCGCCACTTGCGGCTTTCCATCCATGTCCACGACCGTTGCGGTCACTTGATATCCGTGTTGGGCGCACACATGAACAGCCTCGGTCGCGGCCTCAAGCGCAAGATTAAGTGGCAAAACGTAGTGATAGTCAGTTGTTTGTGACGGCTGTAAGGACGAGACCCTGGTCAACGGGGCCGCTTGCACTTGGGCCCAGACTGTACTCCGAGGTGCCAGCCCGGCCAGCAAGGAGACGAATAGGAGACGCAAGAGTGGATGCTTCATGAAAACACTCTTCCCACTACCAGTGGTATGGATCTTGTCGGTACGCAAAGCTTTTTCGAAAGTCATGTGAGTTCTCCTTAAAGATTTTATGCGTTGCCCTTTTCTGATCGATTCTGCGACGCACAATTGCCACTAAGCCAGAAGCGCGGAGACGAATCTATTGGACGATGGTGTCGACCGATACCTTTGTCTCAGGCGGCGCGATAGGCACTTTCAAATTGCTGTTTTCCATGAATGCTTCGGACATCGCGCGAATCCTAGCGCAGCCCATCACCTCTTGCTTTGGGAAGCCCTCTAAATGATCGTTGGGAGATCCTGAAGGCGGCGCGGATTCGGAAACTCCGTTGAGACCTGTTCCATCGCATAAGGACGTTCTCGCGTCGAAAGATTTGTCGCGACCTCCCGGTACTGACATCGGCAGCCGATACGAAGGTCCAGTTGCGCGCTCGCATAGAGCCGTGCATCTTCTTTTTGATCAGGCTGTCCAAGGACAAAAAGAAGAACTCGATTCGAAAACAAGAAGCACATTCGATCGACTCACATGCGACACAAAGAAGGACTCTGCGTGCGGAAATAGGTGCTTCGCAGCAAATGCCAGAAACGGGTGTTATTAACGACAGGAGAAATTGCATGAATCTACCCAACGCTCCGATTGCAGACGAAGGCTTCTTCGCCGCGCACTTCTTCACGGTGACGGACCAGGAAAAATCGAAGGACTTCTATGTGCGAATTCTTGGCGGAAAAGTGATCAAGCCGGACAATCCCTGCTACATCAAGTTGGCCAATACCTGGATCATTCTCAATTCCGGCGGCGGCCCGACTCCCGACAAACCAGAGGTTCTCCTCGAAACACCACCGGATCTCAACAGAGTGAATAGCTTTCTTGACTTGCGTGTCGCCGACATCTGGGCCTGCTACAAACAATGGCGCGGCAAAGGAGCGTTCTTTCTTACCGAGCCGCTAAACAATCGCGGCTGGGAATGGCGCTGCTACATGCGTGATCCCGACGGCTACCTCATCGAGGTCGGCCAATATACTCAAGTGGCCCTCGACTATTTCAAAAGTGCCCCCCGGTAAGTTGCCATACAGCCTCACTCTTAATGACGGGCAGCGGTGTTTGCCCGGGGCAGCTTGTGAGCGAGATCCCGAAAAAGTTCATGAGCCCAGTTATGGTCCACAAATTGTTACTTCCCCAACTCGCAGTTTGCAGAGTGGTTGACGAGACCGTTTCGATGATTCAATCGTCCCCTCGGCCATAAACACGATTCGAGGTCCATTGAGTAGCAGAGAAAACCGCGCTCACTGTCAGAGCTGAAAACTCTGTTCTCTTAGAAATCGTCCTGTGTACGAACCGTGCGCGAATGCATCGTTTTCAACAGATTCGAGTTAGCGTTGAGCGAAAAGCAGATTCCCCGATTTGTTGTAAACGTTAGCAGTTAGAGAAAACGGAAGGAGCTGTTGGAGGCGAGCGTCCGGCTTTGCAAGCAGGGTCCCACCTTTGATAGAGCATCTGCTCTTTCGGCAGGCAGAAGATGCTAGGGCAGCAACTCCGTCAGTTGGAAGCGGACTGTATCGTTGCCAGAAAGGTTTATCCTCAGATCGCGCCGAAAGTGGAATACCGCCTAACTGATTGGGGTCAATCTCTATGCCGTGCGCTGGATGCAATTCTAAAATGGGCTGATCGGCGAGGAGCTCGGCAAAGACGGGCCAAGTTGCGCTCATAGCTCAATAGTCGCTAAACAGGGCCGCTGCGTCCGGAGCGCCGGCTGTAGTACCTCTTGGAGGAGTTTATACGTCTCGGACATTTTGGCAGCCGGAGCTGCGTCGCGAGTGGTTCCCGCAACGCGATTACGAAAAAGTGGTAGGCGTAAACCTGGTGTCGACATTACGTCACGAGTCCCAGACCTGTAGGTTTGGATGAAAGGTGCCGAACTGCAGATTGAGCGAGACTTCCGGACTGTCTAAGCGCACGATTCGCCAGTCAGCCGTCCTTGTGTCCTTGCCCTATTTCGTTCGCGGACCCAACCACGATCAGGCTGATGCCGCATCTGCAGAAGTGGGCGTTTCGATAGGAACCTCAGCAACGATTGTCGTTCCAGTGGAAGTCGATTCTAGCTCCAGCTTGCCGCCCAGCTGACGCATACGCTCATGCATGCCGCGCAAGCCAACGCCAAGGGCGCCCGTCCAGTCCTCGCCAGATTCCTCCAGATTCGCTGAAGGGATACCTTTGCCTTGGTCCGAAACCTTCAAAATCAGTCGAGCATCTCTAAGCAGCAGGCGAACGGTCGCAGTCCGGCTTGCCGAGTGCCGGTGCACATTCGTTAGGCTCTCTTGGAGAATTCGGAACACGGCCATCTCAGCATCCCGAGGGAGTCGTCCGAGATCGCCAGGGATCTCTAGCGTGGTTTCGATACCGCTCCGTTTGGTGAATCCATCCACATACCAGGATATCGCCGACTTTAGCCCGAGTTCTTCAAGCATCGGAGGATATAGAAGGTACGAAATAGTTCGCACCTCAGTCACGGAGTCTTCGACAAGGCGGCCGAATTCAGCGAGGTCCTGCCGAATGTCGTCGATCTTCCCACCCCCAGTAAGCGATTTCAATGAGTCCAATTTCATTTTCATAAATGAGAGGGTCTGCCCCAGGCTATCGTGAAGTTCGCGCCCGATGCGTCGCCTTTCCTCATCCTGCGTGCGCAGGAGGTGCAGCGAAAGTTCTCGGAGCGACTTTTCGGATTCCTGCAATCGTGATCGCGACTCGTGCAAAGCCTTATCTGCAAGCATTCTGTCGGTGAAGTCTCGAGTAACCTTGCCAAATCCAAGTAGGTTACCGGCAGTGTCCCTGATCGCTGTAATGATGACGACTGCCCAAAACTTCGACCCGTCTTTACGCAAACGCCAACCTTCCGTCTCGAACCGCCCCTCTCTCGCCGCCGCTTCCAGTCCCAGTTGTGGCTTGTTGGACCTGATGTCTTCTTCGGGATAAAAGCAGGAGAAGTGCCTCCCAATAA
>JBAQGJ010000159.1:0-38768 GCA_049287725.1 Candidatus Acidiferrales bacterium | reverse complement strand
AAACCGAAAGCCACCCACAACATCAAAACCAAATACCATGTGCCGGCCGATCATCCTTGGAGAAAACCCTGGAAGCGGACATTTCTACCTGGCACAAAACCGGACATTTCTACTTTGCGTTGACACCCTCGTATCGCATCTATCTGAGTGACCATTCGCCCGATCGCATTCCAGCGAAGGCTTGTCCGCGCAGCTTCGCTTAAGGAACCCACGATCACAAGCGGCCGCCTCGCATGTTTCATTCTTGCGACTACGTTGTGCACGGCCGGCATCGCAGCAGCGCAAGCGCCTACCGCGGCGCCCCCGACCGCCACTTCCAGCAAGATTTATCTGGACGTCGCCGTCAGCCCCAAGTCCGGGCCGCCGGTGGCCGACTTGCAGCAGCAAGACTTTACGTTGCTCGACAACAAGTCCCCGCAGCCGATCACTTCGTTCCAGGCATTCACCGGTCGCGAGGCCCCTATTACGGTTGTCGTCGTAATTGATGCGGTGAATACCGGGACGGAGCGCGTCGGCTACGAACGCATACAGATTGATAAATTCCTTCGTGCCGAGGGCGGCCATCTGGCCTATCCAGTTGCGCTGGCGGTTTTCACGGATCACGGTATTTCGATCGCCGCGGAACCTTCGAGCGATGGCAACGAGCTCAGTGAGGCACTGGACAAAAGTAGTATCGCCATCCGTGCCATTGGCCGCTCGGCGGGTTTCTACGGTGCGGACGAACGGCTGCAGTATTCGCTGGCCGCGCTGCATCAACTGGCGGCTAGCCTGGCTCGGCAGCCGGGACGCAAAATTGTTCTCTGGGTTTCGCCCGGCTGGCCTCTGCTGTCCGGTCCGCGCGTCGAGCTCACCTCCAAGCAGCAGCAATGGATCTTCTCCGACGTGGTGAGTTTCTCGACGCAGCTGCGCCAGGCTGGCCCAAAAACTAGCGGTATCGTTGATTCCGATAGCGCGGCGGCCCTATTGTGGTTTTGAGGTGCTGAGCTTCGATTCCTTGACGGTCGCAATTCCTCGGCGCTCAGGACTCAATACGCTCTGCTTTACTGAAGCGCAAAAGGGGTACACCATAGGAGCGCGCAGCGCGTTTGATATACTCCCGACTCACGGAGCCCTGGGCGATGCGGAAAGAGATTGCTGATGCTGTAGCAGAGGATGCGAAACGGCTGGACGAAATGTATTACGAACTCGGAGACACGCTGGACGTCAAAGCCAGCATCATTTTAGTTCTGGCGGCATTCTTGGGCACAGTTTCCGGTCAGGTACTGACTCTCCCTAATTTATCGTGGTCCATTGAAGTGTTACAGTCACTTTCCGTTCTGTCGCTAGGTTTCTGCGCAGTCTTAACGGTACTCTGCCTAAGAATCAGGGAGTTTGATGGTCCCCCTTCGCCCGAACAATGGGCGGAGAGCTTGTACACTTGGTCCGAGCACTACGCAAAATATCCAACCGGGGATGACGATATGTTGGAGCATTTCGAAATCGAGCAGAAGAATCTAACTTCCGAGCGCATAGCTGAAAACAGGAAACTTGCCGAGGAGAAGGCGAAGATGAATAGACTAGCCCTGTGGGCCACTGCCGCTGCCCTAGGATTCGAGTTTCTGAGTCTCGCTCTGGTGGCTTACAGAGCGATTGCAGCGCATTAAGCGCTCTTGTCGATCTTTGAGTTGGTGGGTCTAGACGTGGGAGGAGGCGGCGGCGCTTTCCTATCCTCGGTTATCTGTCGGGCTGGCTTTGCAGGTTCAGTCGCTTGTGCCACACAATCCTCCTTGACGCATGAGTTGAGTTTAACATAGAACGCCTTGCGGTCGCCGAAAGGCGACCCGACGAATACCGCCCGATCGAAGTGAAAGTCGCGAAGGCCGGCCTCATCGCGCGCACGCGGCAAGGCTATTACGCGAAGCCCTCGCCCAAAAACTAGCGGTAGCGTTGATCCCGATAGCGCGGCGGACCTATTTTGGTTTTGGGGTGCTCAGGTACAGGGTCGGGACTTTGTGGCTGACTGGTATGAGACTCGCGCGAACATTCGGGCAATAGTTCGCGCTGGGCGCGGCGGCTTGCACGATCAATTGTCACTCGGCTTACTAGCTGTTCAGAGCTTTCAACGCAGTCCACGGCACATTTGGCACAACGTGCCCGCTTCCATCAATCAATCTGACGTTTGCGGTCTGCATGAGCGCGTTGACAAAAACAACTTCAAACACGCCTTCCTGCTGAGTGGTCCTCACATGCTCACCTTTCTTGGGAATGATGAGTTTGGTCGCAGTCGCCATTTTCTCCTCCTGCTATCCATTCCGACTCGCGAAGGGAGTTTGGCGGGATGCAGGGACCATCGCAACGGCCAAACCGGGCCTTCGTTCGAGGACTTGAAGCGAGAATCCTAGGAGTCTTGCAAGGCGCCCCCTGGGACTGGCTGGGGTATGCGACACGAATATAGCGCAAACGTGCTGAACGTGGCTAGACGATTCGCTGTATTGCCGCCGCGCGGCGTTCGCTGTAGCTAACTTGCAGGAAACAATTAAGCCGGGGACCTCGGGCCCTCACGACCAACGCAAAACAGATCTCATCGCTGGCGACAGCGAACTGATCGAACGAGAATCCGCCAGCGCTTGAGACAGCGTAGGCCATTTGAGGCTCGTCGAAATGTGAAACGCATGCCGCAGACCATAATCTTTGTGTCAGCGATTATTGTCGGACTCTTGCTGTTGGCGATCGGAGGATGCTATTTCGCGCAAAGTCGAAAACGCAAACGAGTGGCCGACCGAACCGGGCCTGACGATCGGGAAAAGTAGGCAGTTCGTTTGAACTAAGCTGATTGAACTACTACGCTAAACGGAGGCTGGCGAGCGATGCTCTGGCTGCTCCGCCGGACTTGTCCGGTTCAATAATTAGTTCAAGTGCAGTCACGGCGGACAGTTCGACAGTGTAGTCCTCCGTTTCCCGTGTCGAGTTGGGCGGACTGAAATTCCACTGTTGGCGAACGATTTCGCGGAACGAATGTCCCGCATCAGGAGACCATCGCAGGACGAACTCTTGCGTGCGCGCGTTCTCAGTATCTTCGAAAGCCAACCAGATACGCCTGAGTTTTTGCGGCTGGTCGAAAATCAGCCGAATCGTTTGAGGTCCAGGCTTCTCCGCACGCCATCCATGGTCTTTCCCCTCTAGCAGCGCGGATTCAATCGGATAGCCGTCTTCTTCCGAGGTGACCTCGACCAAAGCCGTGCGGTTCAGGTCTAGCCAGGGCTGAGCGGAAGGTTGGTCACCCGAAGGAGTGGGCGAAATCTGGCGCTTACGCATTGCGATCTTTATTCCTCACGAATAGGTTCACTGAGCTGTGTGCCATCTTCGCCACTCTCGGCGCAAAGCAATCTGCGCACACGTTCCATCAAGAGCGCGAAATCCCCTTTGGGAATGACCAAATCCACGCAGGAATCTCCGCCGAATAATTCCTTGACGGTGCTGGCATGGAGCGTCAGGAGAATGATGGGAACAGTGGGCATGATTTTTTTCAGCTCACGCGCGGTTTCAAGCCCGTTCATTTTCGGCATGGCCAGGTCGAGAATCACTAAATCGGGTTTGTAGCGCTTGGCGAGGGAGATTGCTTCGCTGCCGTCAGCCGCTTGTGCGCAAAGATCATACTTCCCTTCCGTTGCGAGCGCCCTATAGAGCGTCTGGCCAATTATAGGACTGTCGTCGGCTAAGAGTATCGTTTTTGGCATAAGGTATCCCGCCGTTGCTCCACATTAAGGCCATAACTCCGAAAGCGCGATACATGGAAGCTTGTATTAACTGTCTGGAACACCGCGCCTCATTTCAGTGAATCAAGTTCGCGGTTAAGGACCCGAGTTTCTCAGGGCGGGCAAGAGTATATTTTTCGAGAGGCCCAGCACGGCCCACGGCGCTTTTGCTGGAGGCATCCTTCAGCACATCCTCAACCGTTTTTCGGCGTTCCGCGCTTTCGCAAAAGTCCTGCCGATCACGCAATCGCGCTGGCATCTTCGCTTTACATTCGCCAGTGAACTCGGGTTCGCCTAATAGGGGAATCCCCGGTTGACACGCCATGGCGATACTGAGTAGATTTTTGCCGAAAATCTTATCTCGCTTGGGAGAGTGCGATGCAAGACTCCTATCCGTGGAAAGAGACGTATCAGAGGATGTTGCAGGAATCCGACCCACGAAGATTACACGAGCTGGTTCTGGCGACAGAGCAAGCGTTGGTCGAGCGCGCACGCGAGCTTGTCAACTCTTCGGATCATCGCGAAGAACGCAGCGAGTTGGCCGTCGCCATGGCGGCTTTGCTCACGATCAAAACTCACAAGCTGGGTTGGCCCGCAATTTTGGCAGGTTGATCTTGATGGGGTGAGCCGAATCAGCCCGTTGCGTCCAGCATTCACCCGATATCGTGCCCGCCCGCCTCGGTCTAATCTAGAGCATGGCCGAACGGGCGCGAATTCTTTTCGCGGACGACAACGAAATGTTGCGTGCCCGCATACGCGATCTGATATGCGCGAAAGAAGAGTGGACCGTCTGCGCGGAAGCGGCTAACGGCGCGGAGGCAATCGAGTCCGCCAGGGAATCCTGCCCTGATTTGGCGATTTTGGACATTCAAATGCCGCGAGTAAATGGCATCGAAGCCGCCAAGGAAATCCTGCGGTATTGTCCTAACGCGATCGTCCTTACCGACAGCTTGCACGATGTGAATTTATTTGTCCCGCTGCTTAAGGATATTGGCGTGAAGGCGTTCATTCCCAAAACTCACATCGGCACAGACTTGGTGCCCACTGTGGAAGCTGTCTTACGTGGTAAAACCACTTTCCTGCCGTCCGTCCGCACGTTCTAAGTCCGTTATTCAAACTAGTAATCGAGGGTGCCTTCGGGGCCTTTGCCGATGCAGCCTTCGAAGCCGCCTTCACCGCGGAGTCCAGCTAGCCCTCCTGCGGCGAGCAGGCAAGCAGCGCCCCTACGAAATCAAAAAATGCCGCGAAGAGCACAGCCTGAAGGCTGTGCCACAAAACCAGTGCGCGACAGTGCGATGGACTAGTAGGCGGCTACGGGTTCGAGATTGTTGGGGAGCGGAAGACGAAAGCTACGACTACGTTCGCGGCTTCGGGCTTGTCGTTTAGCTTGGCTGGATTTATGGACCAGGTGTTTGCCGCGGCTATGGCGGGTTGAGTCAGAGATGGGATTGTGCGGATTGGAGTGATCTTTTTTATTTGGCCGGATTTGCCTATGTGCAGGTCCAGGACTACGGCGCCTTCGACGATGCTCGCAGGAGGATATGTGGCGTAGGAAACTTGCGATAGCGTGGGCGGGAGGTAGCCGGGAGGATTTGGTTGCGGCACTACGGCGCCGGGCGTTAATTGCAGATTTTGGTTTTGCGGCCCGCCGGGATTGAAGACTACTTGGACGTTGATCGTGGACTCGACGGCTTGTCCATCGAGCTTCGCGGGGGTGAAAGTCCAGCTGGTTAGGGCGCTGATGGCGCGGGAGGTGAGGCCGGGGATGTCACGGACGACTTTGATATTTTCTACCTGGCCCGCTGCCGTGAGATTTACCTCGAGCGAAACTAGGCCGGACCCGATGTTGTTTATCGGATAAGCGATGTCGGTTGCCGAGGTGATGTCCGGGGCGACGAAATGCGAAGACGCTGAGATTTTAGTCTGTGTGGTTGCCGCGTAGAACAGCAAGATCGCCGCCAACACCCGCACGAAATTCTTTCGCATGCTTCCCCTCCCTGCTTTGTCACCGTGATTGTAAGCCGGGGTGGCTTTGATTGTCGCGTGCCCGGGTGCGGAAAATGGCGGCGGGAATACGGGCGGCTGAGACGCAGCACACGAATAGAGATCCTTCGCCGCGCTCAGGATAACGAACGAAAAGAAAGAGCGCAGCCTGAAGGCTGTGCCACAGAACCCGCGGGGAGCGACAGCAACGGTGGATTGCGCGGCAACGGTGTTAAGTTAGGAGCGAGGTGGTGGCGCATGGCTGCTTTTGAAGAGCATAAAGATGAGCTCGAGCATTACGAAACGATGATGGGGCCCCAGCGGGGACGTTTGGCGGTCACTTTGGATTTGCTGACGAATGCGCTGGTGCTCGTGGGACAGCATGGCGTTTATTGCCACACCAATCGCGATCCGGACGTGCCGGTGATGGATATACGAATGGTGCAGTCCGAGATCAGCAAGGCGAAGGAATTGATTCAGAGTGTGATGGAGGCGATGCGGATCGAGCGCGAGAATCGTGCGTGAATTTGTGCGCGGCGCGATCCCGGCGCTACGAACTGCGAAAATATGAAGAGCGATCCTTCGCTGCGCTCAAGATGACGGATTAAAGACCAAGCAAGAGTAGCTGTGCTACGGATTACAGATCGCGGATTACAGCTTTAGATCCCAGGTTTCGGCTACAAGGTCGTGGCCGAAGCTGTGGTGGCGCTTTTTTGCGGTGACGCGGAAGCCCTGGGATTTGTAAATGCGGCGCGCGGCGTAGAGATTGCTTTGGGTCCAGAGTGTGAGCGTTTTGTAGCCCGCTTGGCGTGCGAAGCGGACACATTCACTTACGAGACGTTGGCCGATGCCCAGGCCGCGGGCGGAGGGTTCGACGTACAGCAGCCGCAGCTTCGCGATCGTCGGCGTGTGTTTGACGATGAACACAGAGCCGACAATTTCGCCGTTGCGTTCGGCGATCCAGCAGCCTTCTTTGCGCGCATCGAACTTTTCGACGAATTGACCCACGATTTTTGCGACTAGCGCTTCGTAGTGCTCGTCCCAGTTGTATTCCTGCGCGTATAGCAGCCCCTGGCGGTGCGCGATCCAGCCCATGTCGCCTACTTGCGGCGGGCGGAGGATGTACGGTTCTTTTTGCGCAGTGGGCTCGGGCGGAGCGAGAAGCGTTTCGATTGTGTGCATCGCGCCTACCAGGCGCGACTTATCGGATTCGGGGATCGGGTTCAGGCGGGCGGCTACTTCTTTGTTGGAGCGCGCGTCGAGCTGGGCGATGGCTTGGCGGCCGCGTGGAGTGAGCGAGAGCAGCGTTTCGCGGCCGTCGGATGCGGAGCGCTCGGTGCGGATGAGGCGTGCTTTTCTGAACTGGCGCACGATGCGGCTGAGGTAGCCGGGATCGAGATCGAGCGCGGCGCAGACAGCCGTCGCGGTAGCTTTCTGGGCAGGATTTTTGCGCTGGGCTAGTTCGTAGAGGACCCGGCCTTCTGTGAGGGAGTATGGAGTGCCCAGGAATCCGTCTTTGAGGACGCCGATTTCGCGGGTGTAGAAACGGTTGAAACGGCGAATGGCGGCAACGCGCTTTTCTTTATCGGGTTTTACGTTCATGATGGCCTTCTTTCGTGACTCTTTGTGATTTGAGGCTGATTGATAGGGTCACATATTTAGTTGCCTTCGTCAACTATCTGACGGAACGCAAGTCTCCAGGCCGCCGCTACATGGGCGGAGGCTGCGCGGGTGATCGTCTTCGAGGATCAGCGGGCAACGGCAAACGCCGGCGAGCCGAGCCTCGCTTGATTGATTCGCTGAGGACTTGAATTGGTCACGGCGGCAGCAAGCTGCCGCACTTCCAGCTGGGGCTTGCCGGGCTTGTGTTTATTGGTTATTCCGGGCGACTTATGCGTGGGTGCGGGTAATAACAGGACACTTAGCGGGCGGACTTATTTTGGTCTTTCTGCCGTAACCTTTTCCCTTCCCTGAAGTTTTATAGTATGGCAGGACTTCTTCGGAGCGTTCTTTGAGTTTTGTACAGGAAGCCGGGGAGCGGCAGCTTGTGGAGGCGGCGCAGGAGGATCCGCGTCGCTTTGCGGAGCTATACGAGCGGCATTTCGAGCGGGTGTACGCGTACGTCTCGCGGCGAATGCGGGACCGGGACGTGGCAGAAGACGTAACCTCCGAGGTATTTCATCACGCACTGGCGAACCTGAAAAAATTCGAGTGGCGTGGCGCGCCGTTTGGCGCGTGGCTGATGCGGATTGCGTCAAATGCGGTCGCGGACCGCTGGCGTCGCCACGCGCGCGAGAACGCTACCGAGCTTGCGGAGGATCCCGTGAGCGGCGAACCGAGTCCTGAAGAAGTTGAATTGCGCGCGCAGATTTTCCGGCTGGTGCGCGAACTTCCCGCCGAGCAGCGCCGCGTGATCGAGATGCGTTTCGCGGAGGAAAAAAGCATCCGCGAAATTGCGGCGAAGCTCGGACGCACGGAAGGCGCGGTGAAGCAATTGCAGTTCCGGGGGATGCAGGCGTTGCGGGAGCAAGCGGCGAAGGTGGCGGGCAAAAAGTTTGGTGAAGCACATGGCTAAGCTGAGTTTGAGCGAACAACTCGATCGCGCGGTGCAGGCGGTGCTCGCGCCGGCTGCCGGAGAGCAGCGCCGCGACGGCGCGGTTCTGGATGAGCGAATCGCGCCGCTGGCGCGCCTGGCGGAGCAGCTCCGCGGACTGCCGCGCGAAGATTTCAAGGCACGATTGAAAGCTGAATTCGAAGGGAGCGCAACGATGGCTAGCAAACCAGCAGTGGCAACCGAGCAAGGGAGCACCGCGATAACGCAGCGAGAGAAAACATCGGGAGCGTCAGAAAGTTACATACCTGCGGGATACAAAACCATCACGCCTTATCTCACGGCGCCGAATGCGCCGGAGCTGATTGATTTCATCAAGGAGACTTTTGGCGCCGAGGAGACGTTCCGCACCACTGGCGCAGCCGGTGGAGTGCATTGCGAGCTGCGCGTGGGAAATTCCATGGTGATGGTCGGCGGCAGCGTCCCGGGAAAACCCTTTGTCGGCGTGGCGAGTCCGACGACTTTGCATGTGTACACGCAGGATTGTGATGCGACGTACGCCCGTGCGCTGGAGGCGGGGGCGACTTCCATCGCCGAGCCGAACGATCAGCCCTATGGCGAACGCCTCGCGGAGGTCAAGGATGCGTCCGGGAATATTTGGCGCATTTCGTTTCCCACGTATCTGGGCGAGAAGCCGTACAAACCGGAAAGCGTTCAGAGCGTGCAAGTGTACCTGCACGTGAATGGGGCGGCTTCGTTGATCAATTTCATGAAGCGCGCGCTTGGCGCACAGGAAATGGAAGGCAGGGCTACGTCGCCGGAAGGATTGATTTGGCACAGCACTATCAAGATTGGAAGTTCGCAACTGGAAATCAGTGACGCCATGGAACGCTATCAGCTCAGGCCCAGCAAATTTTATTTGTACGTGGACGACGCTGATGCCTGGTACCGGCGCGCACTGGATGCGGGGGCTAGCTCGGACAAGGCGCCTGTGAACCAGCCGTATGGCGATCGCGTCGGCAGCGTGAAGGATCCCGCCGGAAATTTGTGGTATCTCTCGACCCATCTGGAGACGCCAGAAGCGAAGGCGCCCGCGGCCTCGGCGGAAAATTCCGCGGCGCCCGTGAAATATATCCGCGAAGGATTCCACACGGTCACGCCTTATCTGCTGGCGAGAAATGCAGCGCGCCTGATTGATTTCCTCAAGGAAGGATTGGGGGCGCAAGAACGCTTCCGAGTACCGACCGGCGAGAGAATCATGCACGCCGAAGTGCAGATCGGCGATTCGATTGTGGAATTGAGCGACGGCAGCGAGGAATTTCCGTCGCGCGGCGCGATGCATATTTTGTTCGTGGACGATGTGGATGCGAGCTATCGGCGAGCGCTCGACGCGGGCGCTACTTCGCTGTACGAGCCAGTCGAGCAGGTTTGGGGCGATCGCGACGCGGGTGTGCAGGATCCGTCGGGCAATAACTGGTATTTGACGGCGCGGCGCCTTTCGGAGCACGTGCCGGCGGATACGCCGACGATCGTACCGGGGTTCAGCACGCGCGGCGCTGACCGGTTTATCGAATTCATGAAGCAGGCGTTTGGCGCGGAGGAAGCGTTCATGCACAAGTCTCCCACTGGGACCGTGATTCATTCGCGGATCCGGATTGGGGATTCGATTTTGGCGGTCGGCGAACTGCGCGGCGACTTTGTGGCAATGCCCTTCCACCTGCATATGTACGTGCCGGATGTGGATGCGGTGTATGCGCGGGCAATCGCGGCCGCGGCCGGCGTGAAAACTTTGCGGGCGCCGAAGGATGAGCCTTACGGAGACCGCGCGGCTACCGTCGAGGATACGTTTGGGAATTTGTGGTCTTTTGCTACGCATATTAAGGATGTGAAGTTTTAGGGTCGGCGAGAACGGCAGCAGCTACCGCCGAGACGCAGAGTGCGCAGAGAAAGGCAAAAGATTTAACACAGAGGACACTGAGAACGGCTTTGAGGTCACCGAGAGTTTTCGACGGGGCGGGGATTGTGCCTTGAGTTGACTTCACTTCTGAGTTGCCTGCCTGCAGCACCTATTCCCTGCTGCGGCTACGGCACGCCAACCTTCGCGCGCTAGCTTTCTGCGTTAGGGCACGCGCGATAACATCCGCACCGGATTTTCCACATAATCCAAATCTACGGCAGGACTCCGCGCGGCGACGTGTTACTTACTCGGCGGCGGTCGGGTCTATCAGGCGGCGGACGGCGGAGACGCGATTGGCCGGAAGGCCGGCGCGTTTGGCGTGTTCGCGGACGGTGGCTTCGTCGGGCGCGAGATACACACAGTAAATTTTGTCGCCGGTGACGTAGCTGTGCAGCCACTGGATTTCAGTGCCCATGGCTTTCAGTGCGCTGATGGATTTCTGGGCGGCTTCCTGAATCTGAGCGTCCGTGAGATTCCCCACGTTGGGGATTTCTCGTTCGATCACGAATTTGGGCATGCTCGGATGCTAGCATCCCCGTGGGGCGGCGGCAATACGGCGCGCCCGCTGGCTTGGTGTGCTAACGTGATCGAGCGAGCGCGCGACGTGCGCTGTCGCTGCGTCTGCTGAAGCCGGCGCGGCGTGGGCCCGCAGAATACGCGAGGTGAGGTAACCATGGACTTGCGATCGCTACAGAAGCCGTTGAAGGAGCTGTATCGCGCTGACCCGAGTACTTCGCGCATCACTTTGCGGGCGAAGGGCTCGCAGACGGATGCGCCGGTGTCGTGTTCGGTGGATTTGGGACGCGCGATTTATCAGGCGGAAGCGCACAAAGGAGTTGGCGGCGCTGGCGCGGGTGCTTGTTCCGGCGATCTGCTTTTGGGCGCCCTGGCGGCTTGCGCGCAAATCACTTGTCAGATGGTGGCGGCGGCGATGGGGATTGCCACCGAACGCATCGCGGTGACCGTGGAAGGCGATATGGATTTGCGCGGGACTTTGGGGATCGACAAAGCGGTGCCGGTCGGCTTCGAAGCGATTCGCGTGGATTTTGATATTGCCGCGCCGGACGCTACCGCGGAACAGCTGCGCGGCTTGCGCGAGAAGACGGAGCAATATTGCGTCGTAATGCAGACGTTGCTGAAGCCTCCGAAGGTGCAAAGCGTGTGGGCGCGCACGACGGAATAATTACCCCGGCTGTGCGGACGGGACGATAAAAGATGCAACACAGAGTGCACAGAGCACGGCAAGAGAGAGTGCGCCGAGAATTGAGCCGGCGTGCGGTGCTTGCCTGATTCGTGACAGCCGAATTGCGAGGGGGAACATGGAAATGGCTCAGGGGAAAGTCCAAGCGATATTGATGAGATTCGAACAGCCCGACGAAGTGCGCACGTTTGAAAAGGGAAAATTCGAAGTGGTGCACATTGGCGGCATGACGATTGGCCGCGCGACTTACCAGCCGGGATGGCGATGGTCGTTGCATGTGGGGCCGGCGGTGGGAGCTTCGCGCTGCAACGTAGAGCATGTGGGCATGGTGGTTTCCGGCTGCGCGACGGCGGCGATGGAAGACGGCACCGTGCACGAAATGCGCGCGGGGACGCTATTTTACAGTCCGCCGGGGCCGCCGGGACACGATAGTTGGGTGGTCGGCGATGAGCCCTATGTGTCGCTGCATTTTATGGGCGCGGAGAAGTATGCGGATAAGTAGGATTCGGGCGACCTCGGAGTAATTTTGGACACAAATGTGCAGATGCCGCCGCATACGTACGCACGTGTGGAGCGGTGAGCGGAGGAACAGTCATGAAGACCAAGATCCTGCTGACCTTTGTTGCGGCTGTTCTATGCTTGTTGCCGAGTTCCCTGCGCGCCGCTGCTGCGCCAACGCCGGCGGTCGAAGTTGTGGTGCTGGGGTCGGGAGGGCCGCGAGCGCTGGGTCGGGCTGCTTCGAGCTTTCTTGTGCTGCTTGATGGCACGCCGCGGGTATTGGTGGATTGCGGGCCTGGAGCTTTTTTGCGGATTGGTGAAATGAATCTGGATTTGGAAAAAGTAGATACGATTCTGCTGACGCACCTGCACATTGATCACAGCAGCGACCTGCCGGCATTTTTCCTCGCGCGCGGGTTGACCGCTGACGGGCCGATCGTCTTCCGCGTTTTTGGACCGGACGGCGCCGGGCTTTTCCCCAAGACTTCGCGCTTTTTGGATCTGTTGCTGGGAAAAGACGGCGCGTTTGCGTATCAGAAGACTTTCGGCGCGGACGAAACGTTTGAGGTGCACGACCTGGCGATCAAGTTGTATACGCCGGAGACTAAGATCGTGGACGCGGGCGGCCTGGTGATCGAAGAAATTGCGACGCATCACGACGATTGCCCGTCGGTGGCTTACCGGATCTCGTATAAGGGCGAGACCGTCGTGCTTTCCGGCGACATGGACGCTTCGGCGCTGCCGAACCTCGAGCAGTTGGCGAAAAACGCGGACCTGCTCGTCTTTAATTGTGCTGTGCTGGATCCTCCGGAATCGCCCGCGCAACTATACGATTTTCATACGCCTCCCAAGAAGATTGGCGAAGCGGCGCACGCGAGCGGCGTGAAGAGTTTGCTGCTCAGCCATATCGCCCCAGACGTCGAAAACGCGGAAGCAGAGGTGCGCAAATCCATTCGCGTGTCGTATGCGGGCCCGGTGGCGTTCGCGACCGACAAGATGACCGTGCCAGTTGGGAAGTGAATGGGAAGTCGACGTCAGCGGCCAATGAACTTGACGCAAAAGTCTAGCGAATGTCATCCCGAGCGCAGCGAGGGATCTGCTTTTCGCTGAGTCTACAATGAAAAGCAGATTCCTCGGGCCAAGGTCGCCCTCGGAATGACACGTCCGCATATTTTCCCGCAAACTGTGAAACCGCGAGCCCCCTAAACACGCAACTGTCCCCCAGCCTGTGAACTCGCTCGCGTACGGCAATGCTAGAAGCTGATCTTCAGGATTTGGCCGTTATTGCCTACGAACCAGCCGGCGTGTGGGTTGGCGAAGGCTACTGCCCAGTAGCCGCTGGCATTCGGGATTTGGTACCACGTTTTGCCTTCGTCGGGACTCCACGCTGCGGCACCTGAACTGAAATCGGGCTCGGTTTCGGCGGTGACTACCACCGCGCGGTCGTTCGGATGACCGAACCCCCACCCATTGTCACCATCGTTGTCACGGCCTTCGCCGAAGCCATTGCCGCGATCCTGCGAATTTCCGTTGACGTATGCCAAGCAGAAAATCGCGCCGGAAATGGGCGGCTTGTTGGTGAGCGTCCAGGTGCGGCCGCCGTCCTCGGAGGTCGCGGTTGCAGCGGAAGCGTTGGAAGACAAATCGCCGCCGCCGAGAATGCCGTGCTCGGAATCGCGGAATGCGACCGAAACGCCGCCGGCGCTCGGCGAGCTGACCAGCGGCGTGTCGTAGGCCTTCCAGGTGTCGCCGCCATCACGCGTCGCCAGAATGCGCGCGATGGACGCGCCGCCCGTGGCGATCCAGGCGTTGCGATCTCCTTCGGTGGCGATGCAGGTGCCGCTCGCGGAGAATGAAGCCTCGCCGGAAAGCGCCGGCGGCATATTCTTCGAGATCGAGTGCCAGGTCTTCCCGTCGGTAGTGCGAATGTCCGGGAAAACTCCGTTCACCGAATCGCTGTGGGTGATGCCACGGAACGGCGTCCAGAACGAGAAGCAATCGTAGAACGCGTTCGCGAGTTCGTTGGTGAACTGAATGTTCCAGGTGGCGCCACCGTCGGTGGTTTTGTAAATCTTGAAATCGGTGGTGTTGTTGCCGATGGACATTAGATAGGCGACTTTGTCGCTGACGCCCTGGACGTCGCGGAATTGCAACTCATCGTTCGGGTCATCCGTCGTACCCGGCACCACGCCGGATTTCCAGTGGTTGCCGCCGTCGGTGGTGACGACGTAGGTGCCGCCCGTGCCGGCGGCCCAGACGACCCGATCATTCACCGGGCTGACGGCGATCAGCAGTTGCGTGGTGCCGCTCGATTGCGGCGTGAGTTTCGGTTGATGAATTTTTCCATCTTCTTGCGCTGCGGCAAAGGTGGCGGAAACGGCGATCAGCAAAATGGCAAGCAATGATTTGAACATCGGACTCCCCCAGGAGAAAAATTCGTGGCGGGGAGAAGTATAGAAATGGCGCGGAGGAGTGTCAAGGATTGCGGTGCGGGCGGCGGTGGGGGTCAGAGTCGACAGTTAAGAGTTGAAAGTTAAAAGCGGCGTGATGCGCCGACCTGCGATAACCATGCCCCGCCCACGCGGCCCCAGTCAGACTGTTCCGCCATCTGCGCCGCGGTGAGGTTGTTGTAATAAGCGACAGTTTTCGCCTCGAGCTTTTCCATCTCGGTCGTAGCCTGCGCGTACGTAGCCGGGTCCACGTCAGACGACAAGGTCGCTCGGGTCCCTTTGGGTGGCCTCGATCTATGCATGTCTTATTCTACTCTGGCGATCACGCGATTCCGCGCTAATTTTTAACTCTGAGCGCGGGATTAGATTGCAACTGAGCAGGCAGCGCGCTCAGGCGGGATCGAATGCGGCAAGCGGCGAGGCAAGCCTCGCCTTGTCACAGGCGAGAGCAAGCTCTCGCACTCCCAGATGGCGGCGCGGCTACGATTTAGCACACCGGCATAAACGTTAGGTCGGCAACATCTGGGAGTGCGGCAGCTTGCTGCCGCTTTTTGCGACCGACGGCTTGGCAGCCTTGAAAGCAATCGAGGCTTACCTCACCACCCGAGGCGTCAACGCCCGCGAATTCGCGGCGGGCATCAAGGGTGGGACGGCAGCAGGTCCCAGATGGCGGGATCTTCTGTGCCGAGAACCCAGGAACAGAAGCCCTGCAGGTTGCGTTGCTTGGCTAGGTCATAGCGCTCGCGGAATGTTCTTGCGTCGGTGAAGAAAATCCATTCGCGTTCGTCGTCGCGGTAGAAATAGAACCACGCGCTGCGATCGGTGGCGTCCCATTCGATGTGGCCGTTGTAGGCGCGAGCGAGATCGAGCGCGTCGGCGGTGGAAATGTAGGCGGCGGAGGGATACGGGCGATCGGTGGGCTTCGCGTTCGGCGGCAGCGGCGGTGCGGCGAACCAGTGGTAGCCGTAGAGCGGGATGCCGAGCGAAATTTTCCCGGGCGGGACGAATTTCAGAGCGTAGTCGAGATTGCTCACGGTCCAGGACCAGCCGGCGACGGGGCCGGGCGGGGTGAGGCGCGTGTGCTGGTCGTAGGTCATCAGGCAAATCAGGTCGACGGATTTCGCCAGCGCGGATAGATCGTAGGCGCCGCGCCAGTTTTCGTAAATCCACGCGGAATAGTTGGTCTCGCCGGCGGCACCGGGCGCGTTGGGGACTGTAGCGATCGTGAGTTGCAGATTATTTTTGTGAAAGAGCGTGCCGGCCTCGGCGACCATCGCGGAGAAAACGTCGCGGTCGATCCAATTTACGTTTTCGAAATCGAATTGAAAGCCGACGTAACCGTTAACTTTGCAGGCTTCGATCAGCTGCGTGAACATTTGGCGGTAGGCGGCGGGATTCGCGAGCAGCTTGTGAAAATCATCTTGCAGGAAATTGAAGTCCACCACGATGGGCATTACCGGGACGTGATCTTGCCGCGCGGTTGCGAGAACCTCCGGGTTGGGGCCGCCGGAAACGAGGCCCGCGGAGTCAACTGAATACCAGGTGGGAACGAGCGTATCTATTTTATTGGCGTGCGCGAGGAAGGAGCGGACGGAATTCGGGTCGCGCGTCATGTAGAAGAGAGATTTCGGTTGCTGCGCGCTCGCTGGCAGCGCCGCGCAAAATATCAGGACGAGAACGCATCGCATGATTTTCATGGCGTTCGTATGTTATGCGGTTCGCTGCCGCGATTCAACGCGGCAACGAATATCGTGACGCACGCCCGGCCACAACTTGGCCGTTTGGCGCAAAAGTTTCGCTTGGCTGGCACCATCTGGGAGTGCGGCAGCTTGCTGCCGCCGTGTAGCGTCAGACCCGGCGCGCTCGAACCAGGCGAGGCTTGCCTCGCCATGCGCGGTTCGGCGAATACCGAGTGCGCGGGTACGGCTGGGTGAATTTTCCAAGCGGCGAGGCACGCCTCGCCTGGATCGATCTTGCCTGAGTGTACGTTGCGAAAGCGGCGGCTCGCCGCCGCACTCCATATTGTTGGTTGCCGCGGCAAATATTTTGCCCGTTAAGAATATTGGCAGCGGGGCGACGTCTGCAAGCGGCGAAGCAAGCTTCGCCTTGCAACAGGCGGGAGCAAGCTCCCGCACTCCCAGAAAAACCGCGGCGCGGGCTACGGAAGGATTGTCCAGCAGCTTCAGGGATGCTTCTCGAGGTAGTGGCCGACTATTGCGGCGGCGTGTTCGCACAGCGTGCGATCTTCTTGCGTGAAGGCGGCGGGAAAGTGGCTGTCAATGTCCAGTTCGCCGACTACACTTTTATTTACGAAGATGGGGACCACGATTTCAGATTTGGTTTCGATCGAGCAGGCCAGGTAGCGCGAGTCGGCGTTCACGTCGTCCACGACGATGGTCTTGCCGGTGGAAGCTGCGGCGCCGCAGATGCCTTGATTGAGCGGGATGCGCGTGTGCGGCGTCATGGTGCCGCGAAAGGGGCCGAGGACGAGCATGTCCTGCGCGCCTTTTTCCAGCATGTAAAAGCCAACCCAGTTGTAACGCAGCATTTCCTGATGAAAAAGTTTGGCGATGCCGGCCATCAAATCCCGCGCAGTGGCGGCGCCGGCCGCGAGCGCGTCGAGTTTTTTCACCACCTCGGAAGCCTTCGCATTTGCAATAGGCATAGGAATGAAATACTAAACTGAATTTCGGATTTAGACCAATGGTACGACCGGGCGGAGCGTCCTATAATCGCAGGGCGTCATCTCCAGGTGCCGATGAAATCACACGCGAGCGATAATCTCAGGTGACGCGCAGAGCTTGCGTTGTCGGCGCCGGCCCCAATGGCCTTGCGGCGGCCATCGTTCTGGCCCAGCAGGGATTGCACGTGGAAGTTTTCGAAGCCGAGCCGCAGCCGGGAGGCGCGGCCCGGACGCTTGAGCTTACCTTGCCAGGTTTTCTGCATGATTTCGGCTCCGCCGTGTATCCCTTCGCAGCCGGCTCGCCGTTTTTTTTCTCCCTGCCATTAGCGAATCACGGGCTCGAATGGATTCACTCGCCGTGTCCGCTGGCGCATCCCTTCGACGACGGCACCGCGGTCACGCTCGAGCGCGATTTGCGCGACGCCGAATCCGCGCTGGGCGATGACGGCCGAGCCTGGCGCAAGCTGATGCAACCGTTTGTCGAGCGCTGGTCCGACCTGTCATCCGAGGTGCTTCGTCCCGTTCACCTGCTTTCTCGCCACCCGTTGTTGCTGGCGCGCTTCGGACTGGTTGCGGTGCCATCTGCGAAGTTGGTCGCAGGCATTGCGTTTCGTCGCGAACGCACCCGGGCGCTTTTCGCGGGTCTCGCGGCACATTCATTTCTAAGCCTCGACGAAATGTTGAGCGCCGCTTTCGGTGTGCTGCTTGGCGCTGCGGCGCATGCGGTGGGCTGGCCGATTCCGCGCGGCGGCGCTCAGTCGCTTACAAACGCACTGTGCGGCCATCTTGGATCGCTCGGCGGCGAGATCAGGACGTCCGCGCGCGTCGAGAATCTTGCCTCGCTCCCCGAGTTTGACGTGACGCTGTGCGACGTGACTCCGCGGCAGCTCGCGAGAATCGCGGGCGGCCGGTTGTCCCCGGCTTACACGGCGAGCTTAGGCCGCTACCGCTACGGCCCCGCGGCTTTCAAAATTGATTACGCGCTGTGCGAGCCGATTCCGTGGCGCGCGGCTGACTGTCTGCGGGCGGCGACCGTGCATCTCGGCGGAAGCGCCGATGAAATTGCCGCATCGGAAGCGGCGATGCGGCACGGTCGCCATTCGGAGCGGCCGTTTGTGCTGGTCGTGCAGCCGAGCCTCTTTGATTCCGCGCGCGCGCCGGCGGGCAAGCACACGGCCTGGGCGTATTGCCACGTCCCGAACGCGTATGAATTCGACATGCTGGGAATCATCGAATCGCAGATCGAGCGCTTCGCGCCGGGTTTTCGTGAATGCGTGCTGGCGCGCCGCGTTTTTTCTCCCGCGGGCCTCGAAACGATGGACGCGAATCTTATCGGCGGCGACATTTCCGGCGGCGCAATGGACATTCGCCAAACGCTGATCCGGCCGACCTGGCGGCACTATGCGACGTCAGCGAAGGACATTTATATATGTTCGTCGTCCACGCCACCCGGCGGCGGCGTACACGGTATGTGCGGCTACCACGCCGCGCGGCAGGCGCTGTCGCGTTTGAAAGTCTAACTATTCGCGATTGTGAGACGAGATTGCGAAACGAGGCTGTGGAACGAAACTCTAATCCATATCCCAGAAATCGGTAGGGTCGCGGAACTGCACGCCGATTTGTTTGCGGCCTTCGGCATCGCGCATCGTGTAGACGACGGTGGCTTCCGCGCGGCATCCTTTATCTTTGCGGCAGAGGACGAGCGTGCCGCCCTTCTGCACCGGCCGGTGGCAAATCAATCCCGCGCCGTGACGGCTCACTGAGACGGTCCAAGTTTCTTCCTGCCAGGTGCTGTAGGGATCTTCGCGGCGCAACCAGACGGCCACGGTGGAATTCTTGCGCGGGCTGCGGCGAATCCGCTGGCTCAATTGCGAAACGCGCAGCAGAAAATCGAGCAGGCCGGTTTTCGCGGGCGCTCGCGCGAATCGCGGGTCCTCCGCCAATTGTTCTGCCTGCTTGGCGCAGGTGGCGATGAAATCCTTGAATGCTGCGGTGGCGGCGGGTTCAAACGAAAGTTCGCGCAGGCGAGCGCTGCGGGATTCCAGTTCCAGCATGCACGTGGGAAGAAAATGCTCGACGCACAGACGCTGCCCGGCAAAATCAATCGCCGCGATTTCGTGGCAGAAGTCCGTGGCGCACTCGCTTGGTTCGAGAACCAGCCGAACGTCTGGCGATATTCCGATTTGACCTTGCATCGCTGCGGCCCGGGCCTCCGCGAATGATTCGTTCAGTCCTTCGATTGCTTGCTGATACCTTTGGCAATTTCCGCGATGGCGCCGCTGACGAATTCCAGATGGCTGCGGCTGTAATTCGTCAGCTCACTGGCGAAATCGTTAGAGGCTCCCGCGGCCTTTTGCTCGAGCGCACTTTGCGCGGCCGAAAGAGTCCGCTCCGACGTCTCCTGCAGGCGCGCTTGCGTCTCGGCGACGTTACGTCCAACCGTCGCGCGGATATTTTCGAGCGCGAAATTGGCAACGCCGGTGGCGGCGCGCTCGAGCTCTTCTTGTGCCGCGTCCACGCGCGCGTGCATCACCATGTCAAACTGCTTTTCCAGGCGCGTGCACGCCGCTTCAATTTGCGCCGCTGATTTTTCGGAGGCTTCGGCGAAGGACTTTTGCAATTCCTCCTGGCGTTTAGCGAGTTCCACCGCAAAATCGCGCGCTTCACCGAACGCGGGGGCCATGCGCTCTCTCAAGCGCACGACGAGGCGCTCGACGGCCTCCTTGTGAAAGGTCTCAAGCGTTTGTTGCAGGCGCTCGAGCGCGTTGGCAAAAAGCGTTTCGGAGAGAACTTCCACTTCGCGCTGCCGCGCTTCGATGCGTTGCAGCGATTGGTTGAAATCCGAATCGATTCTCTTGGTCCACTGCGAGTGCAGCGCGCGCACGCCGGCCTGGCTGGTGCGTTCGATCTGCTGCAGCGATTGGTGGGCCCATTCGGTGGATTGCGAAGCGGCCACGTCGCTGAGAATGGCGCGGGCGTCCTCGTGCATGCCGGCGCGGATGCTATTCACTAGCGACGCAGTCTTCTCGCTCACCGCGGCGGAGGCCAGCTCGGAAATCATCAATTCCATTTGCTGCTGGAATTCGCCCATCAGGTTTCCGACGCCGCGATTGGCGTTTGCGGCCGCCGAATGCGATGGCGTGGCGAACAATCGTTCGCTCGTCGTAGCTGCGAGCTTTCCGTGTTCCGGCTTCGGATTGGCCATGGCGAGATTCGGATGCAGCACTGCCACGGGCTTGGGCGCAACGGGCGCGGGACCAAGCTTGCGTTCCTGGCCAAACGGCAGCCAATCTTCCGGCGGCGAATCTATTTTCCAGATGTTGTAAGGGCTTTCGAATTCGACGGCGGTGAAGAAAGGGCCGCTGGATTCGCCGTCGCGCTTCACCCACTTGACGCGGCCGCGCGCGGAAATTTTCGGAGCGTCGGCCTTTTCGGGAGTCAGTTCCACGGTTACCCACGCGTCGGGCAGCACTTGATACTTCGACGGATACTTGCAGCCATGGCAGCTGATCGTGAGCGTGGAAACTTTTTCGATGTAGGGTCCGCGGCGGGAATCAACACCCGACACGGTGACCTGAATAGACTGATCGCGGCGCGTACTGCGGCGTGCCGCACGATACGAATTACCGGCAGCAGAAGGGTTCGCCATAAATTGCCTCGGGAAGGCTGGACGTACAGAATAGTGCATTCGATTGTGGGGTTAGCCGCGAATGTCGCGGCGTGATTTCAAACGGTAACTATCGCGCGAAGTTTGCGGAAGGCGATGGTGAGGCGAAGACCGCGGCAAATTTATTTGCGCGCGGGTCGTGGGAAGCGCGGCCATTTGCGCGTGTGGCCTTTGCGACGGAATCAAATGCAGGTGCGCAGCTTGCTCATGCCGTCGCGAATTTGGCGCGCATCCACGCCGCCGTAGCCGAGAATCAAGCCGCCTCGCGCGGGCGCATTCAAATAGCATGAAGATAGCGGCATCGCGGAAATTCCTATTTTCGCGGCTTTCTTCGCGACGGCAACGTCACTCGCGCCCTTCGGCAGCAGCGCCACCAGATGCATTCCTGCTTCCGCGCCGATCACTTCGAGCCGACCGTCCATTTGTTTGCGAATCTCGTCCACGAGCGCCGTGCGGCGCTCCATATAGAGCATGCGCATGCGCCGAATATGCCGCGCGAGATGGCCTTCGCGGATGAAATCCGCCATCACGGCTTGATACAAAGTGGAAGAAAACTGATCGGTAGCATCGCGCGCGTTCGAAAACGCGTCCACCAAATCTTTGGGCACCACCACGTAACCCAGGCGCAGCGCGGGAAACATCACTTTGCTGAATGTGCCGACGTAAATCACGCGCGCGTCGGTGTCGAGCCCTTGCAGCGAAGCGATCGGGCGGCCGCCGAGGCGATATTCGCTATCGTAATCGTCTTCAATGATCCACGCGCCCGTTCGCGCGGCCCAATTGAGCAGCAACATGCGGCGCGCGGCGGTCATGGTGACGCCCAGCGGATATTGATGCGAGGGAGTGATGTACGCGGCCCGCGCGGCGCCGGCACGACGTATTCCTTCGGCGACGTTCAGCCCTTCGCGATCCACCGGCACGGGAACCAGCTGCGCGCCGGCCATCAGCAGCGCCTGGCGCGCTCCGGGATAACCCGGCTCTTCGATCCACACGCGCTCATCGGCGTCCAGCAGCACTTGCGCGGAAATCTGAATGCCCTGCTGCGAGCCGGTGGTCACCAGAACTTGCGAAGGCTCGCAACGCACGGCGCGCACCGCGCCCAAATACTCGGCGATCGCTTCGCGCAGCGGCGCGTAACCTTTCGCGTCACCGTAAGCGAGCGCTTGCCTGCTGGGTTTGCGCGCGTGGCGATTCACGAGCTTGGACCACAGCCCTATCGGAAAATGGTCGAGCGCGGGCAGGCTCATGCGGAAGGCGACAAGTTCGTTCGACCAGGTTTGCGCGGGTGTGCGCAGCAATTCCACGCGGCGCGAAACGCGGCGCAGAGCTTTGGCCTCGGAAATTTGCGGCCGCGCTGCCGCACCGCTGCGAATTTTGCCGGGAGCGGGCTTTAGCGCGTCGTCCGGGATGGAGCGCGCGACGCAGGTTCCGGCACCGACGAAAGTTTCGAGGTAGCCCTCGGCATGCAGTTGTTCGTACGCGCTGGTGACGGGAATGCGCGAAATTTTCAGTTCGGCGGCGAGGCTGCGGGTAGACGGCAGTCGCTGGCCCGGGCGCAATTGCCCCGCGAGGATCGCGCGGCGAAACCATTCCGAAACCTGGCTGTACATGGGAACTTTGCCGCTGGAATCGAGAGCGACGGGCGGCACAAAGCTGGGCGAGATTCTCTTCATTTCAGGGCGCCTGGAGTGGCTATATCGTATCACGGCAGAGTGGCTATTGTGGCAGACCACTCGTGGGCTTAACTTCGTGACGTACCACGCACATCCACTTTCCCGGAGGAAGCAATCGTAATGCGACTCAAAAAGATTTTGACTTACGGCGCAATTTGCTCGGCTGCAATTCTCTTCCCTCTCTACAAGATTTCCGCAGCGTGGAATTCGAATGGCAGCAACAGAATCGAAAGAATTGAAACGACGGCAAGCGCGGGCGCACAGCAAGTGACACCCAATCCCGCGACCACCGTGGCGCAAGCGGCCCCTGCGCCCGCGGAACGGGACGGCTCGCATGATTTCGATTTCGAAGTCGGCACCTGGACCATCCAATTGAAGAAGCGGCTGAATCCGTTGACCGGCTCGAAAAACTGGGTCGAGTTCGACGGAACATCCAAGACGTTTAAAATCTGGGATGGCCGCGCGCAGATCGAGCAGTTCGAAACCGACAGTCCCGCGGCGGGACGCATCGAAGGGTTGACGCTGCGCACGTACAACCCCACGGCGCACGAGTGGCGGCTCTCTTGGGCCAACAGCAAGACTGGGATCCTGGATCCGGCGCAGGTGGGAAAATTCAAGGATGGCCGCGGCGAGTTTTATTGCCAGGACCGTATCGGCGGCCGGACGATTTTCATTCGCTTTATCTGGTCGGACATTACGGCGAATTCGGCGCACTTTGAGCAGTCATTTTCAGATGATGGCGGCAAAACCTGGGAAGTGAATTGGATCACCGATCAAACGCGCGTGAGCGAGGAAGCGTTCAACGCGGCGACGCGGCGATTTGCGACGGTGGCGACGTCCAGCGCGCCCGCCAATTCCGCGGAACGCGACGGCCAGCATGACTTCGATCCGATCGTCGGCAGTTGGAAATTTGAGTTGAAGCGCCGGATGCATCCCATGACGGGTTCGAATACCTGGGTGGATCTTTCGGGCGCCGGCGTTTGCTACAAGATTTGGGACGGCCGCGCGCAACTCGACACCGTCGAGTTGGACGGCTCGACGGAACACATCGAAGGGCTGACGCTGCGCTTGTACGATCCCACGGCACACGTCTGGCGGCTCTATTGGGCCAACAGCCGGATCGGCATCCTGGATCCACCGCAGGTGGGTAAATTCACAGACGGCCACGGCGATTTTTACGCGCAGGATACGATCAACGGCAAAACGCTTTTGATCCGCTATGACTGGACGAAGTTGACGACGAGCGCGCCGCACTTCGAGCAATCGTTTTCCGACGATGGCGGCAAAACTTGGGAAGCGAACTTTATCTCCGACCAGACGCGCATCGGCGACACGGCGGCAGGCGCGAACTGAGCAAGCACTTTTGCGCGGCGCGATTCTCCCTCGTGCTTGTAGTAAGGGGAATGTCATCCCGAGCGAAGCGAGGGATCTGCTTTTCGTTTTCGACGCCACCCCGCAAAAGCAGATCCCTCGGGCAAAATGCGGCCCTCGGGATGACACGTCGCTTCGTATGTCGCCAAATATCGAATTCCCCTAGTGAAATGATCCTTCTTATTGTTGCGGCGCGTGCTGCGGCTGCGCGTAATACCCTTGCCGCGTGCGCGCGGTAAGGCCGCCCTTCGCGATTTTGATTTCGATTTGATGATATTCGTTGGACCGCTCGGACGCTTGCGGCACGAAAGAGATTTCGTAGTACGGCGCGGAGTTCGAGATGCATTTCTGCAGCAGCGCGGCCATATCGTTATTGAAATCGAGCACCTCGCCGCCGCTCTGCAGAGCGAGCACTTGTAACGCGATATTTCCGGGCACCACCTGGCTCGGTTTAGTGACGCCCTTCAGAAATTCCTCGTAGTAAGTGCCGCGAAAGACCGATTCGCCGCTGCCGAGCGGATTGATGGCGTAGAGCGTCAATCGCGCCGCGCGAAACAGATTCGTGAAGTTCACGACATCGGCGAACAGCTGATCCTCTTCCTTGTTGCTCAGCTGCACCCCCGGTCCGGAAAGAATGGGCCAGCCGGGTGACGCCCACAAAACGATGTTGCGCCCCGGGTGCGCAGCGAGGCTCGCGGCCAGTTGGCGTGTCGCGTTGGTCGAAAGTCCCAAGCGTTCGGCAGCGCCGTAGAATCCACCTGAGCGGGTGATGAACCGGAGTCCGATTTTCTCGCTATCGAGAGTCGCGCTGAGGGCGTTGCCGTCGGTGGAGTAATTCGCGATATTCTCCATGCCCTTATCAGTGAAGACGACCAGGTCCACGGGATAGGCGAGACGGCCGCCTTCGGCGCGCAGGAACTTGGAGATTTGCATCCGCGAGAAGGTTAGCGTGCGGTAGTCGTCGTTGACGGCATCGAGCACGATGGTGACGGAGATAGGCGCTTCGCGTCCGGTGACCGCCTGGAACGAAGTGATAGCCTGCGGCGACTTGTTATCGAGCACCGTGAAATCCTGCTGCTGCAGATCGCCGACGGGCGCGCCGTTTTTCGGGCTCACCACAACGTCAAGGTAGATTTTGTTGTCAGCGCCGGCGGGCGGCGTTTGTGGATTATTTTGTGGGCTATTTTGTCGCGGCGACGCTGTTGCGATCGCGCCGGCGCAGGCCAGAATTACAAAAAGAAGGCGGGCGTTGCGTTTCATCATGAACATTTTGGACTTTCCTCGCGGTGAAGTAGCTTGAATGGCCGGTGCCTCACCCTCTGCCGGATACAAATACGAACAAATGCGAAAGGGCTCGGCGTCTTCACGGAATTGGATGCGTTGTGAGCTTCATGCGTTTCGCTCTTGTCGCCGTTGCCTGCCGCAATTCTTGCCTGCTTAGGACGATTTTGATGTCCGGCCAGACGAGCCAGTGGGCATTTAGGGTTTGCGCGCCGTGTTTGGTGTAGAAGCGGCGGGCGGGGGCGTTGGCGGGATCCACGTCCACGCAGACGCGGCGGGCTTTTTGTTTTACGAACCATTTGGCCAGGCGGCGGAGAAGTTCCGCGGCTACGCCAGTTCCCCGTTGCTTTGGAATTACGTTGATCCATTGCAGCTCACCGTCGCAATGGTAACGGCGGGTAAGGTGACCGGCGATGTAGCCGGCGAGTTCGTCGCCCGCGAGCGCGACGTAACAGATGCGCGGCCGCAGCGCGTGGCGCGGATGATGTTCCTTTGCCAGGTAACTTGCGATGCGCAGAGTCCAGGCTTCTTCGGATGGCAGATTCGCGGCCCGCAGACGCGCCATCGCGGGAACGTCGGATTGCCGAGCGATTCTGTAGCGCACGCGATGCATCGCAGCGCCTGAGTATCACATTCGGGCGCTGGATGGCACGATTTTCGCCGCGCATGGCGCTACGCCGGCTGAGGCTGCGACTCGCTCAGGCTGTGGCGTCGTCGCGCGATTGTGCACGTTCGAAGACCGGCGCAAAGCATGTGGAGTGCGGCGGCGTGCCGCCGCTTTTGCGGCGTCGGACCTGGCATGATCACAGCAGGCGAGGCGCGGCTCGCCCAAGAGAAATCGCCGGTGCGTGCGTGTTACGTCCGGGCAAGTTGGGGCGCAGCTAGCAGCGCCCCTACCTTCGTCGGGTCGTTTGCTTCAGGATTCGACGAACATGCGCAGGCGTCCGAGCGCTTCGTCCCACTGCTGCGAAATCTGTTCGAGATAGTGGCGCGCTTCGTCCAAGCGACGCTGGCGCAATCGCCAGACGCGTTCGCGGCCGCGGCGCGTGCTGTGCACCAGGCCCGCATGTTCCATCACACGCAAGTGTTTGGTGATGGCCTGGCGGCTGACGTTGAATTCCGCGGTGAGCTTGGTGATGGACATCGCATCGTCGTGAGCGCGAGGGTCAACGCGAACGCCAATGCGATTGACGGCGTGACCGCCCGCGCCGTGGCCCGATTGGTCGCCGCGGGCACGCGCGCTCAACCGCTCGATTAGCCGCAAGCGCGTCCGGTCTCCGAGCGCCGCAAAAATTGCGGCGAACGCGGGAGCCGAGCCGGCCGCAGGCCGCCTGGCTCCGCTCCGCGCAACGCGCAAGCGCGCGTGCGAGTTGGCGCTACTGCGCACCGCTGGCCTTCGTCGCGGAACCCGCGGCTCCGGCGCCGTAATTTCCGGTGACATACGCGTTGATCAATTCCATCTGAATCGCCCAGCCGCCGTCGTTGGCTTTGAAAGCCTTGGCGCGGCGTTCGAGCGGAATCTGATCGAAGCCCGATTCGGTGACGGTGAGCAACACGCCGTCCCTGGCATCGTGAAGCTCGAAAACGATGAGCGTGGTCGGTTCCTTGGCGTAGTCCACTCCGGGCTCAATGGCGTAGGGATGCCAGCGGAAACTGAAGATGCGCTCCGGCTCGACCTTCACGATCTGCAATTCGAAAGCCTTGCCTTCGTACGGCTTCTGCATCTTGGCGACTTCTTCATTCACGGTCGTGGGCATGATCACGCCGCGCACCGTAGTGCCGGCTACAAACGGTCCTTCGACTTTCATTCCGAACCACAACCCAAATTCGGCGGAATTGCTGAGCGCGCGCCACACCTTGGCGCGCGGGGCGCGCAGCAAAACCTGCTTCTCAATCCTGTCCGGGGTCTTCGCATCCATATTCATGTGCAACCTCCTGGTTGCAGGATAGCAAGGCGTCAATTGCAATGCAACCGCCAGGTTGCAACATCCGCAGCCTCATTGAGATTGGTCCGCACTGCCAGAATCGGAGTGTGGCTCGCAGCCATCTGGGAGTGCGGCAGCTTGCTCCCGCTTTTTGCGAGGCGAGGCTTGCCTCGCCGCTGCTGAATTCGCCGCGCCTGCTCCCGTGGGCTCATTCTCCTTGACGCGTCGCATGGCGAGGCAAGCCTCGCATGTCGTAAACGCGCGCTATGCCTTACATCGCACGGCGGCAGCAAGCTGCCGCACTCCCAGATTATTGCTTGCCGCCGGTCGTTTTGCGCGTTTCCGGCTGGCGCGCGTGCGTTGGGCCCGCGCTATAATTTCCGCATGAGACAGCTTGCGTTGGCATGTTTTGTTCTTGCGGCTTTTGCTGTGGTGCCGCTGCGCACCCCGCCGTCGGCTTCGCCCATGAATCCTTCCGCGAATCAAGCTGCGCCGCCCGGAATGCTCGTCGGGCCGGCGCACGACAATTTGGTGTACGGCGTGGCGAATGGCGAGACTTTGCTGCTCGATGTGTTCGAGCCGACCGACAACACGGGACTGCCCCGCCCCGCCATTCTTTTGATCCACGGCGGCGGGTGGAGCAGCTTCGACAAATCCACGATGTGGCCGCTGGCGCATTTCCTGGCGACCGCGGGTTTCGTCGCGATTCCGGTGGATTACCGGCTCTTCAACAACGATATCAACCACTGGCCGGCGCAATTCGACGACGTGCAGATGGCAGTGCGCTGGGTGCGCGCGAACTCCGCAAGATACAATATCGATCGCAATCACATTGGGGCCTACGGACATTCGTCGGGAGCCCAACTGGCATTGCTGCTGGGCATGATGGACACACGCGACAATTCCGATCCCACGCTCGCGAAATATTCCAGCAAAGTGCAGGCGGTGGTGGATGCCGCCGGCCCCACCGACCTCACCAACCAAGATCCGGGCACCATGAAGGTGCTGGCTGGCTTTCTAGGCGCGGACTATGCGAAGCATCCCGAGGTGTGGCGCGATGCGTCGCCGATCTCGCACGTGGCAAAATCGAACGCCGCGATTCTGATCGTACACGGCACGCGGGACGAGGCCGTGCCCATCGCGGAGGCAGACGCGCTCAACGAAGCGCTGAAGAAAGCCGGCGCCACCGTGCAGTACGTGCGCCTCGATAGCGATCACATGTTCAGCGACGACGCCTCGCACAGGCAACTGGTGCTCGAGACTGAGAAGTTTTTCTTCCACTACCTCGCGTCCCCGTCCGCGCCATAACGCGGTAAAGTCCGAATCACCACAGATGAACACGGATGAACACAGATAAGGAAGAACGTTGTCTGGACGCATCGGCATTGTGAGCTACGGGCCGCTGGGTTTACGTCCGCCAAGGGGTCCGCCCACCGTGGGTACTGAAAAGCGAGGCCAAGTGACCGCTACAAATCCCGGCGGCCGGTGTTTGCTTTCGATGCTACTGGCTGATTTCGGGAAATATTTGCGTATGAATGGGGAAGAACGGCATCCAATCCTTCGCGTCACAGCAGGCAGGCGGGCGGGGCTCGCGGGAAGCGGCCCCGCCGCCCCTCCGGCGTAACCGCCGCTGGCGATGCCGCGTCAATTAATGGCTCGTGTTATCGGGAGACCCGGTTTGCGTAAACGGACCTTTATTATCATTCCCTTCGTAGCGGCATTATTTTTCCTGGCATTTCTGGCGATCGGGCTTCATAGGCATTTCCACGACGCAAAAAACGGCAACGGGGATGACTCATCCGGGTTCAACTGGCCGTGGAGCACTCCCGCGCATGCGGATAATCCGTTGGCCGCCAGTGCGGTCCTCGTCCTCACCTATCACAACGACGTGGCGCGCACGGGGCAGAATCTGGAGGAAAAGACCCTGACGCCCGCAAACGTGAATTCCACCGGTTTCGGCAAGCTGGGATTCATGGAAGTGGACGGGCTAGTGGACGCCGAGCCGTTGTACGTTTCGAATTTGATGTTGGCGGGCCATCCGCACAACGTGGTTTTTGCGGCCACCGAGCACGATTCGGTTTACGCGTTTGACGCGGACACCTTGGCGCAGCTCTGGCACGTCACGGTGCTGGGCGCGAACGAAACGCCCAGCGACGCGCGCAATTGCGGCCAGGTGAGCCCGGAGATCGGCATCACTTCCACTCCCGCGATCACCTACGACGGCGACCGCGGCGTGATGTATCTGGTGGCGATGTCGAAGGACAACGCCGGAAATTATTTCCAGCGGCTGCACGCGCTGGATATCGCGACGGGCGCCGAGATTTCCGGCAGTCCCACCACGATCACGGCCACGTATCCGAATCTGAAAGGCGTTACCACCTTCGATCCGAAACAATATAAGGAACGCGCGTCGCTGCTCCTGCTCGATGGCGTGGTGTACACGAGCTGGGCGTCGCATTGCGATCAGGGCGATTACACCGGCTGGGTGATCGGTTACAGCGCGGCTACTTTGCAGCAGGTGAGCGTGCTGAACGTCACCCCGAACGGCAGCGACGGAGCGATATGGATGTCTGGCGCGGGACCGGCGGCGGATGCGCGCGGCAACATTTATCTGCTCGACGGCAACGGCACGTTCGATAGCGCGCTGAATTCTTCAGGCTTTCCCATCAACGGCGATTTCGGCAACGGATTCCTGAAACTTTCCACCGGCGGCGCGAAACTCTCCGTGGCGGATTATTTCGATATGCACAACACCGCATCCGAATCGGACGCCGATCAGGATCTCGGCTCTGGCGGCGCGCTGGTGTTGCCCGATGTAAAGGATGCGGCGGGAAATACCTGGCAACTCGCCGTAGGCGCTGGAAAAGACCGGCGCATCTACGTGGTGAATCGCAATTCCATGGGAAAATTCAACACGCAGAAGGACAACGCGATCTACCAGGTGATCAATCACGCGCTGGCCGGCGGAGTGTATTCGATGCCCGCGTATTTTCAGAACACCGTGTATTTCGGCCCGTACGGTGATGCGCTGAAGGCTTTTTCCGTCGCTGATGCGAAGCTCGTTCCCGCGCCCGCCTCGAAAACTTCCGCGGTCTTCGCGTATCCTGGAACTACTCCGAGCATTTCGGCGAATGGTGATCAGAATGGAATCGTGTGGGCGGTGGAAGCGCACGGCGATGACGCCGGCGTGCTGCACGCCTACGACGCGCATGATTTAACGAACGAGCTGTACAACAGCAACCAGGCCGGCATCCGCGACGCGTTTGCCGACAACAAATACATCACGCCGATGATCGCAAATGGCAAAGTATTCGTCGGCACCAGCAGCGGCGTGATGGTTTTTGGGCTGTTACCCCCGCAAATTCCCGCGGATGGAAGCGCGACGGCCGGCCGGCATCGCTGAAGTCAGCCGCCGCAACGCAGGGACCAGAGGCCGCGCTTTCGAGGCGCGACAAGCGAAGCGGATGTCATCCCGAGCGCAGCGAGGGATCTGCTTTTCGTCGTGAACACAGAAAAAGCAGATTCCTCGGGCCCAATTCGCCCTCGGAATGACACGCGTCCTTGGTCGCGTGCGGCTGGGCATAGCTGACCGCGCGCGCACAAGTTTCATTACAAAACGACCGGCCCTCGGTACAACCTGAACCAACTACGCACAATCCAAGTTGAATGCCTGATGCGCGACATAGCGATGGCTATAAGCTAGTAAACGTGAAACTTACCGCACCAGCTTTGACAGTGACGCGCACCGGCGCAAGTCTAGGGAGAACCTTCTTTTGGCGCCAGAAATTCGCGTGCGCAGGCCTCGGCGCGCTGCTTTTCGCCTTCCCCACCCTGGCCCGCGCGCAAAATCCGCCCGACACCCCGGCCCCAGCCACCGCTCCCGCCCCGGCCCCGGCTTCGCAAGAGCAACAATCGGATCCCAAATTACCGGGTACCGTCACCGGAACCGTACTCGATTCCACCGGCGCGGCCGTTGCGCATGCACGCGTCACGCTGACGCGTCCCGAGCAATCGCCCCATCTGGAAATGCTGGCCGGCGACGACGGGCAATTCTCGTTTGCCAATGTGCCGCCGGGACCATTCCAGATTACTGTCACGGCCGAAGGCTTTTCGACGATCGCGACTCCGGGAGTTCTGCATCCCGGCGAATATTTCGTGGCGCCGCAGATCGTCCTGGCGGTGGCCACCGCGATCACAGAAGTGCGCGTCAGTCCTTTGTCGCCGGTGGAACTTGCCGAAGAGCAGATCAAGGACCAAGAAAAGCAGCGCGTCTTCGGCGTGATTCCGAATTTTTACGTCACGTACGTCCCGAACGCAGTGCCGCTCACCTCGAAGCAGAAGTTCAAGCTGGCATGGAAATCAACCGTAGATCCAGTCACCTTCGCGTTGACTGGCGCAGTCGCGGGCGTGCAGCAGGCGAACAACGATTTCAAAGGATACGGCCAGGGCGCCGCGGGCTACGGACGGCGCTACGGCGCGGCCTACGGCGACGCAGTCATTAGCACCTACATTGGCGCCGCGATCCTGCCGTCGCTGCTGAAGCAAGACCCGCGTTATTTTTATAAAGGGACTGGCACGACACGCGAGCGCCTGCTCTACGCGATCGCCAACGCGGTGATCTGCAAAGGCGATAACGGCCGCTGGCAGGCAAATTATTCGGCCATTCTCGGCAGCCTGGCCGCGGGCGGGATCTCGAATGCTTATTATCCGCCGGAGAGCCGCAACGGCGCCGCGTTGACGTTTGAAAACACCCTGATCGGCATTGGCGAATCCGCCGCCGTGAACATCATTCAAGAATTTATTGTGCCGAGATTCACTCCCAGCTGGCAGAAGCGCCAAACCGCGAAAAACTGAGCCAGCGTTACCTTGCTTTCTTGACCTTTCCGCGACGCGCGGCGCGCAGCAGCGATTCCAGCGCCTGGAACACCCGCAACGCGGATATGTGTTGCAACCCTGCGATTTTGCGGGCGCGCCGAAGAAGCCAAACCACCGCGCTGAATAAATCAACGCTGGTTGAGAAATTCAACGCCGGGGAGTCCGTCGAACGGCGGCTGCGGATTCGAATTGGCGGCTGCGCGTGACTGGAAATTTATCCAGAACTCCCGGGGGCGCGAGTCGTTCGATCAAGGACGCCCGGGAACTTCTGCCGGGACGCGGTCTCGCGCGAAGCCTTGTTGCAATACATCGGGTTGCGGCGCGCGGAGTGCGAAAAACTTGCGCGCACCAGGGAGAATTTCCTCGGCGAGTCGGATTTGCGGCGGCGCGCGACGAAGTCACTCAACAACCTGATTGCCTTCTGGCAGTAAGTCGTGTGTTTTCCTGACGTTCACTCTTGACCGACAGGGCACATTTCCACAAGGGACGTGCGATTCGTGTGGGGCTTGGCTTATGCAGTGCTCTTGGCTGATTCGCATCACATACCAAACAAATGGGGAAAGCTAGGGGGTCCTGGGATGGCAACGTCCAACGCAGCGATCATGACGGAGCATGATGTAACGATTGAAACGCGGTTGTGGCAAGCAGTAGTGGTCAGCACGATTCAGGAGTGGATTTCGGGGCCGCTCCGCAAGAAACGAGAGGCCGAAGAATATTTGTTTCAGGATCCGAAGGATTTTCCGCTGGTCTGCCAATCGGCCGGCCTGGACGTGGATCAGTTGCGCGCAAAGTTAACGCGACTGCGTGCGAAAGTCACCCCCACGCGGCCGGAATGGATGAAAGACTTCCTCCCCCTGAAGTAGCCGCAGCGGCGCACGGTAGGGGCGGGCCGCAAAGCCGCCCCTGCACTGCATAATGTAGGACCTCACCGCATCCTGCGCACCTCCCGCCTGACGAATCACTCCAATCAAAACAACGGAACATTCCCGCGGCCCGACCCGTATCAGACTACGGAGCAGGCGCGCTGACGAAGCTACCATTCCGCTTGCAACCGCGTCTGAATGTGTGACAGAAGCGCCACCCGCAACCGCGAACGCCGATCAACCTTTCGCTGGCAACGAAGGCCCCGAATCATCATAGAATCGAGCGCAACGTCCTCTGCCGGAGGCCGCTGAAAGCTGGCCAGGAGGTAACGCGGACATGAGAACTCCTCAGCTGTTCGAAACCCTCGGGGCTGACCTGAAATTCGCGGCGCGCAGCCTGCGCAAAAATCCTGGGTTTCTCACCGTGGTCGTCCTCTCGCTCGCCCTCGGCATCGCAGCGAACAGCACGATTTTCAGCGTGATGGATGCCCTGCTCTACCGTCCGCTGCCCTATCCGCAGCCGCAAAACCTGGTGGTGATCTGGCAAGTTGATCAGGCGCATCCGGATTCCCAAAACGCCCCGCCGATCGCGGAAAATGTGGACTGGCACAAGCAGAACCACGTCTTCGAAGACATTTCGCTGAGCAGTTTCACCGATCGCGCAATCGTTTCCGGCATCGGCGAGCCGCGCCCGCTGCACACGCAATACGTCACGCCGAATTTTTTCGACATGCTGGGAGCGAAGCCCATCCTCGGCCGGAATTTCGCGCCGGACGAACAGCAAGACCTTTCGCAGACCGTCGTGATTAGCACTCCTTTCTGGAAGAACGAATATCACAGCGACCCGCACGTCCTCGGCAAGACCATGAACATCGAGGGCGTCGTTTCAACCATCGTCGGAGTGATGCCCCCGGGATTCGCGCCGTTCTATGGCTATCCGGTTGACGTCTGGCAGCCGATCAATCCCGCAAACCCGCGTTATAGCGCGCGTTTCGATCACTGGCTGATGCCCGTTGGGCGGCTGAAACCGGGCGTAACGCTGGAGCAAGCGCAAGCCGATATGAATGTGGTCGCACAGCGTCTGGCGCAGGATTATCCCGCGACGAATAAGGGCCTGGGCGACAAGGTGATTCCACTGCAGCGGGATCTCTATCGCAACGCGGGCAGCGCGCTGTATCCGTTGCTCGGCGCCGTGGCGTTTGTGCTGTTGATCGCGTGCGTGAACGTCGCGAACCTGATGCAATTTCGCACCGAAACGCGGCGCAAGGAATATGCGTTGCGCATGTCGCTCGGCGCGGAACGCCGGCGGCTAGTGCAGCAATTGCTGACGGAAAGCGCGATGCTGGCGCTTGCTGGCGGAGTGCTGGGAACGATTCTCACTTTTGTGGGTATCAAAGTGTTCCTCGCGCTCGCCGAAGATTTTCCGAACGCCGATTCGATCACCGTGGACGGGCGGGTTCTTCTTTTCGCGCTGGGAATTTCGCTGCTGACAGCGGTTTTATTTGGACTGGCTCCCGCGCTACGCGCCTCGAATCCGGACCTCAACGCCGTGATGCGCGAAAGCGAGCGCAAGACGACTTCGGCGGCCAGCCGCCTGGCGCGGCACGGACTGGTGATTTCGGAAGTCGCGCTCGCGATGGTTCTACTCGTTGGCGCAGGATTGATGATCAACACGATCTTGCATCTGAAGCGCGTGAATCCCGGATTCGATTACAACCGCCTGCTCACGATGGAATTGCAATTACCCGAAGGCGGCAAATATCTGGAACGCGTGCCGGGCGGCGATATGGAACGGACTTTGCCGACCGCCACAATTTTTTACACGCGCCTGCTGGAAAATGTCCGCGGACTGCCCGGCGTGGAATCCGCGGCGTTGATCGGCGCGTCGCCGATGCAGTGCTGCGCCGAACGCTACACGTTCTCGATCCTCGGTCATGCGGTTCCTTCGCCGGATAACCGGCCGACCGCCGGCTACTCCGAAACCAGCGCCGGCATTTTCAGCACCATGAAAATTCCGCTGATCAAAGGCCGCTATCTCGATGAACGCGATACCGCCAGCGCGCCATGGGCGATAGACATCAATCAAGCACTCGCACGCAAATATTTTCCGAATGAAGACCCGATCGGAAAGCAGATCCTTTTGCGCTACGATCCGTATCCGGTGGACCAGCCGCGGCCGCGCGAGATCGTCGGCGTGGTGGGCGACGTAAAACACTTTGGTCTTGGAGAAGAGACGCCTCCTTTTGTGTACGCTTCGTATTTGCAACAGCCGGATGTTTTTCCCGGCGGAGCGACGCGCGCGCACTTACACGAAAATCTGGTTTTGCGCACAGCACATGGTCGCGAGGCCGGCCTTGTGGCGGCCCTGAAACAGGCCGTCGCCCAAATTGATCCCGACCAGCCCATCAGCCGCATCAGCTCCATGGACCGGGTGCTGGGCGAATCGCTCGGCGACTGGCGTTTTTACATGCAACTGCTCGGAATTTTCGCGAGCGTTGCGGTGCTGCTCGCCGCCGTGGGAATTTACGGCGTGATGTCTTATTCAGTGAGCGAGCGCACGCACGAAATCGGCATCCGCATGGCGCTGGGCGCGCAGCCGTCGGATGTGCTGGGGCTCGTCGCGAAAATGGGGATGAAGCTGACGTGCATTGGAGTGGTGGTCGGCGCGGCACTCGCGCTGGGTCTCGCGCGCTTGATCACCACGTTTCTGTACGGCGTGAAGCCGAGCGATCCGATCACCTATGTGCTCGTCGCGCTCGCACTCGCTGCGGTGGCTCTGCTCGCGTGTTATATTCCAGCGCGCCGCGCGACCAAAGTAGACCCGATGATCGCGTTGCGCTACGAGTAGTCCGCGTTCCGTCGCGACGCTCGCGGTGCGATGGGCGTTCGCCGCTACGCGCCCCAGGCGGGAACTTGGTGCACCATGTCCCACACCATGTTGTCGAGATCGTCGCCGATTTGGTCAGAGGGCTCCGTGCGCGTGTTGGTCAGCGCGGCCCAGCACAAGCCCGTCGCGGTGTGCACCATAATTGTTGTACTGCCGGGCAGGCTGCCGCTGTGCCACCAGTTCCCTGCACCGTTGTCGCGGACCATCCAGCCCCGCGCATATTTTCCCAGCGACGTTTGCGAGTAAGCGGGGCTGGGCGTGGTCATGGTCTTAATCGTTTGCGGCTTCAGCAGCGCCGGGATATTCGCCGAACCGGCGACGTGGTCGAGGAAAATCACCAAGTCCGAAGGATTCGCGATCCATCCGCCGTGCGAATCCATGCGCGTCACATTCATTTTGTACGGGTCTTCGTCGTATTGGCCGTAGTACTCGACTTCGTTCGGCGCGCGCTGGTTCAATCTATTTCCGGCGATGCGCATGTCGTTGATGCCGCAGGGCGCGAGGATGTTGGCCTGCACGTAATCCGCGTAGGGCCGGCCGGTAACCTGTTCGATCACGCGGCCCAGCACGCAATATCCGAAATTCGAGTAGGCCCAGTGTTGTCCCGGTGGATACGTCAGCGGCAAGTTCTCGAGCGTCCAATCGATTAGTTTGGCATGGTCCCAGGAGTCGAACCGAAACATGGGATCGGTGGAATCGTTCGGCCATCCGCCGCTGGTGTGCGTCAGCAAATTATCCACGGTGACGTCGGTGACGTATTGCTTGTACGGCGGCTTTCCGTAGGTCGTTCCCAGGACGCCGGAGGGGCCGAAGACTTTGTCGTTGAGTTTCAGGTGGCCTTGCTCGATCAGGCTGAAGATGGTTACCGACGTGATTGGTTTGGTAACGCTGGCGATGCGGAAGAGGCTGGTGGGCAGGACCAATTGCGCTTCCTTGGCGTCCGCCATGCCCCATTGATGCTGGTACACGAATTTGCCGTGGCGCGAAATCGCGATGGACATGCCCGGGACCGAATACTTCTGCATGAAGGCGCGGCCGATGCGGAACATCGCGGCGCGGCTGCCGTTGTGTTCGGGTTCCTGCTGCGCGTGAGCGGGCGACGATGACGATGGATACAGGCGCGGCGCGATGATTCCCGCCGCAGCTGAGCCGCACACGCTCCTGAGCAACGATCGCCTGCTGATTATGTGCGACATTGGGGCGCTGTCCCCTTCTCCGCGTTGCGGTTACATGCGCACGCACGTGCTCGTTCGGACGCGGTCTTCACTACGGGATTGCGAAAGGTTTATACCACGACGCTGTGCGCCACCGGGTGGAAGAATGCGTTCCGTGCGTCGTACGCAGTTGCCGCGGCGGACGCTCTATTTCCGTTGTGGTGCGCGCAGATCCTGCGTTGTAGAATCGCGCGGGAAATTGCTGATGAACATGCTTCACGGATAGGCCCATGAAAACATATTGTGCGAAGTCGCTCTCACTTTTGGTGCTGCTAATGCTGATTATGATTAGCGGCGTTTCGCTGTCGCAGCAGCCGCCGGCGGAACAGCCCCCTGACAATGTCGAGGGTAAGTGGACGATTTACGCTAAGGATCCTGACGGCGGGACTTCCACGAAGTACCTTGAGATTAAGCAGAATGGCACCGCGCTCAGCGGGCATTTCAAGGGACCGCACCAGTCGGGCGGAATTGAAGGCACGATCAATGTGCATCATATTGTGATCCGCACGAAAACGCGCGACGTGTTGACGTTTCGCGGTCGGGTGGAAGGCAACAAGATGAGCGGAGATTTTGGAAATCGCGGGCGGCACGGCGAGTGGCAAGCGGTCCGCACGGAATAAGCCGGCTCGTCTGCCGCTGTTCTCCGCAGGAAACTCTTCAGGCATGAAACACATTCCGGAATAGCGCGATCATCTCCGCAAAAGATTGATCTGTTGCTTCGGGATCGAAGCGCGGACCTTCGTCGCGGGTAAAGGCGTGCTCGGCGGGATAGAGCAGCGTGCGATAGCGGATGCCGGAATTTTTCAGCGCGCGATCAATGGTTTCGCGGCCGGCGTCGGGAACGTGCGGGTCTTTCGTGCCGAAAATCATCAGTAGTTCGCCGCGAATTTCTTTGGCGCGGGCTAGCGAACCGGCGTCCGCGTCCTGTCCCAGTTTTCCATCGTGGATTCCCGTGCCGTAGTAACACGCGGTGGCGCGCACATCCGGCTGAAATGCGGCGCGAAACGCAAGATGCCCGCCGATGCAAAATCCGACGACGCCGATTTGTCCGGGCGCGACTTTCGGATATTTTGCGAGCCAGTCGAGGCCACTGCGGCAGTCGGCGTCGAAATGCGCGACGGGGGTTTTTGCGGCGTCCTGCTGGCCGCGCGTGCGTCCAGCGTCATCGAACGGGATCACGGTGCCGGGCGGTTCGATGCGGCGATAAATTTCCGGCGCGGCGGCGACAAATCCGTAACCGGCGAGGCGGACGCAGTAACGCAGCAGCGGCGGGGTGAGCTGAAAAATGTCTGAGTAGCACCAGATGCCGGGATATTGGCCCTCGGCTTTCGGCGACGCGACGAACGTGCGCATCGGCGAGCCTGGGAGCGGGATGTCCACGTATTCGGTCGTGACGATCATTGGTTTGCTCGGCCGAAATTTTGCGGGAGCGCGCGAGAAGAGTCAATCGGGGATTGCGTTTGAGCGGCGCGAGCACTGCCGGCGAGGCGCGCCTCGCCGAAGAGAAAGCGGGAGCGCGCTCCCGCACTCCATATGAATCTTGCCGATTCGCGCGTTTGGTGGATGTGGTTGGACATTGTGTTAGGAGAGGCCTGCGAGATAAGCGCGGGGGGCGAAGGCTTTTTCGCCTACGAATTGGCCGCCCAGGATGCGGACTCGGCAGCCTAGGGTGGCGTTGCCGGCGTCCAGGATTTGCACGCGCGTGCCGCAATTTACCAGCAGGAGTTTTTCGGCGGCGACCATCATGGAGATTGCTAGCGCGTCCTGGGTCGCTTCGCAGGTGCACATTTCCGCGTGAACTTCTTCGGAAATCGGGAGCAGCACGTAGTTGCGGCCGGCGTCGTCGCGGATCGTGGCTACTTGTCCGACGAGGCTTGATTCCGGCGAAGTGACGGCGGCTTGCGTTGGCGACGCGGGCGCGGCAAGCGCGGGCGCGCCGGCCGGCGGCGCGGAAG
>JBAQGJ010000158.1:0-21446 GCA_049287725.1 Candidatus Acidiferrales bacterium | reverse complement strand
TTGCGGTCTTTTGGGGTGAGGCAAAATGATTCGCCGGGAAATTGGTCGCTTCCTAGAGCCTCTCAACGCGATCTATTTTCGACACTTTTTCGTACATGGACTTTTTCCGCAGCCTGTTCAGGTGGGCGAATTGCCTTTGCTGTTCGCCAGTGGTCGCTACGAGCTTCCAGGCAGGTGGCGATGGTACAGCTCCATCGATATTGTTGCAATCTCGATAGATAACTATTCCGTGTACAGGAGTTCTGATAAGGTGATGAGCGAAGCGCAGAGGTTTAAGAGCATGATAATCCAAACCAACCCCCGAACGTTCAATCGGTCGCTCCCCGGTCTGCACGGTTAAGAATATCGGTACTCGATTGAATCGGAACATGGAACCTGATGAGAATATCTAACCGATTGCTGAAGTGCGTGGGATTTGTTTCCCGATATGAGCCGGACGACGAGGGTGGCTCGCGGCTGATATTTGGCGGAACTGCGTTTGTCGTCGGCGTGCTTATGGAAGGCAACATGGCACTGGCTCACATCGTTACCGCGAAGCACGTTGCAGAAGCAATTGAACCCGACGAAGCTGTAATTGCAATGAACGCCAAAGACGGAATGCCTTTGTCTCTGCGAACGGGAAGTAATAAATGGTTCTACCACCCTACCGAGAAGGATTCTGTTGACGTTGCAGTGATGCCTTTCGGGAGCGCTCGCTTTGACGACTACGACATTGAATGGATTCCAGAGCAAATGTTTGCCACGGACCAGCGGATTAAGGACTTTGACATTGGTCTCGGGGATGAGCTTTTCATCATCGGATTGTTTACGCGGTTCTTTGGAATAACAAAGCTCACTCCCATTGTGCGGACCGGCAACATCGCGATGATGCCGGAAGAGAAGTTACCGGTCGAAGGTTTTGGCGACATGGAAGCGTATCTGGCTGAAGGGCGCTCGATTGGTGGGTTAAGCGGTTCGCCTGCATTTGTACGCAATACCGTTACCACCCCCATGCAAGGTACGGGTGGAAAACCTACTTCAATGTCCGGGCTTGGTGGCTCGCATCTATTGGGATTGGTACACGGGCACTGGGAAATTCAACCCCCGTTCACGACAGCGCAAGCAGAGGCAGTCAATATGGGCGTGAGCATCATCGTTCCGGCAAAGAAAATTCTCGAAACTCTCCACCATCCGGAACTGGCTGCTCTCAGGCAGAAACACTGGGATGATAATCCGCCGACTCGAGTCGTGTGATCGATCTGTATTTGCTAGGAGGATCCCTTAGTGCGGCGTGGCGGTTAGCCTCGCTTCGGCATTGCTTTTAGGCTGTGCTCCTTCTTTCGTCCGTCATCCCGCCTGCCCTGGGCGGCGTAGGGAAGGGAACGCGGTGCCTGTCAACCGCAAAGCCGCTCTGAGCCGACCCACAGTTGCGCCAGATCTCTGAGGCTGTGTTTGTACGTGCGAGTCACCAAGTATTCCTGCCCGCCCTTTACACGCAGCCTGTACTCGCCCGTCGGCAAAGGTTGAATCTCCTCCACGGCCGAAATATTCACGACCACCGAGCGGTGGATGCGAATAAAGCCGTAGGGTTTGAGCTTCTCCGCCATGGACGAGAGGGACTCGTGCACCAAATAGGGATTAGGCTGGTGTTGTAACGAAACGTAATTACCTTCGGCTTGCACCGCCAGGATGTCGGCTAAATCCAAAAGCAGAATCCTACTCTTTACCTTGAACGCGATTCGTGGCGCCTGTCGTTTTGCTATAACCTCCAACTGCCGCAAGACTCGCATGAGGTTCGCGGCATCAACTCGGTTTACCGGAAGCAATAATGCATCTGCAGCTTCGCGGAACTCGTCCGCCGTCGATTCACGAGCGTAATCCCATCGACTCTCAGTGGAGTAAATCGCAGCTCCGCGCTGTGGGCTGGCCGCAACGTCCGCACCAGCGTGAGCAGCTTGTTGGACGAACATCTCGCGCGCAATGGCCTTCTGATCCTGAATTTCGCGGACGCTCATGATGGAACCCCTTGCCCGGTTATTTCTGCCCGGTGCTCACTGCCGACGGAAAGCTGGATTGCGCGCCGAAATAACACTCAATGGATTGCACCTTTCCGTCCTTGACTCGGAGATACTCCACGTTCCGTAGCGATTTACCGTTCGTGGTGTAGCAAAGATACTTCACAAAAGCATCATCCGGGCCGGTGGCGACTCGCTCCAGGTCAAAATGCCCGATGAAATTGATCTGTGTTTCCCAGCATTGCTTTTTGAAAGCGCTTTTGCTGATGTGGTCGTCGCCGGCCGCGCTTGAAAACGTGAAGTCCTCCGCGAGCAGGTTATCCAGTGGGCCCCAGTCTTTCTGCCCCCAGCCTGCGTACCACTTCCGGACTGTCTCCTCGGTCGTTAAGTTCTGCCCTCCGAATGCGCTGGCACTCGCCGGTCCAGCCAGGCTCACGGCACCAACCAGCGCGCATGCTCCCGTAGCGAGCAGCTTCCTGCGTGACACTGCGGTCCTTGTCATTGTTCGTTCTCCTTTTCATGTTGAACAAAAGATCTCACGTGCAATGGCCTGGTCCTACATAACCGGAGCAGTGGATCCGTCTGACCACGTGCCCACGGGAAGCAAAAACACGTCGATTGGTTCCGGAGCGCCACGAAACTGTGGGCTCAGGATCACGGGGGACTTGGGCAGATCTGCACCCCATACCGCACCATCCATCAGCGGCGTGTAAAACATCAGGTGAGCCATCCAATTGTGTTGGCCTTCATCGGAAAGGTACTGATCTTTCGACATCATGTAGCTCATGGCTCCGGGCTCCAACGCCGGAAGTTCTTTTTTCTCGTATGCGGTTTTCAGAGCTTCCATGATCTGCGCTTTCGATTTTCCAGCCAGAATCAGCTCCGTCCTCTTGTAAGTAATAGGCAGGACGGATCGCGCGGCCGGCGGATTCAAGCAGAGCGGGCCTCGAATTTTGGGATTCCAAAAATTTGCAGAATCGAATGGCGACATCCACGCTCGCTCCACGGCGCACACGAAACCGTTGTTGCCTTTAACCGCAGTTTCGTAGCCATCCCGTCCGAGGACCAGAATCGTTGCGTCGCGGGATATGGCCTCTGGCGCCGCGCTTCGTGCCAAGGCGATCTCAGCATTGCGATCCGTCATAAGGTACTGCTCGACGGGCGCCATGCTCGCGTACGACGTTTGACGATCCTGAGTCCGCGCCTGCCGGGGCGCGCCCAGCATAAGGACAAGAATTAGTGCGAAGCTTAGAGAGCCAATCGCCTGGAATCTCCCTCGATTCATCACTTCCTCCTGTGTTGCCTGAATCTCACGGCAGTCGCGATGCCGGAGGGACAGATCGGATTGCTTTTTCAGTTCCATCCGTCCCTCGGCTGCTCCCGCCACTGCCTGCCTGCAAGTTTCGAATGTGGAACCCGTCGAGCCTACGAACCGGTTGGTATGTCACACACCCAAAACTGCCACTAGAGACACCGATGCGATCAACCTCGTTTGCCGTTGCCCGACTGGCGCAAAGACCGCAGCCAGCCCACGATATTCTTGATTCCCGACTTTATAACTTTCGGATCCTGAGCGTTCTTGGCCAGCGAGCCATAGCCTTCGACCATCGCAATCAGTAAGCCGGCGGCGTCAGCGGGTTCCACGCTGCGGCGAACGCTTCCATTGATCTGGCCCTCTCGCAAAACGGACGCAGTGGCCTCGCGCCATGCATCGAAGATTGCCTCCAGCCGCATCCGGAATCCCGCGTCCAGAGGAGACATTTCCTGCGCCAGATTGTTCAGTTGGCAGCCGCCGCACACATCCTCGGGCCGCACGGATAGGCGCTGAACAATGGTGATTAAAGCGCTGATCGGGTCCTTGACACTCTCTAAAGGCCGGACCCATGTGCCGCGGACGTCGGGGGAAATGACCTCTTCGACCACGGCATATCCCAAAGCTTCCTTGTTCTTGAAGTGGTAATACAGCGCGCCCTTAGTGACGCCGGCCGAGGCCAGAATTGTGTCCAGGCTCGCACTCTGGAAACCCGATCGGTAGATCTCGCGAGATGCCGCTTGCAGCAAGCGTTCCCGCGTGCGCCCAGCATTGCGCAACCTGGTCGCTCTAGGTTTCGGATTTTTGCGTGCTGCCGACATACCCATCTGCATGTAAGGTGACTCTCAGAGCGCCAAGAGAGAGCGAACGCGCGCTGAAGAGTATGAAACCCCATCCTCACTGATTAACGTACCTACCGGTATGTATGTCTTAATCATCTGAAAGTCAATCAGAATTGTATGGCCTCACTTGCGCGCCTGAGTTCTCGCGTGACGCTCTCGAATTTCATAACCTCTCGCCAGAATATATGCAAAGTGGGAGAAATAAACGCTCCAGCCGTTTTGTCAACGTCCCAGGTTTTTGTCACTCCGCGACTAGTTTTCGAACTCCGAAGTGTTGGCGCTGTTGCGTCGCGTAATCGTTGCAATAGTGGCACACCACCTGCCACCAATTCTCGCTCAGCAATCTCGGCACGAAGACTCTGCTCGGCCCAATCGGCCAACCAAAAGGAGAAGTTATGAGCGCACGGAGAGGGTTGCGGATTTTCTCGATAATGGTAGCAACGATGATTTTTCTGGCCTGCTGCAGCGATGCGGTCGCGCAAACAACCTACAGAGTCACCGATTTGGGTACCGAGGGGAATGACCTTATGTCTTGCGCTATGTCCGTCAATGATTACGGCTGGACGGAAATCATGGCAGGGAACGTGCCAGCGGGGCAGCAGGCTAGCCTCTTCGCACAACTTCTAAGCGGACGCGCGCTGATCGGCATCGACGGATTCAAACTCGACCTCGGCTCGCTCGGAGGAAAGAACACTTGGATGAACTGGGGCGAGATCAACGACTTCGGGCAGATCGTAGGTTTTTCCGAAACGGCTGTCGCGGACCCGAATGGTGAAGACATTTGCGGCTTCGGCACCCACGCGACGTGTCGCCCGTTTCTTTGGCAGCTCGGCCGCATGAGCGCTCTCCCGACGCTCGGCGGAAATAATGGCCAAGCCAGCGCGATCAATACGCGCGGACAAATCGTAGGATTTGCGGAAAACGGTGCCGTGGACTCCTCCTGCGCGGCTAACGCCACGAATAATCACGTTCAGCTGCCGGTGTTGTGGGAAAACGGCAAACCCCACGCTCTTCCCACGGTGGACGGCGATCCAGACGGCGACGCATTTTGGATCAACGATCAAGGCCAAGCCGTAGGCGACACGGAAACCTGCGGCGGCGCGATCCTTCACGCCGTATCGTGGAAAGACGGCACTGCCGTCGCGCTTCAGGACTACGGAACCGGCGCCATCGCCTGGAGCAATAACAACCTGGGCGTAATTGTTGGGACTGTCGGCACTGCCGACAACACCACCCAATACGCCTCGATCTGGCGGAATGGCGCACTCGACAACCTCGGCACTCTGCCGGGAGATTTTGCCGCCATCGCCAGCGGCATCAATGACCGCGGCCAAGTGGTGGGCAGCACCTGGGACTCCCAATTCAACTGGTCCCATGGCTTCATCTACCAGGACGGCAAGATGACCGACCTGAACACGCTGTTTCCCGAAAGTTCCAACCTCTACGCCATCATGGCCAACAAGATCAACGCGAGCGGACAAATCTCCGGCATGGCCACGGTGATGAGCGGGCCGCATAAGGGCGACATCCACGCCTTTCTGGCAACTCCGGTAAACGAAAAAATCGATAGGTCGGTGGCAGACGCCGCACCCACGCACCCGAAATCCAATCTGCCCCCGAATGTTAATAAACAGCTTTTGCACAGATTCGGACTCGACCGATTCCAGCGATAAAGCGCATTGACGCAGCTTCCGCTCCAAGCATTCCAGCCCCACGGGGGTTTTGTGGCACAGCCACTCTTGGCTGTGCTCTCTGCAGTTAGCAGCCCGAGGCCGTGCCGGACATTCTGGGTCACGAAAGTCTCCCCGTGACCTAGAATGTTTGCGCACGGTAAAGTGAGGCGACCCGATGCTGCGTCTGCTTATCCTGGCTTTTGTCTTTGCGTGTGTGATTTTGCCGCCGGCCTCCGCTCAAACGACGGACGCTGGCTATCCCGTTGAGCTGTCGCCCTCGTTGGCAGACGGCGTCAAGGCGATGCACGCGGCGATTCGGCGGAATCTAGCCGAGGCGGCAGAGAACATGCCTGCGGATGAATACGCGTTTCGGCCGACGCCGCAGGTCCGGACTTTCGGCGGGATTATCGGCCACCTCGCCAGCGCGAATTTTTTCTTCTGCGCGGAAGTTGCGGGCGAAAAATCGCCGGCCACCGCGGACTACCAGCAAGTCACCGACAAAGCCGCACTAGTCAAAGCGTTGAACGATTCGCTAGTCTATTGCGACCGCGTCTACGCCGCCACCACCGACGCAAACTTCCTTCAGCCGATGCACATTGCAAATGTTATCGGCACAGGTTCAACCAATACCGTCCGAGGCGCCGTACTGATGTACAACATCGCCCACAATAACGAGCACTACGGCAACATAGTCGTCTACATGCGCCTGAAGGGCCACGCCCCACCCTCAGCAATCAGGGCCCAGCAGCGAAAAAATCAGTAACGCCACGCGACTAACCCTAGCGGCCGTTGTGGCACAACCTTCAGGGTGTGCTCTTTCTTTAATCTGCAGCGAAGCGAAGGATCTCTCTTCGTCCTACCGCACCGGTCTATCGAATAGTATCTTGACTACTTCTATCCCTCCCATATACCATCCGCCTCGCCTTTCCGGAGAGTGCTGCCGTGGGTAAACGATGTGTGCTTGTGGTGTGCTTGCTGACAGCTCTTTCGTTTATATCGAATTGTGGCTCCGGAGGAACATCGGGTGGCGGCAATCCGCCGCCTCCTCCGCCTCCCCCTGCGGGGGATTTTACGCTGATAGTCGAATCGGCCACCGTCGCACTCCAACAGGGCGGCGCGCTGGTGTTTCAAACGGTGCAAGCCACTCCCACGAATGGATTCACTGGAACGATTCAGTTGAGCCTGTCAGCCTTGCCCACAGGAGTCACGGGAACTCCTCCGGCGCCGTACTCTTTGGCCATCAATAGCGCCTCACCGCAATCAGCGTCGTTTCAGCTTGCCGCCGCGCCGGCTACCGGCACCGGCGCGAGCACGATAACGGTGACAGCCACGAGCGGTTCGATTTCTCACACCGCAACCTTTGCCGTGAACGTAACGCAAGCGGCTCCGTGGACGATCCACGCATCGCCTTCGTCAGTCTCTCTGACTCCCGGAACGAGCGCGACGATAACCGTATCGGTCACCTCCAATTCTCCCACCCCTCCCCAGTTAGAGACGCAACTGCCGGACACGAACGGCCTTTACGGGATCAATATCACTTCGCCGCAGAGTCTCTTGACTCCCAGCAGTCCCGTTACATTCATCATCAATCCGACTCCGCAAGCGCAACCGGTAAAGAATTATCCCTTTGTACTTACAGCCAGCGACAATGCGAGTAACACCGGAATTGTCACGTTACCTCTTACCGTGACTGTTCCGTTTTCAGCAAACACAACCCCCACGAGAAGCACATTCGCCCGGACGGACAAAAGCCCGACGGGAATGGTGTATGACAAAGCGCGGAAGTTGCTGTTCGTCAGCGTGGAAATATTGAATGAAGTTGTCGTGCTCTCGACGGTCGATGGACATCAGGTGGCCTCGATCCCCGTCAACTATCCTTCAGGGATTGACGAGAGCGCGGATGGAAGCGCCGTTTATGTAGTGAGTCCTTACTTCGGTGGAATCACCACCATTGATCCAAACCTCCTTCAGGTAGTCGGCCACGTGAATGTTCCAGCGGGAGTCTCGCCCGATAGTCTCGGCGCAGCCTTTTTTCAGGTGGCGACTCTCTCCAACGGGAAAGTCGTGCTCCTCGAAGCCGGCTCGCTTACCGGGGTCCTCTTGTGGACGCCAGCCAACAATAATTTTGCCGTATTTGGTACCTCCGACTTCCTCCTGGCCGCCGGCATCATTACGCGCAGCGCGGACCACACGAAAGTTTTGGGATTTGCAGGATACGCCGGTTCAATGCTCTACGATGCGAGCACCGACACGTTTGTGGGACCCAACAGCACGATCATTGGTTACTCGGCAATAAGTCCGAGTGGCAGTCAGATCATCTCCGTCGGCCTTCAGAATTCTCCCACCGTATTTTATGACGCGAACCTGAATCCTATCGCCACGATGCAGCTCGACGCATTCCCAGTTACCGGCGTGGTTTACAGTTTGGATGGAAGACACGCGTACGTCTTGACCTCACAAAACGACAACGGCGGAAACATCGCAGCCGTGATAGATACCTCGACGTTCACGGTTACCGGACTGGTGCCGGGATTCGCATTCGACGCGTCGCTCCCGTTCACCGGCCAATGGATAACGACTTTCGCGGACGACGAAACAGGCATGCTTTTCGGCGCCACAGACGCTGGTGTGGGCTTTCTGGATATGACCTCGCCTACGTCTCTCGGTTATCCCCTTCCGCAATCATTTATCGTTCAGCCAACGCTGGCCAGCCTGAGCGGTCCGACAACGGCTCAATTGAATGGCGCGGGCTTCGCCCAGAATTTCACCTATAACCTTTTTGTAGGCGCGCCGCCGGCATCGCCGCAGACCCTGATGGCTTCCAATGTTTCGGTTCAGTCCACCAGTTCGGCCAGCGTGATGGTCCCCAAGGGCGCAATCGCGGGTCCCGCGAACGTGACCTTGACGCGTTCCGACGGATTTTTTGAAGTGATGCCAGACGGAGTCACTTTCGGCCCAACCATATTGCGTGTGGATGCCGATGCAGGTTCGAGTGCTGGCGGCGATACCATCAAGATTTATGGTTACGGGTTCGATGCGGGCAACCCGACCGTGACAATCGGAGGAAAAACTGCCGCCATTTCGCGGATAGTTGAAGCTATTCAGGATCAAATTTTTCCGACGGAATCAATCACGTTGACACTCCCCTCAGGCCCAACCGGTAGTGCCGATGTGGTGGTTTCGACTACATCCGGTTCCACGACGGTTGCTGCTGGCTTTCAATATCTGAAGTCCGTGCAGGTCTATCCGAAAGCTGGCGCGCTGGATGCGATTGCGTACGACAGGTCGCGTCAGCGTCTTTATGTGTCGAACGAAGACCATGGCACAGTGGAAGTGTATGATCTGGCTTCCAATACGTATCTTGCACCGATTCCGGTGGGAAACGGCCCCACGAACCTGGCCTTAACTCCGGATGGGAGCCTGCTCGCGGTATTGGACCATGCGGACGGCACCGTCTCGGTAGTGGACCCAGTCGCCATGCACGTGAAGGCGACTTATCCGGTGCTGACGTCGTCGGATATGAGCCTCGGATGTTCCGGCCTTGCATTTGGCATGAGCCCTGCCGAACCCCACCGGATGTTAGTGGACGTGGTATGCACGGCGAGTGGATTCGGAGGTCTATTTCATCTAGTGAATCTCGATACCGGCAGTTTGGTCTGCACCGGTGTTGCCGGCTGTACGACAAACGGGACGGATATAAATTTTCAGACCGGTATCGCCGCAATGGCATCCACGCCCGATGGCAGCAAGGTGTTCCTCGCCACCACCACAGGAGGCGGTAGCCCTCAGCCGGTGGGCTTGCTGGATCTAACGGCCAACACGCTAACATCCGGTTTTTCTGGGGACGCCTCTGACGCCGCAGTGAACGCAGACGGCACAGTCTTTGCCGCAAATTTTGAGATGGCGGATTCTCATCTAAATCCGAGTGCACTCATGGCCTTTGAACCCTATGTGGATGCCGGAGCTGGGAGCTTTAACGATGTCATCGGAGAGAAACTGAGCCCTGCGGGGAGCTTGCTATTCGCCCCGCAAACCTCAGGCGTGGACATATTCGATGTTCACACAGGTCGTCTGGTCCAACACGTCGTGCTGCCCGATCCCATACCTCCTGATTCAAACGCGATGGCTCTTGATGAAACCGGAACAAGAATGTTCCTGATTTCGAACACGGGCGTGACGATCGCAGAACTTCAACAATCGCCGCTCAGCATCGCGACCGTGAGCCCGTCCACCGGTCCTTCGGGCACCACGGTGAAGCTCCGTGGCAGCGGCTTCGTCACCGGCGCGGTGGTGTCTTTCGGTACGACTGACGCATCCACCACCTTCGTGGATTTGAACACACTGCAAGCAACGGTTCCGTCGCTGTCCGCGGGTCCAGTTCGCATCACTGTCACGAACCCTGACGGCCAAAAATACGTATTCGACAATGCGTTCACGGCAAATTAAGACGGCGCGCAGCGCCAATTTCATCCTGAGAGCCTGCCAGTGGCAGGCTCGAAGGACCTTTCACGGTGCCTTTACCGCGAAGCTTTCGAGTTTTCGCGCCTCGTCGCGGCGTGACCCGCGTGCTCCCATCGCTCCCCGGCATCCGCCCGCCCGCTCCGGCGTCCGAGAATGCGGATACTGCCCACACCCCACGCGCGCGAGCCTTTGACTTTGCCGAGCCCGCGCTCCACTCACCTCCGCAGTTCCATCTTAGGACTGGTAATCAGACGGTAAATGTGATAACGTGAGTCGGGGCACGTTTCCCGCCCCACTGAGGACGCGACATGCACTCCGCCACACCGGCGACGGGCAGACCAACCCAACCCCCGGGGAAAACTGTCGCCAAAAACCGCCCCGCGCCCCTCATCACCCGTCCAGCTCACACTCCACGCGCGGCGCACAGCCAACAAAACCGCATGTCACATTGTTACATCCGGGTTTCGCCCGGTACGAATCGCGCCGTTTGCGTCCCGGAGGGTGTCGCGGGACACGAATCACAAGTCACGGATCACGTCATTTCTAATCGTCACACCTCGCGATTAGAAATCGTTGTATCTCACAGAAAACAAACACTCGGCACTCATTCTAATCGTCAATTTTTTACGCTTCTGGCGCGCAACTTCACGCCCGCTTCCAGCGCGCTGCGCAAATCTCAGACAATTCCTAATCGACACACGGTGCGATTAGAAATCGCGATATCTCATAGAAAACAAACACTCGACACGCGTTCTAATCGACACTTTTTTACAGTTCTGGCGCGACCGAAATCAACCAACAACGAAGCCATGCCCGCTTCCTCCCGAAAAACGCGTGCCGAAGCGGCCGCTACAAAGCCAAAAGCGGGCGCAGCAAGCAGCTCCCCTACGGACCCGGTGCCTGGTGGGTTGCCGATTACCGCGGTGGGTGGTTTGATAGCTGTAGTCTATCCAGTGGGAGAGGGCGGCGCGGCGGTCAATGGCGCTTTTGTCCCAGGTTTTGGTTTGTTTTTTGGGGCGACAGGCGGGGGGGGTATTGGTGCGCGCGGATCATTGAGCGTACGGCAGTTTACCGTACTTAGCGGTTGACCGGACCGGCAATTTGCCGTACAGTAGTAGTGAGCTTTTTAACTGGGAGACGCCTATGTCACCGACGATGAGAGTACCCGTAAGATCTGAGCGGCTGGAAATTCGCGCTACCCCCGAGCAGAAGAGGCTTATCGAGCGGGCTGCGCAGATACGCGGGACGTCTGTTACGGACTTCGTAGTGAACAAACTGCAAGAGGCCGCGACGGAGACTATCCGGGAAACGGAGTCGCTTCGTCTGCGCAAAGAGGATCGTGAGGTTTTTTTTAGCGCGCTGACGAATCCACCGGCGCCTAACGAGTACGCAAAGTCCGCGGTAGCTCGTTACAAGAAGCAAGTACGAGGCTGATTGGCAGCAGGCACAGAAAAGCCGAAGTTCAACTTCGAGCCGCTCGCGTCCTCCCACGACCGCGCGGCTTTTTCCTGCGAAGACCCTATTTTAGAAAACTACCTTAAGACGCAGGCGCGCCAGGACGCGCGCAAGAAACTAGCGGCCGTCTTCATAATGACAGCCGACGGAAAAAACATCGCGGGATTTTACACACTGTCCCAGTATTCAGTCTTGAGCGGCGAGATTCCCGAAGAGATCACACGCAAGCTGACAAAGCACGATCAAATACCGGCAACTTTAATCGGAAGACTGGCACGGCACACCGAACAGCGCGGCACAGGCGTGGGAGATTTACTGCTCGCGGATGCGTTACGGCGGTGTTTGGCTATTAGCGCTCAGGCTGCATCGTGGGCCGTCATAGTTGATGCCAAAAGTGAGTCTGGTACAGCGTTCTACAACAGATGGGGATTCGAGGCATTTCCCAGTCATCCGTTGAAACTGTTTCTGCCCATGGCGACTATCAAAAAAATGTTTGCTTGAATTGACTGGCGTGGCCACTCACGAGGCTTTTTCTTCCACCGATTCCAGATATTCCGAGTACGGGCCTTTGAAGTCTTCGATCTTGCCGCCGGCGAAATGCCAGATGCGCGTGGCTACTTCATCTATTACGTCGTGGTCGTGCGTTACTAGCAACACTGTGCCGTCGTATTTTTGCAGCGCGATGTTCAGCGCGTTGATGGACTCGAGATCGAGGTGGTTCGTCGGCTCGTCCAGCACCAGCACATTGGGCTTTTGCAGCATCAGGCGGCAGAAAATCAGGCGCGCGGATTCGCCTCCGGATAGCGCCGCGGTCTGCTTCAACGCGTCTTCACCGCTGAAAAGCATCTGCCCCAGGACGCCGCGCAATTCTTCCTGCGTCGCCTGCGGCTTGAACTGGTGCAGCCACTCGATCGCGTCCATTCCGTGCGTGATGGATTCGCTGTGGTCCTGCGCGAAGTATCCCACCATCACGTTGTGGCCCCAGATCACTTGCCCGCCGTCAACAGGGAACTGCCGGTCGGAATCGTCCACGAATCCCGTCGCGTTGCGGATCAGCGACTTCAGCAACGTGGTCTTGCCGGTTCCGTTGCGGCCCATCAACGCGATTTTCTCTCCGCGCGAAACGGCTCCGGAGAAGGGCGCCCACACCTTCACGCCATCGTACGACTTCGCCACGCTCTTGATTTCCAGAGGATGCTTGCCGGAAGCCTGGTCCATATTGAAGCGAATGTATGGACGCGCAATATTCGAGCGCGCGAGGTCCGTAGTTTGCAGCCGCTCGACTTCTTTTTTGCGCGAGGTCGCTTGCGCCGAACGCGTGCCGGCCGAAAAGCGCGCGATGAATTCATTCAACTGCGCGATTTTCTTTTCGCGCTGCGCGTTTTCCGATTCAATGCGCGAGCGAATCGAAGTCTTGGCGACGACCATGTCGTCGTACCCGCCGTTGTACATGATCACGGTCTCGTAATCGATGTCCGCGGTGTGCGTGCAGACGCTATTCAAAAAGTGGCGATCGTGCGAAATCACGATCAGCACGCCTTCGTACTCCGTCAGATAATCCTGCAGCCAGTGGACCGAATCGAGGTCCAGGTGGTTCGTCGGCTCGTCGAGCAGCAGCGCCGGCGGACTGCCGAAAAGCGCTTGCGCCAGCAGCACGCGGACTTTTTGTCCGCCTTGCAGCTCGCGCATCTTGCGTTCGTGCAGCGGCTCGTCAATTCCCAGGCCGTCGAGCAAGATCGCCGCGTCTGGCTCCGCCGTGTAGCCGCCTTCTTCGCCGACGATGCCTTCCAGCTCGCCCAGCCGCATTCCGTCCGCGTCCGTCAATTCCTCGTGCGGTTTGGCGTAAAGAATTTCGCGCTCCTGCAGCGCCTTCCACAGCGGACGATTTCCCATGATCACGGTGTCAATCACGCGCTGCTCGTCAAACGCAAACTGGTCCTGGCTCAAGATGCCGAGCTTCTTGGGACGCGTGACGTCGCCCTTGGTCGGATCGATCTCACCAGTGAGGATCTTCATCAAGGTGGATTTGCCCGCGCCGTTCGGGCCGGTGATTCCATAGCGCCGTCCCGCAAAGAACGTCGTGGTGACGTCTTCGAACAAGATTCTGGCGCCATAGCGCATCGTGATGTTGTTAACGGAGAGCAAGGAGTTTCAATTGTAGCATGGAGCGCGAATGCGTGCGAACCCGTGCAGTGCAGCACGTCACGTGATGTCAGCCACGTTGGGTCAGCTAGGATCGGAGCCGCTTGGCGGCTTTGTGTCCGGCGGCTCGGCGGGAACCGGGTCGGACACGGAATTGGATGGTGCGGCGGCTGGCGATGCTTGTTGCCCTGCGTCATCGTGGGGCGTCGGCGCCTGTTCCGAATGCGTGGTCGCCTCGTCCGCGATGATCGCTCTGGGCACTGCAGCCGACTGGAAATATGTTCCGCCTTGCAGCAGCGCCTCGACTGCTTCGATCAGCAAGTCAGCCGCAGCTTTATTAAGATCACCGGTGAAGCCCGCGGCGCGGAATCCATCCGACATTTGGGGGTCGCCGGCATAGAGCGAAAAGAGCAGCAACGGCACATCGGGCACCATGCCGCGGATCATGCGCGCCGCAGCAACGCCGGACATCTTTGGCATGCTGAGGTCGAGGATGACGATGTCCGGCTTCAGCGCCGCAGTCTTCTCGATGGCTTCCATGCCATTTACCGCTTCGCCGCAAACTTCCCATCCCTGGTGTGCTTCGAGCAGTTCGCGCGCACCACGGCGCGCTTCTGGGTGATCGTCCGCAATCAAAATACGAGCCATTCGTTATGAGCGCTCAGCGACTCCTATTACTCGAATTATGTCGGCCATCCTACACTGTGCGATGCCCCCCGGGAATACCTTGGATGGTGTATGGACAGTATGCGGCTTTGCGCTACCCTCAAGTCAGCACTAAGGCCCCGTACAGTAAATTCCGTACATACCGTGAGGAAGTGTAATGAGCCAAAAAAGCGTTTTGGAGCCAAGTTTTGGGCAACGAATCGGCCCGCAGGGAAAGGCGGTCACGAACAACCTGCTTTTGTCGCTCCCAGACGAGGAATTCGAGCAGGTACGCCCTGTGTTGGAGTATCTCGACCTACCCGACCACCTGAACTTGCATCAGCCGGGGCAGGACGTGCAGTACGCTTACTTCCCGAATCGCGGCATGATCTCGCTCGTGGTGGTTACCGAAGATGGCCGAACCGTGGAGGTAGGTGTGGTGGGCCGCGAAGGATTTTCGGGGGCGGCACTGGCGGTGGGGTTGCGAACGAGTTCGGTGCGCGAGGTGGTGCAGATCGGCGGCGACGGATTCCGCATCGGCGCAACGGCGGTGGAGAAACTGATGCGTTCCGCACCCGAATTGCGGATGACGATGGGGCGTTACGCGGTAATTCTGGGAATGCAAATCTCGCAGACTGCGGCGTGCAACCGGCTGCACGGCGTCGAGCAGCGGCTGGCGCGCTGGCTGCTGGTGACGCGCGATCGAGTGGATTCCGGTTTCTTGCCGATCACACACGATTTTCTCGCGACGATGTTAGGGACGGACCGGCCGACGGTGAGCCTGGCGGCCAGCACGATGCAGAAGCAGGGAATTCTCGAGTACAAGCGCGGAGCGGTGAAAATCGTGGATCGCGCGAAGCTGCAGGAACGCGCGTGCGAGTGTTATCAAGTAATTGAGCAATTTAATCCGTTACTGGGCCTGCCATAAATTCACTGCGAGTGTTCGGCGTCCGACAGACAGCACATTCGCTCAACAACTAGAGTTCCGGCCATGCCAAAACTGACCAGGACTGCTAGTGCTGCAGAGCGATAATAAGAAGACCGCGCACTTTCCCCAACGCACAAGTTCCGACGGCACGCCGGTAACGAACAAGATTCTCCTATCTATTCCGGAGAATGAGTTCGCCGCCATTGGGCCGCATTTGGAGCCGGTGGCGCTGCCGCGTCACCGGATTCTGCACGAGCCGAACGAGGAATTGACGTTCGCATACTTCCCGAATTCGGGCCTGATTTCGCTGGTGGTGGCGATGGAGGACGGCAAGACGGTGGAAGCGGCGGTAGTAGGGCACGAAGGAGCCGCCGGCATACCTTCGGCGGTTTACCTGACGCGCAGTCCGCTACGTGAAGTGGTGCAGATTGCTGGCGAGGGATTTCGCGTGAAGGTCAGCGCCTTGCAGAACGTACTGAAGAACTCGAATGAGTTTCAGATGATGCTGAGCCGGTATGCGGTGATACAGGGGATACAGGTGGCGCAGACGGCGGCTTGCAATCGTTTGCACGACGTGGAACAACGGCTGGCGCGCTGGTTGCTGATGGCGCAAGACCGCGTGGATGGCGGATCCATTCTGATCACGCACGATTTTCTAGCGACGATGCTGGGGACGGACCGGCCGAGCGTGAGCCTGGCGGCAGGGATTTTGCAGCGGAAGAAGAATATCGAGTACACGCGCGGGGCGGTGAAGATATTGAGCCGGAAGAAGCTGGAGGCATCGGCGTGCGAGTGCTATGGGGTGATTCAACAGTTCAACGCGGAAATCGGAATGCTGAAGGATGCGGGTGAAACAGAGCAGTGAGAGCTTGGAGTCGTCCTCGCTTGGGAAAGGCAAGGCGTTATCCTTGAATCATCGGAGTTGGCTGCTTTTCTTCCTGCGCTCAAGGTTTGCCTAAAGTTGCCGATAGCTAAGAGGTAGGGAAGGGCAACGCCAAGAGCGGGAGGAAATCATGGTCACACCGGTTTCCGGTAGTGGAGCATCAGGTGGAGCAGCAGCGGCACCGCAAGCAAACGGTCCAGCGCCGGTCGTCGTCAAACCAGCTGCCGGTGAGGAAGACACGGTCAAAATTTCGGCTGCGGCGCACGAAGTAAAACAGCCGACTGCGGCTCAGGTACGCCTGTTACACGCACAGGGCGAATCCGTTTCGCAAATCGCCACGAAGCTCGCAATCACGCCTCATGCGGTTCAGAGTTACCTCGGAACGCCGGCGCAAACCCCCGGTAAATCGAAATAACACGCAAGTGTTGCGCGATGTTTCGATGGAGGCCGAACACCACAGGCACTATCGAGACTGGCGGGCGCGAGTGCTGTTGTCCGAGCGCTTAGTGGACGTGATCCTTTTTATCCGGCGCCGGATGATCCTCGCGTTCCAGTTCGTGTTCGGCTTCCAGCCATTCTTCGAGGGTGTATCCGCCATAGACACCGCCGTGGCGGCGGTGAATCTTGAGCGCACGCCTCTGGATTTCGTCCAGGGTGTGCGGATGTTCGTATTCCGGAGTTTCCTCCGCGTCCTGACGGGTGGGCGAGTTCTGCCCGCCGGTAGAATTAACAGTTTGGTTTGCTGCAATCATATTTGGCCCTCTTTCTATGATGAATAGCTCGAGTTCGGGCTACATATCGTTAGACGATATATCTTGCCGCATGGTTGCAGGTATTCACGCGCTCGCTTTTCCAAAGGAACGATCCGAGGTTGGAGCCGGCGAGGGAAGAGCGCGGACGGCCGAGAGGACTTATCGAGCGCGCGCATTCAACGTGGTACTGCTCCGCCGCGGCGGCCGGGCGCCACGGGGAGCAGAGAGTCGGCTTGTAGAGAGGCGGCTAAGTTAGGCGGATGCTTTTTGAGTTGTGCCGGATGGAAGCTTGGATGCCAGCACATCTACTTTGCTGATTTCGGGAGCCTTTGCGAAAAGCTCCGGCGCTTTGTTCATCAACGCAGCGGCAACTTTTCCGGAAAGATGGGCCTGGCGGCCGGCTTCATCGTTGAAGGTATCGAAAATTCCGAAAGTTGACGGTCCCATCTGAATGGCGAACCAGGCGATGGTGCCTGGTTCCTCTTGCACCAAGGGCACGGCGCTCTGCAGGAATTGAGCTACGTCCTTCTCCTTGCCCGGTTTTGCTTCCAACCTTACGTATATCGCCAATTTCGACATTGGATTTTTCTCCTTTATGGTTCGGCCTCGCGGGCCGCATTACGTATACTGGCACCCTGCGGAGACGTGAGCACAAATCTGCGCGGGCGGCAGCGCCGCCACTACATGTGACGTAGCGAAGGGAACTGTGGATGCGGAAAAATTGTAAAGATAAGAGGAGTGCGGCGGGGGCCGGCTTCCTGCTCTGGATATTGGTCCTGGCGGGATTCGCGGCAGGCGGCACGCCGGCCACGGCGCGAGGCCGGCAGGCGGCGGAGCGGCAGGCGGAGGCGCCAGTTCTGGCGCCGCCCATCGTTGTTGATCATGGGCCGAATTCCGCCGAGCAGCAGAGCAAGCATTACGTGATCCTTGTTTCGCTCGATGGGTTTCGCTACGACTACACGCGGAAATACGACGCGCATAATTTGCAGGCGCTTGGAGAGCGCGGTGCGAGCGCGCCGGATGGGATGATACCGGCATACCCCTCGATCACCTTTCCGAATCACTACACGATCGTGACGGGGCTTTATCCGGAGCACCACGGGATTGTCGGGAACGTTTTTTACGATCCGTCGCGGAAGCAGGTGTACAGCTATCGAGATCCGCAAGCGGAGGGCGACGGCACGTGGTACGGCGGGACGCCGCTGTGGGTTCTGGCCGAGGAACAGGGGATGCGCGCGGCGTGTTTTTTCTGGCCCGGGTCGGAGGCGGACATTCAGGGCGTGCGTCCTTCGTATTACATGCATTACGACTCGAAGTATCCGAACGAGAAGCGCGTGGAACAGGTGCTGGCGTGGCTGCAATTGCCGGCAGCGCAGCGGCCGCACTTTATTACGCTATATTTCAGCGATGTGGATAGCGCGGGGCACGCGCACGGTCCTGATAGCGAAGAGGTCGCCGGGGCGGTGCACGAAGTAGACAAGGAAATCGGCAGATTGGAAGCGGGGCTCGCGCGATTGAAATTGCCAGTGGACGTGTTTGTGGTGGCGGACCACGGGATGATCAAGGTGCAGGGCGATTGGATTGACCTGGATCAGTATTTTGACCGGTCGCTGCTGGAGCGGTCCGCCGAGATGTTCATGTATCCGAAATCGGAGGCGGACGCCGCGAAGGTTTACGACAGCCTGAACGGCAAGAGCGACAAATTTCGCGTTTATCGCAGCGGGCATGTGCCGGAGCATTTGCATTTCGATGGGAACCCGCGGGAAGGCGACCCGATTGTGGTGCCGACCGGGCCTTTTCTTTTGCGGGTGAGCGCACCGCCACCGTCGCCAGCCGGAGGGGCGGGGAATCCGGCGATGGCGGGGCACGGCAACACGCCTCCAGTGGGAATGCACGGTTACGATCCAGCGTCCATGCCGGAGATGAAGGCGATATTTTATGTGGCGGGGCCGGATATTCGCGGCGGAGTGAAGGTTGCGCCGTTTGAGGATGTGAATGTTTATCCGCTTGTCGCGCATATTCTTGGGTTGGACATTGCGCATTTGAAGACGGGGACGATTGACGGGAAATTGAGCGTGCTGCGGGATGTGCTGAAGAATCCTCAGTGATTTTCGTTGAGTGTTTCACTGGACGCGAAAAGCAGATCCCTCGCTTCGCTCCCTTCGCAACGGCACTCAGGGCAAGCGGGATGACAGTCGCTTTAGGTTTTGGACTAAGTACGAGCGGGGCACGTCATCGATTAGAGGAGTGTTATTTAGTGACTATGGACATACGTTTGACTGACGTGGAGGCGCGAGTGTTGGGCGCGCTTGTGGAGAAGGAAATTACTACGCCGGAATATTATCCGCTTTCGTTGAATGCTTTGGTGAATGCTTGCAATCAGAAATCGAATCGCGAGCCGGTGATGAATGTGAGCGAAGAGGATGTGACTTTGGCTATGCGGCGGTTGGGGGAGTTGGAGTTGGCTGGGGCGGCCGATACTACCGACAGCCGCGTACGGAAGTATGAGCATCGTCTGCAGGAAGTTTTTAATTTTACTCGGCCGGAGACGGCTGTGCTTTGCGTGCTTTTGTTGCGCGGGGCGCAGACTCCCGGGGAATTGCGCGGGCGCGCGGAGCGGATGTACAAGTTTGATGATTTGAGCGATGTGCAAGGGGCGTTGCAGAAATTGATGGGTCGCGAGCCGCCGCTGGCGCGAGTTTTGCCGCGCGCGGCTGGGACTAAGGAGTCGCGGTATCTGGAGTTGTTGTCGGGCGCCCCGGGCGCGTCAGGGGCGGAAGTTGCGCAGGTTGTCGAGCGGGGCCACACGGCGGAACATGCTCCGGTGGCGGCCGGAGGTAGCGATCGAGAGCGGATGGCGCGACTTGAGAGTGAGGTGGCGGCTTTGCGGGAGGAAGTGGCGGAGTTGAAGCTGGAGTTTGCGCGATTTCGGAAACAGTTTGAGTGAGGGCGGCGAGTTATAGGTTGCGGCTTGCGCGGGAGTTTGCTGGCGCGTTTGTGACCGTAAAGCGGCGGCGCGCCGCTGCACTCCATATTGATCGCGGGGCGTTTTGATTCGCGAAGGCGGAGCGGTCGCGTTGCGGATCGATGGCGGTCTGAAGTTGTGTTGAATTGCGATTATGGTGTGGGAGGCGGGTTGCGTTCTCCGAATTGGCGTTGGTGCCAGTAGGGGTAGACTAGCGTTGTGGCGCTGGCGGCGTCTAGTTTGGCTACTTGTTGGGGCGTTAGATTCCAGCCTGTGGCGCCCAGGTTTTGGCGCAATTGTTCTTCGTTACGCGCGCCCATTATTACGTTGGCTACCGTGGGGCGTTGCAGCAGCCAGTTGAGCGCGATCTGCGCGATTGTCTTTCCTGTTTCTTTTGCGATTTCATCCGCGGCGTCCACTACTTTATAAACCAGCTCGTCTGAAACCGGCGGACCCATTTCCGCGGTTTTGTGCAAGCGGCTGACTTCGGGGAGCGGCTTGCCGCGACGGATTTTTCCGGTTAGGCGTCCCCAGCCTAGCGGGCTCCAGACCACGCAGCCCACGCCTTGATCGAGACCTAGCGGCATGAGTTCCCATTCGTACTCGCGTCCTACGAGGGAGTAGTAGGCCTGGTGCGCGACGTAGCGCGTCCAGCCGTATTTTTCGGCGACGTCAAGGGATTTCATGAGGTGCCAGCCGGAAAAATTGGAACAGCCGATGTAACGCACTTTACCGCTGTGGACTAGGTCGTTTAGCGCGCTGAGAGTTTCTTCTACGGGAGTGAGCGCGTCGAAGCCGTGCATCTGGTAGAGATCAATGTAATCAGTTTTTAGGCGGCGGAGGCTGGCTTCGCAGGCCTGGATTAGATGATAGCGGGAGGAGCCTACTTCGTTGGGGCCGGAGCCGGTTTTGAATGTGGCTTTCGTGGAGATTAGGACTTTGTCGCGACGTCCGGCGATGGCGGCGCCTAGAACTTTTTCGGATTCGCCGTCGGAGTAGATGTCGGCGGTGTCGAACATGTTGAGGCCGGCTTCGAGGCAGATGTCCACCAGGCGGGTGGCTTCTTCAACGCCGGTGTCGCCCCAGGCGCGGAAGAATTCGTTGGCGCCACCGAAGGTGCCGGTGCCGAGGCTAAGGACGGGGACTTTTAATCCGGAACGGCCTAGGATGCGGAATTCCATTTTTGGGTGCTCCTTGGTGAGATCGTGATTTGGATGAGTGAGGGCCGTTGTTGGTTTCGGATTGTGCTGCCAATTCAAAAGCAACGGCGCCCACCTGAACAGGCTGCGGAAAAAGTCCATGTACGAAAAAGTGTCGAAAATAGATCGCGTTGAGAGGCTCTAGGAAGCGACCAATTTCCCGGCGAATCATTTTGCCTCACCCCAAAAGACCGC
>JBAQGJ010000157.1:0-2096 GCA_049287725.1 Candidatus Acidiferrales bacterium | reverse complement strand
GCGCTGGACTAGGTTCCTTCAACAGCGCGAAGCTTCAGGATGGTGGTCCCTTTTGCGCGTTGCAGCAGTTCGATCCAAGATATAAGCTTCGCACAAATTTTCACCCTCCGGCTTGGAGTCCGTCAATGCGCATCGCGAGCCAATGCCAGCAACGCGCGCTGTTGCTTTTGCAAATAGCGCAAGAATGCCCAGAATTTAGAGAGCAGGCAATTTATATAGCACGCGAGTGGCTTAACGTTGCCACCTTGCGGATCGACTGCTTGGACTTGATCGGGAACCTCGAAAAAGAGAACCGCACCAATTAGGCCGCCTCAATTTGGTACTGGCCGGTTTTCCGGGCCTATTGGCCGGATGTGGAAAGTGATCACTTTTGCACAGACACCCCCCGGCAACATGCTGCACGACTACCTCAGCGCCAGCGGGGGCGGTGATGTTCGGGTAGGCGTGACAAAATTTAATGCGTGCGTAGGGAGAAGATTGCATGGCGCACCTCAAAAACGACAAGCACAAAGAATACGTCAGTTACGCTGAGCATTGTTTGCAGATGGTACCGGCGGCACCAAGTCGGGAATACCGAGCCGTTCAGCGCGAGATGGCGGCAGAATGGATAAAACTTGCGGACGCGACTCTACGGCGGCCAAAGCCGACGAAATAATCGGCGGTGATGTAGGCCGCCTCACTTGGTCTCCTTTACGCAGTAGCTGGAACGGGCTCCCGTGTGCTTGCTTGACCCTCATCATGTGCAAGCGATGCGAGGAGATTGTCGTCAAAATCGCGTACTACAGGCGGCTACTGGCTAAAGTTGAAGATCGGACCGCAATTAGCCTGCTCGGCCTCGTCGTCGCGGATTTAGAATCTGACAAGGTCGGCTTGCATCCAGTGAACAAATAGGCGGCCTCAGTTGGTTGCCTCTTGCTGCGCTCTGCGCGGCGGCCTACGCCGGTGCGGCGGTAGCGAAGCAGAATTCGCACCACTCCGCCATTAGCCGGTGCGATGTTTCGTCCACTCGCGAATCGCGTGTACTCAGCTAATTAAGCGAGATGCACCGCGTCTCAACTGCCGACCTCATCCGCAACTTCGACGTCCACGGCGATGAAGCCATGGCGAATCCCGTTATCGTGACCAGGGCCGGCCGCGACCGCCTTGTCCCGGTCAGTGTCGAACAGTACGAGGATCTACAGCGCGCCTATGAGATACTGAACAAGCGGAAGGATCTCTGATCAGGGGTCGTCACCCTATCGAGGCGGGCGAGTTTCTCTACCAGTACGTCTCTTGACTCAGTGAACGATAGTCAGGTCGTTCAGTCTGCCACCCAATTCTATGAAATATCACGGCAGACCGATTGCGCATTTTCGGCTGAGGCAAATACGTGAGCGACATATCGGCCACGAAGAAATTTGCGGTCCTTCAGACGATCAGGTGACTGCACAAAGTCGAATTTATAGACAGCTTCACATCCTTCGGCCGGCTTCGGTATCTCTCTCTTAACGTCGCCAGGAGGATTAACATTCTGCCGAAGCGTATGTATCTCAGTGTGAGTCACGTCTACGAACCGTGAGCGCCAGCGGCCAAGTTAAAAACCACCGAACCTCCGCCCAAGCTCACCGGCAGGTCAAAGACCTCCTCGGCGAAAACTGCCTGGCCAATGCCCGGAGCGGTGTAGCAAATTCGACTGACACAGACCGATAGATTTCGGGCCAACGATGCGCCGCGATTGTTTATTCGCAGGCGGAGATAGCGAGTCTGCGAGTCCGCAATTACCGTTCCGTCACGAAGCCGGAGCTGCGCCGGAGTTTCAACTAAGCAGCCTTGTTCGTTTGGGTCGAATGTCGCTTCTAGGATCGGCCTGTTTCACCGGCGAATGAGCCATTGACAAACCTGAGTGAGAAAAGCGCCGGCAACGCCACCGGAGAGGATTGGCCCCCACATGCTGCTGCCTGTCACGATCTGTGTTGCCTCTGCTAACGAATCTCCGGCGCGATTATAGCGTGCCGAACAGATGTCTAATCAATTTCAGACAGGGGCATTAGGCGAACAAAGTCCCCGGATTTTCCCCGGCTCATTGCGTCAGTTTCGCGGTTCGTTCTGTCTCCAAT
>JBAQGJ010000156.1:0-1512 GCA_049287725.1 Candidatus Acidiferrales bacterium | reverse complement strand
CTTTGCCGCGAGGCGGCGGAGCCGTGCGAGGAGCGGCGGAGCGATACGGATGGCGATGAGCTGCTTGGCATTTCCCGTTTTGGGACGGCCGACACGGCGAGCGCGTTTAAGCTCCTCATCGGTGGATTGCGGAACGTCCGAGAAATCAATCCGGCTGTCCGAAATATGCTTTGCGTTCTTTGCGGATTGACTGGCGCGCGCTGATGATGCGAATCGTTTCTTGGCCATGACTCAGTTTCCTCACCCTGTAGACAACTAACAGCACCCGGGCCTCAGAAGCAGCCTCTTGTGGCGCGGCTCGTGGTCCGAATGCGTGAGGTCAGACCAATCGAGTGCGTCGGGATCCCTGAATACCGTTACCGCTTCTTCAAACGAAACATCGTGCTTCGGGAGATTCGTGACGGTCTTTTGCGTGTCCCACGAGAACACATTAGTGTATATACACTAATGCCCTTCCAAGGTCAAGGCATCGGTGCTGTCCATCGACGAGGTCTGAAGACCGCCAGTACAACGGTTAGCAGACAGTCAGCGGGCACGGCATGCCGTGCCCCTACGGCCGAAGATCCGAATGCAGAGGGCCGGTTAGACGCTGGCGTTACGGTTGGCAGGCGTCGCCGGAGGCGGCGTTTGACGGAGTAGCAGTTATTGACATTACCGTGGCCGTGGGAAGAGCGGCCAGGCCGGATTTGGCGATGGTGGTGTTTGTGGCTGGCACCGCGTTCGCGTCCAGGTCGTGCCATGCGGCCAAGTTTTTGTTTAGCGCGGAGCAGGATTCATCCAGCGCGGATTTGGCGGTTTCGCTGGGAGCGGCATCGCCGGATTGGATGAAGAAGGAGGTGCGGGCTAGGTCGCGGTTGACGGGGCCCACACCTGGCGACGTGAAGGTTCCTTCCTGAATTTCTTCGGCCTTCTTGTCCAGTGCTTTCAGCGCGTCCGCGGATGCTTGCGCTTGTGGACTCACCGGGGCAGTTTGTCCCGTCGTGCTGCCACCGGTCTTCGCGGTTGTTTTGCCTTGCGCCGCAACGGCGCCTGCACGTTTCGCGGCTTCCGCGTCTTTGGCTTTATCCTCCGCTGTTTTTTCCTTGGCGTTCGCTGCGGTGCCAGAAGCGCCCTCGGCTGCCGGCTTTTCTTCCGGCATGGGTCCTAGCGTCTTCAAGCGATCGGCAATGGCGTTGCGGAGGGACGTGATCGAATCATAGGCTTTGGCGCTGGCTGCGAGGCCAGCATCAATGCGCTTGGTGGCGAGGAGTTGGGCATCCAGGTCCGCTTGCGAAACGTGGACGCGCGGGTCGAGCGTGATGGTGAGTGGCTGTTTCATAAGCGAGCCATTGCCGATGAGAAAGACTTCGTATTGGCCCGGGACGGCGATGGGGCCGAGCGTTTGCTCGCGCGGCGTATCGCCGGGAAGCGCGTGGTCGGAGAGCGTGTACTCGATGTAATCGAGAATTCCGCCGTAGTAGCTGAAATTCAGGGCGTGCGGCGGATCGTAATGCAAATCCCAGACGAAGCGGT
>JBAQGJ010000155.1:0-3281 GCA_049287725.1 Candidatus Acidiferrales bacterium | reverse complement strand
GGCAATAACGTTTTGAGCACGTCTTGGCCGTTGTACGTGGTGGTAACCTTCCCCGGCCCCGGTGCCGGTTGGGAATCCGTAGCCGAAGTAACGCGCCCCATGGCATCATAGATATATGTTGTGCCTGGAACGGTGGAGTTCTTCGCTCCCTTAGTGTCCACAAAGGGTAAGGTTTCGCGGGTTTTTTGACCGAAAATGTTGTAGTCAGTTTCTACGGTATCCCAATTTGCGCTAGCAGTGCTTTCGCGTAAGCGTCCGAAGTGCACCGTCTTGCTAAGTGTCCACGAATCGGTTAAGTGGACACTTCAGGTGTGGAGTTGATGTTCCAGGGCAGTAGCGCCTCGATGCGGTTGATAGGATGATCGGCGATGCGGGTCAGCACCTCGCGCAAGTAGGCTTCCGGGTCGAGATCGTTCAGCTTCGCCGAACCGATCAGGCTGTAGATGGCTGCGGCACGCTCGCCGCCTCGATCCGATCCTGCGAACAAATAATTCTTCCGACCCAGGGCGACCCCACGCAAAGAGCGCTCGGCAGCGTTGTTGTCGATTTCGGTGTGTCCATCTTCTATATAGCGCGTAAGTGCGTCCCAGCGTGAGAGGGCGTAGCGAATCGCCACCGTGGTTTCCGATTTGCGCGACAGCTTCGACAAAGTCGCGTCGAACCACCGGCGCAGAGAGTCGAGGAGCGGCTTGGCCTGCTCTTGGCGCACTTGACGGCGTTCGTCCGGTGGGCGGCCGCGAACCGGTTCTTCGATCCTGTACAGTGCGCCGATTCGTTCCAGCGCTTCCGTTGCCGTCGGCGAAGCGTGGGCTTGGTGCAAGTCGTAGAACTTACGCCGCACATGCGCCCAGCACGCCGCTTGCTCGATGCGGCCGTTTTCGTAGAGCTGATTGAATCCCGCGTAGGCATCGGCCTGCAGCGTGCCATGAAACTTTTCCAGATGCTGCGCGGGATGCTCGCCTTTGCGATCCGGCGAGTAGACAAACCACACTGCGGGAGATGCGGTGTCGCCCGCGGGACGGTCATCGCGAACGTAGGTCCACAATCGACCGGTTTTGGTCTTGCCCTGGCCCGGAGCCAGCACCGGCACCGGCGTGTCGTCGGCATGCAACTTACTCGCTGCCATCACGTAACGTCGCAGCGTTTCTACCAGCGGTTCCAGCAACCGCGCGCTTCCGCCCACCCAGTCGGCCAAGGTCGAGCGCTCTAGCTCCACATCCTGTCGCGCGTACATCTCCGATTGCCGGTAGAGTGGCAAGTGATCGCAGTACTTCGAGACCAGCACATGCGCCAGCAGCCCAGGTCCGGCCACGCCGCGCTCGATCGGGCGGCTGGGCGCTGCCGCCTGTACGATGCAGTCGCACTTGGTGCAGCACAATTTCGTGCGTACATGGCGGACCACCACGAAACTGGCGGGCACATACTCCAACACTTCCGAGACATCCTCGCCCAGCTTGCGCAACTCGCCCTGACATTCCGGACATTCCGTTTCCTGCGGCTCGTGCCGGCGCGTTTGTCGCGGAAGATGATCCGGCAGTGCGCGCCGCGTGGGCTTCGCTGCCGTAGGAGTAGAGGAGGCGGGGACCGGAGCCGGTTCTGGCGCGTTGGGCTCTTTCTCGCTGCGATTCGATTCCAGTTCTTCCAGCCGCAGCTCCAACTGCTCGATCTGCCGAGTGAGCTTCTCCGACTTACGCCCGAACTGCATGCGATGCAGCTTGGCCAGCAACAGCTTCAGATGCTCGATCTCGCGCTCGCGCGAGAGAAGTTGTTCGTCTTTGGTAATCAGTTGCGTGTGTTGTGCCAGGATCAGCGCTCGCAGCGCATCCGCAGGAAGAGCATTCAGATCGGGGAGCGCCAGCACTGACATGCGCGGAGTATCGCATGAACGCGCACGTTTTCATCCGCCTGCGCGCGAAAAAAGTTGTGCAAAAGAACCTCGCGCGTTACACCGATAACTGCGGTTCCCAAGTGCGCTCCGGCCGCCGCCAATCGATGCCTTCCAGCAGCATCGATAACTGCGCCCGCGTCAGCGAAACCGTGCCGCTCGTCGCCTGCGGCCATACAAAACGTCCACGCTCCAGTCGCTTCGCGAACAAACACAATCCGTCGCCGTCATACCACAGAACTTTGATCAGATCGCCACGCCGCCCGCGAAACACAAACACGTGACCGGAGAACGGTTTCTGCTCCAGCTTCGTTTCCACCAGCGCGCTCAGCCCAGTGAAGCCGCGCCGCAAGTCGGTCACTCCCGCCGCGATCCAGATCCGCGTGTTGGCCGGCAACCCGATCATGCTCGCAGGCACTCCAGCAACACCCGTACCAACGCGGGATCGGCGTTGCCCTCAATGTGCACTTGCGCCTGGCGCAGTTCGATGTGAATCGTGCCCGACTGTAGTTTCGCGAAATCGGCGGAACTAGGCTCCACCGGCAGAGGCGCGGGCAAACTCTCGCTCACCCGAACTGGCAACAACTTCATCGCCGGCTTGCGCTCTCCAAGCCTTCCTGCCAGGTAGAGCCGACGCCAGCCGAACACCTGATTGGCGTTGATCCCGTGCGCCCGCGCTACGCGCGCCACCGACGCCCCGTCCACTAAAGTCTCTTCGACGATCCGCCCCTTCTCCGCGATGCTGCGCCGCTGCCGCACTGGTGCGACTGGGCCCTGTTTGTCTCTGGGAATGACTGCCACTTGCTGGAAAGTGTCCATCTCCGCTCCAAGTGGACACCTATCCGAAGCGTCCACTTCGCCAGAATGGCTCTCAATTATGGGGAAGTCCAGACGGTCACAACCGGACGCTTACCATTTTTCTGACGAACGATCAAAAGCTAAGGCAGGCAGCGCTACTCACCGGCTTCGATGCCCAACCAATCTACTGTGAAGTATTGGATTCCGCGGGCTCGATCGAAATTGGCCGACCTTCAGATCGGTTGATTGTCAGAGCGCTGCCGAGATACCGCGCGTGGGATACTGCAGGCATCCCAGCAACACCACCTGTCGAGTCATCTGCTCGTAACGTTCCGCAACGCGAACTGGAGAGATATGAGCCCCGGGAAGGATCATGCCCAGATAAAGCCGAGGGATGGCAAGCGAAGCATAGAGCCGGAGCCGAATCGCGTTATCCACCAACTTCTCCGCCGCCTCCGCCGTCGCGGGGTCGGAACTGCGACGCCCCGCATCGGCCACCCGCAGCAGGATCGCCGCATTCCCAGCCGCGCAGGAAACATAATCCACCGCGGCCCGCAGCCGTTCTCTCTGAATTCGGCGGAAGTCCGCAGGAGGAAGG
>JBAQGJ010000154.1:0-4312 GCA_049287725.1 Candidatus Acidiferrales bacterium | reverse complement strand
GATCGATCCGGTCCAGCAGCTCGAGTAGATCCTTGCGACGTCGGGAGGCCCACACTGCTAAAGGAAGTCTTTCCAATTGGGCTCGTCCTGGTTCGTTCCACAGCTTTCTCTTCCGTCGCTGTCCTTCATTCATCGCCAGGGCCTGCAGCTGGTTCATGATCCGGGTCCGCATTTGTACCAGCCGATGCCGGTGCCACACGGGCTGAAGCAGATCCCGATTCTCCGGACTGGGCACCCAGATCCCGCGAAAGTTATTCTCCAGCAGCAGCTTCAACAGAAGTGCGGCATCGTTGCGGTCGGTCTTCTGCTTGCGGACTCGGCGGGTCTTGATCTCGGCCGCATCGCCGATCCGCAACTCGATACCCAGTTCTGCCAGCAACCGCTCGAACCAGCGTGAATAATCTGTGGCCTCCATCCCCACGCGCACGCTCACTGTTCGTGCCGCCAGTTCCCGATAAAGTCTTTCTGCTTCTCCTTCTCGGTGGTTCAATCGCCGTTCGCCGCACTCTCCTGTCTGTGTGTCTACAAACGCGATGTACTGATTGCTCGGGTGATAATCCACGCCTAATGAACATGTCCGGCTCCTTTCTCCCGAGCCTATGGTCCTCGACAAACCGCAGTCTACTCGGGTCTAAAGGAGCCGGCGTAGTTATGCAATCAAGTGCTCAAAAACCCCCCTTGCCCAAAATCCCGATTCCTCATGCCTCTGGGAATCGTTGAAAATTCGCCTGCCCAGAAGTGTGTCAAGGGCGCCTCAAAAGGAAATGTATTTGAGCATCAGATGGGCAAACGCGGCCAGAAAGTTTGTAACCGCTGTACTAACCGGCTCCTCTCCCAATAGCAGCCCCTGACCTCAGACAAGTAACGTCTAAAGTATTTCTTTGCGCTGCCGATATACCCCAAGGGAGGATCATCATGGCAGTGACAAACATTGTTCCCGCTGCGCAATATCTGCGCATGTCCACAGAGCACCAGCAGTATTCGATAGAAGGGCAGTCTGCGGCGATACAGGTTTATGGAAGGCTGCACAACTTCGAGGTGGTCCAAACGTATGCCGATAATGCGAAGAGCGGCGTGAGTCTAAAACACAGGCACGGATTGCAGCAACTTCTGCAGGATGTGGTTCGTGGAACGCACGTCTACAAGGCGGTCTTGGTTTACGATGTCAGCCGGTGGGGTCGCTTCCAAGATACTGATGAATCGGCCCACTACGAGTTCCTGTGCAAGTCTGCGGGTGTTCCCATCCACTACTGCGCCGAGACTTTCGCGAATGACGGAACTCTGCCCAGCCTGATTATGAAAGCCCTGAAAAGGACGATGGCGGGCGAGTACAGTCGCGAACTAGGAGTCAAGGTACTTGCCGGCCAGAAACGGCTCGCGGTGCTTGGTTTCAAGCAAGGCGGACCTCCCGGTTACGGACTGCGCCGGCTGCTTGTGTCTTCCGACAGGATTCCAAAACATTTTCTCGCCTCGGGAGAAAGAAAGAGCATCGCGACTGATCGCGTGGTTCTTGTTCCGGGTCCGGAACAAGAGATCCAAGTCGTCAAAGACATCTTCAGGATGCTTCTATCAGAAAAACGGACTGTGTACGCAATCGCACGCGAACTGAACAGGACAGGGACCGCTTACCTCGGCACTTCGCAGTGGGACTATCAAGCTGTTTACAACATTCTTACTCACCCGAAATACTCCGGCTGTCACCTCTTCGGGAGAACCTCACGCAAGCTCGACACTCCGACCGTGAAGCTCCCGAAATCGCAATGGGTGTTAACGCCGGGAGCTTTTAAGCCAGTCGTTGAACCCACGACTTTCGAATTGGCCCAGAACGTGTTGCGAGAGAGAACGTTCAATAAGTCGGATGAGGAAGTGCTCGATGATCTGCGTCGGTTGCTCGCGGCAAACGGACGACTTTCTCTAAGCTTGATCCAAAAGACCGATGGTATGCCCTCGCCTTCGACGTACCGGGAACGCTTTGGCAGCCTGCGCCGCGCCTACGGGCTAATCGGATACGTTTGCGCTGACCGCTTCCGACTCGTAGACACGCGCCACCGCATTCTGACTCTGCGCGAGCAGCTCTTGAAACAAATCCACGAACTGTTCGCGCCCGAAGTTTCTATTGTGAGACGCAACGCAAGATGGCGAGGTTGGCTGCAATTCTCCAACGGCGTCGTCGTTTCTGTTTTGATTTGCAAAGTAATTCGTGTCTGGAAGGAAACGATCCGATGGCAGGTTGATCCAATCGCTGTCGAACGTAACTTCGTGACCTTGATAGCAAGGTTAAGCGAAAACAACACAACGTTCTTGGATTACTACGTCCTGTCACAAATAAAAGACCGAACGAGGCTTCGACTCCATCTGAAGGACCCCTGGTTGCGACAGGGTCAACGGTTGGCCGATCTCTCGGAACTGCGTCAAGCTGTCGAACAGACTGCAGACCGTTCGAACCGTCCACGAACGCACAACCGCTGAATTGAACTGTACGGAAACTACTGATAACGGGTTAAGTACATCAGCATTAGTACTATCTTGTCATTTTACGCGTCATCAATCTATTGTGCGGAGCATGGAAATCGGGCGCAGGTTAAGAGAGCTTCGCAAGAGCAGGTGTCTCAGCCAGGGCGAATTGGAATTTAGAACCGGATTACTCCGCTGCTACACAAGTCGCGTCGAGAATGGGCACACAGTTCCAAGCGTTGAAACCATCGAAAAATATGCAATCGCTCTCGGAATACCTCTCGCAGAATTCTTCTCCGAGGGAGTAGTTCCGCTGCAAGTCGATCCACTCGCCGCTTCTGGAGCTGGGAAGTGGCGTCCGACGCCCAGAGATCGATTTGAAAGCCATAAGCTTGCCGCGGTTATCGGTGCTACGGAGAGAGTAGACAGGGAATTGCTCACGGCACTTGCCCAACGATTAGCGAAACGCAATCGAATGAAACGGCGCCGTCCAGCAGCTCGTGTCGCGTAACCACCAGAATGCCCACGAAAGAACACCGACGAAGCCCGCGCATCCTGGCAACCGTGCCGCTGGAAATCCACTCCAGTGGCGAGTCCCTGGAAGCCGTCACGGCGGTAATCAACCTCCACGGCGCTCTGATTCTCTCCCCAGTCAATTGGCCCGAGGGCACCATCCTGATGATCGACAGCAAGAAAACAGGTCTTCGGGTTCGTGGGCGCGTCGTTTGGTCCGGAAACAAAGAACCCAGCGGCTTTCACAAGCTAGGGGTTGAATTCGATTCTGCCGAGCCCGATTTCTGGGCCGATCAATACGATCCTCAAGGCGAAAACGTCCCCCGCTCGACCACGTAGCACCGATCTGATATGTACTGTTACAGTACATACCTGTCCTAGTAATAAAACTGCCTGTAGAATTGATTCTTATGGCGCGTGTCACACATCATCGACCGCAACCCATCTTTCAACAGGACTTCACGGAATACATGCTGGAAGTTCCGCGGCGCCGACCGCGGTTCGATTGGTTCCTGTTCGCAATTGTTGCAGGCACCATCGTCGCCGGGATCGTAATTGTCCTGTCAAATTTGATATTTTAGCGGTTATCGCGTTGGACGCGCCCGTTAGGACGCGACGTTGCCGCATTTGCATTGCTTTCGGATCAAAGCCTCGCCCTACGGAGTAATGACTTTTTTGACCAGTCGCAGCTTGGGATTGGAGGGGCGGTTGCGGAACCAACGCCAATTTGGCTTTCTGGATGGTCAACTGCAAACAACCGAGGGCACTCAAATAACCGCGACAGGCTTGTAACTTGCGCACCAACGCGTTTCCGATCACACGTTCGGCGAGCCCATTGACCGAATCAACTCAACCAGCGTGCCGCAGACTTCCTTGATTTCTTCTTCCCGGATTCGATTGAAGAATGGCAATGCGAGCGCGCGAGACGCGTGGAACTCTGTCACCGAGAGATTGCCTTTCTCTTCGTGGGTCAACCGATAAATGGGTTGCAAGTGAATGGGCGCAAAATACCGGCCCAAAGCAATCCCCCGCAACTTCATTTCATGGAAAATCCAATCGCGTTGCACTAGGCCGAAACGGCCACTAAGCCGGACCACGTAAACAAACCAACTGATCTTGCGATGGGGCAATGCGATCGGCGGAAGGATCAAGTCTGGATCAGCACCTAATATGCGACCGTACGCGCGCGCAACTGCTTCCCGCTTATCCAGAATGGAATCGATTCTCTTCAATTGCTCGATTCCCAACGCGCAATTGATGTCCGAAATCCGGTAGTTGTACCCCAATTCCGTATGCTGGAACCAATCCTCTGAATCGTCTCTGCCTTGATTGCGAAGTTTCCTGA
>JBAQGJ010000153.1:0-15030 GCA_049287725.1 Candidatus Acidiferrales bacterium | reverse complement strand
TCTTGGCCAACCAAGAAAATCTAAGGAGTACACACCTTTATGTCAGTAGCGACCGCAACGGCATTCCGAACCGCTGAACTTGTTCCGCTATTTCGGCGCATGTTCGAACTTTGCAAACTCAAGCCCACCGAATCCCTGGTAATTCTCACCGAACCGGATACCAACCAGGAATATGCAGCTGCCATGTACGGCGCTGCTCGAGGAATCGGCGCGGATACCATGACGGTAATGATGCCGTCGGCTCCCGCGGAACAAGTGCCGGTGATGCGTGGTGGCAACGTTTCCTCCGCGATCCTGTCGAAGTCGACTCTCGCTGTCGACACGCTCAAGAAGGCCGACATGGTCATCGATCTTTCTAGCGGCGGCCTGCTGCACTCCAAAGAGCAACGCGAGATTCTCGGTGCGGGCACCAGAATCTTGATGGTGCACGACCCCGTGGAAGCCCTGACGCGTTTGTTCCCAACCGTCGAAGATCGGGCGCGCGTCGAACGCGGAATGGAGCGGTTGAAGAAAACCAAACGCATTCGTCTGGAGTCCGACGGCGGCACGAAGGTGTGGTTTGACATGACTGGGCGCCCGGTGATCGGTCAATATGGCTACACAGACGAGCCCGGCCGCTGGGACCACTGGCCCGGCGCGTTCCAGTACACAATTCCGAACGAAGGAATCGGCGATGGAGTGCTGGTCATGGATCCGGGGGATATCTGGTACCCGGCCAAGCGTTTCCTAACCACCGCGGTAAAATTTCACTTTGAAAAAGGCGCGGTGGTTTCAATCGAGGGCGGCTACGACGCGTTCATGATTAAGGACTACATTGACGGTTGGAAAGATCCAGAAGGCTACGCAATTTCCCACTTGGGCTGGGGTTCTCATCCACGGGCGTTATGGAATTCGTTGGCGTTTCAAGATCCCCTTGATGTAATCGGACAAGACGGCCGCACGATGTACGGGACGACTCTGATTGCATTGGGCGAGAACGCCACGTTTGGTGGAAAGCATACAACCGGGTGCCATCAGGATTTCGCTCTGCGCCGCCATCGATTCTTCCTCGACGACGAGTTGGTTGCGGATAACGGAAAAATCATACCCAAAGATCTGCAGTGAGTACGGGTCCATCCGATGGGGCTGCCGCAGAAGAGCGCGATCGCGCTGCGGCGATCTACCGGCGAAGTGGAATTGGCGCGCGTGTCGGGTTCGGTCAACGGCCTGCGCTGCTTATCGTCGATTTTCAACGAGGATTTACGGATCCGTGCAGCCCCATCGGCGGCGACCTCTCGCGGGAGATTGCCGCCACGAAAGTGCTACTCAGCGCCGCTCGAAAGAAACATCTTCCGGTCGCATTTACGGCGGTGGGTTTCGATGTGAGCGGAATTGATGGCGTAACCTGGCTGCGAAAAATGCCTGGGCTGTCGATGCTGGGTGAAAAGACGTCGTGGTGCGAAATTGACGAACGCCTTACACCCCAGGCCGGCGAACCGGTCTGGATCAAGAGGGCATCCTCGGCGTTTTTCGGAACTCCGATCATTGCGTTTCTCACCGCTGCTCGGGTTGACACGCTGATCGTAACCGGATGCGTTACCAGCGGATGCATTCGGGCCACGACGATCGACGCCGTGTCCTTTGGCTATCGCACGATCGTCCCCACCGAGTGCGTCGGTGATCGCGCCGAGGGTCCTCACAAATGGAATCTTTTCGATATCGATGCGAAGTACGCTGATGTCGAGCCCCTGTCTTATGTATTGGACTGCATTGTTTCGCTGAGAGCCGAATAGGCGTCGGTCTCGAAGACCAGCGTTGATTCGCAGATTGATCCAAACGGAGAGAGAATGATGGCGAGTAGATATCTCTACGGAGCTCACGTTCATGCCAACGGCATTCGCCAACATTATCTGCGCTACGGCGGTAAGGGCGTTCCGCTCATCTTGATTCCCGGAATCACCAGTCCGGCCATCACGTGGGGCTTTGTGGCGGAGCGCTACGCACTTCACTTCGACACTTATATTCTGGATGTTAGAGGGCGCGGTCTCTCCGAAGCCGGCCCTGAACTTGATTACGGCCTCGACGCTTGCGCCCAGGATGTTGTCGCGTTTGTTTCCGCGCTCGGGCTTTCAGACTACGTTCTGGTTGGTCATTCGATGGGCGGACGCATTGCGATTCGCGCGGCCCGAAATCCGAGCCCGAAGATTCAGAAAATCGTGCTGGTGGACCCTCCGGTGGGCGGACCGGGTCGGCGTCCGTATCCAATTCCGTTTGAGTGGCTCATGAATTCGCTGAGAGCAGCGCGAAAGGGAGCTAGTTTGGAGGAAATGCGGCCTTTCGTGCCGAGCTGGCAAGATGATGCAATTCGCCTGCGCGCGGAGTGGCTGGCGACTTGTGACGTGCGAGCCGTGGAAATCGCCTATCGAGGATTTCACGAAGACGACATCCATTCGGATCTTTCCCAATTGAAATTACCAATCCTGCTAGTGGTCGCGGGTAAAGGCGGCGTTATACAGCCGGAGGACATCGCAGAATTCAAGACGCTGCTACCCTCCATTGAGGTCGAGCGCGTGGAAAATGCCGCCCATTTGATTCCGTGGGATGATTTCGAAGGTTTTTTTCGAGCTCAATCGAAATTTTTCAATCGCAAACTGGCGGCCTAGTCGAAGGAATCTGCCGCGCGGATTGCTCCCCTTAAAAGCCAATAAAATCGAGGACATGCGATCGCCTCATCCACCGGGATTGGCGTAGCGATCAAACCTGCCGGAATGGTTCAGATACTGCATTGTACGAATAAACCCAATTTGCCTGAATACCGGTTGTCTGCGGGTTGACCATTTGCTTCAAGCGGTATAACGCGTCTCGATACCAGCGCTTTAATGGCGAAGACATGTGATAGGTCTCGCCGCGTTTTCGAGACTCCAGTTGTACTCGGCTTGTCCGCGGAAGCCGCAGCGACTGGTACTTTTTGAATGCCGCTGCCGGCTCTGAGTTCTCGGCAAGCACCGCTCCCAGCACATAACCGTCTTCGATTGCCATGGCCGCACCTTGCGACAAGAATGGCAACATTGGATGGGCCGCGTCGCCGAGCAGCGTGACACGCTCCGAGGACCAGGACGTCATCGGATCACGGTCAAACAGTCCCCATTTGAAAATATTCTCCGCCATGGAGAAAAGATTTAGGACGTTGGGATGCCAGTTCGGGTACCCCGCCAAAAGTTCTTCGCGACTGCTGCGCACATTCCACGATTCCTCCACCCACGCCTCCGCTTCGCGAATTGCCACCACGTTTACCGCGCGGCCGGCGTTGACGTAGTACGTGACGACATGCCCCTTGGGGCCCAGCCAGAACGAAGAATCCGGTCCGACCAGATCGAAGTTCGGTTTCTCCAAGGGAATTAAGGCCCGCCAGCACATATTGCCCGTGAAGCGCGGAGCCGTCTCTCCAAAAAGACTTTTGCGCACTGTTGATTGAATGCCGTCGGCTCCTACAATCAGATCCGCTTCAAATTCGCTGCCGTCTGCAAACTTGGCAATGGCCGATTGTCTTGTTTCAACGACGGCAACGCACTGAGCAGAAAGAGTGGCCGCATTTGTTGGCACCAGCGAAAGTAGAATCCTGTGAAGATCCGCACGATGCGTGTGGAAGAACTCCGCCCCATACAAGCGGGGGCACTCAGCGGCTAGCGGAGTTCGAAATGCTACCTTACCCGAGTGCCAGTTGCGGCCGACAATACTCTGCGGTAAAAAGCTGACCCGGCGCAGTTCGTCCCACCTGCCCAGTTCACGAATCACCTTCACCGCGTTCGGCGTCACCTGGATTCCAGCGCCGACTTCACCGAAGGCCGGCGCGCGCTCGAACAGGTGTGCATCGATCCCCACCTTCGCCAAGGTTGCGGCCAGTGTTAATCCGCCAATCCCGCCACCGATGATGCCGACGCGTAACCCCCTACCCACGGCTCACCGGCCGGCCAGGGACTGAGGAACCCGTCGTATTTGCGTGAATTCCCAAATGAACTATTTCCGTATTGGGTTTTGCGCTGCTACTATCAGCCAAGCGTCTCGCTATTGCAAGCACCATTGCTACACTTTCGCCGGTCGCCAGCCCGCGCCACCAACACTGCGCGCTCTGGAAGGAGAAAGAAACGGATGGACGTGCAACTCTTGATCGGGAACCAGGACGTACCCGCTGCCAATTCCGCCGTTTTCGAGCGTCGCGATCCAACTACCGGCGCCGTGGTGACTCGTGCGGCTGCTGCTTCGATTCGAGACGTCGACGCCGCTGTTGAGGCGGCCTCCGCAGCGTTTCACTCATGGTCGCAAACGGGGCCGAACGCGCGCCGTACGCTTCTTCTGAAGGCCGCGGATTTCATCGAGCAGCGGAGTCGGGATTTTATCGCTTCGATGATGGCCGAAATCGGAGCGACTCCCGCCTGGGGCGCGTTCAACGTGCAGCTGGCGGCAATAATGTTCAGGGAAGCCGCCGCGATGACCACGCAAATTAGCGGCGAGGTAATTCCCTCCGACCAGGCCGGCTGTTTGGCATTTTCGGTTCGCGAACCGGTTGGCGTGGTATTGGGAATCGCGCCCTGGAATGCTCCTGTAATTTTAGGTGCGCGGGCGATCGCGCTGCCATTAGCGTGCGGAAATACCGTAGTGCTCAAGTCATCCGAACTCTGCCCCGGCACGCATTATTTGCTTGGAGCCTGCTCGCGCGATGCGGGATTTCCCGCAGGTGCGATCAACGTGATCAGTAATGCGCCGGACGCTGCTAGCCAGATTGTGGAGAGCCTGATCGCTCGCCGCGCCATCCGCAGGATAAGTTTCACTGGATCGACGCGGGTCGGCCGAATCGTCGCCGCCATCGCCGCACGCCACCTGAAGCCGGTTTTGCTGGAGCTTGGTGGAAAAGCGCCCATGATCGTTCTTGGCGATGCGGATTTGGACGACGCAGTAGGTGCGGCCGCCTTTGGCGCGTTCATGAACCAGGGACAGATTTGCATGTCCACTGAACGGATCCTTGTCCAGGACACCGTGGCCGATGAGTTTTTAGCGCGTTTTGCGCGTAAGACCGAATCGCTCACATGCGGTAAGTCCCAGTCTGATGGCGTTGCTATTGGTTCGTTGGTCGGACTTGATGCAGGAGAGCGCGTCGAAGGACTGATACGGGATGCGGTTGCCAAAGGAGCCCGCGTGGTAGTCGGCGGCACTCGGGATGCTACGGTCATGCGCCCGACCGTCCTCGACGGTGTCCGCTCGGATATGAAAATCTATTTCGAAGAATCATTCGGGCCGGTGGTTTCCGTAATCCGTGTGAGCAACGATGAGGAAGCAATCCGTATCGCGAATGACACGGAGTATGGCTTGACCGCGTCAGTTTTCAGCAGAGACATCCCTCGCGCGCTCGGGATCGCACGCCGGTTGCAGACTGGGATGTGTCACATCAACGGCTCGACGGTTCACGACGAAGCGCAAATGCCCTTTGGCGGCGTGAAACAAAGCGGGTATGGAAGATTCGGTGGGCGGGCCGGAATTGACGAATTTACCGAATTGCGCTGGATTACGATCAACACGACTCCCCCGCACTATCCCATCTGAAGGTCGTTCCACGCCGGGTTCTGCGAGTCGGTGCCCGCCCGTCGCCTGCTCTGTCGAATTTTAATGTACAGAGATTGCAGGGAGGGCTTGCCATTTTGGATAGCTGGCACTATAGTCAGCGGCTGCCATAGAAGTGGAAAAAGTTCATAAGAGAACTTATGGCATTCTCTCATTTTGCGGCCGGTTGAAAAATGTTCGTCTCTATTTCCACACGCCCAAGAGGTTTGCACCCATGAATGCCCAAGCCACAGCGCTGCTGATCGCGGTCGGCATCGGAACGATTTTTACTTCCGCATTCGTGCGTGAAGCAGTTGATACGCCCATGGTTCTTCGGGTTGAAGCGGATGCTGTTTCCGCAACTGACGCTATGGAAAAATCTGCGGAAGGCTTCACCCGCGAGACGGGCGTTCAGGTTGCCGTCGAAAAATATGGATATGAGTCTTCCACGAAAAAGGCTACCGAAGACCTGGCTTCCAAGACGGGAAAGTACGACATCGTAATTCAAAATAATGACGCTCTCGGTAAATTTGCATCCCAGGGCTGGATCTTCACCGTTGACGAACTGGAAAAAGAGAGCGGCAAGAAAGCGGATTTCGAAGACGATCTCTTTCCGCGTGCCTGGCGCGGACTCTCCTGGTACAAGGGTGTGAGATACGGGTATCCGCTTGCAGCGAACACCATGTTTGTCCTTTACCGGAAAGACATGATCGACAACGCTGCCGACAAACAGGCATTTCGTGAGCGATACGGCCACGACCTAGCCCCTCCGCAGGATTGGAAGCAATATCGCGACATCGCCGAATTCTTCACCCGTCCTGATCAGAAGTTTTACGGGACGCTCTTACAGGGCAAGCGTTTCCCAGCGGTCTGGTTTGAATGGCTCAATTTTGCATTTTCCTTTGGCGGCGGAGTCATGGAAAAGGAGTTTTCCTGGGACTACGGGCCCATCGTCATCAATTCGCCGGAGACGATTCAGGCGACGGAGTATTACGACTCGCTGAAGAAGTTTAGTCCCGCCGGGATTACGAATTTCACTTGGGACGATGCGGTTGGCCAGATGCGGGATGGTCATATTTTCATGTGCATTTTGTGGAGCGACGCGCTCTTCCACGTGGTGGATCCCAAGGTATCGACGGTAGTTGGTAAGGTAGGCTATGCGCCTCTGCCGTCCGGAAACGCCGGAAGAGTCGCGCAGATCGCCGGTTCGACTTATATGGTCTCGCGCAATTCCAGGCATCCCCGCGAGGCTTTCGAATTTGAACTCTGGATGCTGCGACGCGAAAACCAGATTCAGCAGGAATTGGGGGGCGGCGCGTCTGCGCGGCAATCTGTCTATCGCGATCCAAGAGTTTTGGAGTTGCCATACGCGACGGCGGATTCGCAGTCCTTGGCTGTCGCACGAAACATGATTGATACCTCCCCCGAAACTCCACAAATTTCCGAGGTCATCGAAGCCTCGATTTCGGATGTTCTGGCCGACAAGAAAAGTACGCGGCAGGCGCTGGATGGCGCCGCCGTCGAACTCCATAAATTGTTGGGGAATAAGGCGCCGTTGAAGTATCCGGTATCGCCGGAACACTGACTCGCGGGGATGGCCGTCAGATGGGCAGCTAAAACACTTGCTAAGGAAAGCAGTCGGCAGTAGAGTTACGCGCGGCGTGTTGGATAAAGTTCATATGGGGAATATTGCAGTTCGCTCTAGGTCATTGGTGATTGCCACTTGCGCTCTCACCTCACTGCGCCGTTCTAAGAACTAAAAGCAGGCTGCATTGTTGGGAAAATAGGAGTCTGGCCAAGTATGAAAGCACTCGTTAAATTCGCGTCTGGACCAGGCAACGTCGACGTCCTTGACGTGGATGAGCCAGTTTGCGGGCCTTCTCAGGTAAAGGTCGAAGTCGCATTTTGTGGGTTGTGTGGAACCGATATTCACGTTCTGCAGGATAGTTTCCGGAATTATCCCCCCGTCATTCTCGGCCACGAGTTTGCGGGGACGGTTGTTGAAGTCGGCAGCGCAGTTACCGGTGTGCGCCACGGCGAGAAAGTGGCTTGTCTGGGAGCGACGGCCGTTACCTGCGGCCAATGTAGTTACTGCATCGCCGGAAATTTCATTTTTTGTGCGAATCGGCGGGGAATGGGTCATGGCGTGAATGGAGGTTTTGCCCGTTACGTCGTGTTACGGCCCGATCAGCTCTATCGCGTTCCACCGAATCTTCTGCTCGAAGAGGCGGCCCTCAGCGAGCCTTTCGCCGCAGTGGTTCAAGCTGTGACGGAATTGACGAACGTCCGAACCGGCGATGTGGCGCTCGTGTCCGGACCCGGACCCATGGGCCTGCTCTGCTTGAAACTGCTGGTTGCGGAGGGAGTCAAGACAATCGTGGCGGGCGCTGCTGGTGACGACAGCCGCCTGGCCGCCGCCCTGCGTTTCGGTGCAGCTGCTGCGATCAATACGTCTGAGCGGAGCGTCACGGATGTCGTTCGCGAACTAGGCGACGGCCGGGGCGTCGATGTCGCCTTTGAGTGTGCAGGCCACGAAAACTCCGTGCGCGCTTGTCTGGAAGCTCTCCGGCCCTTAGGGCGATACACGCAAGTTGGAATCTGCGGACGCGAGATTCAATTTCCGATCGATCAAATATTTTACAAACAGCTCAAGGTCACTGGTTCGATCTGTTACACGGCGAAGTCATGGGATCGCGTGATGAAGATCTTTGCGCAGGGGCGCGTGCGCCTGAACGACATGATTTCGGAAAAACTGCCGATATCGCGATGGCGCGAAGCGTTTGATCTGTGCACCACCAAGCGATCTCTGAAGGTCTTGCTGTATCCCGAGAAGTAGATTTGTCCGCTTAGTTTTCGAGAAATTCACGCACGTTCCGACGATTCAGAAGGACGAAGACAATGAACGCGAAGCCTACACCGCAGCCGTCCACGACATATAAGAGTCCCTTGCACCAAATGACGCAGACCACACCCACGTGCCTTTGGAATGATTCGGCAGCGCAAGCCGAACTTGACTACGCGTTAGAGCACGGTGGAACTGGCGCGACCTGCAATCCAGTTATTGTCTTGGACGTGCTGAAGAAAGAATCTGGTCTTTGGAACCAACGCATCCTTGCACTCGCCAAGGAAATGCCGACAGCCACGGAGGATCAAATCGCCTGGCGATTGGTCGAAGAAATATCCGCGATCCGGGCCACGTCATTGATCCCGATTTTCGAGAAACAGAGGGGAAAAAACGGCCGCCTTTCCATCCAAACGGATCCTCGTTTTTATCGCGACTCCAATGCCATGTTGCAGCAGGCGGTTCGGTTCAACGAGCTGGCGCCAAACATGATTGTGAAAATTGGCGTTACGCAGGCGGGCCTGGCCGCGATCGAAGAAGCCACCTATCGGGGAATCAGTATCAACGCCACAGTTTCTTTCACGCTGCCGCAATGCGTTGCTGTGGCCGAAGCGGTGGAAAGGGGGCTGCGGCGGCGCGAGAAGGAAAAAAAAGACATCTCTATCATGGGACCCGTATGCACCATCATGGTGGGGCGGCTCGACGACTGGCTAAAGGTCGTGGCTGAGAAACACAGCATCACAATCGATCCTGGATATCTCGAGTGGGCGGGCGTCGCAGTATTCAAGAAAACTTACCAGCTTTTTCGCGAACGCCAATATCGCATCCGGCTGTTGTCGGCGGCCTTCCGGAACCACATGCATTGGAGTGAGTTCATTGGCGGCGACGTGGTGATTTCGCCGCCCCACAAATGGCAAACGCGTTTCAATGCCAGCGACGTGCCCGTAATCTCGCGAATCGATCAGCCCGTTGATCCCGTCGTCGTCGAACAATTGCTCCGGAAATTTCCAGATTTCGAGCACGCCTACAACGAAAACGGATTGTCGCCGCAGGATTTCGATATGTTTCCGCCAACCGTCCGCACGCTCCGTCAGTTTATAGAGGCCTGTCATGAGATGGCTGGCTATGTTCGAAACTTGGTCCTGCCGAACCCCGATAAATAATTTCTCGGACGCTGGTGCGAACTCCATCTTGGGTGTGGCCCGATACGAAGGGCTATTTGTGGCTACCTCGCTGCCCTTCGCGACGAAATCTGTGAATTTTTCCCGATGAACTCGTGTTCGATGTAGTGCGCAGGCGGCGTCGGCTTGCCTCTAAGCGTTAGCAGCGCAAAGCTGACCAGTTCCGGTCCGTAGAGCTCGGGATGGAACAAAACAGTTCCGATGCATGGGCTTGCGGGGTCGGCGATCATCTCCAGCATCTCAGCGCTTCCGCCATGACCGATGATCGCGATATCGTTTTTTCCGCTGGCTTCCTCCGCCGCTTGGGCTGCTCCGATTGCGCTTTCGTCGTTAATTCCGGCGATGAGTATTTTTTTCCCTGAGCGTTTGCGAAGAAAGTCTTGAACCGCCGCTCGCGATGTCGCCTTATCGCCGCCACTGTCAAGATGGCGCACGGATTTCGGGGGCAATGCGCCCACCACACTTTCAACCCCTCGCCACACGCCGATCAACCGGCTCTGAACCGTTCTGCCGGCAGGCGGAGACTCCAGTAGCAAAAGTGCGTCAATTTTCCTGCGCCACCGTTTGGATGCGTATTCGGCCAACGCCAGCCCCGCGGTAAAGCCGGCACGGTAGTTGTCGACACCCAGATAAAGCGAGCCGTGGTGAGGATTCACCAGAGAAATCACGGGGATTCGCGCACGCGAGAAGATATCCGCGATGACGGGTGCGACTTGCTCGAATAGCTGAAATTCAATGACCAGGTCAACGCGTTTCTCTGCCATTTCTTCCGCGTTGCGAATGGCTTTCTCCGCGTTGCGATCGTTGTCCCAAACGGTCAGGTCAATTCCTGCGGCCGCCGTGGCTCTTTCCAAACTCGTTTTGATATCCACGGCAAGCGAGATCTGTGTGGAAAGATTTGCAAACCCGAATCGCAACCTCTTGCGCAACTGATTCAAGCGATACAAATGGCCGCTCTGAGCCAGATATTCCCGCGCCACCAGCGTGTGCAGAATTCGATACGCGGTGGTATGAGGGAGCCCGGTACGCTGAATGATTTCCTTCAGGCTCAGGGATTCGCCTTCTGTCCGGAAACAGTCCAATAAATCGATGGTTTTTGCGACGATCGGAACCAGATACTTATCGGAGGTCCGATTTGCCCCCGGCGTCTCGCCACTGCGAACTGATTTCATTGCTTCAAACTCCTCGACGGTTCCACGAACTCTGCGTCCCGGCAGAAGGCAATATTATAGGGACCGAAGATTATCATCGCTGCCATACACGAAACTAGACAGCAGACTGTTTTTTTTCACCGGGTTGGCCGTATTTCTCACTCAGGTACCTTAACCCACTCGCTCTTTTTTGAGCTTTCGATCACCGCGTCAAGAATTCGCATCTGACGAATCCCGTCCTCAAAAGTCGGATACTCCACTGTCGCGGCTCGATCAACAACAGTTCGATAGAATCGGCGGAAGGTCTGCTTGAAGGTGTCAGCGTATCCTTCGCTGTGACCGCCCGGCAGATCCGCATAACTTCCAGCCTGACCGCGCAGCAGCGTGGGATCTTTTACTATGATTTCGTTTGGCGAATTGCGGTGACCGAGCCACAACTCGTCAGGCTGTTCGGCGTTCCACGCCGCAGAGCCTTCGGAGCCAAAGATTTCAACGAAGAGCCGGTTCTTCCGTCCTGCTGCGACCTGGCTGACCGTCAGTGAGCCTCTGGTTGTTTCGCCCATGCGAAAAGTCATGGCTCCAAAATCCTCGGTCGTAATCGGTACCTCCGTGTATTCCGCGGGCTTAGCCGTTTTTCCGGCAAATGTCTCCACGGATCCTTTGGGCTTTTTGCGCGTTTTGTGGAATGTCTGCAGGTCGGCGCAGAGAGAGGTGATCCGCAGGCCCGTGACGTGCTCGACCAGATCACACCAGTGCGTTCCGATGTCCGCAAAAGTTCGCGAAGGCCCGGCTTCGACTCTCCAATTCCAATCTGTGTCGTAAAGAAGCCAATCCTGCGAATAGGTCCCTTGTACCACGTAGATTTCACCGAAAACGCCCGCCTCACACATCCGTCGGATGTTTTGGACTTGAGGATAGGAGCGAATATTGTAAAGCGTGCAGTTCGCCAGATTTTTTTCGGTGGCCAGCGCCGCCATCGCTATGGCCTCAGCAACTGACGCAGCGAGCGGCTTCTCGCACAGCACATGCTTGTTTGCATCTAGTGCGGCTTTGGCCATCGGGAAGTGCAGAGCGTTAGGCGAACAGATGTGCACCGCTTCAATCTCCGGATCCGACAATAGCTCGCGGTACTCGCCTGTTGATCGCTCAATCGCATGTGTCGCTGCGAACTCGCGCGCGCCTTCGGCGGTCCTGCTGGCCACTGCCACCACCTCCACATTGCCGAGGCGGCGTAGCGCCTCCACGTGTACTCGGCCCATGAAGCCGAGCCCAAAGATAGCAACCTTTATTTTTTTCATTCGTCGTTGCACTCCCTTCCAGGACCTAGCAGGATCGCCGCGCGACCAAAGGTACAGCAAACCACCACGGCAGCATTCAAATCTCGCGCAATCCGGCCAAAAACCAACTTGACGCATTGGCGGGACTGAGTATAGTTGCTTCCACTTGCGGCGTGTTGAAAAAAGTTCAACGGCGAACTAATGGCCTTTCGCGGAAGGCTTCTTGCGACGCACTGAGTCTGAACCGCGTACTTCGGCGAATCGCATCGCCGGATGAGGCTGATCGCGTCAAGAGAGGGTCAATGAACAAAATTCTGATTTTTTATTTTTTCACCCTGCTCTTGGGCATCATTCTTGCTTTGCATCTCGCGATGAACAGCGAAGTAGGCAAAGGCATCGGAAATCCCCGTGTCGCGAACGCTGTCTTTTGGTGCATTGGAGCCCTCGCCGCCGTCGTCATTGGATTGACGGGCTGGCGCCCCGGGGCGTTGGCCGGGATCACTTCAGTGAATCCGCTATTGCTTACCGCCGGCGCCCTCGGCGCGTGCCTGGTATTTGCTATCATCTGGCTGATCCCGCAGGTCGGAGCCCGCGGGCTCTTCATCAACCTGCTTGCCGGTCAGGTTTTTGGCGCCATGATCCTCTCGCATTTTGGGTGGCTGGGTTCACCCGTTCAACGTGTTACGCCGGTGCATATTATCGGGGCGCTGGTCATGATGGCGGGTGTGGTTTTAGCTACCTATACTCGTTAAGAGATTCGAATTGCACCCCGCGTTGCCGATACAGGAGTTGGGCCCATGAAGACGTCAAGACTAGGCAGATCCAATCTCGAAGTGAGCGCGTTGGCTTTAGGCTCGGACCTGATCGGCAGCAAAATCGATCGCGCAACGTCGTTTGCCCTGTTCGATTTTTATTATGGCCAGGGCGGCAACTTTGTAGACACCGCGAATTTTTACGCCAGCTGGCTGCCAGGCTTTCAGGGTGGCGAGAGCGAGACCACGATCGGCGCATGGATGAAGGAGCGCGGAAATCGCAATGAATTGGTCGTTTCCTCGAAACTCGCCTTCGACTATCCCGGTTGCACAGGCGGTCTGAGCGCCAGCGAAATTGAGCGCGAATGCGAAAAAAGCCTGCGCAGACTTCAAACGGATCGCATTGATCTTTACTATTCCCACCGCGATGACCGCGGAACCCCGCTCGATGAAACCATGAAGGCTTTCGATCGGTTGATTCGTGCGGGCAAGGTCCGCGCGATAGGCGCGAGCAATCTTCCGGTGTGGCGAATCGCGCAAGCGAATGCAATCGCCGGGGCCAACGGCTGGAACGAGTACCTGGTGGTGGAACAGCGTTATACCTATCTTCGTCCTCGCTATGGCGCCGATTTTGGTCCTCAGATTTTTCTGAGCGAAGACCTCAAAGACTACGCCAGGTTCGAAGGGATCGCTTTGATCGGATATTCGGTCTTGCTACAGGGAGCTTACACGCGTTCCGATCGGGAAGTTCCCGCGCAGTTCGCCGGCCCCGACTCGGACGATCGTCTGCGTGCCCTCCAAGCGGTCGCTGGCGAAGTCGGGCGTAGCGCCAACCAGGTACTTATCGCCTGGCTGCGCCAAAGTGAACCAGCCGTCCTTCCCATTATCGCGGGCAGCCGAATCGAGCAACTCGCCGAGACTATCGCCGCCCTCGAGCTATCTCTGAGTAGCGATCAAATGCTTCGCCTGACGACGGCAGGCAATCCCGACGTCAAGCGCGCCTGGTTGCAACCTTCCTGATTTGGAGTCCGACAAGCTGCCCGTGCATTTGTAAAGTTTAACGAAGATCTGCGTGCGGAGCTTGCGATGGGCAGCGACTCGTGTCTCTACGAAAAGAATCAGCGGCGAACGGCGACAAAATCGCTTGACATCGTTTCGGAAGTGAGTATAGTCCGCTACGGTTCGATAGTAAGAATTAAGTTCAATAGGGAATTTTGGGACGGGGTGCTCGAAATTCCAGTTCCGGTTTGCACGGCGAATTCATCGCCGAGCGTTTACGCCAGTCGAAAATGCATCTCGTTTCGAAAGCAAAGGGGCAAGCGACTATGCACATCAACGTGATTCGCTCATCGCCGTTCTGGAAGGTGTACGCGGTTCTTGCCTGCTCTCTGTTGCTGGCAGTTTGTCTTTCCGGGCAATCATTCTACGGTTCCATTGTGGGAACCGTCACCGACACCTCAGGTTCAGCGCTCCCAGGCGCCGCGGTTAGTCTCACCAGTAGTGACAGCGGATTTAAACGCGCGTCAACCACCGGCGACGATGGCACCTTCAGCTTCCTCAGTTTAGTTCCCGGCACTTACATCGTAACGATCGAGAAGCCGGGTTTTAAGTCCTACGCCCGCGATTCCATCACGATTCAAGTGGACTCAACGGTACGCGTGGATGTGGCGATGCAGGTTGGTGCGGTGGAGCAGCGGGTGGAAGTAACTTCTACCGCTCCACTGATGCAAACGGAAACCGCATCGCTCGGTCAAGTGGTGAATTCCGAGACAGTGCAAGAGATGCCTCTGAACGGGCGCAACGTTTTAAACCTGACTTCGCTCGTGCCCGGAGTCGTTACCCAGGGCGGAGCATCGGGCAACCTCACCAGCCAGAACATCTTCGCCAGCGGCAACTATCAGATCAATGGCGGCACCGCGAATCAAAATGCAATGTACTTGGACGGGTCGCCCATTCAGGTTTCATATGGAAGTCTGACGGCGCTGATTCCCACGCAAGACGCCGTTGCCGAGTTTAAGGTGCAAACCAATAGCAACGACGCTGAATACGGACGCTATTCGGGTGGTGTCATCAATCTCACAACCAAATCCGGCGGCAACGATTATCACGGTTCCGCTTATGAATTTTTGCGCAATAAAGTTTTGAACGCGAATAACTACTTTTCGAACGCTACCGGTACACCCCGGCCGCCCTTCACACAGAATCAGTATGGCGTCAGCTTCGGTGGCCCAATCAAGAAGGACAAACTTTTCT
>JBAQGJ010000152.1:0-1526 GCA_049287725.1 Candidatus Acidiferrales bacterium | reverse complement strand
GCATCGTTCAGGAAATGAATGCGGTCCGGCGGACAGCAAGTGAGGCGTGAAAGCGCCGCGCGCAAATCCATGCCGTAGAGGGATTGAAATTTGTGCCGCATGTGACTGATGCCCTTTTCGTAGTCGAACGGGCTTGGAATGGCGATGGAGATTCCGCACGGCGTGGACGCAGCTGCAAGCGTGATGCTTACGAGTGATTCGAAGGTCTTGAAGAACGTTTCAGGTTTTTCATCGGGGAGCACGCGGAGATCGTGAATCTCGCCTATGCTGTTGGAGTGCAGATCGAAAACGCTCGCAGCCATATGGCTGCCGCCTACATCGAAGACTAAAATTGGCCCCTTGATGCCCTGCAACGTGAATTCCCCACTGGTAACGGTACCAGTATACGTCAAAATTATTGGGCGAAAAGCAAGTTGACTTCGCCATTTCTCAATCAGGCACGCGTACTAGTTCTGCGGGTACGGATGCAACCGCGGCGTCATTCGCGCGCCTTGCGGATTACTTCGCATCCGCACGAACGGCGAATCACCAACTCGGTGGGCAATAAAATCCGTTGGTTGACCGCACGCAAATCGGGACTGCCTGAGCGGATCCAGTCCAGCAACATGCGAGTGGCAGTTCGGCCCAGTTCCGCGGCAGGCTGGCGCACGGCCGTCAGCGGAACGCTTAACAAGCCAGCCATTTCGAAATCGTCAAAGCCGATGATGGCGAGTTCATCCGGGACGCAGACGTTTTCGCGCTGCAGAGCTTGCAAGACATTCACGGTGGTAACGCCATTCAAGGAAAAAAGCGCAGTCGGTTTTTTCGCGCCGCGCAAATGCTTCAAGAGCCGAGGGATGAGGGCCGCTGGTTCGTCGGCAATCATCAATTCGGAGTGCAGCCCGGCCTCGGCCATGGCCTTTTCGTACCCCTCGATTCGTTCGGCGATGGAGTTGAACTGGCTGTCGTATCCAACGCACAGGATACTGCGATGGCCGTGCTCGACCAGATGATAGACGGCCTTTGCGGCGCCTTGCGCGTTCTCTACCATTACTTCGCCGGCATCCAAGCCGGGAAATGTGCGGTCCATCATGACGACGGGAAGCCCTCTGGCGCGAACGTCTCGCAACTGTGCGATGCTGTCTGGGCTGGTGGGAACGAGAAGGACGCCGGCAATGTTTCGCGCCTTCATCATGGCTAGCTCGCGGGCCTCGCTGTCACTATCGCGGTCGGAAGCCAGGAGCAGCGTGACGTAGCGATGCGTGGCGGCAAATTGCTGAACCGCGTGGGCGCAGGTCGAGAAGAATCTATCAGCAAGGTCTGGGATAATCAGGCCGATGGTGTGCGAAGCCTGACCTTTTAGGAGGCGCGCTGCTTCGTTGGGTTCGTAGCCCAGTTTCCGTATCGCCGCGCGGACTCGTGTTGCGGTAGCCGCGCTCACGAGGTTTCCGCCGTTGATCACCCGCGATACGGTAATCTTGCCGACGCCGCATTCGCGGGCGACGTCTTCAATCGTCGGCGGACGAGTGGCTTTTTTGGCCATGCCT
>JBAQGJ010000151.1:0-2860 GCA_049287725.1 Candidatus Acidiferrales bacterium | reverse complement strand
GTACATACTTTGCGAGAATCGTGCGGTACCACCACCGAAAATGGAAGAGCTTGTGGCGGCCCATCCACAATCGCTCAAAATGCAGCGGCGCAAAAGCATGATCCACCTGGGCCACCCATTGCGGCATTCCGTAATCGTACGCGTATTCGGCCTTGAACGTGAACTCCAGATAGGCGCGGTTCACAGCCTTGGCGACGGCGTTGTAGTGCCCGAGGCCGCGGTCCGTGCGCAGGCGGGCTAACGCCGGGCTGCCTTCCTCAATAAGGCGCATGCGTACATCTTCGCCTTGCTCAACTTTCGGCGCGCGAAAGACGGTGCGAACAATTTCATTGTCGAGGTAAGGCGAGCGCAGGGTCAGCTGGGTCTGCTCGAGCATCAGGACGCCAAAATGATAAGTCGCCGGCTGCGTGAACGCCACCAGACTCGTACGATGGCCGCGCAGCAGGCTCCGATAGTTTTCGACCGCGCGCAACACTTCAGTGAACATCCCATGGCTGAAGGGCTCCGGCGAAGGCATAACGGCCTTGAACATAACCGACTTGCGGATAATTTCGCTGCCGAACGTGCCGACCATGCGCACGGGGGCAATCTGCCGCGCCATTTCGTTGTTCCAGAGATCCACGGAGCGGCTGATATCCACGCAGCCGTCGGTCAGGTACAGCGTGCGTTCGGCGTAGTGCGGAAAGCGTGACAGGCAGCGCTCATCGTCGGTGACAATCTGGTAGGGCTGTCCGCAGATTTCCGCTACGCGGCGCGCCAGGTATACGTCCTGGTTCTCGCGGTACATGCTACCAAAGGTGTAACACGGCAGGGAACCAGACGGAGCTTTGCGCCACGCCATGATGATACGCGTGTCAAGTCCGCCGGTGAGCGAGACTCCGATGCCCTCTTTACCATTGAAATAATGCGGCAGAGCTGTCGTGAAAGCGTCACGTAAGTGCCGATAATAGCTGTCGGAGTCGAGCGGCTCTTGTTCCTCCCATTCGCGGGCCTCGAAGTAAGCGGCTTTCTTCTCTAGTGCGCCGCCGCGAAATGTCCAGGCCGAACCAGGCGGCAGTGCATGAATGTTGCGGAAGAGTGTGCGATTCTCCAAGACGCAGCCGCAGGCGATGTACTCAGCCAAACCCTGTGGGTCCGCGCTGCGCAATTCGGGACGGACCGCCAGGATGGCTTTCGCCTCGGCGGAAAAATAGAACGCGCCATCCGCTTCATGGGCCTCGTGACAATAAATCCGCTGCAGACCAAAGCGATCGTTGAAGAGCGTTGCAGTGCCGCGCGTACGATCGGCGAGAAGGCCTTGAAAGCGGCCATTTAGATTTTTGAGAAAATCGGGATCTTCCTCATACAAATGCACCAGATATGAGGGCCCCGCTTCTTGACACGCATGCCCGCGCTCTTTGAGGCGCCGAGCAGTATATGGTTCGCGGTAATCCTCTCCGGAAAAAACAAGCGTGACGTCATCGCGTTCATTGCGGAGTGGCATCTCCTCCGAAAAAGAGTTTTGTCGCGCCACCCAGCCGACGTACACGCCCAAGGACTCATCGATCCATGTGCCAGTGACATAAAAGGACTCGTGACGGAGTGTCTCAACCATGCGCGCGAGTTGGGGCTCCGCCCACTCGCGCTGCTTTTTAGTAATCAGTCCGACTATCCCCGGCACACACTGTCCTTTTAAGTCGCTTCGGCCGACGACGATTGCGAACCTCGGCTATACCAGGCTCTGCGCAGGTCGCGGAACTTGGCAGTAAGCGATTCCGGAAGATGGTCGACGATTCTGTGGTGCAGTCCTAACCTGAAGGCGGCACGGCCCAGAGGCGTCAGCGGTACGTAGTAGCGAGGTAGGTCGACTCGCGCAAACCCGTTGACCTCTTTAAAGTGGCTTAGGCTATCCTCCTTCTTCTTGCCATAAGAAAAGCGCTCATACACGAGATGTCCAATCCCTCGATCAGCGCAACACCTGACGGCGGCAGCAATCAGTGCATTTGTGGGAGCTTTGTCTTTGTGCTTGACCATCGAGAGGATATGCACCAAGCAGGCCCGCGTTCGAGATTCGTCCGTTACCAGCTTTATGAAGCCGATCATGCTGTCACCAAGAAACGCACCAACGTAGATGCTGCGATCAAGAAATGTCGACGCGTAAACACGCGCTCCATCGAGACTCATTCCGTAGTAGGGAAACCGTTTGCCCTGGCGTATCGGACACTCGTTATAGATTTCTACGATTCCTTTAAAGAGCGTGTCATCGACCGGCACCTCGCGGAGTACTACGCCCTTCTTTTCGGCTTGGCGAGCCCGGTTGCGAGGAAACGAGCGGATTTGCTGCGTCCACCAGTGATCGAAAGTGGAGACGGGAAGCACGGCTAGGTTATCCCATTCCATCGGGTAAGAGTACTTCGGTTCGGTTTCCAGTCCCTTCTGCAGGAATGTGAAAATGTCAATCCGAGTCCCGCACTTCCTGAGGCCATCAAGGATCAGCTCAGGGTCGTCCGGGGAATTGTATTTTTCACCGTCAAGTCTGGCGATCCGAATCAACCGCCCCTGGACCTGAACTCCCTTGCCACAAACGTTCACGAGATACCTCCAAGGCCCGGCCCACTTGCAGGCCAGCTTAAATGCGTATAGTTTCCGAAACAACCGCCGGATAGATTTGAGTTGGAACACACGTTCCTATTCCGCGCGTCCATTACGGACTCATCCCTTAAATATGGGAACAGCGGGACGGAAACGGCGTTCCATCACCAACTTCAATCGCTTCATCTGATCGCTACGGCGCAGTGCCATGAGTTCGGCGGGAATCGTTCTTTCGACGCCACGTAGCGCATTCCAAAAATACGACGAGACTACCAAGAACCCGCCGATG
>JBAQGJ010000150.1:0-32725 GCA_049287725.1 Candidatus Acidiferrales bacterium | reverse complement strand
AGCAACTTCATACCGCGGCCGCCAAAGATGCGCTCGCGAGGAAACGGTTGGCCTTCAGCGCTTCATCGTGCACTTCGTCGAACGAAGGAATACTGTCGTCCCATTCCAGTAGCGTTGCTGTGTGGCCAATGCGCGCAATGGCGCGCGCGTAGAGCTTCCACACCGGGTCAATCACTGGATGGTCGTGCGTGTCGAGAATGTACTTGCGATATTTCGAATGCCCGGCGATGTGAATCTGCGCCACGCGGTCGGCTGGAACGCTATTCACGTAAGTGAACGGATCAAAAGTGTGATTCTGCGACGAAACGTAAATATTATTCACGTCCAGCAGGATTCCGCAATCCGCGCGTTCCACCACCTCGTTCAGGAATTCCCATTCCGTCATTTCGGATACGTGGAACTCGGCGTAGCTGCTGACGTTCTCCACTACCACGGGAACTTCCAGGAAATCGCGCACTTCGCGAATTTTCTGCGCGGTGATTCGCGCCGCTTCGAAGGTATAGGGCATCGGAAGCAGGTCGTGCGTGTAACGGCCATCCACGCTGCCCCAACACAAATGATCGGAGAGCCAGGGAGTCTTGGTGCGTCTCACCAAATCCTTCAGCCGCCGCAGATGTTCGCGGTTCGGCTTTTCCGCAGAGCCGAAATACATCGAGACGCCGTGCTGCACAACTCTGTACTGGTCCAGAATTTGATCCAGGATGCGCAGCGGGCGCCCGCCATCAATCATGAAATTTTCGGATATGATTTCAAACCAATCCACCACGGGCTTGCGCGTGAGAATGTGGTGATAGTGGGGTGCGCGCAAACCTATCCCTATCCCGTAATCCGTAAAATTGTTGAAAACGTTGGCCGGCATCAAATCTCCGTCTACTCCAATGGAAGTGGGCCGGCGGAACTCGCCGGCCCACCCTAACTCCACGAGGAACTGCCACCGGTTCGAGATTAATTGCCCTGTGGAGGCTTTGAGCCGTCGGTCGCGCAGCCGCCCTTGCCCTTGCAAGAGTTCTTGCCTTTGCAACCGTTGTCGCTCGATTTACAACCGCCTTTGCCCTTGCAGGAGTTTTGACCCTTGCAAGCGTGTTTTTCCTTCACTTTGTCCTGATCCTGAGACTGGTCCTGCGCTGCGATTGAAGAGTGCAGCCCAGGGAGAAGGTTGGATGCCTGGATCGTTGGGGTAGTGCCCGCCAGCAATCCCGCCAGCGCAGCGCCCGCCATTAAAGCTTTCTTGTTCTTTGTCATTGTCCTTGGTTAGCTCCTGTTCGAATTCAGATTTGACACTTGGTTCGTTACCCCGAGGCTAAGCTTCAACCGTCAGGATCCCTGGATGCTCGTGCCGGATTCGTTATTTCCAGGTCGCGGGTGATTCGCTCCCGGGATAATCCGTGGATCAGTCGGGAGAATGAATCTACATTCACTCGCCAGGAGTGTGATTAATTCGCCGTTCAAAGGTTTCACGAAGCGGCAAAAAACCTCGACGTGCTCGGCGAGTCACTGACCTATGCCCATCCTGTGGCGTCTGTTCTGGTGCTCTTCGCGCGTGGCTGTTTCGAGTTAAACAGAGTTCAGGTAGCCTTGATCATGACGAAACTAGCTGGCCACAAGCTCGAACGAAGAAGTAAGGTCGATTGCGTTGTGCAAGGTGCGGTAGAGAGGGCAGCGCATCGCGTAAACTCCGTGTACGCGTTCTATTGTTGCCCTGACCTCTTCCGGCGCCACTAAGCGCATGGCCACATGGATCCGGCGGATGACCAATACGCCTTCTTCCGATTCCACTTCCCCCGTAACGTCGGCCGTCAAACGCCCGTTGCTGGCGTCAATTTGGCGCGCTTCCAGCGCACCTCCGAAGGTACCCATCATTCAGCCGGCGGTTGCGGAAATCACATAATCTATCGTCGAGGAATGCGACTCCTTCAGACTCGCGGGGTTCACCTTATAGTGTTCGGCGATAGCTCCGTGGACGCTAAAGATCACCGGCTGAGACTCGCCCGGCAAGTGGGCAATGCGGAGAGGTCCCTGCTTCCGTTCGATGCGCGACTCTGATACGTAAACGACGTCACTCATGCTTTCCTCCTTCAACGCTTAGGTCAGCTAGTTCATCTCTCGTTCCGATTCCTGCTCTCCGGCGAAGAGCAAGTGGCTGACGTCGCCTGTCGTCGGAAGGTCATTGCCCAGTAGGAACGAATCGATATGGCTCGATCCGCTTCCCCGAAAACAAATGCCGAAAAGCAAAGAGCGAGAACCGAGTGGTCGAGAGAAGCTCCAAAGTACTGCCAGAAGGCAGCCTGCGGTCCGGGGTAGTTTGAACAAAACAGCAAAGTCAGCATGTAGATGAGCCCGCAGATGCTGGCTGGGCGAACGAAAATGCCGAGAACCAGCGCGAGACCGATAGCCAACTCTCCATAGGCGACGAGAAGAGCTATGGCTGTGGCGTGAGGCAACACCAATTTCTGAAGAACCGGCACCATGAAGGGGTAAGCACCATCCGTAAGAAACCGGTTGATCCAGATTTGGAATCCGCCTCGCCAGATGAACTCCGCGTCAAAAACCTTGTAGTCGCCAAAAATCAGAAACAGCATTCCCACGGAGATTCGCAGCGCCGCGAGGGCCATCGTGTTTCGGTCTCTGGCCCCCATTCCCATTCAATTGCAAGCCCTCGATTCAACTTACTGGTGACGAATGGCCTCAGGGGACCGTTTGAGGTCGAGCGGGAGAACCTGCAGGCTCCACATTACCGGCACTGACGCGGGCGGGTAGCAAACCCTGTCGTCACAGGCCTGGTAACTTAATAGCCCGGTGATCGAAATCGTTTTCCGGGCAGAGACTAGCGAGCGCGCGATATCCCGGGTCTTGGATTCGGTTACCATCACGTCTTGAGTGATCCGGAATTTCCCTTCAAACACTGGCACGTGTTCCTGGATCGCTTCCAAGTAGAGAACCTTGGGGTTCGGAAAAACGACAGGTGCAAATTCAATTCCATGAGCCGCATTCAGCGTCAGCTGGATCGGCTTGTAACCCTGTACCCCAGGGGAGTAGACATGGACGTTGGGCGGAAGCTCGATTTGAGCAACTAAACGAACCCGATTACCGGAAACCACCTCGTGATCTGATTGTTCCAAATGGAGTTGAAGGTGCGGAGCCTCGACATTCCGGCTCACTTCCTCACTGAGCTCGGGGAACAGCTTACCCAGAACGTTGTTGGGTGTAACTCGATCCGTATCCTTCGCTTCGAAATATCTTTCGCGAATCACCCCGCTCGAGTCTATATAGAAGAATCCGGGGTGAGCCATCCCCTTATTCATTCCGGTCGCCTGCGCATTCAGGACATTGAATCTCCGAATGATCTCGGAATCGGGATCGCCCAATAGCGGAAACTCGATATTGTGCCGCTCGGCGAAGTCTTTCAGTATCGCCGGGCTATCGTAGCTGATCGCCGCCAGCTTGATCCCTTGCTGCTCAAATTTTGCTTTCGACTTTTGCAGCTGCACGAGCTGCGCTTTGCAGAAGGGTCACCAATCCGCGGATCGAAAGAAAAGAAGAATTGTTCCGTTCGTTCCGCGTAGTGTGTCGTTTGATGCGGGATGGCCAAACTGATCGCGCGACGCGAAGTTCGGCGCTTGTTGACCAACCCGCAATCCGATACCGGGCGAAACGGTCTGCCCACCCGAGGTATCGGCTTGCTTCTTTCCGAAGCCAAAGAATCCGAAAATTAGCAAAACCCCCAGGGCCAATCGCATTCTTCCTCGCAATTCGAAATGAGAAACAGCCGTCCCAGAAACTTTTACCAATGCCAATAATTCACAAAGTTGAACCTAGTTCGAAAGCCGAGCCGATCCTACTCCCAGAACTCTTCCCGCTGTCGGTTCTTGAACAATTGCGACGATTCTCAAATTCCCCTTATCGCCGTGATTGAAATCGACGGCTACATCCTGAGAAAAGTTGCCGGATCGATCCAACACTCCAACGCGAACAAGATCTCGCAGCACGGCGACATGGTTGAGGGTCCTTCCGGCGTTCTCTCCACGGCTCACGTTCGATTGATCGCGCTCGTCGGCGATCGCAAGCAGGACGTTCGCGAATCTCTGGGGGATTGAGGAAGCCGAGGGCCCGGTTTCGAGGTGCAAAACAATCTTCTCGCCATCGAAATGGATCAAAGAAAGGCTCACCGGGATCTTTTCGGACCTGCTTGCGTTTTCGATCGCATGGATCGCCCCTTTCTCGTCGCTGCCTACGAGCTGGATACGTCCGTCCACGATCATCTGTGGCGTATAGACGCCCGTGAGGCCAAACTCGCTCGCGTAAGCACCTTGCCGTTCGCTGTACTGGCGGGACGAGAAAGGATCCTTCCATCCGATATCGTTCCAGTAGTCCACGTGTTCGCTAAGAACGATTAGGTCGGCGCCGCTCACGGGCTGCGATCGATCTAGTCTTTCCAGCAGCGCATCAGCGGGAGGGCAATCCGAACACCCCTCTGAGGTAAACAATTCCACAAGCACAGGAGTGCGTTGCGCAATGTCGGTCGCAGGCTGTGTTCCCTTGCCCACTGCTTCTAGACGGGGAGACAACGAAACCCATAGAAGGGCAACCGAGGCCGCGCCGATCAACACGAGTCTGATGCGAAACATGCCGACCCTCCCATCTCAACAAAGATGAAGTCCAATGAACTAGTCCTAAGATTCGGTGCTTGAAATAAAGTTACAAAGTTTTTTGTCTCCTTACAGTTCCTCCCTGGATCAGTCGATGAAACTTCTTGAGGCCAGGCGAATCACACGAATCGCCGGTGACACTTCACCAGCAAGAAAACTCATCACGAGAGGACTATAATGATTCGCACACGAGTACGTAGACTCTTGGCCCCTGGCAAGAAACTGTTTCCCTTAGCATTCGCGGCCCTTGCTCTTTGTCCGTTGACAGCACAACTCGCATTCGCTCGGCCTCAGGTCAATACAGACAGCGTCAGCGCGGCTGTGCAACCGCGAGCGGTTCTTCCTCTGCAGATTGGATTCGCCAGAGGCGGAACGGCGCTCTACATTACTCCGGAAGTCGGAGTCGATCCTTCGGCGGGCGCAGACATCGTCGCCACAGCACAGGAAGTGGCGAAGGGATTCGGCGCTAATTTCATTCCTACCAACTTCAGCACCCTGCCTAACTCGCCGGCGGTGCGAAACATCTTCGTCTTTAGCACTCAGGGCAACGTCCTGTCCGCGACTCCCACTCCCGCTGGCCCTGGCAATACCAACGCGAATTACTCGCCGCTATGGCAGGTGAACTTGGTCGCCTGGAACCCCGGCAGTACGGTAACCGTGCTGACCTCAACTGCGGAAGTAGAAGCAGCGCAGACTGCCGGCCAAGTGACAGTTACGCCGACTCCCATCATCGTCGAGTGCTCTGTGATCTTCTCGCTCTCGCCCGGCAGCGTGTTACCCGATTCGAAAGTCGTCCTCGATGCTCTGAATGCGGCTGCCGGTGGCAACGTGTCATCAAGAGTCAGCCTGCCCCTCCAGACAGGTTTCTATAACAATAAAACGGCGCTCTACATTACCCCCGAAGTCGGCGTGACTCCTGGTTCAAGTTTCACTTCCCTGGCGAACACAGTGGCCGAGGGATTCAATTCGAATTTCGTTCCTACGGCTTTCGGCGCCCTGCCCGGCACCGCGGCGGTGGATGACATCTACGTCTTCACCAACGTCACGCAGGGCAATGTGCTCGCATCGGCGCCGAATCCAGCGGGTCCGGCAAACACCAATACAGCTTACTCTCCGTTATGGCAAGTCAACCTGATCTCCTGGAATTCCGGCCGCAGGTCGCGGCGGCTGACCTCGGAGGCTGCCATCCTGAATGCCGCCGCAGGCGGTGACGTCACGATCACAAAAACGAATATTACCGTAGAGTGCTCCGTGATTTTCACTCCCAGCGGCGGACTGCTTCCTGGCGTTAAAATCGTCGGGGATGACGATCAGTTTGGTGGAAAGAGCGGCGACAGATACTAGTTTGGGGTTGGGTTCGCATTGCGCTGACCGTGTTGGGTTGAACTCCTGGACTCGCGAGTCTAATCTGACCTGCTTTGAAGTCAGGTCTCAGTGAAATCCTCGTCCGTGAAGATGAGCAGCAGGGTTACGGAGGCCTCGGAGGCAGTGCGGCCACTGAGGCCTCCGCAACTAAGCCCTGGTCGACCGTTGGTAAAGCACATGCAGACTCTCCGTCGTTCAGGAATTGCGACGTGGGGAAAATCTGGCGAGGCGGAATCGCACAGCATGGACGCCTTGTGACTGATAGGTGCTGGCGAGATCGACGATGTGGTTCGCATCACGGTTCGAAGCATCTTTACGAACTATTTCGACATGGCTTTTAACACGGATCTAGGCTTCCCTCGAGGATCGCCAGCGCGTTGCGCGCGGTTTAAGGAAGTTCAAACTGGTGTAGCGTGCCATCGGTCATTCCGCTCATACCTCGTTTGGAGTCGTCGGGTCTACATAGCGATGCTGGGGCCCAAGTACTTCTGTAACCTTATTCTTTTTGCAGCATCTCACGAGTTGGGGGGCAAACATGAAGATCGAATTTATCAGCGAGAAAGTGGCTCTTTCCGCGATCGCATGTGCGCTGGCACTTTTCTTCTCGCCTTCGGTGTTCGCACAGGGAGGGGCAATTTGTCCGGCCAGGGATCTAGACAAGCTTCTCGCCAAACCTACGGTAGCTGCGCAATCGGCGGCGGCATCTGCGCTGGCCAAAGCGGACCCCAGCGAAGAAGCCGGTTACAAAGCCTTCTTGAAAGTAAAACCGGAAGACACAGATAGGCTCGTCCAGCTTGGCGAAGCCTTCGCCCAAAAATATCCCGTAGGCCCCGACACCGAGGCCGTTTATTCGCTCCTGACCACCGCCGAATACCGGGCCCAGGACTTCAAGAAAATGGATGAGTACGCTGACAAAGCCCTGGCGCTTAATCCAGACGACGTTACGGTTATGGTGTTTGTCGGCTGGGTGATTCCTCACTCGAACGATCCCTCCGCCCAGCTCGGCAAGGCCGAGAGATACGAGAAGCGCGTGCTTGAACTGCTTCCAACCCTCGAAAAGCCGGCTGGCATGACCGACGAAGAACTCGCCACCGCAAAATCGGAATACGAATCGCAGGCCCACAGCGGTTTGGGCCTCGTGTATTATCAGAAGCGGGATTTTGAAAATGCCGTAGCGGAAATGAACAAAGCCACATCCGGCGCCTCTCACCCCGATCCAGCCGATTATTTTGTCATGGCAGATTCGCTTGACCAACTCGACCGTTATTCCGAGGCCGCAGTGGCATTCCAGCAGTGCGCCACAATTCCCAGTAGTCAACAAGCGCTTTGCAAAGGTATGGCGGAGACAGCGAGGAAGGAAGCCGCTTCGAAACCAGCTCCTTCCGAAGGTGTGAACTCAGGTGAACTCTCCGCCCAACGCGGCCCAACCGCTCAATAACTGCGCGAGGTGCTCCGCCCATGGCGCACTTTGCGATGAGCGGGATTCCGCAATGAGTGAACGAATACGCGCGTATACGCCTCAGATATGAAAATCTATTTTGGGTTCACCGTAGCGGGGGACCGTTCCTCCGTGGTGGCGGCCACAAAGATCGTCGAGCTGTTGATGGAATTGGGCCACGAAGTGCTCACTCGTCATTTGATCCGCGACGACGCATGGCAGGCGGACCGGTCTATTTCGCCTCAGGAAGTTTACCTGCGGGACATGACATGGCTTACGCAGTGTGATCTGTTTGTGGCTGAAGTTTCTGGTTCCTCGTTCGGCTTGGGCTTTGAGACTGGCTACCTTCTGGGAGCCACAGAAAAGAAAGTAGTCTTATTCTATCGGCGGGCCGTAGAGACCAAGATATCTCTTTTGATCACGGGCATCACGCACCCGAATTGCACGTTGGTACCGTACTCGCACATTAACGAAGTAGAGGAATGGCTTAGGTGCAAGCTCTTCTAATAAAAACTCTAGAACTAGCGGTCGCAGTGCTATTTGACCAGCCCGTGCAAGGTTCGTCAGCCAAGGCGTCAATAGCAATTACGTTCGGAGGGCAATCTCTTCCAGCGCCTGGTCCAGTCGAAATCAGCCCGACAGGTCGTCCCCATCCGAATCGAGCATTTGAAGCGTACTAGAGATGAGAGCTTTCGGGTTGCATTCGGAAGCTCTATACCGAATTCCCGGATCGCAACGCTAAGATAGCGAGGGACCGTAGCATGTTGCTGAACCTTCCCGGCTTTGTGCGCAGCCTGCTGCGATTGCCTTCGCGCGGGGATGAAGTCGGATCGCTAGAGGTGAATATGTTTTCATCGAATCGAAAAGAAGACCCGCCTCCAAGGGCGATGGGGCGTCGCTCATTCCTAATCGGTGCCGGCGCAGCGGCCGCCGGGCTTGCCTACGCGTACGTGCAGAGGAGCGAGCCGGCACATGCGGCAGCAGCGACCGCAGATCTCCCGAAGAAGGTCTCGATTGTAGAGTTTTCAGATTCAGGCCAGCGCAAATCGGTGGTGTCCCTTGGCACCGTCATAAAAACTGAAGACGAGTGGAGGAAGCAACTCTCCCCCGATTCGTTTGAAGTCACGCGACATGCCGCTACCGAGCTGCCCTACACGAATGAAAATCCAAACGAACACGCGAAAGGCGTTTTTCGCTGCATTTGCTGCGACACGGCCTTGTTCGATTCCAGCACCAAGTTCGAGTCTGGTACAGGCTGGCCAAGTTTTTGGGCACCGATTGCGAAAGAGAATATTCTGGAAACCACCGACAACAGTTTCGGTATCGTCCGAACGGCAGTTTCTTGCCGGCGCTGTGAGGCGCATCTAGGGCACGTGTTTGACGATGGCCCTCCCCCGACGGGTTTGCGTTACTGCATGAATTCAGTGGCGATGAGATTCGCGAAAGCTTCTTAAGCGATTCTTGCTATTTTCTGCTCCCTCGACCGGGCGGAAGAGGGACAGAACCGTGAACGGAGATCCCCTCGCGTGCGTATCTGCACTGGTTTCTACCGCACAATGTTCTGTCTGAATTAGGAGGAGAGGTCCATGTCCGTTCCGTATCTGCGAGAGGCCGCCAAACAGGACGATCTCGGAAAGCTCATTCGATTCGTTCGTTTGCACCTCGGCGACGGCAACGAAGCCGTCGGCAAGGAAGAAATCGACCGTTCGTGGGCTGAAGCCATAAAAATCCTGCTTCGCGATGAACAGGTGGACCGCGAATTCATCGCCCGGGTTCTTGAGACAAACGAATCGACTCTGGCCCTCCTTTTCTTTCATCTGCATTTTTATTTCATCCGCAGATCTGGGAGGTGGATTCATGACGGCAGCCGATAAGAACACTCTGTCCTCAGCCGACCCGCGCGAGGTCGGGACGCAGCTCCGGCCGGGCCTCTGGCACACCATCAACGAGCGCTACCCCGGTTCGATGATTCGCAAAGAGAGCTTCGTGCCTCAGGCGCGATTGGGAAAGCCGCTGGCCGCATCCCAGTTGACGCTGGTCAGCTCCTGCGGCGTGCATCTGAAGACCGACCAGCCTCTGGATGTCTGCCATCCCTTTGGCGACTTCCGCTTCATGCGCGTGCCATCCATCGCGAAGGACGATGACCTGATCATTCATCAGTTGAAATACCCTCACGACGATGCAGACGTCGACATTAACGTAATCTTTCCGATCGAACGTCTTCAGGAACTCTGCCAGGAGGGGCGCCTAGGCAGCTTGACTCCGAATTTCTTCAGTTTTATCGGCTACAACATGGACCCCGAGAAATTTGAGCGAACTGTTGCAGTCGGAATTGCCGAAGCGGTCGTGCAAGAGGAGCACGCTGATTGTGTGTTATTGGCGCCCGCTTGACCGATCTGTCATCAGTCCGTAGGACTGATCCAGAGAGCCATTGAAGCGCGCGGTGTGCCCACGGTTTCCGTGACTGTTGCGCGCGACGTTACGGAGGCAATCAAAGTTCCGCGTGCATTGTTTCTTCCCTGGCCGATGGGTCATCACTTTGGCGCGCCCTTTCATCGCGATCTGCAGCGCCGCGTTGTGCTCGCCGCATTGGGTTTGCTTGAGTCCAGCGAACAACCGGGTACGATACTGGATCTCCCGATCAAGTGGGCAGACGTTCGCCGTGAGGCCAAGACACTCACCGCGCAAGGCCGGAAGCTCTAGCCTCGCGTGCTGCGCCATTCCCGTCCCCCTCTCGTTTCAGATCCAGCCGCCGCAGCTTGCGTTACCGAACCTCAATCGGACTCGCAGCGATCTCCGACTGAAATACACGCACGCATTCGATCAACTCCCAGCGGTGCGGACATCCTCGTGGACGGCACTTACGTCGGCGCCACTCCCTTGGATATCGACCCGGCCTGCTGTTTTCACGACGTGAGCATCAGTAAGTCAGGACTGAAACGATGGACCGGAAGGATCCGCAACAACGGACATCCGAACATCAATGTCCATTTAGAGAAACGAGCAGCTCACGGCTAGTGACTCTGCTCAAACTCCAGCACAACAATTTCGGGAATCGATCCCACTTCCGTTCTTCGGTACGTTCGTCCGCAATTTCCGTTGGTCTTCTCCGGGCGGGTTGCGGGCGACCGTGACACGACCCAGGGCCGACGAAACCGCTGCGGTGGTGACGTTTATCAATTCGCAGATGCTCCCAAGCAAGCCGCATCGAAGCGTAGAGCGTCCATCGGAGAAGTATGCAGCTCGTCGAAAGAACACGCCATGCTCGCTCAACGGAGCACCTGCTCACTAGGCAGGGTGTCCCCTTCGTCCATTCCGAAGGCGACGACCAGAAGCTTCGCGACCAAGGCGGGCGACAGACCGCCCGCCATGAGCGTCGTCATTTGGCATCGTGGTTGCGCCACGACATGAAGATTGTGATTGGAGACGTTGTGTGGTGCCGCTTTGGCACCATGCGCGAGTTCTATCTGGAAATCCATGGAGCTAGTCTCCACTCACAAATGCTTTCTGCGCGGCATGCGCGAGCTCGTGCTTTTCCTGATTTGGATACAAGAACTCGTGGCCCTCGGTCTCACCGGCAAAGAACCAAGCGACGATTGCCTGTGGTTGCGCCTTTCCCCGATTCGCGAGAGTGATCGCAACTTCGACGTCACGACCATTGCGCACTTGAGGAACCGAATAGAGCGTCGTCACTAGACTTCGATCTTCGCGGAAGATCTGAACAAGGTGACGATCGTTGCTGTCGGCCAGCCGGAAGAAATACGTCCCCGCCGATAGGACCCGCCCGGGAATTTGGACGGGCTGGCTGAATGTGAACCGGGTCGCCTGGTTCCAGTCGTCTGCATGCACTACTGGGAGCGTGATGCTGAACGCGAGCATTAACCCAAGAGTGGAAAGCGTCTTTCGAAGTTTCATGCGTTATCTCCTCGAAACGTAGACCACCACCCGATTCGCTTTATTCCCGATAATCCGTTCTTGTCGTGATCTTGTTTTGCTCTGTCTGAGGCGAAATGCGTAGGAAATTACGTGGGCATGGGAGACTCACAGCAACTCTCGCTACAACGAAAATGTGGCGAGAAGCTCTGAAGACCAGCAAGCCAAGAATATTCCGCGAGGTCCGCTCGAACCAGCTAGCGATCCTTGCGGGCGAATCTCGGTTCGGAGACGCTTATAATTTCACCGTGAAAGACTTTCAGCCGTTCGATCAGTCTCGGCATCTCTGTTCCGAACAATTCTGCCAGCCGGATGTGGAAGCAAAAAAAGTCGCGGAATCTGTACTCGAGGACAATGCCTGCCCCGCCTGCATTTGTCATTTTGCACCGGCCCCAGCGAACGTCGCGTCGGATTCAGCGAGATGCTCGCGCACAGTCTCCACGCTTAAGCGCGAAATCGGAATGCCCAGGGTCGTCCTCGTCTGCGGCGAGTTGAACAGCACGACAGATTCCATTTTGTTCGCGATCTCCTTCAAGACGCCCACGTCTTTCCCGCCCCCAGCTGCGACAATCAACGCGAATTCGATTTCGCCCTGGTCCAGGGCTGGACCGGTATCAACCCACCGGTCGCGTCGCTGTATGGAGTCTTCCATACTCTTCCAAACCGCGTCGTCTCGTATTTATTCCAGCAGATTCGTTTCGATTCGTTCCGGGCAAACGAAATGGCATACATTTTTCGGTTTTATCCGCGAGTGACAGGCGCTGGTTGCCTTAGGGACGTAGGTTTTTGGCTCAGAGGACGTCTCTGACTCACTTGTGAAAAATTACACTGACGGAACCTCTGCATCTTAATCACTCTAAGCACAGCGCACGCTGCTAGATTCCGCAGCTGAGGGTTGTGGTCGACGATTCAATCTCTCGCCTGATTGCTTACGGAAGGCCATGCGAATTAGCCAATTTTTACGCAATTTCGTGCCATGGAAGGGCACCAGAACCAAACCACGCGCCACGTCCTTGAATAGCGCACGCTGCTGGCCGAAGCGCATCAGACTTCGCCAGCCGAGCTTTATGAGAAGAGCAAGCCGCAAACGTGCGAGGCTAAATAACATACGCGACAAAGATGCCGGAATGTCCTCCTCGCGGTTGTATTCGTAGAATTGATTGTTCATCGAAGCGCCGGATTGTACCTTGACGAAGTTGCGGACCGCTTGGTTCTTCGGATCGGTGCTGACCTCCCGGATAAGGTCTTGGAACTTTCTCGTGTCACCCTCTAGTGTTTCGAGTTTGAAAAACCGGTTCACCAGTTTCACACCCAGCGGATCCCAGAGATAGTCGTTCATCAGCAACGGGAGTGCGAGGTGGAAAAGTTCCGTTACCGCCAGATAGACGCGGAGATGACACTGGTAGGCATCACCCATGCATTCATACAATTGTGCCGTATCTCGCGTCACCCCCCGTTGAAACGTTGTGATAGCCGTATCAAGGTCTTTCGAGAACTCGGTCGTGTCGTAGCCGTTTGACGCCTTTTCGATGATCGCCGCAATCTGCCGGATCTGGACTGATGATAGGGCCATTCCAACACTGTAGAGTGGATCAACCGTGTCGCCCGCATCACCGATAATGAACCAGCCATCGGGCGAATAACGCTGGCGACATTCCCACATGTAGGAGCTGTAGAAATTTGTGTCGACGACAGTGCCGCTGCGCGTAAGCTCGGCAATCACCTCATGCTCACGCCCCGCACACGCCAGGAACTGCTCCATCGTACGGACCTCACCATGAGGATAAATGTCCTTGCGATACGTGATACCGATGCTGATTAACGGCAGATTATCGGGCGAGCGCATGGGAATGCACCAGATCCAATTACCCTTTCCAAAGAAATGATGAGTTGCGAAGTAAGGAACGAAGGCGCGGTTCTGTTTCTTGAGAGCCCGAATACGTTCGAGAATTTCAGGGTTGAAATTCGTTAGACGAAACCAGAAAACGTTTTTCTGCTCATTGACCGGCTCGTGAAGTCGCAACAACTTGGAGAGCATGCGGTTGCGCCCCGTCGCGTCGATCAGCCAGCGGGCACACACATCGTATCTCTGCCGCAGGGGATCTTGCACAGTCACCGTGTGCAATCCATCGCTCTCGCCAAGATTGATTCTGACAACCGTGCCGTCGATCATCTCTATCCCGCGTTCCACATTGCGCTCCCGCACCTCGCGATCAAATATAAAGCGGTTTATTTGGAAGGAGAGCAGCGGCGGCACTGTCGGAGCTTCGTCAACGATGTAAGTGCGATCGGCAGGATGGTCAATGTCGGGCTTGAAATAATAGGTGAGGCCGTACTTCGGATAGTGTTTTTCAATGAGATGAGCTCCAAACCCTAGTTCCAGCAGGAAATCCACAGTGATTTCGACGAAGGATTCGCCAACGATTGGACCTTTCTTGTGCGGGCCCTCAACGACTGCAACCTTTAGGTTCGGCAAACGCATTTTCAGGTAGGCGGCCGCAAGCTGGCCGGTTGCTCCGCCTCCTAAAACTAAAACATCGCTCGTCATGGGACCTTTCTTGCTGTCGCGAAGAGTCAGAATCTGTAGTCCATCCAATATCAAAAGGCGCTGGTTGACCTTCGTAACGAAAAACCACACCGGCTGTTCGGACCTAATCAGAGACCGCTCAAACCATGAAGTAACCTCGGCGACGCGCGCTGCAACCCAAACGGATCTGAACGCGGTCTCTTGGCACCGGTCTCCTCCAACCCTAGACCGACTCCCGCTTCGTTTTATTCCCAATAATCCGAACGTGTCTTGATTTTCTTCTGCAAAGCGCGATGCGTAGCGAATTGCTTAACGCTAGAAATACTGAGGTTAGGATCATGAACAGATGTCTTCAGTGCGACCGCGGCGTTCCGTACCAGATGTAATAGGTCCCGATCCCCGACAGCAAGACCACCCACCAGAGGGCCAGCTCGACGCGCATCCATAGCTTCCAGCGCTGGAACCGCCAAGACCGGGGCAGAATGTTAGTCCCCGCAACTAGCAAGATGTATAGCCCGAGAACCTCGGCTAGAATCCCGAGAGCGCCGTGGGCGATCGCAACGGAGTAGTATGGTCTCCCGAGATGCTTGGAGAATCGCGGCAACACTCGCGCGTCAAAGGACGGCCACATCACGAAAGCAATCATCGGTAGATTGAGGATCAGCACCGCAGCTTGGCAAACGCCATGCGCTGCGTAACGCTTCGTTCGGGCTAGGAAGGCACCGGCGAGCAGCGCGATACCCATCGCAATTTGGATGAGGAGGTTCAGATCTGCACTAAAACTCGCCCAGGTGCCGAGGAACCCTTTCACCGAAGTTCTTACCTTTACGCATTGCGCGCGGGTCAGGTCCAAAACGCAATAGGTCCCGGCTTCAAATTCCTTGAGGCGAAGACCCTTTCGTCACAACGAGCCGGACGATATTCAGCCTGCGCTTCCGTAATACTGGACTTCGTCGTCAGCTCTTTCCTTGGTCTTCAAGATCCACAAGCCGTCGCCGTTTGTGACATAAATAAGCCCTTGCGCCTTGTCCTTTACGAAAGCCGTCACACCCGGGAGGCTGCGTATTTCCTTAGGGCCGGCCGATGCAGCCGATTCTGTGTCAGACGTCCCGAAGAGCGTCAAGGTGTCGGCAATGACCTTTAGTTCGGTGGCAGGCGCTCCAGCGGCGCCGGCAACCGTTTCGACGGTACGCGGCTGGCTTGGCTGAGTGACGTCCAGCACCGCTGCGTGTGGAGAAGAGTCGAGCCCGAGCAAAAGATATTCTCTGCCGTTTTTCCTAACTAATAGCATTCGGGTTGAGGGACCACCGGAGAGCTGGACATGGGCAACGACGTTGGGGGGAGTGCCACTGGTTGTCTTTGAACTCCCTTTGGCCGGAACGGCTGGCGCGGCAGCGACTCCCACTATCACAATTGCAATTGCCGCACGCCGGATGCCTTGCGAACACCTGCGGTTCATTTTTATCCTCACCGTACTCTTCTCCTTGAACTTCATAGCCTGAGTCCCCGTACCGAATGCTTGGCTGTTCATCTACATATACCGCCGACTCGCTGTTGTTATTCCCTCTGTTCGCTCGGTCAGCCGCCCGCACGCTGCATTGTTAGAGACGACCGTCGCGTTCGCTCGCAGTCAGACCGCGTCACCAGCCAGGAGGCTACCGATCATTTTCGGTACGATGGGGCTTGGTTTGCAGCGCCGCCCGCCGCGGGCCGAATGCCAAATCTACTCGTAGCCGTAAAATTCCTCAGCGCGGATGTCTTCCTCGGCGACCCCTGCCCCGATGAGCATCTGACGCACGCCAGTAACCATTCCGGGAGGGCCAGCAATGTAGTAGATCGGAACGCTCAGATCCGGAATCCATTTGGACAGCATCTGCATTGATATTCGTCCAGTTTCTCCGAGCCAAGCCATTCTCGATTTTTCTGGTTGTGTCACCGTGCAGATAAGTTTGTAGCGCTTGTTATGCTGCACCATTTCTCGCAGCTCTTCGAGGAACGCTGCTTCCTCAGGGACTCGAACCGAATAGAAGAGTAGAATTCTGCGAGCGGAGAGCGATTCCGCCTCGCTCCAGACCAAGCTGCGAAAAGGCGTGATACCGATTCCACCCGCCAAGAGAACCGCGGGGCGCGTGGAGTTGCGCGGGAGCGTCATCCAGCCGAAGGGACCCTGGAGAAGAAGCTCGGTTCCGAGCGGCAGCGAATTGAGGGTACGCTTGAATGCCGTCGTCCGCAGGCGCATAGCCACCATTACGTTTCGTTCGTGCGGTGCGCTGGCGATGGAGAGAGTACGACTGTTGCCTTCTAGATCCATGTCGCCTGGGCCGAGGAGCGTAAAGTTGAAGAACTGTCCGGCCTCGAATTCGAACTCCGGGGGTTTTTCAAAATAGAAAGCAGTGGTACCGGCGCACAGTGTCTTTTGAGCCTTCAACTTTGCTTTGTAGGGCGGCATACGTTGTCTACTCCTTCCTTGTTCAAAGTGCCCACGAGGTCCAATCGAACACCATCGGCTGGTCATCGAGGACATCAAGCGCTTCTACGATTGGGTGACCCGAGCTGAAAGGCTTTTATTCCCGAAGAACCGCGGGTTCGCGCACGAATCACCAGTCGAGCGGCAGACTCTCCGATTGTTGGTTGAGGAGCATGGCCCTGAGAACGGACGCACGAGCGTCGCGAAATCGAACTTGACCCGCTCCACCGATTGATTTTTGAAAAGGGAATGGCCCTCAAATATGCAATACGAGTACGACTAGGATAGCTGTGGGTTGTTTCGCCAAATCCTTCCTATTGCTCGGCTCTGAATTCGGCCGCAGCGGATGAATGACCTCAGTCCAAACCGGATCATTCATCCTTGCCGCAAGGCGACGAAGCGAAGAGTTAATCGGACTTCCCGACCGATCGAAGACACGCTTGGTCTATATCTCGCGCGTGGCAGCGTCCGCTTCTTCCGCCAGTTGATTCACTGTGTGGAGGAATTTCGAACTCTGGCCAACAAACAGTCCGTCTGCTGTGAACGATGCAATGGTCGCTACTGCGCCTCCAAATTTGTCGTCGCTCGGGCGAATCACCGCGCAGTGGGGCAAATCTGCACTGATGAATTCACATGGAACCGGAAAAATCAAGCTGGGCTGAACCCGGCTCGGCGGTTGCAGCGGAGGATTGTTGAAAAAATCGGGAAACGACAGACCGGATGTTTTGTCTGTAAACGGTGCCACTGGCGCTTGCACAGCGTTGCCTGCAAAATCGACCCACTCCAGAAAGTGAGCGATCTCGTCTCCACCTATACCGAACGCGATCTTCAGCACTTCGAGACCGCTGATTTTCTGGCCAAGCGCCGCATAGAGGCTCGATCCACCTTGTTCGATGTATCCGAAGTGAAAAGCCGCTACGTTCGCGATCGCCTGGATGTGATCGTTGCCCGGAAAGTTGGGGTTGGAGGCGCCATTGAAATCGTCGTCGTTGCGGGGAATGGCGGTAACATTGTGGAGTTCGTACCAGCTGGTGTCCACGTTCAGGTGCATCAGATTGGTGAGCCGGCCAATGTCCTGGGCTCCAGTCGCTTGGCTGCCTCGGAGTGTACGGAACTCGTCGAAGTTGACCGGGTCTGCGCCTTTGAACTCCAGGTAGCCATTGAGGAAGTTGGCGTGGCTGATTTCATCTATGGTGTTGCTGGTGATGTATTGCGAGGCGTCGCCATCGAGGTTCGACAAGGCGATTTGATAGTTGTTCATTGGTTGGTTCGGGTTTATCTCCACCGGCGCGTTATCGCCGATTCCGCCGAGTTCCGCGTACTGGATCCAAAGATCGGATTCGATGAGCTCGGCTGCAGCCAGGAATCGAAGAATGGCTATGTCACCCTTCGTGAGGCTGCTACCTCGCGCGCTCTGGCCGAATGCAGACTTGCCCGCGCCGAACAGGCCAACCCCCACCGTAGCTGCTCCTGCCAACGCGCTCTTCTTCAAGAAGGAGCGCCGATTGCCGTGAACTTGAGCCTCCGATTGTTTCATTGGTCTCTCCTTGTTTTGGAATCGTCCTGATCGCCTTCAGGCGCTCTGCCCTGATGCGAACCCGAATCGATAGTGGCTGTGCTTGCCGTTGCTGTACCATTCAGACCGCACGCCCACCGCTTTTATTCCAAAAATTTCTCGGTTCAAAAACAAAGTAACGCGTCCGGGTAAATCGGGACCGCGACGGAACACTGCTCGGCATACAGTTCATCGGGCTCAAGCGCATTACACTCCCTCCGGCTTGAGGTAGCGGCGTTTTCGACAAGCGGGCCATGCACTCATACGCTTACAACTGTTGTTCGCCGTGAATCCGGCATTTTGTCTCTATTCATGACACTTATGAGAGACCGACGAAGGCGCTCTCGCGCACGCGATAAGCTCGACATCACGGTTCCCACAGGCATACCGGAGATATCTGAGATCTCTCGGTAGGACATCCCCTCGATTTCGCGCAGAATGAGGACTTCACGAAAACTCGTCGGGAGATTTTCCAATGCCTTGCGCACCAAGGTGCTGCTGTCGTTCTGGAGCGCGAGTTCTTCCGGATTGGGAGTGTAATAATCGAGAGGGCAAAGGTCTTCGTCGAATTCCGTCGCGTCCTGCAGTGGCCGGTTTGCGCGCAGCCACGTGTAGCAAGTATTGCGGACAATTTTCAGGAGCCATGCCCGGGCGTCGCCACCGTGGAAACCGGGAAAGAATCGGAAAGCGCGTAGGTATGCTTCCTGGACAGAATCCTGTGCGTCCTGTTCATTTCGCGTCAACCAGCGCGCGAGGTTGTAAGCGGCATCAAGATGCGGTAAGACGGCCTGCTCAAAATTCTGCGGATGACTGTGCCCCAGCATTGACGCTTCTCCCTGCGAGCGATATATCGTCCGACCCTTGCGCTTGAGGCCTCACTATGGTGTGCGCCGGTGATCGACACAATGGACGGGCAGTTCTTTCCCGCTGGAATACAGGTCCCCTGCTAACCATCACTCGGCGCAGGTCTTACAGGAAACTGTCCTCCATCGTCCGGCAGGCTCTTCCTGGTGGTACACTTTTCCTGATTGCCTTCTCGCCGTGCAAGAAAACCAACAGCCTCGCGGGCGGCTTCGTTTTGGAGTCTTTGAACTAGATCTGCGCACTGGCGAATTGCGCAAGCACAGCCTGTTAGTTCGGCTTCAGGAACAGCCTTTCCAAGTCTTGGCGATGCTGCTTGAGCAACCTGGGGGGCTCGTAACACGCGAAGAACTTCAGAAAAAACTCTGGCCGGCAAACACCTTCGTGGATTTCGACCACGGGCTCAATAAGGCGATCAGCAAAATCCGCGACGCCCTCGGCGACTCAGCCGAAAGCCCCCGCTTTGTGGAGACCGTGGCCAGGCGCGGCTACCGCTTTCTAGCGGAGGTCAAAGCGGCCGACGCAGGCCCGGTTCGCAGCCCCGATGTCGCACTTTCGCCCCATCCCACAACGGAAACTCAGGGCCGCGCGGGCTCCGCTGTCAAGCCGGCGATGCCCAAACATCGCTCGCCGTCACTTGCATGGAAAATATCTTCGCTGGTGGTGTTTATTGTATTGGCCTCTTTCGCCGCGTGGAGGTTTTATTCCAGGGACCTACCGTCATCTAAGATTCGGTCCTTGGCAGTGCTCCCACTGGAGAGCCTCTCCGCAGACGCCTCCCAGGATTACTTCGCCGACGGTATGACCGACGAGCTGATCACTGATCTGGGGCAGATCAGTGCATTGCGTGTTATTTCCCGGACGTCGGTGATGCCGTACAAACGCGCGCGCAAGTCCCTGCCCCAGATCGCGAAAGAGCTGAACGTTGACGCCGTGGTGGAAGGTACCGTCCTGCGTTCCGGCGACCGAGTCCGCATCACAGCGCAGTTGATCGAGGCTGCTGCCGACAAGCACTTGTGGGCTGGCAGCTATGAAGGTGAACTGCGCGATGCCTTGACGCTACAAAACCAGGTGGCCCGCTCCATTGCTGAGCAGATTCGGATCAGCTTAAGTCCACAGGAAGAGGCTGTGCTCAAAAGCGCGAAGGTCGTAAATCCGGGAGCTTATGAGGCCTATCTTAAAGGACGGTACTTTTGGAACAAGCGAACCGCGGATGGCTTGAAAACGGCCGTCGACTATTTCAACCAGGCGATCACACAGGATCCAAACTACGCCCAAGCCTATACAGGGCTAGCCGACACCTATGCTTTGTTAGGAGATTGGCAGTATGGAGTGATGCCCCCGAAGGAGGCGTTCCCGAAAGCGAAGGCCGCGGCCATCAAAGCTCTCGAATTGGATAGCACGCTCAGCGAAGCCCACAACTCGCTTGCATTCTGCTTCGATGCCTTCGACTGGGATCTGGAATCTGCCGGAAAAGAGTTCCAGCGAGCGATTGAGCTGAATCCCGGATATGCAACCGCTCACCATTGGTACGCCTGGCATTTGAGTTTATTGGGTCGGTATAACGAAGCTATCGCGGAAATGAGGAAAGCAAAAAATCTGGATCCGCTATCCCTTATCATTAACTCTGATTTGGCAGAACTCCTGGTCATTGCGCATTTGTACGATGAATCGATAACTCAGAGCCGCAAGACCATCGAAATGGATCCTAATTTTGCTCTCGCACACAATCAGCTTGCCCAGGCGTATCTCCAGAAACATATGTACGACGAAGCGATCGCAGAACTGCAAAAAGCGGTCGCGCTCTCTGGAGGCAGCCCGACGTGCATCGCTAATCTAGCTCGCGCCTACGCCGCATCAGGCAGCACTAACGAAGCGGTAAAGCTACTGAGTGATCTGAAGAACCGCTCAAACCGCAGTTATTCAGACGCTTCAGAGATTGCGGTGGTCTATGCAGCTCTCGGGGATAAGGATCAAGCAATGAATTGGCTGGAAAAAGGATACGAAGAGCGATTCAATCCGGGCGTCCTGCTGCGGCCAGGTTTTGATTCCCTCCGCTCGGACCCGCGTTTTAAGGACCTTGTACGCCGTATCGGCTTCCCTCTTTGAACAACTCCGTTATGCAAACCTGGAAACAGAGAGAGCGCACGACGTCTGTCCGTGTGACGCTCACTCCGACTAAGATTGGCATTCAAGGCAGCACCGGCTTCGGGCAGTTGCTCGCGTACAACCAGAACGGGCCGACCCCAGCCGTCATGCAAATTTCGATTGCACCACGAAACTCAATCGGCGGATTCGACCGATATAGCTAGTGGGCAGCCAACTAAGTACGTAATCCGGAGGGGCAACAATCCTCCGGTCTGCTCTCCAATCTCCCACCGGTATCCACTGCCCTCAAGTTCGCTTGCCATTGCTCGAAGTTCTCCGAGGGAGTAGGCCCGCAGGCAAGAAACCAAGCCGTCGAAGAGAAGAGCGAACGGAATCACCGGAATCAAATACGTCCAGAGCAGTCGCGACCAACGGAAGGGGCGGCGCAAGGGGACCAATATCCACACAGCGATCGGAATGAACAGTAGCGATAGCAACGTCAACGTGTGACGCGCGGGCGCCTCAAAGACACCGATGCCCTGCCGATTGCTCACACTATCTTGCAGCAGGCGGCGCGCCTGGTCAGGATTCAAATGATGAAAGGACGAAAAAAGTGTCCTGAATCCCCGAAGATACCTTGGGACCTTCGTTGCGTCGATCGAGCGTTTTACAAAATGAATCCGTTTCGCGGTCGGAGACTCGAAGTCGTGAAATTCTGTTGTGGTCGGATACTTATCGGTAAGCAGCACATCGGGTAGCTTCGCTCCGACCATTTCAAAATGGCGCATGAGAAATGGCCAGGGTCCGCCTGCCCCCGAGCACAAATCCACCACGCGGTCAGAACCGCACTCCTCGAGGCGTTGCCGTAATAGGTGCGCGATCGGCTGATAGCTGTTCGTGAACTCCAGGATCATCTGCAGTTCGTCAACGAATTGGTCCCGAAGGAATTGTGGGAACCACGATTGCTCGTGAATCTCGAAGAGTCGCAAGAAAGACATGGGTACCTTTTTCTGAATTTGTGTAAACAGAAGCTCACGCCTGTGCTCATCGACTTGCGCTCGATTCGATTGACTGCTTTTCGATGAATTTTATTCGTTCCTCAACCCTGGCAATGGTGTTCTTCGTCATACCCGCGAAGTGCCATCATTCCAGGCGTGAGTATGATCGAGGCTATATTTCAGCCGGTCGATTTGCGGCGCCGATGCGTGCCGCCGCGCAACTGTCTTCTGCAACAGCTCACGCAGACGCACGCGTGCCTTGTACACTTGAGACTTGGAATTCCCCGCCGAGCATCCGAGCGTCTCAGCGATTTCGCTGTACTTGTATCCTTGAATGTAGCGAAGAATAAACATTGCCTTGTATCCGGGCGGCAACTCGTTGATAGCCGCTTGAAGAGTGATGCGGTCAATCACGCCATTGAGTTGGAGGTCCGGACCGCCAAATTCCTGGGGTGGCGCACAGGATTCATCCGTAGGGTTGCTCATGGCGTCCAGGGACGTTTCCGCCTTCGCTTTTTTACGAAAACGCATTAGGACGATATTGACAGCGATCCGATGCAACCAGGTAGAAAAGGACGATTCGCCGCGAAACGTTCCGATCTTCCGGAATAACTGGAGAAAAACTTCCTGAGTAAGATCTTCAGCTTCGGTCGGGTCTGCGGCCATGCGAACGCAGAGGGCGTAGACCTTCCGGCTGTGCAACCGATAGATTCGTTCAAACGCGACGGCATCCCCCTGTTGCGCTAGTCGTAGGACATCCGCGTTCGTCAACTCTGGTTGTTCGGCTTGTCTTGATATCTTCACGGTATCGTCCTTCAGATCTGTGTCTGTTTGGCCAGCGGAAACCATTTCTGCGCTTCGCGACCGTTTGCCGCAACTGGGCCGGCGGCGCTTTAATCTCACCACCGAGCAGTTGACGCCGTATCGAGCCCAGAGCTAGTCCCCGGCGTCGACGGTGTCCTCCTTATCCTTGGCCAGTTCCTTCTCCAACTGCTTCGGGTATAGAAATTCATGCCCCGTCGTTCTACCCGGGTAGAACCAGGTCACGACCGCCTGAGGCTGCTCGGACCCACGCTCCGCGAGCGTGAACGCGGTGTGGTCGGTTGGCAGCGCACGCTCAGCGTTAATCGTGAGGAGGGTCGCAATCAACGTTGTTCGATCAGAGTTGAAGATACGGACAATGAAGTGTTGCGTCGTATCCCCAGGCACGATGAACCAGTAGGTTCCCGCAGACAGGACGCGTCCGGGAAGCTGAACCGGTTGGCTAAAGGTAACTTGCGTGGCCTGATTCGCCTGATCTGCTTGAGCAGAAGGCAGCACGACCAGGAAAGCAAATAAAAACGTGATGGTGACTAGACTTTTGACGATTGTGACTATCTTCATGACAGCTCCTTTTTTGTATTGCGGCCTGCTGAGGTCACAGTTCGCATTCCTTCATTTGAGATAACTACCGCTCCAAAACTTTTATTCCGCTAAGAACGGCACGCAACACAATCATCTTTCAAAACGCACACACCGATCAGACGCACTCGTTCGCTGCGAGATTGGAGAAAGGGTGTAAAGGTTTCGTCAACGAAAGGTCTCGATCGTATTTCACCCATGCCTGCGCGCGGTGTCTGAATACCAATGAGGAGCTGTTGCAGAGAACAGTGCTGGCCAAGAAGAGCGGGCGCCGGGCACTGTTTTGGTGGTAAACCAAACTGTCGAATCCGTATCGGCTGTACGAACTGCTGAAGCTCGGCGGATTCCTCGAACAAATAAGCAGCGCACGGAATAATTTGTTGGTTTGACCGAGAACTATGAACGGTCCTTGGCTCAGTTACTCGTAAGCAAACTCCGAAGCTGCTCGAGGGCCGACGGCGCGGCGTCTGTGACGGCCCAGAATTCCATCCCTGCCTTGCGCCATTCAGTCCACTGATAGCCTTGTCGTGAGCCGTAACTCGGCGCGCTGTCTTTTCCGTTCGTGGGCCAGATGAAGACGTTCACGAAATGTTTCCGTCGAGCATAGACCAGAGCGGCGACAGTACGGCCGTGAACAACGTCAATGCGGCCGCCCTGCAGTGAAAACCCCTGATCGGCAAAATCCTGGACCGGAGGAGAGAAATCCAGTTTGCCGTCGAACCACGGCTTGACCGTGTGTTGATCGGTAGAGACGACATCGGTAAGATGCCCGGGCTGCAGTGACCTCAAATGGGCATCGACAATCTCCGCGGTCAGCTCCGTTCCGTAGTTGCCCGTGCGCTGTGAGGTGACAAATTGCACGCCCAGATAGACAGTCACAAGAATTGCTGCCGCGACTGCAAGCCAGCTCCAAACATTGCGAGACGGAAAGACAGCGACAGAGCGCCCAGAACCGAGACTAGCGAGAACTTTCTTACGAAAAGGGGCTGGAGCCTTTTTATAGAGTTGCGCAAGATTCATCGACGACCGCAAAGACTCCAGAGTCTCAAGCGCGTTAACACAATCGGAGCACTGCTCGAGATGGCGTTCGAATTCGGAGGCATCGAGGGCATCCAATTCGTTGTCGAAATAGCCGTGAAGAACGGTGCCAGCGCGGTTACAGCTCACGGATGGCCTCCTTGGAGGGGTTATTAAGTGCAAGCTGAAGCTGTCGGCGCGCACGGGAAAGCGTGGACATGACTGTGCCGATGGGAATCGAAGTAATTGTGGCGATCTCCTTATAAGAACAACCTTCGAGCTCGCGGAGTACGATCACCTCCCGGAAGCGCGACGGCAAAGATTCCAGAGCCTGGGTAAGGCGCCCGCGGTTATCCGCCGCGATCGCAAGCGACTCGGGTGTTGGGCCTACGGGCCCGTGCAACTCTTCATCGAACTCGGACATGTCTTTCCCGTGACGATTCTTCTCCATCCAAGTGAAGCAGGTGTTGCGCACGATCTGCAGCAACCAGGCGCGCACGTCCCCGCCACGAAAACCATGGAAGAAGCGATAGGCGCGTAGCATCGCCTCTTGCGCGGCGTCTTCGGCATCGGTACCGCTGCGCAAGAGCCATCGCGCCAGATTAAAGGCGGCATCGAGATGCGGCAGGACGAGTGTCTCGAACCGCATTTGATCCTGCGAGTCCAGCACGTTCGAACCTTCCCTTGGACAAGACTATTCATCCGTAGTAACCGCCCGAGGGGTGGATTTATTCCCGCTTCTTGCTCTTTGTTTGCTGGAAAAAAGAGTCAGTGCCGATGGGGCTGGAATAAAAAGAGCACGGCTGCGGTATAGCAAGATGGAGCAAGTCTGAGGGCGGCGCGGATACCCTCCGAGTTCTGTACCGCGCCGCTCGTACCGAGGAAATGCAGCCGAACAAGCGTGCGATGGCTGGGAAAGAGGATGAAATCACGGAGGACTTATGGGCGAGAAGACCAAAGATCAGATTTTACACGATCACAATAATGATGGAGTGGACCGGCGTGGTTTTTTGAAGTGCATGGCTTGGGCCGGGACCGGCGCACTCTGCGTGATGCAGGGCGGCGTGCTGCGGTCTTATAGCATGAGCCGAATCAGAGAACTGGACGCGCAGAAAATGGCTGGCGAGCTGAGCTTTGTGCAGATCAGTGATAGCCACATGGGATTCAACAAGCCCGCCAACCCGGATGTCGCAGGAACACTAAAAGCGGCGATCGACAAGATTAATGGTTTGGCGACGCCACCGGAGTTCATGCTGCATACGGGCGACATCAGTCACCTCTCGAAACCCGAAGAGTTCGACACCGTCGATCAGATTTTGAAGGGCGCGAGCGCCAAAGATGTGTTCTACGTGCCGGGCGAGCACGACGTACTGAACGATAACGGGGAGCAGTACCTGGAACGCTATGGAAAAGGCACCAAGGGAGCAGGGTGGTACAGCTTTGACAAGAAAGGCGTGCACTTCATCGGTCTGGTGAACGTGCTCAACTTGAAGGCTGGGGGATTGGGCACGCTGGGCCCCGAGCAGCTCGAATGGATGGAGGACGACGTTGAGCATCTGAAATCGAGCACACCCATCGTAGTGTTCGCTCACATTCCATTGTGGTCGGTGTATCCGGAATGGGGTTGGGGCACCGAAGACAGCGCCCAGGCATTAGCTTACCTGAAAAAGTTCGGCTCAGTGACCGTGCTGAACGGGCACATTCATCAGACGATGCAAAAGGTCGAAGGCAACGTGACGTTTCACACGGCGGCGTCAACGTCGTTTCCACAACCTCAGCCTGGTAAGGCCGATTCGCCGGGCCCTATGAAGGTGCCGGCAGACCAGTTAAGGAGCCTGTTGGGAATTACAGACGTGAACTACGTGCAGAGCCAGCACGCACTGGCGGTAGTGGACTCAACGCTGGCATAACGATCGCGCGTAAGTCAGGAAATCAATTTTTTAAAAATCAGAGAGGAAACAAAGATGAAGACGAGAAGAGTGTGGCTTGCAGGTTTGACGATGGCGGTTATCGTTGCGTTGGGGCTGCTGTTGGCAGGATCGCCGAAAGTCGCGGCAACTACTCAGCAGCCAGCAACTACGGAAGTGAAGATTGATAACTTCAGTTTTACACCAGCGGTGCTCACGGTGCCCTTGGGAACAACGGTTACTTGGACCAACCACGACGATATTCCGCATACGGTCGTCAGCGCGGATGATCCGAAGATGTTCAAGTCCAAGGCTATGGATACCGACGAAAAGTTCTCCTATACGTTCGCCAAACCCGGAAGGTATTCCTACTTCTGTTCGGTTCACCCGAAGATGACGGGCACGATTGTGGTTCAGTGAGGCGAGCACGACAGGGAGAATCCTGGCCAATTTCCGTAACGAAAGCGTTTCAGGCGGGGACTACCCTTCAGACAGAGAGTGTCGCTCGTCTACTGGGTGCGGACAAGAAAGCAGCTGAGGTCATGAATGCCAAGACGGCTGCGCCGCCGAGTTCACGTCCTGCTTCTTGGATTTCCGGTTGGACGCGCTCGAGGGCCTTGGCAGTATCGTCCCGAGCCTTGTACTCGCGCTTTATTGTTCTTGTTCCGTTTGTTTGTAGAGCGGCAGGCAGTTGCCAGCCGATGAACCACTGCCCGTAATCCTCTGAAGTTTGCTTACAACTATTTGACAAACCCTTTACATTCGCCCGCCGCCACCACTGCGTCTTACTTGTGTGGCCGAAGTTGAAGGCACAAGACAAAAACTGCAAGGAAGAAATCGTTGCAGCAGCCGGCCGCAGTACGACAAAAAGGGGCGGTTATGAAGTTTTCTGCAGCAAGAATATTTTCCACCGCTGTGCTTCTGCTTGCGTTCTCGACGATGCTGCCAGGCGTGCGCGCGGATGAAGTGAATCAAGCCACCAAAGTCACCTTTGGCCAGGCTGTTCAGATTCCCGGACGCGTCCTACCCGCGGGAACCTACTGGTTCGTCCTGCCTCAGAACGCGACCGACCATAACCTGGTCCGTATCTATAACTCGGATCGCACGATTTTTTATGGCACGGTCATAACAATCGATGCCGAGCGTCTGCACCCGACGGACAACTCCGCATTCACTTTCACGGCGCGTAGCTCCACTCGGCCTCAGGCACTCGTCTCCTGGTTCTATCCCGGCGAGACAATCGGGCATGAGTTTCTCTACCCCAAGCAAGTCTCAACGGAGCTCGCGAAGGCCAAGCAAGTCACCATCTTAGCCGGAGACTAACTTCAGATTTGAGCACGCAAAGCTTCAGCCCGTCGGCGGTGAATTTCGGGCGCCGCCGGCGGAGTTGACGCAGGAGATTCGAAGCGCCGGCACCATTGGAAGTGGGCAATATGAAAAGAGGCTCGAAGAGGACGGATCCAGTTTTGAACGAAGCCGAAATCTCCTCGATTGTAGAGGCCGGAGGCGGCAGATACATTGGCGTGCTGAAAGAGGTCAGCGAAAAAACGGAAGCAATCGTTCTGTTCATTTCGCGACCAACAAGATCGACATTGGCCATTCCGATTTCGCGATTGACGATCGAAGCGGTACGCAGGCAACTAGCCGAATCCGATGCGGCCTTCAGCAAACGCAGCATGCCCGAAGGGACAGATTGCACAGAGACTGAGAAGCAATGAACCGGAAAAGATGGGTTTCACTGGGATCGGCCGCAACTGCGGAGATTAGCCTCGACCAGCGCCTTCATCCCGCGTCGTCTGGCGATAAGGGCTGCCTCGGCCTCTCCCAGAAATATTTTGCGCAATTCTTGGAATTTTTTGGCGACGCGTCAGTCTGGACAGTGACACTAGTGTGCGAGAGGGAACAAACCGCGATCCTTATCTGACAATCCAGAAGGAAATCTACGAAACGGGCCGCCACCCGAGTGTAGGAGCAAATACGTTCAAACGCGCCGTAAGTAGGGGTGTGTTCTCGCGCATACGCAGGGCCATCCGGGGCGGATGGTGCTGTCCTGCAAGGCGCCGTATGCGGGGAGAAAGACAATTCACAGGGAGGCTGAAAGACAATGAATCTCAAAAGATGGGTGTTGCTGGGCGTTGCGCTCCTGATTGCGGTTGGCTTTCACGGGCAGGAACTTCGCGCGCAGACTCAGACTACCGGCGAAATCACCGGCATCGTAATCGATCCTTCAGGCGCGGCGGTGGTGAACGCGAAGGTCACACTTAAGGACAATTCAAAAGGAACCACCGCAACCACAGAGACCAACAAGGACGGCGTCTACCATTTCCAACTCTTGACCCCCAGCAGTTACACGGTGTCAGTGACGTCCACAGGCTTCGAGCAAACTCAAAGGACTCTGAATGTTGCGCTTGGGCAGATTACCACTGGAGATTTTCAACTCACGATCGGGTCTGCGTCCACAACTGTAACTGTAGCCGGTGAGGCGGAACCGCTGCTGCAGACGGAAAACGGAAACGTGGCAACCACGTTTAATCAGCAACAGCTCAGCGCAATACCCAATCCCGGCAATGACCTCACCGCGTTTGTTCAAACTGCCCCGGGCGTAGTGATGAACACCGCTGGTGGATTGGGCAATTTCTCCGACCATGGCGTCGGCGCAGCCTCAAACCTTTTCACGCTGGACGGAATGGATGACAACGATCCTTTCCTTAACTTGAATAACTCCGGCGCCACGAACCTACTGCTAGGCGCGAACGAGATTCAGGAGAGCACTATTGTCAGTAGCGGATACTCGGGAGAATACGGCAGTCTGGCAGGAGCCAGCGTCAACTACGTCACAAAGTCGGGAAGCAACGACTTTCACGGCAACGCGGTCTATTACTGGAATGGCAGCGCTTTCAACGCCAACGATTGGTTTCTGAATCATGCCGGGGATCCGAAGAATTTCAGCAACGCCAATCAGTGGGCTGGTTCAATCGGGGGTCCGATCAAGAAGGACAAATTGTTCTTCTTTTTCAACACCGAAGGTCTGCGAGTCGTCGTTCCGGTAAGCACCGCCGTCGCGTTTCCCAGCCAGGCGTTCCAGACCGCCACCATTGCTAATCTAGAGAACAATAATGGTTTTCCCGCTAATTCAGCAACCGTGAAGTTCTATCAGAATCTGTTCAGTCTCTACAATAACGCCAAGGGAGCTGCCAACGCCGTGCCGGGTGCCGGTCCTTTATCTACCGATCCCCTGGGTTGCAACGGGTTCACGGGCCTTGGACCGGGGGTCGCTTGCTCCTCGTTCTTCCAGGCGGCAGATAACAACCTCACAACCGAAGCGCAATATTCCGGTCGCGTCGATTTCAATGCTACGCCAAACGACCGCGTCTTTCTGCGCGTTCTTTACGATAAAGGCAATCAGGCGTCCGATACAGACCCCATCAGCCCACTTTTCAACATAACCAGCACTCAGCCGCAGTGGCAGGGCCAATTGAATGAAACACATACATTCGGCTCGAGCACGGTGAATCAGTTCATTCTGTCCGGGCAGTGGTACAGCGCGGTTTTCGATAATTCTAACCGCGCAGCAACGCTTGCCGCGTTCCCTACTACGATATTCTTCGGTAACGCCAATATTCCGTGGTTCAACATCGGCGGAGCTGCCGCCGGCGGTGCCGGTGATGCGTTCTTCCCCCAGGGGCGAAGCGTCACGCAGTATCAGATTGGCGATGACTTTTCGAAGACCTTGGGGAATCACACGATCAAAGTGGGCGCCAAGTTCCTCCGCTATGACGTAAGCGATCAAGATTTCGGCGTATTCACGAGCGGATTCGTGACGCCAAATTCGGTGGCGGCGTTCTTCAATGGCGGTGTGGACCCGGCCACCGGCACCAGTTCGGTTTTGCAGCAAAGCTTCCCCACAGCCTTGTCCCAGCCGATCGCTCTTTACACTCTCGCTTTCTACGGGGAAGACGATTGGAAAATTAAGTCAAACCTCACGCTCACCTTTGCTCTTCGAATCGAGCACGAGTCCAACCCGGTCTGCCAAACCAATTGCTTTAATCGTTTAGACGCCCCGTTCCTATTGGCCGACAATAACGTCAACACGCCCTACAGCACCGATGTCTTGCAGGGATTGCACCAGGAACTGCAAGGCTTGAGCTCGATTCTCTGGCAACCGCGGTTCGGTTTCGCTTGGTCGCCGCACGGCTTGCGCGGCACTGTGATTCGCGGAGGAGTCGGACTTTTCAACGACGCTTTTCCAGCTGTCTTCACCGACAACTTTGCTTCGAATGCGCCGGGAGTCAACACGTTCTTCGTCTCGGGAAGCAACATCGCTCCCGGCGAAACCCTCAACGGCGGCAACTTATTTACTCAGGCGGCTGCCAACAACGCTGGCTTGATCACCGGATTTAAAACCAACCAAACGTTGGCGCAAATCCAGGCAAATGTTCCAGCTTTCTCGCCGCCGAGTCTATTCAGCGCCAACAAACAGACGCGGATTGCGCAGTTCCAGAAATGGAGCTTGGAAATCCAGCAAGCTATCGGCAAGAACAGTTCGTTTGACGTAGCCTACAACGGAAACCACAGCATTCACGACCTTGTGGATCGCAACGGCGTGAACGCATTTTGCAGTCCGGGTGCTGTTGGAACCGCCTGCCAGAACGTTTCTTCGTTCGTTGGTCTTCCGGCGGCCCCGTTCGACCCTCGGTTTGGCACCGTGAGCCTTCTGGACACCAATGGCATATCGAACTACGAAGGCGTGACGTTTTCCTTCAAGCACAACGTCAATGGCAGCTGGGGAAAAGGCGTATTGCAGGCCAACTACACGTATAGCCACGCCTTTGACGACGTTTCCAATGGTGGAAACCCGAACGTCTTCTTCTCCGCGACTTCCGTTACATCCGCCATAAACCCATTCAATACCCAGCAGAACTACGGTCCCTCAGACTACGATATCCGTCATTACTTCAGCTCGAGCTACGTTTGGGAATTGCCCATTCGTCGCGCTTTGCTGGGGCATGGCTGGGCGCCTCTCGTAGACGGCTGGCAGGTTTCCGGTACGATCTTTGTCCGCAGCGGGCTTCCTTATTCCGTTGTGGATGGCGGTCTCGATGGACTTCTATCAGCACAAGGTTTTGGCGGCGTGGTCCTTCCACAGTTCCTTGGAGGACCGACCTCCCGCTGCGGAGAAGGCGCTGCAACAGGCGTGACTCCTTGCCTCACTGCCGCTCAGTTTGTCCCGTCCACATCGGAGACCAACTTTATCGGCGGACTACGCAACATTTTCCGGGGGCCCGGCTACTGGAATACGGACTTCACGGCCCAAAAGCTGACGAAAATCCCGCACTGGGAGGCGGGCCAATTCGGGTTGGCCTTTCAATTCTTTAACCTGTTTAACCACCCGAATTTCAGTCTTCCAAACTCCAACTTGACCGGGGCGCTCGGCTCCATCTCCTCAGCGGTTAGTGAGCCAACGAGCATTCTCGGATCCGGACTCGGCGGAGATGCTTCGGTTCGAATTATCCAAATAAAAGCATCTGTGACGTTTTAATTCGCCGCCAAGCTGCGGCCCGTTCTCAGCACGGGCCGCAGCCCGCACTGCTCAGAGCGCCGCCATTTTCAGCCTTCCCTATCTTCGAGGCAAGGGTGATCGCCCGCTATCGTCGCCTCGATCTTGGCACCGCCTCGGCGTATCGAGCCGCTTGTGTGTCTTCCGCGGTCCGCCCCCGGCGTGGCAGAATTAGGGCTCGCTCGCCCGTGATCGGCTTGAGCCGCGGCGAGTTCCGCGTCACGACGTTCTCGCTGGACCACCGTTTGGATGGACCCAGAAAGTGGTAGGCGCGCCAATGAGATTCAAGAGATGGCTGCATCGAGCACTCCTGAAATCGGCCGCCCTTTCGCGGACCGAGACAATCATCGCCTGATGGAGATCGTGCATCACGAAGCGCTAAGTCGAGGAGCGGACACTTGGAACGTACTGTAAATATTCCTGGGGTCTCGCACTGGAAATCTTGAAAGTCACCGTAGAGAAAGTACGTGCCTTTTGAGCTGGGGCGTTCCTCTCGTGCGCGGCAAGCGCCGTGGCAACGTCCTACACGGCCCCGGCGGTGGTGCCGGCTGGTGGCCAGGTTACAGTGACTGCTAAATCAATCACGGACCCTACAAAGAGCGCCAGCTCACCAGTCGTGATCACCGACCGATTCCCGGCACGCGAAGCGCCGATCACCTGTACGAGAACCTCAGAGCAATCGATGTTCAGCTAACGCCTGCGGATCTTCGTGAGATCGAAACCGCTCTCTCCAAAATCGAAGTGCACGGTGGCCGGATGAATGAAGAACGAATGAACGCGGTTGACCAAACAGTGTGACCGGTTATCGCATCATTATAGGTCGCTGGGAACTTAGAACGTGTAGCTGCAAAGTGAGAATGTCCGGATTGTGCAAAGTAGAAATGTCCGCTTTTCTAGGGGCCGGGGGGCCCGATGGCAGAGGAGCGGATCGAGTTGAGTGCGAAAGAGCGGGAACGTTTGAAGGT
>JBAQGJ010000149.1:0-3674 GCA_049287725.1 Candidatus Acidiferrales bacterium | reverse complement strand
CAGCAGGACCATTCAGGTTGATGTAAAGGAGTTCCACATGAAGAAGATTCTGACTCAGTTCGCGCTGTGCGCGCTTGCCATCGCTCTGATGGTGCCGTTGGCGCACGCACAGCCCGCGAAATTCCAGGCCGCCTTCGCAGACGATGCCGGAACGCTTTCCAAAAAATTCACCGGACTTGCGCAAGTTATGGCAGGCAAGTACGACTGGAAGCCCGGCCAGGGCGTGCGCTCCGTCGGCGACGTATTCAACCTGATCGTGCAGGAGAACGCCCTGCTCGCCGACGCGCTCACGGGTAAAACGAATTCGGGCGCCGAGCCCGCGCCCATTACCGATCCGGCGAAAATGCAACACGCTCTGAAGTCTTCTTACGCCAAGCTACAAAAAGCGATCACGGCGCTTTCCGACAACGACCTGCAGGCACACGTGAGACTGTTCGGAGAAGACATGACCAAGCAGGACGCGGTGATGCTGATTTTCGAAGATCAACACGAGCATCTGGGGCAGTCGATCGCCTACGCGCGCACCAACGGCGTAGTTCCACCCTGGTCGAAGTAGCAGCGCCGCGTGCGGCTAGCGCACCGCTTGACTCGGGATTCGCCCACAAAATTTACCGCTCAGTATTTGCATCGGGTACCAAATTCTGAACAGCCGCAAGGGAAGAACACATGATGGACTTCGGTTTGGGAAAGTTTTGGCTCTGGAGCGCGGCAGCAGCCTGCGTGGGCCTACTCATAACGCAGGCTGCGGGAGCCCAGCAACCAGCCTTTACACTCGACGATGTGATGCAGGCGCCATATCCGTACGACATGGTGCCCGCGCCCACCGGCTCAGCCGTCGCGTGGGTATTCGATGCGAAGGGCTGCCGCAATATCTGGATCGCAGACCCCTCCCATGGCGCGAAAGCGCGCCAGATCACACCCTACACAGGGTGCGACGGTCTCAATATCCACGACCTCGCATGGTCGCCCGATGCGAAGTCGATCGCCTTTACACGCGGCCAGAATCTTTGGGACGACACGCCGGCCAACGTCATTAACTCTCCCGAAGGCCCGGCGTCCAGGGAAGTATGGGTGGTTCCCGCGGCTGGCGGCGTGCCGCGTAAAGTCGGCGCGGGACACTCGCCTAGCTTCTCGCCCGATGGCAGCCGCCTGCTTTTTACAGACAACAAAAGAATTCTGACGGTGGCCGCGAGCGGCGATGGCGACGCGCAGCCATTGCTAATCGATCAGGGCACAGTGGCCTCGCTCACCTGGGCGCCGGACGGAAAGCGCCTGGCGTTCGTGAGCAGTCGCGGCAACCACTCGCTGATCGGCGTCTACGATTTCGTGCGCCAAACCATCGTCTGGTTGAGTCCCACTCTCGACTACGACAGCTCGCCCGTGTTTTCACCCGACGGCACGCGCATCGCCTTCATTCATGTGCTCGCCGAGAAAACTCTTTCCGAATACTCCTCCCACCACAGCGGACGACCGTGGTCGATCTGGACCGCGGACGTGAAAACCGGCCAGGCGCGCCGTGTCTGGATTGCCGACCCGGGAGCCGGTAGCGTATTCCAACCGACCTCATCGGTGACGAATCTGTTCTGGACCAGCCAGGACGATCTCCTGTTCCCTTGGGAGAAAACCGGCTGGCTGCATCTGTATGCCGTCCCCGCGCAGGGCGGAGCGGCACGCGCACTCACGACGGGAAAATTTGAGGTCGAACAGGTCGCTTTCAGCCGTGATCGCAACCGCCTGGTCTACTCATCCTCGCAGGACGACGCCGACCGGTTCCATATCTGGACGGTCGATCTCAAGCATGGTTCGGCCGTGCGCACCGACCAGAGCCATGCCATCGAAGACATATCCCAGATCGGCACCGACGGCTCTCTTTTCGCGTTACAGAGCGACGGCAACCAGCCGCTGCATCCGGTCGTGCTGAGTGCGGGCGCGCAATGGCAGCCGCTCGCTCCGGAAACCATCCCGTCCTCTTTCCCCAGTTCCGAACTCGTCATGCCTCAGGCCATCACCTTTACGGCGAAGGATGGCCTGGAAACGCACGCGCAACTCTTACTGCCGCGTGAAACCACCTCCGGCCCGCACCCGGCGATCCTGTTCTTCCACGGCGGCCCTCAATTACAGATGATGCTGGGGTTCAATACCGACATCCGTGAGCACAACTGGATGTACGCGTTCAATCAGTACCTCGTCGCCAAGGGCTACATCGTGCTCTCCGTCAACTATCGCGGCAGTACCGGCTATGGCCTTGACTATAGAGAGGCCGACAACCGCGGCCCCGGCGGCGGCAGCGAACTCAACGACGTCCTCGGGGCCATCACCTACCTGCGAGCCCGAAAGGACGTCGACTCCCATCGATTGGCCATCTTGGGCGACAGCTATGGAGGATTCGTGGCGGATCTCGGTCTCGCGCGTGCCTCCGATTCACTCGCCGCCGGTGTCGTTTATGCGGGCATCTACAATTGGTCTACGTTCCTGTCCTCCGTCGGCGAGCCCATCGAAGGAGACGAGGCCAACCGCCGCGCATTGGAATCCTCCCCCGTCGCGACCATCGACCAGTGGCACTCCCCCGTCCTGCTCGTGCAGGCCGACGACGACCACGATGTTCCCCACCAGACCGCCGAACTCATCGAAGACTTGCGGTCGCGCCACATCGACCACGACGTAATCATGATTCCCAACGAGATTCATGTCATGGTTCGCTACTCATCGTGGATGACACTGTTCCACGCGACGGATGCGTACCTCGATCGCCATCTCGCCAAGCCGAGCGTGCCCACTCCGTAAGCAGGTCTATTACTGCGGTTTTGATCGACGGTGTGTGGGCCCTTTGAAGCGCGACTTACGAACGACATCATTTCTTGTCTGTTAGAGCGAACACCGAGAGGGGTCGATTTTTAGCGAGGACTATTGATCCCCAGGGTGTTCCTGTTGTGGGAGCGCATGCGAAGCTGTTGAACGCGTTTGGGGCCGTAATTCGTGAGGCTCGAGCGACCCACTGAAGACCCTGGGATCGTGGGAGGTGAGTCAACCACGCTACGGTACGTCGCGAGGAAACTCTTACAGTGACGAGACAAAACATTCTTCTCGCGAACCTCGAAGTGAGACGGCAACAATTGGAATCCACGGTCTACGAGGACCAATGGCAGAGACGTTCGAAGCATACCGAAACCGAGCCCTGAGCTATCTTGGCGATGAACTGTCGTCCGAAAAATCCGCAGTTGGACCGGATGGACCTAGAATAGAATCTGGGCGCTTCTAGGGAGCGTTTGTTAACTGTCAGTTGGCCGGCTTGGCAGCGTGCGCGAGTGTCAGAGCACCTACTTTGCAAGTATGCAGGTTAGATCATACAAGTTCCGCATCTGGTGTCGTTTACGCGGACTCGCTTGGTGCAACCACCCTCTTGAATTGGACTGAGGTTGGACCGAATTGCTGGCGTGAGCCCCTAGAGCCCTAGAGTGGCACAGTTTTTTTGGACACATTCCGGGCCTAGAGGCTGCGCTGAACGGTTCCCGCATTACTTCCCGTATTAACTCCGGATTGCTGTTTATTACCCCCAATTGGTGCTGGAATAGGGCAGAAACCGTCGAGAACTATTCGTATTTCAGCGCCACCATGGGATCGACGCGCATGGCGCGGCGCGCGGGAACGTAGCTCGCAACGAGTGCGACGGCGAC
>JBAQGJ010000148.1:0-5168 GCA_049287725.1 Candidatus Acidiferrales bacterium | reverse complement strand
ACGTGAGAGTTGCTGAGATAAAATTCGCGGTGGTGTATCCTGAACTCGGGACGGCAATGGTTGCGTACGGATTGCCAGTGTACGTTTCGACCGAGTCAGCTTTCGCAGGTCCCGGTATGCTCATTGCTAGCAACGCGCAAGCGAAAACTATTGCTTTCACAAGGCCCCCATTTTACTCAAGTATTGTTACCCAAAGGTTTAACTCACCCTCCTAAATCGATTGCATTTTAATCGCCATTAATATCTTAGTGAATCTGCTTAGCTTAACTGGGTAAGAATCGAGGGAAACTGCACTTATAACGGAATCCGTTACGACATTATGAGCAAACTGTTACCGTAATTTCAGCAACTAGTTGGTGCCCGACAGAATGGCGAACGCGAACCGGGCGCACCATTACTTTTGCCTTGGATTCGCCGTTCGCCCCATCTTTCACCTGGACACAAGGAATTGCGCGACTCTGACCGGATATTCTCGATGAAATGATCTACGGTCTTAGGCAGTCATGATATCTACCTTATGTATTAATCGGGTGTCATACCGTGGGCAGAACCTACGATTGATCGGCACGTGGTGTTCGGCGAAGCACTCGGCATCAAATCACGAACGAAGGTATTAGGAGGGCCAAGACGATAGGCAAGAACCGCTGAACTAGGTCTTGAACGGCTAGACACGGCGCAGATGGATTTCTCGATGGCATATATTGCAAAGGGTGATGAGGTTTTCTTCCACGTCGTCTCCCAGATGGCTCCGCGGCTAAATGTGATGGACCTGAAGATCTTTGGAGCCTCCGCACCCTTGGCATCTCCAGCTATCGCGCTGGAGCACTTGCTGGCAGAGCCGCTGATAGGAATCCGGGGCTAAGCGAAGCCTTGGTTTTCTTGAGAGGCGAGCATTCATGACGCTTTCGGGATCCGTTGCAAGAACTCCTGACGCTGTGAGGTCGGGAGCAGCAGATAAGTTCGACTGAGCGCCAAGAGCAGCGATTCAACGTTGATGGAATCTTGCAGGCTTGCGCCGGCGAGAAAATCGGCGCAGATCATCTCCAGACAATATCCACGCGCCTTTTGACCACCGAGCATCAACGAAGCGGTCTCAAGCGCCTGCTCGATTACCGCCAGCTGGCTCTTGTACACCTTGAAATAAAGCATCTCCCAAGGTTCAGTGTCCTGGCCCGTCAGATGTCGTTCCACCTCCCGCTTGAGGTGCAACCAGGTTGCACAATCGAACTTCTGTCCATCCCGTCGAGCGACTTTGGCTAACTCTGCTGCCTTGGTCCAGCCGACCTGTTTTAGCTCGTGATGGGTCTGCCGGGGCAGCTGTTCATGAATTGCCATCAGGTAATAGGCCTTCCGCCGCGACTCGGGGAATTTCTTCTCCAGGAACTCATCAAAGGACTTCAGATTGTCCACGCGCCAATATTGTCCAGCCCGGGTTTCACAGAGATAGCGGCCAAGTTCTACAAATCGCGTGTCTCGCTCTTGCTCCGTCGTCCGTTCCCAGGTCAGAATCTCGTCGATTCTTCCCAGCACGAACAGAGCTCGTCGGCGGTTCAGTTTGAGAGCCATCGGTGGCGGCCCGCTACTCCTCAAATTGGTCAATCCAATCAAGGTCGCTCGCTCCCGGCCGGCGAATGAGTTTGGAATCCATCAGCTGTTGATCGCCCAGGCAAATGCCCAGATGTGGGCAGCCTACGCAGCCGTTCTGGGGGAAACGGATCCCACTGTGCGGCAGGAATTGCCCCGCTTCGATCTGATTGACTGTGGTTTCCACGAGCTGGCCAAAATCCCGGCGTTGCTGTTCATCGATAGTGGTTTTCAGATACTGAATTTTGGGCGCGTTCTTGCGCACGAAGATAACGAGGGCAACATCAGAAATCCCTGCCATCCAGGAATAGCAGATCAGCTGTGGATCGAGGGCCAGGAGACCATTCGGCTGGTCAGCGTATCGAGACGTCGTCGTTTTCCAATCTATAATGCATTTCGTCCCATCCACTTCGCCGATCGCATCGATGTACGAGACAAAATCACCACCGCACGGAAGGGAGCGCGTCAGTTTCACCTGCAGATCCTGCTTCGGACGTCCTATCCGGATACGATCATCTTGGCCAAACCGTTCGAGCAGGTGAATGCCCTGGTGATAGAGCCGGTCCCAGGAATCATTCTTCGCGTAGGACACTGAGGCGTCCTGGTATTTGCGCCATTCCTGGAAGAACGCTGCGGTTGCGTCTTCCCGAGCGAAATAGGCAGCCAAAGCCGTCTCAAAGCAGCGGCCGAAAATCATGGAAGCCTTATCGTCCTTTTCGCGCCAGCCATCGAGATACTTGTAGCGATACTGGCGTGGGCAGCGAAGGTATTGGCTAATCTGCGTGAAGCTGTAGGTCATCGGCGCCTCCCGGCAGTACCCCTTCGCGCGCATCCTTGGAGATGAATTCCCATTCGCTGGAAGGTGCAAACCCTTCGAGGTTGAGAAACATGCGTCCGGCAAAGGACTTGCGGGTCGTGCGCAGAATGCCCGTGAGCCCGAGCAGGGCCTTTTCATCCACCTCGTCTCGACCGAGCAGATCAGGGTCGTAGCCGAAATCCCGCAAGAACCAATTCAGTTTCCAGAGGGACTTCTCGGTGCAATAGAGTCGACCCGCAATCTTGTGGGAGGCGAAGTCTTGAGGCGCAAGGACCGTGAAGCTGATAATGAAAAAGGACTTTTGTGGGTGCCAGCGATAATAGGCTCGGTACACACGCACGAGGAAGATGCCTTCCAGGAAGTCGTCCTTGCGTGCCGCCTCGACATGTAAACCGGGAAAATGCCGTTTCATGACTTCACCTCCGCTGCCTGGCTGTAGCTGTTCAACTTGCAGATCAGTACCGCACGATCTTTGGCGGCTTCCTCGGTCACGGTGGAAACGAAAGCCTTCACGAGATCACGGCCAGCATTGCGGATTGTTTCGGTGCCGCAGAAGTCAGCTGCATAGCGTTTCACCAGGTTGGGATCAAGTTCGTACTTTCGAATCAGAAGGCAGAGGTTGTCGCGTAGTCTGGGTTGGCCGTGAGCACTGTCATTTCCGTTCTGCGAGTTGCCCGCTTTTCTTTCGCGCGGCAGTGAATCGGAGACTGGCTGCGACCCGAGCTCCTCGACTGAGCAAAGACCAATGCCGTAAGCTTTGCGCAAAGCACGATTGACGGCTCTCGTTTCGGCGACCGCATCTCAGTGCCTCGAACCAGCGACGATGTGTTTGAAGGATCAGCATCGCCGTACCCGACGAAACCTTTCGAATTAGGGCCTTTGTGAACGACCGCTCGAAATACCCAGCGATTCCCTGCAGGATCGCAGAGTCGTTCTTGCAAGAATGTCGTAATTCCACTGCACTTTCTTCGCGAAGCTAGTCGAATGAGCCCAGAGTGCGTAACGTACCAACGACTATCGATTCGAGTAATTTCTCCGAGAATGATCGAGAACTTGTATCGAACCAACAGCGCGCGGAGCTCTCTCAATCTAGGCGCTCCCACGTCGCACCAAATCTGTCTTGCAAGTCTCATCTCCTGTCGAATTGAACTAACCCTTGGCCTCATCGGCGCCTGCCAATGTTGCTTAGCGTTAAGCATATGCGTAGCGCTAAGCATAAGTCAACCCATTTCTTGCTTTCACACACAGTCCGAGATAAGTTCTGAGATCAAAACATGGCGAAGAAAAGAGAGAAAGATGCGAATGCAGTAGCATTGGGGCGGAAAGGTGGGACGGCACGTCGAAACAAGCTGACGCCAGAACGACGCAGGGAAATCGCAAGAAACGCCGCGAAGGCTAGATGGTCATTAGAACGACCGGCTAAAGAGAAACCCGGTTAGGTCAAAGGCGTTGCGCTGGCGCAAATTCTCTCGCCGAAATTGAACCTGCGGCTCGGTCTCTTCCGCGCAACCGATCGAAAGAAGCAGTTATGCGTCTGCACGTAATTTGCTGTTAATAACACATGATGCTTTTAAGCCCTCATTTCAAATCCCTGGGAGGCGTGAAAATACATGAAGAATAAGAAATTATGGATGTGCATTGGCCTCGGCTTGCTGGTTCTCCTAGGCGGCTGTGCTTCGGGCCACTCCTCAAACTCCGCGTCTATCTCGCCAAGCGCTGCCGCACTGGCACCGGGTCAGTCGGTTCAATTTCAAGCCACGCTGCCTGGCAACCCTAAAAGCGTCGCTTGGTCTGTCAATGGCATATCCGGAGGAAACGGGACGCTGGGAACCATTGACGCAAGCGGAAATTATACGGCTCCGACCGATACACAGAGCATGGCCGTGACGATCGCCGCTGCCTCCGGCTCCGGGGCGTCTTCCTCTGTTTCCGCACAAGTGTTTGTTGTGGCACCGGGGGTGGTCGAGCCCACCCAAAATCCTCAAGTCGCGCTCTATAGCATCACGCCTCCGGACGCCGCTAACGTTACGATCCAGTTTGGCCCAACCACCAGCTACGGCCGCTCCACGTGGGCGGAGGGATCTCCCACCGGCGGAGGCCAGGTGAATATTTTTGTTGCAGGAATGCTCGCCAATTCCACTTACCACATGCAAGCTATTCTGCAGTTTACCCCCGGGTTGTCGTACACAGATACTGATCACGTATTCGCCACTGGGACGCTCCCGGCCGCCGAGCTTCCCTCAATCACCACCACCACTACCGCAGGAATGACGCCGCAAAGCGGTGTAGAGCTGTTGGATCTCCTGAGCATTCCCGTCACCACGAAGCTTGGCGCTGTCGTAACCGACCTCAACGGTAATATCCTGTGGGCGTATGCTCCGGGCACCACGGTGCCTGCAGGGGTCGTCCCTGGCCCCGTCAAGTTATTGCCCAACGGGCATTTCCTGATCGATTTCGCCGAAGGACAGGCGGATGGTCTGGATTCCGTCATTCAAGAAGTTGATTTGAGCGGGCAAATAATCTGGCAATTAACCGCCACACAGCTGAATGCTGAACTTGCAGCGGCTACTTGTACGGGCTGCAACATCACCGTTGTCGGCACTCATCACGATTTCGCAATTTTGCCCAACGGACATTTGGTTGTGATTGCCGCCACGCAGCAAGTGGTGTCCGGCACAACCGTAACCGGAGACGTCCTCATTGATCTCGATCAGAATCGCAAACCTGTTTGGCTCTGGAATGGTTTCGATCATCTGGATATCACCCG
>JBAQGJ010000147.1:0-42998 GCA_049287725.1 Candidatus Acidiferrales bacterium | reverse complement strand
AAAAAGTGTCGAAAATAGATCGCGTTGAGAGGCTCTAGGAAGCGACCAATTTCCCGGCGAATCATTTTGCCTCACCCCAAAAGACCGCAATTTTGCCGCAAACCGACTTTTTCCGCAGCCTGTGAAGGCGGCCGCTACAAGTTCAAAACCAGCGCTGGCGCGCGACGCTCGACTCTAGATCCAGAGCTTTTCGTTGATCTTTAGATTTTTGGCGCGGCAGTAGCTTAGATAGTGATCTATGAACCAGAAGACGTCTAGCGTTTCCAGCAGAGCGTCGTGGTCGTCGTAAAATTCGAGCGAACCGTTCAGGAAGAAAATGGTTTTCATGCCGTTGGGATCGTCGGAAACGAGCGTGTGGATTACGCCGGGATTTTCGCGGACGTAACTGCCGGGGCGCGCGACCCAATCGTATTCGAGGTAGCGCCAGCTGCCTTCCAGGGTGCAGGCGGAGATTGGTCCGCGGTGGCGATGGCGGCCGAGCATGCCGCCTTTTTTCACCCAGAGAATGTTGGCGAACGAATTGGTGCGGACGTCGAAGGCGAGATGGCGGATGAAGACGTTTTCCTTGAAGGGCACGTACGGGGATTCGTCTTCGCCGCCGCCGATGTGAATGTCGGGGCGTCCGTATTCGTGGATGACGGCGGCGAGGCTGCTGGTTGCGTCAACGATTGGCATGTGGACCTCCGTGCGGCGCGCCGCGTTTTACGCCGGCGCTAAAGCCAAGGAAAAAGCAGGTTCCTCGGGCTAACTTCGCCCTCGGAATGACACGCTTCATTATTTTCTCGCAAATCCTGAGTCGGCTGCAGCGCTGCGATTCGGTTTCCGCGGCCAGTATACATCCGCGCGGTCGAGCGGCAAGATTGGTGGGCGATGTTCGCCCGTTTTCTTGTGCGGGGCGTGCGCGGGACGATTACTCGCCGCGGGATAAATCGTTTGCGGATTCGCGGCGGCGGATGGTGCGGAATTTATTTTTGGTTACCAGGACTTCGGCGGCGCGGGGGCGCGAATTGTAGTTGGAGGATTGCGCGAAGCCGTAGGCGCCGGCGCCCCATAGCGCTAGAACGTCGCCTGGTTCGGGCAATTCGATCGGCCAATCGTGGAGGAAGCAGTCGCCGGTTTCACAGACCGGGCCGACGATATCGGCCTTCACTAGGTGGCCTTGGTTGCGGGTCACGGGCGTGATGGGGTGAGTTGCATCGTAGAGCGCGGGGCGGATGAAGTCGTTCATCGCGGCATCCACTACGATGAAAAACTTTCCGCGATTGCGTTTGATGTAGAGGACGCGCGTTAGGAGCACTCCCGCGGGGCCGACGATGGCGCGGCCCGGTTCGAGCAGAAGGTGGCAACGCAGTGGACGAACGTGCGGGGCGATGGCCTTTGCGTAGTCGTTGATGTCGAAGGGACTTTCTTTCGTGTAGCGCACGCCAACTCCGCCGCCGATATCCAGATATGCGAGCTTCACGCCGGCGGCGGCTAGCGATTTCACGAATGATGAAACGCGCTTTACGGCGCGGCGATACGGAGCCAGGCCGAGGACCTGCGAGCCTATGTGCACGCTGATTCCCTGCCAGGAAATGGATTTGGCGCGAGAACGGTCGAGGTAGAGGCGCTGCGCGTCGTCCCAATCAATGCCGAATTTGTGGTGGTGCCGCCCGGTGGCGATGTGGCGATGTCCGCCGGCCTGCACGTCGGGATTTACCCGCAGGGCGGCGGAGGCGCGGCGGCCGAGGCGCGCGGCTTCGGTGGCGAGCGTGTCCAGTTCCGGTTCCGATTCGACGTTGAAGAGCAAAATGCCGGCTTTGAGCGCGTCTCGGATTTCTTCTTTCGATTTGCCGACGCCGGAAAAGACGACGCGGCGGGCTGGGACGCCGATTTTGCGCAGGCGGTGGAGTTCTCCACCGGAAACGATATCGAAGCTGCTGCCCGCGCGCGCGAGAAGACGCAACACGGAGAGATTGGAATTGGCTTTGACGGCGTAACAGATGGAGTGTGGGAGGCCGCGGAAGGCGCGATCGAAGCGTTGGTAGGCATCGAGGATGCTGGCGCTGCTGTAGACGTAGACGGGCGTGCCAGCGCGCGCGGCGATTTCGGTCAGCGGAACTTTTTCGCAATTGACGACGCCCTGGCGAAAGGTGAAATGGGCCGTGTACTCCGTGGGATCGAGGGGCTTTGCAGTAGATTGCGAATTTTGAGTCAAGTGCGGGGACCGCTCCTAACGAAATACGTCTTCGAGTTGCGCGCGCAAATCCGTTTTTGCGTCGCGATATTTTACGATGACGGGAGCGTAGAGCGACAAGCCCCAATCTTTGCCCTTGCCGCTGCTGATAGGACGAGAACCGGGGACGACGACAGCTTTCTCCGGAATCATCAGTGGCTGATTTTCGCCGGCCTTGTAGATTTCGCCGCGGACGATGTCGTAGACCGGAGTGGACTGGTTGAGGATTGTGCCGGTGGCGAGCACCGCGCCGTGTTTTACGATTGTGCCTTCGTATACGCCGCAATTTCCGCCGACGAGAACTTCGTCTTCTATTATCACCGGCATCGCGCCGACGGGTTCGAGAACACCGCCGATTTGCGCGGCGGCGGAAACGTGGCAGCGTTTGCCGATTTGCGCGCAACTGCCAACGAGCGCGTGAGAATCAATCATGGTGTCGTTGTCCACATAGGCGCCGACGTTCACGAACGTCGGTGGCATGCAGGTGACGCCGGTGCCGACGAAGCAGCCATCGCGGATGCTGGAGCCGCCGGGAGGAATGCGCACGCCGGAATCTTTGGTGATGCGCTTTACGGGATAGGTGACCTTGTCGAAAAAAGGCTGCTTGGTGCGGTCAATGGACATGTCCACGATGGCGCCCATGCGAAAGCCGAGCAAGATGCCTTTTTTCACCCAGGCGTTGACGCGCCAGCCGGTGGGCTGCGAGGCGTCCGGCTCGGCGGCGCGCACTTGTCCCGCGTTCAGTGCATCTTTGAACGATTGGAAGTGCGTGAAATCCAATTGCGAATATGTTTCCGGCGCTTGCGCAAAAAGCTGCTCAATTTGCTCTTGCAGCATGCACTCTCCCGAGAAGGCCCAGAGTTTCGAGCGTACGCTCGATTCGCTGGATATTTTCCTGCTTGGGAGCGACCAGAGGCAAGCGCCAAACTGGTTCGAGGAGGCCCATCGCGGCCATGGCGGCCTTTACCGGGCCGGGATTGGTCTCGATGAAATTGATTTCCATGAGCTGGAGATATTGTTGCTGGAGTTCGCGGGCTTGCGCGAAATTGTTTTCGAGGCAGGCGTGGACGAGACGCGTCATTTCCGCCGGAATTTCGTTGGCTGCGACGGAGATTACGCCACGGCCGCCGAGAGCGATTACCGGGAGGGCGATGGCGTCGTCGCCGGAGAGCACGGCGAAGGTCTTTGGCGTTTGCGCGATCACTGAGGCGATTTGGCTGATGTTGCCGGAGGCTTCTTTGACGCCGACGATGTTTTCAATTTCTGCGAGGCGCTTTAGAGTGGCGGGTTCGACGTTGACGCCGGTGCGGCCTTGCACGCTATAGACGACGATCGGAATCGAGATCGCTTGAGCGATCGCTTTGTAATGCTGGTAGAGGCCTTCTTGGGTGGGCTTGTTGTAATACGGAGTGACGGACAGGATTCCGGAGACGCGCATGGATTCGAGTTCTTTGGCGAGTTCGATCACTTCCGCGGTGTTGTAACCGCCGGCGCCGGCTAGCACGGGGGTTTTGCCGGCAGCTTCTTCGAGCGTGATTTCGACTACGCGCAAGTGCTCTTCGCGCGTTAGCGTGGGATTTTCGCCGGTAGTGCCGCAGGGAACTAGGAAATCTATTCCTGCTGCGATTTGGCGGCGGACTAAACGGCGGAGTGCGTCTTCGTCGAGAGAGAAATCTTGGTGAAACGGAGTTACTAGGGCTGTACCGCATCCTGTGAACATGTGGCCTCCTTCAAGGCTTGGTGCGTCAAGGAACGAAGACAAATTTCAGTGGTCGAACAGCACGTCGCGAAATTCGAACCAGCCGCGTTTGCCGATTACCCATTGGGCTGCCGTTAATGCTCCGCGTGCAAAGCCTTCGCGGCTGCGGGCTGTGTGGCGGATGGTGATGGTGTCCGCGGCGGAATCGAAGCCGACTTCGTGCGTGCCGGGATGCGCGCCGGCGCGATTGGAACTGACGGAAATTTCGCGGCGCGGGTCGGCGGCTTTCATTTCGTTGACGACTTTCAGAAGCGTGCCGCTGGGCGCGTCTTTTTTCGCGGAGTGATGAATTTCCCAGGCCCAGGCGCCGTATTCGTGATAACGGGCGATGCGGCGGGACGCCTCCGATGCGAGTTGCAGGAAGACATTCACGCCGATCGAGTAATTCGGGCTCCAGACCAGCCCGGCGCCCGCATCTTCCACGGCGGATTTGGCGCGGGCGAGGTGTTCCGTCCAACCCGTGGTGCCAACTACCGTGTTGATTCCGAGTGAGGCGAGGCGTTCGATATTGGGCGCGGCGGCGTTGGCGTTGGAAAATTCGACGGCAACGTCTATATCGCGAAAATTCGCAGGGGTGACTGCGGAGGCGGCGCTATTGCTCGCGCTATCGAGGCGCAACTGGACGGCGAAGCCGTATTCCGGCGCGAACTGTTCGATCAGGCGGCCCATTTTGCCGTAGCCTACTATCGCGAGATTCCGGGGCGTGTGCGCGGCGCGCTTCGGGCGCGGACGCTCAGCGTTCAAAATGGCGGCGTTGGGGCTGACGAGGGTTGCGCTCATGTTTTACGAAGCAGCGAGAAGCTGCTTGACCATCCTTTCGTAAATTTCTACGGCTGTGATGAGTTCTCTTTTGGGGACGCGCTCTTCGAGCGTGTGGGCCACGTGAATGCTGCCCGGTCCGAGCAGATAGGGCTGGCCCCAGGCGCCAGCGAACATCGGGATGTCAGTGGTGTAAGCGACGATTGTTGAGGCGAGTCCATCAAGCGAGCCAAAACGCATTGGCAGATTCGAGACGAGCTCGCGGGCGGCGGCGCGGCCGGCGACTGCTTGTTGGACGGCGTCGCGGGTGGCGTCGCCGTCGTCTACCAAGCGAATGGCGATTTCGGCGCGAGCGGAATCGGCAACTACGTTGGGAGCGTGACCGCCGGCGATGACGCCGACATTCAGAGTGCTGTGGCCGAGGAGCTCGTCTTGCGGCAGCGGAATTTTGCGGATGTCCTGGAGGACGTCGAGAAGCTTGTCTATCGCGGATTCGCCGAGTTCGGGATATGCGGAATGCGCGAGGCGGCCGGTGGTTTCGACTTCATAGCGCAGGATGCCTTTCGCGGCAATGGCGAGCTTGTTTTCGGTGGGCTCGCCATTGATCAGGAAACGCGAACCGCGAGGATCGCGCGCGGCGGCGAATGCTCCGGCGCTGTTGCGTTCTTCGCCGACGACGAAGAGCAAGCCGAAATTTTGCGTGCTGGCCGCGAGAAGTTTTTCGGCGGCACCGATCATGGAGGCGATGATGCCTTTGGCGTCTGCGGAACCGCGGCCCCAGATGAATTCGTCGTCTTCCTTGGAGAGGAAGAATGGCGGGACGGTGTCCATGTGCGTGGACAGCGTGACGACTGGATTTCCCCAGTGCGCGAAAACATTGAAGCGATGGGGCTCGACGCCGCAGCGTTCGACGCGGCCGCCGGTGCGCAGGGCGAGGCCCGAGAGAATCTCAAAGACGAAGGAGCCGACGGCCTCTTCGTGATTGGTGATGGACTCGATGTCCACAAGTGCGCGCGTTAGTTCGAAAAGATGCATTATTCCGCCGATACGAGCTTGATTTGACGGCTCTATGAAACTGCGAGACAACTGCAAAACCTGTACTTCAGCAGCTGAGCAGTTTGCGGAAAAAGTCAAAAGCGGGCTTCAGGGGCTAAAGCCCCAAAGCAAAGCACACGACTTACGGCGGGGCTGAAGCCCCGCCCTTCCTGCTTTTCCGCAAACTGTGAAGCCGCCTCGATTTTGCTGCGTTTTATGCCGTAGCTAAAGCTACGGCCTGCAAAGATTCTCGCGTTGTCACATAGAGTTTCTGTGCTGCGTTCTTGAGTCTTTGAGGTGAAAAAGAGTGGAGGGAGAAAGAAAGGCGGCGAGGAAATTACCCGGATGCCTTTGCTTCCTAATAGCGCTCCACCCGTTTTTCAACGAATGACAGTGGGCAGGTATTAGCCTGACCCCCCAATCGGCGCTCTGTAAGCTGGAGCGACGACTTCGGCGGAATGAACTGCTACGCCCCTTTCGCGTGGCCTCCGAAGCGACTCGGAAAATCGGGCCCAGCTACTGGTGGCTTCCGCTCCTCTATCAAGAACACAGTGAAAATAGCAGATTCGCGCAAAGAGTGTCAACGAAATCCGGGGTCGCGGATTTGGCCGAGCGACACGAGCGCGCTGCGATGAGCTTTCCTTCAGTTCCTCGCGCTTGCGGCGATATCAGGATGCAGTGGGAAAAGAGTTCTGCGCCTCGCGACGCTGCCAGTTTTGACGCGCGTGCGCTGTGACGGCTTGGCGCAGGACGCGGTCCAGGTCGCTTTTCTGGTACGGGTGGCAGAGAAATTCGAAGGCGCCGATATTCATAGCGGCGAGATAATCGCGGTATTCATTGCGACAAGCTGGAGCGGAGACGGCGATCATGGGGATCGTTGTTGTGGAGCGGCGAATGTGGCGAGCGAGATCTTTGAACGTTCCGTCTTCGAGCCAGTAGCCGCAGAGGCACGCGGAGACGTCTTTGGCCTCGAGGATCCTCGTTGTTTCAGCGACGCTGGAGACCCACTCCGTATTTATGGTGAAGAATCCGAGCACGGCAGAGAGGCCGCTGCGGACTTGCCAATCGAGCGCGGCGACGAGCACGGTGGGCGCGTCAGGAATTTCGTGTGTGCGGCTGGACGGTATCCCTAGCTTGCTTGCCTGTTCGAACCATGATCCTGAGTGCATGAGAGCTACCTCTCTGTTCTAGGATTAGAAACACCGAAGCGGGGCCGGAGTTGCGCGGCTGGCCTGGCTGCGGCGACGCGAGGCTGGTGACTTCGCGCGGCCGCAATCAGTTGCGCTGAGGCGCATGATGCCAAAGAGAGGAGTTTTCGGACAATCAGGACAAGCCGTTAGAGGGAAACGGGGATTACTGTAGGATTCAAGACAGTTCCAGAGCGGCTAGAACTGTGGAAATCACTGAAATGTCCACCGCAGAGACGCCCGACTGCGTCGGGTAAACGCCGTTCGCAGAGAAAACCTTTTGCACCGCGTCCCGGAGTGCGGTTTCGACTAGAGATTATGCGCAGGCTCGCGCTGCGCGCCTTTTTTTTACGCTTCGATGATTTGGTTGCGGACTGCGTAGCGGACCAGTTCGCTTACGGTGTGGAGTTGCAATTTGCGCATGATGTTGGCGCGGTGGGTTTCGGCGGTTTTCACGCTGATGTTCAGCGAGGAGGCCACTTCCTTGCTGCTCTTGCCTTCAGCGAGCAATTGGACGATTTCGCGTTCGCGCGAAGTGAGGCGGTCGCGCAGCGATTCGGGGAGTTCGCGGCGAATCGAGCCGCCCGAGCTGAAATTGCTCATGATGATTTCGGTAGCGCGCGGAGTGAAGAAGGGTTTGTGGCTCGCGAGCGTCTCGACGGCAATGATCAGGTCGCGGTCCGAATCCGATTTCACGATGTAGCCGCGGACGCCGGCTTCCAGAATCTCGCGGATAAGCTGATCGGAGTAGTGAACCGAGAGGATCAGCACTTCGGTGGCGGGCGATCCTTTGCGGATTCTACGCGCGGCTTCGACGCCATTCAGGTCCGGCATGCTGATGTCCAGAATCACAATGTCTGGCTTCAGCTCCTCGGCCTGCGCGACGGCTTCCCTGCCTGTATGCGCCTCTCCGCAAATCTCCCAACCAGCGTGCGCCTGAAGCAGGGTTTTGACGCCCCGCCGCATGAGGTCATGATCGTCCGCTATGAGAATACGCAGCGTCTTGGTCATAATGTCTTTTGCTCCTACCGGCATAGAAGTTCTCGCTAGCTAGATGGATGCTCGCCCATGGTTCCCTTCGAGCGTCCAAATTATACAAGAGGTTTTAGGGGGATGGCGCGAAGTTGTGCCGTTTGGGCGGCGCGACGGAGGGGCCGCAGGCCATGAAAACGCAGGAAATGCAGTCGGGACAGGCGTTTTTGAGTGAGGAGCTACGGGTACGGTCAAGCCAGCCGGCCGGGAAAAATACACAACTGAGTGTATTGAAGGGCTTAGCGCGGGAGGCGTAAGAAAGAGAACAGAAACCCACGGCTCCGATTTTCAGCCACGGATTCTAAAGGGGACGACGCAATGCTACGGTGGGCACTGGCATTTTTTATTATCGCGCTGATCGCGGCGGTGCTGGGATTCGGTGGCATCGCAGTGGCAGCCGCCGGCATCGCGAAAATCTTGTTTTTCATCTTTTTGGTGCTCTTCCTGGTCGCTCTGGTGAGTGGACTCATGCGAAGAGCCTGAAGAATGTTGTAGGTCATATCCCGCAGACGTATCCCGCCAACCCAAGGCCGCGTATGTTCCCCTAAGAGGGGAAGGTGCCCCCGCACCTTCCCCTTCTCACCTTTCTTGACAGTGCTCCGGGAGTTGAGTCATCCGCGCGAGAACTGCAAAACCTGTACTTCAGCGGCTGAAGCCGCTCAGATTTTGCTGCGCTCGATGCCGTAGCTAAAGCTACGGCCTACAAAGATTGCTGCGCCCGATAGATTTAAAGCGCGAATTAGTGGCTGGCCTTGATGTTGTAGCGAAAGCCGCGCCCCGCAGGAGCGCAGTTTACGCCGGAGCTGTGGGCCTAGAGCCGTGCAGGGCATAGTAGGCGATATACAGGTAACACAACACGGGAAGAATGAAGGCGTGATGGATGCCGAGGTGATCGGCGAGCCAGCCCTGCGCGACCGGCAGAATCGCCCCGCCAACGATGGCCATGACTAGTATTCCGGAACCGTCGCCGGTTAGCGGGCCGAGCTTGGCGATTCCCAAAGTGAATATGCTGGGGAACATGATGGAATTGAAGAAGCCGACCAGGATCATGGCCCACATGGCGACGTGCCCAAACGTCAGCATGGATGCGCAAACCAAAATGCAGGCGGCGAATGCGGCGATCGCGAGCATTTTCTCCGTGCGAACCCGGCGAAGAATCGCGGAGCCCAGAAAGCGGCCGACCATCGCTCCGCCCCAGTAAAAGGAGACGAAGCGCGCGGCAGTTTGTTCGTTGATGTTGCCGATATCAGGTTGGCTGAAATAATTGACCAGGAAGCTGCCGATGGAAACTTCCGCGCCGACGTAAACGAAAATGGCGACCGCGCCGAGAACGAGTTGGCGATACTTCAGGACACTTTTAGCTGCGATTTTTGACGAGTGACGCTCGGCTTCGGGAATCGCCGGGAGCTTCGCTATCGCGATGGCGCCTGCTAGAGCAAGGAGCAGCAGGCCAATGAATAAGTACGGGAGCTTGACTGAGGAGGCCTGTTGCACCCGATACGATTGCAACGCGGCCGCGCCCAACTTACGCACGGTGTCCATGCTTTGCGGCGCTGCGCTCAGGATAAAAAGGCCGCCGAGGTAGGGACCGATCGTCGTTCCGAGCGAGTTGAACGCTTGCGTAAGATTGAGGCGGCTGGAAGCCGTCTCCGGAGGACCGAGGACTGCGACGTAGGGGTTGGCCGCGACTTGCAACGCCGTGATACCCGCGGCGAGAACCATCAACGCGGTGAGAAACAACGGATAGGATGGAACGCTCGCAGCGGGGATGAATAGAAGCGCGCCCACGCCCATGGTCAGGAGGCCGACGACCATGGTTCGTTTGTAACCGATCGAATCAATCAATTTTGACGAGGGGATCGAAAAAATAAAGTATGCGGAAAAGAACGCGAACTGGACCAGCATGACCTGGGTGTAATCCAGGTCAAAAATGCTTTTGAGGTGCGGCACCAGAATGTCGTTCAAAACCGTGGCGAAGCCCCACATGAAAAACAGGGCGGTGACTACCACCATGGCAAAACTTGTTGAACTGCTTGCCGTTGAAACTTGAGATGAGCTTGCCGGATTGGTTGGAGGCGCTGGTCTAGGGGCTTCCATGTGCGAGGAGCATCATAAGCTATTTTTGTGCTTCGCTCGAAATATTTAAGGGGCGTTGCGGCAAAAACGGCACGTTTGGCGATGTGGCCGATTTCACCGCGATGCGTTTTTTCGGAGGTACGCTGAATAATCGAGATGAGTGCGTTACAATGGAGCTCCCCGGGGAACTTTGGCAGCACGGGCGCTCCCGCGCCTGGAGGGTAACAACATGGCTTCTGCAACATCCGCAGGATCGGCAGCTCCTTCTGAAGTCCCCAGAACGCTTTCGTCCGAAGAACTGCGCAAGATGCACGCGTACTGGCGCGCGGCGAACTATCTTTCCGTGGGGCAAATTTATCTGCTGCACAATCCCCTGCTGCGCGAGCCGCTGAAATTGGCGGATATCAAGCCGCGGCTGCTGGGACATTGGGGCACGACGCCGGGTTTGAATTTCGTCTATTTGCATTTCAACCGCTTAATCAAGAAGCTGGATTTGAACGTGATTTATGTGGCGGGGCCGGGCCACGGCGGGCCTGGGATGGTGGCGAATACTTTTCTGGAAGGGACTTACAGCGAGCTGTATCCGCAGATCCCGCAGACGGAAGAGGGCCTGCGCCGGCTGTTCAAGCAATTTTCTTTCCCCGGCGGGATTCCGAGCCATGTGGCGCCGGAAACGCCGGGTTCCATTCATGAGGGCGGCGAGCTTGGTTATTCGATCGTGCATGCGTATGGAGCGGCGTTCGACAATCCGGATCTTTTGGTTTGCTGCGTGGTGGGCGACGGCGAATCAGAGACTGGTCCGCTGGCGGGTAGCTGGCACGCGAACAAATTTCTGAATCCCGCGAGGGACGGGGCGGTGCTGCCGATCTTGCATTTGAACGGATACAAGATTGCGAATCCGACTATTCCCGGACGAATGACCGACGAGGATTTGACGCGGCTTTATACCGGTTACGGTTACAAACCGTATTTCATCGAAGGGCACGAGCCGGAAGTGATGCACCAACGGATGGCGCACCTGCTGGACACGGTGGTCGACGAGATTTACGCGATTCAAAACGAGGCGCGGAGCGGGAAATCGTCGGGCATGCCCACCTGGCCGATGATTATTATGCGGACTCCCAAGGGGTGGACAGGCCCGAAAGTGGTGGACGGTAAACCGGTGGAAGGAACCTGGCGGGCGCACCAGGTGCCGGTCACGGATTTTGCGACGAAGCCCGGGCATTTGAAAATCCTGGAAGATTGGATGAAGAGTTATAAGCCCGAGGAGCTCTTCGATGAGAGCGGGAAACTGATCGCGGAATTGGCGGAACTCGCGCCGAAAGGCGAACGCCGGATGGGCGCGAATCCAAACGCGAACGGCGGTTTGCTGTTGCGCGACTTGGCGATGCCGAATTTTTGCGACTACGCGGTTCCTGTCGATCACCCCGGCACATCCATCGGGGAAGCTACGCGCGTTTTGGGTAATTTGCTGCGCGACGTGATGAGCGCGAACGCCGCGACGAAGAATTTCCGCGTGTGGGGACCCGACGAGACGGCTTCGAACCGGTTGGAAGCGCTGTATGAAACGACCGACAAAGTATTTATGGAGCCGCTGCTGCCGACCGACGAGAATCTTTCAACGACCGGGCGAGTGATGGAAGTCCTGAGCGAGCACATGTGCCAGGGCTGGCTGGAGGGATATTTATTGACGGGACGCCATGGTTTCTTTTCGTGCTACGAGGCGTTCATTCACATTGTGGATTCGATGTTCAACCAGCACGCGAAATGGTTGAAAGTGACGCGCGATATTCCGTGGCGGCGGCCGATTGCGTCGTTGAATTATTTGCTGACGTCGCACGTATGGCGGCAGGACCATAACGGCTTCACGCATCAGGATCCGGGATTCATTGACCACGTGGTGAACAAGAAAGCGGACGTGGTACGCGTGTATATGCCTCCCGACGCGAACACTTTGCTTTCCGTGGCGGATCATTGCCTGCGCAGCCGCAATTACGTGAACGTGATTGTGGCCGGGAAGCAGCCTGCGCTGCAGTATCTGGATATGAAATCAGCGGTGGAACATTGCACGGCGGGAATCGGAATTTGGGAGTGGGCGTGCACGGATCAGGGCGTGCCGCCGGACGTGGTGATGGCCTGCGCGGGGGACATTCCGACTCTCGAGACGCTTGCTGCAGTGGACTTGCTGCGACAACATTTTCCGGACATCAAGATTCGCGTCGTGAACGTGGTGGATTTGATGACGCTGCAGACGAAGTCCGAACATCCGCACGGGATCCCCGACAGCGAATTCGATTCGATGTTCACTACCGACAAGCCGGTGATTTTTGCCTACCACGGGTACCCTTCCCTGATTCACCGGCTCACCTACCGCCGGGCGAATCACAGCAATCTGCACGTCCACGGTTACAAGGAAGAAGGCACGACCACGACGCCCTTCGACATGACCGTGCTGAACGGGCTGGACCGGTTCGACCTGGCGGGCGACGCGGTGGACCGCGTGCCGCGATTGCGGCCGATCAATGCGCACTTCAAACAGTTTGTGCGCGATAAATTGGTGGAGCATAAGCATTACATTCACGAGAATGGCGAGGATATGCCGGATATTCGCGATTGGAAGTGGCCGTACTAACCTCCGAAAATGAAAATTCTGGTCTTGAACTCGGGCTCGAGCAGCCAGAAGAGCTCTCTCTACGATGTCGGCGGCGCGCTGCCGGAGCTTGCGCCGGAGCCGGTCTGGCAGGCCAAGGCGGAATGGAACGGCGAGCACGCCGAAGTGACGATTGAAACTGCGAGCGGCGGGAAGTTGAAGGAGCAGAGGCCGGCCGCCTCGCGCGAGAAATTCCTCGATTCGTTGCTGGAGAGTTTGTGGAGCGGAAAAATGCGCGTGGTGGCCGCGCCATCTGAAATTAATGTGGTGGGCCATCGCGTGGTGAATGGTGGGAAAGGCTTCCGGCAGCCGACCGTGATTACTGCCGAGGTGAAAGCGGCGATTGGGCGCATGTCCGCATTTGCGCCGCTGCACAATCGCGCGGAGCTGGAAGGGATGGAGATTATTGAGAAGCGATTGGGTCCGGTGCAGCAAGTCGCGGTGTTTGATACCGGCTTTCACAGCCAGCTGCCGGAGGCGGCGTTTGTTTATCCCGGGCCATACGAATGGCTGGAGAAAGGGATTCGTCGTTACGGTTTTCATGGGATCAATCATCAATATTGCGCGGGGCGCGCGGCGCAATTGTTGGGCAAGGATTTGCGTTCGCTGAAGCTGGTGACTTGCCATCTGGGGAATGGTTGTTCGCTGGCAGCGATTCAGGATGGCCACAGCGTGGATACCACGATGGGATTCACGCCGCTCGAAGGATTGATGATGGGCACACGGTCGGGTTCGGTGGATCCAGGGATTTTGACTTACCTGATGCGGCAGGGGCATTTCACGGGCGAGCAGCTGGATGAATTGTTGAATAAAAAATCGGGGCTGTTGGGGATTTCGGGAACTTCGGGAGATATGCGGGAGATCGTGGCGTCAATGAAGGCGGGCGACGCGCGCGCGAAGCTGGCTTTCGATATTTTCGTGCACCGCTTGCGATCAGGGATTGGAGCGATGATCGCGGTGCTGGGCGGGATGGATGCGTTGATCTTCAGCGCGGGGATTGGCGAGAACGCGGCTGAAGTTCGGGCGGCGGCTTGCGCGAATTTTGGATATTTGAAGCTGGCGCTTGATCCGGCGAAAAATGTGGAAGCTTTGGTGGACGATCACGATATTTCCCGCGGCGAGTCGGGCGTGCGCGTGCTGGTGATACGCGCGCAGGAAGATTGGGCGATTGCGCGCGATTGCTGGAAGATCGCTTCTGCTGGGATTAGCGGGCGAGCGGGAGCGAGCTGAGCGTCGCGCTCGTGCCGCGCGCGGTCAGTACACGTATGGAATGAGTTTTTTGGTTCGCAGCGCGTAGGCGTCGAATTGTGCGCCGTATTTTTTCTTCAGGTAGCCATCGAGCATCGGAATATTCACGAAGATGAAGCCGCAGACCATTAGCGCTGGGACGATTAGCGCCAACGGCGATCTTGTGAGTAGCGCGTAACCTGTGAACAGCACGGCGTCTCCGAAATAATTGATGTGGCGGGAATAGTGGAATAGCCCCTCGGTGTAGAGCCGTCCTTGATTTTGCGGATTTTTCTTCCAGAGATAGCGCAGGTATTCCGAGCCGGTGTTGAGGTACGAGCCTGCGAGATAGAGCAATGTTGCAATGACTGAGAGCCGGTCGAGCGGGCGCGCATTCGCACGACCGAGAAACGCGAACAGGATGTGCAGGCACGCGGCGAAGATACCTACTCCGATCGCTTCGCCGTAGCTGACTTTGCGATTGTACAGGTGGAAGGTGCCGAAGCAGACGCGGGCGAAGTAGATCGCGGCGCAGGCGAAGACTAGCGAGCGAACGGCGAGGCAATCGGCTGGAGCGGCTTTGCCTGTCCAACGAAATAGGGTGGTGAAACCAATGCCGAAGAGCATCCAGGCGGAGGCGGCTACACCGCCGGCGTGGACTAGAGTAAGAACCGTTTTCGGGCCGAGCGACTTATCATATTCGCCGTACACGTCTTGGATATTTTAACGCGGAGAACAGTGAGGGGCTCGACTTCGGTAAACGTTTCGTCCCGGCGACGGTTTGATAGGTAAAGTCAAAGGCCAAGAGCCGGCGAGACGCCGGCGGTACAAACCACGGCGAGGCGCTTGCTGATTAGGGCAATCGCCTCGCCAGTGATTTGTTGCGCGTGGGAGCGCGCAGTCTCTAATTGCCCGCCGATTCGGCTGCCGCTTTCGGCCAGTACGGTCTATCCGCGTCGGCTAGGCGGCGATCCTCGTAGCGATCGTGGTGGCGAACCCATGCCATGGTAAAAGGCAGCGAGTCTTCGTCGCGGCCCTTGGGCACGTAATCGAGATAGTTATAGGTTCCGACGGTGGATTCGGTTCCGCGGGCGTACGCGGAATAGGTGTGGAAGATGTTGCCGTTTTCGTCCTTGTAGAAGACGCTGATTCCCGGAGCTTCTTCGCTGGGAAACGCATTCATCCCATAGTTGTAATCCACTTTGCCCGTGGCTAGTTCCTCCTTGGTGAAGGCCACGTGATAATCGCGATTGAAATCGTTGGCGTTCGAAGAAACCCAGGGGAAGCGCCAGCCCATGCGTTTCTTGAAGGCTTCCAGCTTCGGGTAAGGCGCGCGGGAAATTGCGGCAAACGCAACGTCGCGCTGCGCGAGGTGCGGCAGGGCGCCATCGGTGTGGTCCATGTTAAAGGAACAGCTGGGGCAGCCCTCCTGCCAATCGGGGCCGAACATAAAGTGATAAATGATGAGCTGGCTCTTGCCGTCAAAAAGATCCGCGAGCGCGACTTTGCCGTGTGGGCCGTCGAAGACGTAATTCTTTTCGACCTTCACCCAGGGGAGCTCGCGCCGTTCGGCGCTGACGGCGTCCTTGAGGTGCGTGAGTTCTTTTTCTTTTTGCAGAAGCTCTTTGCGAGCGGCAAGCCACTCGGCTTGCGATACGACTCTGGGATGTTGCGGTGCTGCTTTGCTGCTACTTGCCATGGCCATTCTCCTTTCCTTGATTTTGCGCGACGTGGTTATCAGCGGGGTTTCTGTTCCAGAATTTTTTGACCGCGAGCGCCGCCACTCCAGTGCTGGAGACGGCGGCGCCGGCGATCAATGCTGCGGCTGCGAGGCATGCTGGACACATAACTTCCTGCCTTGTGCTGGCTGCTCTGCCTTAACGGCAGGTCAGGCGTCCTTAGGCTTTGGCTGCGGTGGCAAACTGCGCGCGCATCTGTTCGCCCATCTTGCGCATCATGCCGATTGCGCCGGGAGTGCGGGCTTCGGACCACGCTTCGAAGCGGTGAGCGGCTTTCTCCACATTCGCGAGGAACAACGGATTGGAGAACATCTTGCGGCCTTCCGCCATCGTGGGCTTGAGGCGTTCCCAGACGCCGAAAAATTCGCCGCTGGTTTCGAAGAACAGATCTTCGTGGAGCAGTCCGTAATTGAGCAACGCGCAGGCTTGCTCCCAATAACTGACCACCATCATGAAGTACTGCCCTTGTTCGGTGCCCATGGGAGCGACCTTCATGGCCTGTTCCATGGTGTCCGCGAAAAAGTTCTTGAAGAACCACTGGCGCGCCTCACGGAGGCGGGCTTCGCGGCGCTCTTCAAAGACCTGCAGGTGAAGCTGCGCTTGCTCGAACGTTGGCTTCGTTGACATTTTCTTTTCTCCTATTCGGTATTAGTTTTTTGAACGAACTAAACTGAGCCTAACTTTGCTGCTTCCCTTCTCTCCTGCTTGCCCCCGCGGCTATTTCCTCTGCGATGACGGAACAGCTCCATCGCCGCGTGCCGAGAGGTTGATGGCGCACTGAAGTGCGCCGCTACAACTGCAACGCCATCTGCTTTACTGCACACGCGGAGACTCGGCGCGTTTGCGCGTGCGGTCGAGAATCCAGCTCCAACCCTTGCCCATGTTTTCCTTGTATTCATCGGGAATGAATCCGAGCACGGTGTGGCGGAAAGTGATGAGCGTGCCGCCGTCGGATTCGGATAGTCGATATTGCAGATTGGATGCGACGGCAAAGGACATAAACAAGGGGCCGTAAATTTCGAGGAGCGTCGGGCGTTTGATGGCCTGCACGATTCCCCAGAAGTGACCGTTGTTGTCACCGAGGTCGCGATACCACCGGCCGCCGGGCCAGGGTTCAATCTTCATCGGCAGCGGGTTCCCTTCCGGGGTCTCATTGTGCGGGCCCATTTGTTCGAGTAATGCGGTGAAGGTTGTCGCCAGCGGCGCGCGGACCTGAATTTCTTTATTGATGTTGATGGTCAAGCTGTCAGCCAAGGTTTCCGCGGTCTTGATCATTTTTCCTCCTGTGATGATTTGGCTATGAGATCGTGCTGCATCTCGTTCTTGTCGTTATTCTTTTGGGTTGGGCTGCCCTTTACCCGTAGCAATCAGGCTCCGCAGACTTTCGTTGATATAGGAGCCCCAGGCGCTGGAGCAGCCGTCAAAGCATTCGTTCTCAGGACCCAAGCCCACGTGGGTGAAGCGGACTTCGGTTTTGTCGCCCTTCTTTGCGATCTCAAAAGTGATTTCCGTGCCGTTCCACTCGGTCTTGTCTTCGACAAAACTCAGGCTGCTGTCTAAAACGAGCCAAACGACTTTTTTGCCGGGAATTAATTCCGTGACCCGGTGTCTGCTGTAATGGATATCTTTGTAGCGGTAGGTAAACTCGCCGTTAAGTTTGTCGGTACGCCCGTCAATCTGTCCGGACCACCATTCACGAACATTATTGATGGCCGCGTAGGCTTCCGCCGGAGACTGGTCCACGGTGATTGAGGCACTGAGACTTTGATCCCTCTCCATTTTTGCGCTGCTCTGGTTCATGGTTGCTCCTTCTCGGTAGTTCGACGAAGCTCCTCGGATTTCGTCGCGGCTTCTTCGGCGCGTTCTTTCACGCTGATTAGTTGGTGGCGCCAGAAACGCTCGAAAGTGGCGGCCCATTCGTGCAGAGGCCGGATCTTTTCGGCGTTGGTGCGGTAGAAAATTTGGCGGCCTTCGCGGCGGACGTGAACCAAGCCAACGTCGCGCAGGACGCGCAAGTGTTTGGATACGGAGGGCTGCTCGAGTCCCAACTGGTCCACTATATCGCCGACGGGGCGTTCCTGCAGCGCCAAGTAATTAAGGATATCGCGGCGCCGGGGTTCGGCGATGGCGTTGAAGGAATCGGAGGTTGTGGCCGCTCTCGGCATGGGCAGAGAATACATTCCCATATGGGAATATGTCAAGAGATTTTTTTCGGGGCGCAGGGGACTGGGTCTTGGGCAGATTGCGGACGAGCGCATCGAATCGTCTCAGCCATTACAACGCCTTAGGAGTGAGTAAGTTACGGCGTGGCACGCGGATTCGTAGTGCGGCGTGCGCGTGCGTGTAAGTCCTACTGTGACGGAGGCTTGGGCGGATCGTTCGCGGGCGGTGTATTTGCCGGAGCGGCCGTACCGGCCGGAAGCGCGGGCGCTGCTGACGGAGCGGGCGGCTTGGATAACAGCGCGAGGTACGCGCGGCGGAAGGCGGAATGTTGGGTGCCGGGAGCGATGACGACGGCTTGCACGGTGTAACGCCCGCCTTGTAATTTCGTGAGAGGCAGGCTGATGCGAAAGGTTGCGGTGTATTTTTTTGCGTCCACTTCGGCTGGCGCGAGCAGCGGCGTGGTGTTCACTTGCAGGCCGTTGCGAAAGAAAATCAAGCCGGCGCGGAGAGTGCTCGGATCGAGCGTCGCTTTGTTCTCGAGTTTTGCGGGATAGTACGCCTGGAAGAAAACGTAGAGCGTCTGGTCCTGCATGAACAAGCGCGTGACGCTCGGCACAATCGTCTCGCCATTGACGACGAGTGGCGAGCTGACGAGTTTGGCGCGCAAGCCCTGCCCTTTCGTTTGGACTTCGGAAGTTTTCTGCACGGGCACAAGTTGGCTGGAGAGCAGGACGGAGCTGAGAGTCATTTTTCCAGGTTGCGCGGCGGGCACATTCAGATTTTGCTCGAACGTGCCGATTTTTCCGGACTCATTTTCGCGCGCGACAAATTTCAGGTGGTAGTTCCCCGGGGCGAGCACTACCCCGCCCTGATAGAGCAGGTTCTTCTTGTTGATTTCGGCGAAGCGCTGCGGATCGAGATTCACCTGCGTAGTATCGCGAAGCTGCGCGACGGCCTGCCCGGAGGGCAGCGCGCGAACGTCCACGGCAAAATCAAACTGGGCTTGACGGTGCCCGTGTTTTTCGGCCCATTCGAGGGCGCTCGCGGAAATTTTGGCGGCGACGGGGACGTAGGTCTGGTCGTTGCTTAGGCGGAACATTCCGGTCTCGACGGCGACGGGGAGCTCGACGACGGGATTATCGGAATTAACGGCGTCGGCTAACTGCTGATCGCGGTCTTCTTTTTCCAGGTGCTGGAAATCGCGCGGGGCGTAGTAGCCGTCGCGATAGCGGACGTGCGCGCCGGGCGCGTTGACCTTCACATGAATCGTGCGCCAGCGGCCATCGCGTTTTACATCGGCGCCGAGGTTGTAGCCGATGAGGTAGTAGCCGCCATTCTCCTGCTGGATTTTCGGGAAAGCGTCGCTGAGATCTCCGAGGTCGAAGAAGGCTTTTCCGCCGGTGTCGGTGGAGAGGGTCGCTAGCGTGTCGCGGGAATCTTCGCGTTGATCGGTCTGGTGGAAGACAGACGCGCCAGTAAACATGGAATTTCCGTTGGAGGCATTCGTGGTGGTGTCGCCGCCTGGCGGCGTGGCGAACAAGCCTCGCGAATCGAGCGAGTAAATCGAGACGTCCGCGCGATTGGCGGCGTCGGTGGCAGCGCGAAGTTGCGTGCGATTTTCTTCGCCGGTCTGGGTGATGCCTCCGGTGAACTCGACGAGCGCCTTTCTGCCGGGGATTCCACCGAGAACGTTAGCGAGGCCTTCGAGGGCCGCGAGTTTCTGGTCCGTATTGAATACGTTGAATTCAGTTTCGTCGGGCGTGAAGGCGGCGCCGGTGTATTCCTGGACGTCGTATTCGCCATTTTCCGCCGTGGCGTAGAGAGGATTGGAAAGATCGCCGCTGCTGTTTTCGGTTATTTGCGCGATGGCTTTTTCGAGCAGCGCGTGATCGTTGGTGAAATTCGCGAGGACGGTGAGCTTCGAGGAAAAAGCGACGACGGCGACCACATCGGCTTTGGTCATCTGCTGCTTGACGAATTTTTCGGCCGCGTCATGCGCGCGGATCAGATCGTCGGACTGCATGGAAGTGAGATCGAAGAAGAGGACGATCAAGCGGCGGTCGCGCAGCTGGTCGCTGGCGGCCGCGGCGGAGGGCGTGTTCGGGCCTTCGTTATCCACTGGGACTACGATGGGTTTCGAGTCTACTGTCGCGGCGGTTTCGACTTGTTCGATGTCTTCGTAGGAAAAGGTGGCGATGGATTGGGCTTTGCCGTCGTCGGTGACGATGAATTGGTCGGGGCGCAGCCCCTTAATGGCTTTGCCGGATTTGTCGGTGACTTCGACGTCAATGCGGACCAGATCCGAGGTGGCGCGCAGAACGGGCGCGGGAGTTTGCTTGGAAGATTGGCGCGCGGTGCGTGGAGTAGTCGGCATCGGAACGGCGACCGGCGTGGACGGATTTGCAGCAGGAGGCGCGGACGGATTAGCGGGCGGCGCTTGAGACTGCTGCTGCGAGGGTTGTGGGGATTGCTGTTGCGTTTGGCCCTGCGCCATTCCCGCGGCGAGCAGTGCCACGAGAAACGCGTTCGCGATTTTTTGCGCGATGTTTTTCATCACCAATTAAACCTGGCCATCACGTCCATGGTGCGCATCGAGCCCGCGCTGGTTACTCGTCCGAAGGACGATGAACCGAGCGTGGTGGCAAGCCCCGAGAAGCTCGGCGAATTCGAGAGGTTCTGAACTTCCCAGCGAATATCCAGATGATGGCGCTCTTGCGGGCCGAAGCGGAAAGATTTCGCGAGCGAAGCGTTCCAATTGAATTTGCAAGGGCCTTCGATCGCGCCGCGGCGTTCATTGCCATACGCGGTGGTGGCGGGCGTGGTGAAAGCCGCGGTGTTGAAGTACGCGAGCGGTGAGCCGCCGCAAATGCCCACGTTGGGATCTCCTATTTGGTCCGCGCGCAGAGAAAAACTTGCGCCGGTGCCATTATCCGACGCAGTACCGCCGAGGTACGCGGTGGCCGGCGTTCCGGTTTGCCAGGTGACGATATTCTGGAACCGCCAATTACTAAGGACGTGCACGGCCCAACCGTGGTTGCCGTAGCGATGGTGCTCGCCGAAGGGCAGCTCGTAGACCGAGAAGACGCGGACTTGATGGCGAATGTCGAACGAGGATAGGCCACGTTCGGCGGCGAAGTTGCCGTCTTGCTGGACGACCACTGGAGCGCTGCCGCCGATGGTGCTGGCGTTATCGAGCGCCTTCGCGAAAGTGTAGAAGGCCTGGAAGGAGACGCCTTTCGTGAACCGATGGACGAGGCGAACCTGGAGCGCGTTGTAAATGGAGTTGGCACCGGATTGGTCGTAGTAAAAGCTATTGGCGTTAGGGATCTGAAACTCGTTCTGGGTATTCAAGGGGCTGGTACCGAGAGGAGCGCGATTTGGCGCGCGCAGCAGATCGAGGTTGGTGCCCTTTGTGCCGGTGTAGGTGAGATCCAAAATCCAATTCTGCGAAAACGATGTTTCGGTGCCTAAAGTCCAGAGTTGCGCGTAGCCGTCGCGGTAATCGGGATTCACGCCGCCTTTGTTGGTGATGGTGCTGATGCCGGGGAAACCGTTTTGCAGCGTGAGCACCTGATTGCCCGAGGTGATGAGATTTTCGGAGGTGGCGAAGGGTGGCTCGTATTCCAGATATTGCTGAGCGAGAGTGTTGTAGATGGCTTCGTTGTAAAAAATCGAGTAGCCGCCGCGTACGACGGTCTTCGGTTTGATGAATGGCGGCAGCCAGGCAAAGCCGATGCGCGGGGCCCAATTGCCGTAATCGCCGTGGACGAGGGCGCGCGGAAAATTGCCATTGAACATTCCGGTTTGGCCGGGCGTGACGACGTCCACTTGCGTGGCCGTGGAATTCAGATCGAGATTGGCGATGCGGTCGTATTTGTCGACGGGCGGGGTGGCGGCTTCGTAGCGCAGGCCGTAGAGAAGCGTGAATTGCTTGTTCATGCGCCAGTCGTCTTGCGCGTAGGTGATGAAATCCCAGCTGCGTAGGTAGATGTTGGGGCCGAATTGCACGGTGGTGCTGTACGGCAAGCCCAGAAGGAAATCGGCGAATTCGTAGAAAGGCTCGGTGAGCGGGGTGGCCGGCACGGGCTGGCCGGTGGCGGAGAGTTGCGAAGTCATCACGCCCGTAAAATTGAATTGGCCGCGAGGTTGCGGATTGGCTTCGGTGTTCAGTTGGATGCGGCGGATTTCGCCGCCGAAGGTGTAGGTGTGCTTGCCGCGCACCCACTTCACGCTGTCCGCGAACCGCAGAGTTTGATTGCGCACGAGCGACGGCACGGGATCGTTGAGCGCCGAAAAGCTGGTGAAGCGAACGGCCGGAATGCCGAAGGTGAGCGGGTCGGTGGAGACTCCGGTGATGCCGAGATCGCCGGCAACGTCATCGGTGAAGGAATTGTCGCTAAGGATTTTCGTGCGGCTGCGGCTCCAGTTGAGTTGCGTGCTTTCGACCACGTGCGGCGTCCAATTATGCGAGAGGCCGAGCGTGACGGACTGGCTCAGAGACGATTGCGTGCCGGCGGTATCCAGAAAATTGCCGAAGGTATTTTGCCGCGTGGAATCGAGGTTGTAGCCGAGGTTGAGGCTGAACTTGGCGTTGATGGTGTGCAGGACGTGGAGATTCAGCCTGTCGTCATTCACCGGCACCGTGGTTTGCAGCAGATAGTTTTGGACTGTGCCCGGCAGATTTGGCTGCGGATAAAACGCGAGAAGGCCTGCCGCCGCGGAATTGATGGTGGGAATCTGGCAGCCGTTGCCTAGCGGAGTGCGCGGTCCGGAGAAATTTGAAAATGGATCGTAGAGCGTGATTCCCAGGCCGCAGAAATTGCCGGTGCGCTCGGCGGCGGTGGGCACGGTGGAGTAAGTGTCCAGAGCGCTCGATTGAGTTTCGTGCTGGTAGTTTGCGAAGAAATAAGTTTTGTCGCTGCCGTTGTAGATGTGCGGGATTTTCAGCGGGCCGCCGAGGTTGCCGCCGAAGCGTTCGTCGTAGTGGCTGGGCTTGGGGACTTCGTTGCCCGTGATGGAATAGGGTCGGGCGTCGAACGCGGAATTTTCGTAACGATCGTAAAAACTGAAGCGGATGCGATTCACGGTTTGACGGCCCAGTCTTCCCCGCCCTCCTGCGAACATTCCGCCGCCGCGGCCTCCACCGCCTCCGAAACTTCCCGGGCCAGCGCCACCTTCGGCTCCGCCGCCACCGGGCACGCCACCACCGGGCACGCCACCACCGGGACCGGGGCCGAACATTTGGCCGCCGCCACCGCGACCTCCGCGTCCGCCTTGATCGCCGGGCGTGCCGGGGATCAATCCCTCTTGGCCAAATTCACCAGGGCCGTTGCCCGCGGAACTTTGGCCGACGGTTCCCTGCAGCAGAAAAGAGTCGGAGGTCGCATTCGAGTTTGCGCCGCCTTGCAGCGCGGCTTCGGCTTGCGGTCCTTGGCTTGCAGCTCCGCCACTCGCTTCGGCGGTTTGCGGATTGCCGCCTTCGCCGGTCAAGTCGGTCTGCTCGAAGCCGCCGCTTGCGAGGCCTTCGCGAAGTGCGTTGGCGACACCGGCGGGCATTTGACCGCGGCCGCCGGCGCCTCCTCCGCGGTTCTGCCCGTTATGCTGCGTATTGTTGTTCTGGCCGCTGCTGCGCGGGGCGGGCCTGTTCGAGTTTGCGGCAGGCTTTCCGGGCGCGGCGGAAAGTTCTGCGAGAGTTGCTACGCGCAAAACGATCGGGATTGCTCCCGGCGGAACGACCGGGACCTGGATCGTGAGCGACGTTTGCGTGAAGCCGAGTTGATTGGCCTCGATGCGATAGTGGCCGGCGACGACTTGCGGAAATTCAAATTTGCCGGATTCGTCGGTCCAGCTTAGCCAAACTTTGTGCGTCTCGTCGTTGATTAAGCGCACGGTGGCGCCGGGAACGGGTGTGCCTTCGGGGGTTTTGACGATCCCGATAAGTGGTGGAGGAATTCCAGGCTGCTGAGCCGCGACGGAACACATTGCGGGCAGGCAAAATAGCAACAGAGCAAGGCATCCTACGTAGAGAGGATTCTTCCGGAAGCTTCTTCGAGCCGGTGGCCTCATGCGATGTGCCTGTGACAATTGGGTCTGTTATCCACTCAACGAGTTTTGCATGCCACATTCGAGGAAATCATCGCAATTTGGTTAGCGGCCGCGATTGCCCAGCCGGAATTGGCCGGGTGTCGCCACATTCCCCGGACGGACGGTCCAGGGGCATCCATGATTCGGTTTTCGGCGTGCCACAGTTCCAGAAATTGCGCCGCGTGTGCGGTGGTGGCTCCATCGGCCGCTGCCGAAGCGGTAAGACAACACAAAAGATGGAACTTTACGAGCTTGTCAGGGGAATGCTAGTCGTAGAACTAACAGGCAGGGGTGCGGCCAGCCGCTGATTTCCCCGTTCCGAGCGAACAACTACAGGAAAAGATTTCGTGCCTATCATGCAACGAGCGCTGCGAACACCTTCTGCAGATACTTCCCATTTGGCCACGCGGAAGTTCCGAACTTCGGCCGAGCTTTGCCTCGTGCTGATCGCGGGCTTTCTTGCGCTGGGCGCTGCGCCATTGCTGAGCCAGCAGACCGGTCCGGTGACGAGTCCACCGAAGGCGCAGGCGACCGAATCCGCGACGAATCAACCACCCGGGCAAGTAACACCGCAAGCGACGAGTCAACCTTCGGGCCAGCAAGGGCCGCCCATCGCAGTGGAAGTGAAGATGGTGAAGATGCTGGCTACCGTGCGCGATAAGAAGGGGCACCTCATCAACAATTTGGCCAAGGACGACTTCGCGGTGGAGCAAGACGGCCACGCGCAGACGATCACTTATTTTGCGCAGGAATCGAATCAGCCACTCACGCTCGGCCTACTGGTGGATACCAGCCTGAGCCAGCGGCGCGTGCTGGATCAGGAACGGAACGCCAGCCACACGTTTATCGAGCAGGTGCTGCGCGACGACAAGGACAAGGCGTTCGTGATCCACTTCGATCACGAAGTGGAGCTGCTGCAGGACATCACTTCCTCGCGGCAGAAATTGGAAGCTTCACTCGACCAACTCGGCACGCCGGAATTTTCGCAGACGCACGGGAGCGATCCGGACGCCGATGGCGGCGGGCACGGCTCCTACGGCCATCGCGGAGGCGGGACACTGCTGTACGACGCGGTGTATCTTGGGTCGCACGATATGATGCAAAAGCAGCAGGGACGCAAAGCGCTGATCGTATTGACCGATGGAGTGGATCGCGGCAGCAAGGAGTCATTGCAAGATGCGATCGAGACGGCGCAGCGCGCCGACACGCTCGTCTATTCCATTTTATTTGCTGACAAAGAGGGATACGACAACGGGGGCGGATATGGCGGGCCGCACATGGGTCATGGCGGCGGGATGGGCGGAGGCGGAATGGGCGGCGGAGGGCGGCATCGTTATCCGCAGGAATCGCGGCCGGACGGGAAAAAAGTTCTGGAGCAGCTATCTAAGGAGACCGGCGGGCGGTTTTTCGAAGTGACCAAGAAGCAGTCGGTTGGCGATATTTATGATGCTATCAACGAAGAGCTGCGCAATCAGTACGGAATCGGCTACGTTCCAGATAAAGCCGACGCCACGCCCGGATACCACAAGATTCAGCTCACCGTGAAACAGAAGGATTTGATCGTGCAGACGCGAGCTGGATACTACCTGGGCCGCTAGATTTATTGCATCGCAAATTTCTTCACTACGAACAGCGACTTCACTACGAACAGCGACTTCACTCCTCACGCATCAAGATCGAAGGGTCGATGGACATTGCTCGCTGCGCTGGAATCCACGTGGCTATCAGTCCCAGGAACATCATCACCAATATGACGCCGGCCAGCACGAGCGGGTCGCGCGGAGTGGCTTGAAAGACGATGACGGCTAGCACTCGGGTCGCTAGAAGCCCCAGAAGCAATCCTGCCGCCGAGCCGAACAGGAGTAATTTCAGGGCGCGTCCTAGCGCTGCTTGTAAAACTTCCTTGCGCTGTGCGCCGAGCGCGATACGGATTCCCAACTCGCGCTTGCGTTTGCTGACGGAGTACGTTGCCAAGCCAAAGATGCCGGTGACGGCCAGCATCGCGCCCATCACGCCTAGCACGCCTAGCGACACAGTCGCCACACGCGATGCGAACAGGGCTGATTGCAGCGCTTCGGTCCAACTTTGCACGTCAGCAGGGAGACCGGCATCCAGACCGCGGATCGTGGAGGTGATAGCGGTGGTGAGCTGCTGCGGATCGCGACTCGAACGGACGACCATGCAGGTCTCATTCGCGGGCACTTGCAGTAGCGGGAAGAACAGGGCCGGCTGCGGATCTTCGTTGATGTTTTTGTGTTTGCCGTCTTCGACGATCCCAACGACTTGCACGCGGGTCTTGTTCGGCAATTTGAAATATCCGCCTAGTGCTTTGGCCGGCGAACCGAAAATTTTGGACCCGAATTCGCGATTGACGACGGCGACGCGCGGCGATTTTTCGTCGTCATTCCATGAAAAGGCGCGGCCCGCCAACAACGCTGTGCCGGCCGCGCGGAAGTACTCGGGAGAAACGCTATAGGTGACGACGTCGGCTGCCGCGTGCGTCGGGCGCAGATCCGTCGTCTGGTCGGTGAAGACATTGGAGTCGTTCCAGCGGCCCATCAGCGGCAGCGGATTACTGATCGAGCCGACGGAGGTGACGCCGGGAATCGTTTCGAGCGCATTGAGCATGCGCTTTTGCATCGTGGGCGCCGCTTCGCCGTGATAGCCAGCCATGTTGAGATCGGTGTCCACGAGCAGGGCGTTGCGCGGCTCAAAACCAAAATTGCTGTGCAATGATCGCGCCAGACCGCGGACTGCTACCAGCGAGGAAGTTACCAGCACGGCGCATATCGCGATCTGCACGCCAAGCAGCAGGTCGCGAGCGGTGATCCGCGGGCCGGCAGACGCGCGCGCGGCACCGGATTTGATCACGCCGTACGGATCGGTCCGCAACACTTGGCGCACAGGGACTGCGCCAAAGAGGAATCCGCTCGCGACGCTTAAGAGCAACGCCACGCCGTAAACGTACGCGTCGGGGTTCACCGGAACGATCACGGGAGCGCCGGGGAGGGGCTTCCACGCGCTCAGCCACTGCAAGAGCAAGGCGCCGGCCCACACACCGACGGCGCCGCCGATCAGCGAAATCAGGACTGCTTCAGTGAAAAGTTGCTGCAAAATGCGCGCGCGGCTGGAACCGAGCGCGAGGCGCAGAGCGATCTCGCGAGAGCGATCAGCCGCGCGAGCGGCGAAGAGGCTGCCGAGATTGGCGCAGGCGGCGAGCAGAATCAAGCCGGCCAGCAGCATCAAGCCCGTCATGAACGCGCGGACTGGACGACCCATGTAGTCGCCATAAAGGCTCGGCCGCGCGAGCGAAAAAATCATGTGGCCATCGTCCTGCGGATAGGTTTTTTCGAGATACCCGCCGATCGAGTTCAGATCAGCCACCGCCTGCGCGGCGGTGACTCCCGGCTTCAGATGGCCGACCGTCATAAAGACCCAATGATTTCCGCGCGCATTGAGCACATCCGGTCCGCCGCCTTCGATCTGCTCGCGGTCCACCATGGGCACGAAGAAATCGGGAAAAAGCATCACGATATTTCCGTGGAAACCGGGCGGAGCGACGCCGAGGATCGTGAAGGGATGTTTGTTGAGTTGAACCGTACGGCCGATGACGCTGCGATCGTCGTTGAAGTGAACGTGCCAGTAGGGGTAGCTGAGGACGATATACGGCACGCTGTTTGGACCGTGTTCATCGGATGCATGAATGAAGCGACCGAGATACGGCTGGATGTGGAGGACGTCGAAATAATTTCCGGAGACTTCCAGGACCCACGCGGTGGTGGGATTATCGCCGGCGTCCAAGCCTGCGGCTGCGACGTTGAAGGCCGCCAGACCATCGAAGCTGCGGTTGCGATCGCGCAGGTCGAGATAATCGGGATAGGATTGCGACGGGTCGTCGCGAACCAGTTCGTCATTGCCACTGCGCTGGATGGTGTAGAGGCTTTCGGATTGAGGCAAATTCAGCGGCGGGCGGATTACCAGCGCGTTCATCATGCTGAAAGCGACGGCATTGGCGCCGATGCCTAGCGCAAGCGTGACGACAGCTACGGCCGTAAAGCCGGGAGATTTGCGCAACATGCGGAAGGCGTAGACGACGTCGCGCGCGAGCGAATCGAGGAATGCGCCGCCAGCGGCTTCGAGTGATTCTTCCTTGAAGCGCGTCTGACCGCCGAATTCGAGGCGGGCGCGGCGTTCGGCTTCGGCGCGGCTGAGGCCAGAGCGCTCGAGATCGTCGGCGCGATGCTGGATGTGGGAGCGCAGCTCGTCTTCCATTTCCGCGCCGAGTTGCGAACGGCGGAAGAGGGTCGAGAGGCGGAAGCGAAGCGCGTCGAGGAGTTTCATGCTTCCTCCGGTCTCGCGGCGAGCGCGGAGCCGATTGCCGAGGCGAGACGATTCCAGTTTTCGGTTTCCTCGCGCAGACGCTTGCGCCCTGCTGCCGTGAGTTCGTAAAACTTCGCGCGGCGATTATTTTCGGAAGTGCCCCAATTGGCCTTCAGCAGGCCTTGCTTCACCAGGCGAAACAGCCCGGGATAGAGCGCGCCCTGTTCGATAAGCAGCGCGTTGCCGGAAATTTGGCCGATGCGGAGAAGGATGCCGTAACCGTGCAGCGCGCCGAGCGACACGGCGCGAAGGATGAGGAGATCGAGAGTGCCGGGAAGAAGCTGGGCGTGGTCGGTCACTGGACCCTCCTAAGGTGATTAGGAGAGTAACGCAGACACTCCTAAGCTGTCAAGGGGAGAGTGAGACTCGTGTGCGGGTATGGCGACGCGCTGAACGGAATCCACCGCAGAGACGCAGAGTACGCAGAGAAACCCGGCCGCGGAGACTTGGCCCCGCGGCCGGACTGCAACCTTGTAGGCTCAGCGCAACAGCTATGCTGACGGATGCTTCAGGATGCCCGCCAGATCTTCAAAGCGTTTCGCATCGGCCGGGGATTTTGCGGTGGTGGCGTCTTTTTCCAGGGACGGCGCCATTTTCCTCAGCTTTGCGACTTTGCTCTTGTTCATGTGTGAATCTTCCGCTGATTGGATCGCGGTACGCAGTTCGGTGACGCGCTCTGCCGGCAACGCCTGCGAGCGCTCCAGCTGATCCACGTAGGCCTTGGCCACCACGAGCGTTGACGGCCACACGATTTTCTGCTGGTCCTGCACATTCAGGTCGGACACTTGAATTGATTTCGCCGCGTCAATTTCGTTCTGCGTGAGGGCCTTGGTTGGCGTCAGTTCGAAGACGTCCAAGCCGCGCGCGATTTCCGAGCCGTAGATGTAGCCGTTGTACCAATAGCCGGACCAGTCGCCGCCGAGCACGAGAATTTTCGGATCGATCGGCCCGCGATCGAAATAGGCAATTTCGTAAGGATGGGCCGCGTCGGTGAAGTCCATGACTGAAATGCCGCCCTGGTACCACGCCTGCACTTCGACGTCGCGCCCCGGAACCGGGACGAGCGAGCCGTTGTGCGCGACGCAGTTTTCGGTGTCCGTCTGCGCGGCCGGCAACTTGTAGTAATCCGCGAAGGTCAACTTGTCGTCGCTCAAGTGGAAGATGGCGTCCGCGCCCCAATGATTCGGGTCGTTCGGACGGCAGCGCGCGCCGAGCCCGCCGCCCCACTCGTCGGTGAAGACGACCTTGCTGCCATCGTTCGAGAACGTTGCCGAGTGCCAGTAGGAGTAATTCGGATCGTTCACTGCATCCACGCGCTTGGGATGCACCGGGTCCTTAATATCCAGCAGGATTCCGTTGCCTTCGCAGGCACCCGCCGCCAGGCCAATCGCCGTGTACACGGTGATGTCGTGGCACTGGTTCGTGTCCTCCGGCTTTTCGTTGGGCTTCGTCGCATCGCGGCCGTGGCTGCCGCCGTTATTGAGGCCGTTGATCGCGCCGGTCCGCGCGTCCATAAATACGCGAGGGCTGGAGACGATCTTGGCATCCTGCGGGGCGGCGACCGGTACTTTGATCACGTCAATGCGAAACAGCGCGGTGTTTGGATCTTTGGCCGGGGCTTCGTCCGAGCATCCCGCCAATTCTTGCGACTGGCGGACAAAGGACGTCCCGGAGACGTAGATATAAACGTTGTCTTTATCGTTCGGGTCCACTACCAGCGTGTGCGTGTGCGAGCCGCGGCAGGTCTGGACCGCCGCCACTTGCTTGGGGTTCTTGATGTCTGAGATGTCGAAGATTCTGACGCCGCGAAAACGGTCCGCCTGCGCGGCCGGCATCGGGCGCTTGCGCGGTTGGCCCGGAGTTGGCGGAGGCGGTGCGGGCTCCGCCGGAAATCCCTGCGCGCCACAATCGAGGCGCCCATTGGGCATTTCGACAGACATGAAGAGCAAATTTTTGTAGACGGAGACGTCGCCTTGCCCGCCCGGGCAGACCATCGAAGTGAGCAGCGACGCCTTGGCGGGATCGGAGATGTCATAAATATTGATGCCGTAAAAATTCCCCTGGAAAAGGTGATTGCCCTCAAACGCCATGTCCGAGTTCGAGAAAGCGAGCTGCGCGATCACCAGCTGAAACTCTTTCGGCATCTTGGACACCATGGCGCCGCCGATGCCGAGCTGGGCGATCGTCTTCTGCACTTTCGGATCGTCCGGCTGATCGGTCCCGAGTTGAAACGCCTCGGGCTTCTTCAGCAACAACAAGTGCTTCATGCCTTCGGAGGCTTCGCCGGCGTCAAAAAGTCCCGGCGTCAGGCTGTAGCGCGGATCGCTCGCGTTCGAGCCCTTCATTCCCGGCGGCAGCGGCGGAGCGGGCGATGGTGCGAATGGGTTGCGGTCCTCGTCCGACGCTTTCGCATCCGCCGGGGGAGCGGTCTGACCGGGAGCTGCGGCTTGCGGCGCGGAATTTTCCGGCGCAGCCGTCTGCGCCTGAACTGCGCTTGCATTGCAACACAACAAAATCGCGGCCGCGGCGATGCCCGCGAGACGGAAAACGACACGCTGCACTGAGGTCATCATTTCTCCTTTGGCGATTCCTTGTCCAACATAGACTGCATAATTCGGATCTCCGCGCGCTGCGTATTGTCTGCATCGGTCGCGAAGTTGAAAAGAGCGGCATCCTGCCCGGCGCCGGCGGTATTGAATAGATCCTTTACCATTGTGAGCGCGCCGTTGTGGTGCTGAATCATGCCGACTAGAAATAGATGATCGAATTCGGCGCCCTTGGAGTCGCGCAGCGCGTCCATTTGTTCGGGCGTGAGCATGCCGGGCATGAGTGCCATCGGCCTGCCGGACTTATCCATGTCCGACATTCCCTGCATCGCGAGCGTGAGCGGCTCGCCGCGCGTGGCCAACCAGCGCTTCATGAAATTGATCTCGTCGGACTGCGAGCTGCTGATCCGCGCGCCAAGCAACCGCAAATCTTTGTTTTCGGTGTGCGACGAAATCCAGGCCGTCATCACCACCGCCTGCTCGTGGTGCATGATCATGCCTTGCATGAACTCCACGTCGGCGGGCGACGGAGGCGGGAGCATTCCTTTCGTGGAAGCGGGAAGCCGCTTGGTGGGTTGGCCCGGCGCGCCGGGCTGGACCACAACAGGCGCCGAGGCGGAATCAGATTGCTGGGCGTGCGCGGGCGAAGATGCGAAACCTACAGAAACGCTGGCGGCTAAGAGTATGCCGAAAAACAGTGCGGTTAATTTGGGTGCCTGGTGGCTACGCTCAAACATGCGGCGGAAATCATACCGCTTCTGCCTGGGGCACAGGTAAACATTTTCGCGCTTTTAATGCATAAGCCGGACTCGGTCCAATCAGGGTCACCAGGCCCGTGCATCAAAGTGACAGCTCACTCGAATGCTGCGATCCCGGTGATGCGTTCGCCGATGATGAGTTTGTGGATGTCGTGCGTGCCTTCATAGGTGTAGACCGACTCGATGTTGTTCATGTGGCGCATCACGCAGTAGTCGTCCACGATGCCGTTGGCGCCCAGGATTTCGCGCGCTTTGCTGGCGCACTCGCGCGCCACCCAGACGTTGTTCATTTTCAGCATCGAGATGTGCGAAGGATGCACCCGGCCATGGTCTTTCAGCCGGCCGACCTGCAGCGCAAGGAACTGCCTTTGGTGATTTCAGTGATCATCCAGACCAGCTTTTCCTGCACCAGTTGATGCGACGCGATCGGCTTATTGCCGGGCAATTCATCGATTTGGCGCTGCTGGATGTGCAAATCGCAGCGCTGGCAAACATTGGCACCCAGTACCTGATGACCGGGACGGTGCCGAAGAGGCACGGCAATGCACACGGCAGCATCGTCCCTTATCAGGATTTTCAGACGAAAGACGGCTGGATAATTATCGCGGTGGCAAATGACGCGCAATTTGCGCGCCTGGCACAGATCGTCGGGATGCCAGAGCTGGCAAACAACCCAAGTTACAAATCGAATGCCGACCGAGTGAGAAATCGTGCAGAACTTCTGAACACGCTGGAAAAGCAGCTTCGCTCACGTACATCCGCGGAGTGGATCAGGGAGCTGGATCGCGAGGGAATCCCGGCTGGACCGATCAATGCATTAGACGCAGTGTTTCAAGATCCGCAGATTGCGGCGCGGGGGCTGCTAGTGGATTTTTTTGGTCCCCGCGAGCGTTCCGCGCGCGTGGTGGCCAACCCGATCAAATTTTCGCGCACGCAGACATCCCACCGGATACCGCCGCCGGCGCTCGGGGAGCACACCGACGAAGTACTTGCCGAAACTCTCGACTTGGGGACTGAAGAAGTCCTGCAACTGCGCAAAAAAAACGTAATTTAGAATATTGGCCCCAGTCCGAAGCGATCAGTCACAGGTGGCGAAAATGTTTACTCCGGCGAGGTCGAATCCTTCTTCTTCAGAGTCGGCGTGCCATCCGTGCCGCGAGGTCTTACTCATCGCTGAGGCCACCATGCTCTTAATGCTGCCTTTTGCTGCCTCGCGAGTTTCGCAAGTCCTGTTAGGTCAGAGAGAAAAGCTGGTAGGGGCGGTGGGGATCGAACCCACGACCTTCGGCTTAAAAGAATCGCGATAGAGAAATCGCTAACCCGTTGACGGCGCGCGCTTTACAACGGAAAAATAATCGAAAAAGAGCCAGGAATCAGGCGTTTTTCGGACGCTAATCAGGCGTCAAAATTCCTCTCGGAAATACTTGCCGACTCTATTTTTGCCGCCTTCATATTTCTGCAGCGGCGACTCCTGATTACCCTCAAACAATCCAAACGTCGCCATGTGCTTGGCTCTTATTCTTATTTCACAATTTGCATTGAATGTTGCGAAGTTTTGAGCCACCGCTTGGGTTGTAGCCAGGACGCGCTCCTGCAAACCGTTGGGGCAAGATCATAAGTTGACTCACAAAATCGAGCCTGTACTCTCGCCATCCTTGACCTTCTTGTGATTCGCTCGCGCCGCCTAGAAACCACCCGCTAAGAACAAGATTGTTTGCTAACGTATACGCTACCATGTGTGGTTCGACGGTTCGCATACCAGGTGTTTCGTCCCCTGTATAGCAGAACTGAACGATGTTTTGGGATGCTATTGCTGCGCACAGCTCGCCCATCAGGTTGCGCTCCGTTTCCTACGCGCACTCGCTAATTTTGATCACTCTTAGGCTTTTCGAGAATCCCAAGCACTTTGTACGTTTCCGAGTCCGTCTTCTTCCCATCGAGGCTAACCACCCAAATCAGCTTTGTGTTCCCTCCGTGGAAATCCGCCTCGATGTTATCCACGATTGGTTCGCGACAACTTCGGTGGTTGCCGCGCGGACCTGCGAAATGCTCGGCAAATTTCGCGTCACAATTGACGACCGCAATCCGACCATCTGGGAGCAATAATGAAAAAGTCGCCCCGCGCACGTGGAACGGAACTGCCTCCGCTGGTGTGCTAGTCGCGTAGGTATGGCTCGACCCATTGCAGTTCACATTGCTTCCATCGCCGTTACAATTGACGTTCGCGTTGGAATTCGCGTAGGCATGCGCAGGCACAACATACGAGTAGTCTGTATCGTGGTCTTGACGGTCAACGATCTTCACGTTCAGCTTTTGTGCAGACGCCGAGGTCGCACACACCAGAACAATTGAGGCAATCACGAGTTTCATATTCGGCCTCCTCTAAGGCTTGGTGCACGTACCGTCGCTGTATTGCCAGCAACTAACGCCGCCATGGTGAGAACAAGCCCCGCTGCCTGTTGCGGTACTGTTCCAACCATCGTTACATAAAGCGCCGACTCGGTGACGAGGAGGGGCCTGTGCTTGGCTTGCACCAATGGTCAGCACGCTCGTCAGAGTGACCGCAAACAGCACCTTCCGCATTGCATCCACAACTTTCATAGGGCTGGGGTACCTCCGTGCGCAGGATCATACCATCGTGGACAGCTATCTAGTGAATTGTTGGCGCAAGTGATAGTAACTTTGCGGAGCATCCTACTGCTCGACCGTAGAATGGATGGTGGTCCGAGGGCGTGTTTAAGGATAACAGTCACTTTGGCTTGATGAATCCCAGCTTCCTCAGCGATTCCAGAGATGCGGTCATGGATGTTGTGTCGCTCTTATCAGCGGCATGGCGCGTGGCCGAATCGTGGAAAGCGTCAAGTTCCTCTACCCATTCTTTGCTCATGTACTTGTGGGGCGCATTCGGGTCTTTCGGCGGATGAACTAGCTCGAAATGATCTGGCAGTAAGTATTGAGTACGGGGCAGAATTTCTACTCTCCACATTCGCTCTTCGGGCGGCAGCTGAGCATCGCCTTCACGCGGTCCAATCACTTTCGCATAAATGTGGCTTGGTTCCTTAATCCACACTTCGTCTCCCGGTTTTGGATCCTTGTAGTTCGCCACCGTCCCCTCCCCGTTCATCGCCCATCTCAGCAACCGCGGTTCATCCTGGGCCGCTGTCTCCCACAAGTAAAGCGTTGCCTATCAAATAAGTCCTCTTGAGTTCTTGTGTCTTTGCTTCTGCGACATTCAGAGCAGGCGGGCTACAAATAGACGGCGCGGTTGCGCTGGACGAAGCGTAGCCCGTTCGTGCTACTCTTCCACATGACCACAACCGCCGCAGCGCGAACCGAGCGAGAGCTAGCGGCCCTCACAGCTGCGTGCCTGCGCGGCCTCCCGCTGACAATCAACAAGACGTACAAGCGCGAAGCTCCCGACTTCCTCGTGGAGACGCCGACCGGGCCTATCGGTATCGAGGTGACCGAAGTACAGCCGATGCCGCGCGACCCGTCATTTTCATCGCCCGCTGGAGAATCCGCGTTCCAAGCGGACTGTGTGGCGCGCTCGGAAGAGATTTACATGGATTATCTCGTCGCCGACCCCGTGAAGGTTTCGACGTATCCGTGGCGGATGGAGCGAAGCCGAAAACACAAGGAGTGCATGGCGACGGAGCTGGCGGAATTCGTCTACAAAAACAGCAGCGCCGCGAATCCTGTGGCGAACTTCGATAGGCACGACGGAGTGCCCGAAGGCTTCAGCGTCGTAAACATTCAGGCTGGAACCGGGCCTTGGGTCAGCTGGGATGCGTGGGCCATTCACTTGGACGATATCTTTTCGCAGATAGGCGCGCGGATAGCGGACAAGAACGCGCGCCTGCCAACGTACCGGGCAAATCTGCCGGGCACTCCCGTGTGGTTGCTCCTCTTCAGCTCCATAGATGGCGTAAGGGGCGTGCCGCTGCCCGCCGATATCCACGCGAAAAGATTCCCGTTCGATTTCGACCGAGTGTTCTTCTACGCCGCCCTAAGCGAGCGTGTCGAAGAACTTCGGCGGGCGGATTGAAACCGAGACGGCATGCGCGTCGCCCGTAGCCATCATGTGTGCCCCGGCCCAGTGTACCACTCACGCAAACGAAGCGCAGACCCGCTGGCGTGCTATTGATTCAGACTATCCCTCACTCACCGGAAATCTTACTAACTCATTGCACACGTAATTAGCATCGATAAAGTTTGAATGATAGAGTTCCTCAAAGCCGATTCCTGACGTCAGCGTTTGAGGTCTCATGCCAGACGAAAAGCTCGCATTGACAATTTTCCTTTTTAAGCGAGAGCGTGCAGCCGAAGCCGAAAAGGAATTGTCTGAGCTCGGACCGCCAGCCATTGCCCTGCGTGCTCCGTACGACGGTTTTGTAGTTTCGTTTCCTGCAACGCCGAACATACCTCAATGGCTTATGTCCTTGAAAACGGTAGTAGAAGACCCTGATTCAGTCGATGGTGCTGGAAGCTCGCCGTCTGCAATCATGGTGGTGCGACAAGACGGCAACACGTTTGCACTGTCCTTCGGTCGGGCGTATCACAGGCTTAAATCGGAGTGGCTTCAGTCGGATTTCGGTCTCAAAGTCGCCCTAAACGGAATCAAGCCAAGCAAGGTCGTCGAGATTCACGCCGAGCAGGTGTTTGCGAAGTGGCACAAAGCGCGGGAACGTGCGCCACGAGCGGCATCGGTAGAGGCGTTCGGCGTTGAATTCGACCGGGACTTGGTGGGAAGTATTGAAGGAGAATCGGCGACAAAGCTTCTTGGTCCTAAAATTCTTGGCGGAGAGAGCCTTCGTATCGAGGCGAGCTTTGCTACATTTCCGAGCATTCTCGAAAAGGCGACAACACTCTTCAAGAGCTGAAGCTATCGGGACCACTGGCCTGAGATAGACAATTTGGAGGAGGTCGCAAACCCGGACACAACTCACAGACTCGAATCTAAGCTCGACACCGTTCTGAAAGTGCCGAACGCGCAGAGCGACGTAGCAATGTTTACTCCGACACGAATGGTTGAGGAGGCGGCAGCGATTGATTCTTATGTATTGGGTCCCCGCCTAGGAAATCCTGCCAGCTCGCCATATTTACAAATTAACGGCTGGAAATCATCGCTGGAGCGCCGCCAGTTAGAACCAAGCGCGGCTCAGGCAAGAGCAACCGCCGTCCACTTCCTGGACGCAGAAAGGCAGCCGATTCGTAAGTCTAACGTGTTCGATTGCTTTGGATTTGAGACGGATTTCAATGGAAAGACGTACGTTCTGTCAGGAGGTATTTGGTATTCGGTTGCTGCCAATTTTCTAGCGGGAATTAATAAAGAAGTTAGCCACATCCATGCTCCGACTATCCGCCTCCTCGCTTGGAATGGGGCCGGTGAGCGCGAAGCCGAATATAACAAACGGTGCGGAGCAGTTGCGGGGTTCATCTGTTTCGATAGAGAAATTCTACGGTGCGGGGGCAGCCAATCCCAATTTGAATTCTGCGACGTTCTGCATCTCGAAAGTCGAACGCTCTATTTTGTCAAAAGTGCGTCGCGTTCCGATGGTATGAGCCATCTATACGAACAAGTTCGCAGAACAACTGAAATGCTCTTTAGCGTGGACGATGGTTACAGAAAGGAACTGATACCTAACGCTCAGTGACCGCACGACGAGCTAATTTGCCTGACCGTTTCTGGTCCGGCAACAGTCGGAGTGACGACGAGCGGAAGTTCGGCAAACTGTAAACAAATAAGAAAATATGGTGGAGGCGGGGGAGTCGAACCTCTTTCGCCTGTTGAAGCCGCGTAAGTTACTGATTCTACGTTACGCGAGAATCGCCAGAAACGCCAAAATCGCACAAGACGGTTACGCGGCGGTTACGTGGAGTACGAACACTTTTTGGACAAAATTCCTCGAATTCGCGAGCGACGAAAGTGCGCAAGAAAGGGACCCTTTGTGCGGCAAAATCCGGCTGGGTGACGGTCAGAGAGAATTTGGGCGACAGCTCGTCATCGCACGGAATGTCAGCAATGTGCACGATTTAAGAATTGGCTCAGTCCCTCTGCTTAGACGTCGTGCAACTGGCAGTCCATCAGATTCTGGAATCGAATTTGCGCGTTCTGGACACACGATTTAGCTGACAACAAACCCATTTACTTGCTCGTACGGTGGTGTGTGCGCGGCCTGTAATAACACCGAAGGTTTCAAACGGGTGTCAAGTTGGGCATTTTTAGTGCGTCAGATTTATCGACGGATGACCTCAGTGACGCCTTTTCCATTTTCGAAGATCCGCCCAGATATTATGAACGTCATGCAAAACAATTCGAACGACAGCGAGTGTGATTATCGCGAACGATCCACCTCTTAAGATCAAACCCTCGGGGTCAAGCATGTCACTTGCCCCCCACTTTCCCACGTGTCGGATCGGCCAGAGTACTCAAGTGATTGGTGAGCGGTTTGTACGACAGGTCAGGCGGCGGTGGTAGCCCCGTCTTTTTGGCACTCGCTATTCGCTCGATCACGCCGGCAAGTTCGCGAACCTCTAGTGTCTTCTCCTGGATCTTCTTTGCTGTTTCTGAAGCTTTTTGACTCAGGACTCCGATCAGTTCGGGAATCTTATCCACACTATTGAGGCGCATTTCTCTCGGGGCATCACTAAAGAGCCACGGCCCGTCTATTTCATCTTCTCCGCGGTTGTAATTTCCCCAGACACGTTGTATGGCAATGCCCCATTTGCCGTTGACTTTGCAGTATCCGATTTGTTCGTAGTCGAATTCCTCGGCTGGCTCAGACGTATAACTCGTGAAAGTTGTCCAGGCAGCGATGCCGATGTTGAGGCTTCGGAGTGCTTCGTCTAGCAGAGTCACAACTTTGGTTAGTTCATCAGAAGCGGTATTCAGAGTGGATGCTACGGAGGAAAGTTCGCGGAAGTTTACTGCAATTTTTTCAATCTTGGGGTCACCCAAAGACATACAGCCTCCACGCCCGTCAAGGCGGATTCAAATTTTAATCCTCTTCTGGCGCACAACCAGAAGTCCTGCGATTGCTTTACGGGCCGGCTTCCACCGGCAAACGCAATCATACCACATTTCTAATGCTTTTCTTGTCTCGATGGATTCGTCCAACGTACTATCGCGGCCATGAAACAACCTCAAGATTCTCTTGGGTTTTGGGAAATTAGCGGAATCAGACGAACAGTCGCAATTTCGTTCATAATCGCTGCGGTCGTTGCACTGCTGGCTCTCTTTCCTAGCGGCAAACGGATTTACGACGAACACCCGACGCTGGAGTACTTCCTTTCCGCCCTGGTAGTTGTGCTAGGACTGTTGCTGGCTTTCCTTGAACTTCGACATTCCAGTGAAGCTAACAAGCATCGCGCGGAACAAAATCGTCTAATTGAAAAAGCCAACCAATCTTACGAGGAAGCGAATCGACTGAGTGGGGAAAACAATAATCTCCAGCAAAAAGCGGTTGAACTTCAAGTAGAGGTACACCAGCTCGAAAAGAAACTGGCAAGAGTTCGCCTGTATGCGAGAGTGCACCCAAAGGGAGATAAAGTTGAATTGTTAGTTTCGAATCTTTCCGAATTCGATTTGTGGATTAATCAAGTCGAACTGAATGTCACAGAGGGTGGAAAGGTCGAGCCAGTGTCGCGCATCATCGGAGGTGCAAAACGCATTTCACGAGGTTACGCAGAAGATGGCTACTCTCTGTACGGTGCTCTCCTCTCAATCAATGGGAATCGCCCGGAGCATCTTAATATGAGGTTTCAGGTCAAAGTCGCTGCGGTAGGGGTGGAGGACGAGCCCGTGACAATACGTTCCCCCGAATACCACGTAAAGCTAAGTCCGGGTAATACTCCAGAACTTAAGGTCTTGAAATATTGAGCATGACTGAAAATCGCGTCACGGCAATTTTGCAGAGTTTTTCTCGCGAGGATGTCTTCGTCTCCACTCCTGCCGACACAATTCGTACTTTTGAGCCTGTTCTGATTTTGTCATCGGATCGGCAATCCGCCAGTTAGCCGCTGCACATGCTTTACCCATTTTGATTACTTCCAGATCGCTGTACTTCATTAGCTGACGTCGGAAAAGTTCCGGATCGAATCTGGCGAAGCCGATCATAACTGTCGCAAGATATCATATTCGCTTTATCTTCGCCTAGCCTTGTTTGGTCCTGAGCGCGCCGAACTGATGCCCGTATCAAATAAGGTAAAGTACCATTTATCAAAGTCCATTCGACCACGTAATCTCGCTGAAGGTGACCGCAACAACGACGCTAACTGAGTGTGCGATCGGCTGAGGAGATCGAGAATGGCGCAAAAAATGTGTTTGCAGTGTGGTTCGGTCGGAAACACCAAGAGGTTCATGAAGGGATCGGTTCTTACCGAACTGTTTTTGTGGCTCTTTTTTCTCCTGCCTGGCTTGATCTACTCGATTTGGCGGCATTCGACCGTCGCTCAGGTGTGCTCAAAATGCGGAGGCCCCAACGTCATCCCTCTCGATAGTCCGTTTGCGCGAAACCTCCTGGCGAGTCAACCGAAGAATCATACAGCCCTTGCACCTGCGACTCCGCCAGCGCAGGACAATCGGATCTCGCCTAAAACCGCTTTCTTGATCGTCGGCGCTTTCGCTGTGCTCGTGTTGGTCATAATGGTCAGCGTTAACAGCACAAGTGAGAAACCCGCCGAGGTGAATGCGACACCGGCCGCGGCTCCCGCCGTTGCTCAAGTTTCGACCAAGCTACGGGCCGCCACTAAGAGCACAGGAAACGAGGCAAATGATCGGATGCTGGCTCTTCCGAAAAGCGAGCAGGCATTGATGTTGGGTAAAGTCACAGGCGAAGATTGTGTCGGCAATCGAGCGTTCTACATGGGTATTTCAAAGGAGCGGAGCGCTTTTTGGAGCGTCGGATGTACGAATGGCAATAGCTATGAGGTGGAAATCGATGCCGATTCGGTAGGCAGCACTACGATTTTGGAGTGCTCAGTTCTGAAAGCTGTCGCCCACGTTGATTGTTTCAAAAAATTTACGTCGCAATGATCTAGGAGTTTCGCAGACGGTGCTACTGCCCTTTTGCTTCAGGAACCCTGCTGCTAGTACCGCAGACCCTGACAACGATTAAAGCATTCCGATAAATTTCACCGTATCCCCGCTATTTAGGAGAGCGATTATGCCAGACTCCTACTCGTGGAAAGAGCCGTACCGTCAGGCGCTCAGAGAATCCGACAAAGAGAAGCTAACCGAGTTGGTACACGCCGCAGAATACGCAATCGTTCTTCGACTCCAAGAACTAGAAAATTTGACGGACCATCACGAAGAACGCGCCGAGATGGAACGCGCGTCTGCGGATTTGCTAGCTATCAAGACAAATGGACTCGGCTGGCCGTCAGTTCAGTAAGATTCACAACGACACACTGACCCGACAGCCATGTCTTCGCAGTGTTGTTCGAATGCTTGGCGGGCGGCGAGGCACGTAGACTGCGCATCGTCAACGCGCTTTTGGGTTCCGCGAAAGCCTCAGGCTGGCCTACAAGGATTCCTAGCGCGTCACTAGCCTCGGAATATTCTCTTGTGGCCTTAGTGTAGTCTTCCAAGAGAACATTCGCAATCGGACATCGCACGCTCGACATGATACACCGAGACGAGTATCGTCATTCACCCTTGAAATCCCCCTTCTACAGGAATCACCGTATTGTCGGATGAACTACAATAGCAGGAGCTTATTGCTTAGCATGTCATGTCGTACGGAGGTACGACGAATGGTCATTGCGGATAGATTGAAGGCAATTCGAGAACAGAAAAATATGTCCCAAGGTGATATCGAAAAGCGTAGTGGATTGCTTCGTTGTTATATATCCCGCGTTGAGAATGGTCACACGGTTCCTGCCATTGAAACTCTTGAGAAGATGGCTCGTGCGATGGAAATTCCAATGTATGCGCTTTTCTATGACGGAGAAAAACCGCCCAAAGCAAATATTCCAGAGCAAGTGGCTACGGGTTGGGGCAGTTCTGGTCGCGATGCCAAGACGCTTCACAGATTCCGCAGGCTGATGAGTCGGGCAGATGAGAGTGACGTGAAGTTGCTGATGTTCATGGCGCAGAAAATGTCTAGAAGGAAAAACGGCACAAAGCGGCGTGAGCGCGATGTTAAAATAAAACCTGCGGCATGATCCCAAGCGATACGAAACCGAAATCCGTAATGCCGATATTCCTACGTGGATTTGATATTCGTCACCCATATCGCGCTGTTCGCGGCTTCCTTATTTCTGCCGGCAATCCAACAGATTGATGAATTTGTACTTTCCCATGTAACCGGGAACGCTCCAAGAGAGTTACCGGCCGGGGTAATCTACCGGACGCAAACGAGCCAGCCGCAGGGTCCGGCACGGACAGTACATGGTAAGCTTCCGTTATGCCCTCAATACTGGAACTTGAAAGAGCCGATCCGGCGGAGCTGGCGATTCTTTGCCAGCGTGTCGCCGATAATCCCGGCGCTTATTTGGCGGATGCAGCGGAAGAGGCGTCGAAACTGAAGTTGGAGTGGGAAACGCTGCAATCGCCGCCAAGCTTAAACGGCACGATTCAGCGGAAAATTGAGTTGCAGAAAGATCATCTTGGAAGGCGCATGGTCAAATTTCTGGCGGAAATTCTTTAGACCGCAACAAGTAGTTGGATACCTTGTAATCAGCAGCCTAACCTCCATGCCCCGTTTTGCCAGCGCCTGGGCATCTGTGTTTTTTCCAGTGCTGTTCTAAGGCTTACCGGGCAGCGCGAGCTTTCGAACGCTTCTCGTCCACGACCTTTTTGGCCGCCGCAAAACCCTCGTGCTGTCCGGTAAGCATAGACAAGTTGTCAGTCGCCTCGAAGTGCTCGTGCGTGGCTTCAGCAAACTTTTCAAAAAGACTGTCGGCAATCGGACATGACACGTCGCATATCATAGCAGGGGTGGTATAATCCCGACCGGGGACCCTGCAATGCCACACTCCGATGCACCCTGTAGTGCCAGCCAAAAGTTCGATTGGGAAAGTCGTTTTTACCAGTGCTTGTCGTTGCCTCGTGTTGAACTCGCCGATCGAGCTTCTAAGGCCGCAGGCATTCTCTCCGAACGCATCAGCCAATCCGTAACCCGAGTAATATCGGCTGCCGAACAGGAAGCTCTTGACGATGCCCATCTGCACTTGCGAAAAATTCAAGTATTGCAACTTGGTTTTTCTGAGGTTGCCGGTGAGTTCGTCAAAGACCATTCTTTCATGTTGAGAAACAATCGGATTGATCGGGCTTCGCGTGACTCAACGGACAGGCGGACGCCTTTGAGTGAACGAAGGCATTTGTGGAAAATTCCCGCCGCGTAGGGCGAGATACCGACTACTGTGCGGCAACCTTCCACAACCTTT
>JBAQGJ010000146.1:0-40522 GCA_049287725.1 Candidatus Acidiferrales bacterium | reverse complement strand
AAACCGAAAGCCACCCACAACATCAAAACCAAATACCATGTGCCGGCCGATCATCCTTGGAGAAAACCCTGGAAGCGGACATTTCTACCTGGCACAAAACCGGACATTTCTACTTTGCGTTGACACCACGCTGGACCACCACCAATGCAACGGCCATCCTCGAACCGCCGCAAGGTAATTCACTAACATAGGAATGTCCCCGATTACACAGGTCGTGATGTAGAGCAAACAGATACGCAAGGAATCTCGCAGCCAAAATTTTAGAGTCTGCTGATTGTCTTGCAACGCTTCTGGTTCGAGGATTTTGGTTTTCCGGTTCGCCTTGCGGTTAAACCACTCGACGAGGAAGCAGATAAACTGCCACACCATAACGCCCAACAAAAATAAAACCGGAGCATACAGGAACAATTGCGGCCAGCTGAACGCGTCCCACCAACCGTCCCAGCGCGGTTCACGGACCAACCACCAAGCCGTGTAGGTGCATGTCAGAAGGACTCCGGCAACCAAAGCCTTGCGGAGTCGCTGGCCAAGTGCACCGGTGGGAACCAGTTCTCGACGGGTCATTCTCTCGCCGTTGTCATATCAAATTAGACACCGGAAGCGGAGGAGCGGATCGATCAGCGTTGAGAAAACGCCGGCGACGACTCTGCCCAGGACCAGGACGACGCTATAATGTGTAGCTTATGGATGCCCCTAACGCCTCAGTGCGAAGTTGCCTGTCGCCAGCGCGAGCCAAAGTGGGCGCTCAAGTTGCAATTGACGCGCCCCTGGTCCCCACGGCCTACGCCCGGATGTTTCCTGAGTTACCCTCGTTTCAGGCGGAAGAGCAGTTCCTCTACGCGCTCGGCCGCGCAGGTGGGATCTGCGATTGCGGAGACGGCGATGACACTCCCGACTCGCTAGGCGCTGCCGCAGCCGGCTGGCCGATCTTCGGTCAATTCGTGGCTCACGATATTACGGCCGACCGATCCATTTTGGCCGTTCACGCCAATACCGCGGAATTGCGCAATGCGCGCAGCCCGCAAATCAACCTTGAATGTCTTTACGGCGACGGACCAACCGGTCATCCCTTCCTCTACCAACGCGACGATCCCGCAAAGTTCCTGCTCGGCGCCGAGGGACTCGACCTCCAACGCAACGCGGACGGCATCGCGATCATTGGCGATCCGCGCAACGATTCGCACATGCTGATCTCGCAACTGCATCTCGCAATGCTCAAAGCTCACAACGCGTTCGTGGATGAAGCGCGGCGCAACGGCACGCACGCGGACGCCGTATTCGAATCCGCAGCGCGCCAATTGCGCTGGCACCATCAATGGATCATTCTCCACGAGTTTCTGCCCTCGTTGGTAGGCCAAGCGCTCGCAGATCAAGTGCTGCAAGAAGGGCCGCGATGGTTTCACCCGGCGCGCAGCGTGTTTATACCACTCGAATTTGCCGACGCCGCCTATCGCTACGGCCACGCTCAAATTCGTCATCACTACCAGTTGAACTCACACACCGATCCCGTGCCGCTCTTTCCTGATCTTCTGGGATTCCGCCCCGTGCCGCGTGAATTCGCGCTCGATTGGACGCTCTTCTTCGACGCACCCCGCGCGACAACTGCACAACGCTGCAAAAAAATAGACGGAAAGCTGGTGCGCGCGCTCATCGAACTGCCGCTAGCCGTCACGGGTGAGGTCGAGATCGAAGACTATCACTCGCTCGCCGTACGTGATCTGCAGCGCGGACAGGGCGTGGGGCTCCCATCCGGCGAGGCAGTAGCGCGTCACATGGGAATCGCGCCGCTTACGCCGGAGCAGGTTGGTATCGCGTCCACCGGTTGGCGCGGCGAGACTCCTCTCTGGTTCTACATTCTCCGCGAAGCCGACGCATGCGAAGGCGGTGATCGCCTCGGTCCCGTAGGCGGCCAAATCGTCGCCGACGTGCTCGTTGGATTAATCGATGCGGACGCCGCATCCTTCCGCCACAACACCCAGCACTGGAAAGCTCACAAAACACTAAGCCAGCTGCTAGCCTCGTAAGAACCAACAAGACTTCCCGCGCGTCACAAGATTTCGCGGCGGGTATCAGTAGCAAATTTTTCTGAACATGACGTCAGACAAAAAAGGCGGCTCGCGACGAGCCGCCTTTTCTAAAGTGGGGACGGTCCGGTCAGAAGATGAACTTGCCCGTGATTTGGACAATCCTCTGATCCGTGGCAGCGGCCGCAAACGCTCCGTAAGGCGACGTCGGCGTGAACTGCATGAACGCTACCTGGCCAAAGAATGGCGCGTTCGTGTTCGGATAAGGTGAACCATAATTCGCATGGTTGAACCAGTTGTAGGCGTTCAAAGCCAGCTGAAAAGTCGCTCGCTCGGTGACTTGAAAATTCTTCCGCACGCTCAAGTCGCCTCCCAGGAATCCTGGTCCACGAAACGCGTTACGGCCCACATTGCCCATGAAGTTCGTGCTGGTGGCAAAATCCGCCGCCGAGAAGCACGCAGCCAGCACACAGGATCGCCCGTTGTTGAAATTCCTCTGAGTGAAGGTCGGAAGCGGCTGCGCCAGGATCGTTGCGCCAAATGAGCTCGTCCCTCCCAGGTTGTTGCCCACCAGCCCCGCAGTCGCTCCGCCGTCAATGACGCTGAATGGGAATCCGGTGCGGTAGAACATCGTGCCGGAAATCATCCAGCCGCCGATGGCTGCATTCACCAGGCGCCGTTCGCTCTTGAACGGCAGTTGGTAGACGTAGCTGCCCGATATCTGGTGCCGTGCATCGTTATCTCCCGACGCATATTGCGAGCGCAGATTGTAAGGATTGACCTGCGTCAGGATGCTGGTAATCACGCTGAAGGGCTCTTCCGGCACGTTCGAGAGTTCGTCCAGCGCATGAGAGTACGTATAGTTGAGGCGGCCGGTCAAGCCATGCCACTGGTTTTCCTGTACGGAGAACGTAACGCCGTTATAGTTCGAGACTCCCCCGCTATACAGCTGATCCACGCGGCCCACGCGCGGGTCTGGCGAGGTTGCCGGAAGGTTCCCAAAACCAAAGCCGTTCAAGGTGGGATTCAAAACGAGACCGTCATACCCATGGTTGCCAACGTAATTGGCTGAGACCACGGTGCGTGCGCCGAACGTATGCTGTAGTTCAAGATTCCACTCAACGTACTTCGGGTCTTGGAAGTTGCGGCTGACGTCATTCAGGTTCGGAACGGACAGCGCGCCTTGCGCGTTGAGGCAACCACCAAACGGCGCTGCTGCGCCCGCATAGCCGCCGCCGCTGGAGCCGCCCGTCGTCAAGCTTCCGCCGCTATTGTAATTCGACAAAAATGCGCCATTGCACTGCGTCACCAGGTTCACGCCGCTGCCTGGAAACGCAGTGGATTCCGGCGACGCCAGGTCGAACGCCACGCTTCCCGTCGGCACGTCGAACAAGTTTACCTGCGGGAAATTCGTATCGAAGAGGCTCAAAAGACCGCCGGGGTAAAGGTCGGTAAAGAGGCCCACGCCTCCGCGAATCACCGTATTTTGGCCGACAGGGCTCCAGGCCAGGCCGAACCTTGGCTCGAAGACAACCTTTTCGATCCCCGGAATAATCGTCTTGTTGCCGGTTACGAACGATTCATCGTACGGAATCGTCGCTCCGTGCGCCGACTCGTTGAACGGCGTCACAGGCAGGCTGGCGCAACCGGAATGGCAAATGCCGCCCGAGTTGCGGTCGGCCCGCAGCGTCAAGGTCAACTTTAGCTTGGAGCTGACGCGATACTCATCCTGGAAGTACAAGCCGAAACTATAGAAGGCGACGGGTTGTTTGATCTGGGACGCAAAGTTGTAAAGTACGCTGCCGCACCCAAGCTGACTATTAGCTGGCGGGGTGAGGTTGCAGCCGGCCGGAGCAACTTGATCATTGGCAAAACCAAACAAGGTGACGTCCACCTCGGGATACAGCGTATTTTCCGCGGCGGTAAAGTCCGAGACGTCGTCTCTCTTGAAGTTCACACCCATCTTGAAATTGTGGTTTCCTCGCGCCACCGACAAGTCGTCCACCAACTGCCACTGCTCCACGTGGCGGCCTTCCGGGAATTGAAAACCTGCGGCGAACCCGTTGGGATTGCCGGATCCAGTGCCCAGCGGAGTCATTGCGCCATCCACTAGAAATTCAAGGTTGCCCGGAAAAAGATCCAGCGCCGACGACGGATTCAAATTGCCGAAAACCGCCGAGTAATACAGGTCGGAGAAGATAAAGTTGTTCACCACTGTCGGGGAAAATATGTGGGTGTAGTTCAGCTGGCCTTCATCCTGCGGCTGAATGCTCGAATTGTTAAACTCTGGATTAATTGGATCGGTGTAAGTCGGCTGTACTCCCCGATCGAATCGGACCCGCCCGAAGATTTTGTCGTTGTCGCCTAAGTTGTAGTCCACACGGCCGCTGAGCAACCATTCCTTGTTGCCGCTGGATACGGACTGCGAAAAGCTCTCGGTGCAGGCGCCACCGGTGGCCCCTGGCGCAGTTGCGAATCCCGGACAGCTGTCGGCATTTGGCGTCGCGTTGGCGACCCCGGGCGCGCTGTTATAGAGTTTGAACACATTCGCATAAAACGCCTGCGTTGCCGCATCCGCGGGAACATTTCCCATCACGAAGTTTTGAAATGCCGGCGTGGGCACGCTGACGTTCTGGATCGCGCCGAAAATGTAGCGGATTCCTTCCGTATTCAGGAAGAAGTACGCTTTGTCTTTCTTGATCGGACCACCGAAGGAAGCCGCCCACTGGTTGTTGTTTTCAAATGGTCTCGCATTAGGCAAGCCTGCGGCAAGTTCGCCGGCTTTGTTCAGGGGGTCGTTGGCAGTGAGCGCCCGGCCTGTCCAGTTGTAGACTAGGTCGCCGTGAAAAGCGTTGCTGCCGGATTTCGTGCTGTAATCGATTTGAGCGCCCGCCTGGCGGCCATACTGTCCGGTGTAGCCGTTGCTCACCACGGCCACTTCCTGAAGTTCATTCCCGCCCAGCAGCAAATTGCTCGAACCGGAATTGTTCAAGTTCAAGAACGCATCGTTGTAGTCATTGCCATTCACCGTGAAGAGGTTGGAGGTGCCTGGCAGGCCAAACGCACTGAAGTTGCCATACCCGCCGCCCGTCGAGCTGTTCATGGTGATGCCCGGCGCGCTCTGGGCCACGTAGGTAATGTCGCCGCCAGGATTCGGAACGTTCTGAATCTGGTTCGTATCGAAATTCGAAGAGATGTTCGCGTCTTCGGTTTGCAGCAACGCGCCTTGCTCCGTCACCGTAACGGTTTCCGTAGTCGCGCCAACTTCCAGCTTCAGGCTGGCCAGCGCCGTTTGCCCCAGAAGTACTTCGACTGTTTCGCTCACCTGCTTAAACCCGGTTTGCGACACCGATACGACGTACATGCCCGGCTTAAGCAGTGTGAATTGATAGGCGCCCGTCGCGCCCGTAGTCGCGGTCAGCACCTCGCTTGTGGACTGGTTTTTCAAATTCACCGTGGCGCCCACAATGATTGAACCGGAAGGATCGGTCACAATTCCAGTGAGTCCCCCGGTCACCACGCTCTGCGCCAACACCACAGTCGGCAACCACAGCAGCAAAGCTATCAACGAAACGGCAAGGCGCAAGTATCCGTCAAATCGCACACGCATTTTTCACCTCGAGTCTTCTCTAAACTTTTCGAAGACCGCTAATCGCTTAGCGAACCTCACATGCGTACGCCTAAAGCACCTTCGTGCCCGTTCTTTGCGCCAAATAAGTTGTTCGCTAAGGGTCAGTTACAAAAATGCGGAAGGATGCGATACGTTGAACTCTATGAGAAACGATGCGCTCGTCCGGCTAACTGGAAAGTTGCTTGAGTGAAATAACGGCGCTGCGTCCTTTCGAGGCGGCAGCGCTCGAGCATTTGCTGATGAATTACCTTGCTATCGGGTCAGTAATCCGATTGATTTACGCCGCCTCCAGAAGCCATTGTCGGAATGCGCGAAGGGTATTTGAAACGCAACTCCCGATTGACGCCGTGGGTTCAGCCGGCCGGTCGCAATCTAAGGTTGTGTGATAGTGAAAACGACCTTTCCCTTGTGCTCCGCGGCGCCATAACGACGAAATGCTTCGCACACCTCAGTGAACCGGCAAGGTCCATCGATCACCGGCGCAAGTTTGCCCGCCTCCAACGATCGACGCACTGATCGGAAACTGAGCAACTACCGTCAATTATCCTTCTTGACTTTCGCTTTTTATTCGCCTATGCTTCCAGCCTCTGAGCTTCACCACTTCACCCCTTCTGGAGGCACCGATGGCTCTGAACGAAGCACTTCTCCCCGAATTCGACATGGAAATGGCCAACACTCGCAAGACCCTGGAGCGTGTTCCCACGGATAAATTTTCCTGGAAGCCCCACGAAAAATCCGGAACGATGGGCTGGCTGGCGAACCATCTGGCCGACGTCCCCGAGTGGGCGTGCTACACCATCAATCAGGACGCGCTGGACATGGCGCCAAATGGCGTGCAGGCTACCCCGCCGCCGCCTCCCACGACCACGAAAGCGCTGCTCGAAAAATTCGACAAGAACGTAGCCGCCGCGCGCCAGGCCCTCACCCAAACCAACGACGCGCATCTCCACAAAACCTGGTCCCTCCTAAGCAACGGCGAAACCGTTCTGGCCATGCCCCGCATCACCTGCCTGCGCACCTGGGTGATGAACCACGCCATCCACCACCGCGCCCAACTAGGCGTCTACCTCCGCCTAAACAACGTCCCAGTCCCAGCCACCTACGGCCCCTCAGCCGACGAATCCGGCATGTGAACACCGGCGTCACACGCAACTCGAATCTATCGGAGCCGTCGGCGCGCGAACGCACAGATGGGTGCCCCACCCTTCCGCCTCTGAAGGGTGGGGCTTTTGCGCAAATGCGTCGCCAACCATAACGATCGCCACTTTGGTTGCGGTTGTAACGCCGCACTCGACTCTCAACTCGAACGCAAAACGCCCGTCATCCTGAGCGCAGCGAAGGATCCCTCTTCGCAATGATCACACGAGCGCGCCGCCAGCAACCGACGCCGAAACGCTGTCGTAAGCGCGCACTTCAGTGCGCCAGCCGCAACGCATTGTCATCCCGACCGCAACCGTAACGCGGAACTCGACACTAAGCTCGAACGCAAAAGGGCCGTCATCCTGAGCGGAGCGAAGGGTCCCTCTCCGCCGTGATCGCGCGTGCGCTCCAAACGGAACGTCACGCGACCCAACAATCGCAGCGGAAACCGCAAAATCGGGTCCGTAGGGGCGCTGCTTGCCGCGCCCCTCGGTCGCCGCCAAGCGCCCGCCGCAAATCGGGCCACGATCCAGAAAGCGGCAAGCCGTTGTAGCAGCGCACTTCAGTGCGCCAGCCTTTGCATCTGCATTTGACGTCGATTCTGAATTTGATTTTGATTGTGGCGGCCACGCCAGCAGAACCACGATCATCCGCGACCGGCACACTCGTGTGCTCAACGAAGCCCGCCGGCCGCAACTGGAACTACCCAACACAGCGCACCTCGTGCCTTAATCTTTGTAGGTCGTGGCTTCAGCCACGACAAAAAGACCGGCGCGAAGCGCCGTTACCTTTCGCGCCGCCTTTCGGCGCGTGTCTTCGAGTTGCAGTGATCGCCCGCGCAAGATCACCCCGCCCGCGCGACCCGCCGCCACACGCATCGCAGTTCAACACCAGCGCCGTAGGCGCGCCAAAAAAATAGCCCGGCGCGGAAGCGCCCGGAAAAACGGGCGCGAAGCGCCGTTACCTTTCGCGCCGCCTTTCGGCGCGTGTCTTCGAGTTGCAGTGATCGCCCGCGCAAGATCACCGCTCTCGCGGCTGGTCGCTAGCCGCGTGCCGAGCACAACAGAACACGCGCGGTGCCGGCCGTTGTCTTCTCGGGAGAACTCGCGCGCAAGGCCGCCGGATAAGGTAGACTGAAACCGTTCTGCTGCGTCGCCAGGGAGCGCCACCATGCCCGCAATCAGCGACATTATAATAAAGGACCCCGAAGTCCTCGGCGGCACCGCCGTCTTTCGCGGCACGCGAGTCCCCTTCCAAGCATTGCTCGACTACCTCGAAGGCGGCCAAACCCTCGACGAATTCCTCGACGACTTCCCCACGGTCACACGCTCCGCGGCAATCGCCGCCCTGGAACTCGCCAAAGCTCTCCTCGTTGACGAACTTGGATGAAACTTCTGATCGACGAGTGTCTTCCGCGAAAAATCAAAAATAGCCTCACCGCTCATGAGTGCCGCACCGTTCCCGAAGCAGGACTCGCGGGCAAGCGCAACGGCGAACTGCTTTCGCTGGCGGAGGAACTCGGTTACGAGATTTTCTTGACCATGGACAAGGGCGTGGAATACGAACAAAATCTGCAACACCGCAAACTCGCAATCATCATTTTGCGTGCAAGATCCAATCGGCTCGTCGATCTTCTCCCCCTGCTGCCGAATTGCCTAGCGCAAATGGAAAAGATAAAACCGGGCCAGGTCGTCTCGGTCGGCAGTTAATCCCAGCAAGGCATCATCGCCCTCACTCCACTCGGTAATTCTCAATAGTCACCTCGCTACTCGCATACCCACTCGCCGCGCCGATCGCCGAAATCACTTCCGTCTTCGTCACCGTAATCGGCCCCGTATACAAAGTAGACTTCACCGTCGGCGTAGTCCCATCCGTCGTGTAATAAATCACCGAGCCCGGCGTCGCATCCGTCATCATCACCGTCGGCGGCGAACTAAACACATTGCCGGCCGGCGTAAACACCGGCTTCACCACCCTGCCCGCCGACGTAATCGTCAATGTTCCCTTCACCAGCTTGAATTTGTAATTGGTAGCCGCCAAACTGCCCATCGCCACCGCGATCGGATAGGTCCCCACCGCCGTACCCTCCGGCACGGTTGACAAAACCGGCGCCCCGCTCACCACCGTCGCCTTATCCCCATTCAAAAATCCGGTGATCGAATAAGTCAGCGCAGGAATCGGCTTGCCCTGCGGCACGCTCACATTCCTCGCCGTCACCGTCAGCAGCCCTGGATTTGCCGCCTCCGCAAACGTAAGCGGCAGAGCCCTTGGTGCCTTTAACGCCAGCGACGCTGTGCCGCTCAAATTGCCAACAGCTAAAGGCGTTGCGTTAATCGTCACCTCGCCGTTTGCCCCGCTCACTGCCCTGAGCGCGGAAAGCCGCATGTCGGAACTGGTGAATGTCACCGAAATTCCCGCGCGAGGCACTCCACCCTCCGTCACTTCAAAAACCAATGGATTGGGAAACGTCATCCCATATCCGGTCCTCTGGTCGTCGCCGGAAACAAAACTCAAGTTCACAATGTTACTCAACACGGTTTCCGTGTAGCCGGCGCTGCTCGCCGCAAACGTCCCGTCGCCGATATAAACTGCCCCTACCCCGTACGTGCCGGAGGACGCAAAAAGTATCGGAAGACTCGCCCGGCCCGTGCTATCCAAATCCTTCGAATAAATAGCTCCACCAGACTCAAAATTCACTATTCCGGTCGGCTCGCCGCCGCCAGCCAGCGCCGTCACCTGCGCCGTAAACGTAACGCTCTGGCCCTGGAACTGAGGATCGATGTTCGCGCCCAAAGTCATCACCGTAGGCACTTCCGTCGAACTCATGGCGAACTTCGCGACAAACGCATCCGATTGATATAACTCCGGATTCGGCGCAATTGACTTTTGAAAGGCATTGCGAATCGTCGGGAATCCCGGACCAGCAGTTCCGGTCACGTACGCATTTCCGGCGGGGTCCAGCGCGATGCCCGCTGCCGCGCCCGCGCCGAGATAGGTCGAATACAGAAGATATGTGGCTCCGTGAGGAACCTCGGTGAAGAATGGCCCGCTGCCAGAATTCTGGAATGCGTTGCTCGTCGTTGGAAAATCCGTTGAGTTGGCGTATCCCGCCACAAATGCGTCTCCGGCTGCATCCACGGCGATCCCAGTCGCCCCGTCACCTCCGTAACTGCCTCCCAGCAAGGTGCCGGAAACCAACTCCGAACCGGTCGGGTTGAGCTCGCTGACAAAAGCATTCGGGAAACCTCCCGCCGCGCCGAAGTTGGAACCTTGGAAAGCGAGGTATGAAACCGGAAAGTTGTAAGAGGAATTCGTTGCGCCGGCGATGTAGGCATCCCCTGCCGGATCAATCGCAATCGCGTTCGCTTCATCGGCAAACGGAAGCGGTCCCTGCAAATAATTCCCGCTACCGCCGAAGTAGGTCGAATAGACCAAAGCACTGCCCGTGGGATTCAGCTTGGTCACAAAGGCGTTGCTTTCCGCAATCGGAGCTGCGCCATTGGTCGTCTGGAACGCTCCTGGCGTGACCGGAAAATCCGTCGAGAATGCCAGTCCCGCCACGTAGGCATCTCCAGTGCTATCCACCGCAATCGCCAACCCGCTGTCACCGTCACCGTTGGTATTAGTTATGAAGGTCGGGCCCTGGGCGCTGCCGCCCAGATACGTCGAGTAAATTAGCGCGGATCCGGTCGCATTTATCTTGCTGACAAACGCATTGTCCGAAGACTCCTCTATCGCGTTATTCACTCTTTGAAACGCGCCACTCGTTACCGGAAAATCCGCCGAGTAGGTGGCTCCCGTCACATAAGCATTTCCCGCGCCGTCCACCGCAATAGCCGACCCGCTATCGCCGACGGGTGACGCGCCGTTCTCAAAAGGCAGTCCTCCGCTGCCGCCCAGATAAGTCGAATAAATCAGCGCGGAACCCGTGGCATTCAGCTTCGCCACAAAAGCATTCGTGACTCCCAGAGTCACACCTTTGTTCGTCTTCTGTAGCGCGCCGCCGCTCAGCGGAAAATCCGTGGAATACGTTGTGCCCACAATGTAAGCGTTCCCTTGCGCATCAATCACGATCCCGGCAGCGCTGTCCCCGCCGAAAACGCCGTTGCCATACGGAGAGGCGGCCGCGGTTTCCCCGCTGCCACCGATATAGGTCGAGTAAACCAAGCCCGAGCCCACGGGATTCATTTTCGTCACGAAAATATTCGTCAGCCCATTAGCCGCTCCCTTGTTGGTCGCCTGATACGGCGTTCCCTTCAACGGGAAATCCGTGGAGACGGTAGAGCCCACGATATAAGCACTCCCCTCTGCGTCCACCGCAATCCCCGCCGCGGAATCGTTGTTCGTTCCGCCGACGTAAGTCGAATATGTCAGCACCGGATCAATCACCAACTCCCGCGACGCGTCGTAATTCCCCAGCGCAAAACCAATCTCATTCTTGCCGCTCACAACAAAGTGCCCATCCACCGATTCCCGCCGCCCATCGCGCATCTGGTAAACCACCGGCTTCTGAAACGCGACCTCGCCATTCCGCGCGAAAATCCGCAAATTCCCATCCGCGCCCACACGCACTCGCCGCGCCCCGTCAAATCGCACGCGCACCTGTCGCGCACTAGCCCCCGGCGCAACCACAAAGTCATATTCCAACTGCCGCTGGTTCCCGTAATAAACAAGATCCACGCCCGGATAAACTCCCGCATACCTGACCCGCGCAAAAGTAGCCACACCCGTGCGCCAAGCGCCAGGATCATTCCCAATCAAATAATTCGCGGTTCCCGCTAGCGGCTCCACGCCACGAACCTTAGAATCCCCAGAAGCCCCCACCAACTCCATCCGAATCACATCGGTCTTCGGCGCGGCAACCGCAGTGTGCGCCGCAACAGCCGCCGCCGCGCCGCTCCGGTGTCCATCCGCACCAGCGCCATCATTCGATAGCGACAAAACCGCCCCGCGCTCCGTCAAGAACAGCGCATACCCACTCCCCCGCGCCACAAATTTCACCACGCCCGCGGTCTGCCCGTCATTCAACTCGAAACTCAAAGGCAAACGCCCATAATCCGCGATCACAGCCGCCGTCGCAGGCGCAGTTGGAGGCGCACCATCCCTCGTAGCTGTAGCAACAGTTGCCGGAACCGAAACCGCAGCAGAGCCCGCCGCCTCAGGCGCAACGTGCTTCGCCACAGATTGCCCGAACGCTCCACCTGCCAGCATCGATACCACCGCCACAACAAACACCAAGGCGCAAGCAGCAGCGCGAGCATGGCGAGCAAAGCGAGCCAACGGATGAACAAAAAGCCAAAAAGCGGAGCAACGAGATTGAGTTACGCGAGAGGAAAAAGCAGAAGAAACAACACCCCGAGGGTCCAACCGGCCCATAAATCCTCCTAGGAAACATCCATACAGCAAACGTTCTTAGGAACACCTTCAAAAAGAAGGCGCTGGGCGGGCCAACTATACCACTACTCGCAAGTAATCATACCGCTAGCATTGAATAAAACGGGAAGGCCGGCAAGCCAATTCGCCCAAACAATGTGAGAAGGGACGCACTCTTCGCCGCAATTACGCCAATTCGCCTAAACAAAGTGAGAAGCGTGGCACTCTTCGCCGTAATTATGCCAATTCGCCTACAAAATGTGAGGATCGTCGCGCCCGCGCCGCGCCGCGCCGCACCGCACCACGTGCCTGAATCCTTGTGGGTCGTGGCTTCAGCCACGACAATAAAAAACGGGCGCGCAGCGCCATACCTTTCGCGCTGCCGTGCAGCGCGTGTCTTCGAGTTGCAGTGATTGCCCGCGCAAGATCACCGATCCCGTGCGCACAAAACGAAACGCGCCGCCCAAATCACCGCCGCCGCAACGACCGCACGCTCACTCCACTCGGTAATTCTCAATAGTAACCTCGCTACTCGCGTACCCGCTCGCCGCGCCGATCGCCGAAATCACTTCCGTCTTCGTCACCGTAATCGGCCCCGTATACAAACTAGACTTCACCGTCGGCGTCGTTCCATCCGTCGTGTAATAAATCACCGACCCCGGCGTCGCATCCGTCATCATCACCTTCGGCGGCGAACTAAACACATTGCCGGCCGGCGTGAACACCGGCTTCACCACCCTGCCCGCCGATGTAATCGTCAACGTTCCATTCACCAGCTTGAATTTGTAATTGGTAGCCGCCAAGGTGCCCATCGCCACCGCGATCGGATAACTCCCCTCTGCCGTACCTTCCGCCACTGTGGAAAGCGTCGGCGTCCCACTCACCACCGTCGCCTTATCCCCATTCTCAAATCCGGTGATCGAATAAGTCAGCGCAGGAATCGGCTTCCCCTGCGGCACGCTCACATTCCTCGCCGTCACCGTCAGCACGCCTGGGTTCGCCGCCTCAGGAAACGTAAGCGGGTTGCCGTACAAGTTGTATTTGACAGTCGCCATGCCCCTCAAATTACCGGTTGCCGTCGGCGTTGCGTACACCGATACCTCGCCGTTCGCTCCAGTCACCGCGATGGTGGACGAAAAACGCATGTCCGTGCTGCTCAACGTCACCTGCACTCCCGCCCGGGGCCCCTCAGTGCCCGTCGTTTGAAAAACCAATGGATTAGGAAACGGCATCCCATATGCCGCCCTCTGATCGGCCCCGGAAACGAGCGTCAACTCCACGTACATCGACGTCACGTTTTCGATGTAACTCGCCGCGCTCGCCGCAAACATCCCATCTCCCCGGTAGAACGCCGTCACGTTGCTCTGCGCTGAAATTACAATCGGTATGCTCGCCCGGCCGGTGCTATCCAAATCCTTCACGGAAACCAAATTCCCATTAACCCCGAAGAGCACCTGTCCAGTCGGCTCGCCACCGCCAGTCAGAGGCGTCACCTGCGCCGTGAACGTCACGCTGTCGCCGAAGAACTGAGGATTGATGTTCGCGCTGAGGGTCGTCGCCGTAGCTTCCTCCGTCGAATTCACCGCAAACTTCGCAACATACGCGACGTTTCCCGCAAGTTTGTGCTGAAACGCGCCGCGAGTCGTCGGGAAATCTGTCGAGCCGGTACTCCCGGCCACATAAATGTTCCCGGCAGGATCCATCGCGATTCCACCCGCCCCGAAAGATCCACCAAAATACGTCGAATAAACAAGTTCCTCAAAGTTCGCGCTCAGCTCACTGATAAACGTCCCGCTGCTAGACATCTGAAATGCGTCGCTCGTCACCGGGAAATCCGTTGAACCGGTGGATCCCGTCACAAAGCTATCTCCCGAACCATCCACCACGATTCCCGCCGCGTTGTCACCCCCCGTCCCGCCCAGGTAGGTCGAATAAAGCAGCGCGGAACCATCCGCATTCAGCTTCGTCACGAAAACATTCTGGCCCTTGCTTACAGTCTGGAAGGCGCCCGTCGTTACCGGAAAATCCGGAGCAATCGTTGCACCCGCAACGTAGGCATTTCCACTCGTATCAATTGCAATCGCATTCGCCTCGTCGTTAAACGGCGACGGACCTCCGATCTCCGTATTCACACTCCCGCCCAGGTACGTCGAGTAGATCAGCGCGTTCCCCGCTGCGTTCAACTTGGTCACAAAGGCATTGCTCGACGAAAGGTAACCTGCATTGTTCACCTTTTGGTACGCGCCATCCGTCACCGGGAAATCATTCGAAAATGTCCGCCCCGCTACGTAAGCATTCCCGTGAACGTCCACCGCAATCCCCGCCCCACTGTCACCGGTAATATCCATATTGTCTCCGGGTCCGGCGAAGTTAAACAGCTGGCCGCTGCCGCCCAGGTACGTCGAATAGATCAGCGCCGAACCGGCCGCATTTATCTTGCTCACAAACGCGTTGTCCGTAGCGAAGCTCACACCGTTATTCTGTTTCTGAAACGCTCCGCTGGTCAGCGGAAAATCCGGCGAGTAGGCGGCCCCCGTCACATAAGCATTCCCGGCACTATCCAGCGCAATAGCCGCCCCGCTATCGCCCACAGGTGACGCAAAAGGCGCAAAAGGCGGAATCCCGCTGCCGCCCAGGTAAGTGGAATAAACCAGCCCCGAACCGATCGGATTCAGCTTCGTCACAAACGCATTGGTAACCAGCAGCCCCGCGCCCTTGTTCACCGTCTGCAAAGCGCCGCTCGTTACCGGAAAATCCATGGAAAACGTTTGCCCCGTAATGTATGCATTCCCGAAGCGATCAATGGCAATCGCGCTGGGGCTATCACCGCCAATCGGAATTAACACATTTTGCAAAGCCGGGGGAACTCCACTACCGCCCAGATACGTCGAATAATCCAGGCCCGTTCCCGCGGGATTCATCTTCGTCACAAACACATTTGAGAATCCGTTCACCGCTCCCTTGTTGGTCGTCTGATACGGATTTCCCTTCAGTGGAAAATCAGTTGAATAAGTACCCCCCGCTATATAAGCATTCCCTTCCGCGTCCACCGCAATCCCCGCCGCGAAATCGCCGCCGCTCCCGCCCAGATAAGTCGAATACGCCAGCACCGGATCAATCACCAACTCGCGCGACGCATCGTAATTCCCCAGCGCAAAACCAACCTCATTGTTGCCCTTCAATTCAAATCGCCCATCCACCGGCTCACGCCGTCCATCGCGCATCTGGTAAACCACCGGCTTTTGAAACGCAATCTCGCCATTCCGCGCAAAAATCTGCAAATTCCCATCCGCGCCCACGCGCAGCCGCCGTGCTCCGTCAAATCGCACGCGCACCTCACCCGCATTCGCTCCCGCCGCAACCACAAAGTCATATTCCAACTGCCGCTGATTCCCGTAATACACAAGATCCACTCCCGGATAAACTCCCGCATACTTCACTCGCGCAAAAGTAGCCACGTCCGTGTGCCACTTGCTCGGATCATTCCCAATCAAATAGTTCGCTTTTCCAGCAAGCGGCCCCACGCCGCTAACCTTCGAATCCGCCGCGGCTCCCACCAACTCCATGCGAATCACATCACTCTTCGGCACCGCATCAGCACCGCGCTTGCTCAGCGACAAAACCGCCCCGCGCTCCGTCAAGAAAAGCGAGTACCCGCCACCCCGCGCCACAAATTTCACCACGCCCGCGGTCTGCCCCTCGTTAACCTCAAAACTCAAAGGCAATCGCCCATAATCCGCCATCAACGCCGCTGCCGCCGGCGACGCCGCAGGCAGCGCTGTAGCTGCAGCCTTGGGCGCAGCGTTCCCCGCCGCAGCCTTCGGCGCAACCAACCCCGTCACCGATTGCGCAACGGCTCCCGCAGCCACCATCATCACAACCACAATCGAAAACAAGACCGCGCGAGCACACCGCGGCATCATCCGCGAAGCCGTACCACGCCTGCCAAACCACTCCGATCGCCGCACCGCCGCAAAATCCAAACCATCCAACTCACGAAGATCAAACCGGCCAGGATCAAAAGTACGAGAACGGAAGGCACCGAAATGGAAGGCACGAGAATGTGAGTTACGAGAATGGAAAGCACGAGGATTGAAACCACCAAGATCGAAAACACCAGGACGGAAAGCGCGCATAGGTCCTCCTGTAAAACATCCGCGGGATCACCACACTTTTCGGAATGCCTTCAGGGAAGACGCTGGGCGGGCCAACTATACCACTATTCGCAAGTAATCATACCGGTAGCATTGAATAAAACGGGAAGGCCGGCAAGCCAATTCGCCCAAACAATGTGAGAAGGGACGCACTCTTCGCCGCAATTACGCCAATTCGCCTACAAAATGTGAGGATCGTCGCGCGCCGGGCCGCACCACGTGCCTGAATCCTTGTGGGTCGTGGCTTCAGCCACGACAAAACAAATCGGCACGCAGCGCCGTACCTTTCGCGCCGCCTTTTGGCGCGTGTCTTCGAGTTGCCGTGCTCGACCCTCAAGATCATCGCCCGCGCAGCGCGCATCAACACGCCCTCCGCGTCATCGAACGAACCACTAGCCGAACCGCAAATCTTATGTTTTGATTGACGGGCCATCCACTCCACATCTCAAAGGAGCGCCAAGTGAAAATCGCCGCCACCATCTCTCGTTACATCCTAGCCGTCGCCTTCATCCTCTTCGGCCTCAACGGCTTCTTCCACTTCCTCCCCAACGGCAACATGCCCACGCTGGCCGTCCAATACGTCACCGTGCTAGCCGCCTCGCACTACACGGTCCCGATTTTCGCGGTCCAACTAGTCTGCGGAATTCTCTTCCTGATCAACCGCTACATCCCCCTCGCCCTGACGTTAATCGGCCCGGTACTCGTCAACATCCTGATCTTCCACATCCTCATGCTCCCCATCGGCATCGGCCCAGGCCTGATCTGCACCATCTGCTGGTTCATTCTCTTCGCCAAACACTACCAAGCCTTCGCCGGCATCTTCCAAGCCCGCGCATAGCGGCGGCCGCTTTTGTAGCGGCGCACTTCAGTGCGCCAGCCCTTGATTTTGCAGTCGTATTTCGGGGTGCCCCATCCTTCCCGCACTTTGGGAAGGGTGGGGATTTTGCCAAACCTAATCACCCAGCCGTCGCGCCTGGCAACAAAATCTCGCTTCCATTCGTCACACTAGAACGGTTACAACCAGAAAATATAACCGTAACGCCCCAGGAGCAAATCATGGCAAGAGTCGAAGGCATCGATCCCCAACACGCTCCATTCTTCATGCGTCAAGTATTCAAAAAAGTCCGCAAGATGCTCGGCCGCGATCTCACGCCGCAAAAAATCGCCGCCCGCGTGCCGCGCGTTTTCTGGGTAAGCGCCCTGGCGGAATGGCTCCTGGGACAGAAAGCTGCCGTACCGCAACGCCAGCGCATGCTACTAACGCTCCGAACCGCGGCGCGCGTCGGCTGTCCGTTTTGAATTGACGCAAATTCTGCCGGAGGCAGAATGTATGGCTTGACCGACGAGGAAGTCGCCGCCATCCGCGAAGGACGCATCGAAGGATTCGCGCCGCCCGAGGCAGCTCTGCTGCGCATGGCCGACGCCATGGCCGACACGCCATCAAATGTAAACGACCAACTCTACGCCGAACTCCGCCGCCACTTTTCCGAAGAGCAATTGATCGAACTAGCCGCCACCGCCGCACTAGAAAACTTTCGCGCCCGCTACAATCGCGTCTTCGACGTAGGCAGCGACAACCTATACCGCAAAGGCCTGCGCTTCAAACAACTCTAAACGCGAAGCGAGCCAGGGGTTCGTATCGCTAACCTCTCTGAAGTCCCGGCTGCGGCCGCCATGTCAGCATCTCTGCAGATGACGAAATGTTGGCACCCAATCTCAGTGCCGACGAGATTCTTTCAGCAGCAAGCCGTTTCTCCACATGAAGATTCAAGCGCTAGCAGCAAGGCCCCCGAAATGCTGTGACCTAAGACGTTGACTTTGTAGCGGCCACCTTTTTAGGTGGGCGCCGTCGCTGTTGCTTTCCGACGACGATCGAACCCTTTCCGTCCTCCAAGTTGCTCAAGACGAATCGCGTCGTAACGCGATTCGCCAAAACCAAATCGCAAAAAAAGGAGAAATACAATGGACGATTACAACAATCCCACCGGCGAGACGCCGCACGCACAGCCGGAAGGCGGAGCCGGAACTGCCGCGCGCATGAAACTTTCAGAAAAAGCCACAGAAGTGAAAGAAAAAGTCGCCGACCTCGGCCGCAAGACTGTAGACAACATAGAAGAATCCCGCAAATCCGCCGCGGGCGCCTTGCACCAGGCAGCAGCGAAACTGCATTCAGGTGGAGAGCAAATCTCCGGCATAGCGCACACGGCCGTTGACCAAATCTCGGACGTGGCGCACGGCACAGCCGACAAGCTTCACGAAGCCGCCGACTATATCCATCAGAAGGACTTGAAGGCCATGGGCGAGGATTTAAAGGACATCGTAAAGAAATATCCGGGACCATCGTTGGCCGTCGCGGCGGTGCTGGGCTTCGTCGTCGCGCGTAGCTTTCGTCGCGATTAACGGAATCGAGAGCGAGGCCGTCTATGCCAGCGCCACAAATGCAGCGATCCGTGCCGGAAATATTAGAGGACATCGCCTCCAAGCTGACGCAGCTCGTCCAAGCCGAATTTCGTCTGGCCAAAAGTGAACTGAAAGAAGGCGCGGAAAAAGTCGCAGGGCCAGGCGCGACGCTGGGTGCAGGTGTGGTCCTGGCGTTTTACGGATTGGGGTTTTTACTTCTCGCCGCTGTGTACGCGCTGTCGCTGGTCATGGCCGGTTGGCTCGCGACGCTGATCGTGGGCGGTGTGTTAACGCTCGCCGCAGGAATCCTGATCGGCGCCGGTGGCGCGAAATTGAAGCAGATAAATCTAACTCCCGAAAAAACGATTGGAACGCTGGAGGAGGATGTCCAATGGGCGAAACATCAAATCAAATAGAGTGGGAAATCGCGCAGAAGCGCAGCGAGCTAAGCGATAACTTGATCGAGCTGCAGCAAAAAGCGAAAGCGGCAGTTGACTGGCGCGCACAGGTTGAAGAACGTCCCGGAACCATGATCGCAGCAGCATTCGCCGGCGGCATCATCCTCTCCGCTCTGTTCAACGCGCTGCGAGGACCAACAAAGGTTTATGCGCAGCGACCGTCGCGCAATGCCGCAGAATACGATAGCCCAATCTCCAAAACTTCGCCTCCACAGCCGAGCCAGCTAGCCACCGCAACCCGAAAAAATCTAGATGCTCTAGGCGGCGCGCTACTAGGCATAGTGGCCACCCGCGCAACAACAATCCTCGACGGCATCCTACCAGGCTTCCAAAGCGAATTCGAACGAGCCAGAAACTCGCAGAGCCAAATCTAAAAGCCGCAGAGATTGCAGCCAAAGGCCGATCCGCCCGACTTTGGTGGAATCATGGTAAATTCGCTTCCATTCCGATTTTGCGGATAACGCGAATGAACACCAAAGCGCGATCAACAATCAGGATTTCGTGTAGAGTTCTTTCCACGATTTACCAGCTCTTCGGACTTTTGCTCCTCGTTCAATGTTTAGGAATTTCGCCGGCCGCAGCCCAGGGCAAGCCTTCAGCCGTGCCACTTTGCGACGTACTTCAGTCGCCCGACAGATTCGATAAGCAAACGATTCAACTTCGGGGAAATGTTCATCTGGCTTTCGAAAACTTCAGCCTGACCTCGGAAGCATGCCCGAACAAATTCCCGTCGATCTGGCTCGCATTTGGTGGAGACGTTGGCACGCCAACGATGTCAACCGTCAATGACAACGTTCGAGTGCCGGGTGGTACACCGACGTTCGGAGGAATCGCTGTCTCACTGGTTAAGGATGACAATTTCGACCGGTTTTTTGCTCTTATCTCGGCGAGACGCGGACGCGACCCTTTCTATCATGTGACGGCCACTCTCACCGGCACCTTTCTTGCCGGTAACCGCAAATTACAGAGTACCGGGAGATCGCCTATGCCTGGTTACGGGCATCTCGGCTGCTGCTTCCTCTTCGTCATTTCCCGTGTGGACGCCGTAGATGCCGACCCGCCTCCACAATTAAATGTCTCAGGAGCTGTCAACGACGCGCAAGGCAAACCCGTAAGCGGAGTAGATGTCTATTCGCAAACAGTTAACTGCTGTCAACCTAAGCTGGGGCGGACCAGTTCGGATGACAACGGATACTTTGCCATCAAGAACGCGGGGCAGGTCTTAACCTTCCTTAAGCCAGGTTATCGTCCACAAAGCCTCGTTTTGGAAACGGGCCGCAAAGACCTCCGTCTGACCATGGAGAGCACATCAGCATATGATTGGCAAATCCCCGCGTGCAAAGGAGTGCGCGACGAGCATGAATTTCACGGTTTACCGCTAAGGATGTCTATTCCAGAAGGTTTGCATAGCGAGCAGATTTCCAAAACCCCCGAGTCATCCTTTATCATTCACCGCAAGCCGGGTTACCTATTCATTCGGCTTTCGAGAGGCAATTCAGCCGCTCCTTTTGGCGCAGAGGCCAAATGGATATTCGATTCAACAGAATTCACCCAACGCAATCTATTGGATACGAAAGGAACATCCGTTGGGACAGACACCAAAGGCGTAGAAAAAAACAAGATGTTCTGGCGAATTCTCGCCATGCCCGGGCAAGAAATCGTGGAATACTCCGTCGACTCTCGTGAAGCCGCTGCCCTGTTCGACGGCATCATTGACTCTGCATGCTTTTCACCTCACTGAGAGTGATCAGTTGGCCAGTGCCTTGGACTACTCCCTTTTGATGGAACGATCGGCCCGAGGGTGATTCAGTTGCGAATCAATAGGTTCGTCGGTTTTGAGCTTGGCCAGCACATCGGCGATGTGTCCTGCTGTTCCCTGAATGTTAAGCACGGTGAGACCAGCTTGGTGCGGCGTGATGAACACCTCGGGCAAAGTTAGAAGCGGATCGCCAATCGGAATAGGCTCGTGCTCCTCGACGTCCAGGCCCGCACCACCCAGATGGCCTCATCAGCAGTACGGCATACTCCGCAACGGAGTCGGAGTTGCCGGTTACGTCGGCCGGCGCGTAAGACACACGAATTCCCAGCTCCGTGGCGGCGTTCACATCCACGCCTTCGTAACCGTCAGACAGTGTCTGAATCAGCGCCAGGTCCGGCAGGCGTTCCATCATCTCGCGCGTCACCGGTCCCAGCGCCAGCAGCACTTCTATATCTGAGGTCGGCGCAGGCGCGCCAGGCTGCCATCGTGTCCAAATGTCGTTCACGAATTTAGCTCTTAATTCGTCATGTATGGAGTTCGCGAATTCCACTTCGGGCGCGTAGAAACCAATCCTCATAAAACCCTCTCCGACCTCTCAGTTTTCGATGAAGTAGTGTCGTGGATGAGCATGAACCCACGGTTACACTCTGGAAAGAAACATTCAATGAAGTGTCTGATGAACGCGGCGCGACAATCCGGGAGTGACTCCCTCAATCACAACAAGCGCGTTTCACGCCCCCGTCTAAGGTGTGTTCGTTGCAAGAGAGTTAGACGGAGCCGGCGGCTTTGCCTTTGAGGAATTTGGTGTCCGCAGCGATACCAAAAGCTTCCAACAGACCAGCTTGCACTTTGCTTGACACGGCGTTGATCTCGTCAACACCGAAGCTCGCCGCGCTAATCCGATACCTCAGCTGCTTCTCTCCCGCGGGAGTTTCAACAATCCGCAAAACCGCGTCCGCCACATCTTGCGCGTTGCCGACCGACGACAAAAGTGTCTTGTTCAACTTCGCCAAAAACTCATTGGCAACGCCATACGTGTTGGTCCGCGCCACGTCGGCAGCCGTTACGCTGTTGTCGAACACAGCCGTCCCATAGGCCCCGGGCTCTACAATCACGGATTCAATTCCTTGCGCGGCAAGTTCGTAGCTGTATGACTCGGCCAGCGCCTCCAGCGCAAATTTACTGGCGCAATAGAAACCCGCGGCGGGAAGAACCACGCGGCCGGCGCCGCTGCTGATGTGCATAAGCAGGCCGCTGCGTTGGCCCCGCATGTGCGGAAGTACCGCGCGATTTACGCGCACCGGTCCAAGAAAATTCGTGTCCATCAGGCGCCGCGCTTGTTCGCTGGTAACCGCTTCGGCCAGTCCGCCAAGGTAATAACCAGCGTTGTTGATAGCCACATCGATGCGTCCTGCCTTGGCGACCGCGGCATCCACAGCCCGCGTCACAGAGGCATCGTCGGTCACGTCTAATTCAAGCACGTGGATTGGCAGCGACTCCTTTTGCGCCAGCGTGCGTATTGCGGCGGCATTCTTGGCGTTGCGGCCTTCGGGATCACGCATCGTGGCGAAAACGGTGTGCCCTTTGCGCGCCAGGGTTTCCGTGAACAGTCTACCGAAGCCGGTGCTGGAGCCGGTGACAAGAACCACTTGTTTTGAATTCATGCGTATCACTCCTTGCCTGTTGCGGCGATGTCCTGCTGCAACCACTATGATGCCGGAAGCCAAGTTTGGATACACAAATGAATTCAGCAGCTTGCTTCGAGGGATCAAACTTCAGCGATGCGAGAGGAGAGCGAGGCGGCAAATTTTGTGAAGATGAACTCGGACTCGCTTGATTGGTAGCCAGTGACAACGATTGCCCTGCCGTGTTTTTCACATTACCTTAAATTTCGATGCGGCTAACGCGTATTCCTTCTCCGGCTCGCTCAGCGAAGGATGGGTTTCGATGTACCGTTCAACGAGCGCCTGAGTCTCCGGGTGGTGCAAGTGGCCTAATCCGTGAAGCGCAGCCTTCTGACAGTGTGGTGAGTCCAGGAAAAGGATGGCGGATATCGTCTGGAACATGACGTCCTGCATTTCCAAGTCCTCCCCGCCCCTCGCTCGAACTCTCCACCCGGAATGCCAGACGTAGCAAATTGCGTCCCACCACATGAAGCAGGAATCTTCCAGAGGTTCCGTCGCAAAGAAGCGGCTGAAAAGATCAAACATTGCCGCCACACACTCTTTTCGCTGCGGAAAGGGTATTTCGGTTTCCCACAGCAGCTTTTGAAGTCCCCAGTCAATTCCGCTGGGTATCGCCCAGAATCCCTGCTCAAGCTGAGGCTTGGAAAATCTCTTAAGAAGGAACCCGGGGGTGCGAAATAGCCGCACGTAGTATGCACAAACTTGCTGAGGCGCGAACGTGACGTCCGGTGCTTTAAAATACCAATGCCTTTCGTGCTCAGCTGCCACCTCATGTGCGAAAACGAATGAGACAAACTCGTCGAAGGAGTAGGAGGTGATATCGAGTTCTGTGGGTGATTCCATGGCACAAGTATAGACGACTGACGCACCACCTAATCGGCTGATGCCTGATTAACGCCGCCGCCAGCTCAACCCATCACGAATCTCAATTGTCGGAAAGCGTTTCCGCAGAATCCAGCGGCAGAATGGTCTTTACCGACGTGCCCCAACTTCCAGAAGTGATCTCCAGCCGGCCACCGAGCTGTTGCATCCGCGCACTGATACCCTCTAAGCCGACGCCAAGCTTTGCTCGATCCACTTCTGCAGTCTCGGAGCCGGGCGGATTCATTCCAATACCCTCGTCTCTTATCTCCAATATGACTTGCTTGGAATCCGCTCCTATCCTGATCCAGGCCTTGGAGCTCTTGGAATGACGCTGAATATTGAGCAGGCACTCCTGGGTCACCCTAAAAAGCGCGGTCTCTGCTGGTCGCGGTAAGCGAGGGAGATCTTCTGCCACGGCAACGTCCACTTGAATCCCGCTTCGTTCTCTAAATCCGTTCACAAAAATAACGATGGCAGACCTGAGACCAAGCCGCTCAAGCTCGGGCGGGTGCAGCAAATGAGCGATGGTTCGCACTTTCTCCATGCACGCACGGATCATCTCACGCGCTTCGGATAGCAACTTTCGCGTCCGCTCGTCCAGGGACACAAGCGATATCCGTCGAAGGTTTAAATTTGCGCTAAACAAAGATTGACCAAGATCGTCGTGCAAATCACGAGCGATCCGCCGTCGTTCCTCGTCCTGCGAGCGCAAAAGATCGCCCGAGAGCCTTCGCAGTTCCTCTTCCGTCTGCGTGCGCTCGGCATTTCGCGCTCGCGCAACCAGGCTCATTAGCAGCGCAAACACCAGGAACACCAGCTCATAAAGAATGCGAGCCAAGCTACTTACTCCAGGGTCGAAGCAATAATTACGGATAGCCATGGACAACAAGGTTGCGAGAATGCCGGGCTTGGCGCCGCCGTACCAAAACGTGATGGCGATGGCGGAGAGCGCTAACGCGGTAAACGGCTGCGGCAAGTGGAAGTACACATACGCACGCGCGATGCCGAAAGCAATTGCGACCAACACAACAGCTAATCCATAGTGCAGCGCGACGGGCTCTGCGGTCCGTGCGAGCCATCCCACTTTACTCGGATTGTCCATATCGCGCATTTCGACTACCTGTTTCGATTATATAAATCCTGCTAATACCGCGCAACACGCGCAACCTGGAAGGATGCGCCGTTCGCCTAAGGACGTTTATCCCGCGTTTAGGTAGGATATTTTATCTTCATCTCGTTTATAAGAATTCCAGGAGGGTCTGTGGGTGCTCGCAAACTGGCTTTCTTGCTCGCCTTAATTCCGCTGTGCAACGCTGTAGTTACAAATACCCAAGCCAGTTCGTCGCCGGACACGCGGCCAATGGTTTTGACTGAAGCCATTCCTTTGGAGGGCGTGCGCGGACGCTTCGATCATTTCGCCAGCAGCGGGAAACACTTGTTTGTGTCGGCGCTGGGCAATAACACCGTGGAAGTGATTGACATTGGCGGGCGCACGTTGGAACACACCATCACGGGCGTGCCCACTCCACAGGGCGTGGTGTTTTCTCCCGAGACGAACAAGCTCTTCGTCGGAAGTGGACAGGGCAAGCTCTACATATATGACGGTGCTTCCTTTGAACTGATTACGGCAATCGATTTTCACGGCGACGTTGATAACCTGCGCTACGAGTCGCAGACCAAGCGCGTGTATGTCGGCTATGGTGAAGACGAATCCGGAGCCATCGGAACCGTTGATGCAACGACCGGCAAACGCACCGAGGAAGAATACAAGCTGGGAGCGCACCCCGAGTCATTTCAATTGGAAGCATCGGGGCCAAATATTTATGTGAACCTGCCGGATTTGAAACAAATCGCGGTGATCAATCGCAAGACGCATCAAATCGCGCGATGGCCGTTGACGCTGGAGCACAATTTTCCCATGTCTCTTGATGAGGCGGAGCACCGGCTATTCGTGGGAATGCATGAACCGCCATGTTTGGCCGTGTTCGACACGGCTTCGGGGCATATGATCGTCTCGCTTCCCAGCGTCCAGGATACGGATGATCTGTATTACGACGCGGCGCGCAAGCGCATTTACATGCCCGGCGGCGAAGGGTTTATCTACACGTTTCAGGAAAAAGATCCCGGCCATTACGAACTCCTCGCCAAGATTTCAACTGCTCTGGGCGCTCGCACCGCCGGGTACTTTGGAAAAGGCACGAAGGGCTTTGACCGATTTTACCTGGCCGTTCCTGCTCGCGCCGATCGTGGCGCGGAAATATGGATCTACACAGTGCAGGATTAGTCTGCGCGAACATTTGCCGATAGACGCGCCTCGATGGACATGTCTCGCAATTGCCTTCAAGGTTGCGTTGTAATGGTGTTCTGAATGAAAGCTTGGAAAGCAGTTCTCTTGCTCGCTATCGTGATCGTTTTTGCGCTCGCGATTTATGGATTCCGCTTGCTCCGCCGCGGCCTTAGCACCGCCGATCAGCCTTCATATTTGGAAACTGTCATGGCGCGGACCGCACGCAACTTGGCTATCCCGCGCAAGGCCCGCTCGGAAGCAAATCCATGGAAGGCCACGCCGGATATTCTGAAAGAAGCGCGCGAAAGTTTCCTGGATCGTTGCGCCGTGTGTCACGGCCCGGATGGCTCTGGACAAACCCAAGCCGGCCGCAACCTTTATCCCAAAGTGCCGGACTTGCGTTTGCCCGAAACGCAGAACCTGACCGACGGAGAAATCCGTTACATCATCCGAAATGGCGTGCGCCTCACCGGCATGCCGGGCTGGGCAAAACCGCACGACGAGCAAAGCGACGACAGTTGGAAGCTGGTTCTTTTTATCCGTAGCCTGCGCGGTTTAACCAAGGAAGAGCAGGAACAGCAGGCGTCCACCGCGAACTCGGCGCACTATGTCGGCTCGCAATCCTGCCAGAAATGCCACGCCGAAATCTACGAGCACTGGCGGAAGACGCCCATGGCAAACGTAGTCCGCGATCCGCGCGAATATCCCGGCGCGATCATTCCCGATCTCGCGACTAATAACATCGCGAAGTTCACAAGAAACGACGTCGCGCTAGTGTACGGCAGCGTTTGGAAGCAGCGTTACTTCACCAAACGAGGCGACGATTACTTCCCGGAACCCGCGCAGTGGGACGTTACCCATCACGTTTGGCGGCCATACTTCGTAGCCAAAGGGACGGACTGGTGGGAGCCATTTTATCCGCCGGACAATATGCAACGCCCGACGGGTCCTACTTGCGACGGGTGCCATTCGGTGGACTACAACATCCACACGAAACAAGTGGCCGAGTGGAATGTAGGATGCGAAAAGTGCCATGGCCCGGGAAGCGAACATGTCGAGCATCCCTCGCGCGGAAATATTTTGAACCCGGCGCGCATGGATTACGTCGCGGCCAGCGATACCTGCGTCCAATGCCATTCGCAAGGCCGTCCGCTCACGATTCCCATCGAGGGGAATTATTACGACTGGCCCGTTGGCTACCGCGTCGGCCTGAAACTGAGCGACTTCTGGAATCTTGAGGCGCACACGCTGGGTGAAACCACCTTCACCCACTTCCCCGACGGCACCGCGCACAAGAACCGCATGCAAGGAAATGATTTCGTGCAAAGTGTGATGTACCGGCGCGGCGTCACATGCTTCAGTTGCCACGACGCGCATGGAACCGACAACTACGCGCAATTGCGCGAACCAGCCGACAAGCTATGCCTCGATTGCCACGGCCCGCTATCGTTGAACGGTCCCAGGACTGCAACCATCGAGGAGCATACGCATCACAAAAATGGATCAGCAGGAAGCAGCTGCGTCGCGTGTCACATGCCGCAAATCGAAACGACCATCGCGGACGTGAAGGTGCGAGCGCATACCTTCGCCTTCATCACACCCGCCATGACCGATAAGTACAAGATCCCGAATCCATGCACCACCTGCCACGCCGACAAGACCACAGCCTGGGCCACGGAAGTTCTAAGGCAGTGGCCGGAGCGCTCCCCCTGGCGCATGGACTAATGCCGAAAGGGACGGAAGGGACACGGGTTCTCTCTCAGATCCTTTGCGCGTGCGACTGCACAGTTTCCAGATGCGGCGCAAGAAACGCATCGCGGTCCTGCCCATAATTCAGAGCCATGGTTCCACCAGCGGTGAGGAACGTCGCATCGGTCACGCCGATAAAGCCGAAGAGAGACCGCAGATACGGCTCGACGAAGTTGAACGACGCCATCTGCGTCTGGGGATCATACACACCGCCCGTGGCAATGATGAACGTTGCTTTCTTGCCGACGAGCAATCCCTTCGGGATTCCGTTTTCGTAGGAAAAAGTCTTGCCCACGCGCGAGATCTGATCGATCCAGAGCTTCAACACCGCCGGCACACCGAAGTTATGCATCGGGACGCCTATCACATATTGATCCGCCCGCTTCAGTTCGGCGATGAGTGTGTCCGAAAGCGCCAGCGCCTCCTTTTGTTCCGCGGAACGCGCCTCTTCCGGCGTGTACCCGGCCCCAATCCATTCAGCCGAGATCGGAGGCAGCGAAGTTGCATTGAGGTCGCGATCAATGACCGTCGCACCAGGATGCAGCGATTTCCATTCATCCACAAACGCACCGGTCAACTGGCGCGAGACGGACCTTTCATAGAGCGGGCTGGAATCAATGTGTAATAGAGTGGCCATGGCAAAAGTTCTCCTTTGCGATAATTAACATCTGTCGTACAACAAGCATATGTCGCACAAAGAACAGCTGTCAAGCATAATAAATAGACATTCGTTGCTTATACGTCGATTGCTTGGAACACAGGAAGGGGCTATCATAAGCGATACGTAAATGGCACAGCCAACCCAACGCGCTGGAGAGGTCGCATCGACCGATCCCCGCATCCTGCGTAGTCGCCGCATGCTGATGGATTCCCTCGTCAGGTTACTGAGCAGAAAAGAGTTCGACGATATTTCGGTCCAGGAAATTGCCGAGGAAGCGACTCTAAACCGGGCTACCTTTTACCTGCACTATCCAGACAAGAATGCCATCTTACGGGCGATGACCGCGCAGCGGTTCCGCGATCTGATCGCGCGCCGGGGGCTGGCTTTCACCAACTGCGATGATGCTTTACGCGCAATTGCGCTGGGCGTCTGCGACTACCTCGCCGAATCTAGCGGATGCCCAGGGCAATTGGCGAAGTTGCCCCTCGAAGGCTCCATCATTCCTGTTGTAGAGGATATGTTTCGGGAAGGGGCACGCAATCACGCGGTGAAACCCGGTGTCGATCCGGAATTGCTCGCCACCACAGCCGCCTGGGCCATCTTCGGCGCAGCTCGCGGCTGGCATCAGACACCCGATCGGATTCCTGCTGAAGAGATGGCCCGCAAAATTGAGGCGATGGTAAAACCGCTGTTCCTCAGTGCCTCTGCGAAGCTCTGATTTCAACGCTCGCGCGTTGACGATGTGGAAGATCAAACGGCTATAACTTCCTCATCTCTCGTTCGCGCGCTAGCTTCCACAGGGAAGAATGCCGGCCCGATCGCAACAACGATCCCGGCGACTGCAATCACCGCCATCGCCACCCGCAACCCAACCACAACGCTAAGCGAACCAATCACCGGAGGCCCTGTAAGGAATCCGCAATAGCCGATGGTCGTCACCGTCGAGATCGCCGGCCCAGCTCCCATTCGTGCATCACGTCCCGCCGCTCCCCAAATCACCGGAACGATGTTCGCAATCCCGATACCAGTAAGCATCAAACCGCCCACAGCCGGCCACCACGAAGGAATCAGAAGCGCGCAACTCATACCGGCGGCGATAAGCACTCCGCTCGCATGCAAAATGTTCTTCCCGCTAATCCGCTGCGCCACCCAATCCCCCGAAAACCTCGCAGCAGCCATGGCCACGGCATATGCGGCATAACCAGCCGCTGCAAGCGAAAGCGTCACACCCACATTTGAATGCAGATACACCGAAGCCCAATCTCCAATCGCGCCTTCGGCCATCAATCCAAAAAATGCGAGCGCCGCAAGTCGCAAAAGAGCGGCATCGGGCCAGATAAACTTCCCGCGACCGCGCGGCTTTACAGTTCCCTCTCCAATCTCGCGAGTAAGCGAAGGCATCGCCCAAAGGCTGCACAGAATGAGCACGCCTGCGGTAAGCGAGAGATCGCTTCGAGCCGTACCGCCGCGCGCGAGCATAATGCTTGCAGCGCCCGCCCCCAGCAGCCCTCCGGCGCTCCAACACCCTTGAAAAAAACTCATGATCGGCAGGCCATACTGCTTTTCCGTCGTGATGGCCTGCGCATTAATTGCGACATCGATTGCGCCTTTTGCGGCTCCATACAAACCCGCAAAAAGGATCAAAAATAAAAGACTGGAAGCTTGCGCGAGAAGCGCCACCATCAGCACATAGATAACCGCAGTCGCCCGGACCACGCGCCGGCTGCCGTAATGCTGAACGAGCTGTCCCGATATCGGCATGGTGATGATTCCGCCGACAATCAAGCTAACCAGCACAAACGTAAGAGAGCCATTCTCCAGATGAAGCAACTGTTTGAACACCGGCACATGCGCGGCCCAGGTTCCGAAACCAACTCCATCCACCAGAAACAGCATCGCCAGCGCCCACTTCGCGCGTTTTACCGCGGCGCCAATAGTTTCTGTCCTCGTATGCTCCATGCCGATTGCTCCCATCACTAAGCTGCAAGATCGTTACGATTCTGTCCAATCGATAATGACGCGACTTCTGATAACCTATAGGAATGGCACTCGAACTCTCGGAACTTCGCTCCTTCCTCGTGCTCGCGCAACATCTGCACTTCGGCGAGGCGGCCGAAGCTCTGCATCTCAGCCAACCGGCGCTCACGAAGCAAATACAAAAACTCGAAGCCAAAGTAGAAGGCCCGCTTCTGCTGCGCGGCTATCGCCGAGTAGAGCTCACGCCCGCCGGTGAAATTCTGCGAGACCGCGCGCAGAGTTTGCTGCGCGAAGCCGAGATAACGCAGGAGACAGCTCGTCTGGCCGTGCAGGGAAAGGCAGGATTGCTGCGCATCGGTTTCGGGATCGCCTCACTCGCTGCCGGCCTGCCGGACATACTCACGCGATTCCGCAAGCACTTCCCCGCCGTGCAAGTGACGATGCGCGATATGTCCACGCCCGATCAGATCGAAGCACTCGAGCAAGGTGACATGGACGTCGGCTTTCTGCGCCTGCCCGTCGAACGCCCCAACCTCGTCACCGTTCCGGTGCTCGAAGAAAGGCTCGTCGCCGCCATTCCGCAGGGCATGTCTTACCGCAAAGGACTCGCCGGCCTTGGCAACGAGCCTTTCGTCGTCATCGCCCGCAGCGTCTCAGCCAGCTTCGTAGATCACCTCGTGCGAACCTGTCGCGCAGCCGGATTCAGCCCTCGCATCGTTCAGGAAGCCAGCGAATTATTCACGGTCCTCAATCTAGTGCGTGGCGGTGTCGGCGTAAGCTTAGTCCCGCGCTCGGCCAATCTGATGCACGTGCCCAATGTCCGCCTGTTGGACACAGGACGCGAAGAAGCCAAATGGAAAATCGGCCTCGCCTGGCGCAATACCGATCCCCTGGACCCGCTAGTTCACAACTTCATCCGCCTCGTACGCCAGCCGAGAAGCCTCACACCGACAAGAGCGCTCAAGTCCTCGTCACGCAAGTGATCCAAGCGCCGCAGCCGCAGCCCCACCGCGAAGTGAATCGCCTGCTCGCAACTTGCCCGCCCTCAACATGCCCGCTCGCCACATGCCCGCTCGCAACATGCCCGCTCGCAACATGATAGTCCAGAGCTCTCTCTGTCAATCGCCAGCCGCAATCCCGCGCTTGGCCAGACGAACGCATCACAGTAAACTAAATGCGCCGTGCGAATCGGAATCGATTTTGGCACAACTCGAATCGTCGTCGCTGCCGCCGACCGCGGCAATTATCCGCTCGTAACTTTTGAATCCTCCGACGAAAGAGTAAGGGACTGGTTCCCGTCGCTGCTCGCTGTCTCGGAAGACAAACGCGTCTACGGATGGGAAGCCCTCGAAAAGCAGGGCAAGCCAGGCTGGACCGTCGTTCGCTCTCCCAAGCGCTGGCTGAAGAACGCTGGTCCCTCCAGCTCGCTCGATATCGCCGGCCAGCGCTTCAATATGCTTCCGCTGATGACCGAAATGATGGCGGCCTTGCGTCGCGATCTCCTCGAGAAATCCACGCTCGGCGCCGGCAAATACGACAGGCTGCAAGCGATGCTCGGTGTCCCGGCGAACGCCAACAGCAATCAGCGATTTCTCACGCAGGAAGCGGCTCGCGCAGCGGGCTTCGAAGTGCTCGGCCTGTTGAACGAGCCGTCGGCCGCCGCGGTCGAGTACGTCAATCGCAACAGCGCTGACCGCAAAAAGCGTGGCAGAGGCGGATTGCTTGTGTATGACCTCGGCGGCGGAACCTTCGACGTCTCGCTCGTGGCTATGGGAGAAGCGGAGCACTCCGTCATCGCGTCCGACGGCGTCCCCGACTTGGGCGGCGATGATTTCGACGAGGCACTCGCCCTGCTCGCCCTGGCCGAGGCCGGAAAGCCCGCGCGCGGAGAGGACTCGCTTACGCCCGCAGAGTGGTACGTGCTGTTTGACGAATGCCGCGAAAAGAAGGAAGCGCTCAATCCCAACAGCCGCAAGATCACCGTTGATTTGGAACGCGTGCGCAAAAACTGGGGCGAAGTTTCGATCGCCGCGGACGCATTCTATGAACGCTGCCGACCCATGGTGGAAACGTCGCGCAAAGTTGCGGAGTCCCTGCTCGCGGCTCATCCCGAGCACGCCATTGAGACTTTGTATTTGACGGGAGGCAGTTCGGAATTACCTTCCGTGGCGCGCGTTCTGCGCGAGACCTTCGGCCGCAGAGTGCAGCGCTCCGCCTACATGCGTTCGGCCACCGCAATCGGCTTGGCCATTCGCGCGGAAGGCCACGAAGACCTTCCTCTCCGCGATCAATTCACAAAAAACTTTGGCGTATGGCGCGAAGCGGACGAAGGCCGCAACATCGTCTTCGACATTCTCTTCCCCCGCGGAGTCAAGCTTCCTTCCAGGGGCCAGGAACCGCTGCGAATCGTTCGCTCGTACCGCCCGGTCCACAACATCGGCTACTTCCGTTACCTGGAATGCGCGCAACTCGGCGCCAACAATCAACCCGAAGGTGAAATCAGCAATTGGGATGAAATCCGCGTCCCCTTCGATCCCACATTGCGCGATGCAGCAAACCTCACCGACCAACCGGTCCGCCGCTACGCTCCCCCGCAAGAATTAGTAATCGAAGAAGAGTACACCTGCGACGCAAACGGCGACGTAGGAGTCAAGATTCGCGACAAAGTCACCCAACAATCCAACGAGTTCCGCCTAGGCCGCTGGTCCAAGCACCGCAAAAAGCTCAAGCAAAGATAAACCGCTTTCGACCCGGTGCAATATGCGCCGCGGGCACAACCCCGTGTGTCGTCGCAATGCAATCTGGGAGTGCGGTAGCTTGTTTATCCTGAGGAACGAAGGGCTCCCGCCATTCCGGCGCGAAGCTCGCTTCGCGTGCAGTGCACCGCCCCAGCCGAGCCGTCCAAGCCAAGCAAACAACCGCCTCTAAGGTTTTACGGGTGCCGCACTCTCGCGGGTTCGCGGCCAAAAGCCGCAGGCGAGGGTGCGCGCCAACACGTAATCACTCAAGACCCCGCCGTCGCAGCAACAACGATCCTGCCACCACAACCCAGTGCGTCGCCGCAACGCAATCTGGGAGTGCGGGAGCTCGTTTATCCTGAGGAACGAAGGGCTCCCGCCATTCCGGCGCGAAGCTCGCTTCGCGTGCAGTGCACGCCCCCAGCCGAGCTCTCCAAGCCGCGCAAAGACCGACTTCAAGTTGTGAGTGCTGATCGCCCAGAAGGGCGGCCGCACCCCCTTGCGCATTCGCCAAAACGTGCGTGCCAACACGTAATCACTCAAGACCCCGCCCCAGTCCCCGCATCGAACTAAGCGCCGTAAGGCGCGACATAAACTTAGCCCGGCGCGGAAGCGCCGAGAAAAAACGCGAAAAAGAAACCCGAGCGCCGTAGGTGCGACACTCCGCGTAGCGCATCCTTCGCACGTCTCGAGTACTGGGGGCGGACCCGTCCGCAAACGCCAAGTGCCTGCTCACGACCGTTCCTTGAGCACGTCTATTGTGCAAGGCTCAAATCGCGGTCGCAGATCACAGGCAGCCAAAATGAAAATAATGAAGCAATCCCAACGTTGTCCCGCAGCAATGGCGGTGGCGATGGTGTTAGTCACTGCCGTTGTCATGATCATGGCCGTTGCCGTGAGCGCGAGAATCGCGGCCGCGCAGCAGACCCCAGCGATGGCCAGCGCCACGGAGCTGTTCAATCAATCGAAGTGGGCGGAAGCAGCGACAGCCTACAGCGCGATCACGGCGCAAGACCCCAAAAACGGCGCCGCTTGGCAGAACCTCGGCGAGTGTCTGCTGCAGACCCACAAGGATCAAGAAGCGGTAGCGGCGTTTGAGCAAGCCATTGCAACGGGATTCCGCCCGGTGCTGAACCAGCTGAATGTAGCGCGCGCGTATGCCGACGCAAAAGACCGCGAGAAAGCGATGCTACAGCTGCAGAAAGTGATTGATTCAGGCAATGGCGGGCGGATGCGCCCGCTGGTCCTCTCGTCGTCGGAATTTGCGCAATGGATGGATGATGCCGAGTTTCAAAAGCTCGTCGAAAAGATGGCGCCGTGCCGCTCGGCGGAATACCGGCAATTCGATTTCTGGGTCGGCGATTGGGAAGTGCGCGCGCCGAATGGTCCGGTCGTGGGGCACAATCGTGTGACGCTGGAGCAGGACGGATGCTTGCTCGTCGAGCACTGGACCGCCGCGAGCGGCGGGCAAACCGGAACCAGCTTCAACTATTACGACGTGCGCGACAAGAAATGGCACCAGCTCTATCTCGATAATTCGGGAAACGCCGGCGCGTTTCCCGCGATGGCCGGCAAGCTAGTAGACGGGAAGATGGTGCTGCTCACGGATGAAAAGCAGACGCCAGTCTCCCGCTGGACGTGGTACGTGCTCGAGCCAGGAAAAGTCCGCCAGATGGCCGAACAATCCAGCGACGCACAAAAGACCTGGAATATCGTCTGGGATTCGGTCTACGCCAAGTCAGAAGCCGCAACCCCCGCCGCGAAGTGAACCGCCTGCCAGGTTAAGCCTCAATTAGATTCTCTGGCTAACGGCCAGGATATTTCCCTCCGTGTCTTTGAACCAGGCGGTCTTCGCGCCGCCAGCCGTCGCGATGCTGTTCTTCATTACCCCGGCGGGCATGTCGTATTCCTCAAACTTCACACCTCGCGCCTTCAGTTCGGCGACCTCCGCCTCCACGTCTTTCACCTGCCAAAATGCTTGGCTGGCCTTCGATGTACCCGCGTTGGGTGTCGGATACATGAAAACACTCGCGCCTCCGCATTCGTACACGACGCCGCCCGCATATTCCACTTTAGGCTGAAGGCCAATGACCTCCTCGTAGAATTTTCTCGCGCGGCTGATATTCGACGCCGGGATATAAGCCCGAATCGGCGCATCTTTCAACATGAACAAACTCCTTGGCGGTTTCCACTCGTCGCCCAGCAACATCGTAGCAAAAGAGCGCGCGAGCACGCTAAACCCCCGGCGTAAACGATGCGGCGCGCGACATATCACTGACGTAAGATATCCGCGTGAATTTCAAAGGACAAAACGTGCCAAAACTTTCCGGGCGCATGCTGTGGACAATCGTGGCGGGGCTGATCATCGTGCAGATGATCCTCACGCTGGTAATGGTTCACCGCGAATCGCTCACCTTCGACGAAGACGACCACATGTTCGCCGGTTACATGATGTGGCACGCCAAAGACTACGGACTGAACCCCGAGCACCCGCCGTTCGCGAAGCTCCTGGCGACCGCGCCCCTGCTGGGCCGGACGCTGTGGGTGCCGGAGCTGCAAGGCCGCAGTTTCAAAGACGAGGCATATCTGGACGGGCGCGATTGGCTGGCGCGCAACGACGGCGACCGGAACCAATTGGTTTTCCAAATGCGGATGGCCGCCGGCCTTTTGGCCGTGGCGCTTTCGCTCGTGGTTTTCCTGGCGGCGCGCGAATCGTTCGGGGATTGGGCCGGGATTTTCGCGCTGGTCCTGGTCGCGTTCGATCCCAATATACTCGCGCATTCGGCGCTGGTGACGACCGATATCGGCGTCTCGCTGTTTTTTCTAGCAAGCACGTGGTGTTTCTATCGCTACGTGAAGCACCCGAGCGCGACGCGGCTGATAGTGGCCGGCGTGGTGGCGGGCCTCCTGCTCGCGACAAAACATTCCGGCGTAATGCTGGCGGCGATTCTCGCGCTGTTGATCGCGCGCGAGGTCGCGGCGGCGCAGAAAGGAACGCGAGCGCGCGAGGCGCTGCGCCTCACCGGAGCGTTCTGCGCGATTTTTGTGATCGGCGTGCTGGTGCTGTGGAGCACCTACGGGTTCCGTTACGCGGCGCGGCCCGCTGGACTGAAAATGAGCACAACTCTCGCGGATTATGTCGCGCCGCTCGGCCCGCACATTTCGTGGCTCATCAATCTTGTGGGCCGGCTGCATCTGCTGCCGGAATCCTACCTCATCGGCCTGGTGGACGTCGGTCGCATGGCGCTGTTCTATCCCACATTCGTATTCGGCCGAAATATCCCACACGGCGTGTGGTGGTATTTCCCGTCGGTGATCGCGATCAAGACGACGCTCGGCCTGCTCGCGCTGGCGGGCCTCACAATATATGCGGCGGCGACGCGCAAACTGAAATGGGGACGCGAAGTGGATTTTCTGCTGATTCCTGCGCTGTTCTATCTGGTCGTGGCGATGGTGTCCGGGATGAACATCGGCGCGCGGCACTTGTTGCCGTTTTACGCGTATTGGTTTGTGCTGGCCGCCGGCGGAGCGGTGGCGCTCTCGACATCGAACCGCAAGTGGTTCGCCGTGTGTGCCCTGCTGCTTGTGGCACACGTGGGTTCGTCGCTCGCGGCATTTCCCAATGAGATGGCCTACGCCAACGAAGCATGGGGCGGCCCGGCGAACGTGCATAAGCTGCTCAGCGATTCGAACGCGGACTGGGCGCAGCAACTTTTCCAAGTGAAGGCGTGGCAGCAGCGCCACCCGCAAGAAGAATGCTGGTTCGCCTATTTTGCGTATCCCGAGGTGTACCCGGAAACCTACGGGATTCATTGTCACCATTTGCCCACCATGGATACCGACGGGCTGGGAGGAGCGGACAACGTGCCCGCGGTGATTGACGGCACGGTGCTGCTCAGCGCGGGGGATCTTTCGGGATGCGAGTGGCCCGCCGCGTCGCTCAATCCCTACGACGCGTTTCGCAGAGCAAAACCAGACGAAACAATCGACGACGCGGTGATGATCTACCGCGGCAGGTTTGACATGAAGCAAGCCGCCGCACTCAGCCGCGCGCAGAATGCAATGGCAGCCGCGCGTAAAGGCAACGCGGCGAGCGCCCTCGCGCTGGCGGACGAAGCCATAACAATCGATCCATCCTCAATTTTGGCCCACCAGGCCCGCGGAGACGCGCTAGCCGCCATGGCGCGAAAGCAAGAAGCCCAGCAAGAGTGGAATAAGGCGCTAAACGAAGCGCGTAAGCTAGAACCAGGCGCCCAAACAATGTTCGTCCCAGATCTCGAAACCAAGCTCAGCAAGTAGCGCCATCCGGCAATCCGAGCACACTCGTACTTGAATGCCGGAATGCCCGTCCGACGCGCCATCTTCCGTCGCTCCCTAACGCTCGCTTCTAGGAACAGTCGTTATGCAGCACGCTCGGTGCCGGCGGACCTTCGATGCACGGAACCGCGCTCAAGTATTCGTAGATAGCTCGAAGTTGATGTTCGCTCATGTCTTGGTAAAGAGGCCACGGCATAATTTGCAGCAGATTGCCATCACCATCCATAGCCGGGAGACAAGTGCCATCCGGCGCGCCCGTGCACGGTGGATGCACCAGATCGAAATCTTTCCCAGTCCTCATGATCGTCAGAAACTCTGAAAACGGGCGGCCACCTTCCGCTCGCCCGGTTTTGTCAGGCGTCAGATTACGCGAGATGATGTCTGGCGATCCCGGTCCGACCGGACCGAAGTCCCTGCCGCCACCCAAGTACACGGCCGGATTGACGATCTTCTTCTGGCCAAAGTAAGGATTGTGGCCCGGCAAGTATTCTTCAGGACCCATCGCCCCAAAGGCACTGTGACAATCGTTGCAGCTTGCCACCGCATTAACCAGGTAGCTTCCCAAACCGACAAGGTCACGGTCCTTGTTTTCAAGATTCAGATGAACCGGCGCTATTTTGAAGCCAATCTCCACAAGCCGGCCTTCATCGTCCCTGTCCCGATCCTGGTCCCCTCCGGACACCGCGACGGAGATCGCCCCCGTCAGAAGAATCACACCCACAACACCAACAACGATCCTCACTGTTTTGCCAGTAAACATTTCCCTTCCTCCTTGTGCTTGTGCCTGAATTCGATTTGGAGACGGAACGACAACGGCAACGGCAACGCCAACGCCAACGCCAACGCCAACGCCAACGACTAGAGGTTGTTCCTCTCGTATAGGTTGTTCTTGCTGTCCAAATGGATTTCGAGTTCGGAGTTAGAGTTTCAAGGCTAAGCCAAAGCTCTTGCCCAATGTTGTGAAGGAGCTGCCAACGTTCAGCAAACCGGCGGTGGGCGCCAGTCGCTCGAAACGAGCGATGCAGCAGCAAATACACCCGCCCACAAGAGAAGTCAACTCGAAATGCGATCGAAGCAGCGGCGCCGCGTAGCCGATCGTTCCAGCGCGAGCAAGCAATCGTCTTTATGGTTTTGCGGGTGCCGCACTCTCGCGGGTTCGCGGCCAAAGGCCGCAGGCGAGGGTGCGTGGCAACACGTCAAACCCTAGACGCCTTCCGGCACCGCGACCAAGGCCCGTCTCTGTAGCCGCGCACTTCACCGCGCCACCAACAACGCATCGTCATCCTGAGCGCAGCGAAGGATCTCTCTTTGCCGTGATCGCGCAAGCACCGCGATGTCCTGAGCCGAGCTCTCGTCCGAGTCTCGACATCGAACCAAGCGCCGCAGGTTCGACACACAGCCCCAGACCAATTTCGGATTCGCACTGAACGCGATGTATCATTCCCCCCAGAAGGAACTCATCGCGTGGAGCGTCCATCGTGAAGTGCCTGACAAAGATTGTTCTAATTCTTCTCTCGGTCGCGGCCCTGTCAGCCGGAGCGCAATCGCCTGCGAATGACAAAGGTCTGAAGCAAGACACTCAGTCACGCGGGTATTGGGTCGATCCATCCACTGGCCTGATGTGGGCTGCGAAAGACAACGGTAAAGATGTGAGCTGGAACAACGCGGTGAAGTACTGCCGCGATCTGCGGTTGGCTGGCTATGCCGACTGGACGCTCCCGTCGCTCGGTGATCTGGAAGGGATTTACGACAAGAGCGCGAATGCACCCGGACGTGCCGGACCGCCGGCAAACGATAGGCCCTCCACTTGGCATGTGAAGGGCAATCTGTTCTTGACCGGCAATCAATGGAGCAGCAACCGATTAGTAGATGATCGCGGGCATCCTTCGGGGTACGCGATGCGTTTCGATTTCAACGAAGGACGGGTGTTCAACGGCGACGAACTCTCGTTCCGCACCAACAAGCGCGCTCTGTGTGTGCGCGGTTCCAAAAACCCTTAAGCCGACGCTAGACATCTGTAGCGGGGGTAAGGGCAGGTGGCGCATCCTTCCACAACCGATGAGCGGCGTAAGCAGGATTGATTGAATGGGCGGATTAGTTATCGATATCGTACTGGCATTTCTCTTCAAGAGTTCTGTGCGCGCTTTCCGTTTTGTAAAGAGCTTACGATGGAAACGTAGTACGGCGGTCGTCGTGGACTCGACATTGCTGGACCTGTACATGGGGTGTCCATCGGTCAAGGTTCATTATCAGGTGGTTTCAAATGAAAGTCGGCAGCAAGGGTCGGACGAACTTCCATTTTATCTCCGCGCATCAGCCAAACGGTATGCGCAGAGCCTCTCAGGCAATCTGGCTGTGATTGTTCGTACCAATCCCAGCAACCAAAGAGAAATGCTCTTTTTCCCTTATGACCAGCATAGCTCGTCTGTTGCGGCCGGCGTGCGATGAAGCCTACATGTGGATCTGACTCGACTGGCAGGCGGGTCGCCGACCTTTGTGGCGCAGGCAAGCAGGTCTTTAGGTCTTACGGGTGCGCACCCTTTGCGCATTCCGCAAAGGGTGCGTGCCAACGAAGTAACCGCCAGGAGTAGGGGCGCTGCTTGTGAATCGCGCTGCAGCGCGATTCATCCTGAGAACCGGCGGTGCCGGTTCGAAGGGCTGCGCCCCAGCTTGCCACGATCTCACCCCGGCGCACCGGTCCTTGCATCGAACCAAGCGCCGTCAGGCGCGCCAGAAATTAGCCCAGCGCGTAAGCGCTGGGAAAATCGCATAAATAGCCACGAGCGCCGTAGGTGCGACACTCCACAATTCCACCCCGGGGCCAAACCCAAGACCCAATCAACTTCACCGTTAAATATCGCAGTGGTATCATCCACTCCCGTGACGCGTCAAGAAGGCGAGCGGAATGGCGCCTCACCCAGCAAAACGGCGCGCCGTCCGCTGTAGCGACAGCCGGGAATCACGCAAGTAGGAACGATGAGCACTCTATTCATACCTGGTACGCACAAACAATTGCCGCCGTCTGGTTTCTTACTGATTGGGATTCTCTTCTTTTTGGGTGCCGTGGTTTCGACGTGTACAGGAAAAACGACGGCACGCACTGGCAGTATGATTTATCGCGCTGAAGAACCGAGGACGTTTTGGTGGGTAGTCGCAATGTACTACGTCAGTGCTCTCGTCTTCGTTGGACTCTATTTGTATGAGGGTCCATGAACCTTCAAACGGAGTCGAGTCCGCAAAGGATGCGTGGCGACGCGTAGAAAAGTGATCGCACCCTTCTCAGCTTGGCCAGCATGGCTACAGGT
>JBAQGJ010000145.1:0-54121 GCA_049287725.1 Candidatus Acidiferrales bacterium | reverse complement strand
TGGCCGGTGCTGGCATGTCCGTGGAAACACACGCGGACATCCTCGACCGGCAGTTCTGGGCTGCGGTGCCCGAGTCGGGCAAGAAATCCGTGCTTATGTCTCCCGAAGCGTGGTGCATTCCGCCGCGCAACGTGCAGCAGTACGTTGAAGAATTGATCGGCCGCGGCGAGTCGGAGGTGGCCGGCGACATCCTCTTGCAATACGCGTCCTGCGTCACCAACAAAGACGCCGAGGCCCGCAAGAAGGCCGCGATCGGCCTGGGCCAACTCGCCGAACTCTATAGCAAAGCGGCTAGCCAGCGCCTGCAAGACGCGCTGGTCAAAATTGGCCAGGCGATGGCTGCGGAAAAGGATGCGGAGCTGCAAACGCTCCTGAGCGCCGCGTTTGTGCGGCTCAGCCAAGAGTCGGCGGCACGCCGCTATTACCGCGCGGTGCAGCAGTCCTTGGATTCACTCGCTGACCTCGAAGAATCGCGTCCCAGCTGGGTGCAAAGCCTGCGCCCCCGCATCGGCGTGGACAATCGCATTCCGGAGTTCATCGAAGAAGCGCTCGTTGCCGAAGCAATGCCGGAAGGTCTGGTCGGCGTGCTGATGCGCGTGCCGCAAGGCGCCGCGGAACATCTAGCGATACGCTTGGCGCGATCTTGCCGGCGCACGGAGCGCGAGAGCATCGTCAATCTCGCAAAATCAGTCGGCTCTCCGTGCGTTCGTCACCTCAAGGAAACGTTCAAGAACGATGTGCCCGCGAAGGCCGCGACCGTAGCTGGGTTATTGAGCCGCCTCGATCCGGCGGCGGTTGACGAATCGCTCCCGCGACGCCTCCGCGATGGCGGCCGCGGCTTTCACGATGCAGTCGTTCGCCAGCTTTCCACGGGCGGTGCGCCGGAGCGCGGCAAACTTCTCGCGGATTCACTCGAAATGTTTGACGTCATGATTCTGCCGCTAGCCCTGGACGAAATCGGCATGTGCGGCGATGCGGATACAGCTCCGAAGCTCCTGCGTCTAGCCGAAGGCGAGCTCATCCCTCAAGGGCCTGAGTACCTTCGCGTCAAGGCGATCGAGGCGCTAGGTCGTATGCGCGCGGCGAACGCGGTCGGTCACTTGCGCCGGTTTGTCGAAGCGCGCAAGTCGTTTAGCTGGGTCTACCCGGATGAAATTCGCATGGCAGCGGCGCAAGCCCTGGTCAAGCTCGACCCTGACTGGATTCAAAATTCCCTGCCGCAATCAGGCTTGGATCCAAAAGTTTTGCAGTTGGCTCCGCTTGACCCGATTCCCGAGCGCGATTTCGTGCGTCATCGCCGTTATCGCCGGGTGCGGTTGCCTCGTAATGTGCCCGCCGTAGTCACTTCGGCAAAAGGCAAATATTCCTCCGCGATCAGCGTCCTGAGCCTTGATGGCGGGCTTCTGAGCGGCGAGCTCCAGCTTCCGGTCGGCACCGAAGCCACGCTCAAAATTCCGGCCGGCCTGCGTTCCATCAGCATGCAAGCGGTGGTGCGGTTCGTGCGCTCTCATCAGGCGGGATTCGAAATGGTAGGTATGAATCTCGAAGATCGCGCCAAACTCCGGCGCCTGCTGGTTTCGCTCTGTGGAAACGACGGGGCCGCGCAAACGCCCCCTGCCAACGGCAGCCTGCTAGACGACTAAACGCACCCTTCCGGACCTTCAAACCGCGCCCGATTTCTATTCAAACGCCCTCTATCCCATCTCCCGCGTTTCGTTGACACCCCTCGAAGCGGCTGTTAGATTGCATACTTTGTGTTTCTAATCAGCCCTCAACCGAAGATTTGGCGCATCGCTTCGTTGGTTTTGCTTGCAGCAGTGGTGTCGTTGGCTTGCGGATGTGCCGTCAGCCGTAAAACCGCGGTTAAACCGTCGCAGGCGCCTGGGCCGTTGCAGACGGCGACCAAGGCGCAACTTGTCGAGCGCTACGACCGTCAGGCCCAGGCGATTCAGTCGCTTAATGCGGGCGTGACGATGAAACTGACCGCCGGTTCCGCATATTCCGGGGTTATCGAGCAGTACCACGAAGTCAACGGATTCGTTCTCGCCGCAAAGCCCGCGAGCATTCGCGTGATCGGCCAGGCCCCGGTAATCGGCAAGAATATATTCGATATGGTCAGCGACGGTGAGACTTTCAGCATTTACATTCCGTCGAAAAATGAATTTCTTGTTGGCCCTGCCAATCTGGAGCGCCATGCGGTGAAGCCAATCGAGAATCTCCGGCCCCAGCATTTACTCGATGCGCTCTTCTGGCCGCCGATCCCGGAACGCGCGCCTGTCTTGATGGAAGAAGCAAGCGAGGGGAATGGGCGATACTACGTGCTTACCGTCATTTCGCCGGGCTCCGAATCTGCCGCGACCAACGGAGCGGACTCGGGTTCAATAGACTGGGAGATCGCGCGAAAAATCTGGTTCAACCGCGCGGACCTGAGCGTCACTCGCATCGAGAATTTCGCTTCCGGCGGCATGGTCGCCTCGGACGTGACGTATGGCAATTGGCAGGCGTCAGGGGCTCTGACGTACCCGTGGGAAATTGCGGTCAGTCGTCCTGGCGACGACTATCAATTACAGATCGCCGTCAAGAAGCTGACTCTGAACGAGCCGGTCGCGCCGGACCGATTTGTCTTGGCGCAGCCTCCCGGCACGAAGCTAGTGCACGTGGGCGAAGAAGCCGGGAAAGCTCCCGGCGAAAATCCTAAGGAGCCGCAGCCCTGAGGTCCGTAAGCGCTGAAACAATATGATCCGTTACATGATCGTTCATAACGTGCTGCACCGTCCGCTTCGCACGCTTATCACCGTGATAGCCGTGGCCGTCGAGGTTACGCTCGTAATTATCGTAGTGGGACTGACCAGCGGGTTGCTCTCGGAATCCGCCAAGCGCGTCGAGGGTATCGGTGCAGATATCATGGTCCAACCGCCATCGGCTTCTGTGTTTATGGCTTTCAGCGGCGCGCCTATGCCTATCGCGATCGAAGATAAACTAGCGCAGCTCGATTACGTTCAGGCCGTCACGCCCGTGCTGCTGCAATTCAATTCCACCGGCCTCGAAATTGTTTACGGCATTGACGTAAATAGCTTCCGCACGGTCACCGGGGGATTCGTTTACCACGAAGGTCACGACCTACAGGGTCCCAACGACATTCTTGTGGACGACGTCTACGCCAAATCGAAAAGAATAAAGCTCGGCCAGACTCTGCGGCTTTTCGATCACGATTTTCATGTGGTCGGCATCGTCGAGCATGGCAAAGGCGCGCGGCTGTTTGTCTTCCTCTCGACCTTGCAGGAAATGGCGGGCGCGCACGACAAAGCCTCGGTCTTTTTCATCAAGTGCGATCGTACCGATCACACACCGGCCGTGATGGATGAAATCAAGCAGCTGCTGCCGCGCTACGAAATTCGTCCGCTGAAGGATTTCATCTCCTTGATGACGTCTTCGAATCTTCCGGGGCTCGGCGCCTTTATCAACGTCATGATTGGCATCGCCGTCGTGATCGGCTTTCTGGTGATCTTTCTTTCGATGTACACCACCATCATCGAACGCACTCGCGAAATTGGCGTACTCAAATCGCTCGGCGCTTCCAAGGGGTACATCGTTCAAATCGTGCTCAGCGAGACGACTCTCCTATGTCTTGCCGGGGTTGTTGCCGGTGTGGGACTGAGTTTCCTGATGCGTTCCATTTTCATCAAGCTGTTTCCATCTCTCACGATTCTCATTACTCCCGACTGGGTCCTGCGAGCCGGCCTCATAGCGATTGTGGGCGGCTTGCTTGGCGCCGCTTACCCCGCTTGGATGGCCAGCCGCAAGGATCCCGTCGAGGCGCTCGCCTACGAGTAGCCATCGGTCAAATCCAATCTCATGTAAAGTTTCGCGGGGAATTGCGTGCGCGCATCCACGCTAGGCAGAAATGGTAAACCCGACTAGAATAATTCAGTCCCCAGAATCGCTGACGCTGGCACGGGAGCCGCTGTTGGAGCCCATACTCAAGACTGAAAATCTATGGAAGGTCTATCGCCAAGGCAAAGTGGAAGTCCCGGCCCTGCGCGGCGTCAGCATCGAAGTCTTTCCCGGCGAGTTTGTTTCCATCATGGGGCCCTCAGGCTGCGGCAAGTCCACGATGCTGCACGTGATTGGAGGCTTGGCGCAAGCTACCCGCGGACGAGTGCTGCTCGATGGGAACGACCTCACCACTATGAGCGATTCGGCGCGCACGCTTCTGCGCCGCCACAAGGTGGGTTTTGTATTTCAGCGTTTCAATCTTTTGCCCACGCTCGACGCTTACCACAACATTGCGCTCGCTCAGCACATTCATGGCAATGGCTTCGACCCCCATCGTTTCCAGGTCGTTGCTGATCTGCTGGGATTGAGTTCCCGGTTGAAACATAAGCCGTCGGAGCTTTCGGGCGGCGAGCAGCAACGCGTTGCTCTGGCTCGCGCGATCGTCAGCGAGCCAAAAATAGTACTGGCGGATGAACCGACCGGCAATTTGGATACGAAAAGCTCCGATGCCGTCCTCAATCTTCTTCGCGACTTGAACAGGGACTTGGGACAGACCATTGTGATGATCACTCACAACCCGGACGCCGCGGCGTATGGACATCGCGTGCTGCACATGCGTGACGGCGAGGTCGTAGACGGCGTTCCTGTTCACTGATATGCGCGCCTTGTGGCAGGGAATCGTTCGAATCGTTTTTTGGTCGTATGAGCGGGGCAGCTGGCCCTATGACGTCGTGGTCCTTGTGATCGTTCTGTTTGTCCTAGCGACGCCGCCGCACTGGTTTCACGATCAGCCGCAGGTTTCCGCCTTCGCCGGGCACAAAGTTCAATTCCGTTCCCGGGATTTTGCCGGCCAGACTCGCACCTATAGGTTGGATGCCTCCGTGCTTCCCGTGGATAAGCGCGCTTCCAGCGCGAGTCCAGAACTCGAGCGGGAAACCCACGATATTCTGGCGCGCACCGTTGACGATCTGCGGGACCAAAGCTTCCAGGTCGTTCGCATCGAGCCGGTGCGCCGCGACGACGGGTCCATCGTTTCCTACGACGTGACAGTCCATCCCTAAATGAATATGTAACGTTTTCTCCCCCTGAATCCCCCTGAATCCCCCGGAACCCCCTTGCGCTCCAACGCGTCCAATCACAGTGTAGTATTATGAACGGCGCGTGAATTGGCGCGCCAGTCCAACGGGGGCAATGATTTGATCGGAAAGCGCTTTTTGATCGCGATGGCGGTGTGCGCGCTCGTTTTGGCAGGTTGGTTTCAGGTTTCGTCCGCTGCTAGCCAGACTCACAGCGGCCTAAACCTCGACGGCGTCCTCCGGTCGCTGGACCGAGAGGCCAAGGACTTTCACAGTCTTTCGGCGGATGTCGAGCGCACCAAAGTCACCGTCGTCGTGAATGACAAATCCACCGAAACCGGCAGCATTTTGGTGCGTGGCGACAAAATGCTGCTGGAAATGAAAGCTCCTGACTCGCGCACCGTCTTGCGCACGGGCGATAACCTCTATATCTATACGCCGGGCCTCAAGCGCGTGGAAGAGTACAATCTGGGGCAGCATCGTGCGGTTGTGGACCAATATTTGCTGCTGGGCTTCGGCACGTCAGGAAAAGATCTGCAAAAAGCATACTTGGCAACGCTGCTCGGCGAACGCACAATCGACGACAAGAAAACCGCTGAGTTGGAGTTAACTCCAAAATCCCAGGAAGCCCGCAACCAGATTTCCAAAATCCAAATCTGGCTCGACGAGTCTACCTGGCTCCCGGTTCAGCAGAGGTTTGACGAAACCGGCTCAGGGGATTATTTCGTCATTCGCTATTCGAAGGTCGTGCGCAATCCGGATCTGAGCGATGCGAAATTCAAGCCTCATTGGCCCAAAGGCACCGAAAAGGTCAAGCCAGAGGGCTAACAATTATCTACCCCGCACCATTGCGCTGCCGGTTGCGTTTAATGTTTCGCGGTAACAGACGACTTGGACTGGCGCTGCTCTGATTCTTGCTCGAGCAGGGTTTGTTTCAGATCGACGCCCCAGCGATATCCCGCCAAGTCCCCATCTTGACGCACGACGCGGTGGCAGGGGACCACAACCGAAACCGGATTCGTGGCGCACGCCCGCGCAACCGCGCGAATGGCCTTCGGTTTTCCAATCGCTCGAGCAACCTGGCTGTACGTCCGCGTGACCCCGTACGGAATCCTGCGAAGCTCTTCCCAAACCCGGCGTTGAAATGCTGTCGCCTGCACATCGGTCGGCAAATCGAGGTTTGGCTCGCGCCCGCGCAGGTGCTCCAATATTTTCCCCACCCAACCCTCCAGGCCATTGCGATCGCGGCTGATATCTGCCCGTGGGTATTCCTTCCGTAGAGCCGCTTCCAGTGCGGCTTCGTTTTTACCCAAGTAGACCGCGCTGACACCGCGATGCGTCGCCCCCACCAACAAACGGCCCAGTGGCGAACTCACAATCGTGTAATTGATCTCCATTCCTGCGCCGCCGTGGCGATACGTAGCCGGCGTCATGCCCAGTTGTGATGGTGCGCGTTCGTACAATCGACTGCTCGATCCAAATCCTGCGTCATAGAGTGCTGTAGTCACGTCGTCCCCCTTTTTCAACTTCGATTTTAGCCGCCGCATCCGTTGCGCGTCGGCGTACTGCCGTGGCGAGATCCCCATCACACCGCGAAAGGCACGCTCGAGCTGGTGCGGACTCATACCCACGGATGAACTAAGCGCGTTCAGCGTCAATCGCGCCTCATTTTCGTTTTCCGCCGCGTCGCCACCATCCGATTCAATTCGCGTTTCGATTGCCCGGCACACGCGCGCCACCGCCGCGGTGCGCGGATCGCGCAGACGCACTGCTCGTGGTTTGCATCGGCGGCAAGCTCGAAAGCCCTCTTGCTCTGCCGCGTCCGGTAACGAGTAAAATTCCACTTGCTCGCGCCGTGGTTTTTTGGAAGGGCAGGAGGGCCTGCAGTAAATTCCGGTGGACCGGACCGCGTAAACAAATTTGCCGTCCGCTCCGCGATCGCGGTCTCGCACCGCATTCCACCAAGCTTCAGAACTCTGCCGTCGTCCAGCAGTTGGAATTTCCGAATTAGAAGTTCGCGTCATAATCCGAGCCATCTCGTTGAGCCTCGCTCGCAACTCCAAAATAGCGAAATCCAATCGAAGCCGCTATCCGTTTATCGCGGCTGAACTGAATTGGGGAACTACAAAATTTGACTGCGTCACAAAAGCGAAAGTTAGCGCCGTTGATACCTGCTTCCCGAATCGAAACCAAATCGAATAAAAGAAACCCTGTGGAAATGTTTATATTCTTAACAAAAGTCCTTGCTGTCCCTCTAACTAATTGAAACCATGCACTTAGCGTCCCCGTAGGGGTGTTATATCTTACGTCACCATCGTCTGCCCCCCCTTGACGACGAGCCCGACTCCGCGCATATTCGGTCCACCAGTAGGGGGACTCTTAGGCTGTTCTTGGGGGACAGTACATGGGGGCTGCTCCGGATTGGAAAGACCAGCGGTGTGCCGCTTCGCCGCTGCGTGATTTCGAAAGCCATACAGTCAGCGTCATTGCACACTCAGGGAAACCAGGGCCTCGTCGTTTCGCTCGCGTTCCCACACATGCCATCGGAGTTGCGCAAGAGCGTCGCGGCAACCCGCGCGCCGCGCTTTCGCTGCCTTTGCGCCTGATTCGCGTCGGCGACCGGCCTGAGCCTATTCCGGTCACCTTGGTCACGCGCAACATCAGCTCGAGCGGCATCTATTTCCTTGCTCCACGGAATTTCGCACCGGGCACGCCGATCGAGTTGGAAGTCGCACTCATCGAACGGCCGCTCGGCCAAGGCAGCGTTCAGATGTGTACCGCCGTGCACATCGTACGCGCCGAGGACGTCGAAATGCCCGGATGGCGAGGATACGCGGCCAGCTTTGATGACTTCGCTCTGCGTCGCGATGACGTCGTACCGCTAAGGTACCGCGGACACTAGCGCTGCAATCGCGAAAAACATCTGGGAGTGCGGCAGCTTGCTGCCGCCGTGACCAACCGAAGTCCTTCGCGAATCAAAACTGGCGAGGCTTGCCCCGCAAGCACTACGGCAGCGCCACGCATTCCTCTTCGAGCTATGATGTTTGGCTGGCGCCTTTCTCTGCGATCTCTCCGTTAGGCAGTTGACGTGGTCTTCACTCCGACACTCCCGGCAGCCATCCCTCCGATCCACTTATCCGCCGCGTCTCGCTCTGATACGATTCCTTCGCCGTGAAACTCCTCCAATTTTCCGCCAGCGCCGTCCTCTTTGACTGGGACGGCACGCTGCTCAACTCCTACGTCGCGGATGTCCGCGCCTATCTTTCCATGTTTCGCGCCCTTGGCATCACGTGGACCGAGCGTGAAGTCGCTGCGCATTACTCTCCGAATTGGCTGCGCGTCTATCGGGCGGCGCAACTCCCGCGCTCGAAGTGGCTGGATGCCAACCGCCTCTGGGCCAAAGCCTACAAACTCGAAAAGCCTCCGTTGCTGCCTGGCGCCCGACGCACGGTGCATACTCTCTCGGCGAAATTCGAACTCGGCATTGTCAGCAGCGGGAGTCGCGCGCGGGTTCGTCGTCAACTCCACGAATTCTCGCTCGCTGATTATTTCTCCGCATGCGTATGCAGCGAGGATGCGGGGAAGAAAAAACCACACCCAGCGCCACTCCAGTTGGCCCTCAAACGCATGCGTCTGAAGCCCGAACATTGCGTCTACGTGGGAGATACGGCGGAGGACATTGAAATGTCCCGCCGCGCCGGAGTGCGTGCCATCGGCGTGCTCGGACCGTTTCCCACGGCGGAGCGCATCCGCGCAGCGAAACCAGAGATCCTGCTCGATTCTATCCGCGACCTTCCGCGTCATATCCGAGCGGCGGATTAAAATCAGTGTGGAGAAGGCGGCGGCTGGCCTGTCGCCGCAGCCTGCGGGTCCTGAGCGGCAGGCGTCGGCTCGGTGGCGGTCGTTCCGGGCGCCGAATTCAATTTGAAATCCGTGGAGTGAATCACGAGGCGCAGCGGCAAATCATCGTTCTGGCCGTCCTTGAAATAGTCATCCGAGCGCGTATACGTCGGCAGCCAATATTTCCCCTGAAAATTCTCGCGGTAAGTCTCAAACATTGTGAACGGCAGTTCCGTCCCATTCCCTTCAATCTCGCTCACGAATTTCCCGTAGCTCTTCACGATCGCGAAATCATGATCGTCAATCCACACCACTCCCTGGAAATAACGTTCCTTGCGGCTCAATAATTTCGGTTTCACTTGAAATATATAGGTGTTCAACTGATCCAGCTTTTCCTGGCCCGCATATTTGAAATCGTAGTTGCCAACTTTGTCCGGAGTCAGCGGAAAGTCCGGCATGCTGGCAATTACCCGCACATCCTCCAGCGAAAAATGCATCAGCTTCAGAGTAGACACGGGCGGCGTGGTCACCCGCATATAGCGCTGCCCGTCCGAACGCACCAGCATTTCGCCGGTCACGCTGTACTTTCCACCCGGGTCGGTGAGCTCGTCCAATCGAATGGATTGCGTGAAATCGTAGGTTGCATAGACCTTCTTCATTACCGCTTCATTGGCCACAAACCGATTAATAATCTCCTGCTCGGGAATCGGCGGAGGACCGGGATGCGGCTCCGCAGGAATGCGCTTCACTTCGAATTTCGGTGGGGGAGCCTGCGGTCCCACATCCTGCGCGCGCAAGGGCAGCGCGAAAAAAATCGCCGCTGCTATAGTGGCGAGCGAACCGATCGTTCGATATCGTCCTGGCATTCTCAATCGTTCCTTCGTTCTTAGATGCGGAACCGGGCCTTAATAGTCAACTCTAACTCAGTTCCCACCCAGGGACTCGCGCCGGATGGCATACCGCGGCAACGTCGCATCCCCGGCAATATCACGCTGGTCTCACTTTTATCGATGTCCGTGCTCTGTTAAAATCACGCGTTTGCCGCTCTACGGCTGCACCGGGCATGACCGAAAATCGCGAAAAACACCAATTCAGGCGCTACTTGATCAGTGGCATGGTGCAGGGAGTCGGCTTTCGTTATTTCGCAATGCGCTCCGCGGAACACCTGGGCGTCGCGGGATACGCTAAGAATCTGCGCGATGGCCGCGTGGAAGTCTACGCCATCGGTGATCAGCAGATGCTGTCCAATTTTCGAACGGAACTCGAGCGCGGCCCGCAAGGAGCGTTAGTTTCCAGCGTGTCCGAAGAAGACGCTCCCTTCCTCGAGCAGTTCGCGAAACGATTTTCGATCGAGCATTAAACGGCAAGAATTAGCATAGTTTTAGTTTCCCAGCAGTGGATTCATCTGTGTTTATCTCTGTCCATCTGTGTCCATCTGTGGTGATGTTGATCTTTCGCAGTTTGCAACGCGCACCCACAACACTGAAGGAGAAGAATGAACGACCTAAAAGCGCTGATCCGCGAAATTCCCGATTATCCCAAGCCGGGTATTCTCTTTTATGACCTCACCACGCTCCTGAAGGATCCGGTCGGTTTCCATTCGCTCGTGGATCGCCTCTGTGAACAATACGTTGGCACCCAGGTGGACATCGTCGCCGGCATCGAAGCGCGCGGTTTTATTTTCGCGCCCGCTCTCGCCTACCGACTGAATGCAGGTTTCGTTCCCATCCGCAAACCCAAGAAGCTTCCCGGCAAGACGGCATCCATCACCTATCAGCTCGAATACGGTACAGACCAGCTCGACATTCATCAAGACGCAATCAAGCCAGGCCAAACGGTGCTGATCTGCGACGACCTTCTCGCCACCGGCGGCACCGCCGCCGCCACAGTGAAACTCATCGAGCAGTTGGGGGGCAAAGTAGCCGGCGCAGCCTTCGCTGTGGAACTCACGTTCCTCAACGGCCGCGCCAAACTCCCGGGCTTGCACGTATTCTCGCTGCTGAAATACGACAAGTAGCAGATCTTTGGAATAAAACATCGATTTGGTTTTCCAGATAGGTTTTATCTGTGTTTATCTGTGTTCATCTGTGGTGCCTTTGATCCCCGTTGGCGCACGACTTCGAACAGCATCACTCCTGCCGCCACGGAAACGTTAAGGGATCGCACTGGACCGGCAGTTGGCAGCGAAACCAAAAAATCGCACCGTTTGCGCGTCAATTCGTGCAGACCTTCACCCTCACCGCCTAGCACGATCCCAACCGCTCCTTTCAAATCCACTTGCGTGTAGCTCTTTTCCGCGCGCTCATCGAGCCCGACCAGCCAGTAACCGGCCTCCTTCATTTCTTCCATCGCGCGCACCAAATTCTTCACTCGCGCGATCGGCAGATGCGCCAGCGCCCCTGCGGACGCGCGCTCGACGGTATCGCTCAGCCCGGCCGCGCGTCGCTCCGGAATTACCACGCCATTCGCGCCCGCTGCCAGCGCGGTCCGCACGATAGCGCCCAGATTGTGGGGATCTTCGATTCCATCGAGCAAAACCAGCAAGCCCTGAGGATTCTTCGCGGCCAGTAAGTCTTCCAGCTCAATCGCCGGTTTCGCGGCGCCCAACGCGGCGACCCCCTGGTGATCATGCGTTCCCACAAGACGATCAATCTGCTGCCGGTCCTCGAACCGCACCGGCACACCCTTGGCCTTCGCCATCTGCACGACGGCCTCGACGCGTTCACCGTGCCGGCCGCGCGCAATCACAATGCGATCCAACGCGCGCCCCGCGGCCAGCGCTTCCTCGACCGCATGAAATCCAGTGAGCCAATTCATCGCCATTTTATGTTTTTCTCTGCGGCCTCCGCGTCTCTGCGGTAGATAGGTTTGTTGCCGAATATCAGCGCGATCGAAGGGAGGAAAAACACGTGACTCCAGCAAACCGCAAACGCGCGGCGCAATTCCAGTCGTAGAGTACTCAACCTTCCAGTGTCGCAATCGTGTGAGCCGCGATCGCTTCGCCCCGACCGATTTCGCCGGTGCCTTCGTTCGTCTTGGCCTTTAGATTGATTTGCTCCGTGGATATCCCCAGCGATTTCGCGAGCGCCGCACGCATCGCCGCGAAGTGCGGCCCCAATTTCGGCCGCTCGCATATCACCACCGCATCCAGATGGCTGATCCGCAACTTGCGCTCATCCAGCAATTTTCGCGTGTGCTCCAGAAACAATAAACTCGATGCGCCCTTCCATTTCTGGTCCGTATCCGGGAAATGAGTCCCAATATCTCCAAGCCCAGCCGCGCCAAGCAGCGCATCGCACAAGGCGTGCGCCAGCACATCGCCATCGGAATGCCCCACCGAGCCTTTATCGAATGGCACTTCGATGCCGCCGATCATCAACTTGCGCCCCTCTGCCAGCCGGTGCAAATCGTAGCCAATTCCTGAGCGAGTCATTAAGCTTCCTGGTTTCGAAGTTCGACGAGCCTGCGTTTCAGTCGTTTGATTTGAAATCTAAAGAGAAAAAGGAACGCCACAACGGGGAGCACGGCGATTGCCGAGGCCCCCCAATAGGCAAGTGAACCTCGAGGAAACTCCCGGGCTGTACCAGTTTTTACGCCTCGACTCCGAAGGCTTTCTGTCAAGCTTTCGGTCTGGTCATTGGAAATCGCCGTCCTGAATGTTTCAGGCGGCGTTCGCAGTTCACCTCTGATCTCTTCGCCATCCTTCAACTTCGTGAACGTGGCACTGACGATGTTTCCCGCATTTATTTCGTGAACAAGCGCGCCATATCCCACCTCCCGTGGCGGTTGGCTCGGCAACATGACCCTCAGAGCAACGATGACTATCATCAGGACGAGAAGCCAGAACGCAGTCCTGAAGAGCGTTAGATTGAAGTAGCTCCATCCTATTTGGGCCTTTCGGAGACTTGTCATTGCCCTGCCGTCTTGCGCTCCTGCTCCAGATAAAATCGCGCCAGATCCATGTCCGCAGGCCGGGTGATCTTCAAATTGCGCTCCGAACCCAACACCACAAATACGTCATGCCCAAATCGCTCCACGAGCGCAGATTCGTCCGACGCCATAATCCCATCCATTTGTCCCTTTCGAAACGCATCCCGCAGCAAGGCATAGGAAAACGCCTGTGGAGTTTGCGCCAGCACCACTCGCTCGCGCGGAATCGTCGAAGTAATCAGCGCCACATCCTCCGGCAAGCTTGCACGCTTCACTTCCTTCACCGTATCGATCGCCGGGATGCCCAGAATCGCCGCACCGCGCTTACGCGCCTCCGCGATCACGCGGTCCACTTGCTCGGGAGTGACAAAGGGCCGCACCGCGTCATGTACGAGCACCACGTCGGTTGCAGGATCCACTTGCGCCAAGGCGTTTGCCACCGATTGTTGCCGCGTATCCCCGCCGTGCACCACCCGCGCCGGACGTCCCAGACCAGCCTTCGCCACCTTATCCTGCAACGACACAATGTCGTCCGCGCGCGTAGAAAGGAAAAAATCCGTGATCGCAGCGCACGCAGCCAGTCGGCGCAACGTGAAAATCACCAGCGGCACGCCATCCAGCTCGAGGAATTGCTTCGGCATTTCGGCGCCCATGCGGGTGCCAAGACCAGCGGCAGGTATGATTGCGGCAACGCGGCCCATAAAGGGTCAACAGTCTATCGCAGTCGGGCGACGTTGAGAAAGGAAAGAGCGGCGCCGACGATACGCCGCTGGGGAAAATCGAAAAACAGTTACGACCTGCCGGATTCCGGGTACAGCGGCCGCGCGGGACGCTCGCCGCCACCTTCGCTTGTACGTGGCGCGGTTTCGCCGAGCTGCTGCGTGCCGCCGGGCATTACGCGCGGTGCTTGCTGCTCGCCACGTTCGTCGTACCGCCCGAAAATCATCTTGCCAGCCGTTGTCTGATGAACGGAAGTCACGGTGATGTCGATCGTCTTGTTGATCATTTTGCGCGCGCCATCCACTACCACCATGGTGCCATCGTCCAGGTACGCTACGCCTTGGTTGTACTCCTTTCCCTCGCGCAGGATGAAGACGCGCATCGTCTCGCCGGGCAGCACCACCGGCTTTAGCGCGTTCGCCAACTGATTCACGTTCAGGATCTCAATGCCTTGCAGCGTGGCGACCTTATTCAGATTGAAATCGTTGGTTACAATTTTCGCGTCGTAGCGCTTAGCCAGCTCGATTAACTTCAAGTCCACTTCCGGCACCTGCAGAAAATCATCGTCCGCAATTTGAACTTCCAAATGGGCCATCTTCTGAATTCGTTGCAGCACTTCGAGCCCGCGCCGTCCACGTTGCCGCTTCAACGGATCGGCGGAATCAGCCACCAGCTGCAATTCGTGCAGCACGAATTGCGGAATGATCACAGTCCCATCCAGAAATTGCGCTTCGGCGATGTCCGCGACCCGCCCATCTATAATCACGCTGGTATCGAGCACTTTGAACGAATGCTTCAGGCTGCGCTCGCTGCCAAACAACCCCCCGAGCGCCTGCAAATTCAACATATCTCCCTTGTTGGCGCCGAGAATCAATCCGATATAAGCCATCACCAGAAACGCCGCCAGGCTGAAAAACGAGCGCGTGCTCTCTGGCATCGTCGTATGAATCAGAATCAGCGACGTGAGGTAAGCACCCAGGAGTCCAAGGATTGAGCCTACCGCCGCGCCAATCAGCCGGCGCAGACTGGCATGCCGCAGGCGCAGCTCAAACAATATGACTGCGAGACCGAAGAAAAATCCCACGAGAGCGCCAGAGATCGGCGAGACGCTAAACGGACGGAAATGAAAACCTGCCGCAATACACACCGCCATGAATATGATGCGAATTCCCAGCATGTCCCAGAAGGTCCCGACCTGGTCTAGGCTCGGACGGGAGGGTGCGGCAGGTTTCAGTGTTGAAGTTTCCGGAGCAGGGATGGCCGGTGGCCTGTTTTGCGGAACAGGAGGAGTCCTCTGCATGGGTCCCACCTTATGAAAATCTATATAAGACGAATCGCGTCCGACTACTTCGTCTCGTTGCGTTTTTTTCCGGCTTAATAAAGTTCGGGCGCCTGGCCGGGAAGATTGGAGGTTCCTTACGAATTCTTTATGAAGTCCACAGTATAGCACCGCGTGGGAAGTGCGAGTCAACGACGTGCAAACGGTTGGTAAACGTGCTGAGGCTGATACGGGCTGCAGGGCTGGTTGGATGGATTAAATGTAGAATTTGGGAACGCGTCGCCCCAGCGCGCACAGAAGGTCGGAAGTGACGGTGCCAATCTCGCGTGCAACATCGGAAACTTCGATCGTCGCTCCTCCATCTTTGCCGTAAATCGTCACCACGTCACCCAGGACTGTTTCCGGCGCGTCGGTCACATCCAGCATCGTCAGGTCCATCGAAATGGTGCCTACCAGCGGGACGCGCCGCCCGCGAACCAGCGCGCAGCCGCGGTTCGTTCGCGCGCGCATGATTCCGTCAGCGTATCCCGCGTTGATTACGGCAATGCGCGTCGGTCGCTTGGCCACAAAGCGTGCACCATAGCCTACCGCTTGGCCTTCGGGAATCTCGCGCAGTGAAATAATCCTTGCCTTCAACGAAAGACACGGCCGCAGCGGGATCTGGCCTACAACTTCTTGCTTCTTCTGTGGTGGGTCGAACGACTGGTGATATCCGTAAAGTATCGCGCCCGGACGAACCATGTCCGCCCACGTGCTGTTCCGCGCGCAGATTGCGCCGCTGTTCGCCATATGCACGATCCCGGGAGACAGCCCCAGTTCTCGCAGCCGCGCCAGGCAGAAAAGAAAAACCTTTTCCTGATCGTCCGTCTGTTGAGCGGTGAAATCTTCGGCAGAAGCGAAATGCGTGAATGTCCCTTCGAGCCGTATATGCTTGCAGTCGGCCAGCGCTCGCGCAAAGGGCTCGATTTCTTCGGGCGAGATGCCCAGCCGGTTCATCCCCGTATTGATCTTCAAATGAAAAGGCACGCGAGCTTTCCCGCCAACCGCCTTGGCGCTACGCTCCAGGTGCTGCAGATCGCTCACGCGAAATACCGCCGGTGTCAGGTTGTTCTTGATGAGCCGCTTTTCCTCGCCCGGCCAAAACCCGGTGAGAATCAGAATGCGTTTGCGGATGCCCGCCTCGCGCAGTTCGATGCCTTCGTTCGCGCAGGTTACGCCAAACCATTCCGTGCCCGCCTTCTGCAATGCCTTTGAGATCGGCACCGCACCTAGCCCGTAGGCGTTCGACTTCACGATCGCAAGAATCTTGCGCTGCGTTCCCACCTGCTTGCGAATCACACGCAAGTTGTGGACTATCGCTTCTAGCGAAATTTCGGCCCAGACTGGGCGTCCGTCGAAATAAATTGGCTTCGACATCGTCATTTAGAATGCCAGACTCCCGCGCGCCAGCGCGAACGAATTTCCCTCCAGCGCGCTACCTCGCGCCGTTTGGGTAAACATCCAATTTGAATCTTCGCAGTCCGATCGCCAAATCGCGGTGGTGTGGAAGGCGTGTGAGTTTGCCAGTAAGTGCTGTTTTGTCAGTATGTTAGAAGCCTGAAAGTTCCTGGGGAAGGTGCACTCGCGGCCGGGATTCCCGATGAAACGCGGACTGAACGACACGACTGTGGCTAGAAATGGACACCAAATCAGTCGACGTTTACTCCTCCGGCTCCCCACCTGCGCTCCAAGCGTCCGGCGCAGCTTCTTCAAACCGCGTATGGCGTGCCAGGAAAACGAAATTCAAATTCCCCGTAGGGCCGTTGCGCTGTTTCGCGATGATGAGTTCCGCCTTCGCACGATCCTCTTCCGGCAAATCCGTCTTGTAAAAATTCGGCCGGTTGATAAAGAGCACCACGTCCGCATCCTGCTCGATTGCGCCCGATTCCCGCAGGTCCGCGAGCTGTGGCTTGCGCTCTTCCCGCTCCGGCGCGCGCGTCAATTGGCTGAGAACCACAATTGGCACTTTCAATTCCTTCGCCAGCCCTTTCAGCGCGCGCGACATTCCCGAAACTTCTTCCTGGCGATTGCTCTGGCGTCCCATATTGGTCGGCACCACGAGCTGCAGGTAGTCAACAATGATCAACGAAAGCCCGCGATCGCGTTTCAGGCGCCGCGCCTTTGCGCCCATCTCCATCACGGTCGAAGAAGCCGAATCGTCAATCCACAGCGGCGCCTCGGCCAGATTCGTGAGCCCGCCGGTCACTCGGCCCCAGTCGTCGCGATTCATGTGGCCGGTGCGGAATTTATGCGCATCGACGCGCGCCTCGGAAGCCAGCAAACGCAGCAAGAGCGATTCCTTGGACATTTCGAGGCTGAAGATCGCCACCGGCTCGCGATGGCGCACAGCCACGTTCTCCGCGATGTTCAGCGCCAGCGCGGTCTTTCCCATCGAGGGCCGCGCCGCCAGAATGATCAACTCCGAAGGCTGCAGCCCCGCGGTTTCGTTGTCCAGATTCGCATAACCAGTCGCGAGGCCCGTGATCCGCCGGCCTTCGCTGAAAATCTTTTCCAGCCGCTCGAAATTGTCGCGAACCAGCTCTTTGACGCCGATCAGCCCCGCCTTCACGCGATCTTCCGCCAGTTGGAAAATCACTGACTCGGCTCGATCCAGAATCACATCCGCATCGTCGCCCGCCGCAAGCGCCTGCTCCTGAATCGCTGATGCGGAAAAAATCAGGTTCCGCAACACCGCCTTTTCTTTGACGATCCGCGCATAATGTTCCACGTTCGTGACGCGCGGCAACCCGTCGGCTAATTGCGAAAGGTACGCAATTCCGCCCGCCGCTTCCAGTTCGCCGCGGCGCGATAAATCCTCCATGAGCGTCACAACATCAATCGCCTGCTGCTTCTCGCCCAGCTGCACCATCCGCTCGAAAATCTGGCGGTGCTGCGGCAAAAAAAAATCCTCCGAACGCACCTTCTCGATCGCCGCGTTCAACGAATGATTGTCCAGCAGGATCGCGCCCAGAATGCTGCGCTCAGCTTCCAAATTGTGCGGTAATGGACGTTCGACGGTTGTATCGCCTGGCATTGTGTGTGCTTGTGTCTTTATTGTGGCTGTCCAATCTTACGCCCGCTTACTTCGAACGACAATCCGCGTAGCCAACCGCCTCGTTATTTCCATCGCGGTGCCGCGTGAGTCGTAGGGGCACGGCATGCCGTGCCCGCTCGTGCTACGAGTTACTTTTTGGGGCAGACTGGATTGTGCGAAGTTCTCGTACTCGCGTCAACCGTACCATCACACTATTCTCTGTGGATGAATTCGGAAATGTGGAAAAAACGTTGCGCCACGAAGAATGAATCAGTCGCCGCACAACGCAAATAAAAAAGGCGCCTCAAACCTCAGGGCGCCCGTTATCGAACCAAAAAAATTCCGTTACTCTTCCTTCTTCACCGCGACCTTCACGTTGGCGCTAACCTCCCGGTGCAACTTCACCGGAACTTCAAACTCGCCCATGATCTTGATCGGCTCTGCGAGAACGATCCTCTTCTTGTCAATCTCAAAGCCCTTGGCGGCCAGCGCTTCCGCGATGTCGCCGGACGTAACCGAGCCGAATAGCTGATCGTTTTCGCCGGCCTTGCGCGTGAATTCCAGCGACACGGCCGCGAGCAGTTCGCCTTGCTGTTGCGCGGCGGCCTTCTCGGTGGCTTCCTTCTTCGCGAAGTTCGCCCGCATCTTCTCCAACCGTTTCAAGTTGCCGGCCGTAGCCTCCAGGCCCAGCTTTCGCGGCAAAAGAAAATTGCGCGCATAACCTTCGGCAACTTCTACCAACTGCCCGCGCGTTCCCAGCTTTTCTACATCTTCCTGCAAAATGATTTGCATGGCGCTGTCCTCGAATCCTTTTAGCGTAGCGCCGGCGTTTCACCGGCATCTTGACTCTTCGTTGCGTTGCGACTACCCCTGCAATCGCTTGAACGCTTACAGCTCCGCGGCAAACGGCAGCAACGCGATATTCTGCGCCCGCTTGATTGCCACGGTCAGCCAACGCTGATGACGCGCGCACGTCCCGGTCATACGACGCGGCAAAATCTTGCCGCGTTCCTGGATGAACGGCGCCAGAATCTCGGCCTTCTTGTAATCAATGAAGTCCGCCTTGTCCACGCAGAACCGGCAAACCTTCTTCTTGCGGACAAAATTCCTCTTGCCGCGCTTGGCTGGACCACTCGGTCCACCACCAGGCCGTCCCCCGCCGCCGGGTCCACCCGGTCCTGACGACCTCATGCCCCCCGAAGAGGGCCCGTGCGAATGTTGTACTGGTGCGTTTTCTTCTGCCATTCGATTCTCCTGACTAATTTCCCAATCTTTTGTCAGCCGTAGCTTCAGCCACGACCTAAATCCCGTACTCTCGCGACGGCCTCAGCCGCTGAAGTTCTGCTTCCGACCGTCGCTCCCAAACCGCCGCTATGCCGAAGGCGCAGACTGCTCAGTCGGTGGCACGATCGGCGCAACGGGCGCCGACGGTGCAGCCGGAACTGCCTTACGCGGACGCCGCGCAGCGCGCCGCTCGCGGTGCTTCTTCAACTTCTCCTGGCGCTTCAATTCCTCGTCCAAGCGCACCGTCAAATACTTGATCACGGGATCGGCGACCTTCAACCGGCGCTCCAATTCCTTCACCACTTCGCCGTGCGTGGACTTCAGCACCATGTACACAAAAAATCCCTCGCGCAATTTCTGCACGCGATACGCCATGCGCTTGCGTCCCCACTTGGCGACGGACTCGATCTTCGCGCCCTTCTCCGCCGCCGTGTGCTCCAGCGTCGCAATCAGCTTGTCGATGTCCGCTTCCGGCGTATCCGGCCGGCAAATAAAAATCAGGTCGTACTGACGCTCTTCCATATGTCCTCGATTCCTCTTCGTCTCTGCTGCAACTGCGAAATTCTATTCCGCGCTCTCTTCTTCGGATTCCACCCGGCGATTGAACCGCGACATCGCCTTGCCCACGCCCTCACCCAAGATTAGTTCCACCGCATCAGCGGCATCGGCCGTCATCTGCGCCGCAATCTCTCGCTCCGGTTTGCGCATCGTACCCAGAACGTAATCCGCCATATCGCCAAGCGGAAATTCCGGCTTCACTCCCATCCGCACCCGAATAAATTCATTCGTCCCGATGGAAGCAATGATCGACTTCAAACCGTTGTGCCCGCCGGCGCTGCCTCGTTCCCGAATCCGCAGCATGCCCCACGGCAACATCGCCTCATCGCTCAGGACGATCATCTCGGCGGCCTTGCACTCATACCGCTCGAGCAGCATCCGCACCGCCGCGCCGCTCAGATTCATCATCGTCTGCGGCTTGGCCAGCACCACTTCATTGCCGGCCACAGCTCCTAATCCCACGTACGATTTTGCTTCGGGACGCGTCACGCGAATCCCCGCGCGCCCCGCCAATGCATCCACGGCAACAAACCCGAGGTTGTGCGGCGTCAACTCGTATTCCGGGCCAGGGTTTCCGAGGCCAACGATGAGTCTCATGTGTACCCTGAAAACCCTTCAGCGGCTGGCCCGAAGAACTACTTCTTCTTCTCGGACTTCTCCGCCTTCGCAGGAGCCTCCGCCGCTTCGCCTTCGCCCTCTTCCGCTTCCTTCTTGCCCTTCTTCATCACTTCCGGTTCGGCCGGCGCTGCTTCCGCGGTAACCGCCGCATCCGCCGCCGGTTCTTCTTCCTTCTTCAGCACGACGACGTGCGCGATCACGCGCGTCGGGTCCGTGAGCAGCTTGATCTTTTTCGGATCAAATGGAAGGTCCGCGGCGCGCAGTTGCTTGCCGATCAGCATATCGCTGATGTCCACCTTGAATTCCTCGGGGATGTCGCCAGGCAGGCATTCGATTTCCACTTCGCGCGTGACGGTCTCGAAAACTCCGCCCTGCATCTTTACACCTTGCGCCTCGCCGAACGTGTGCACCGGCACCATGACGCGCATGCGCACGTCCATCGCGATTCGAAAGAGGTCCACGTGCAGCAGTTTTCCGCTGACGGGATCCACCTGCCAATCCTTCACCATCGCTTTTTCCGCGGCGCCTTCAGCGACTTGCACGGTGAAAATAGTGTTGTGGCCCGTCTCCGAACGCAGAATCTTCGCCACTTGCTTCGCGTTCACCGACAGCGAAATCGAATCCTTTTTTCCGCCGTACAGAATTGCCGGGACCATCCCGGTCAGACGCGTGCGCCGCGCGGGACCCTTCCCGCGCCCCTCGCGTACTTTGCCTTCGACTGTAAATGTCTCCATGAATTCCTCTCCCGCTAAATAAACAGCTCGCTGATCGAAGTTTCTTCGTGTATGGACTGAATTCCACGCGCCAAGAGCGGCGCTACGCTCAACGCCTTGATCTTGTCCAGCTTTTGGGCCGCTTCATTCAGCGGCACCGAATCTGAAACCACCACCGCCTCGATTTTCGACTTCGCAATCCGCTCCACCGCCGGCCCCGAAAGCACCGGATGTGTGCAAGCCGCGAAAACTCTCGTCGCGCCGTGGTTCAGCAGCGCTTCCGCCGTCTTCACCAGCGTTCCGGCGGTGTCAATGATGTCGTCAATCACCAGCGCGGGCCGTCCCGCCACGTCGCCGATCAGGTGCATCACTTCGCTGACGTTCACGTCAATGCGCCGCTTATCCACGATCGCGAGCGGCGCGTCAATTTTCTTCGCGAAAAACCGCGCTCGCTCCACTCCGCCCGCATCCGGCGAAACCACCGTAATCGGCCCCAGATTCATCTTCTGAAAATATTCCACCAGCACCGGCGAAGCAAACAAGTGATCCACTGGAATATTGAAATATCCCTGGATCTGCGGCGCGTGCAGGTCCAGCGTCAGTACGCGGCTGGCGCCCGCCGTCTCCAGCAAATCCGCAACGAGCTTCGCCGAAATCGCCACTCGCGGACGGTCCTTGCGATCCTGCCTTGCATACGGGTAATACGGAACCACCGCCGTAATCCGCCACGCCGACGCCCGCTTGAACGCGTCAATCATCAGCAGCAGCTGCATCAGATTGAAATTCACCGGCGTACTGCAAGGCTGCACGACAAAAACATCCGCACCGCGCACATTTTCTAATATCTGATAACGCGTCTCGCCGTCGCTGAACTGCCCGTGCTCCGCTTGGCCCAACGGCACGCCCACGAACTTGCAAATCGCTTTAGCCAGCGCGGGATTCGCAGTGCCGCAGAAAATTTTGAATTTGTCGTCGGCCAAAACTTTCCCCTCAGCCGCACACCCAGCGACGCGCGCTATTCCGCACGCCAGCCCAAAGCACGGCCATAGTCTTCCCTGGATAGGGTTTTAACGACGAAAACCGAATCTTCCGGGAACGCACGAGCGGCTCGGCGCGCCTGCGCTGGGTTTCGGAATACTCCGAACACCGCCGACCCGCTACCCGCCAGCGCGGCATCTGCGGCTCCTCGCTTGAGCAATCCCTCCCGGATTTCTCCGAGTCGCGGATAGCGGCGGAAGACCGGCTCCTCGAAATCATTCGAGATGCCCGCCCCCTGCCGGCTCCAGCACAGAGCGCAGAACCTAAGGATTTTAGGGGGTTCCGCGCCTTTTGTCAATTCCTCGGAAACCCACTGATAGGCGTCCTTGGTGCTGACCCCGATGTTGCGCGGTGAGACAACTAGAATCGTCCGCTTCGGCGCGTTCGGCAGCGGGTAAATCTCATCGCCGCGATTCACGGCGAGTGCTCGCCCGCCAAAAAGGAAAAACGGCACATCCGCGCCCAGTCCCGCCGCGATCCCCAATAAACGATCAAGCGGCAACTTTTTCTTTGTCAGCCGCAACATTCCGATAAGCGCTGCCGCCGCGTCGCTTGACCCGCCACCGAGCCCACGCGCCATAGGAATCGTTTTTTCGAGCTTCGCGCGAATTCCTCCGCGAAATCCAATCTCGCATCCGATTGCTTCAATCGCCTGGTAGACGAGATTCTCGGGACCGCCCGACAGTTCGGGTACATTCGTCTCCAGAAAAATTCCGCGTTCAGGCGCAAGCGACAGTTCCAGCGTGTCCCGCAGCGAAATCGCCTGAAAAATCGTGCGTAACTCGTGGTAACCGTCCGGACGTTTCCCGACCACATGTAAGCACAAATTGATCTTTGCGAACGCGGGCAGGCGCACGGATCTTTTCTTCGTTGTCGCGCGAGTCATGCGGGGGAGCTTACTGCGGTTTCGCCGAATCCGGCGTGGTTTTTTGCGCTGTGCGCCGCTTCAAAGTTTTCAGCTGCGCATCCAACTCGTTCACTTGATCGGGGTCGTAGTCCGCCGGCACGGATTTCTGCCATTCCGTGAGCGCGCGTTCCCAAAGCGTTGCGGCGCGTTCCGGTTGCCCCATCTTGGCATACACATCTCCGAGGTGACCTAGAATCGTGGGATCATGCCCTTGCCGTTCGGATGCTTTGCGCAAATTTTCTTCCGCTTCGGTCAGCTTGTTCTGCTTGTAATATGCCCAGCCCAGGCTATCCAGATAAGCGCCGTTGCTCGGCTCCTGTGTCACGGCGCGCTGGATCATCGAGGTCGCTTCATCCAACCGCACGCCCCGATCCGCCAGCATGTAGCCGTAATAATTCAGCACCGACGCATTGTTGGGATTCACATCGAGCACTTTGCGGAATTCCTGCTCGGCTTGATCGAATTTTTTCTGCCGCTCGTAAATCGCGCCCAACATGAACCAGACGGTTTCCTTGTCGTCATCGCCGTGGGACAACTGCTCAGCTTTTTGCGCGGACTGTTCTGCCTCCGCGTACTTTTTGCCGCGCTCCTGCACCTGCGCGAGATTCAAATAAATTTCCTGGTCGCTGTCGTTGCCGCGCAATAGGCCATCGAGGAGCTTGGTCGCCTGATCGGTGTCTGATTTTTCGCCGTACAGCGTGGCCAGTGTCACGGTCAGGTTCGGATCTTTCGGCGCCGCGTCCAGTTGCTTCTTGGTTTCGGCGATGGCGTGATCCAGGTCGCGGCTTTCGCGGTAAGTGTCAATCAACAGCATTTCCGCGCGCTTTTGCGCCTCCGGTCCCAGCTTGGCCATATCTTCGTACGTATGAATCGCGGCGGTGTAGTTTTCTTGCTCTCGGTACGCGTGACCCAACTGCTCGTAAAGGATCGCCAGCGCATTCGGACTGGCTTCGGCGTTCGCTGAATTTTCGGAGCTTGAGGGATTGGCGTTTCGCGAACCGTTGGATTGGCTCTTCATCCCGGCGATCGCGTCGCTCAGCACCCGCACGGCGTCGGCGTAGCGGCCCTGATCCTCGTATAGCAGCGCCTCGTTGTAGAGCACTTCCAGGCTGCCCGGCGCCAGTTGCTTTGCGCGCAGAAGGCTCGATTCGGCCTGATCGAATTTTCCCAAGCGGCGATACAACTGCGCCATGCGCAAATAATTTTCCGCGGTGCCTGGTTCCACTTCCGCGAGTCGCTTGAATTGTTCAAGCGCCTCTGCGTACTTTTCTTGTGCCATCAATGCTTGCGCTAACCCGTGCAAATGGCCCGGATCGTCGGGATCTTCCTCGACAGCCTTGCGATACGCGTCTTCGGCTTTTGAATACTCCTTCGATTGCGAATACGCATCGCCGAGTAAATCGTAGACCTCAGGTGAGGACGAGTCGTTCGCGGCATCCGCCAGAATCTTCACGGCCTCTTGAGAGCGCCCTTCGTCCATCAATAGCTGGCTCAATTGTTCCAGCGCTGCTCCGTTTCCGGGGTCGCGTTGCAATAAGTCGCGCAGCACCTTTTCCGCTTCGCTGTGTTGATTCTCGAAACGGTAAAGCCGAGCCAACCAAAGCTCCGAATACGCGTCGTCTGGCTGAATCTTCAAAATCGCCTGGAATTGCGCGATCGCTTTTTCCAGGTTTTCCTTTTGCACGTCGCCCGCGCCCAAATCGCCCAGTGTGCGCACGTAAATGCGCGCCAGCAGGCGATGCGCTTCCACGTTGTTGGGGTCGGCCTTCAGCGCTGCTTGCGCTTGCTCGACGGCATCGCGGATGTGTTGCGACTTGGCGTCAATCTCCGCCAGCCGCTCCATGATCACCGACGATCCCGGCGCAAGCTCCAGAGCCTTCTTGTAAGCTTCGATGGACTGCGTCGCCAGGTCCGGCTGTCCCGTCAATTCGAACTGCATCTCATCCACATGGCCCATCGTGAAGTAGTAATAAACGTCCGCATGCGACGCATCGCTGGGTGCCGCGTTCTGCTTCGCCGATTGAACAGTCGCTGAGGATCGCGCAGCTCGAGACGAAGAAACGGGAAGAATTGCCGCAGTCGAGCCGAGTGCCAACGCGGCCGGAGCCGCCGCGAATAGTCCGACAAATGCTCCGAGTATGCTAACGAATATTGTTTTCATGCGCCCGCCACAAAATTCCATTATCGTATACCCCGGTGGATGCGTCAAAGTAATAGCCGCCGTACGTCCGTATTTGTCATCGCCTAACTCTTTGGACGCCTGGAACCCGTTCCGGGATACCTCCCTGGTCGAGTTTTGATGAAAATGTTTGAGGTGGGCATGAAAACAGGCCTAATTCCCCGGTGATGACCCGGCTCAGTACCAGGGGGTAGCGCGAAATGTTTCGATTCCAATTTGCACCGCGCAGTTTGCTCGCTATCGGCATTCTCCTCGGACTAGCCGCGTTACCAATGGCCTCCGCGCAAGATTCGACAGGCACGGGCTCGCGTCCGCGCTCAGGTGCGCAAACGCCTGTCGCTTCCGACCCGCCGGTGCCCAGCCAGAAGCCTTCGGCCGTGAAACTTTCCGACTTCGAGTGGCTGGAGGGCCGTTGGCGCGGCGAATGGGGCCCGCGGGTTGCGGAACAAGTGTGGTTGGCGCCGAAGGCGGGCTTAATGGTCGGCATTTTTCGCCTTACTGAAGGCGACAAGCCGTTGGTTATCGAGCTCTTCACCTTGGTGCAAAAGCCTGACGGAATCAATTTTTACCTGCGGCACTTCACGTCCGCGCTTGTCCCCTGGGAAAGATCGGATGCCACGATACTAAACCTCGCGAACGCGGACGGAAAGAAGATTGATTTTGAAAATCCCGCAAGCGGCATGCCCAAGCGCGCGGTTCTCACGCGGATTGACGCGGACACTTACATTTCACGCTCGGAGATTGTTCCGCTGAAGGGCGATATGCAAGTCATCGAAATCACTTACCATCGCCTGTTGCCAGATGGCGCTGCACCTAGTGCCGGAAATGGCGGACACCGGAGAAAACCATAGCCATCCCGAGCTTGTTTGCCGCCGCGATCACGTCCGCGTCGCGCACCGAGCCGCCTGGCTGAATCACTGCGGTAGCTTCCGCTTTCCCCGCTTCTTCCACGCCATCGGGAAAAGGGAAGAACGCATCCGACGCCACCACGCTGCCTTCAAGCGAAAGTCCCGCTGTCGCCGCCTTGATCACCGCGATCTTCACGGAATCCACGCGACTCATTTGCCCCGCTCCGATTCCTACCGCTTGCCCCTCGCGCGCAAACACGATCGCGTTCGACTTCACATGCTTGCTCACGATCCATCCAAACATCAGCGCGCGTTTTTCCGCCGCCGTGGGCGCGCGTTCCGTCACAACTTTCAAATCCGATTCGGCCAATTCGTGGCGGTCCGGCTCCTGCGCCAGCATTCCGCCCGAGATGCGCTTCAAGTCCAGCTCTTCCGCGGCCTCACCACGCTGCATTTCAAGCAGACGCAGATTTTTCTTGGCCGCGAACTTTTCCAGCGCTCCCGCGTCATATCCCGGCGCCACAATGCATTCGACGAAAAGTTTTGCCACTTCCTCAGCAGTCGCTGCGTCCAGCGCACGATTGAACGCCAGTACCGATCCAAACGCCGATACTGGGTCGCATTCCAACGCCTTCACATAAGCCTCTCGCAATGACTGTTGCTCCGCGGCGCCGCAGGGATTGTTATGCTTGATGATTGCCACACCGGGGCGGCGAAATTCCAACGCCAGTCCCCACGCAGCGTCCAGGTCCACCAGATTGTTAAATGAGAGCTCCTTGCCTTGCAGCTGCTTCGCGCCCGCCAAACCCGCGGCGGGCGCACCTGCCGGAACATAAAGCGCCGCAGCCTGATGCGGATTTTCTCCATACCGCATGGGTTGCCGACGCTCCAAAGCGATGTGAATCCGCTGCGGCAATTTTTCAAGCGCGCCAATGGACACGGTACCCGGCGCTTCCTCGCTCACCTTCAGCCGCTCGAGTTCCGTCGCAATCTCACCATCGTACCGCGCGGTGCGTGCGTAAGCTTTGCGCGCCAAATTCAAACGCGTCGCCAAACTCAGTTCCCGCTTTTCGCGCAGTTCGCCGGCCACTGCCGCGTAATCCTCTGGATCCGTCACCACGCCCACGCTTTGAAAATTTTTCGCCGCCGAACGCACCATCGCCGGCCCGCCAATATCAATATTCTCGATCAATTCCTCGGGCGTCACGCCGGGCTTCGCCGCCGTCGCCGAGAACGGATACAAATTCACAACCACCAGATCGATCGGTGCGATGCCGTGTTCTTGGGCCTGTTTTCGATCCGTCTCCTTCGCACGCTGAAACAAAATTCCGCCATGCACCTTCGGATGCAGCGTCTTTACACGCCCGCCCAGCATTTCCGGCCACCCAGTCAGCTCCGCGACGTCGCGCACGGCCACGCCGCGCTCGCGCAGCAGCTTCGCGGTTCCTCCAGTCGAAACTATTTCGACGCCCAGCGATGCCAGTTCCCGCGCAAATTCCACAACTCCGGTTTTGTCGTAGACGCTGACCAGCGCCCTTGCCACGCCACGCTCTTCCGCCACGATGATTTCCTCCAGAAAAGAAAGACAAGCCAGTGTATGCGCTGGAGGATTTTTTCGGAAGAGGGTGATGCAGGGAGAAAAATTATTCAGAGAGCGAGAGGCCAGTCAACAAAAGCCGGCGTGGCACGCAACAACAGATGCCTGAGCGATTCCTACCGCGTCAGCTTGAAACGCGCGCCTTCAATTTCACGCGGCCGTTCTCAATGCTGACCGTATACTCGATTTCGCGGCCGCCCTTATCCTTCAGGTCCTTGGTCTTCTGCCGCACGAACTTTTCGAAATCCTTCAAGCTCGGCACTCCCGCTTTCTCGCCGGTCTCGGTGCGCGCTTCTACCAACCGTTGATACAGCTTCTCCACTTTTTCGGTTTCATTCTCCGGATCTGAAAACGCCATCGCAAAATCCGTCGCAGCTTGCCGCGCCTCGGCAGCGCGTGCGGCAGCTTCCGCCGCGGCGTGAGCTGTAGCAACCGCCGTTGACACGCCCGCGCTATCGGCATTTTCGGCGTTGGCGGCTGCGGTTTCGGCAGCGCGCGTCTCCATCTGCTCCATGGCGACTTTGCGGGAACGTTCCGCTTGGATCGCTCTCGCCGCTGCGCCGTAATGATGTTGGGTAGTTCCGCTTTCTTTCTGAATCAATTTCTTCCGCCACATGTCCTGGTACTTGGCGTATGTAGATGCCAGATTGCTATAGCGAAACCGCTGCCCAGACGTCAGCTCCGCCGTCCGATCCGCGTAGCGCTTTAGATTCGTCTCCAGGCGCCATTGCGTATCCGTGGGAGGCCGCGAGCGCCCGCCGCCGAAGTACTGCTCAAACTCAATCTTCAGCGTGCGGATGTCCCGCTCGATCTGCCCGAGTTCTTCGTCAATTGTCGCCATATTTTCGCTTCGTCGCGATCCAGCGGCACGGGCATTTCGCCGCGCGCCGACAGCACGCCCAATCCACTGCCAATCCCGCTGTAAGTCCAGCGTAATGTGCGCCGCCGTCGTCGTCAATGTGACCCCTCGAGTGCTTTGTCGCAAAGAGAAACGCCCCTCCCTTGAGAGCTGATTGCCAGCCCGTATCACATTGTGTTCAAATGCGTTAGCAATGAACCCCGTTCCGGAATCCGCGGCCAAATTGCAAAAAGACGCAAGCTCGCGTCTTCGCGCTATCCCTTCGGTTGATGAGCTTCTCGGCCGGCCGCGCCTGTTGGCTGTGGCAGAAGGATCCGGTCGGGAACTTGTGACTCAAGCGGTCCGCCAGGTTCTCGCGGAGACGCGCGCGAGCCTCAAAAGCGATCCGGGTCCCGCGAACGAGCCCGGTGCGGCGACAATCGAACTAGCCCATTTGGAATCCCGCGTAATCGCAGAAGTCGAGCGAGTTCTCGCGCCCTCCCTTCGAAGGGTGATCAACGCCACGGGCGTCGTACTGCACACAAATCTCGGACGTGCCCCGCTTTCGCCCGCGGCGGCGGCGAAGATCGCCGAAACTGCCACTCATTATTCCAATCTTGAATACGATATTCCGCGCGGTGAGCGCGGCAAGCGCGATGTCCACACCTCGCGTCTGCTGGCTGACCTCGTCGGCGCGGAAGCCGCCATTGTCGTCAACAACAACGCCGCCGCTGTTTTTCTGGTCTTGAACACGCTGGCCAAGGGCGCCGAGGTGATCGTCTCTCGCGGTGAACTGATCGAAATCGGCGACGGCTTTCGCATCCCGGACATCATGGCGGAAAGCGGCGCCATTCTTCGCGAAGTAGGCACGACCAATCGCACGCGCCTCCGCGACTACGAGCGCGCCATCACCGATCGCACACGCTTACTCCTCCGAGTGCACCCCTCGAATTTCCGCATCACCGGATTCACCGAACGCCCGTCGCTCGAAGAACTAGTCGCCCTGGGTGAGCGTCTCCACATTCCTGTGTACGAAGATCTCGGCTCCGGCTGCATTGCCAATCTCGCAGCCAACGGAATTGCCGAGCCCGTCGCGCGCGCCAGTTGCGACGCAGGAGCGTCTATCGTGACGTTCAGCGGAGACAAATTGCTCGGCGGTCCGCAGGCGGGAATTATCGCGGGGAAAAAAGAATTCGTGGAGCGCATCCGTCAAAATCCGCTCTTCCGCGCCCTCCGCGTGGATAAGCTCACAATCGCCGCGCTCGAAGCAACCTTGAAAGATTACGCGCGCGGCGCCCTGGATGAAATTCCCGCGCTGCGCATGATTCGCCTGTCCGCAGAAGAAATCGGCCAGCGCGCCGGGACCTTTTGCGACAAGCTGCGCGCAGTCCTGCCATCTGATGCAACCTTAGAAATCCTTCCAGGTTTTTCCGTAATCGGCGGCGGTTCCACACCCGATCAGCAGCTAAGAACGCATTTAATTGCAATCACCAGCCCGCGCCAATCCCCAACGCAAATCGAAGCGCGGCTGCGCCAACCCCAGAATGCCACCCCAGGCGGAGAAACGAGGCATCCGTTGACGCCAGTAATCGCGCGCATCGAAGATGATCGTCTAATCCTTGATCTCCGCACAGTGTTCCCAGAAGAAGAAGCCAAACTCCTAGCCGCGATCCAATCCGCTATCGCCACAGCCTGAAACGCGTAGGGAAACCGGCCTCATCCCGAACGAAGTGAGGCGTGCCTGCCGCAAGCAGGGACCTCTCTTCGATTTCTGAGCACTACTCAATTGAAGGCGCGCAACCAATCGTCCATTCGTACTGTGTCTCCGTGGCAAAAAGACTAAAGCCGGTTGATCACGCTCGCCACGCACCCAGCCCCAAACCCATTATCAATATTCACCACGCTAACATTCGAAGCGCAGCTGTTTAGCATCGCCAGCAATGCCGTCAATCCGCCAAAACTCGAACCATACCCTGTGCTCGTAGGCACAGCAATCACCGGCGCAGCCACGAGCCCCGCCACCACGCTCGGCAGCGCCCCTTCCATTCCCGCCACGCAAATAATCACCCGCGCTTCCGCGAGCTGTTTGCGATGTTCGAGCAGCCGGTGCAATCCCGCCACTCCGACGTCATAGATCGCCTCGGCGCGATGCCCCATCATCTGCGCGGTCACCAGCGCTTCTTCCGCCACCGGAATATCGCTGGTCCCTGCGGTCACCACCAGAATTAAGCCCTTGCCATGGTTCGTGCGGCTGCGCTCGATCGTGATCGCTCCCGATAACTCATGGAATTTCGCCGTGCGCGCCAATTTCTTGACTGCCGCAAACACTTTCTTGTCCGCGCGCGTTATCAGAATGTTGTGCGACGCCTTCGCCCGCAGCATTCCCCGCACGATCTCCGCCACCTGCCGCGGACTCTTCTTCCGCGCAAAAATCACCTCCGGAAATCCCTGCCGCAACGACCGGTGATGATCAATCTTTGCGAAGCCCAGATCTTCGTAGGGCAATTGCCGCAGCCGTTCGACACCTCTCTCCACCGTCACCGCGCCGCTCTTCACCGCTTCCAGAAATTTTCGAACTTCGCTCTCATTCATGTGTTTGCTCGCAGAGGCAACATCCTAGCACCAGAGTCGAACGCACGTATCTCGGGGCCAAAGAGTTTGTGTGAGAAACCGTTGTATGCCGTCGCTTTAGCGGCGGCATAAGCCCAGAAAAAACAGTGCGGCTTCAGCTGCATCAGCTACTTGTGCAGTCTCCACGCGGGAATCAACGAGTCGTAGCGTAGCAGCGAACTGAGCAAGATATGCAGCATGATGTAAATCGCCCACGTCGAGACATACGCTATCGCCATTTTTCGCGGCTTCCTCAGGACGTACCAGAGGAGCAGAATGTCCAACGGCACCGGCGCCGCGACCACGGCCCAGGGAGGAGCGCCCACGCTTTCTACGCTGTACCCAAACAGGCAGACAAAGCACCCAATGGCCAACGACTCGAACAGGTAGACGTTTCGGTCAGCGATAAAGAACCCCAACCCCCAGGACAATGCGGTGAAAAAAATTGCGATATCAAGAAGGATAGGGGTAGGGAGCGTACCCAGCATGCAATCACATCCTCAGAAACAGTATTTAGACGTGCTGACATTCTACTGCGAGTGCCTAAATGTATCGCCGACACAATCCAGGTAAGCATCTTGCAACTACCCGCAGTGCCTTGACTTTGCCGAAACGCGCCACCTACACTCAATAATTCTGCAATCGGCCATGCCAAAATCCAGCGGAAGAATCATCACAGTCGGAATCACCGGTGCGAGCGGCGCACTCTACGCTCAAGCTGTCCTACGCTTGCTGGATACAGACCCGCGCGTCCAGCACGTTTTTCTCGTGGCCAGCGATGCAGGAATGAGGCTCATTGCCACAGAGCTCGACGTTATCGCCACCGATGCCAAAAAGCTGCCCTCTCTTCTAACTGGAACGGCCGCGAAGAAGATCGAATATCTGCCCAACAAGGATATCGGCGCGAGCATCGCTTCCGGCAGCGCTACAGTAGACGCCATGGTCGTGATCCCGTGCTCAGCCGGCGCACTCGGCTCGATCGCTGCCGGCACGGCTGGCGATTTGCTTACCCGCGCTGCGGATGTCTGCTTAAAAGAACGCCGCCCCCTAGTACTCTGCCTGCGCGAAACCCCGCTCAACCGCATACACCTTGAAAATGCCCTGCGCGTGCACGACGCTGGCGCAATCGTCATGCCTGCCATGCCTGCCTTTTACTACGCGCCAAAAAAGATCGAGGACTTGGTCGAGCAATTCGCCTATCGCGTCTTCGCACAGCTGGGCCTGCCGCAGGAGAAGCAGTATCGTTGGAAAGGTCGCAAGGAATAGACGTCTGCCACAGAGTCACAAACACGCAGAGAGGAACGAAAAAGAGCTCGCGCCTGGAGCTTTAATTTCGGTGCACCAGTTTTTCAGCGAAGAGGAACTTCAAGATTCACCAGTCACGCTCTGTTATTCTATCCGTGCCTCTGTGACTCCGTGGCCAATACCAACGTGAAGAAAACCCGAATTCGCATCGTGCTCGAAATGATTAAGTTCGAGCACTCTATCTTCGCCCTGCCGTTCGCGCTCGTTGGCGCGCTCCTCGCCGCTCGCGCAGGCGGCGCCTTTCCCACCTGGCGGCAATTGCTCTGGATCGTGGTCGCCATGGTCGGCGCTCGCTCCGCCGCCATGACGATGAATCGCATCGCCGACGTCGAATACGATCGTCGCAATCCTCGGACCGCGAACCGCGCGCTGCCTAAGGGCGAGCTATCGGTTGGCTTCGCGTGGGCGTTCACTGTCATCGCATCAGCAGTTTTGGTGCTCGCCGCTTGGCAATTGAATCCGCTGGCGCTGAAGCTTTCGCCCGTCGCTCTAGCGGTTCTATTTTTGTATTCTTACACTAAGCGGTTCACGGCGTGGTCGCACTTCGTCCTCGGTTTTTGCCTCGGCATGTCGCCCGCCGCTGCGTGGATCGCGATTCGTGGTTCGCTCGATTGGCGCATGCTGATTCTCTGCGCCGCGGTCACACTATGGGTCGGAGGCTTCGACGTTCTTTACGCTTGCCAGGATGTCGAATTCGATAAGACCGCCGGGCTGTATTCCATCCCCAAGAAATTCGGCATTGCCCGAGCGTTGCGAATCGCCCGCGTGATGCACATCGTGATGGTCGCTTTGCTGGGCTGGCTCGCCATGAGCTTCCATCTGCCGTGGCCTGCCTGGGTAGGAATCGCGGTAGTTGCCGTCCTGCTGGCTTACGAACACTCGCTGGTCAAGCCCAACGACTTGAGCAAAATGAATGCTGCGTTTTTCACCGTGAATGGCTATATTAGTTTATTGTTCCTGCTTTTCTGGGGCGCTGCCACGTTTGTGATGCGGCGGTGAATCAGCTGGCGAAGGACACCTAAAGGAAATGGATCTGCAACTCAACAGCTTGCGAGTCAGCGATACGCGCCTGGAGCCGGTGGCCGCGAAGGTGCTCGCCGGCGAGCGCTTGAACGCCGACGACGGTCTAGCTCTCTATGAGTCGCACGATCTGCTCGCTGTCGGCTGGCTCGCAAATCATGTGCGCGAGAAGAAGCACGGCAGCGTTACCTACTTCAACGTGAATCGCCACATCAACCCCACTAACATCTGCGTGGCGCACTGCAAACTCTGCGCTTTTGGCCGTTCGCCGGATTCCCCCGGCGCCTACAACTTCGCGCTGGACGAAATCTACAAGCGCGCCGGCGATGGAGTCGCCGAGGGCGCGACTGAATTTCACATTGTCGGCGGATTGCACCCCGATCTTCCGTTCGAGTATTACCTGGAATTGATTCGCGGCTTGAAGCAGCGCTTTCCGCAGGTGCACCTGAAAGCGTTCACGATGGTGGAGGTCGGTTACTACTCGAGGATCTCGAAGCTCTCTATTCGCGATACGCTGCTGGCAATGAAGGCCGCCGGAGTGGATTCGCTTCCTGGCGGCGGCGCGGAGATTTTTCATCCGCGCGTGCGGAAGATCATTTGCGACCACAAAGTGAGTGGCCAGCGCTGGCTGGAGATCGCACGCACGGCGCATGAGCTGGGGCTGCGCTCAAACGCCACCATGCTATACGGTCACATCGAAACGGCCGAAGAGCGCGTGGATCACCTGCTGCAGCTGCGTGCGATGCAGGATAAGACCCACGGATTCGTCACGTTCATTCCGCTGGCGTTCCATCCCGCGAACACCGGGCTCGCGCACATTCCTCCGCCGACGGGATTCGATGACCTGAAGGCGATCGCGGTGTCGCGGCTGCTGCTGGATAATTTCGATCACATTAAGGCTTATTGGATCATGTTGACGCCGCGCATCGCGCAAGTGGCTTTGCGGTTTGGTGCGAACGATTTGGATGGCACGGTCGTGGAAGAAAAAATCTATCACGACGCCGGCGCCACCACTCCCGAGTTCATGACGCGCGCGGAGCTTGAACGCCTGATTCGCGCCGCAGGCCGCGTTCCGGTGGAACGCGACACGCTTTACAATCCCGTGGATCGCGTGAAGAATCCGATGCCGCCGCCCCGCGTCGCTCCGCAGCCCAACAACGGCTTCATTCCCACCACAGCACTTACACTGAACGTCTAACGCGCCGGGTCTAAACGCAGAACCGCTAGTCCTCGGAATCTTCAGGCACGCCCAGCACCTGTACGTGTATGGAGCGCTCGCGCGGGCCATCCAGCTCCGCGAGAATAATTGATTGCCAGTAGCCCAGGGCTAGCTCGCCATCGCGCACCGGGACGGAAAGCGTGTGCCCGAGAACCATCGCGCGCAGATGCGAATCCGCGTTTTGCCGGTTGCACTCGGAAAGTTTCGGATCGTTGTGGCGCCAGTAGTCAATGCGGCCGACGAGCTTTTCCAAAAATGATTTGATGTCGTCCAGGAGCGCTTGCTGGAATTCGTTGATGAAGACCGCGGTGGTGGTGTGCAGAGATTGCACTAGGACGAAGCCGGCCTTCAACCCGTTCTTGCGCACGACTTCGTTGAGGTCCTTCGTAATATTGATCAGTTCCAGCCGTTCACGCGTCTTGTAACACAAAGTTTCCAGATACATCTGCAGTCCTTTGGTGGGACGCGCTTCGGGTACGAGTTGCGACGTCTTGGCTTGCATGGTTTTCACGTTAATTAGTCCTTAGTTGCCGTATGACGAAGATCCCCGATCACCCCTGAAGCCTGGCCTGCAGATTGGATGCCGGGGATAGAGGTGAGTTGCTTGAATTATTCCCGCCGCGTTGCCACTTAGAAATCAAACCGATAGCCGATGATGCCTTTGAGGATGAGGTGGTCCGTCGAACCGGTAAGTCCCACGCCGAGGCCGAAGTTGATTTCCCATTGCGGGGCGAGGTTGAGGTCAATGGCGGGGAATATCTGGTGCTGCTGCTGGTGGATCGGCAGGAAGTCGGTGGCTGGACCGGCGGAGCCATAATATTCCAGGCCGCCGGCGATCTTGGGAGTGAAGTCGTAACTGAATTTGAAATTGGGAGAGAAGATAAAGCCCTGGCTCTGGGTGAGACCGTGGATGGACTTGTCGAATGTGGGGTTGAATGACCAATACCAGCGGCCGACCTTTTGGTCCACGATGGGGCGCATCTCCCACGTCCAGGTGTCCGTGGAGAACTGGCGGCGCTGGTAGCCGACTTCGTTCGAGAGGCTGACGCCGACGGGCCAGTGCCACTTCTCGGGCACTCGGACGCGGGGGCGGATGTGATCGCCGACCCACTGCCAACCCTGTCCCGAGCGCGCTGAGGTGAAGATGTAGAAGCCGACTTCGAACCAGTCGTTGAAGCCGTGAGTGATTTCGACGGTTTCGTGTTCGGCGTGATTGGTGGGGTATAGGCCGTTGGTGATTTGCTTGGTGCCGTCGATGGTGAAGTTACTGTGAAGCTCGACCATGGTGTGTCCGGGCTCGACGGTATCGGAGCCGTACACCTGGATTTCATAATTGTCCTGAGCGGATGCGGACGTTGCGCACATCAGCAGCCCTGCGATTGACGAAAAAATTGCGAGCGCGAGACAACGAACCACAGTCAGGAAACTCCACTGCTCTATGAGCGCGGATAAAGATTAACCCACGGGTTCGGCGGCGTCCAAAGAAAGCCAACAGATTGTCACGCGTGAGGGTGAGCTTTATCGTACACGGCCATTAGTTGCTGGATGCTGGCCTGGGTGTAGCGCTGCGTGGTGGAGAGCGAAACGTGGCCGAGAAGTTCCTGAATGGCCCGGAGGTCCGCGCCGTCGTTGAGCAGGTGCGTGGCGAACGCGTGGCGCAGCGAGTGCGGATGCAAGTCCCAGTTATTGTTGGCGAGCTTGCAATATTTTTTGACCAGGTAACGCACCATGCGATCGGTGAGGCGGCCGCCGCGGCGGTTCACAAACACCGCTTCGGGATCGGACTTCACGCGCGGATGCGAAAGTATTTCGTGCCGCAGCGGCCAATACGCTTCCAGCGCTTCCTGGGCCTTGGAACCGTAGGGGACAACGCGCTCCTTGCGTCCCTTGCCCAGCACGCGAAGCATTTGCCCGGTGCGATCCACGTTGCCGTAGTTCAAGCCGACGAGTTCGCTGACGCGCAGGCCTGAAGCGTAAAGCAATTCGAACATGGCGCGGTCACGACGGGGGAGCAGCTTTTCCTCGAAGCGCGAAAATGCAGTCGGTTTCTTGTTGGGATTGCGCGCGGGAGCGGCGTTTTGCGCTGCCGCGGGGCCGCCGGGCAGGCGATCCAGAAAATTATTGATTTCCTCGGCGGTTTGCACGCGCGGAACGCGCTTGGGAAGCTTGGGCGTGCTGACTAGGCGCGCGGGATTCTGCTGGGCGTACTTCTCGCGGACGCAGAATTTGAAGAAAGTGCGCAAGGCGGCGAGTTTGCGGGCGATGGTGGGTTTCTGGAGCTTGCGGTCGTAAAGCCAGCTGACGAACTCGCGGATGATGAGATGGTCCACTTGAGCGAGGGGCAAAGTAGGCTCGCCGGGAGGAGTGAGGAACGTCTGGAAGAGGCGGAGGTCGCCGGCATAGTCCTCGATGGTTTGCGGGGAGGCGTTGCGCTCGTAGCGCAGATAGCCGATGAATTTTTCGATGACGGCTTTCATGGCGTGGTCACCGGGTTGGGAGCTTGGGCGCGGCATGGCCGGACGCCGGAATTATAGCGGCAGGCAAGCGCCGGGCGGCGAGAGATGAGCGAGGGGCGGTCGGAAGAGATAATGCGCGATATTTCGGCGCTGGAAAACGTAAAAAAATGACGATTAGAACGTGACGCGAGTGTTTGTTTTCTATGAGATATAGCGTTTTCTAATCGCGAGGTGTGACGATTAGAATTCGCGGCGGCGGAGGACGAAAAATGGCGTGGGGCGAGGCGAGTTGGCCGCGAATTGGCGTGCTGCGCGGGGTTAACGTGACGAGCGGATGTTGCGGGCGGCATCGCCGTCGTGGTTGTGCGTTCCGTGCTGTAGCCGCTGATGAACATGGCCTTATTAACTACTGTATCATATGTCGGAGCCTGTGCGCAAACCCGTGTGTACTTGCGAAACTTCCGCCGAAAACCGGGGTGAGGAAGCCGATCGCACGAGGGAGGCTGCCAAAACGAAAATTTCCAGTCCGAAGCATTCCGGCCAAAACGGGATTGGTAGACTTGGCGGCTATTCAGCGGCGGGGTGACTCAACGGGTTGATGACGCGAAGCGCGCCATACCTCTGACCGTCGGCGAGGTCTTCGGAATACACGACCGACGCACCTGAGCTTCCGGCTGCCTGAATGATGAGCGCGTCCCAGAACGAAATGTTGAACCGCTGCTCGATGACGAGGGCTTCGATCACGGATTCAGCGGTATTGGTGACGACGTCCCAGCTCATGTAGTCCTGTAGCAATCGAGTCGTCTCTTCGATGGACAAAGGATGAGCGGTCTTGCGCCGAAGATTCACGCAAAGTTCCTGAAGCACCTGCGTGCTGAGCACTCCGTTGCCGGAAGTCCAGAGGTCCTCGATCAGAGCCCGCGCCCGCTCGTGTTTGACCCCAGCCGAACGGTCGTGCGCGTATAGCAAAATGTTGGTGTCGACGAACGCCTTATCGCTCATGAAGTTCGTCTCGGGAACGAGGGGGAACCCAACCTAGGTCGAAACCTTTGCGGAGGCGAGCCACGGCGCGTTTTCGAGCGCGGTCGTATCCCTTGCGCTCGCGTACCATTTCTTCCAGCTTTGCGGCGAGCAAGGCGCTCACCGAACGGCCCTCTTCGGCCGCGAGGATCCTAGCCTCGCGCAAAACATCAGAATCAAGTTTAAGTGTGATGTTAGCCTTCATTGGCTGGCACGCAAACACGTGCAGCACTATTCTACGTGCTAGCGCGGCTTTTGGCAAGCTTTCAGGGACGTCGGGAGAGAAGCGCGGAAAAGACGGACGAACGTCGTCCTGGCTTATCTGTCTTGGCAGTTGGTTGAAAGAAATTGCAAGGCACCCAGCCTTCCCAAACTTCTCGAAGGATGGGGCACCTCGAAATTCAACGGCGGTTCCTGCTTTGACGGAAGGGTCAGCCATCTGGTCGAAAACTCAGAGTGGGGATTCCCGACTTATTTAACTGGCTGCGAACCGGCGATGAGAATATCCACGAGCCTCCTGGCGCTTTGCTTCCAGTCGGGGCTGGACGCGACGTTGGACACGCCGATCAGAGCGCGGAGTAGATCGAGCGGCTCGAGGTCTTTACGCATATCGCCGCTCTTGATGGCGCGTTCGACCAGTGCATCGATCGCGCCTGTAATCTGAGCGCGCGAAGCTTCATACACCTTTGAGGGACCTCCCACAAGCGTATTCAGTGCGGGGGCGATGATCTGTTTCGTCGCGATGTAATCAACGAACAACAGCATCCAGGCTCGCAACGCTTCGACCGGGGGCATCGTCTGAGCAAACTTGCGCTCTGCCGCGGCTAATCGTTCAACCTCCGTCCGATAGACCGCTTCGAGCAGGGCATCGCGAGCAGGGAAGTGGCGATACAAAGTTCCCGCTCCCACGCCGGCCTGTTTGGCGATGTCGTCCAGGCTGGCGCTTGCGCCTGAGCGGGCGAAAGCTTCCTTCGCGGCTTCTAGAATGCGCTCGCGATTCTGTTGTGCGTCGGTGCGCGGCTTGCGCCGACCTGGTGGTGTGCGCTTCATTCGTTTCATTGGCTTCATTCGTCTCATTGGGCTTGGCAAAAATACTTGCATCCGGAGCTTGTCTCCGGTTATCTAAGCCTATTGCGGAGCGGAGACACTCTCCGCTTATCCGCTTTATCCGTTTGTATCGAAGTCCCGGCGATTCGTCAACTAATATGGATTGCGTCGGTGAATCCGGGCGGCGCCGGTACCAGGAGGAAAACGATGGTCGAAGTATTTGGAGCAACCTCAACAACAGAAGATGTTTTGTCCGGCGTGAATCTGCAGGGTAAACGGATCCTCGTCACGGGCGTTTCGGCGGGGCTTGGCGTGGAGACGGCGCGGTCTCTTGTCGCGCGGGGCGCGCACGTGGTGGGCGCGGCACGAGATTTGAAGAAAGCCGAAGCCGCGACCACGCAAGTACGAAAGGACGCAGCAGCCGGCGGTGGGAGCTTTGAGTTGATTGCGCTGGATCTCGCCAGCCTGAAAAGTGTGCGCGCCTGCGCTGACAAACTGCTGGCACAGCGGGAGCCCTTCGATGTGGTGATCGCCAACGCCGGCGTGATGGCCACGCCGTTCGGCAACACGCTGGACGGTTTTGAAACGCAATTCGGCACCAATCATCTGGGCCACTTTGTGTTTGTCAATCGGATTGCGCCGCTGATCCGCGCGGGAGGACGGCTGATCAATCTGTCTTCTTCGGGGCACCGCTACTCCAATGTTGATCTCCAGGATCCCAACTTTGAGCGGACGCCTTATGAGCCTTTTGTTGCCTACGGCCGATCGAAGACTGCGAATATTCTCTTCGCGGTTGCTTTCGACGAGCGGCATCGTGAGCGTGGTGTGCGCGCCGCGGCCGTGCATCCCGGAGGCATCAAGACCGAACTCGGTCGCCACGTCGATCCAAGCCGCTTCACAACGATAGTAGACCAGATGAACAAGCAGCTGGCGGCGGAGGGCAAGCCGCCGTTCCAATGGAAGACCGTTCCGCAAGGTGCCGCAACTTCAGTGTGGGCCGCTGTAGTCGCTCCTGCCGACGAGATCGGCGGCCAGTATTGCGAGAACTGCCATGTCGGTAATGTCGTTCCGGACGACGTCACTATCAGCGCGATCAGCGAAGGAGTGCGCGGATATGCTCTGGACCGCAAGGATGCCGAGGCGCTTTGGAAGAAAAGCGAAGAACTTGTCGGAGAGTCGTTCTAGCGATTCAGCGTTTCGGCAACTTACGTGAAGGAGCTCTCTTTTGATTCCGTGGAATAAAGAGGGCTCCGACGTGTTCTAGCTACGTGCGCGGCCGCATCAATGAATTCACCGTCCAAAAAATAAAACACTGACATAATCATTCGATCGACGAAAAGGAGGCTTGTTGCATGTCATTACAAATCCCGATTCAATCGGCCGTTATTATCGCCTTAATGTTTTCTCCCATTGTATTTACGGCGAGAGCGCAGCAGAAACCGCTCACCTCCGACCAGCAGCAAGTCGTGGATACGGTGAGCACAGTATTCATTGCCGCTCGCGCGGACGATGTCGCTAAATTCGACTCCGTCATCGCACCCGGCTTTTACATTTACGACGGAGGCAAACGACTCGACGGGAACTCCGTCATGGGTCTCATCAAGGCCGCACATGCCGCGGGCAAGCGTTATGAATGGAACGTAACCGAGCCCGACGTTCACATCAGCGGCAACACCGCGTGGATCGCCTACGTCAATAAAGGCAGCATCAGCGACGCCTCGGGCACCGTAGAGCAGAACTGGTTGGAATCGGCCTTCCTCGAGAAACAGGCCGGCGCGTGGAAATCGTCTTCATGCACAGCACCCGAGTCCCCATGGCGACTCAAGAAAACCAACGCAAATGACGCCCGCCCGTGTGGTTCCGCTTTTGGTCCCATTACTTCTGTACTATTGACCGCTAGCCTCCCCTCTTGATACTTGGGGCCGAGTCCTTTATCCAAAGTAGACCCCGCCCGGGACGATGCCCGAACGCAGCCAGGACACCGACGAGAGCCGGAGGCTCATTCGTGAGTCTGCTCTCTATCCAATGACCTCGAACGTCGCATGGTCGGAACGCCGGCAAACGATGCGGACGACGCTTGGCAGCGTCGTCTATATCAATTTCGATTCGGACAACGGCGGCATTGTGTTGAACGTCTCCGAGGGAGGACTTTGCTTTCATTCCGTCGCTCCCGTGCAGCGCGAGGGCGCGTTGCGTTTCTGGTTTTCGGAGCACAAACAAAGAATCGAAGCCGACGGAGAAATTGCGTGGATCGATGAGACGCGAAAGACAGGCGGGTTGCGATTCACAGCTCTGCCGGCGGAAGGTCACGAGCAAATTCGCAACTGGATAAGCCAACCTGTTGCGCGCCTCGCCGTCGAAAGGCCGCCCGCTCGATCAGTGCCGCCGCCCGCTCCATCGGTCCCGCCACCTGCTCGATCGGTCGCGAGCGCCTCTCCGGCCTTCAGTGCGATCCCACCCGACATTGATATGGCGCTCGAGCCTCTCTTCCCTGCGGTGCATTTGTCAGAGGAAGCCGATAGTCCTGACCTTCCTGCGGACGATTCGCCAGAGATAAAAGTAGCTTCGCTGACGGGATTCTCGCGCGGCCTCGCTACCGGCCTTTTCGTTTCGGCTCTGGTGGCGCTGCCGTTTTTGCTTTACAGCAATCGCCATGAGCTCGGTGAATCTCTCATCCGGTTGGGCGAACGATTGGCGGCACGGTCCGGCAGTCAGACGCGAACGGTGACGCCCGCGCAACCGACTGTGCTGCCGCGACTGCAATCATCTTCGCCGACGCCGAAACAGATTCCGGTTTCGCCGCCCGAGAAAGTTCCATCCGCGCCTACGATAAATCCCGCGAAGTCTCAGCAGGCGAAGATCGAACAGCCGCCTCGGATACCTGCCGCTCACGCCGTTGCGGGCGGCCTCGCCGGTAAGACTCCCGGTGCCGCTGCGACGATTTCATCAAGTTCGTCTTCGTCAAGTTCGTCAAGGCCCCCGGAAATTCCTTCGCCGACGACTGCCGCCGCTGCCGCGTCCAATGTCATTCCAAATAAAATTGGCGCGGTTCCACCTGACGACCCGGCGAATCGCCCTGGCGTCCACGCTGAAGCCACTGGAAAAGAGGGCGCCGGTTCGAGCCCTGCCGGGTACTTCGAAGTGGGCAAATTCAAAGACAACTTGTTGGCCGACAAGGCAACGGACAAGGTGCGGCAACTCGGATTTCACGCATCTGTCGTTCAGAAAGGCCGGCTTTGGATGAATTCCTACTCCGTGCTGGTGGGCCCTTACGGTGATAATCAAGACGCCGAGGCGGCGCGCAAGGACTTGGTGCTGCACGGCTTCAACCCGCGCGCTTTCGAGAAGGGATCACGGGACTTCCTATTTCCGTTGGCGCTGACGCTCAATGGGACGCAAGTGCCCATCGGGGATTACACCATCAGTTGGGAAAACTACAGCCCCGACGCGGTTGTGAAATTGGTGAAGGATTATTTTGTGGTGGCCACCGCGGAAGCGAAATGGATAAAGCGCGACGCCACTTACCCGCACAACGCAATTGTGTGGAAGAAAGGTGTCAACGGATCGCGAACCCTCCTCGAAATCCGCTTCAGTGGCATGAGCCGAGCTCTCGTATTTCGCACATCGCCCTGATCGTCAAAAACTCACCCTTCCGACAAAACAAAAGCGGGAAGGATGGGGAATCCATGTTGAATTATTCAACGACGGTTGGAAAATTCAACCTGGCTGACGACTATTTGTGGTTCGTTGCGCGTTGCAATTCTCTAAGCCTCTTCGTGTCTGCGACAAAATTTCTGCGCAACAGATGAAACGCTCTGGCACCTGAGTTGCACTACTTCACGATGTTTTGTTGCTTGTGTTGGTGAGTTCAGGGATCGGGAGCCCCAAAATGACACCATCGAATCCGATGACGGAAGATTCTTTTGAGAAAGCGCGTGCGGCGTTCTTCGGGACGGCAAGTACGACGCCGCTACAGAACGAGTCCCTAGCAGAGAGCCCCGAAACACAGAAGGATACCTCGCGAGAGGATGGTGGGTCGGAAGCATAAGCAATAGAAAATACGCTTGCGATGTCGTGTCGTGCTGCGGGTAGGCCGCCCATAGCCAAAGACCGGAAAGCCGGCTTACCCGTCGGATTTCTCTTTGTTCTCGGCTTTATTCTTGCTGCCCCTGTGGAAGATCTTCCCGCCCAACTTTCCTATTCCCTTGGCGCTTCCTTCGCCGATCTTGCCCGCGCCTTTTCCGGCGCCGACGCCGACATCCTTGCCGGCTCCCGCAGCGCCTTTGCCGAGATCCGCAGCGCCGCTGGCGGGGTGCAAAGTCGCGACATTGCCGACCGCTCCGGCGGTGCCTTTGCCGAGGTCACCCGCCCCCTTTCCTGCGCCTTTGCCAACGTCCTCACCACCCTTGCCTACGTCCTTTCCGGGGCTGGTCGCAGGTTTCTGCTTCTTGTCATGCGGCGCGGGTTGCTGCGGGGCGGGTGCCTGATCCTGACGTGGATTCGCGGGGCGCGCGACGGCGGGCTGGCTCAATAAAATAGTGGCGCATGCAGCCACGAGAATCGAGGCGAATTGGAAGTTACGTTTCATTTCCTGCCTCCTGCTGGTCGGTTCAAAATGATAATTACGTCTTACACTCGTTTGATGCTTCGAAGCCAAGGGGAGGTCGCAGGAGGGCTCTTTTCGAGTTGCGCGGTTTTTGTGAATTCAAAGGGGTTATTGCCGGGCGTCGATGTCTGCAAAGTGTATTCGGCTGGGCTCGTCCGGCCGGTGAGGGAAATGGCCGTACGGCCTTCTTGATTTGTCCGCCTAATCGCCGTACAATAAAGGCGGACGGCGAGGTGATTTATGGCACGCACACAGCAGCGTCAGCACCGCATTCGAAAAGAACAGCGCCTTGAGGCCAGGGTCACTCCTGAACAGAAACGCCTGATCGAGCGTGCCGCGACATTGCGGGGCACCACCGTAACAGAGTTCGTGGTTGCAAGTGCTCAGGATGCAGCCGCGGATACGATCAAGAACTTTGAGGTTTTACATCTACGGGATCAAGCCAGGGAAGTCTTTGTGAATGCGGTTTTGAATCCACCTGCGCCGAACCGTGCAGCTCGTGTGGCGGCGGCCCGTTATAAGAAACAGCGGGGGCTCTGATTGGCCGAGACGCGAAGAGATCCTCGGTTTGCGATTGAGCCGCTCGGCGAAAAACACAACCGGGCGGCTTTTTCGTGTGGCGTGGTAGCGCTCGATTACTACCTGCATAAACAGGCAGGACAGGACGCAAGAAAGCGCGCGGCGGCTCCGTTTGTCGCTACACCTGACGGCCGGACAATTGCGGGTTACTATACGCTTTCCCAGTACGCGATAGGACTTGATGCAATCCCTGATGAGATCGCGAAAAGGCTGCCAAAATATCCTATGGTCCCCGCAACTCTTCTTGGGCGGCTGGCGGTGAGCAGTGAATTTCGCGGGCAAGGGCTCGGTGAGACTTTACTAATGGACGCCCTGCATCGCAGCCTTGATTCAAGCAAGCAAGTCGCATCGGCGGGTATTATTGTTGATTCAAAGGACGAGTCTGGCGCGGCGTTCTATAGGACGTACGGCTTTATTGAATTGCCAAAAATAGAGAAGCGGCTCTTCCTGCCGATGGGAACAGTGGAGCAACTGTTTCGGCAGAACAAATAGCGGCCGCGACCGAAGAAGGCTGGGGCCAGAGGGTATGCACGGAGGAGTGGGCGCGTGAACGATTTTGAATGCGTGGTTCCGATTTTGAATGTTGGGAATTTTGCGGCGTCCTTGGACTACTACGTCAACAAGCTGGGCTTTATCAAGAAATGGGACTGGGGTAATCCGCCGACGTTTGGCTGTGTTGCGCGGGGTAAAGTCGAGATTTTTCTTTGTGAAGGAGGGCAGGGGCGGCCCGGCGTGTGGATGTCTATTTTCACGGAGAATGTGGACGCGCTGCATGAGGAGTACAAGAAGAGCGGCGCGGTGATTCGGCTGCCGCCCACAAATCTGCCCTGGGGCACTCGAGAAATGAATGTGGAAGATCTGGACGGTCACCGTATGCGGATGGGAAGCGATGCCACCGGACCGGCGGACGCGGATGGATTGAAGCGCTTCCAGGAGATGCAGTAGCTTGGGGAAACCGCATCGAATATGTTGAGGTGATGACGATGTGCAGGAATATCAAAATTTTGTTTAACTTTGAACCGCCTGTGACGGCGGAAGAAATTCGGAATGCTTCGCTGCAGTTTGTGCGAAAGATCAGCGGATTTAGCAAGCCGTCGAAGGCGAACGAAGCTGCGTTCGAGGCGGCGGTGGATGAAATTGCCGAGGCGTCGTCACGGCTTTTGCATTCGCTTAAGACGAATTCGACGCCGCGGAGTCGGGAAGAAGAGGCCGCGAAGGCGAAGATGCGGTTTGCGCAGAGGGATTCGGCGTTGAAATCCGCGTAGTTGGAGCGCGAGACTAGCGCGGCTTGTGTCGCACCTACGGCGCTTGCTTGGGTTGTGTGCTCGCCAGCAGGAGGATCGTTGCTGCGACATTACGAAAGGCGGGCGCAGCAAGCAGCGCCCCTACGGACCCGTCGAGCGATTGGGAGGCGGGCGGATTGTGCGAGGAGACACAGGATCTCCGCCGCGGATGCGCGACCTTCGCGGAACGCAGCGGCCGCTACATGGGCTAAGTCCGCAGCTCGATGGTGCGCGTCGGGTATTTTACGCGTCATGCGGGGTACGAATTTCTTGCGATGAGCTATCCGATGACGTACGATTCCGTGCAGCCTACAGTTGTTGGCGTGCTCCGGGATGCCTACCTCGAAACATCGTTTACTTTTTGTTTTCCTAGCCGGCACGCTGCTTTGTGCCGGTTCCGGGGATGCGCAAACCCAGCGCAGGGCTGACCAATCCGCCACATCGAATTCTCCACAGCGTTCTTCTTCGGCGCCCGTGACTACCGTGGATCAGGCGATCGATCGCGTGATCGCGCGCGAGCATGAGGAAGTGGCGACGATATGGCGCTTCAATCCGGTGATGGAAACCTACATTCAAGACATGAAGCCGAACTCTGATACGGGGGCGCTCCCGTTGCGCGACCACTACTTCGTTGGCCATGCCAATCTGGAGAAGAGCGTGGTAGAGGAGCGATTCTCCGACGGCGACAAGGAGCGTGAAGGACGCTTGCTTGGCAAATCCGCGTCCCACGGTGAAGACCACTTTGTGAAATTGGCGTATGCGGATCCGAACGGATTCGATCGCGAACATTACGAGTTCGAGTACGTCCGGCGGGAATTGCTCGGCGATGTTCGCTGCCTGGTGTTCGATGTGACGCCGCTACGCGGCGGGGGCGATGAGCGATTCCGCGGGCGGATCTGGGCGGAAGATCAGAATTTCACGATCGTGCGATTCAACGGCGTCCATACGTCGAAGGAGGAACCCGGTGGACGCGAATTGCACTTTGATAGCTGGCGCTTCAACCTTCAACCGAATATTTGGCTGCCGACGTATATTTACGCGCAAGAATCGGATGCCAAAGATCGTGACGTTCGCTTTAAGGCGCAAATCCGCTTCTGGGGTTACGGCGCGAAAAATGACCATGGGGACGAGGATTTGCAGGAAGCATCGGACGATTCATCTGCTGCGAGCGATCGCCAGGAAAATCAGACCGGCGACAAGACTGCGCAGGCAGCCGAGCGCAGGGCGCAGCTGGAGGCGGCAAACAGAACGATTGCGGAGCTGCAGGTTGCAGGGCTGCTGGCGCCTCGCGGGGAACTGGATCACGTGATGGAAATCGTGGTGAACAACCTGGAAGTGACGAACAATCTGGACATTCAGCCGGAGATACGTTGCCGCACGCTGCTGACGAGCACGCTCGAATCGTTTTCGGTGGGACACACGATCGTGCTGAGCCGCGGGTTGCTGGACGCGTTGCCGGACGAAGCGAGCCTGGCGGCGATGCTGGCGCAGGAAATGGCGGCGATACTTGCGGGGCCGCCGGCGAAGGCGGATCGGAAGTCTCACGAGGGTACAGGCCTCGAGCGGCTTAGTGAGTCCGGGCACTTTATGTTGAAGTACAGCGACAACGAAATTCAGGCGGCGAACCAGAAGGCGCTCGAACTGCTTCGGAACTCACCTTACAAAGCCAAGCTCGATAGCCCGGGAATGTTCCTGGAACAGGTGGCCGGCGAGCACAAGGTTCTGTCAGCTCTGATCAGTCCGCGTGTGGGCGACCGGGCGAATCTGGGCGGGGAGTTGGCGGGCGCGGGTGCGGCGCGACGGACTGGGAATTCCGACCGCTCGGTCGCGGTGCGCATGGGCACGCGCGTGAAGCTGGACCCCTGGAGCAATCAGATCACGTTACTCAAAGCGAAGCCTGCTGCGCCAGTGTCGGCTCGCGAATACGATCCGTTTGAGCTTCTTCCGTTGTTTCCGTACCTTACACGCAATCAAGGTGAAGATTCGAATGCCACGACGCGAAGCGGTAAGTCCGCAGGGAAAAAGCCGTCAACCGGGCAGCCAGGAGCCGAGGGTTCGACGCCCGGAGATGCTCCGGCGCCCACGCCGCCGCAATGAAAACGATGATGCTCAGTTGCAGCGGATCAGCGCCTTGGCAATGACGTCAATTCCTTCGCATCTGCGAGCGTATCCGCGAGCGTGTCTGCAACAAACTCCCCTCGTCAACTGCTGAGAGGTTGGCAGCCCCGTCCTTTAGATTCGTTCGACACCCTTGAGTTTGTGGTTGTTGCTGCTAGTCGGTGACGTTCCAGACGTAGAGGAACGTGCTGTCGGTGGCCGTGGCTACTTTGCGGCCGGCTTTGCGCGTGGCGCGATTGAGGGCGGAGCGGATTTTTTCCTTGGAGGCAGCCAAGCCGGAGATGGGGACTTTGAGGGCGGCGCCGTCCTTCAATTGGTCGAGATCATCCAGGATGGTGGTGACAATCAGCTTGTGCTTGCCGTTGCGGCCCTGGGGGACGTCGGACCGGACCATTGTTTTAAAGTGCATCGGAGCGCTTTTGTTGCGCGAGTTTGGCATGTATCACCTCTCACGATTAATTCATTAAACTAACGTAGCCCTATCGTATCGAACCGTAAAAAAGTTTGTCAAGCAAAAAATACGAGCCGTACTCGAAACGGCCCCGGATCGTAGCGCAGGGCGGGGGGGGCTAACGGCGCGAGTTCGAGGAGAAAAGGCAAACGGCGGAGGCCAAAAGATCTGACCCGTAGGAACGGAGGCCGGCTATGGTGGATGGCGACGGGAAAGAAGGGGCGTCATGATCAAACGAAAAACAGTTTTCGAGCAGGTGCCGCTGGCGATCGCCAAGAAGGTTGCGGCGGAAGAATTGAAGCGCAAAGAAGCGAGGCCGGAGAATTCGGCGGGCACGCGCAAGAGCAGCGGACATACGACGGCGATAATTGTGGTCAGCGCAGGAGCCTCCCTATGACAACAATTCAATTCGACATATTCCAGAAGGAAGCGAGCGGGACCGTGTTGTGGCGGGCCGCTGCGCGGACGATGGAGGAAGCGACGGCGCACATACAGAAATTCGCGATGACTGCGCCGGGCGAGTACGTGATCCTGGACGTGCGCACGGGCAATAAAATGGTGATTAATTCCCGCAGCGCAAGCGGAACGGCGGCGGACTGATGGAGATTCAGCCAGTAACGAGAGCGATGAGCGACCAAGAAACGGAACATCGCGAGTGGCAAATGGTGCTGCGGGACCTGAAGCAGGAACGCGATCCGGAAAAATTGTCTGACAAATTGCAACAAGTGGAGGCGCTGATATTGGAGCGCCTGCGGGATTTGCATAGAAAGGATGATGGCAGCAAAGAGCACGACGCGCTGAAAGAGGCGTTGTTTACTCTGCGGATGATCAAGCACGATAGGCTGGGATTCCCCGATTGGCAGTGAACGAATAGCAGTACACCTCCTGAAGTTTCAGCTGAAAACCATACCGTGGTGCGTTTGGAATTCGCCCGCGGATCGCAAAAGGCCCACCCTTCAACTGCGGAAGGGTGGGGCACCCAATCGTGTTTTAAGATCGCGCTGAACCGATTCTTATTTGTGGGCTAGGCGGCGCTGGGTGGGGTGGACTTCGTAGGCGCCTACTTCCATCAGGGGAGTGGCGGCGGTGATGTAGGTCTGGCTGATGCGATCCTGCCAGGTGAAGTGATCCTCATCCCAGAGCGACCAGAGAAATCCCAACATCATGGTGGCGCCCGAGAGCAGGTAGCCGAAACTGCGCCAGAGGAGCTGGCGGGTGTCCGGGAGGCTGCCATCGAGGCGGACGATGGTGATGCCGCGAAGTTGCATGCCGGGGGTGGCGCCGGCGAACGTGGTGAACAAGAAAAAATATTGCGCGTAGAAAAGGTAGAACGCGGCGAGGTAGACGATGGCGTCTACTTTGGCGAGCACGACTTCGCCGCCGAGCGAGCGGAACAGGCCGAGGAAGGCGCCGTAGGTGAGCGCGAGGAAAAGGGCGTCGAGGGCGCCGGCGCGGCGGCGTTCGGCGAGATCGGCGACGGGAACGACAGCATTTTGCGGATGCGCGCGATCGTCGGGGGAGCTGGAGAAATCGAGCTCAGGCTGAATATTGATATCAACGCGCTCGTTTTGAGATTTGCGCGGGGCGACGCGTTGCGTGAGGCGAACGCGAGGGCGCTCGGTGAGTTCGAGTTCTTCGGTCGGCCGGCCGTAATCGGGCGACGGGGATACGGGTGCAAAAGGCAGGCCGGACTGGGAGTCGTCTAGGCGCGGTCGGCCGCGACGTACGCGATAGGCTTCGAGGCGGCGGGAAACTTCCGTGCGCCATTCGGGTTCGACGGTGATGGCGGGGTTTGCGGGAGATTCCGCGCGAGCGGATACACCTACAGGGACGGGCTCGAAGGCCTCGTCGCTGGCGACGACGAGCGGGGCGTCACAGAAAGTGCATTTTTCGGCGGGCTCGAGCAAAAGCGCGCCGCACTGCGAGCAAATTTGTATCACTGGTCCGTTTTGCGCTGCGGTAGTTCCAGTGACGGAACGCGAGTATGGTAGCACGTTGCGGTGACGATGGGTCGGGGGAATTCGGAAGGATCTGCGCGAATTAGGCAACTGGCGCGGGGCGAGAGCGACTCTTAGGGGTTTGTTGCTGATCCTTCGCTGCGCTCAGGATGACGACCAAAACCGCGGCGGTGCTGATGTTGGAGTTGATTGCGGGGTTGCGGGGCGCGTGTTAGGCTCAACTTTCTTTTTTTGCGAGATTGATGCGGTTCTCTTAGGCATGCCGAGCACAATCGTCTTGTCATCTCTTCGCACATTCGTCCTTCTTCCATTGCTGGCTGTGATTTCTCTCGCTGGTGCGGGTGTGGCTGGGGCGCAGAGCGGCGGGAACGCGGCGACACAATCCCAAAATCAAAGTCCGGCGAAAAATCAGGCCACTCCTGCGAACGGAGCGAAAGCGGTAGCGTATGCGAAGACTCCGACGGCGAGTGGCGCGGGGCAGGAGGCGACGCTGGAAGCGAAGCAGCAGCGGCAGGTGGGCCGGATTTATTACGCGGATGGGGACGTGGACGTGCGGTATCAGAACACGCGATTGCGCGCGGACCACGTGGAGTACAACGAGGACACGCAGGTGGTGATCGCGCGGGGCCACGTGCAGCTCGATTACGAGACGCAGCATGTGGAAGCGACGGACGCCCGCTATGAAGTGAACACGGGACGCGGGACGTTTCATCACGTGCGCGCGACCTTCGCGATTCAGAGGCACCCGACGCCGACGCTGCTGATCAGTCCCAATCCGATTTATTTCGAGGCGGAAGAAGCGGAGCGTGTGGACCCGACTACGTACCGGGTGCATAAAGCGTGGATGACGGTGTGCAAGCCGGACCGTCCGACGTGGAAATTTTATGCGCCGGAAGCGACGGTTTACGTGAAGACTTCGGTGCATCTGGAAAACGGCAACTTCCGGCTTTTTTCGGTGCCGGTGCTGTATCTGCCGTATGCGACGTTTCCGGCGGAAAAGCAGCGCACCTCCGGACTCTTGATTCCGGACATCGGAGACAGCACGAGCAAAGGATTTATTTTTGGCGACGCGGCGTATTGGGCGCCGAGCGATTGGACGGATCTTACGCTCGGTTTGAATTATTACAGCCGGCGGGGTTGGGCGCAGCGAGGGGAGTTGCGCATGCGTCCGTGGGAAAATGCGCGGCTGGATGTGACGTACAACGGCGTGGTGGACCGCGGTTTGCGGGAGGCTGACGGCACGCTGGTGAACCAGGGTGGGCACGAGGCGCGGTTACTTTTTACGGCGCTGCTGCCGGACGGCTGGCGGGCGGTGGCGGACCTGGATAATTTGTCGTCACTGGCGTACCGGTTGGCGTTCAGCGAAACGTACACGCAGGCGGTGAACTCGGAAGTGCGCAACAGCGGATTTCTGACGAATAATTTTCGCGGGTTCAGTTTGAATTTTGCAGCACTGAGCTATCAGAACCATTTGAGCGCGACGCCGGACAAGTATGTGTCGCTGCGCACGGCTCCGGAAGTGCGTTTCAGTTCGGTGGATCAGGCGCCGTGGGAGAAGCTGCCATTTTATTTTTCGTTCGATGTGTTTTCGGCTGCAGGCCGGCGTTCAGATAACGTGACCGGATTCGCGACGCCGAACTTCGTGGAGCGGAGTGAGATTGCTCCGAGCGTCACGATGCCGTTTCACTGGGGACCGTGGCTGGGAGTGACGCCGACGTTTACGATGCGTTCGACGTACTACGGCGGGCAGGTGCAGAACGGATCGTTCGTCAACGTGGGATTGTGGCGCGAAACGGAAGAGCTGACGGTGGATATACGGCCGCCGACGATCGAGCGCGTGTGGGGCCATGGGGATTCGGGGACGAAGTGGAAACACGTGATCGAACCGGATCTGCAATACAGCTTCGTAAACGGAGTAAATAATTTCAACAACATCATCCGGTTTGACGAAGACGAAACGCTGACGGACACGAATCAGATCGAATACGGAATCACCCAGCGGCTTTACCGGCGGAAGAAGGACGGGAGTTCGGAGGAAGTGATCAGCTGGCGGCTGGCGCAAATTCATTTTTTCGATCCCAATTTTGGAGGCGCGCTGATTGCGGGGCAGCGCAACGTGTTTCAGGCGACGGACGAACTGACGCCCTTTGCGTTTGCGGATGAGCCGCGGCATTTTTCGCCGATCGTGAGCGATTTGCGAATCGAGCCAGGGAAACGCTGGGACGTGCAATTCATCGTGAATTTCGACCCGCAACGGGCGCAACTGACAGCGATCGGAACGTTGCTGAAACTGAAGCCGTACAAGGAGTCGTTTTTGACCTTGGCGCAAGTTTCTGCGGTCAATCTGCCGACACCGGTGCAGGATAATCCGCCGGGATTTATGTTCGTGCCGCGGTCGAACCAGATACGCGCGTTGATTGGTTATGGCGACCTGACGCGGCCGGGATTGAACGCCACGTTTGGCGCGAGCTACGACATCACGGAGTCGGCTTTTCAAAACCAGATTGCGGAAGTGAGTTACAACGGATCCTGCTGCGGGATTGGGTTCGAGTACCGGAGATTTTCGTTTGGCGCGATTCGGAATGAGAACCAGTATTTGGTGGCGTTCCGGATCGCGAATTTGGGGTCATTGGGGACTTTGCGGCGGGCGGAGAAGATTTTTTGAGATTGTGTTGAGATGTGAAGCGTAGACGGATGCGTTTTTAGCTGCGATCGCGAGAAGCAGATCCCTCCCTGCGGTCGGGATGACACTCGCGCAGTTCTTCAGTGAACATCTGAAGCAACATCCAATGAGGTGCCGTTGCGATTCATCAGGTAATGGCCTGCGGCCCAGCCTGCTGTGCCTACTGCGAGGCCTGCCAGGACGTCCGCGATGTAGTGGTAGCGGCCGTAGACCGTGGCAACGCACATGGTTGCGAAAAATGGCAGGCAGAGCCAGAAGAGCCACGGTTTGTAACGGCGGGCGGCCAGGATGGCGACCATGGAGCCGGCCACGTGGGCGCTTGGGAATGCGGCGCCGTGGACTCGGCCGAAATGTTCGATGAGTTCGATGGTGGCGGTGAAGGCGCCGCCTTTCAGCGGAACTGGATTGAGCGATGCTAGCGCGAAGCACGGGCTTTCGATGGGAAAGAGGATTGCGATTACGTAGACGGAGTAATGGGCGATGGCTGTGGAGGTCATTACGGTCCAGAAGGCTTCGCGGTTCTTTTGCACGTAGAGGATGGCGGGGAGAATTACTAGATAGAGGAAGTAGGTCATGTAGGCGAATTGCATTGCGTCGTTGAGCGCGGGGGTGGCGTAACGCGCTAGATAGACCGAAGGATGCACGCCGGCGAGGTGGTGGTCGAATTGGATTAGCCAGGGATCGAACCAGTTGGGGAAGATCGCATGCACTAGATTTTGGAGTTCTTCGAAGAAGAAAATGTAGAGCGGTAATGGGTACCAGTGGCGCGCGAACTCTAGCGCTGGATTTTTTGAGCTAGCGGCGGACTTCGCGAGTTGCGCAATTGCGACGGCGATTGCTAGGTGGAGGGCGGCGAATTTTGCGGCGTGGGGGATGTTGTGGTGGAAGGTTGCTAGCAGCGCTTCGAGCCAAGCTAGATAGGCGAAGGTGACTTGTTCGAAGGCGGTGCAGGATTGGCGGACTTCGGCTGCGTACTGTGAGAGCCAGTGTTTTGCGGGGAGTGCGTGGATGTCTGTTGTTGTGGGGAGAGTGGACATTAGATTTGTGGTTGCTTTTTTGGGGTGAGGATTGCGCGCGGCGGGTTCTGCTGCGCCAAAGGCGGGAACTGCGTCGCGGCGGATCGCTGGTCACGGCGGCAGCAAGCTGCCGCACTTCTATGAAAAAGCCGGGCCGTGTCAAGTGGCGACGGTTTTGCGAACGATGCGGCTACACTTCTATTCGTGCTCGAGGCACATAAGGTTGATACACTTCCTCCGCCGCCCCATCTCCATA
>JBAQGJ010000144.1:0-3433 GCA_049287725.1 Candidatus Acidiferrales bacterium | reverse complement strand
CCTGTGATCCACCCCGATACGTCCGATGCGAGGAATAGGGCGGCCTGTGCGACATCCTCGGGCGTTCCTATGCGGCGCAGCGGCAGTCCTCCGGCGACCTTGGCCTGCATCTCGGCGGGCATGAATTTCTCGATTTTTTCGTTCCTCACGATAGACGGCGCGATGGCGTTTGCCCGGATGCCGAACGGACCGAACTCCTGCGCAATGTGGCGCATCAACATGAGAGTCCCTGCCTGAGCCGCGCCGTAAGCGGCCGAGGCTTGGGAGACGAGCCGGCCGGATGCGGAGCTCATCAGGATGATGTTCCCCTGGCCCTTGGTCTTCATGGCCGGAACAAAGGTTTTCACCGTGAGAAATTTACTGTTGAGGTCTGCATCTATGGTTTTCCGCCATTGCTCCTCCGTAATGTCGAGAAGAGGAACAGGGTTCCCGAGCCCACCGGCAAACGCCGCAAGGACGCTCACGTCCCCGAACCTATCCTGAATGGACGCTTGCAGCCGAATCAGCTCGGCAGCCAATGTCACATCCGCGGCGATGCCGATGCACTCTCCGCCTTCGGAACTAATCGATGAGGTAACCCGCTTAAGGGCGTGTTCATCGCGCCCATTCACGACGACCCTGGCCCCCGAACGGGCGAACTGGCGCGCGGTTTCCGCGCCGAGCGCCTTCGATGAGCCGGTTACGAGGACGACCTTTCCCTTCAGGTCCGGGTACGTTATGGCGTTCATGTGGGGATTTCTCCTTCCACGGTCTTATTCAACCACAATACTTAAATCACTTCAACTATTGAATGTATTGTACAATTTAAGAATTGAAAGATTGATTCGACTCACGTATGCTTCCCGGCATGTCCAGTTCCTCGCGAAAGACGGCCCCCCTGGCTCGCCGGGTATGGCGGTTGATGTTCGATCTGTTGATGCGCACAGCGCCGCAACGAACGGAAATCCTCGGGCAACGCGGGCTGACACCCAATGATGCGCGGGGGCTGAGCAGCCTTGACCTTCATGAAGGGCGAAGCATGCGGTCTCTGGCAAAGGAATGGGCGTGTGACGCGTCAAATGCCACCTGGATCGTGGACCGGCTGGAGAACATGGGTCTTGCGGAGCGGAGGACAGTCCCCCACGACCGGCGGGTCAAACTCGTGGCGCTCACCCTCAAGGGGTTGAAGGTGCGAACGGAGTTATTGAAGGAATTCCATAACCCCCCTGCGCAGCTTCTTGAGCTCGGCGACCATCAACTGGAAATGCTTGAGCAAATCCTGCAGAAAGCCACGCTGTCGGAAGAGCGCAAGTCGGGCGGAAAGCAATCGAGGTAAGGCCTGCCGGTGCCCGGCCGACAATTCTCAACCCACAACCCAACCCACAATTCCTGTAGCCTTGTATGACTTGCGCGGCGTTTGGCAGTCCCCCGCGTCTTTGAAAGTTGTTGTAAAATCAATTCACGCAGCGCTGTCACGGCAGAGGCCTAGATTCGGTGAGCGGTCGCTATGTAGAGCAATGTAGCAGCTCACTCCGAAACGGTATCGACAGCAATTATCTATTCGGTACGTATCGGGCCGCCGCAAGCATCGTGAACTATGACTGGAGTGAACCCCTATTTTGAGACAGTTGTTGGTGGCCACACTCCCGACCGGTCGTGCGGTCAGAAATTCTGTCGCTTCCGGTAAAGTCGATGACCGTGTGCGCGAACATCATCGTTCTGGTGCACAGTCGAGAGACAAACTAGGAGCCAAGCTGAATGATTTGCTCCCACTCGATCCCAAATCGGTTCAGATACTTTCGCAGGCGGTCTGCATCGTTGCTGCTCGACTTGCGAATTCGCGACGCCTGGAATAGTTGTCGCCCGGCTTCCGAAAGCGATCGCGACTCGCGGCACACCTGCACCACCTGGACAAGCTGGACGCGGTCGAACAGATCAATCGCATCGAGCGACTTCTCGCTCAGCAGCCGCGAAAGCATCGCATCGGATTCCTGCGGTGGCCGTTCCCAGGCCGCACGCAGCCGCGCGATTTCTTCCCGCACGATCTCCACAGAAATTCGCCCGCCGTGCGCCAGCGTCGCCATCCGCACCACCGCGGCATTCAGATCTCGAAAATTTCCCGTCCACTGCGCCGGCGGTGAAAGCGCGAATTCCAAAAAATGCTGTCGCGCCTCTTTGCTGAAAGTCACCTGACTGCCGCTGCGTTGCGCGTATTGCTCCAGCTCGAATTGCAGGTTGGGGTCGATGTCTTCCGGTCGCGCGCGCAATCCCGGCAGCGTAAACGTCCACAAGTTGATCCGCGCCAACAAGTCCTCGCGAAAGCGCCCCTCGCTGACGGCTGCCGGCAAATCACGATTTGTGCCGACGATCAGTTGAAAATCGCTCCGCGCCTCGCGGTCGGAGCCCAGCGGCAGAAACGTTTTTTCCTCCAGCGCGCGCAGCAGCATGGCCTGTTCGTCGCGTCCCAGCTCGCCAATTTCATCCAGGAACAGCACGCCCTTGTCCGCGCCGCGCAGCACTCCGGCCCGGTCCCGCAGCGCCCCGGTAAACGCGCCCTTTACATGGCCGAATAAAGTGGACATCGCTCCGTCGCCCCGCAGCGTCGCGCAATTTACATCAATGAATTCCCCACTGATCGTGTGCCGCATCTTTTTCAATTCGAAAATCCGTCGCGCCAGCTTAGATTTTCCCGCGCCCGTCGGCCCCATCAGTAGCAATGGATCCCGCGTAGCGATCGCCACCTGCTCGATCCGGTCAATCAGTTTGTTGAACGCGCTACTCCGTGTGTCAATCCCGCCCTTCAGATACGAAGCGGCGTCCTGTGCTTCTTGACGAAACCGCGAGGCGATTCGGTCGTAGCGCGAAAGATCCAGGTCGATAATCTTCACGTTTCCCGGTGCGCTTCTGTCGCGATCGGGCGACGCTTGCAGCAGCTTTCCCGGCAAGTATCTCGATTCGGTGAGCAGGAATAAGCAGATCTGCGCCACGTGCGTACCCGTGGTGATGTGGATGAAGTAGTCCTCTTGCTCCGTCTCGAACGCGTAGGCGCGCGCGAAATTGAAAAGCGTTTCGTACACCCGCTCGAAATCCCACGGATCGCCGAACTCAGTCTCGTGCAGCCGCACGGTTGTTTCAGGTGACACCGCTGCGATGTCGTCGGCCACACGCGCGGCCAGCGCTTTGTCGCGCAGCCCGTGCAGCAACTCCAGCCGCTTCACCACGAAATCCGGCTGACGGCAGACCGATACCGTGGGCCGCCAGCTCTGCCAACGATCCTGGGCTCGTCCGCCGTCAAGAGTGGTCCCCAGCAACCCAATTACGACCTGCGATCTCTCAGGCATATCCTCTAGTATATTGTATTATCTTCTGGTATCACAGTCTAAGCATCAGAATTCCCTCAACCAAGCGTATGCTGCTTTTTAACAATGACTTACCAGCGCAAATCAATCGGCAT
>JBAQGJ010000143.1:0-2509 GCA_049287725.1 Candidatus Acidiferrales bacterium | reverse complement strand
TTTTCAGACGTTGCGTGAAGCGGATCGGAGTGCCGGTAAAATCAAATTTCGCGCGCAGCTGGTTTTCCAGGAAGCGCTGATAGCTGAAGTGCAAAGGCTTGAGCTGGTTGGTGAACAAGACGAACGTGGGCGGCGCCGTGGTGGCTTGCGTAATATAAAAAATTTTCACCTCGCGGCTGGCCGGCGACGTGCCTTTGTCCAAATCCACATTCGAAAGCCAGCGATTGAGTTCGCCGGTGGAGATGCGCCGGCGGCGGGCCTCCACGACGCGGTCAATCAGTTTGTAGAGCCGGTCAATATTCTCGCCGGTTTTCGCCGAGAGAAAAACTACCGGGGCGTACGAAAGAAATTTCAGCCGCTGCCGGACCAGCGGCTTGTAATCCTGCACGAGCTTATTCGCGTTGAACGCAACAAACTTTCCGCCGCGTTTTTTCTCGTCCGAAGATTTCTCCTGCGCGGCGGCGAGCGCCAGGTCCCATTTATTCATCACGATAATCACGGAGCGGCCGGACTGTTCGGCGTAGCTTGCGATCGTCGCGTCGTGCGAAGTAATGCCCATGGCCGCATCGGCGACGAGAAGCGCGATATCGGCGCGCTCCAAGTGCTGGCGCGCCATGATTACGCTCAATTTTTCAGCGATAAGCTTTGTCTTGCCTTTGCGGCGGATGCCGGCGGTATCGAGGAAGCGGTACGCTTTTCCGTTGCGCTCCACCACCGTATCCACGGCGTCGCGCGTCGTCCCGGGCTCGGCGGAAACAATCGAGCGCTCCGCGCCGACCAGTTGATTCAGCAACGTGGACTTGCCAACGTTTGGCCGGCCGATGATCGCAATGTTCACATCTGGCGGCGCGACCGCGGCTTCGCCTGCAGGAATCTCTTCAGTGAGCGCATCCAGTAGCACATCAATGCCGAAACCATGTTCCGCCGAGATGGGGAAAATCTCGTCACCGAGTTCGTAAAATTGCGCGGCGAATTCTGCTTGCTTCGGGGTATCCACTTTATTCACCGCCAGGATCGGCGGCTTCCCCGCCCGCCGCATTAGCAGCGCGAGTTCCTGATCGAGAGGCGTCGGGCCGGAGCGGCCGTCCACCACCTGCACCACGCGTGTAGCATTTTCGATGGCAACGCGCGCCTGGCGCAAAATTTCGCCGGGGATTCCGGCTTTGTCCTCCGGAACGATTCCGCCCGTGTCTACCACCTCGAACGATTTCCCTTCCCAGTGCGCGGTACCGTAGATGCGGTCGCGCGTGATGCCGGGTTCATTCGTAACGATCGAGCGACGCGTGCCCGTGAGGCGATTGAAGAGCGTGGACTTACCCACATTGGGGCGCCCAACGATTACGATAGACGGGAGTTTGTTAGTCATTCGAAAACGAGCGCCTGGAAGCGGGCTGCTTACTTTATCATCTCTCGCACGATTCGCGCTCACGTTCAGGATTGCTCTACCGCTTTCTGCATCGCTCGCTTCGAGTCAGATGCAAACCGTTTCTGCAATGCGCGAGTGTACGGATACGCCAGGCGAGCGAACGGGCGCGGCCTGGAGAAAGCGTAAACGTCGTACCAGACCGTTTGGTCGTCGGAATGAAACTCCACAGTGAAGCGTTCTTCGCCTTTCGCTGCATGATCGGGCAGCGTGCCGTACGCAAAACCGAACTTCTCGATCGGACCGCTTTCTTCGATCGTATAAACGATCCGGCAAGCATTCAGCGACCAAAAACCCAGGTGCTGAACCGCCACCGCAACCGTCGCGCCCGTTTCAATTGGAACGTTAGGCCAACACAGCTCGAGCCACGTTATATCGAACATTTTCCATTGCTTGACCGCGTCCCTCCCGCGTTCAAACGTCGGCCGCCCGAGACCAAGCTGCACGCGATTGTGGTCCACGACATAACCATTCGGCGCCGTCGCTCGCGACGCGCCCACGTGTTCGTACGAAAACCGGCGATCCTGCTGCGCCGCAAGAAATGCGCGAATTGCGTCCGGCCTCGGCTTGAATAGGCTAAGCATCGTCTTGCGCCCGCACCGGAGCCACTCCCCGTCCGCACGACAGCGCCCGATGCCCGTGTGATATCTTAGCGTGCTAGGCTCGCGTGTTCGCCAGAGCCGAATCCATCATGCCGAAAAAATCCGCCGCCGCGACGAAACCTGAAGAAGTAACCATCGAGGGAATCTTCGGCCCCGGCGGACTGCTGGAAAGCCGGCATCCGGGCTACGAATTCCGTTCGTCGCAGCTGGCCATGGCGGAAATCGTGGACGACGCTTTTCAGAAGCACCAGCACGCCATCATCGAAGCGGGCACCGGAACCGGGAAAACACTCGCCTATTTGATTCCGGCGATTCGCAGCGGGCGGCGTGTAGTGATCTCCACCGCAACTAAATCCTTGCAGGAGCAATTGTTCAATAAGGACGTGCCTTTTCTACAGAAACATTTCGCGCCGAATCTGAAGGCTGCGCTGATGAAGGGCCGCAACAATTTCCTGTGCCGGCAGAAAATCCACCAGATCGAAGG
>JBAQGJ010000142.1:0-2474 GCA_049287725.1 Candidatus Acidiferrales bacterium | reverse complement strand
TTTTCAGACGTTGCGTGAAGCGGATCGGAGTGCCGGTAAAATCAAATTTCGCGCGCAGCTGGTTTTCCAGGAAGCGCTGATAGCTGAAGTGCAAAGGCTTGAGCTGGTTGGTGAACAAGACGAACGTAGGCGGCGCCGTGGTGGCCTGCGTGATATAAAAAATCTTCACCTCGCGGCTGGCCGGCGATGTGCCCTTGTCCAAGTCCACGTTCGAAAGCCAGCGGTTCAGTTCGCCTGTCGAAATGCGCCGCCTGCGTGCTTCCACCACGCGGTCAATCAGTTTGTAAAGCCGGTCAATATTCTCGCCGGTTTTGGCCGAGAGAAAAACCACGGGCGCGTACGAAAGAAATTTCAGCCGCTGCCGGACCAGCGGCTCGTAATCCTGCACCAATTTATTGGCGTTGAACGGGACAAATTTCCCGCCGCGTTTTTTCTCGTCCGAAGATTTCTCCTGCGCGGCGGCCAGCGCCAGATCCCATTTGTTCATTACGATAATCACGGAGCGGCCGGACTGCTCGGCATAACTCGCGATCGTGGCGTCGTGCGAAGTAATGCCCATGGCCGAATCGGCGACGAGAAGCGCGATATCGGCGCGCTCCAAGTGCTGCCGCGCCATGATTACGCTCAATTTTTCAGCGATAAGCTTTGTCTTGCCTTTGCGGCGGATGCCGGCCGTATCGAGGAAGCGGTAGGCCTTGCCGTTGCGCTCCACCACCGTATCCACGGCGTCGCGCGTGGTCCCGGGCTCGGCGGAAACAATCGAGCGCTCCGCGCCGACCAGTTGATTCAGCAAAGTGGACTTGCCGACGTTTGGCCGGCCGATGATTGCGATGTTGACGTCCGGCGGTGCGACGGCGGCTTCGCCTGCAGGAATCTCTTCAGTGAGCGCGTCCAGCAGCACATCAATGCCAAACCCGTGTTCCGCCGAGATCGGAAAAATTTCGTCGCCCAGCTCGTAAAATTGCGCCGCGAACTCCGCTTGCTTCGCGGTGTCGACCTTATTGACCGCCAGGATCGGTGGCTTCCCCGCGCGTCGCATCAGCAGAGCGAGTTCCTGGTCGAGCGGCGTGGGGCCCGTGCGGCCGTCCACCACCTGCACCACGCGCGTGGCATTTTCGATGGCAACACGCGCCTGGCGCAAAATTTCGCCGGGGATTCCGGCTTTGTCCTCCGGAACGATTCCGCCCGTGTCTACTACTTCGAACGATTTCCCTTCCCAGTGCGCGGTACCGTAGATGCGGTCGCGCGTGATGCCAGGTTCATTCGTGACGATCGAGCGACGCGTGCCCGTGAGTCGATTGAAGAGCGTGGACTTGCCCACATTGGGGCGCCCGACGATTACGATGGATGGAAGCTTTGCGCTCATATTGTGTTTTCTTCTTTACCCAGCAATTCGGCGTACTTCTGAACCCACGACCTCTGTTCGTCCGTCTCCGGCACAGAGATACCCCTCGCGGCGGACAGCTTCTCGAAAGCCGCATCGCTGCCGAACTCTTCAGAAATCATGATGCAGGCTGCGATCATCGGCGCCCTTCCGTAGCCCATTCGACAATGCGTGACGACAGATTGTCCACTCCGCCAAAGCTCTCGAAGGGACGAGAGAGCCCTCATCGTGGCTTTGTCAAACTCTGGCACCCCACGGTCGCGAATGGGAATACGAACGAACTGCAGTCCGTACCGGCTGCAAAGACCCGCTTCCTCGGTCAAGGCGAGTTCTTCAGCTTCTTTATCGTCCAACAATGACACGACGATTTCGAATCGCTGTTGGGATACCGAACGCAGGTCGTCCTCGAGCCAGTCGCCCCCGCGCGGACGCGCCATGTACCCAAGTTTCGTCTTGCCTTCGATTTGCACAGTGTAGATGGTGCAGGCCATTGCCAACGAACGTTCAGGTTATCACGGGCTGATGAAAGCGCCGGTGTGCGGGCTGATTACTTTAACATCTCCGACGCAATCCGTCCGCACGTTCAAGATCGCTGACTGCCTCCACCGGCTCGGTCGCGTCCGAACCGCGGCATCAGATGCCCGTGTGATATCTTAACCTTCTCAGCTTACACGTCCGCTAAAGCTGAAACGATCATGCCGAAAAAATCCGCCGCCGCGACGAAACCTGAAGAAGTAACCATCGAGGGAATCTTCGGCCCCGGCGGACTGCTGGAAAGCCGGCATCCGGGCTACGAATTCCGTTCGTCGCAACTGGCCATGGCGGAAATCGTGGACGACGCTTTTCAGAAGCACCAGCACGCCATCATCGAAGCGGGCACCGGAACCGGGAAAACCCTCGCCTACCTGATCCCGGCAATCCGCAGCGGGCGGCGCGTGGTGATTTCCACGGCCACTAAATCCCTGCAGGAGCAATTGTTCAATAAGGACGTGCCTTTTCTACAGAAACATTTCGCGCCGAATCTGAAGGCTGCGCTGATGAAGGGCCGCAACAATTTCCTGTGCCGGCAGAAAATCCACCAGATCGAAGG
>JBAQGJ010000141.1:0-20557 GCA_049287725.1 Candidatus Acidiferrales bacterium | reverse complement strand
ATGCGTTCCAGGGCGCCGCGTACCTCGGCGCCTTCGCTCCGCACCTTCCTAGGCTTCGGTGCCTTGCGGACTGGCACGGCGCCAGGATCCGGATGGCTTCGCTCGAAAGCCCGCAATTTGCGGACGGCGCCAGCATGAAGCGCAATCCTTCGTCGGCGCCGTTGTTCGGGAGTCCATGAGGCTATCGGCGTGGAATCGGTGTATCCGGTATAGCCCGGGTAGGTGCGGGCCAGCGTCATCAAGTCATCGTCAGAACAATTCGCAAATATTTCGACATCCCGTTGCAGCAAGGTCCGCATGCTCTCGCGCCATTGCGCTTTCGCATCAGTCATAGCTTTCTTCTTTTGGAGTTTTCGGAAAACTCGGATTCTGGGTTTTCTGAAAACTCACCATCACTTTCTGTTACCTCTAAGTGATCTAAGTGTTCTGATAACTCAGATTTCTGGTTTTCCGACAACTCTTCTGTATCCTCTGTATCTGGCGCAAGTGGCTTTGAGTTTTCCGAAGACTCGATTTTTGGGTTTACGGAAAACTGCGATTGCTTCAGGTTGTCAATGATTCGGATGGCGATATTCAATTCTGAGATTATGGCTGCTACGCGCTCTGGCCTGAGTGCGGCGGTCGTTACGTGCGTCCGCTCCAGTGCCTTGACGACTTTCGCGAGCATGATCCTCTGGTCGCTCAACTCTTCTTGATAGCGTCGCTGTGTCTGGTCCGGTCGGACAGGGCATTCCACCAGGCCGCTTTTCTCCGCCGCGCGGTACGCGATCTGGTAACAGCCGCGACAAAACCCATTCGAAACGATGGGTTTTTCGAGTCCGCACCGTAAGCAGTTGTCTACCCTACGCATGATTCGCTTTCCGCACGCGTGCCTTATTCCATAAGGCACTCATACAGTGCGGGCATTTGCGCGGAGTGCGCGGGCTTCGTGGCTGCCACTTCCAGCTACACCGCAGGCAGTGCAACGTTGAAACGTGAAAGACAAGTTTCGTTTCCATGATGGCGATTATCTGGCCGAGTGCTGGCATGTACTAATGCTGTACTAAATAAAGAGAGTGCATGAAGTATAAAATCATGCCGGCCTTCGTCCATAAATCCCTGTCTTTGCAACGCAAATCGCGCGGTAGAATACTTCAAGCATTTCTACGTACCGAAGATTCCGCTTGACCAGCCGCTGTGTAAACGTTTAGGCTTTCTGCGTTTTCAAATCGCGTCCACTGAATCCTTGCCGTTACCGGCTCAGTGCTGCCCTTCCGTTGCAGGATTCGACTCGGCGTTTCTAAGGTCGAATCATGCGTCCCCAACTTGAATCCGAATTCCCCTTGCTGTTCACCATCCCGCAAGCAGCGAAAGTTTTAAGCCTCAGCGTTCGGACGGTCGAGCGTCTGGTATTCCGCCGCGAATTAGTCAGCCGCAAGATTGGCGGCGCTACGCGCATTCCGCGTGATTCGCTCATCGCGTTCTGTCGCAAAGACCACGAGACCGGCAATCACGGCAAAGAAGAAAGATTAGACCAATGATCGTGCATCTACGTTCGGAGTGTTCGCAGTGCGGGTCAACGAAACATATCGAAGGGCATCATCCAGACTACTCAAAGCCGCTTGAAGTCATCTGGCTCTGCCGCAGGTGTCACAATAAAGTGCACCATCCGCGATTGCCGGCCGAGAAACGGATAGATACCTTCCTTCCCCTGGCACTAAAAAAAGAGTTAAAGGTTCGCGCTATCCATGAAGGGGTGACGCTCGGAGCGTTAATTCGCCGGATTATGGCCGAAACTTTTACCCCTTGACACCTATACGTAGCGTAACGTATAGTCTTACGTAGCCCTTCGTATAGTGGGGCGACAAAGGGGAAACCGAATGGCAAAGGAAATGACCGCAAGCGAAATGGGACGCAAGGGCGGCAAGCAACGCGCCAAGAATCTTACCAAAGAGCAACGCACGGCGAGCGCGAAAAAGGCAATCGCAGCGCGTTGGGCAAAGCCGCGCAAAGGGGGCTCTCGATGAAAACCGAACAACTACCACGTGGTATCCGTCGCCGTGGACCATCGCTAGTTGCCTATCTCACAAAGGCGGATGGTTCGTTCGAATTGCGCACAATCGGGAATGTGAGCCTGAAGTGTGCCAAGCGTCAGCGCGAAGTGTGGCAACGTGAAATCGAAGAGAACAAGTACGTCAAACCGAAACCGCGTACCGATCTGGTGCTGCTCTCCGACATCTGCGACAAAGCGGTTCAATATTTCAAAGACTATACGCGGGCTTGGGATGCCTGCGAATGCCGCGTTGCTCGCTTCAAAGAGTGGTGGCCCGGACGCGCAGCCGAGAGCATCAGCACGGAAGAAATCAACGCACAGTTGCTCGCGAACATCGCCCCCCGGGGCTTGGGATGGACGAAGACAACCGCAAACGAATATCGTTTGACCTTGCTGCGCTGCTACGCTCTGGCAATCGAGCGTGGCGAAGTCACCGTCAACCCCGCACTGGCGTCGAAGCGGTTCAAACTCGAAAACGCCCGCATGCGCGAACTATCGTTCACAGAGGAAGACAATCTCCGCAAGGCGATCCGCGCGAAGTATGCGGCAAAGGAATGCGAATTCGACCTGGCGTTGCATCTTGGCTGTCGCCGTTCGAATCTGTTCGGCATCCACAACGGCAAGCGGACGCCCATGGAACCGTTGCAATGGGATTCCGTCAACCTGGATTTCCGCGTGGTGACGTTCAAGCGGTCGAAGGCTGGTGCGGGCTATCAAGTGCCAATCAACGATACCGCGTTGGCCGCGTTCAAGACGCTACGCGCTCGCTGTGCGGACCCAGAACGCCCAAGCGGTGCGGTCATCCGCAAACCGTCCGGCATCGAATTGCAATCCTCGCGGCGTTGGTTTGAAAACGTTCTGAAAGACGCGGCGATCACTGAGTTTTGCTGGCATGATCTGCGCCACACGTTCGCTACACGCTTGCGCCGAGAGCATACGTCGGTCGAAGACATCCGTACGCTGCTAGGTCACAGCATCCGCAGTATCACCGAAAGATATGCGCACGCGGACATGGATTCACTGCGGGCAGCCGTTCTGAAACTCGACCGCAAAACCGACACGCAAAACCAAACCGATACAAAAACCGATACAGTGGCTGTTTTGCAATTTCGGACTGCTTAGAGGTATCTCCGCATGTTCTTCTGCTGGCTTGCTTTGAGTTTGGTGGACGTGAGGGGGCTCGAACCCCTGACCTCCTCGTTGCGAACGAGGCGCTCTCCCAACTGAGCTACACGCCCATCACTGAAGCAGTGCCACTAATTCTAGCAAACGCCTCCGGTAGCACCAAACCCGTTCAGAACAGGAATTTCTCAGTAGGGTCGTGGGTGTAAACCCTTAGGCACGCTTCGCGGCGTCTTCAACGTGGGGTTTGTGCGACGCTACTTGCGCGCGGGCTGCGCTTACGAACTTTACGAAGCGGTGGGCTAGGGTGAAGATGCGTTCGGCCTGGCGCAGTCGGATGGCGTCTTTGGGGATCAGTTCCCCGCCGATGCCGAGGGCTGTGGCGCCTGCGAGGATGAAATTGGCGGCGGTGTGCTGGTTTACGCCGCCGGACGCGACAAGCGGCAGATTGGGAAACGGCGCTTTCAACGCGCGGATGTAACTATCGCCGCCGACCTGTGCGCAGGGAAACACCTTCACGAAGTCTGCGCCGGCTTTCCAGGCCCTGGTCACTTCTGTCGGAGTCAGCGCGCCCGGCAAAACCACTACAGATGCTCCGAGCGCGAACTCGACGATTTTCATATCGAGGCCCGGGCTGGTGAGAAATGTTGCGCCGGCGTCCAGGCATTGGCGAGCGACATCCGAATCGAAGACGTCGCCCGCGCCCACGATCATTTTCGGGGCGTGTTTCACGAGGTGTGCGATCACGTCGGTGGCGCCTGGAACCGTCATCTCAATTTCCACGATGGGAATCCCGCCGCGGGAGACGGCTTCGGCCGCAAACAGCGCATCTTCGGCGGAAGAGAGCCGGACCGCCGGAATGATGCCGATTTCTTCGATGCGAGCGCGGACCTCTTCTCGTTTCATGGGAGCGGCACCCTCCGGGAAGCCGGTGGCACGGGGATGCAGCCGGCGCACCGGGATTCTATCGGAATCGCGATGCAGCTGAAATTGAAAAGAAAAGCGAAATAGGGTGAGGAGCTAGGCTTCGAAGGACTCTTCCAGCTCGGGAAGCTTGTCGCCGTCGCGAGCGATCCACACGTAGAGAGCGGGCAATAGGAAGATGCCCATGACCAGAGCCGTTATCAAGCCGCCGACAATCACGATGGCGAAGGGACGCTGCGAATCGGAGCCGATGGCTTTGGACATGGCGGCCGGGAGCAGGCCGAGAGTGGCGACGAGCATGGTCATCATGATGGGCCGCAGGCGAAGGACGGCGCCTTCGATGGCGGAGTCTTCGATGGAATAGCCGCGCACGCGCAGCTGGTTGATGTATTCGAGCATGATCACACCGGTTTCCACCGAGACGCCGAAGAGCGCTAGGAATCCGATGCCGGAAGAAACGCTCAGGTGCGTTCCGGTGAGCAACAGCGCGAGCAGGCCACCGAGCGGGGCGACGGCGACGTTTGCGAGAATCAGTCCGGCCCATTTGGCGGAGGCGAACATGGTGTAAAGGATGATGAAGATCACCAGCAGGGTGATGGGCACGACGATCATCAGGCGGCGTTGCGAGCGTTGTTGGCTGGCGTATTCGCCGGCCCAGTCGATGTGGTAGCCCACCGGGAGCTTCACTTTCTCTTTCACCAGTTTCATCGCTTCTTCCACGGCGCTGCCCAAGTCGCGGCCGCGCACACTGTATTTGATGGCGACGTAGCGGGAATTTTCCTCGCGATAGATTTCGGAGGCGCCGTCGCGAATGTCCACTTTGGCGAGTTGCGCAAGGGAGACGCGTTCGCCGGAAGGCGCCAACAAGCGGATATTTTCGATGGCTTCCTTGGTGTCGCGATACGGCGCCTGATAGCGGACGACGAGATCGTAGCGCTGCTCGCCCTGGAGGACCTGGCTGACCGCTTTGCCGCCGACCGCGGTTTCCACGGCGTCCTGCACATCCGCCACGTTGATGCCATGGCGCGCGGCGGCCTGGCGATCCACAGAGATGTTGAGGTTGGGCTGTCCCAACACACGAAAGAGGCCAAGGTCCTCGACTCCCGGGACGTTTTTCATGATGTTCACGACCTCATCGCCCTTTTCTTCGAGGAGTTGCAGATCGTCGCCGTATAACTTGATGGCCAGTTCGCCTTTTACGCCGCTGACGGCTTCTTCCATGTTGTCCGCGATGGGCTGGGAGAAATTCCAGAGGATTCCGGGCATTTTGCTCAGCTCGCGATCCATTGCGGCAATCAGTTCGTCTTTGTCTCGGTGAAAAACGGGACGCCATTCTTTCTTCGGCTTGAGGTCCACGAAATATTCCGTGTTGAAGAAACCAGTGGTGTCCGTGCCGTCGTCTGGACGTCCCACCTGGCTGGTGACCAGGGTAACTTCGGGAAACGAAGCGAGAATCACGCGTGCTTCGTCGGCAACACGGACGCCTTCGGTGGGTCCCGTGCTGGGCGCGAGAGTGCCGCGAACCCAGATGGCGCCTTCGTCTAGGTGCGGCAGGAATTCCGAGCCGATCGCGCCGCTACCCATCAGGAAGACGGCTGCCGCGAACGCGGCGGTGCCGACGGCGACAGTAGTGCGGCGATGTTCGATGGCCCAGCGCACCGCAATCTTGTATTTGTCGCGCAGGAAATTCATCACCGGGTTCGGCCACTCGCGGACGCCGTGGCTGAACACCATGAGCGCCATCACCGGAGCGATGACAATCGCGAAAAGCAACGCGCCGAGCAGCGCGAAGGAAACCGTCCACGCCATGGGTTTGAACAGGCGCCCTTCCACGCTTTGCAGAGTGAAGATCGGTAGATAGGCGGTGATGATAATGGCGCGCGCGTAGAAGACGGGGCGGAGCACTTCCAACACCGCGTCGCGAATGATTTCCATCGGCGATTTGTGGGCACTGGACGCCAGGCTGAAATGCCGGACGATGTTTTCTACGATGACGACCGTGCCGTCCACCACCATTCCGAAATCGAGAGCACCCAGAGAAAGCAAGTTCGCCGGGATCTTGTTGAGGTCGAGACAGATGGAAGCGAATAGCAGCGCAAAGGGAATCGTCAAAGCCACGATCAGCGCGCCGCGCGAATTGCCCAGAAAGAAAAATAAAATCACGGAGACTAACAGGACACCCTTAGTGAGATTCTCGAGGACGGTACTGGTGGTGAGTTGAACCAGGACGCTGCGATCGAGGAACGGAACGATTCTCACGCCGGGCGGCAATATCTGTTCGTTCAGTTCTTTTACTTTTGCGTGGATGGCGGCGAGGGTTTCGTCGGCGTTCGCGCCTTTGCGCAAGAGGACGATGCCCTCGACCACATCATCGCTATCCAGTATTTTCCCATCCGAGCGGTGAATGGCTTTGCCGATTTGACCGAGGCGAATGCGCGGGCCTTGCGTCACCGTGGCGATGTCTTTCACGTGCAGCACGGTTCCGTTCTTCGAAAGAATCGCGGTCTGTTCGATATCTCCCACATTGCCGAAGAGGCCCTGCACGCGAACGTTGATCTGCTGTAGACCTGCTTCGACGAAGCTGCCGCCGGCATTGGCGTTGTTGTTGGCGAGCTGCTGCTCGACCTGGCCGATGCTTAGGCCGTGGGACACCAAGGCGTTGGGATCCACGCGGACCTGATATTCGCGGGTGATTCCGCCGAAACTGGAAACGTCCACCACATTAGGCACGGACTTGAATTGCTTTTCGAGCGTCCAGTCCTCGATGGATTTCAGTTCCATCAAGTCGTACTTGGGATTCGTGCTCTTCAGCGTGTACCAGTAGATCTGGCCGACCGGACTCCAGTCGGTACCCATCTGCGGTTGCAAGCCATTGGGAAGCGTGACTTGCGAAAGCCGTTCCAGCACTTTCTGGCGGTTCCAATCGTTTTCGGAATTGTCGTCGAAGATGAGCATCACGCTGGAAAGCCCGAAAAGCGATTCGGAGCGCAGATGCGCGAGGTGCGGCAATCCATTCATCTGGATTTCGATGGGGACGGTGACTTGCTGCTCAACTTCCTCGGCGGCGCGGCCCGGCCACTGGGTGATGACCTGGACGTAGTTGTTGGCAACGTCCGGATAGGCTTCCACGGGGAGGCTATGGAATGAAATCGCGCCCCAGACCAGGAGCAGAATCGTTAGCGCGAGAACCATGAAGCGACTATTCAGCGCGAGATTGATAAGGCTTTGCATGATTCCGATCGCTCTTTAAGCGCTCCGCTCCGAGGGGAGTTTCTGTTATTGCTCCACGGTGTTCTGCAGAACCAGCGCATCGCGGACGATCTGCTGTCCGGGCTGGATGCCGGACACAACCTCGGCCATTTTGTTCGGCAAGTTGGCGCCGGAGACGATGCCCACGCGTCGGAACTTATTTCCGCCGGCCGGGACGTACACCCAGTCGCGGTCGTGCAAATGCAAAATGGCTGACGCGGGAATCGCTGCGTGCGTTTCCGGCTTTTGTCCGTGGAATGTGGCGGTGACGAACATTCCGGAGCGCATCTCGCCGGGATTGCGCACCTCGATGCGGACCTTGGCGGTGCGAATATTGGGATCGAGCACTGCGCCGATGTTGCTGATGCGACCGGTGACGGCGCGGTCGGGATAGGCGTTGAGGCGCACATCAGCGGTGTCGCCCAGGCGTACTGCGGACAAATCGTTTTCGTACACGTCACAGAGAATCCACACATAGGAAAGATCCGAAATCGTGAAGGGGTTCGCGGAAGAAAGCCCCTGCACGCCGGCGGCGTTGGTGACCTGCTGGTCGGTGATGACTCCTGAAATTGGCGCGACGATATCGACAATTCCGGAGGGATGATCGAGTGGGCTGCCCAGGACGTGCAAATGTTCGGCGGCGGTTTCCACGTCCACTTTGGCTTTGTTTTCGGCGTCTTCGGCGACTTGCAAATCGTTGAGCGAAATCGCGCCGTGATCGTAGAGGCCTTTGGCGCGTTCGAGCTGCTTGCTCGAGAGCGTTTCGTCGGCGACGGCTTTTTGATAATCGGAGTAGGCGGCGGCGATGTCCGCGCTTTGCACTCGGAGTAGCACCTGGCCCTTCCTTACCGTGTCACCGAGACGGGCGCGAATGTCCACAACACGGCCGGAGGCGATGGAGATAGCCGGTACCGTGCGGGAAATGTCGGGGCTCACCACGCCGGTCGCGACCAGCTGCGATGCGGACTTGTATTCCGTCGCTGCCACCAGCGGGAATTGATCGGGATGATCCACTTGCACTACGTTGACGTCGCTCTCGTGCTCGACTTGCGCGGGCGGAGGAGCTTCCGCGGAGGCGCTGTTACCTGTGTTTTCGCGGCAGCCTGCCAGCAGCAGAACGCCCGCAAATGAGGCGACGATGAATACACTTCCCGCGCGTTTCATGAACATATTCATATGGTTCGAGAAATCCGAGTGGACTCCGTTCACGTCAGGAGTCCGCAAAGAATTGATAGCGTCATCTACCGGAAACTGCCGAATCCAATTCGAGTAAGTAACCTAAATTTGGAGCATGAAAATACTGAAGGATTGCAAGCCTAGCGAACGGCAGCCGGAGGCGCGCGGCCGGACAGTAGCCGGCTGTTTAATCGCAGCGGAAAGCTGGCGGAGTAAGAAAGAAGAGATGATATGAAAACAAACGATGGAGAAATCGCACCGGACAGCGGAACGATTGAGCCATGAGACGTAGTAGACGTTTTCGGCGGCGATGAGTGATGCGGACAGGCGATGCAAGACGCGTGGCGCCGGCTGCCGGAACATTCCTCGATCAACATCAATTCGGCGTGAAGATCGTCGGTGAGCGAAACCACGAAGAAGAGCATGACCATGGCGCAGACAAACGCGGTCCATTCGCGCCAGGTCGCGTGGCTACGAATGCGGCTCTGGTGCGTCCACCGGGTGCGCCAGAGAACGACTCCGGCGACGGTGATCAAGAACCAGAAAATATTGAGCAATAGCTCCATTTTTCTCTACGCCGCGTACCAAGCAGCACGAAATCAGCTGACTCTCAAATGCGGCTTGCGCCGTGCACGCACCAATTTACTATGCGAATGGACTGCGGGCAATCGTTTGACGGCACCAGATTATTTGAACGGTTAGCTGCTGCAAAGGGTTGGCCGGACCGTCTCGCAAATTGTAGGAGTGCGTTACGGCTGCAGCACATTCCTGGCGCGTGTGAGAAAGGCGTCTGCTTCCGCAGGATTGGGCAGGCTGCCTTGCGCGAAGTCGCGCGAGCCGCCGCCTTTGCCGCCAAATTCCTTGAGGCAACCACGCAGCGCCGCGCCCAGATCAGCCGAGAGTCCTTTCGACTGCGCAAAAACGACGTGCCCACCGTCGCGGCTGACGAGCAGCGCGACAACGTTATTTACGGCTGCGAGCCGCGCCGCCAGAAGACCGAGGTACGCTGCCGTCGCTTCGGGAACTGCAGCGGCGACCACGCGAGGTTCCATCGAATTGGCTTCCGACGCAGGCGCGCCACGCGATTCATCGTGCTCGCGCAGAAGAGCGCGCGCTTCGAGCAATGCCAGCCGCTCGTCTAGGTGCTTCACCGCGGAAAATTGTTCGCGCCGCTCGGCGGCCATTTTGGTGATGCCGCCGGGAACGTCCGCGACGCCGCAGCTGAGCAGGGTGGCGGCTTCGGTGAGCAAGCCGAAATCGCTGCGGGCTGCATACAAAGCGCGATAGCCTGCTACGTACTCGACTCGCCACAAATCGGGGCGGCGGCGTTCGAGTTTGCGGATCAGCAGCAAGCCCGCTTGTCCCGTGCGCACCAAATGCGTGCCGCCGCAAGGTTGGCGGTCGAATCCCTCGATTTCAATGGCGCGGAGGATTCCTTCGCGTTCCACTTTCTTGCGAATGCCCTGCTCCGCGAACTCTTCCGCCGTACCGAAGCTGACTACGACCGGACGGTCCTCGAAGATAATTTCATTTGTGCGGCGCTCGGCTTCTTCCAGATGGCGGGCGAGCACGGCGGGGGCATTGAGATCTATGGTCGAAATTTCCTTGCCGAGATGGAACGAGACCGTTTGGAAGCCGAATAGCTCGATGAATGCCGCGGAGAGCAAATGCTGCGCGGTGTGTTGCTGCATATGGTCAATCCGGCGCGGCCAATCCACACGGCCGTGAACGGTCCCTGGCGGGACCTCAGCGGTGGTGTAATGAACGACGTGGTGCTCGACACCGTCCGCGCCAGGCGAACCCTCGTCGGCATCCAGAACTTCCACTACCGGGGCGTCGCCGAGCTTGCCTAGATCGTGGGGCTGACCGCCGGAGGTGGGATAGAACGCGGTCTTATCCAATATCACGCGAAAACGGTCGCCCTCCGGCTCGCAGGTGACCACTTGCGCGTCGAATTCCCGCAGGAACGAATCGCGATAATAGAGCCTGTCCGTCAGGTCAGTTCCCTTTCGTACGAAAAGCAGGATAGCATAGTGGCGGAAACGGCGAAGAGCGCGGCAGGAAGCACGCGAACACGATAGAATCTGTGCGTGCCCATCCAGCTGATTGCCACGGATATTGACGGGACGTTGCTCGACAGCAAGTCCCAGGTGTCTGCGGCGAATTCCCAGGCGCTCGCCGAGGCGGCGGCGCGCGGAATCGAAATCGTGCTGGTTACCGGGCGGCGGTTTGATTTTGCGCTGCCGATCGCGCTGTCGTTGCCGTGCGATCTGCACATGATCGTCAACAACGGGGCACTCGCAAAATCGCGCAACGGCACGACGCATCTGCGTTACCTGCTCGCGAGCGCGACGGCCCGGCGAGTGCTTGATGCGACGCTGGAATTTCGCGCGCACGCCGCGGTCGTGTTTGACCGTCCCGGGGCGCGGCAGGTGATCCTGGAAAAGGTGGATTGGGACGATCCCTTTCGCGGGGGTTATTTTCGGCGGAATCGCGAGTACATCGCGGAGGTGGCGCCTTTGCCGACCTGCCTAAATGGCGAGGACCCGATTCAGGTGACGTACACCGGCCAGTGCGTTCCGATGCGCGCGGCGATGAAGAGCCTGGCGGCGCTGCCGTTTGCGCGTGATTTCACTTTGGCGCTCACGGAGTATGAGCACCGCGATTTGTCCATTTTGGACGTGTTGCCGAGGGACGTGACCAAGGGCACGACGCTGAAAGAGTGGGTTCGCCGCCGAGGCATTCCGGCACAGAATGTTATGGCCGTTGGCGACAACTGGAACGACCGCGAAATGCTGGAATTTGCGGGGTGCCCCGTGGTGATGGGCAATTCGGTGGCCGAGTTGAAATCGCTGGGCTGGCCGATTACTCTATCGAACGACGAAGATGGGTTGGCTGTGGCGATTCGCCGGTACGCGCTCGACGGCACGGATCACAGCGGAAGCATTTAAGACTTGAGAATTGAACATATGGGTCGGTTCGCGCAACGAACTCTAATTGCTGGCGCGCTGGTGATCGTCGCGGCTGCGTGTGCCGCGCCGGCGCGGGCGGATTATGCCGTGTTGCGCTCGGGTTTGCGGCTGCATATCACGGGCTACGAGACGGACGGCACTCACGTGCGGCTGACCGTGGCAGGCGGCACCGTGGACGTGCTGGCCGCGGATCTGGTGAGCGTTGAGCCGGAAGACCATTTCGAGCCGCTGCCGCCGTCACCGGTGACGACCAGCGGTCCCTACGCCAATTTGATTCATGCCGCCGCGCAAAAGCATGGTCTGGAAGAAGATTTAATCGTTCGCGTGATCGCCATGGAATCGAATTTCAATCCCCGAGCGGTTTCGCGGAGGCAAGCGCTGGGCCTGATGCAATTGCTGCCGCAGACGGCGGCGCATTACTCCGTCGCGGACATTTTCGATCCGGCGCAGAATATTGATGCCGGCGCGCATTACCTGAAGGATCTGCTGACGCGCTACCGCGGCAACCTGACGCTGGCGCTCGCGGCTTACAATGCCGGGCCGCAGATGGTCGAGAGGTACGGCGGGATTCCACCATTTCGCGAGACGCAAGATTATGTGCGCCAAATCACGTCGAAGATGGCGCATGAAAAGACCTCAGCACCCGCTGCGAAAAACTGATTGCACCTTCCGTAAACCGAGCTTAAAAAAAATCGCGACTTATTGAGGAAACTGCGGATTTGTGGTGGTTGGCTGCGTCGGCTGCTGGGTCGGCTGGCCGGGATTGCCGTTCACGCTTCCCGGGCCGCCAAAGGCGCTGTTTACGTTCTGGCCGATGCCATTCGTGCCGGCGTTGCCGGCTTGCTGTTGCATGGCCGCGGCGGCGTCTTCGAGCGGATTCCAGATGAATTCCCAGTTAAGGTACTTCTTCCCGCCGTGATAAACCTTTTGGGACGGCGAATCCTGTTTGCACGCTACACCGGTTAAGAACGCGCCGAGCACCGGTCCATCCACCGGACCGGTCGGCTTGAGCTGCGCCATGGCCGCGAGGCTTGCCTGCGTGACCGCGCCTCCTTGGCCCAGTGCGCCCTGCAAGGAACTTAAGGGATTATTCCCTAGCGGATTTTGCCCAATCGGACCTGCGGTGGGATTTTGCGGAGATTGCGGATTCTGCGGATTTTGTCCGGTCGGCTGCGGAGGATTTTGGCCGTCAGGAGATTGCGGATTTTGCCCATCGGGCGAAGTGTTTCCCGACGCGCCTAATCCCGACGGGTTCGAAGTGTCCGTTCCGATACCGCCGGAAGATGTCTGACCCGGCTGCGAATTCAAATTGTTGTTTGGATCGCCCAGACTCGATGCAGGCACGCCCGGCCCACCCGGGGCACCTGGAATAGTCGGCAATTGGCCGCCGTTCGCGTCCATGAGCGCCATTTGCTGGAGGTTCGCGTACTTGGTGCTGCCGATGATCTGGCCGGCGGCGTTGACGTAAATAAAGCGCCAGGAGCCGTCAGATTGGTTGGTCGGGTCTTTATAGGCTTGGCGAAGGAAATGCAGCTCCGGCAGGCCTTTCTGCAGATCTTCGAGGTCCTGGGGATAATGGCCGGTCTTGTGGAAATAGAGGCGAACCGCGCGCGCGTATTGATTGCCGCGCCAGATGGCTTCCTCCTCGACCATCCTGCGGTGCTCCGTGGCGCCGTTTTGCAGGACCATCAGGCTCATCGCGACCACCAACACGATCAGCCCGAGCGCCAATAGGAACGCAAAACCGCCTTCTTGCGAGCGTTGGCGGCGCGCACGCTTTGCCGACCGCCTTCGCGATACGCGCTGCTCATGTGCTGCGGGTGGTTTCACCTCTGCGCCAGAAATATTTTCTTCGTTCATTGATTGATAGAGCTGGTCGCTGCCTCGCCGCTGACCGGCGGAACCATTTGCACGGTGGCGTGGCGGCCCGACGAGATTTCCTCAACATCCGCGGAATCATTGCCGATTTTATCGAGACGGAAGCGGTTCAGGAATACTGAACCTTCCTCGACAACGAGCACGTCGTCGCCATCTAGGAAAAATGCCACGCGCTTGCCGCTATCGGGCATGGAGGCATAGCCGAAAAGCTGCGCGGGAACAGAAACGGGCGCAGGTGGAGGAGGAGGCTCCGGTCCCTGCTTGCGGAAGTTTTCCTTCGCGATTTCCTCGGGAGTCTTCGGCGGTGGCGGCGGCGGACCGAAGGTGAAAATATTGCGGTCGGAGCCGGAATATTTGAGCTTCTGGATCTTTTCGAGGAGATCGAGGCGCAGCTGCGGCTCGTCCACATTCAACGGATGAAATGAGGTGTTGGAAGCCAGCGCTCCCTTCGCGCTAGGAGCGTCACTGCGGCTGAAGAAGTAAACCACGCCGGCGACCAGCAGCAGGCCTACGAGCAGATAGATTTCGTTGCGTTTCGACATCGCTCAGGTCCTGAAATAGGTGTGCAGCTCGAGATGCAAACGGATTCCCGGTCCGGTCGCGGCTGAGTCCAATTTTAAATCGCTCAAGAGATAGAAATATTTGGAGCGCTCGAGGCCGTTGATGAACTGAATGATGGCCGAATAATCGCCTTCCACGGTGTCGGCAATATCCACTTCCACTACTCCGCGGCTCTTGATTTCCTTTTCGTGAAACGCGATGCCGGTGCTCCGCAAGTTGGACTTGCTGGCGATCGCGCCCAAATCCCCGTCAATCGCTGAGTATCCTTCGCTCGAATCCAAAAACGCGGTATGGTAAAAACCGTCGTATTCCTTGCCCACTCCGGAAAGAGAAGCGCGAATCCGTTCGCCGCGCGCGACGTCGGCCTTCAGCATCTTCGATTGGAGCTCCAGGCGATCGCGCTGCGCGCGCATAGCTTCCACGCCTTCGCGTGAGGATTGCCATAGGATATAACCCACCGCGAGGTCCGCCGCGAAGAGCGCGACGAGGCCTCCGATGATCCACAGTTTCCAGGTTTTCCAGGCTGCGTCCATGTTTATGTCGCCAGTTAGGTCGTCGAATACCAGGCCGTCAATTGCACCGTGACCGGGTCGGCAGACCCCTGCTTATCCGAATGCCGGTCGTCAATCACGTGAATATCGCTAAACACTTTGGATTTTTCCAGCGTCTCCAGAAACTTAATCTTGCCTTCGTCGGATTGCGCACCCACGGTTAGTGCAACCTTGGCGCGGCCATTTTCGAGCTTTGGCGAAATACTGACCACGCGCACGCCGGGCGGCAGAGTTTGCTCGAGGTCCATGAAAATCTTGGTCCACGGAAAACTGCGTTGGCCAATCAGCGAATTCAAGAATGCCGCGCGGTCGAGCACCTGCCGGGCGCCCTCCGTCTGAAAATACGCTTGCAAGGAAGCCTGCTGCTCCTGACTGGCGCGGATCTGGGCCTGCCAATGTGAGATGTCCGCGCGCAGTTCGCGATTGGCGCGCCAGGAGCTATAAGCGCCGTGCCCCAGCAGCAAAAACGCGAGCACGCCAATCACGCCCAACGCGCTGGTCGCGGCGATGAAGGGCCGCTTATTTTCCAGCGGCGCCGTCGAAAGATTTAGCCTGAGTTTCATATTCCCCGGAGCAACAGGCTCAGGAGCCTCCGTTCAACATCCAGCCGGCCAGCGCGTCGAGATCCTGATACATCAAATCTTTCGCGCCGGAATCCAGTTGCAAAGCGCTTTCCGTTTCCGCCAGCGCACCAATCGGACACTTCAATTCCGACGAAAGGGCGCGGCGAAATACTTCGGCACGCGCGCCAAAGCCCGTCACGCACGCACGGTCGAGGCTACTGCCCCAAGTATCCTGATAATAGGCGATCGCGGGGTAGACTTCATCGAGCATCGCTTGCGGATCGAGCAACGGCGCTTCGCCCGCCATTTCCGTGGAGCGGTAGACGCACAGGCGGCCGGCATTGACCACCACTGTCGTGAGCGTCTTGCCGGACATGCGCGCCAGCAGCGTTGCACCCTCGTCGCCGAGCAGCGGCAGGCTCGCGAGGGTGGAACTGAGCACGACTCCGGCCTTGGCGTTCAGCGGTTCGAGAATGTCTTCGTATTCGCGCACGATTCTCTGGCGCGCCACGGCGGTGACAATTTCCAAGGCTGCCTCACGACCGCTCTGGCGCATCCAGGAAACCACGGTTTCTTCCATGTCAAACGGGACGCTTTTTTTCAGACGCCAGCGCAGCAGCGGCACGGCTTCATCGGCGCGGCGCGGCAAGGTGTCAAACGGAAGAATGAAAACGCGCACGACCGGGTCGGGAATGAGCAGTGCGATCGGCGCATCATGCACCGGCACGCGATTTAAGACCTTGCGCAACGCCGAGCGCACCGCTTCGGGCTGAACAACGTTCGCGTCCACCGGCGACGCCATAATTGCGCCGAGCGGCAACGGCTCGACCGCGTGTGAGTCGAGATGGCCACCGGTCTTCGACCAGTGCGCGGCGGCGACATGCGTGGACGCAATTTCGACCACGAGCGACGGGTGCGGCATGGCGTTGAGCCAGCGCTCCAGGCGCTTCACCGGACCGAGTTCAAAGAAACGCGTGGTCAGCGTGGCGGAACTAGTCAAGGAACGTCACCTTGTTGATTTCACGCAGGGTGGTGGTGCCGCTGCGTACTTTGGCCAGGCCGGAATCGCGCAGGAACGACATGCCTTCTTCCTTCGCCACGCGCTTGATTTCCGAAGTCGGACGGCGATTGATGATCATTTCACGAATATGGTCGGAGAGATCGAGCAATTCGGTAATCGCCGAGCGGCCGCGATAGCCGCTGCCCGAACATTCCAGGCAACCGGTGCCTTCGTAGAACGGCACAGTCATCCACTCCGTCGGATCCAGGCCCGATTCTTTCAGCGCTTCCGGCGTGTACTGCACTTGTTTCTTGCAATTTTCGCAGATCACGCGGACCAGGCGCTGGGCCATGATGCAGTTCAGCGCGGAAACGAAATTGTAAGGCTCAACTCCCATGTTGATGAAGCGGCCGATCACGTCCGTCACGTTGTTGGCGTGGACCGTAGTGAAAACCAGGTGGCCGGTCAGTGCGGAGTTGATGGCGATTTGCGCGGTTTCCTGGTCGCGAATTTCGCCGACCATGATCTTGTCCGGGTCGTGGCGCAGAATCGAACGCAAGCCGCGCGCGAAGGTGAGGCCCTTCTTTTCGTTCACCGGAATCTGCGTGATCCCGCGGACTTGATATTCGACCGGGTCTTCGATGGTGATGATTTTGTCTTCGTCGTTCTTGATTTCGTTGATCGCGGCGTAGAGAGTGGTGGTCTTGCCCGAGCCGGTGGGCCCGGTAACAAGCACCATGCCGTACGGTTCCTGAATGTAGCGGCGAAAGCGCGTTTTGTCTGGCCCATCGAAGCCGACGACGTCCAGCGTCAAGTTGCGAAATTTTTCACTGAGCGTTTCTTTGTCGAGGACGCGCAAGACGGCATCTTCGCCGTGAACCGAAGGCATGATGGAAACGCGGAAGTCCACGAAGCGGCCTTTGTAACGCACGCGGAAGCGGCCATCCTGCGGGACGCGGCGCTCGGCGATATCGAGTTCGCTCATCACTTTAATGCGCGAAAGAATCGTAGCGTGCCATTCCTTGGCGAGCGGCTGCATGGCGTATTGCAGCACGCCGTCAATGCGGTATTTGACTACCACTTCGGTATTGCGCGTTTCGATGTGGATATCGCTCGCTCGGCGTTCGAGCGCGGTGAAGATTACGGTGTCCACCAGGCGCACAACCGGGCTCACGCCGGAATCGCGGGTGAGCTTGTCCATCGTAATATTTTCTTCGCTGTCTTCTTCGTCGCCGACGACCTGCAGCGTGAACCCTTCTGTGGCCTGATCCAGAACGCGCTGGGACTGCTCGGTGCGTTTCAGCAGATCGTCAATCTGCGAAGTGGTGGCGACGCGGATCTGCAGGCGCTTGCCCAACAGCAACGAGAGTTCGTCGGTGAGCTGCAATTGGCTGGGATCGGCCATGGCGACCATCAGCGTGGTGTCATGCGCCTCCAGCGGCACAAATTTGTAGCGGAACATCAGTTCGGCTGGGATGCTGCGGAAAAGGTCGGGATCAATACGCTGTTCGCGCAAATCCACGAAGGGGCAGCGATAGCGCTCCGACAGCCGACGCGCCTGATCGCGCTCGGCAGCCTCGTTCGGCAGCCCTGGAACTATCGGATTGTTCGAAGGTGTAGCCATGGAACCCAATTCCTAGCCCCCGGAACCCACTTGGAGGGAAAAAAGCGGAAGATAAAGTGATATCAAAATAGAGCCTACCACAACCGCCATGACCACCAAAATGGCGGGCGAAACCCAGATCAGAGTGCGCTGCAGGCGCGTGCTCACTTCTTCTTCGTAAAATTCCGCGACGCTCGTAAGCATGGCAGCCAGCGCGCCGGACGCTTCCCCTACTTCAATCATTTCCAGCGCCAGGTCGGGCACCAAGCGGGTCTCGGCAAGGCTTTCGTGCAGTGTGCGGCCTTCACGAACGCGCGCGCCCGCGCCTTGCACGGAAGTAGCGATCAAACGGCTGCCGATCGCCTGCGAGGAGGTTTCCAGTCCCGCGACCAGCGGCGTGCCGCCGGCAAGGAGCGTTGAAAGCGTGCGCACGAATTGCGCGATTTGCGATTTCAGCCAGATGTCGCCAAACACGGGGATCTTGGGCTTCAGGCGATCAATGGCGACGGCGCCCTGGTCCGAGCGAGTCCACAGAAAAATTGCAACAGCGACGACGGCAACCACCGCGAAGACTAACAGGAAATAATCACGTAGCGGCACGGACAACGAGAGCATGAATTGCGTAATGGCGGGCAACTTGATGCCGAGGTCCGAGTACAGTTTCGCAAACTGCGGCATCGCATAGGTGACGAGGTAGCTCAGAGTCACGACCACAGCAACCACAAGGATGCAGGGATAAATCAACGCGGTAATGAGCCCTTTGCGGAATCCGGTGCTAACGCGTAAGTAGGAAATGTACTGCTCCAGAACCCCGGTGAGGTTTCCGCTGCGTTCGCCCGCGGTAATCGCCGTCACATAAACGGGCGGAAACGATCCTTGAGCTTCCAGCGCTTCCGACAGCAACGCGCCTTCGCGCACGCGCTGGCGAACGTCCTGCAATACGGGCCGCAGCCGCGGTGCGGCCGCGCGCTCGGCGAGCAAGTCCAGAGCCTTCAAAATCGGTAGGCCAGCCTTGATCAGAGTATTGAATTGCTGGTTGAAGATCAGGAAATCATTGGTGAGGATCTTGCGGGCGCGGTGCGCGCCGCTGAACTGCGCGAGGATATTGAACTCATTCTTGACGGAAAAGACGTGAAAGCCGCGCTCGGCGAGTTTCTGGCGGACTTCCCCCTCGCTCTGGGCCGTCTCCAATTGTTGGAAGACGCGGCCGGACATATCTCCGACTTTACATACATACTGGCCCACGAGGGTATAGACGCCCCACTGCTTGGGACGTCTTGATTAAAGTTTAGCATATCCTCCGGAACGCTAACCGCGGGGCACGGGCATGGGTTCGTAATGTAACATCACGCTTAATTTGAGATTCGTCAGTGAATAGAACCCGCTAGCGAGGATTCATCCACCACGGCGACATTAGGCGGAGGCTCAAAATGAAATCTCGCCTCGGGAATCGGAAGATTTTCTTCCCAGTTGGCGAACCGAAATTCTGTCTCGATAGCCCCCGGCTGGCGGATCAGCAAGCGCACCAGGCGCGCTTCGCTATCGGACTCGATCAGGACTTCGGTTACTTCGCCGTCAGCACCTGGGGATTCATTGCGCGGAACGCAGCGTAGCATCGTATCTTCGGCGCGCAGAGGACGGTCGTCGGGATTGTCGTCCTGGGATGCGTCGAGCACTTCAATCGTGCGGCAGAGCCGGGAGAAGTCCGTCTTCCCGGTGAGCAGCGCGAGCGGCGTGCGCCAATCGGAACTATCCTTCACTTTGGCGCGGCTGGCGGTGCGATCGGCGGGGACATAAAACCAGACATTGGTGCCGTCCACGATGAAGAGTTTCTGTTCGGGCGACTCGTACTCCCAGCGCATGCGTCCCGGTCGCGAAAAGTAAACTGTGCCGGATTCGGCGGAAACGCCTCCGCTGCCGTCGGAATAGCGCTCAAAGAACGTGGCCTTTAGAGTGTTGGCGTGGTGGTAGCGCGACTCCAAAGCGCGAACAGCGGCTTTCGCGTCCGGCGCGGAGGAAGGCACAAAAGTTGTCGCCGCCATTGCGAGGATTAAAGCGAGCATGCAATCAGATTAGCAAGAACGAGAAAAACCTGGGGGCAAACTTTTCGGTAGCCACTCGAGGCGCCGCGATGAGCGAACGCTTTGTCTGCGAATAAGTCGCGATTTACTGCAAAGGAGGAAAGCCAGAGCTCGAGCACGGTGGAGGGATGACCACTCCCGTCGCATTCACGCGAATCACGCCCGTCTCATCCACACAGTAGCTCGCGGTTCCGGTGGTACCCAGCGCCACTGGCGTGGCACTGATCGAATATCCTGAATCTCCTGACGCGCCGCAGGCCACCGGAATACCCGAGGTCAGCGACAAAACGCCGTTTGGAGTGAAAACATACGCATAGCCGGTCTTGTGGTAAGGCGGCGTCGAAAGCACCTCGTCAATCAAACCGGCGTTGGCGCAACCGGTGGATCCGACCGGGCCGCCCAGCTGCGTCAGCGTCGTCGTGAATCCGTCGCTGAACGTGGAAGAGAAAGTCTGCTCGGCGGAAGTCATGGTGCGCAGGGCCTGAACCGCGGCACCTTGGTTGGCGGCAATCTTGGCGCGGAGCAGGTTGGGAATCGCGATCGCCGCGATGATCAGGATGATGGCGACTACGATCAGGAGTTCGATCAGGGAAAACCCGCGCTTCCGATTCTTCCGTCCATCCGAGTTGTAATTTTTATTCAACATTTTCCTCAGGCACCGCTCGTATCTGAAAAAAGAAGGGGGGAAGCCGATGACTTCCCCCCTGATTTCACAACCTTACTGCAGAGGAGGCTTGCCCGACGTCGAGCAAGGGTTCATGACTTCGCCGACTGTAGCTGCTGAGTCAACGCGCACGACGCCCGTCTCATCGATGCAGTATGCCGCAGTGCCGGTCGACAAAGAG
>JBAQGJ010000140.1:0-38618 GCA_049287725.1 Candidatus Acidiferrales bacterium | reverse complement strand
CCTCGCTCGACTTCATGCAAAACCTTCAAACGTTCCCGCTCTTTCGCACTCAACTCGATCCGCTCCTCTGCCATCGGGCCCCCCGGCCCCTAGAAAAGCGGACATTTCTACTTTGCACAATCCGGACATTCTCACTTTGCAGCTACATACCTCGACCGACAGGTTGACACGGGACCATAGCCAATTTAGTCTTGCCGCGCCGGTCGATGGCAACACCCAATTCAGGTCCAAACGCATTTTCCCCGACGAAGCGCCCTTTCGGAGTCATCCTTGCCGAATCGTACTTTGTGACTTACGTCGCCCTCATTTCGTTCAGACTGATCGTGGACGTGGACTTCTATTCCAGGATGGCGCCGAGGCTGAATCTGCGCTTTCTTAACTTCTTCGGAGGAGCGGACGACATTTCGGAGGTAATCGTCGGCGTGCTAAGTGTTTTCGCGGCCGTTGGGCTTCAGCGAATGCGGCCCTGGGGGCGATGGTTCGCCATCGTTTTAGCGGGCATAAGGGCGGCCACCTTGATTTGGTTTTATGGGGCAGTCTTGATCTTTCGATTGTGGACGTTAGTGCCACGCCATGTGTGGCCCTACCCAATGAACGCGATAGAACTCGGATTCGCAATTTACATTGTGTGGTATCTCTTGCAGCCCAAAGCGCGACACGCATTCCGACCGCACAAACCATCTTCGGTCAGGGAAACTGACGCGAGGCCTTGACAAGCCGCGTTATGCAACATTTTAGGCGGCACCTTCCCTTTTACATGACGGCTTGAATCAGGAATTTAGGCTGTCCGGCTTCGCAAGAAAACGTGCTCACCCACTCTTCGTTGTATAGTCTGTAGCCTTATTGAACGCGGAAGCGTGCCCCACATGGAGGACGCGTGCTTACGTTTGACACCCACTTGCAGACAACTATTGTCGCGACAGTTTTTGGGATGGACCGCACGGTAGTTGCGATGTGCGGGGCTGGCATCCTTGTTTTCTTCGTTGCGCTGTTGTGTGCCCGGACCGATCTCGCGCGAGCGCGCGGCCTGGACAAGTTCGTGACGCTAAGCAATTTGTGTTTCGCCATCCCTTTGGCGGTGTTCGGCGCACTGCATGTCGCGGCTGTGGGGTTCGTCGCGCCCGGGGTACCGGCGTATATGCCGTGGCCAGTGTTTTGGGCGTATTTCGTCGGCGTGGCGCTGCTGGCCGGGGCTTTGAGCATTGCCACAAAAATTCAGGTGCGCTGGTCCGGCCTGCTTTTGGGGATCATGTGGTTTCTCTTTGTGGCGATGTTGGATATTCCGGGAGCTCTCGCGAACCCCAAAGACAGATTTGGATGGACGTTGGCAATCCGCGAGATGTGCTTCGCGGGCGGAGGCTGGGCTCTGGCGGGAAGCGCGATGCGCGGGCGCGGCGGAAGCAAGCTCATAACCGTGGGACGCGTGTTGATCGCGATCGCCGCACTATTTTATGGCTTTGAGCATTTTCTGCACCCGCTGGCACGGCCGGGAGTCCCGCTGCAAAAGCTAATGCCTGAGTGGATTCCGGGGCGCCTGCTGATCGGCTATGTGACTGGCGCGATTCTTGTGGTTGCCGGGGCAGGCATGCTGCTGGGCAAGAAGACGCGGATGGCGGCAACTTATCTCGGTGCGTGGATTGTGCTGTTGGTCGTCTTCATCTATGGGCCGATCCTGATCGCTTCACTCTTGGACCCGAGCATCGCGATCAAGATTGAGGGGATCAACTATTTCGCGGACACGCTGCTTTTTGGCGGAGCGATTCTCGCGCTGGCCACCGCCACGCCACGCACGGATTGAAATGCGGGGCGCCAATCTGCTGGGAAACTAGCACCACTACAAGCATGCGTCACGCTTCGTCTGTTGTGACACTTCAGGAAATTTCGAGCTAGTGCTGCGGCTGTTGGTCTTGCTCGTCCGTGTGCGAAAGGCGGTCGAAAGTTTCCAGGGCTAGGCGGAAGCCGCGGGGTTGGACGCGGACCGCGCCGCGGAAAGGTTGGTCCACTTCGGCGATAGCAAGCAGGCTTATGCCGAGAACCAGGGACATGCAGACAACCAGGACGAAGTGAAGGCGCAAATTTTCCGCGGAAAGCAGGCAGGACGAAATCAAGGTGATGAGGCCGCCGGTGAGGAGCACCGTCCACAAGAGACCGGGGAGGCGGAACTCGCTTTCGAGATGGCGCGCGCGGCGGTGTTGGGTCATGGTGGAAAGTTCCGCGAGCGCCTGCGTGAAATCTGGTCCTTGCACCGCGGGATCTTTGCCCGCCGTCACTAGTGTTTCCCACAACTCTTGAGTGACCGCGGTGCCTGCCGTTCTGAGGGTGCGGTGAGCCATGTCCGGCCATTCTTCCTGAATCACGATTTCGGCGTAGCGGCGAGCGTCCTGCTGAATTTTTGCTTTTGTAGAATCGGGCAGGGCTGCGGAGAGCCGGTATAAATTTACGAGTGCGTTGGCTTCCTGGTCGGCGTTGATGTCAGCAGCGCGGAAATCGTCCCACACGTTGAAGAGCATGAAACCGAGGATCACTGCGTAGGTGGTTCCGATAACGCTCAATTGCCAGCCGACGATTTCGTTGTGGCCGGTGCGCTTGTTGGCGGGCCAAAGGAAATTGATGAGGACGAACGCGACCACGGTGAGACAGACCCACAAGATGAAGACTACGATGGCCGCGAAGGGACCTAGCATGGGTTGCTCGTTGCTGGCGCCTTTATCGCGCCTGCTAAGATTTTTTATTTGGTGTTGACCGGCGCGCGATTGTGAGCGCGACGACGGGCGGATAATACATCCGCGAGCGGGCGCGGGCAATGCGGGATGTAATGCGCTGGTCGGCGACGCTGGATAGCGGGGGCAGCGCGATGTGTGCGAGGTGGGTTATACGCGAGGCGGCGATTTTCGATGTAGACTGCCGTGCGGCTTTTCCAGGAATGGCCAGGAGACTTGCCTTGAAGACTGCTTGGTTCCAGTCACGGTGCCGGTTCGCGCTGATTTTCGCTTTTGCGTTTTTTCTTTTGCGTGTGCCTTGCGGCGCGCAGACGATTCGGGTGGATATTACGCCGGCGCATGCTACGAATCATTTCGCGCCGAATCAGACTTTGGGCGCGGGAGTGGACCGCATCCCGGCGGAGGCGATTGATCATGGTTTGGTGCAGCCGAGCCTGGATCGCGTGCTGAGCGCTGGTTGGCAGCCGGTGAGTTTTCGGCAGAATACGGAATTGGCGGTGGAGGCGTGGCACTGGAATCCGCAGGGAACCTGGAGCGATGCGAGTGGGAAGGGCTATTTCACCGGCTCGGCGAATCCCACGGAATTTTTGCGCTATTCGTATGGCTACGCGCTGCCGCACCGGGGATTCACGCGGAATGATGGGACGGACAATTCCGGATATTCGCGGCTGACCGATGGAGACGAGGCGAGCTATTGGAAAAGCAATCCGTATCTGACGCACGGATTTACCGGCGAGAGCGATGCATTGCATCCGCAGTGGGTGCTGATCGATTTGGCGCAGGTGCAGCTGATTGACAGCATACGCATCGCTTGGGCCGCGCCGTATGCGACGCAGTATCTGGTTCAGTACTGGACGGGCGACGATCCGATTCACTTGCCGACGAAGGGGATTTGGCAGACGTTTCCGGGCGGCGGCGTGGCCGACGGGCGTGGCGGCACAGCTACGATTCGGCTGGCGGCTGGTCCGATGCCGGTGCGATTTTTGCGGGTGTGGATGACGGAATCGTCGAACACTTGCGATTCGCACGGTTCGAGCGATCCGCGCAACTGCGCAGGGTATGCGATTTATGAGCTGTACATCGGGACCACTACGGCGGATGGAGAATTTCACGACGTAGTGCGGCACACGCCGGACCAGGAGCAGACGACTACGTATTGCTCGTCGGTGGATCCCTGGCACGAGCCATCGGATTTGCGTTCGACGAAACAGGCGCAGGTGGGGTTCGATTTATTTTTCACGAGCGGAGTGACGCGCGGATTGCCGGCGATGATTCCGGTGGCGCTGCTCTATGACACTCCGGATAACGCCGCGGCGGAAGTTGCGTATTTGCAGAAACGCGGCTATCCGGTTTCTTATATCGAAATGGGCGAAGAAGCGGATGGGCAGTACATGTTGCCGGAAGATTACGCCGCGCTTTACGTTGAGTGGGCTACGGCGCTGCATCGTGTGAATCCCGCGCTGAAGCTGGGAGGGCCGTCGTTTCAGGGAGTGAATAAGGATATCGAGGTGTGGCCGGACGCGAACGGCAAAGTTTCCTGGACCGCGCGTTTTCTGGATTATTTGCGGCAGCACGGACGGCTGAACGATTTGGCGTTTTTTTCCTTTGAACATTATCCCTTCGATCCCTGCAGAATTCCGTGGGGCAGTTTGTATGACGAGCCCGAATTGATGAGCCACATCATGCAGGTGTGGCGCGACGACGGGGTGCCGGCGAACATTCCGATGTTTGCAACGGAGGGAAATCTTTCTTCTGCGGCCAGCGAGAGCTACATGGATTTATTTTCGGGATTGTGGCTGGCGGATTACATCGGATCGTTTTTGAACGCGGGCGGAAACGGTGTGTATTACTTCCATTATTTGCCCCTGCAGATGGAGCACGGCTGCAACGATTCGCCGGGAACGTTTGCGATGTTTACGGTGGACGCGAATTATCAGATTCAGCAGCCGCTGGCGCAATTTTTCGTCGCGCAATTGATCAATCTGGAGTGGGCGCAACCGGGCAGCGGCGAGCATGCAGTGTTTTCGGCGAAGAGCGATGTGGAGGATGGCGCGGGGCATGCGCTGGTGACTGCTTATGCGTTGAAGCGCCCGGACGGGCTATGGTCGCTGATGATTGTGAATCGGGACCAGCACAATGCGCACAAGGTGCGGATCGCATTCACGGATCAAGCGAGCGGTGCGGCGGCGGCTTCGTTCGCCGGTGCAGTGCAGATTGCGGCTTTTGGGCGCGAGCAATACCGCTGGTGGCCGGCGGAGACGCGTTTTATGGCGCATGATGAGCACGCGGGAGAGCGGCCCGTGGTGGTCAATACGAAAGGCTATGCGGATCCGGATGGGCCGATCAAACATTCGTCGGAAAACGCGGCGGCGGATACTTTCTATGATTTGCCGGCGGCGTCGGTGGTGGTGATTCGCGGGAACATTGGCGGCTGATGGATCCGCGGAGCACAGCGCTGGGGAGGGAAGCGAAATATGAAAAGGATGCTTTTGCTGCTTATTCTGTTTAGTGCGCGGCCTTTGCTGGCGCAGACCGCGCCAGAAGGAATCTGGCAAGGTTACGATGGAGAGTGGCGGCATGTTTCGAGCCAGTTGATCGCGCTGGCGGAGGCTACGCCCGCGGATAAATTTTCGTGGCGGCCGGCGCCGGGAGTGCGTTCGACCGCCGAAGTTTACATGCACATCGTGGATGCGAACTATTACCTGTTGAGCTTCACGGGGCCCAAAATGCCGGCCGACTTGACGGATGAGGCGGAGAAGACGACGTCAAAAGCTGCGGTGATTGCGTGGCTGAAACGGTCGCTTGAGGCGGTGCAGAAAGCGCACCTGGCGGAGACGCCGCAAGACCTGCAGAGGAAAGTGCACATCGAGGATCGCGACGCGACGGTGGATGGGATTTATTTGCGCATCATTATTCACGCCAACGAGCACATGGGACAGCTAGTGGCGTATGCGCGGATGAGGGGCGTGGTACCGCCGTGGTCGAAATAACGCGATCGATTGAGCCTGGATCTGATGAATGGTTGAAATGAGCCAGCTCGCGGCCGCGCTTTTCAGGCTATCCAGAGCCGGCGGACGCGGACTGGTGTCTAACTCAATTAGCCTGATTTCTTTGTCGACCAGGGCGCCGGTGCAGACCAGAGCCGATTGTGCGATTGCGTATAAATCGAAAAAACGCGCTCCGTCAGTTACTTTGGATTCCGTGCATTCTTGTCTGTATAACGGCTCTTTTTGCGCCAGAAGCGGCGGGTGTTGCTTCACGTCTGCTGTCGAACCGCCCTGTTTACTGGTCTCAGCATCGCATTCGAATACCGCTCAACTGGATCGTTGATCACAACGACGATGCAGATTTTTCCGCGATGACTGCCCCGGGTATCGGCCGGCTCGGATTTCGAAGTTATTGGCGTCACGAGGTTCCAGTTTCAGATATGGGCCTCTATCTCGTGCCGCATCCAGAGGAAAACTTTGAAAAGAATGTGCCCTTGCGCGACGCCATTGTTCTGGCAACTCATTCGTTTGCTCTTGGGAACGAGTCGTTGAATTGCTGGGATTTGGTCGAGCGCAATAGATTCGTGGGTGCGCGTCCGCATGATCCTTCCATGGCGTTAATTAAATGTTCGAGCGAAAGCGAGCACTTTTATGCTTACTTTGACGGCTGGCGTGGTGATGCCGCGGCCTTCTATGATGTGCTTCGAAATTTGAATGACGCCCGATAACTTTTTGCAGCCGCGTCGGCTACTTGCGATGCTTCCCGAGTTTTCCGGACTTTTTGGTCAAGTGCCAGGCGTCGCACCAGGAGCACAGATACGCGCGAAGATCCTTGGGCGCGTTCGCCGTGGCAATTTGGTGCGCGGCTGTTGCAAGAGCCTCGCCTTCGCTCATATATTTCCGCTTGCCACTCACCGCACATTTCGATTCGTCATTTGCCATGGACAGTTCCCAACTATCCAGCTATTCCAGTTTACGGCTTCTGCCTCTGCAAGCCCGTGACTAGCACGGTTACTGGAAACTAACGAAATGTCGAGTGTTTCGTTGACTTGCCGTGCTTCCCGGCGCTAAGGTTTATTGTTACTCCCCAGCCATTAGCCACGTTCTGATTGCACGGAATCCTGAAGTCCGGAGCTAAGGCAGCTTCCGAAATCTCAAATCACAGTTTGACTTGAGCGCGGCGCGCAGTCCACAGGCTCGTCGAATTCGCGTTATCGCGAAAATTGTGGAGCAAACTACAGGTTGCGTTCAGGAAACTAAGCGCATCCAACAACCGGTACATGCAATCGCGTGAGAACATTTCGGAATTAATGCGAGTGGGGAGAGCAATGCTTGAAAAGAAGATCGGCCATGGAAATATTCGCGGGCGGTTGGCTCGTTACGGATCGCTCGTGCTATTGATGCTGTTGTTGGTGTTGCTGCTTTTGGGCAGCGGGATTGTGCGGGCGGATAGCGCGGCGTTTGATCTGGCGGGGCCACCGATCGATATGCGCGTGACGCGCGGCACGAAGACTTTGCCGATTTCGCGCGCGGCGAATTTGCAGCCGGGCGACCGTTTGTGGATTCATCCCGACCTGCCGGAATCGCAATCGGTGCGCTATTTGCTGGTGGTGGCGTTTTTGCGCGGGTCCACGAATCCGCCGCCGGAAAGCTGGTTCACGCGCGTGGAAACCTGGACGAAGCAGGCACGCGAGGAAGGCATCGTGGTGACGGTGCCGAAGGACGCGCAACAGGCGCTGCTATTTTTGGCGCCGGAGACGGGCGGCGATTTCAACACGTTGCGCAATGCGGTGCGCGGAAGGCCGGGCGCGTTTGTGAGAGCGTCGCAGGATTTGAATCAGGCCAGCCTGGACCGTTCGCGATTGGAAACGTATCTGGATGACGTAAAGGAAACATCGGACACCGATCCCACGGAATTGCACGCGCGTTCGCTGCTGCTGGCGCGCTCGCTGAACATCAAGCTCGACGCGCAATGTTTCGATAAGCCCACCGAACAGCAGGCTCCGTGCCTGACGCGAGACACCGACCAATTGATTCTGGACGATGGGCACAGCCAGACGATGGTGACGGCGCTCACTTCCGGGCCTTCTTCGGACTTGATTGGGACGGCCAGCACGGTGCCGCTCGCGGGCGGAGGATATTACAGCGCGTACGTGGGCGCGGTGGTGGACATGGCGCGAATTCTGAACAACATTCGCACTGCCGAGTATCAATATATTCCGGCGTTGGCGCTGCCGAAAAACGAACAGATGAATCTGCGGCTGAATAATCCGCCATCGTTTCGCAATCCGAAATCGGTGATCGTGGTGGGGCTGCCCGCCGTAGAGGCCGCGCAACTGCCGCCGCTGCGCCCGGTGGATCCGAAGCAGGCTTTTTGCCTGGAAAAGTCGCCGCTGGTGCTGCCGACGGAGGGAGCGCCGCTGGTTTTTTCGACGAGTATCGCGCATGACTTCGTGCTGCACGTGGAAGACAAGGCCGGCGGCCATCTGGATTTGCCGGCCACGGCGGAAGCGTCGCGCGGCGGATTTTTGGTTGATACGCACGCTCTCGAGGCGGGAAAGCTGGGGGCGGAGGTTACCGGAACGCTGCGCGGGCATTGGGGATTCGAAGCGTTCGACGGGCCGCGATTTTTGCTGCGTTCGGCGCACACGGAGAAATGGACGGTTCCGGCGACCGAGCAGGAAGCGCTGATCGTGGGCCGCGAGGACGTGCTGCATCTGACGTCGGAATGCGCGGTATGCGTGGATAAATTGACGGTGAAGGATCACGGCGGCAAGGACTTGAAGGCGACCTGGAAACTCTCCAAGCCGGATGAGTTGGAAGTGAAAGTGCCGCTGAAGGATCAGCCTGCGGGGCCGGTTACGGTGGCGATCAAGCAATTCGGGCTGAGCGCGCTGGATGAAATGCCGCTGCTTTCCTATTCGGAAGCGGCGCACCTGGATCATTTCACGATCAATGCGGGAGACAAGCAGGGCGTGTTGGACGGAACGCGATTGGATGAAGTGGCGGGCTTCGAGATGAACGGAGTTCATTTCGTGCCGGCGAAATTATCGCGCGTGAAAGAGAAGGATCAACTAGGGCTCGCGGTTCCGGGCAGCGCGGCGGCGATGAATCTGCAGCCGGATGAAAAAGTGGAGGCGCATGTCGCGTTAAAGGACGGGCGCGTCCTGAAATTGCAGACGACGGTGGAAGCGCCGCGGCCGAAGGTGACTTTGGTGAGCAAGAGCGTGCAGGCGGGGCCCACGCCTTCCGCGGTGCGGCTGGGAAGCCAGGACGAATTGCCGCTCGATGGACGCTTATCGTTTTTCGTTAAGACTGAAGTGCCGGACAAGTTTCCGCGCACCGAAAAGATCGAGGTGGCGACGACCGATGGATCGTTTGATGTGCTGCTGAGCGTGGCGGACGGCAACCTGATCCTGCAGGATGCGCAGAGCGTGCTGGCGGTGCTCGATCCGCTGAAAAGCTTTGGGCCTTCGGCTTTTGGGCCATTGCAGTTTCGTCCGGTGGATGCGGACGGCGCCAAGGGCGATTGGCAGCTGCTGGTGAACCTGGTGCGTCTGCCTTCGCTGAAGGAGATTCGCTGCCCGGATAGTCCGGATAAGCAGTGCGCGTTGAGCGGGACGAATTTATTTTTGATTGATTCGGTGGCATCGAGCGCGCAGTTTACGCATACGGTTTCCGTGCCGGTGGGATTCGTGGACAACACGTTGAGTGTTCCACGGCCGAACGGGACGCTTTTGTATATTAAATTGCGCGATGATCCGGCGACGGTGAGCACGGCGGTGCTGCCGGTGTTGCCACAGGATTGAACGGCGCGAGCTTGTTTCAACCGCGGGGCTTCAGGCGCCGAAGCCCCGCCGTTCGTTCTGCTCCTTGATGTTTCTTCCTCCCCGCTGAACTGCTGCTAGAATGCGCGATGTGCGACGCCCGCCTACGCGATTCCTTGCGATGTTCTTATTTGTTTGGGCTGCAACGATCTTCATGTGCGCAGCTGCTACCAAAGGGCCTTGGTGGGTGGTGCAAACCAGCGGCTTGGATACGAATTTGCGCGCGGTCGCGGTCGGCGAGTATGCGGTGCCGCAGCACTCCGACGCGCCGGTTATTTGGGCTTCCGGGTCGAACGGCGTAGTTTTGCAATCGAAGGACGAGGGCAAAACATGGAAGCAACTGCACATACCCGGCGGCGAGAAGCTGGATTTTCGCGGCATACAAGCGTTTGACGCGCGGGAGGCCTACGTGATGTCCAGCGGCGAAGGCGACAAATCGCGGATTTACGAAACAACGGATGGCGGAACGAATTGGAAACTGGAATACACGGGAGAGCGCAAAGAAATTTTTCTGGACGCTTTGGCTTGCGACAATTCCTCGGCGGAGTGCATGGCATTGAGCGATCCCGTGGACGGGAAATTTTTGCTTCTTGCGGCCACGGACGGCGAGCACTGGAAGGAATTACCGCACGATGGCATGCCTGCAGCGCTGCCGAATGAAGGCGCGTTCGCGGCGAGTGGAACTTGCCTCGTGTTTGGCGGTTCGGAGATAACTTTCGTTACCGGTGGGCCAGCGGCGCGAGTGTTTCGTTCAGCCGATCACGGCAAGTCATGGACTGTTACAGAAACGCCCATCGCTCACGGCAACGCATCGTCGGGAATTTTTTCCATTCTGCTGCACGGCGACGAGGAGGTGGTGGTCGGCGGCGATTACAAGGCTCCCGACCGTGGGCAAGGCACGGCTGCGTACTCGTCGGACGGCGGAAAGACCTGGAAATTGGCGGCGCAGCAGCCCGGCGGATATCGTTCCGCGGTGGCCCGGGTGGATGGTGTAACGCTCGCTGCGGTCGGACCGAACGGCGAGGACATCAGCGAGGACGGCGGGGTGCACTGGAAGCACACGGATTCGCTGAATCTGAACGCGCTGGCGATCCTCGATTTATGGCATGGCTGGGCGGTAGGACCGAACGGAACGATTGCGCAGATGAAGAATCGCGAGCAATACGAAATTCGCTACGAAGGCAAACCTGGCGGGCGTGAGGTCGCGTTGAATGCGCGAAATTCGAAGGCCGGATCAACGGCGAAAGATTGAAACACAGAGGACACCGAGAAAGGCAAAGATGAGGGCACGGAGAAATTGTGTTGCGGCGTGAATGGGTGCGGGGATCGTGAGGGGAGCGATGCGGACGAAGAGGGTTTTTGGTTGGGGCGTGGCAGCGATTTTGGCGGCAATGATTGCGACGTCCTGCGTGTCATCGGCAACTGCGCAGGCGGCGCAGAGTGGCGGGACGGAGAATGGCATTGCGGGAACTTGGGCTGGAGTTTTGGGCGGCCGGTTGCATTTGGTGGTGACTATCACGCAGGGCTGTGATGGAGCTTTGGGCGGGACTTTGAACAGCGTGGACCAGCATGCGGCGCTGGCTTTGAGCGAGGTGACGCTGAAGCGCGACGCGGTGCGCTTCGAGGTGCCGCGCGTTGGCGGAGTGTACGAAGGAAAACTGAGCAAGGACGGCGACAAAATTTCGGGGACCTGGACTCAGACAGGAGCGCCGGCACAGCTGCTGGATTTCAAACGCGGCGTGGAAGCGAGCGCGGGGCCTTTCGCCGCACCGCTCGCTAGTGCCGCGCAGACGCCCGCTCCGGCGCAGCATACGCCGAAACCAATTGCGCCGCTTTTCGATATGGTGGTGCCGACTTCGCCGGTGGCTTTCAAGGCGGACGGCAAGTGGCACTTGGTTTACGAGCTTCATATTTCGAACATGGACCGGTGGGAGTATGCGTTTACGCGCATTGATGTGTTGCCGGGCGATGCGACGCAAAAAACTCTCGCGAGCTTTTCAGGTAGCGAATTGGACGGCATGTTTTCGCATCCAGGGCTTCCCGGCGCGGAGAAAGTTGCAAAGCTCGTGCCGGGAGAATTTGGCGCGGTTTTCATGTGGGTGACGTTCGACAAGCTGGAAGATGTGCCGGCTTCGATCACGCACCGCATCAGCGTGAAGATCGGCGATTATCCGGAAGCGTATTCGGTGGTGACGCTGCCGACGAGCGTAAACAAAAATCCGGTCGTAGTGATTTCGCCGCCGCTGACCGGGTCGGATTGGGTGGCGGCGAACGGGCCGTCAAACACTTCGCAGCACCGCCGCGCGCTGATTCCGATCGACGGGCATGCATATATTTCGCAGCGCTTCGCAATTGATTGGGTGCAGATGAATGCGGACGGCAAGACTTATGCGGGCGATCCTAGCGACAACAAAAATTATCGCGCGTATGGAGCCGAAATTCATGCGGTGGCCGATGGCGTTGTGACGCAGGTGAAAGACGGCCTGCCGCAGAATACTCCGGGAGCAAAGTCGCTGGCGGTGCCGCTGTCGCTTGAAACGATCGGTGGAAATCACGTGATCATGGAAATCGGCGACGGGTTGTATGCGTTCTATGCGCACATGCAGCCGGGCTCGCTGCGCGTGAAAGTTGGGGACAAGGTTACGCGTGGACAGGTGTTGGGACTTTTGGGGAACACCGGAAATTCGTCCGAGCCGCATTTGCATTTTCAGATTTGCAGCGCGAATTCCGAGTTGGGGTCGGAGGGGTTGCCGTATGCGTTTGCGTCGTTTGAGGTGCTGGGGAAGGGCGACACTTGGAAGCCCGGGGAATCGCATGCGGCGGTGAAGCATGAGATGGAGATTCCGACGGAGGACGAGATTGCGCAATTTGGGAACGGCGGAAAATAGAAAAGTGAAGAGTGAAAATGGGGAAGCGGTGCGTGGCGCGTCTTGAGCGTCCCGGGGCCGCTTCATTCTTTGTGTTATATTGGCCGATGAGGTGATGTGAGCCGATTGATGAGCAAATTGCGCATATCGATTGTGGAATATTTGAATACGGCGCCGTTGGTGTGGGGATTTACGGACGGGCCGCTGGCGGGGAAGTACGATTTGTCGTTTACGGTGCCGTCGAAGTGCGCGGACGCGCTACGCAATGGCGACGTGGATGTCGCGATCATTCCTTCGATCGAATATCAGCGCATTGAAAATATGGTGGCCTTGCCGGGGATGGCGGTGGCGGCGAAGGGCGAAGTTCGCAGCATTCTTGTGGTGGCGAAGAAGCCGATTCATCTGGCGAAGCGCATCGCGCTCGATTTGAGTTCGCGCGCTTCGCAGGCGCTGGTGCAAATACTGGCAGAAGGGCATTGGGGTGTTCGTCCTGAATATGTCCAGGCCGCGCCGGACGTGGGCGAGATGCTGAAAGACGCGGATGCGGCTTTAGTGATCGGCGATCCGGCGCTGTGCATCGCGCTGAAGATGGAAGCGCTCTCGGTGAAAGTCGCGAGCGGCGAAGATTGCTGCAAGGGCGATCCGGAAGATATGCCGGTGCCGGGATTCGAGACGATTTTTGTTTACGACGTGGCTTTCCAGTGGCGCGAGATGACCGGGAAGCCGTGTGTGTTGGCGATTTGGGCGGGGCGGCGCGAGTTGATGACGCCGGAAGTGGTGGCGGATTTTGAAGCGTCGAAGGAGTATGGCCTCGGGCGCGTACGCGAGATCGCGGAAGCCGCTTCGATCAAATTGGATATGCCTCCGCGCGCTTTGAAACACTATCTGCTCGACAACATTCATTTTGGTTTGGAGCCGGAATACCTCGAAGGGCTGAATCTTTATTACGAAAAAGCTGCTGCGGCGGGATTGATTCCTCGCGTGCGTCCCTTGGAATTTGCCGCGACTCGCGAAGCGCCGACTGCATCCTCCACTGCATCTTCTACCGCTCGCCGCGGAGCCTGAACGTTTGGAACCGGAATGCATCGGAACGCTCGCCTTGCTGCGGCGCTATCCTGTAAAAAGCATGGCCGGCGAAGAACTTGCCGCCGCGCGCGTCACGTTCGCCGGATTGATTGGCGACCGCGTACACGCTTTTGTTGACGAAAACAATAAATCTAATTTTCCATGGATGACGGCGCGGCAGGCGCACGACTGGCTGCTTTTCCAGCCGCGCTTTTTGGATCCGCCGCCGCTGGAAGAGGAAATTCCCGTTGTCGAGCGCTATGCCACGGAAGTTACCGCTCCCGACGGCACGAAATTCATGGCGGGCGATGCGAATTTCACGCAATTTCTCGCGCAGCGGTACGGGCGTCCCTTACGTTTTCGATTTTCGGAGCGCTCGATGACTGATGCAGCGCCGATTTCGGCGATTGGCTGCGCCACCATCCGCGCCCTCGCAGAAGAAACAGGGCTGGAGCTGGACCCACGGCGCTTTCGCGCGAACTTGTATGTACGCTGGGAGCGCGACGAACCGTTTTTTGAGGATCAACTGGTGGGCCGTGCGGTGCGGGTCGGAGAGAAGGTGACGATTCAGTTCGTCAAGAAAGACGTGCGCTGCGTGATGATCACTCTGGATCCAGACACTGCCGCGCCGTCGCCGATCGTGCTGGAGAAAGTGACGCATCAGCACGACCGTTGCACGGGCGTCTATGGGGCGGTGCTGCGCGAAGGCATCGTTCGGGCGGGCGATCCTGTATACTTGATGTGAGAAGCGGCGGAGAAGAAACCAGCGATGGGAATCACACAGCAGGAAGCGCTCGATCTATTCAATTCCGATGATTTGATCGGCATCGGCATGGCCGCGAATGAAGTGCGGCGCAAGAAGACGGACCCGCGCGTCGCCACATACCAGATTGACCGCAACATTAATTATACGAATTTCTGCACGGAGTATTGTTCGTTCTGCGCGTTTTACCGGCCGCTGGGCGCGAAAGACGGTTACATCCTGCCGCTGGAATCCATCTACGAAAAAATCGACGAGATGCTGGAGCTGGGCGGCACCGGCGTGCTGATGCAGGGCGGGTTGCATCCGGATTTGCGGATCGAGTTTTACGAAAACATGCTGCGTTCGCTGAAGCAGAAATATCCGCAAGTGCATTTGCACTGTTTTTCGGCGCCGGAAGTCGGCTGCATCGCGGAAGTTTCGGGGCTATCGGTGCGCGATACGATTGCGCGGCTGCGCGATGCGGGGCTGGATTCGATTCCCGGCGGCGGCGCGGAAATTCTGGACGACGAAATTCGCGCGAAGATTTCGCGATTGAAATGCAGATCGGATGAATGGGTGGATATGCACCGCGTGGCGCACGGGCTGGGCATGCGCACCACGGCGACCATGATGTTTGGCTGCGGCGAGGAATATCGCCACCGCGTGAACCATCTGGAGACGATTCGGCGCATTCAGGAAGATACCGGCGGGTTCACCGCGTTTATTCCCTGGATTTTCGCGCCAGAAAATACGCCGCTGGGGAAGAAAATTCCGGAAGCTACTGCGTTCGATTATTTGAAGACGCTGGCGATCAGCCGGTTGTATCTCGATAATGTTGATCATATTCAGTCGAGCTGGCTGACGCCGGGAATCAAGATTTGCCAAGTCGGATTGCAGTTTGGCGCCGATGATGTGGGCAGCATCTTGATTGAAGAGAACGTGGTGTACGCTGCCGGCGTGCGCAATCGCACGAATGAAGAAGAGCTTCGCCGGATTATTTCTGATGCCGGTTACATGCCGGCGCAGCGCGATACGTTGTATCGTTCGTATGCGCTGAAGCAATAACCCCACTCTTATCTTAATTCGATCAAGACGTAAGCCAGTTAGCGCTTTAGAACTGTCGTTTCTCTGGTATAAGTTTCACGTACTGAATGGCGTCTTTACGTGGCTTATATGACATCGAATCCCCTTGCGGAAGCGATTGCATCTGTTTTTTACCGCGTCTTTCCCAAGACCGCAGACATCGAACTGAGCGTCGACGTCTCTAAAGAGACTAACCTTCTCTTTTTTGAGCCACAGGTAAAGTACGAAGGGCTTTCATATCGATTCGCAGACCTAGGCAACGTCCCAGCACGGGTAAAAATCGGAAACAGGATATTCAGGGTATCGCAAAAGAACCGTCAGACACTCCGCAAACTATCTGAGTGGGACCCGGCTTTTGATCCAAAGCGGGGTTTTGTTTTCCATGAGAAGGACATCCCGGACGTACTTACTTACCTAAGGGCAAAAGGAAGCGCGCAACTATCGCCTTCAGCGAATCACGTCGTCGTCGATTCTCGGCCCCTTCAGTATGCTCACGTCGTTAAACAGACCGGCGAAGATATCTCGGTCAGCACTGTTCTTGCGGATCAGGATTCGAAAATCACGATCGGAGAAGCTGAGAAGGGAAAACTTGACAGCGATTCCAACTTCGTTCACGTCTCGCAAGGATTTTTTAAGAAGCCTGAGAAGCCTGAATTTCGTTCGTTTCCGGCCGAGCTGGGAACTCAAGTCGTTTCGGGTCAACAGATACCGTTCTTCCTGCTCTACGACTTAAAGAGAATGCAGGACGATCGTCGGAGCTGGATAGCCGAAGAAATAGCTTCGAAGAAGGTCATAACCTCGCGTTTCGAGCCCAAGGTATCAGTGGATGTGAAAGGGCCTTGGATTTGGTTCGATGTTCACTACGAGGCGGATCGATTTCAGATTCCGTTCAATCAGGTTCAGGCTAGTCCGCCCGCCGATCAGTTCATTCAGAGAGGCACAGACGCGTGGGTTCAGATCGACCGGCCCACCCACGCGAGAGTGAAAGACCACATCGAGAAGATTCCGGAAGTACAAGCCCAAGACCGAGGTTTTAGAGCGCCAACTAGGCGTTTCGGCGAGGTCCAAGCACTTCTCGCAGCAGTTGCCAAGATTGACCCGACCGAGGCCTTTCGGAAATTTGTTGAGTCTCTCCAAAATTTCTCCTCGATCGAGGAGCGCAAATTGCCCCTTGCTCTGACTGGAGCGGAACTGCGGGACTATCAAAAACATGGCTACTATTGGATGTCTTTTCTCAGGGACTATGGCTTAAATGGAATTCTTGCCGACGAGATGGGGCTTGGCAAAACCGTTCAGACGTTAACCACTCTCTTGGAGTCTCATTCGCAAGTCGATGTGCCGGCATCGCTTATTATTTGCCCTCCGAGTGTTTTGAGCGCCTGGGAGGACGACATTCGGAGGTTTACATCGATTCTAGATTTTCGGGTGACGAGATACACGGGAGCGGGCCGCACCAAGGTGCTCGAAAATATTAGTCATTATGACGGAGTCTTGACGACCTATACGACCGTAACCAAGGATATAGGAGCGCTTTCAAAGATAGTTTGGAACTACGTAGTTCTGGACGAAGCTCAGAAGATCAAGAACAGCGAGACTGCCACTGCCAAAGCTTGTAAGCAACTAGTCGCGCATCACAAAGTGGCGTTAACGGGTACTCCAGTCGAGAATAGGTTGAGCGAATTATGGTCGATTTATGACTTCTTGATGCCGTCATATTTGGGAACCCAGGGTTCGTTTAGAACGCGCTATGAAATCCCGATTATGAAGAAGGGAGACCGGTCTGCGACTGAGGAACTCAAACGAAGAATAAACCCGTTCAAGCTGCGCCGGCTTAAGTCGAACGTGGCTGCCGAGTTGCCTGAAAAGATCCCGATGGAACGATATTGCGAGCTGACGCCCGAACAAGTGAAGCTCTACCGTCATTATGCTTCGCTTGAGAGCGAACGCATTCGGGCATTGCCGAGTGATAACGTCCGCGTCGATACCTCAATTCTCACCGCTATTCTGCGCCTGAAACAAATATGTTGCCACCCAGCATTGGTAACTCACGACTATGAGAACATTGAAGGACGGTCCGGCAAACTCGACGCGTTCACCGAAATTATTGACGAGCTCTTTGAGAGCGGCGAGAAGGCTCTAATTTTCAGCCAATTCACAGAAATGCTACAGATTCTCAAACACGTCCTAAGCAAAAAGGGAATCAAATATTCTTACCTCGACGGCGGAACGCCGGAAAAGGAACGCGCTCGCTTGAAGCATGATTTTCAGGCTGGCTCGGTTCCGTTTTTCCTGATTAGCTTGCGCGCTGGTGGACTCGGGATGACTCTGACTGAGGCGAACTGCGTTGTTCACTACGATAGGTGGTGGAACCCGGCCGTTGAGGACCAGGCGACTGATCGGGTTCACAGAATCGGCCAGAAAAAAACTGTGAAGGTATTCCGCATCCACACAGTCGGAACAATTGAAGAGCGGATAGGGCAGCTGCTGGTCACAAAAAAGGACCTCTTCGACTCAGTCATAGAGGTCGACGATTTAAAAAAGGAGGTTTCGAAGGAGGAACTGCTGGCGCTGTTTGCTCCGCCATCTACGAGCACTCGCCGTAACTGAAATTTATGCGGTAAGGATTACGGCGGGTTCGGCGACTGTCGCGGGGAATTCCAAGGCGACGCTGGCGCCGTAGGGTTGTTTGTTGCCTACTACGATTTCGCCGCCGGCTTCCTGCATGATTCCGTAGCAGATGCTTAGACCCAGGCCGGTGCCTTTGCCCACGGGCTTGGTGGTGAAGAACGGGTCGAAGGCGCGATTGACTTCGCTGAAGCCGGGGCCGGAATCCTCGAAGCGAACATACACGCGGTCGCCGTGGCGCGTGGCGGCGATGAAGATAGAGCGCTGCGCGCTTTCTTCCACCGCGTCAATCGCGTTATTCAGAATATTCAGCAGCACGTGCTTGAGTTCATCTTCGCCGATGGCAAAGCGCGGCAGCAACGGCTCGACGTGCACGTCCATGCGAATGCCCAGCTTGCGGATGTGGAATTCGCGCAACTGGATCACGTCGTGCAGGGCGGTTTCAAAATCGGCAGCGCGCGTGGCGGGATTATTCTGGCGCGCGAAGCGGAGCAGGCCGTCCACGATGCGCTTCATACGGCGCGCCTCGGAACCGAGTTTCTGCACGCGCTTAGAGAGCTTTTCGCCTTCCACTTCCTCGCTGAGCAAATCCGCATAGCCCATGATGCCGGTGAGCGGATTGTTCAATTCGTGCGCGACGCCGGCGACGAGCTGTCCAAGCGCCGCCAATTTTTCCGAACGAACCAATTGATGATGCAGGCGCGAATTTTCGATGGTGACCGCGAGGTCGGAGGCCAGCACTTCGAGCTTCACGATTTCGGAGATGTCGAATTCGTCGCTGGTTTGCGAGTCGAGCGACGAGCCGCTGACGCACAAGCAGCCGAGTTGCGCGCCGCGTCCGGAAACCAACGGGATCAGCACTATGTTTTCCGGCTCGGGATCGCGCGCGCCAAATTCGGCGGCGAGCGTCACGCGGGAGGATTTATTTCCGAGTTGCTCGCCTTGCCGGCTCAGTTCGCGCAGTTTTTCGATGGTCCAGCCCTCGGTACGTTCCTCGAAGCGCGCTCTTTGCTTGGGCGAAAAGCCGGTGAGTCCGCCCAGGCGCAGCGAACGATCTTCTCCCGCCAGGAACAAGGCGGCGCGCTGGAAGCTGCTGGCACCGGTGACGGCGGCGGTGACTTCGCCCGCGAGAGACGCGGGATCGCTTCCGGCTAGCAGGCGCGAAGTGATCTGCGAGATCTCCACGAGCAATTTGTTCGCGGCGCGTTCGCGTTCGCGGGATTGTTCGATGACCCGTGATTTCTCTTCAATCAAAGTGAGAATCATGCCGAAGGCGACGAAAAACTTCGGCACGTTCCAGAGCTCGGGATTCACTTGCAGCTTCGGTGCAATCTGCGCGAGCAGCGCGCCGGTGGGGAATACCGCTCCCCATGCGAGGAAGCCGCCGGCTACGGCAAGCACGCCGGTGGAGCGGCGCGGGAAGCGCTTCCAGAAAAGAATGCCGCAGAGCCCGAAGCTCAAAGTCAGGATTGCGTTGGCGCCCAGGTCCGCGCTGCCGTGAAGCTGGTCATACATCGTCCAGGCCGCAGTGATGATCAGCAACGCGGCGATGCCGAGGGTGTAAGGCTTGGGACGCGGATACGCGCGCAACGCGAAAATCGCGCCGCCGAGGAAAATCGCGCCAAGCGCGGCGGCCATCAGCGTGTTAGTGTGCCAATCGAAAGTGGCGGCGACGGCGTGGAATGCGGTGGGGACCATCAGCACCAGCAGCATGGTCCGGCGCTTCTTGCGGTCCTCTACCGCATGCGTCATGGAGACCACGAAGACCATGCCGGAAAGTTCCAGCGCGCCGAGATCTATGGATTCGAGAATTTGTTCGAGTGTGCCGGTGTGCGTTTCGAAGGCTTGAATGAAGAAGTGCAGGAAGATCAGCGCCCAGGCGTACACCCACAGGCGAGTCCGCGCGGATGGCGCGTGCTTGCGCAGAGATAGGAATATTCCCACCAGTACGAAAAGCACCAAAATTGTGGGAAGTTTGTCTAGTAATGACGTCACGGATCGCCCCTGCCGATACACAGGCTACGGTCCAGACGATGTCGGAACAATGGAGCAACAGTACCAGATTCCGCGCCATTCGAATCAGAGGCAAGCGGTGCGTGCTGCAGTAAGTCCTATCTTTTGTGAGTGATACGGACGTCGAGGGTGACTTCACTGCCTTCGGCCAGATCGATGGGTTCGGCCGGTACGAAGGTGCCATGCACGAATCGCGCGCGGATGGAGCGCGACGGATACTGGCGCGGATCGGCCGTGGCTGACGTAGTAGATGGCGCGAGGCGGGGCGCGGGTTGCGGCGGTTCGCTCAGCGTTTTGCGGTCTTCGAATTTCGGGACGCCTGCGGAGTCGAGAGCGACGTTGGCGAGCGCGTCGGCGTCGCGATTGAGTTCGCGGCGCACGTGTTCGATGGCGAAATATTGCAATTGGCGCGCGAGTTTTGCGGCGCGTTCGTGCAGGGGCTTCAGATCGGCGCTCTTCACCTTGTAGCGGCCTTGCATCTGGCGCACCAGCAATTCGGAATCGCTGCGGATGCGCAGCGCGTTGATGTTGTGCGTGGTGGCGTAATCGAGCGCGGCGAGCAGCGCGAAATATTCGGCGACGTTGTTGGTCTCGCGGCCGATATTTTTCGCTAGTTCGAGGACGATTTTTCCTTGGGCATCGCGCAAGACGACGGCGTACGAAGCGGGGCCGGGATTGCCGCGCGATGCACCGTCAATATTGGCGATGTGGACTCCGGCAGGCGGAGCGGGGGAATGCGAATCGGCGAAAAGGTGCGCGCTGCCGGGAACCGAGGATTTAGTTTTCACTGGCTGAAGAGGCCTGGGTGGAGGGCTGCGCGGCAGAAGCAGGCGCGGCCGCTGCGGCAGTTGCATTCGCGGCAGGTTCGACGTAATAGAGGATGCGCGTGCAGGTTTCGCAGTGAAACATTTCTTCGCTGGAGGGGCGGCGCATGGCCTGAAACACGTGGGGGCGAACGCGCATGCCGCAAGCGCTGCATTTTTCGTCGCGAACTTCAGCGAGGGCGACGTTGTTATGTTTCCGCATGATGCGATCGTAGTGATCCATCATGTCTTCGGGAATTTGCGATGCCGCGCGGGCGTGTTCGGCTTCGCCTTCCGCCAGTTCTTTTTCCGCGACTTTCTTTTCGGCGTCTATTTTGGCGCGTTCGGCGCGGGTGACGTCTTCTACTTCCTTCAACAATTTTTCGGCGGCTTTGATTTTGCGGTCGTATTCCTCGCCGGAGACCATTTGTTCGAGCAGGCGGTCTTCGGCTTTGGCGATCTCGTCCTCGGCCATTTGCACTTCGTGTTGCAAGGCTTTATAGGCTTCGTTGGTTTTTACTTGCGAGGTTTGGTCTTTGTACTTGCGGACGCGGTCTTTCCATTGTTCGACGTCCAGCTCGTATTTCTTGCGGTCTTTTACGGTGGCTAGCTGCGCGGCTTTGCTTTTTTCCACTTCGGCTTTGGCGGCGGAGACGTGCGCGTCCACTTCGGCGATTTTCTTCGGGAAGGCTGCCAGGCGCGAGCGCACATCCTGCAGGCGCGTGTCGACGCTTTGCAGGTCGAGCAGGTTCTGTAGGACCTTCAGCACTATGGGGCCATTCTAGCACATCGCGGCGGCGGGCTTCGTCGGCGCAACCGCGCAAAAGCGTTTACCGCAGAGACGCGGAGAGCGCAGAGAAAAGCTAGAGCTCAACACAGAGTTCACAGAGGAAGGCGGAGGACACGGAGACAGCTTGCTGATGCCTAGCGCTTGGCGATGCCTGCGGAGCGCTATGAGCGATTTGGTTCGCTTCCCGCTTCCATTGCGTCGCTATGTTGCTGGATTTATTGGACCTGCTGCGTGCGTCTTTTTCGGGGGTTGGTCCGTAGTATGGATATGATAGGCGGCACCGTAAGCTTCGGCTTCAACTTTTTGAACATGCATGGCGCGGCGGGACCGGGCGATTCAGCAGCTTACTGGGAGGGGCGGGTGGCTCTGGAAAGCGACGTAGCGCGGCTTCGCGGCGGCGATTTGGACGCGCTTTCGACGCTGCTGACGCGTTACCAGAACCGGCTGTACCGCTACTTGCTCCGCTTGGTGCGCGAGCCGGCCGAGGCGGAAGATTTGTTTCAGCAAACCTGGCTGCGCGTGGCGGAAAAAATACGGCAATTCGATCCGCAGCGAAATTTCGAGGCATGGCTTTTCACTTTGGCGCGGAATTTGGCGATAGATCATCTGCGGCGGATCCGGCCGGAGAGCCTAGACCAGCCCGCGGGCGACCCGACGGGCGAAACTGCGGCAGCGCGGTTGCTGTCGCACGAGCGGCCGGCGATCGAAGGAATTTTGGCGCGGGAACGCGCCGGGCGGCTGGGCGCCGCGCTTGAGACGCTGCCGCTGGTGCAACGCGAAGTTTTGACCTTACGCTTCGAGGAAGAGATGAAACTGGAGGAAATTGCCGAAGTGCTGGCTGCGCCGCTCTCCACGGTGAAAACGCGTTTGCGACGCGCGCTCGAGCGGCTGAAGGTGACGCTGGAAACGCAATACCCGGGAGAAAGCTGGCAATGAACGACCACGAAAAAATCCGGGAACTGCTGACGTTGCTGGCGGCGGGCGTGCTGGAGCCGCGCGAGGAAAAGCAAGTCCTGGATCACCTGCGAACGTGCGAAGCGTGCAGCGCGGAACTGGAAGATTGGAAATTGCTCGCGGGCGGATTGCGGCGATTGCCGACTCCGCAGCCGCGAGCGTTGATTGTGGAGCGCGCGCGTGCGCAGGCGCAGATTCGGCTGAGCGAGGAATTCGAGCACCGCTGGAATCGCACGGTGATGATTGGACTCGTAGGGTTTGCTTGGCTGGTGACGCTGCTGAGTTGGCCGGTGGTGCGGTTCGTGAGCGGCGGGTTACTCGCGGTGCTCGATCCGCGATTCAGCCATACCTGGATTGTGTTTGCGGTGTTTACGGCGGGTGCATGGATCGCGGGAGGCGCCGCGGCGGTGGTTTTGTCGTTGCAGCGCCGCGAAAGGAGATTGGCATGAGCCGGTTCAGAGACGAACTAAAAGTGATTCCGGGCACGGCGCGTTTTATCGCGGTACTCGTTTACCTGGCGATCACCACGGCCTTTGGGTTGTTCGTGACGTTTTCGCACGACCAAGGACTCGCACACACGCCCGAGATTGGCAAGTTGCTGATAACGGTGTGCCCGGGAATTCTTATGGCGATCTGGGTGCTGCTGATCGGCTACGTCTATGCCGACGCCAAGCGGCGCGGCATGCGGTACGTGATGTGGACGCTGCTGGCGATTTTCATTCCCGATGCGATCGGCATCATTCTGTATTTCATCTTGCGCGATCCGCCGATGAAGGCATGTCCCGGTTGTGGACAACTCGCGAAGGCGGGTTTTACGTTCTGCCCGCACTGCGGCGCGTCGCTGCAACCCACGTGCCCGAATTGCGGGCGCGCCGTGGAATTGGGCTGGGCGAATTGCCCGCATTGCGGGACGAAGCTGCCGGCTCCGGGTGCACGCGCGGCGTAGGGGAACGGCCGCAGCTGGCAGGCCCTTGCGGCAGCAAGATCCATAATATGCAAGCGCCTTTGTTGTAGCGTCCGCCAAGGCGGACGCCATCGATCTTGCGTCTCGAACGATGGCGGTCTGAAGTCCGCCGCTACAACTGCAAAGTCCGTTCTATCCCGGTACAATAACGGCGGATTTTGAGGAGGTTCTTAATGCCATACGTGCAAGTGACGTGGGTGGCGGGGCGTTCGCCGGAGCAGAAACGCAAACTTGCGGAGCGGATTACCCTGGCGTTGATCGAAGATGGCCGCGCCAAGCGCGAAAATATTCAGGTGACGTTTGTGGATTTGCCGCCGACGGATTATGCCGAGGCGGGCGTGACCGTCGCAGACCAGAAGCGCACCCCGTAACTTTTGTGGTGAAAGCCATGCCCGGCGCCATACCAGCCGCCGGGGGCGCTCTGATGAAACTCGCGACAGAGGACCGTTACGCCGAAGGGTGCATTTCGCGTCGCACCAGCACGGCGTCAATGAAGTAGCCGATGCCGATGCAGATCGGGATCACGCCGAAGACGGCCGCTTGGGCTGCGTCGGATTCATAGCGCGCCAGCATCAGGAAGGCGATCAGGTAGCCGAGTCCGCCCGCGGTGAGCAAAATTCCCGCTTTGCGCGACCGCGCGTGCGGGGGCAGTTCGTCGGCCATCGGCACGGACACTCCTTTGGCGATCGCAGCGAGGCGTTCTTCGGTGCGCAGTTTGCGCACGCGGTACCAGGCATAAATCGCGGCCAGCGGAACGGAAAACGACATTACTACGGCAGCAAATCCAATTGGGTCCATATGTTTTCTCCTCTCGATTTCAACGCGTGATTTCAGCGCATGATTACGCCACCCGGCGCGAAGTCATTGCAGCTTCGACTAAGGTACGCACGAGGTTGCGAAGATGTTCCATCCGAAATGCTTGGCGAGAGACAGGGCGTTCCAGGCTCTGATTGTCGCGTGTAGCATTTGAGGTGTATCGTGTTCCCGCATATTACCGATTGACTATACCAACGAACTCGAAATAGGTTCGGGGGCTCGTCCAATTGTCGTAGGTTCGCGGGATCTGCAGCAAAGGTGTTAAGAAATTGGCGGCCGCCCGGGCGTTGAAGAGGGGCGAAGTACTCAGGACGTTCAGGGTCAATTACAGCCTTAACGCCAGTCGGGGACGCGGCGCGCGTCTGCGGGGGAATTCCAAAATGCTCTCGGCTCTAAAACGAATTGTGGTCTTGCTCCTGCTCGCCGCCAGTGGGTGCGCTGTCCTTACAGCGGCACGGGAGGCACGGAAGAATTCCGCACCATTGCGGGTGAAAATCCAAATGCGGCCGCGCATGCAGGCGCCCGGCATTTATGCTCAAGCGAATATCGTGAATGAAGTGATGCCGATCTATCCAGTCGCAGCAAAGAAACGGCAAATCGAAGGAATCGTCGTGCTGCGCGTCGTGATCAACAAAGACGGCACGGTTGCAGATGTGGATGCTGAGAGCGGACCTGCGGAGTTGCTGCAGGTGTCTACGGATGCCGTCAAGCAATGGCGTTACACGCCTTGCACCCCGTTCGGTCGGGCTGCAGAAGTGGAAACGGAATTCGCAATTATGTTCACCACTAAGGGAGAAGATTTCAAGACCGTGGCGGAAAGCTCGGTTCCAATCGTCGCAGTGATTTCGGCGACAACTACAAAACTGCTACCGCCAAAGCATCCCGCTGCCTTGCGAACAGGCAAGGCTCCGTTTCCGGACACGCTCGAAGGCGTCAAGGCACAAACGCAAGAGGTGTTGGAAGCATTTCGCGGGGGTAACCGGGAAAAGGTTGAAATGTTGCTCGATGGGTTTGCGCTAGCGGACCCCACAGCCTGGTTTACGCGCAATTTCGGGGCCGAAAATGGCCCAGCCCTTGCACGGGATTACGAGATCGGCCTGGAGAAATTCAAAGCGCATATGGGGCGCGTGGGTGAGGCCTGGACAAAATCTCCGACCTCGACGCTGCACGCGGAAAACTCTGACGTACCGAAGCCGCCCGAAGAAGCAGGTGAACCGGGCGGACCACCAAAACCGGCCAATCCTTTACGCATCGAAAATTTCAGATTCTTCATTACAACGGGTCAAGTTGATCCAGGCGATTGGGTATTTTCTTTCATCTATTTGGACGGAGCTTTTCGCAATGTTGGCGGTACGCATACATCCTGGAACGACAATTGGAGATTGAAGCACGACGAGGTTTCGCTGTGGACAGGGAATTCACACTGGCAAGCGGCATACGCGGCCGATTCGGTGATTGAAGGCGTGGCGAGTGATAGCCCGGGAGATGGACCGCGGGTTTTTGTTGCAGCGAGCGTGGAGGCGACTCGCTTGATGAACAAACAGAAACCAGTTTATCCTGCCGAGGCACGGAACTCTGGCCTTGAAGGTACAGTGTTGCTCCATGCCATCATCGCGAAAGATGGGAGCGTCAAAGCGCTAACGGTCAAGAAGGGTGATCCGATTTTCGCCGGGGCAGCTAAAGATGCCGTTTGGAAGTGGCGCTACCAACCAATCACCTACCTTGGTCGTCCCACCGAAGTGGATACCGACATTGCTGTGGAATTCAGGCTTTCGAACTAGTTGCGACCATCCGTCGTTTTGGTGCAAGTCAGTTCGTTCGCACGAAGGTGTGACGACTTCGCGACCAAAATAGGCTGTCCGTAGGTGCGCTTTTTCGAAGCGTCACATCGGAGGAGCAGGTGGCGCTTTTCTCATGGAATTGGCTTCTGGGTTCCCGATCGTGGTTCTTAGCGATTTTTGGATCGGCGATAACATGTGTATTGTGGGATTTAGTCTTTGAAGCCGCACCAATACCGAATGAAGACGCGAGAATGAATTTAGCCGTCCAAGCGGTCCGAGTCTATTGCGTCGGGCGGATTTCCATCGTCTGGTCTATCTCGAGGTCTGTGCAGCCGGGTTGCGTGGTGGTCGGGCAATGGGCGATTACCATGAACGTGGTGTCGGACGGCTGTACATCGTAGGTCCAGCCGTCGCGGCCGGTTTTCTTCATGGTCAGGGCGCCGCTGGAAACTAGATCATCGAGCGATGTGTACGTGTTGTGCTCGACCTGATAGGTGCTCTCGGCTTTTGCGATGCCCAGAAGATCCGTCCGCACGCCGATCGAGTCGATCTGTTGCGTGGGCGTGCTGGCGCCGGTCGCATCCGTCTTCGAGATATAGAATTTGTACATCAGCACGCCAAGGAGGGCGAAAACCAGCAGGCCCACCATGCTCCCCAAGCTCCGCATCTTTTCCTCGATACACCGCGAAATTGCTTACTGGAATTGAGCTTATCTTTCGTGACCAGCGTAATCAACTGATTGAAATCGTGATGTAATCCTTTTGACACGGTGTGCGTCTAACGTCCGGTGCCCGAAAAATCAAGCAGGAAGCGGCTTTTTCGGAGCGCGGCGGTGGGCTCGACGTAAGGGCGACGGAGTTTGACACTCGCAAGCGGCGTCATTGATACTGGTCGTTGATATTGATCCTTCACTTCCAGCCGGCCCAGTTACATGCAGTGAATTCCCTCGATGGGAGCAATCCAGAATGAGGACATGGCATCGTTCTAGCGCGGCCAGTAGTGCCCGTACGGCCAGTGGCGCCGGCAGGCAAGCGCGCGCAATGGCGGCGATTATTTTGGCTGTCGCGATATGCGTTGCGTTGGTCAGCGCTCCGCTCTCCGCTCAGGTAAAAGCAGAGGAAGTTCGTCCGCCGAAGCTGAATTACACGACGCACAAACTGGCCAACGGCCTCCAAGTGATTCTGCTGGAAGATCACGAAGTTCCCATCATCAATCTACAGGTCTGGTATCACGTGGGCTCGAAGGACGAGCAGCCCGGGCACACTGGGTTCGCGCACCTTTTCGAACATTTGATGTTCAAAGGCTCGGCGCACGTGGCCGCGGAGGAACACTCGCGCATCATCGAATCCGTCGGCGGATTTGACAACGCCGAGACCGGTGACGACGTCACGCAGTTCTTCGAGACGTTTCCCAGCAATTACCTCGAGCGCGTGTTGTGGCTGGAAGCGGACCGCATGGGCAGCTTGAACGTCAGCGAAGAGAATTTCAAATCCGAGCGCGAGGTCGTGAAGGAGGAGCGGCGCGTGCGCGTCGAGAACCAGCCTTACGGATATTTGCAGGAAGATTTGCGGGCGGCCGCGTTCACCGTGCACGGCTACCATCACACGCCGATCGGCAGCATGGCGGACCTCGACAAGGCGACGATTCAGGATGTCCGCGACTTTTTCAATACTTATTACAAGCCGAACAACGCGACGCTGGTGATTGTCGGAGATTTTGAATCCGCGCAGGCGCTGGCGTGGACGAAGAAATATTTCGACGGGATTCCGGCGTCGGCCAAGCCGATTCCGCGCCTGGATAATCCCGAGCCGGCGCAGACGGCCGAGCGCCTGGTGAAGAAGTCGTATTCGAATACGCCGCTGCCTGCGGTGGTGATCGGCTACAAAATTCCCGCGCGCTATGCGCCGGATGCTTATCCGTTGGATCTGGCGTCGAACATTCTGGCGGGAGGCGAAAGCAGCCGCTTGTATCAGACGCTGGTTTACAAGGAACAGATCGCGGTGCAGGCAGCGGGATTTGGCGCGTTCTCCGAGGATCCGAATTTGTTTTGGGCGTACGCGATCATGAATCAGGGGCACACGGCGGATGAAGGTGAAAAGGCGCTGGTGGAAGTGCTGGACGGACTGAAGACTGCGCCGGTGGAAGCGAAGGAACTGGAGAAAGCGAAAAATCAGGAAATTTCGGGATTCGTGCTGGGCCGCGATACGGATCAGGAGAAGGCCGAGGCGCTGGCGTCCGCCGCCGTCATCGGGAAAAATCCGGCGCTCGCGAATACCGAGCTTGGGCATTATTTGACGATTACACCCGCGGACATCCAGCGCGTGGCGAAGGAATATTTCGCACTCCAGCACGCGACGGTGCTTGTCGTCACGCCTGCTGCGCCCGCGCAGTAGCGCGGCTTCCATTCATGCGACCGTTCATGCGGGAAACTTATCGAGGAGTGATGATGAACCGCGTAATGCATCGAGGCATTTCGTTTTGTGCGGCGGCGATACTCGCGATCGTGGCAAACGCGGTGGCGTTTGCGCCGGCGGCGTTCGCGCAGGAGCAGCCGCCCGCCGCTTCGCGCAGCCAGACCGAGCCGCAGAGCGCGCAGGAACCGCAGAAGGCTTCCGGCGTGGTGCCGCCGGGAGTGAAGCTGGCGCCACAGATGCCGGGGCCCGGAGCGCCGCGTCCTTTCCATTTTCCGAAAGCGGCGACGATGACGCTGCCGAACGGTTTGCAGATTTTTGTGGTGACCGATCACAGCGAGCCGGCCATTGCCGCGCGTCTGGTGATTCTGTCCGCCGGAAGCATCAAGGATCCCGTGGGAATGCCGGGCGTGGCGCAAATGGCCGCGAATCTGCTGACGCAAGGAACCGAAAAACGCTCGGCGAAGGACATCGCGGAAGGGATTGATTTCATCGGAGGCTCGCTGAATGCGATGGCGGGCCGCGACGCGACTACCGTGACGCTGGACATCGTGAAAAAAGATCTGGCGACGGGGATGGATCTGATGTCCGACGTGGTGCTGCATCCCACATTCCGCGCCGAAGAACTGGACCGGCAGCGGCAGCAGTTGCTCTCCACCCTGCAGGTTCAATATTCCGATCCGGAGTACCTCGCGACGCTAGTGTTTGCGCGCGCGGTGTATGGAGCTTCGCCGTACGGCCTTCCGCCCGAAGGCACGCCCGCTACCGTGCAGAAATTTCAGCCCGAGGATTTCGTGAAGTTTCACGACGCGAATTACGCGCCGAACCAATCGCTGCTGGGTTTCGCGGGAGACATCACGCCGGAAGAAGCGTTCGCGGTAGCGCAAAAATATTTTGGCGGCTGGCCGAAAGTGGATGTGCCGCTCAGCGAACCGACGAAGCCGACCGCCGTCACCACGCAGCATATCTGGCTGATTGATAAGCCGGACGCCGTGCAGACGCAGATTCGCATCGGCAAGATCGGGATTCCGCGCAACGATCCGAATTTCCTGCCGCTGGATGTGACCAATCACATATTGGGCGGCAGCTATAACAGCCGGTTGAACACCGAAGTGCGCATCAAGAAGGGATTGACCTACGGCGCTTCTTCCTCGCTGAACCCGCACCGTTACACGGGTTCGATGGTGGTGAGCACGTATACGCGCACGGAAGCTACCGTGCAAGCGACGAAACTGGTGATGGATATTCTGACGGGGATGTCCCAGGGCGAAATCACGCAGAAGGAACTGGATTTCGCGCGCGATTATCTGGCGGGAGTTTATCCGATCGCTTCGGAAACCGCGGAGCAGGTGACGGACCGCGTGCTGACGGTCGCCGCGTTTGGCTTGCCGGAGGATTACAACCAGACCTATCCGGTGAAAATCCGCGCGACTTCGCTGAAAGACGTGCAAGCGATGGCGCGGAAATATTTTACGACGAACGATCTGGACCTGGTCCTTGCGGGAAACGTCAGCGCGTTTCGCGACGCGCTCAAGACGGCGTTTCCCAACGCTGTATTCACCGAGATTCCCTACGACCAAGTAAACGTGCTGGCGCCCGATATGCGCGCGCCGAAGCAGGAGACGGTTGCGCCGGCGACTCCGGAATCGCTCGAGCAGGGCAAGCAGATCCTGCTCGCCGCGGCGCAGGCGGCGGGAGGCGCGGCGCTGCAGTCCGTCGCCACCTTGGGCATTACCGAGAATGGAAAGATTCACGGGCCTGAGGGCGACCGGCCGCTGGACGTGAAGTGGCAGGTGGCCTATCCGGACCGCTCATACGGCGAAGTGAATCTGGGCGGCATGACCATTCAGCAAGTTTGCGATGGGAAATCATCCTGGCTGAAATTTCCCAGTGGAGGGCGCGACACCACCAACGTGATTGGCGAATTCAAGCGCGGCATAGCGATGTTCGGTGGTGGCTGGGGACTTTATCAGCAGGTGCTGGCGGGAAAAATCACGGGGCAGGCGATCGGAGAAGAAAATATCGAGGGCAAGAAGACGCTGGCTGTGGCAGTCAACGCGCCCTTTGGCGCGATCAAATTATATTTCGACCCTGACACACATCTGCTCGCTGCAGCGCGCTATCAATCGGTGGGAGAGCATGGCTCCAGCGCAAACGAGCAGCACTGGAGCGATTATCGCGACGTGCAAGGCCGCAAGTTCGCTTATGCGACTGACACCTACCGCGACGGAAACAAACTGTTTGATTCGGTGGTGCAGAACGTGGAACTGAATCCCAAAGTAGATGACGCGCTTTTCACCAAGCCGGAATTGCCTGCGACGAAATAATGCGCGGCGGCCTATTTGACGTTCAATATCACTTTGCCGATGTTTTTTCGCTCTTGAATGTATTTGTGGGCGGAGGCGGCGTCGGCGAATGGGAAAGTTTTGCCGATTACCGGTTTCACTTTGCCAGCCGCGTACAATTTGAAAATCTCGTCGAGCTCGCCGCGAAGCATCGCGCCGCGCGCCGCGAGGTTCCCCAGGCTTATGCCGATCACGGAGATATTCTGGCTCATCAGCTTCAGCGGATGAAAACGCGGAGTCTGCGCGAGAGCTGTGAGGCTGCGCAGCATGCTTTTCTTTCCATCGGGTCCGGCAGACGCGGAAAGGCCATATGCCACCAGCCGGCCGGTGGGACCGAGGCATTTGTAACTATCCGAGAAGGATTTTCCGCCGATCGCGTCCATCACCATTTCGACTCCGTCGGGCGCGAATTTGCGGACCACATCCAGAAAATTGTTTTTCTGGTAGTCAATCGCATGGTCCACGCCGATTTTGCGCAAGTATTCCTGTTTCGTGGGGCCGGCCGTGCCGAAAATTTCCAAGCCGCGCGCCAGGGCCAGTTGCACCGCGGCGATGCCCACACCGCCCGCCGCGCCGTGGACCAAAATGCGGTCGCCGGACTGCATGTTGCCCATCGCAAACATCGCATGATAGGCCGTAATGTAATTGACGGGAAGCGCGGCTCCGTCCTCGAAGGGCATGCCTGCGGGCAAGCGAAAAACTCTTCCGGCAGGCACCGAGACCCACTGCGCGTAAGCATTGAAAACCGAGAGCGCCGCAACCGCTTCACCCGGGCGCACCGGCTCGCCTTCGCTGGCCTTGCCGCCTTCGGCTGCCTTTTCCACGACGCCGGAAACTTCGAATCCCGGCACAAACGGCGGCTTCGGCGTTCCGGGATAAAGTCCCATGCGCTGCATGAGGTCGGCAAAGTTCACGCCGATGGCCTTCACCCGGATCAGTACTTCGCCGGGCTTGGCCTGCGCATCCGGCACTTCGCGCGGTTCAAAAACTTCCGGAGGGCCGTACCTCTTTACAACCATCGCACGCATCTAAAACTCCTTTTGCCGGATACTGCTTCACCGGGGACGATTATGGCAATTCCCTTTTTAGGATGCCCGCATATCGTGGCGCGACGCAATGTCCATTCATTCACCGCAGCGAGCTTTTCAATTTGGAATCAAAGGCATCCTATCTTAAACTAGTCAATTCTGCGCAACGATGAAACCCACACATAGACCAAGAGTCTTCATTACCGGCGTTACGATTTTGCTTGCGGCCTGCGCTTCGCTGGCGGCCGCGGGCACGGCCCAGGCGCCCACTCCGGCGGTGCTCACTGCGATGCAGGACGAGCTCGACCGGTCCATGGGGGCGATGTCCAAGGCCGATCCTTCGTCTTACTTCATCAGCTACACGGTGGCGGACCGCGACTACGTTGAAGTTTCCGGCTCGAATGACGCGTTGCTCACCAGTACCGATACGAAGGCGCGGTGGCTGGAGGTGCAGACGCGCGTAGGCAACTACGAACTTGACAATACGCACAAGCTCGCCGACCGGCAGCCCAGCTGGACCAGCCCCGGCACTACCGTGGTGCTCGATGACGACATTCCCGTGCTGCGCCGGGAAATTTGGCAGGAGACCGACCGGCAATATCGCGCCGCTACGCAGGCGCTGATCAAGGTAAAGACCAGCCAGCAAGTGCAGGTGCAAACCGCCGAAGGTTCCGCGCCGGACTTTTCGGCGGAAGCGCCGCGCGTTTCCGTTGGACCGCGCGTGGAAATCAAAGTGGACCGCACGCCGTGGGAAGAACGCGTGCGCAAGTACACCGCCGCGTTCAGCAAATCGCCCGCGGTGCTGAATTCCATCGCCACTTTCACCGCGCTGGGCATGAACCAATACCAGGTGAATACGGAAGGCACCAAGATCGCGTTCGGGCAGGTGCACTACCGGCTCGAATTGTATGTGCAAAGCAAAGCGCCGGATGGCATGGACATCAACCGTTACGCGAATTTCGATTGGCTGGAGCCCAAGGACGCGCCGACGGATAAGGTGGTGTTCGCGCGCATCCAAGTGATGATCGCGGAGACCGAAGCACTCGACAAGGCGCCGCTGGTGGACCCTTATGCGGGTCCGGCGCTTCTTACGGGCCGGGCCGCCGCGGTTTTCTTTCACGAAGTTTTCGGGCATCGCGCCGAAGGCTTCCGGCAGAAGGACATCAACGAGGGGCAGACGTTCACCAGCAAAATCGGCGAACAGATTTTGCCCGATTTTATTTCCATCAAGGACGATCCCACCGAAGCATCTCTCGGCGGCCAGATGCTGCTGGGTTACTACCCGTTTGACGATGAAGGCGTGAAGGCCGAGGACGTGCACCTGGTGGATCACGGCGTGCTGAAAACTTTTCTGATGTCGCGCTCGCCTCTGGTGAATATTCCGCATTCGAATGGACACGGGCGCAGGCAACTCGGTTACGTGCCGGTGGCGCGCCAGGGGAATTTGATCGTTTCCAGCTCGAAGGCAGTGACGGATGCACAGTTGCGGCAACAGCTGATCGAACTTGTGAAACAGCAGAACAAGCCCTTTGGGCTGCTGATTGACGACATCGCCGGCGGATTCACATTCACCGGCCGCGCGCAGCCGCAGGCATTTCAGGTGTTGCCGCTGGTTGTCTATAAGGTTTACCCAGATGGGCGCCCGGACCAGTTGGTGCGCGGAGTAGACATTGTGGGCACGCCGCTGGTGTCGCTGACGAAGATCGTTGCGACCGGCGACACGCCGGACATTTTCAACGGTTACTGCGGCGCGGAATCCGGCTCGGTGCCGGTTTCCGCCGTGGCTCCCGCGATTCTGATTTCCGAGATGGAAGTGCAGAAGAAAGAAACTTCCACGGACAAGCCGCCGATTCTGCCGCCGCCGGCGCACGATCCCGAAGAAAAGGGGCAACACCAGTGAGGAAATTCACGACCATGGGAGTGTTCTCCGCGCTGGCGCTGGCGATTGCCTCGGTACTGGCCGTCCCGTTTTCCGCCGCGGCCGCGAATAGCCCGAACCATACGAAACCTCCGGTGAACGCGCTTGCCCCAGCGGCAGGCACGCTGGCGCTCGAGCAGGCGCCGGTGTCCGAAGCCGAAAGCGATCAGACGCTGCACGCCATGCACGATGAAATGGATCGTGCGCGCACGCGTTTGCAGCTTCCGGGCGTTGACAAGCCTTTTTACCTTGAATATCGCTTGATGGATTTGGACGTGCGTACGGTGACTTCCACGTTCGGCGCACTGGTGGCCAGCTCCACCACGCGCAACCGCTTCATGAGCGTGGACGTGCGCGTCGGGAACTATCATCTGGACAGCTCGAATTTCATCAGCGAAGACGGCTTCCAGGGATTTCTCGGCTCCACCGGCGAAGTGGGGATTGATCGCGATTACAATTCGTTGCGCCAGGATTTGTGGCTTGCGACCGACCAGGCCTACAAGCAGGCCGTCACGCAGATGTCGCTGAAGCAATCTTTTTTGCGCAGTCTTTCGAAGCCTCCGGAGATTGACGATTTTTCGCAAGAGCCGCCGCTGGTGAAGATTGACCCGCGCGTCGAGCCGGATTGGACTTCGCGCAATTGGGAAGATGAATCGCGCAAGGCTTCGGAAGTGTTGCGGAATTATCCGCAGCTGAATGCCACGCGCGTGAACTACTACCTGATTTACGTTACCTATTATTTGATGAATAGCGAAGGCACCACTATCCGCAGCTCGCGCCATCTGGCCGCAATCGAGGCGGCGATGGATACGCAAGCTGGAGACGGCATGCCGCTGCACGATTTTTATGCCGTTTACGTCGCGAAGCCCGCGGACCTGCCTGATCCCGCTGCGGTGAGCAAGGCGCTTGCATCAACCGCGACCGAGCTGATGACGTTGCGGCAAAGTCCGCTGGTCCCGGATTTCACCGGCCCCGTGCTGTTTGACGCGCCGGCGGCAGGCTCCGTGCTGGCGCAGACTCTCGCGTCTTCTTTGTCCGGCGCACGTCCGCCGCTTTCGACGATGGCGGCGTTCGACGAGATCATGGAACGCATGGGCGGACGCAGCGAGTGGAACGGGCGCGTCGGCACGCGCGTGTTGCCTACGAATGTGTCGCTGGTGGACGATCCCACATTGCAGGACTTCAACGGCCAGCCATTGCTGGGGGCTTACGAGATTGACGATGAAGGCGTGAAGGCGCAGCGCGTAGGCGTGGTAGAAAACGGCATTCTGCGGCATTTGCTGATGTCGCGGAGGCCCGGTCCGGATTTTTCATCGTCCAACGGACACGCGCGCTCGGCAACTCTTTCCGACCCGCAGCCGCTGAGCAGCAATCTATTTCTCCAGGCCACTGGCGGCCTGAACGCCGCCGACCTGAAAAAGAAATTCATAGACGCCTGCCGCGACGACGGCCACGAATGGTGCCTGGAAGTGAAGCGCATGGATAATCCCGCGCTTTCTTCGATTCGCCAGGAGGATTTCAGCGAATTCATCGGCGGGATTGCCGGTGGCGTCGCGAGCGGCGAACGCATTCCGCTGGTCGTCTATCGCGTGTACGTCGCGGACGGCCACGAAGAAATGGTGCGCGGCGGGCACTTCGAAGGATTGCAACTGCGCGCGCTGCGCAATATCGCCGCAATCGGCGACGACGAAACCGTGTTCCCTTACATGCAGAATCCGCAGGGAGGATTTGCCGGCACGGCGCTGGGCGCGTTTGGTGCGGCGCAGGGCGGCATTCCCAGCACGGTTGTGACGCCGTCGTTCGTGCTCGATGAAATCGAGGTCCGCGGCTTCCACGGCGAACCCCGCCGTCTCCCGTTAGTTGACGCTCCACCACTGAAATAATTGATCGCGTCCTACGCATCGCATCGTGCGCCCGCCACAGGGCGTCCGCAGACCACCGCCTACTGATCCTTCGACTGCCCCTTTGCCGGCATCTGTTTTAGAATTTTGCCGAGTTCCCCGATTTCCTGGCCGTAGCCGTTCCAATCCCCTTTGCGCAGGTCCTCCTGTGCACGTTCGTAATGCTGGTTGGCCTGCTGGATGAGAGTCTCAAGCGCAGGGGGCAGAGTTTTAGTAGACGCTGCCGAGGCCGCGGGTGCCGCTGCGGCCGCTTCGGTGGAAGCGTTCGCGGTGCCATTGAAGATAGCGTTCAAGGCGTCTTCCAGGGAGGGCTGCATCACCACTTGGTCGGAATAGGCCACGATCACTCGCTTCAATTCAGGGAGCGACGAGGTTCCCTCGGAGGCGAGGTAGAGCGGCTCCACATAGAGCACCGCGTTGTGCACTGGAATCACCAGCAGAGTGCCACGAAGCACGCGCGATCCGCCTTGATCCCACAAAGTAAGCTGCTGGGAGATGGAAGTGTTCTGATTGACGCGCGATTGAATCTGCTCAGGGCCGTAAATCAGTTTCTCTTTGGGAAAAGTAAAGACCAGCACTTTGCCGTAATCGGGGCCGTCGCAACGGGCCGCCATCCAGGCAATCATGTTGTTCTTGCGCGCCGGAGTGAAGGGAACCATAAGAATGAATTCCTCGGTGTTCCCCACTTCGGGCAATTTCATGATGGCGTAATACGGATTCATGGGCGCGGAAGTTCCGTTTGACGTGGTGGTGGCTACGCGCCACAGGTCTTCCTTGCTGTAGAAGACAGCCGGGTCGGTCATGTGATAGACGGCGTACTTGGCCGCCTGCACGGCAAAGAGATCCTGCGGATAGCGAATGTGGGCCCGCAGGCCGGCGGGCATTTCCGCGAGCGGGTGGAAAACGCCGGGGAAGATGCTCTGGTATGTCTGGATCAGGGGGTCGGAAGGATCGCTGATATAAAATTTCACCTGGCCGTCGTACGCGCTGACGGTGATTTTCACCGAGTTGCGGATGTAATTGAGGCCGGTCTGAGTGGGTTCCGAATATGGATACTGGCTGGAAGTAGTGTACGCGTCCACAATCCATTGTAAGGAGCCATCGTCCGCAACGACCATGTAGGGTTGGCTGTCGAAAGAGAGAAACGGTGCGAGCTGCTGGACGCGGTCCAGCACGCGGCGATAGATCATGATGCGGCTGGCAGGCTGGATGTAACCAGAAAGGAAAATGTTGATATTGCCGAAGCGTAGCGCAAATAGCAGTCGCTTCCAGAAGCCGCCCACCGGAATGCCGCCGGAGCCTTGATAGGCTTTGTAAACGTTCTCCTCACCGGAAGGGTAATCAAACTCCCGGCTGCCGGTCCCCACGAAGCAATAGTCGTTGGACATTTGGCCATAATAGATTTCCGGCCGGGTGACTTTGAGCGCGATGGAGGAAACCGGCGGAATATCCTTTATGAAAAGAACCGGCAGGCCATCCGGCGTGGACTCGTTGACCGGTCCAAGGCACAGGCCGTATCCGTGGGTGTAAATCAGGTGCTGGTTAACCCAGTTGGGGTCGGGCAGGTTATCCGCGGAGAGTTCCCGAGCTGAGAGGGAAACCTCGCGGAGTTGGGAATGGACGATATAACGGTCGTTATAGACTTGGGCGAAATCGTAATAGGTGCGTATTTCCTGGAGCTGCTGAAAGGTGGTGAGCTGCGGCTGGTGATCCCACAAACGGATGTTCTGCATGGTGGCGGCGTTCTGTTCGATCGAGGTGGCCGTCAGGTCCTGAATGTCGGGGAAGCCGCGTTCGTCAAATTTGTCGAGGCCGTAACCCTGGCGGGTAAATTCGATGCCGCGCGCGATATAGGGCTGCTCCTTTTCGAGTTCGCTGGGCACCACGGCGTACCGCTGATAGAGGGTGGAAAACAGCGAGCCGCCCAGGACGACCACAGCGAACAGCGCACCAACCGTATAGAACGCCGGGCGAACGTCTCCCGAGCGGGCGCCGACAAAAAAGGCTACGGCGGCGATCACGCAGAGGGCGAGCTGAATCCAGAGCACTGGCCAAGTCACGTGAATGTCCGTATAGCCGGCGCCGTAAACGAACCCGTTCGGTGAGTAGACCAAGTCGTACATCCCAAGCCTCGCGCGCCAGGCCAGCAGCAGAAAGACGACTCCTGCGATGATCATCAGATGCGCGCGGGCGTTACGGCCTATGCCCAGACCTCGCGGAGTGATCCATATGCCGCCAGCCATCCAATAGTGGAGCGCCGCCGTCAGCAGGCAGACGATCAGGACGACGAGCGCGAAATAGAAAAGAAAGAAAAGAAAGGGCAGCCGGAACAAAAAGAAGCTCAAACTTATGCCGAAAAGCGGGTCGGTCTGCGCCAAGGGCACCGCGTGTATCGCCAGAAGGTAGCCGGTCCAGTTTCCGGCCGACCATTGGCCCACGAGCCATGCCGCAATCGGAAGAGTGACCCAGAGCATGGCTCGAAGGCCGGAGGGCGTCCTCGCAAAGGCGGGAAATTCGGTCGTTCGGGTGATTACGCGGTAATTGGAACGGCGGGCCACGGCTCCCGCGACCCAGAGGTTCACGCCGCTGAGCAAAAGAAACGCAATGCCACACCAGGCCGTCAGCGCGGCCTTGGCTTTCAGGATGGTGAGGTAGATCTCGCGAAAGCCGGTGTGATTGAACCACTGCCAATCAACCAGCAGGCTGATACCGCTCGAGAAAAGTGGAACAATTACCAGAAAGATCAGGACGAGCGCTGCGAGTAACAGGGCGAGACGAGACCGCCGCATATAAACTCTCCGCCGGCAATCTGAACACACGCAGCGACAGGTGTCAAAAGCCGTGGCTCGGCTGTAGCTGCAAATTGAGAATGTCCGGATTGTGCAAAGTAGAAATGTCCGCTTTTCTAGGGGCCGGGGGGGCCTGATGGCAGAGGAGCGGATCGAGTTGAGTGCGAAAGAGCGGGAACGTTTGAAGGT
>JBAQGJ010000139.1:0-8947 GCA_049287725.1 Candidatus Acidiferrales bacterium | reverse complement strand
ACTGATCGCTCGGGTGATAATCCACACCTATAATCAACATGTCCGGCTCCTTTCTCCCGAGCCTATGGTCCTCGACAAACCGCAGTCTACTCGGGTCTAAGGAGCCGGCGTTGTTATGCAATCAAGTACAGCTCGCCAAGCCTGCCCTTCATCTAGGCCCCCACGCCATCGATAAGCTGAGTCTGGACCGCCCGTGGAGATTGACGTCTCGCAAAATCGAGCGATATTCTTCGCCGCAGAATCCGAACCTGCATACCTCACTCTCAAGCCACTCTTCGGGGACATTCGTTCTGATCGGAGAGTCGTCCAAGAACAAGTCGTATGACCCGTCAGCCTTTTTGACCACGTCGAGAAAACGCTGTTTAGGATAGGGTGAGTCTTTTGCTGTGCGTCTCATAAAAACGATTCTAGCTGAAATCGCAGTCCAAAGTCCTGATTAACTACTTGTGTTACCGGATAACCTTGTAGAGGCCCCTCTGATAGAACACAATCAGCACACCCATGTTCTGGTACATTCCGAAAAATGCGGCCAATTCGATCGCGGCGGTCGCCAGTTTGATAATCCATGGAACTTTGGAGTTGAGCAGAAGAGCGAGGATAAGGATGCCGCCGAGAATGAACACCGGGATGCACAGTGGGTAGCCAATTTTCCCGAGGGCGGCGACAGCAATGAGGTGCTGAGGATGGCCAGCATCATCAGGCCGCGCAAGAGCAGCGGGGCACAGGCGATCGCGGCCAGTAAGAAGTTGGCGACGATCACCAGAACGGAGAGGGAACCTAGTTGGTCGAGTCGGATCTTCAGCATCACAGATTCTCTGCTTTGTTTGGCCAGGCCGCCGCGTAAGGGCTGCTGTACGCCCTGGCGGTTTGCGATCTGTTCTCCGATTACTGAGCGCTGTTCAGCACTCCTTTGGTGATGAGCGGCACTTACCTGGAATGACGCGTTGTCGCGTCAAATAGCAGTCGCTCAACGGCGCACAATTCGCCCCGGCGCTATCCGATGGTCAAAGTATTTCCGACGCGCTTGAACTGTTTTCCGATCTGCGCCGAATAAGCCGATGAAGCCGCGCTGACGCTCCCGATCTCGGTTCCGCTATGGAAGTCGTGCGCACCGTGCAAAGTGATGTTCTCCGGCGGATGACTACCGAGGAAGAAGAGCGTAACCCACAGCTGCGCCGTGTTCTGCTCCGTCGTTCCGCAGCTCACCCGCTTCACGCTCGAGTAGTTGGCCACGTGCTTGCCATTCTCCAGAACCTTGCCGCCCTCAATCTGCCAGCGCATGCCGGGATCGTCTATGTTATTCAAGCACTCTCGATGCAAGGTGTACGTAAGCGTTGTAGCCGGAGCTGTTGCAAACGTCAGGTGGAACGGCGCTGTCAGCCCGCCACTACCGTCGGGAACGAAGAAATCCATGAACGCCCCGCCGGGATACTGGAAGCGCATCACGTTCGCGCCGTTCTGAGTTGCGACGTACAGATTGTTATCGGGACCAAATGCGATTCCGAACGGCACGCACAGGTCGCTGCCGGTATTGGCAAAGAAATCGATGAACGCCCCAGTCGTCGGATCGTAGCGTCGCACGCCAAGATTCCCTCCGAACGTTCCGCCAGAAATATAGAGGTTGCCGTCCGGTCCAAAAGCCAGCGCGGATGGTGTGTAGAGGCCGCCGGAGCCGATGGGGTTGCCGGCAGGCATCAGCAGGCCGTGCGACGCCATGGTCGCGAGATCGAACGTCTCGACCGTGGCTGCGTTGTAGTACAGCACGTACAGACGGTTGTTCGCAGGGTTTACTTTCACATCGCGCGGGCTCGGGTTGGTCAGCGAAGGGACGAAATTCCCGGTGTTCACGCCCGTGGTGGCATCGAATCGCTGTACGCCCTGCGGTGGATTCGAGTTGGTTACGTAAAGTGCTCCCTGGTGAATGGTCATGCCCGTCGGACCTGCGAGGTTCGTTGACGCAAACACGCCCATGAACGCGCCCGTGGTCCCGTCGTAGCGCTTCACCTGGTTGGCCTGGCCGTCGGAGACCAGCACATTGCCGTCGAGGCCGACGGCGAGTCCGAGCGGATCGCCCAGAGCGCCACCGCTCGCGGCCACCCTGACGAAGGCGCCTGTCGTCGCGTTGTAGTCCAGAACGCTGTGGTTGATTTGGCTGGTAACCAAGAGGCCGTTTGCCATGACGTTTCGTCCCTCCTTCTCTCTGCGGGCCACCTCTGTAGAGGGCGGAATCTGCTTCCAGCGTCAAAACAGGCGCGATTGTACACCCATTTCGCCTGCTGGCCGCAGACCCGACCTCTGAACCCGCAGCCGTAATCGGAAACTGACCCTGCCGTGTGTCCGCCTGCTCTACGTGGGCAGGCGCGTTTTCTTGAACAGCGCCGCGTATCTCGGGTCGTGATGGAGATTTTTCAGCAGGGGATCGGTCTCGGGGATGGTCAAACCGGGTTCCAGTATCTAGCCGGCGTCACGCGCGATATTTCAACAGGCAGTTGAAAAACTCAACACGCCCCGCACGGGGTGCGAAGGAAAGCCGCCGCGTTATGTCTCTCAAAATGCGCGGCATGCTTCAGCCAGCGGTTTCCGTGGACATTGGCAGTAATTTTGCATACTCTCCGCGTAAGCAAGACGGGCCAGCCGGATTGAAATTCAATCACGAGGGGAGGTCACGATGGGCGCAATCAAGAAGGGAAAGGCCGCAAAGCACCTTCGCAAAGGCAAGAAAATGGAAGATCAAAAACCGCTAACGAAGGTTGTTGACGCATCCAGCCCAACCCTATTCAACAACTGTGCTACTGGGACTCACTTTAAATAGTCTTCCTGGGTTAAGTATGATCGCATCACCCGCGCAGGCGGCGCCGGACATCCCAAGGTATCTGCATCGGTGTTTGCGTCCGGTCCGCCGCAAACAAGCGGATTAACGTGGTCAATTACGTATCTGCGGCAACGCCCCTTCGTCTGGCCAGTAGCCGGGTGCCGCATCCCTTTGCGCCGTTAGCAAAGGGTGCGTGGTACAACGTCAAACCCTACTCCTCGGGCCATGGTGCTCGGTCCACGGCCACTCCGCGCACGCACGCTCAATCAGATAGCGACCCACACATGAATGTTACTAACGCCCCCACCGTTGTATATAATCCCCGTCACCATGCCAAACCAGGAAACGCAATATAACGTAGCCGACCGCATCGCCACCATCACGCTCAATCGCCCCGACAAGCTAAACGCTTGGACCGCCGTAATGGAGCAAGAAGTCCGCGCCGCAATCTCCGCCGCGGAAAATGACGAAAACGTCCGAATCATCATCCTCACCGGCGCCGGCCGCGGCTTCTGCGCAGGCGCGGACATGTCTCTCCTGAGCACGGTAGCGGAGAAGGGAATCAACGCCGCACAACGCGCCCAAGCAGTCCAGCCCGCCGGCGGACAAGCCGAAGGCATCCGCGCCGACTTTCAAAAAAAGTATTCGTATTTTCCCGCAGTCACCAAACCCGTGATCGCAGCCATCAACGGCCCCACAGTCGGCCTGGGACTAGTGATCGCCCTCTATTGCGATTTACGTCTAGCTTCCGATGCCGCACGCTTCAGCACCGCATTCGCGCGACGCGGATTGATCGCCGAGTACGGCCTAGCCTGGATATTGCCGCGTCTAGTGGGCCACGCAAACGCACTAGACCTGCTCTTCTCTGCCAGAATGGTCGATGCACCCGAGGCCTTAAGAATCCAGCTAGTCAATCAAGTCTACCCGCAAGAAACGTTCCGTGAAAAAGTCCGTGAATACGCCCTCGACCTGGCCTCCAACGTAAGCCCCCGCTCGCTCCGCGTAATCAAGCGCCAAGTCTACGACGCGATGTTCCAACCGCTAGCCGAATCCTTCGAAATCGCCGAGCGCGAAATGCTCGCAAGCCTGCAATGCCAAGACTTCAAAGAAGGTGTAGCCCACTTCGTGGAAAAGCGCCCTCCACTCTTCACCGGCAAATAGCTAACTGACGAACTCCGCCGCGCCACTCGCGACGTTGTACATCGCACCGGTAATCTGGATAGACCCTTTCTTCTCCAACTCCGCGAGCACCGGACTGTGCTGCCGAATATTTTCGATTCCGAATTTCACATTGCTGCGCGCCACAGCGTCCACGTAAGCCGCATTCTTGCTGGACTTCTCGCCTTCAAACATAGTTGCCGGAATCACCGGCTTGATCTTCTCCAACAATCCCGTCAGGTTGCCCAATACCGCGTTATCAATCGCGCCCTTGATCGCGCCGCAAGCCGTATGACCCAGGACCAACACCAGCTTCGCTCCCGAAACAGCGCATGCAAACTCCATGCTCCCGAGCTGGTCATCGTTCACCACATTGCCGGCCACGCGCCCGCAGAACGTATCGCCGATCCCTGTGTCGAAAATGATTTCCGCCGGCGCCCGCGAGTCAATGCATCCAAGAATTACCGCCGCGGGATATTGGCCCGCGGCACTAGAGCGTTGCTCGGCTAAATAATCCCGCGCAGTCATCTTGCCGGCACGAAATCGCTCATTGCCTTTTTTCAATTCGTCAATCACCTGCGACGGCGTCATGCTGTCGCGCCGCTCTTTCGTCAAAGCCCCGCCGTGGCTTCCGGCAAGCTGCATGGACAAAAAGCCCAGCGAAGGACGTATCACACAGCCCCCCAGCGCCGCGCCAAGAAATCTGCGACGGTTCACAGTTCGGCTATCCCCAAGCGGGCTATCCACTGACCGGCGATCCACTGACGCGCATAATGTTCTTTTCACAACGGTCCTCCTGGCTTCCGAAATCTGTGCCGCGACGCAAACGCCGCAACGCGTGTGGCAGTTCCCGCGTACGCGAATCTGCAGATTAACGCAGACCTCAGCGCCAGCTTACCCTGAGAGCCCGCCTGCGGCGGGTCGAAGGGAGGCGCGGCATAAATTAACCCCGCGCATAAGGGTTTGTGTCGCAACTCGGTAATCTTTGTAGGCCGTAGCTTTAGCTACGGCATAAACGCAGCAAAATCAGTACGGCTTTAGCCGCTGAAGTACCGGTTTTGCGGTTGCGACACAGACTCGTAAGCCCGGGAAAGGCGCAAAAATAATTGCAAACGCCGGCTTGTCCTGAGTGCCCTAGCGAAGGAAGGTGCCACGCGCGCTAATTCGACGAAGGGACCCCGCCCCCGCCGCTAACCGGAATTTTCGTGGTCTGAACTTCGGTCAAGTTGTACGTAAGGAGCGGTTCTACTTTCTTCAGCTTCTTGCCACTAGCCAGCTTCTTCCCGCGTTTTTTGGTCTTCCCTTTGGTAGCCATCTTCCTTCCTCCTGATTGGAACAAAATTGCGAAACACCAGATGACAAGGCAACTCCCAGATCACTGCGTAATATCAGATTTAGAAAGCTAAGTCATTTAATTCCGTATCCCCACCCCGCCCCGCACACACTGTTCAACCAAGTAAACCATTGAATAATTCAACAGCCATGAATAATTCAACGCACCTCACTCCGGCATCGCCGCAGCGGCAACCACCCAACGCACTCAACACCAACAAATCGCGTGCGAAGTGAATGTACTTCTCACATCGGCCAAAAAGTAAGGTCGTCATCCTGAGCGCAGCGAAGGATCTCTCTTCGCATTTCGCCCGACGCACCACCCGTTCACTACCACGCGAACGCCGTAATGCCCGCAGCGGTTTCCGTGCGCGCCAATCTTCCGCTTGGCGCCCCGCGCGGCACCATCGCACACCCAGCGCCAGAGGCGCGGCATAAGTTAGCCCGGGGCGTAAGCCCCGGGAAAACCGCAAAAAGAATCACGAGCGCCGTAGGTGCGACACTCCGCTGTAACAACGCCCGCAGAAAGCAGCCCATCCAACTCGTCGCGACCCACCGCCGCATTTGTACGGCGCACTTCAGTGCGCCATCGGTGGCAGGGCTGCGACCCATGGCGATCGCGCACCAATAGTCTGCGCGTTTGGCCCAGATCCCATTCCTGGCACGCCGCGTATTATCATTAAATTAATTGCATGTACTTCAACCGTCCTATAAAGTTAGCTAGTTCACAGGATATGGAGGCGTGCATGTACGTGTTCCCGTTTCTGGCCGGTCTGTGTGGCGGGGGCTTGCTCGCAGGTGTGGTTATCTGGAGCGTGCTGCGAAAATCAACTGACCTGGCACGAAAGGAAACGAGCCAAGCGCAAATAGAGACTGCGCGTGCAGTCGAGAGGTCCGGGTTTCAGGCGGCGCAACTCGAATCGTTGAAATCGAGTCTCGCCACGTTCGAGGCGAGGGTGGGAACGCTGCTGCAGGAAAGCGAGAGCTGCAACGCGCAGAGAGCACGCCTTGAAGAGCAGGTAAGTCGCTTGCCGACACTTGAGCAGGAAGTCCAAGAAGCCGCGGCAGAAAAAGAGCGACTCCAACGCGAGTTGTTAGAGTCACGGGAACAATCTGCCAGCGCCCAAACTACCGCATCTGTGCGGAAAGACCAGCTGACAAATCTTGGCGAAGAGGTTCTGGCCCTAGCGAAGAAAAACAGCGATCTCCTGGCTGACAAGGCCCGACTCGAATCGCAGGTCGCAGGACTTAGCACAACAATCGATGCAGAGCGGAAGCAGAACACGGAAAAAATCGCATTGCTCAACCAAGCTCGTGAGGAACTCACCGCGACGTTCAAGAATCTAGCAAACGAGATTCTCGAGGAAAAATCGCAGCGGTTCACGGATCTCAATAGGACCAATCTGGCGCAGGTTCTTGATCCGCTCAAGGAAAAAATCCAGGAGTTCCAGACGCAGGTGCACACTGTTTACGTCGCTGAGAGCAATGGCCGCAGTGCACTGGGCGAGCAGGTAAAACAGCTCATGCAACTCAACCACCAACTCTCAGACGATGCCAATAGCCTAACGAAGGCGTTGAAGGGGTCAAGAAAGGAACTCGGCAACTGGGGTGAGATGATACTTGAGCAGATACTCGAAAGTTGTGGGCTCCAAAAGGACAAGCAGTATTTCATACGACCGACCTACACGAGGGTGGACGGCTCGCGTGCGCAACCTGATGCCGTGGTGCTCCTTCCCGGGAGCCGGAGTCTCGTGATTGACTCGAAGGCATCGCTCAGCGCTTATTACGAATATGTTCGAGTGGAAACTGAGCAAGCAAGAGCTCAGTCCCTTGATGGACATATCGCAGCCGTTCGGAGACACGTGAACGACCTCTCGATCAGGGACTACGAAGATCTTCCGGACCTAAACTCCCCAGATTTCGTGGTTATGTTCGTCCCGATCGAGCCAGCGTTCATTCTTGCCGTAACCAATGATGGGAAGCTGTGGGAAGACGCATGGAAAAAGAATATTCTGTTGGTTAGCCCGAGCAGCCTCCTGTTTGTAATCCGGATTGTCAAGAACCTGTGGACACAAGAGAACGTGAAAAAAAGCTTCCAGCAAATAGCTGACCGCGGTGCGGCATTTTACGACAAGCTCGTCGGGTTTGTGGACGATCTAAAGGCCGTCGGTGGGGCGGTTACGAAAGCCCAGGAAAAATACGATGATGCCCTCGCAAAACTCTGCGACGGTCGGGGAAACGTCATTCGGCAAGCGGAGATGTTGAAGGACCTTGGCGTGCGGCCGGCAAAGGATCTTCCGTCTGACCTACTGGAGCGAAGTTCCGCGGAGCCGATCCCAATCGAAGTCGTCCCAATCGTACTGCCACCTGAGACGTAGGCGGGTGGCGCTACCGTCCGGTCCGGGGGGCAGTCTACGGCCAATCCGCGCCTAACCCTGCAAACCTTTGATCGAGTCCTGCTCGCCCCCCCACCCGATTTTTACCCTTGCCTTATGTGTACTACTATGTTATCATCAATCGGGCTATCATCGCGCCCAGGAGAGGAACCGACATGGCGCACCACGGCGTACCCAGCATCGCTCCTACGCCGCCACTCGCCCGCCCCACCAACCCAGCCTTATTCGATACAAATAGACGCTTTTCCCCGAACACGAAATCGCGCAACTCGTTCAAAACAAACACCCGCGCCCAAAATTACTCGATACAAACGCACTCGCTCTCACCACAAAGCACACGCCACAACAATCACCCTCTCCCGCCCCATGTAACATTGTTACATCGCACCCGAATCGTCAAAATCAATCGCAAACCCGCGCGATTAGAAATCCTTATATCTCCTAGAAAACAAAGGCCAGCAACCTCAATCAATCGCAACGAAAGTGACACTTCCGCGCATCGCGAATCGCAGTTCAGCAATCACTACTCACCAATCACCAATCACGGCTCAGCACGCCCCGCCAACTTGAGTTCCACCCCCGCGCGGAGTACATTCATCTCCCCAGCATCCAAACGACGCGACGAGGTTTCTGCGATGGATGGGCTTCGCTTCGACGCCTACCAGGTTGATCTGCGTACGGGCGAGCTGCGCAAACACGGCCGCAAGATCCGCCTCGCCGGCCGTCCCTTTCAGATTCTCGCGCTGCTGCTCGAACAGCCCGGCGAACTCCTCACGCGCAAGGAATTGCAGGAGCGCCTCTGGCCCGCCGACACTTTCGTGGACTTTGAACACGGCGTGAACGCCGCGATTCAAACTCTCCGTCGCGCGCTCTCCGATTCGCACAAAAATCCGCGCTACATCGAAACTCTTCCGCGCCGCGGCTACCGTTTCATCGCCCCAGTTGAAAAAATGCAAGCCGCAGCTGCAGCAGCGACCGCGACTTCCGCATCCCCGACCAGCGCGACCGCGCTCGCCGCGCCGGCGTCGCCAACGCAGGCCGCCGTCACGTCGCCGGAATCGAGCCTCGTCGGACAAGTAGCCACGATCCACGACGACGCCGGCCGCAACTACGTGCTGCTCCCGATCTCCGAAGAAGTTCACGCCGAAATGTGCACCTGCGAAGCGACCCAGGACGCTCTCGCAATCTCCATGATGGTCGCCGCCGAAAAACTCCTGCTGGTAAATTGCGGCACGCGCGTGCAAATCCT
>JBAQGJ010000138.1:0-8246 GCA_049287725.1 Candidatus Acidiferrales bacterium | reverse complement strand
AAAGAATCATGAATACTTCGTCGGATCGTCTTCTGCGTGTGCTCGCTATTAGCTTGCTAGTTTGTTTTGCCGCCATGCTGCTGAGTTCGCCGCTCGCGGCGCAGTCCACCTTCGGTTCGATTTCGGGAACCGTCACAGACTCTTCGGGCGCGGCTGTCGCAGACGCGCAGGTCACTTTGATCAGCACGGCGACCAGCGCCAAGCAAACCTTCACCACCGGTCCGGACGGACTCTATTCCTTCGTCAATTTGAACCCGGGTGAATACACCCTGGAAGTAGAGAAGGCGGGTTTCAAGCACGTCAAGCGCGAGTCTGTCATCGTCCAAGTGCAACAGGCCGTCCGAATTGATGTGGCCATGGAGCTCGGAGCGGTAAGCCAGACGGTGGAAGTAACCGCTGAGACGCCGCTACTGCAGCCGACGAATACGTCGCTCGGTCAGGTCATTGATGAACGCCAGACTAACGAGATTCCGCTGAACGGTCGCAACGTTTTCACCCTCATCACCCTTTCTCCGGCGGCGGTCGGGGGGGGCAACGGCTCGGGTGCTTCGACTGGCGGGTCACCGGTTGGCCCCAATCCGTTTAGCTGGGGCAACTACCAGGTAGGCGGCTCGTTCGGCAACGAGAGCGGCGAGTACCTTGACGGCCAGCCCCTGAATATTGGCTACATCAACTTACCGATTCTGCTTCCCAACCAGGATGCGATCTCGGAATTCAAGGTGCAGTACAACAACCTCGGGCCAGAATGGGGCAAGTTCTCGGGCGGCATCGTCAATCTGAGCACGAAGGGCGGAACCAATCAGTATCACGGCGAAGCCTACGAATATCTGCGCAATAAGGTTCTCAATTCGCGGCCGTATTTCGATGCCACGAATCCACCGTACGTGCAGAATGAGTTTGGCGGCACCTTTGGCGGACCGGTCATCAAGGACAAGACCTTTTTCTTCTTCGGCTATGACGGATACCGTCAGCGCGCTTCTACGGTCTTTGCTACCACAGTACCCACCGTCGCAGAGAGGGGTGGTGTGTTCCCTGCGGACGTCAAGATTTACGATCCGCTCAGCGTGAGCCCAGCCTGTCTTGCGCCTGCCGGTAACACTAAAGGAAATTGTGCCCGCACCCAATTCGCAGGTAACACGATTCCCACCGCAGAACTTAACCCGGCTGCATTGGAAGAACTGAAGTTCATTGCAATGCCCACAAGCAGCGGCGAAGTCAACAACTTCACCGCGGCCGGGGCCTCCGGCGGTAATCAGAATCAATACATAGCGCGCGTCGATCAGAACATCAACGCCCAACAGCATATTTTTGCGCGTTACAATTTCTTTAACCTGTTGGATCTGCCGCTCGATCCCTTCGGCACCGGGTTGTGCGCTGACAAATGCGCGGAAACGTATCAGACTAACGCCCTCGCGATAGACTACAGCTATGCGATTCATCCTGATCTGATTCTGAACATCAATGCTAGCGGCAGCCGGTTCCACTATCTGCGCTCGCCGACCAACTCGAATTTTGACTTGACGCAATTCGGCTGGCCCGCAGCTTACAATGACGAAATTCCCGCTGCCGGTCGGTCGCCGTTCACGCCTTGCTTCACTCCGCAGGACCCGTCAATCACCTGTTCACAAGGTCAAAGCTTCATCACCGACCACGATACGCAGTTCAACATCTCGCCAAGTGTTACTTGGATCCGGGGGCGTCATACCTGGGTGTTCGGCGGCCAATTGACCCTGACCTACGACAACTACGCCCAGACGAATATCGCCAGCGGCGCTTTCGCTTTCAATGGCAGCTGGACGTCTGACAATGCTGTCAGTCCAACGCCGGACACTGGTATTTCCTTCGCCGATTTCCTGCTGGGATACGGCCTGAACCAGGGCAGTGTGTTCAACCACAATTACGGTGAAGCGCAGATCCCGGCGCTCGTGGCGCAAAAGGAGACCTATCGGGGCTTTTACTTTGGAGATACTTGGAGAGTGACCCAGAAGCTGACGATTAACTACGGCCTGCGTTACGACCTGCCAGGAAATTTCTCGGAGCGCCATGACCTTTCTAGCTATTGGGATCCGTCTGCAGTAAACCGCACGGTGACCGGCTGCGGCGTGGCTACCTCGGGGCCCACGGCGGGCCAGGGCATTGCCGGCAGCCCGTGCCCGGGTGATATCTTCTTCGTTAAGACCGGCATTAACCCCGGGCGGTCCGCAGTGCCTATTTATAAAAAAGAACTGATGCCGCGAATCGGAGTTGCCTATAGCTGGGACCAGAAGACTGTCATCCGCGCCGGTTATGGCATCTTCTTCATCCCGAACTGGGTGTTATTCAACCTGAACCCCAGCAACGACCCGCTCAACTTGGCCTCGACTCTGTGGGTCGCCACCACGAATGGCGGACTCAGTCCCAGTAGCACGCTGACGCAGGCGGGTTGCTCTTTTGCCGGTAGCCCGGCGCCGCTTAATTGCACGTCCAACGGGCCATTCGGCCCGGATGTCAATCTGCCGCTAACCAGGTCGGGCAATATTTCCGCTTTTAACGCCGGCGCAAACCCATTTGAGGCTCCCTACAGGGCCTATTCGCCGGGGTATGTACAGCAGTTCAACTTGGACATCCAGAGAGAATTGCCAGGGGGCATCTTCGTGGATGCCGCGTACGCAGGCTCCCGGGGCGTGCATTTGTCGAGCTCAAACAACGTTTCTATCAACAATCTCCCCGACTCGTTCTACGCCCAGGCGCAGGCTCAAGAGGACGCGGGCCTCCCGGTCTCAATCACTACGGCGGTCCCGAACCCGTTCCAGGGAATTACCACAGTAAGCGGGCTAAATCCGGCGGGGAACCCTACCATTCTCGCTGGCCAGTTAGACCGGCCGTACCCCGAGTATAGCGGCCTGTCCCTTGTCGGAGATGGCTGCTGCGGCAGCAACTACAATTCGTTCCAACTCACGGCCACCAAACGGTTCAAGGGTGGCGGGACTTTACTGGCTGCCTACACCAACTCTAAGTTGCTAAGCAACACCGACACGCTAACAACCTGGCTAGAAACTGGCGTCGGCCAACCTCAGGACTGGAACAACCTCAAAGCCGAGAAGTCGCTCTCTTCACAGGATGTGTCGCAGCGTCTCGTGATCAGTTATGTTTATGACCTGCCGTTTGGCCATGGGCAAAGGTACATGTCTGACGTTACAGGCGTGACAAGTAAGATCGTCTCCGGTTGGGGCGTTGACGGCGTCACCACGTTTCAAAAGGGCTTTCCCCTGCCGATCAGCTTTGCTGGGTCTACGCCTCTTTCCAGCGCGGGCTTCACACAAAACTTTGCTCTCCGTCCGAATGTTGTACCAGGATGCCACAAGGGCACGGCCCACACGGTAACGCCGAACGGAATTACGTGGATCAACCCAAGCTGCTTTACAGCTCCCGCAGACTGGGGTTTCGGCGACGAGTCGCGTGTGGACCCGACCCTTCGCAGCCAAGGGATCAATAACTGGGACCTAGCGATCTTCAAAACGACGAACTTCGGTCCGGAGGACAAGCTTGGCTTGCAGTTCCGCACCGAGTTCTTCAACACCTTCAATCGTGTGCAGTTTGCTCCGCCAAACACCGGTTTCGGCGGATCGGGCTTCGGACTTGTGAACAATCAGCTCAATAACCCGAGGCTCATTCAGTTCGCTCTGAAGTTCCTGTTCTAACGAACGTCACGGACGAAGGTGGATGCCGTTCCCGGCATCCACCTTTCGTTCCAGCTCACAGGTCATAGCCTCAGCGAATCTCTCGTGCATCGGTTCCCAGCGATAGCAATCCCCCGTGTTCGCTCTCATGTCCAAGTCACGCCAGCCGCGCACGCGCCACGCCGATGACGTCCGAGCCTCCACTCACGACCGCCGCACCCACCATGCACCCGCGCACGACTTCTGCTAACCTTGCGTTGGACCATGAGGACTCCCCGCTAAATCGCATGAATCGGATCACACGCCGCAATTTCCTGGAATCGTTGGCCGTGATGGGCCTCGCGCTGCCCATGTCCCAAGCACTCTTTGACGCGAAGCATCCCCGCGGCCTCGATTTCGAACACGTAAACTCTCCCACGCCGCAAAAATATCTGATTGAGACAATGGGCGGCGGCGTAGCGCTCTTTGATTACAATAACGATGGCCTGCTCGACATTTTCCTGGTCAATAGCGGCCACCTCTCGAATCCGATGCACCCGCCGGAAACCTTCGACCGCCACGATCCCCGCAATTGGAATCGCCTCTACCGCCAAAATCCGGATGGCAGCTTCACAGACGTCACCAAAGAAGCCGGCCTAACGAACGCCGGCGACGGCAACTACGGTATGGGCGTGGCAGTCGGCGATTACGATAACGATGGCTTCCCCGACCTCTACATCACGAACTACGGAAAAAATATCCTCTACCACAATAATGGTGACGGCACCTTCACCGACGTAACCGCCAAAGCAGGCGTGGAAGCCGGAGGCTGGAGCTGTTCGGCGGGCTTCTTCGATTACGATAACGATGGCCATCTCGACCTGTTCGTTACCCGCTACATGCTTTGGGACACGCAGCACAGCAAAATCTGCGGCAACGAGTGGCAAACGTACTGTCCGCCGGCCGAATTCCCGCAGACCACCAGCGTTCTTTACCGCAATCGCGGCGACGGCACATTCGAAGACGTGAGCCAGCATTCCGGCATCGCTGCGCTCAAGGGCCGCGCCCTGGGCGTCTGCTTCGCGGATTACGATGACGACGGCTTCACCGATATCTTCGTCTCGAACGACGGCATGCGTCAGTTTCTATTCCACAATAATGGTGATGGCACGTTCACCGAACGCGGTCTGGAAGCGGGCGCGGCTCTCACCGCCGATGGCAAGCCGCTTTCGGGCATGGGCACGGTGTTTCAGGACTACGACAACGATGGACGCCCGGACATACTCGTCACCGTCCTGCCCCGCGAGGTTTACGCGCTATTTCACAACGACGGCAACGGGCTATTCAGCTATCGCAGCCTGCAAGCGGGCTTAGGCGTTCTCACCGCCGCAAGTTCCGGCTGGGGCGTCGGTCTCGAGGATTTCGATAACGATGGCTGGAAGGACCTCTTCGTAGCGCAAAGCCACGTGCTCGACAACGTCGAAGAAATTGATCACATGCTGCATTACAAACAACCGCCGCTGCTCGCGCTCAATCACGCCGGACGATTCGAGCGCGCCGATTCGGGCGTCACCGCTGCAATCGCTGGTCGGGGCGCCGCATTCGGCGACATCAATAACGACGGCTGGATGGACGTGGTCGTCACTTCTCTCGGCGGCGAGCCTCTCGTGCTGTACGGTCACCCCGGCGCCGGGCATTGGCTCTCAATCGCCTTGCGCGGCACGCGCAGCAACCGCGATGGCCTGGGCGCCCGCGTGCAGGTCAACGGCCAGACCCGCTTCGCCACTACTTCGGGCAGCTACATTTCCGCAAGTGACAAGCGCCTCCACTTCGGCCTCGGTGACGCAGAAACAGCCAAAATAGAAATTCGCTGGCCCTCCGGCACCCATCAGGTTCTTGAAAACGTGAAAGCCAATCAGTTCCTGGAAGTCCACGAGCCCGAAAAATGACAACCGCCGCGGCGCTCACAATTCTTCTCGCGCTGCAGGCGGGGTCGGCGTCGCCTGCCCTGCAGCACCTGCATGCGGGAGTCGAGGCGGACCAAGCCGGTCAAGTGGACCAAGCGGTAGCTGAATTTCAAAAGGCCGCCGACCTCGATCCCAAGTTAACCGCTGCATTTGTGGACCTCGGCGGAGTGTTGATCGAAAGACACGATTACGCAGCCGCTGTTCCGCCGCTAAAGCGTGCCGTAGCGCTCAGCCCGAACCTCGAAGGCGCTCACCGCTTACTGGGATACGCGCTGCTGGCGCAGGGATTTGCCGCGCAAGCAATCCCGCACCTGGAAAAAGCGCATGAGGAGGGCGCACTCGGTATCGCCTTGCTGGAAGCGGATCGATTGCCCGAAGCGGTTGCTGTACTGCAAAAGGCCTTGGCGAAAAGCCCCGATGATCCTGATTTACTCTATAACTACGGCCGAGCCTGCGGCCTCCTTTCCAAGCAGGTTTTTGACGAACTCGAAGCCCGCTTCCCGGATTCCGCGCGCGCCCATCAGATGATGGCCCAGGATTATGCCGCGTTGCGCGACGTGCCGGGCGCCGAACGAGAATTTCAAGAAGCGCTGAAGCAGCGTCCGCAGACTCCGGGTTTGCATCTCCAGCTCGGCGAGCTTTACGCACGAGCTCAACAATGGGACAAAGCCGAAGAGCAATTCCAGCTCGAAACGCAAGTTCAGCCCGGAAGCGCCGAAGCGTTCTACCGTCTTGGCGAATCGTTGCTGCAGCTCGGGAAATTTCATGAAGCGCGCGAGGCGTTGGTCAGTTCCGATCAGCTGAAAGCGGAGATGCCCGAAACGCTGTATCTTCTTGGCAAGGCCGCTCTCCTCGATGGAGACGAAGCTCTCGCGCAAAAGTCCTGGGAACACGTGCTGAAGCTGGAACAGAACACTTCGCTTGCCGCCCAGGCGCATTTCGGCTTGTCCGGCATTTATCGCAAGCAAGGAAAGACTGCGGAAGCCGACCGCGAAATGGAAGCATTTCGCAAATTGCAGGGGCCCGCGGGCCAGACGGACGATTCACGGAAGTAATGCGGATCCATCCCGGAAAGGAACGCTCATGACGATGAGACGTACGGCCGCGGGTTCAGCAGCACGAAAGTTTGGCGCCGGCCTGGCAGTGCTGCTTCTTGCTGTGATCGTTGTGGCGGCTCCCTTCGCGCACTCCTCGCCACGCGATGGCGACGTCGAGCAACGTGTCCAAGCCATCCTCAGTCGCATGACGCTCGAAGAAAAAGTCGACATGATTGGCGGCGTAGAAGATTTTTATATCCGCGCCTATCCAGATCTCGGCGTGCCACAACTCAGGATGTCCGATGGCCCGCTCGGAGTCCGCAACGCCGAACCGCCCTCCACTACCATGGCCGGTGGAATTTCTCTGGCAGCCTCCTGGAATCCCGCGCTCGCTGAACAGGAAGGCGTCCAGATTGGAAGGGACGCCCGCGCCAGGGGCGTGCACTTCATGCTTGGCCCCGCCTTCAATATCTATCGCGCGCCAATGGACGGTCGCAATTTCGAATACATGGGCGAAGACCCTTATCTCGCCGGACAGATCGCCGTGGGATATATCGAAGGCATGCAAAGCCAGGGCGTAAGCGCCACCGCAAAGCACTTCGTCGCGAATAATTCCGAATTCGACCGCCACAACACGGATTCCATCGTTGACGAACGCACTCTGCGCGAAATCTACCTCCCCGCGTTTGAAGCCGCAGTTAAGGAAGGGCACGTCCGCGCGGTGATGGATTCCTACAACTTGACCAACGGAACCCACATGACGCAGAACGCTCCGCTCAATATTGACGTCCTGAAAAAAGAGTGGGGTTTCACCGGCATTCTCATGTCCGATTGGACCTCCACATATGACGCCGTCGCGGCCGCCAACGGAGCTTTGGACATCGAGATGCCCTCCGGAAAACATCTGAACCGCGAACAATTGCTTCCGGCGGTCCAGAAGGGGTTGGTCTCGGTCGCGACGATTGACGACAAAGTCCGCCGCATTCTTCGTGTTGCAATTGAGTTTGGCTGGCTCGACCGCGAGCAGACCGACATGACCATCTCGCGTTACAACCGCGAAGGCGATCAGGTTTCTCTGCAAGTTGCGCGCGAAGGCGCCGTACTCCTGAAGAATGACGGAAATTTGCTGCCGCTCAAGAAGGGCGAAGTTAAATCCGTCCTGGTGGTCGGTCCCGATGCATATCCTGCTGTGCCGGTCGGCGGAGGCAGCGCTCATGCCGTGCCGTTCGTCGCCGTCAGTTTTCTTCAGGGAATCAGCGATTACGTGGGCAGCGCGGGCAAAGTCTATTACAGTCCGGGACTGCGCACTGTGCAGCAAATGGCGCACGACACAACATTCTCGACGACTGCGTCGGGCGATCAGCCGGGTCTCCATGCGGAATATTTCACGAATCCGGACTTGCAGGGGAAACCTTACCTCTCGCGCACAGAGCAGCATGTTGATTTCGGACAGCCCAGCCAAGCGAATTTACCCGAAGAGTCGGCGTCTTCTCGCTGGACTGGATATTACGCTCCCCGCGCCGCCGGGAAATTCTATCTCTTCGTCGGTTCGACGGGAGAGGACGGCGGCTCCTACCGCCTCTACGTGGACGATAAACTTGTCC
>JBAQGJ010000137.1:0-3478 GCA_049287725.1 Candidatus Acidiferrales bacterium | reverse complement strand
GAGACAAACGCGAAGGCCTTCGTAGAGCGAGCGTTTCAATGGCTACTGTAAGCGACAGCAGGACGAAGCCGTCCAGGACGCTTCTGTTCGCTCCTTGCGGCTTCAACCTGGCAGAGACGAGCCGCATACTGGAGATCGCCTTGGGCGTGGCGCGCGACCACGTCGCCAGCACAGTATTTTCAAAGCCACCCCATCTCCGATGGAGGCAACTTCGAGCCGCCAATCGAGAAGCACCGCATTGCCCTCGGATGGACCCGCGCCTGACGCCCGAGAAGATCGAGCACATCGCCAAAATGGATCGAGGAGAGAAGTTCACGCCAGCGTTCACTGATGCGGAGATTATTCAGTGCGTCGAGAACGAATTGTTTAGTACTGCCTTTTAGCGTGGAACTGATCCGGCTCGCAGCGTAGGCGCACCGCAAAGGTCAACGGTCATATGCGGGCGATTCCGTGCAACCGACCAGTCCGAACTTGGCCAGGCCAGTCAATACAAGCGCGTTTCAGGGTACTTATATTCCAATCGGCCCGGAGTCCATTCTCGATGAGTGATTTGGCCTGTTCTCGCCATTTGAGCTTTTGCTGCCTAGAAGTTAGTAAACACAACGTGACTTATCGGGACGACTTCGCACCTGTGTTTGGATGAGTGGTGGGCCGGACCCTCGTTGGGCCTCCGCGACGTGCCTGGAAAAAGTAAAACCGCCCGCCGAGCGTGTTCTTCATATCGACCACATGTTTGCGCGCGTGCAGCGTCTTAATACATACGAAGCAAAAACGAACGCCAAGACGAGAATCGGATCAAATTTATCCCAGGTACTGCCACCGCCATTCATTTGTGAATAGAACGCGAGTAAAAGATCGATCGCGATACCAGCATAAACCCACTCACTCAATCGAGGCACATTGGGAATCAGAAGGCCCACGCCACCAAGGATGTGGGTCACGCCAATCAGAGGGATGATATAGAGCGGGTATCCGAGTTGCTGATTGGCGATCCCCCATTCGCCGGGATCGTGAATTAGATATAACCTTCCGAAGTACACCCAGATGAAGGCGACAAGGCCGGTTATTACCATCGCGGCTATTTGAGTTGCTCGACCTGCCCGCGCGGATTTATCTATTGTATGTTCAGCTTTCATATTAAAAGCGATCCTCCTCTTGCGGTTTAAATGGTTTAAATCGTTCCGCAATACGCCGGCTCTTGTACGCGACTGAAATCAACGCGCTGCATGGGCGGGACGGCCTCCAGGTCGTGCATTCAACGAGGGCTTTCTGCACCCTTCACCACAAGAGAACAGGTGAGGGCGCCCTCGCAACGAGCATCACCCTCGATCCTGCCTACTCCCGGCAGATCGGCGCTCGCCTTCGAGCAAACCAGGGCCACGACGGAATGGGCTTTCGCCAGGGCGGAACCGGACGACCAGCCGCCCGGTTCCGCCCGTTGCAGCCAAAACAAGAACTTTCATGTTTGACCTCGATCTTTCTTGACGTCAGCGCCGCAGTTCCCAGGGAACGGGGCTGATTCCGCTTGCCCCGGACTTACGCCTTGACGACGTTCTGTGCAGCCGCAAACACGTCGCGTGCGGACGTCGTACCCGCTACGTGCTCCGTACCCGTGATTCCGAGGTCCATCCCTCCCGCGTTAACACTCTCAAACATTTCTTCTGCAGGTCCAGTGTGGCCCTTCGGGATGCCGAACTGCTCGAACGCTTCCGCCCACCCTGCACGCGGGACTGCAAAGGCTTTTACGTCGAGTGTCAGGACTTCACCCAATTGTCCGGCCACTTCATCCGCGCTTACCATCGAACCCAGCTCGATGACACGATGCCCTGACCACGCCGGCCCGGTCAGAAGCGTTGCCACCTCTGCGCCGATGTCGTCTGACGCGACCATTGTCGATTTCCGGTTTGTAGGATTGTAGAAGACCGGTAGTGTTCCGCCTTGGGCGGCCTGTAAGCCGAAAAGAAAGTTTTCGAAAAAGCCACCTGCGCGCACAAATGCGACCGGTGATGGCAGGCTGCGAAAACCTTGTTCTAAGAGTGATAAGGCCGTGATCATCCCCACCCCGCTTGTTCTATTCGCACCCATCGACGAGAGCGCTACCACCCGCGGGGGCACTACCTTGGTCAGTGCCTCGACATAGTTCGCAATCACGCCCTTTGCTTCTCTGTAATCAGGCGAGGGTGCCCATACAGCCGGCAACATAACAAACGCGCCCTCAACACCTTTGAGAGCTGCCGCTATGGCTGTCGCATCGTTCCAGTCTCCATCCACCAACTCCACGCCCTGGTCTGCCCACTTCGCCGCTTTCTCGCGATTGCGCACAAGTGCTCGCACCTGTTTGCCTTGCTTCAGAAGATGCCGTGCGGTGGCGCCCCCAACTTTTCCAGTAATGCCCATGACTAAATACATGCTCGTTTTCTCCTTGTTCATCGCATTCTCCTCTTGCCTCGTATTTGGCCGCCCCATCCAAATGAGCAACCTGACGATTGGATGTCCACAAAAACCATTGGTTGCAAACTATTCGGTGGTTATAACACTGCCCATCCACAGCAGTTCCGTAACGTCTTCTTCGGGCCTGAGAACCGCAACGGCATCCGCGCTGGACAATACATCAACGACATTGGCGCGCCGTTGTTCGGACGTTTCGTGCAGCTCTTTTTCGATGTTGCCAAGGATGAAGGATTGCCAAGCAGGAATGACATAGTGGTAGCCCACACTTGGTGGTACGCGATCTTTGGCCTCGCCACACTCATGGTCATCCAAGGGGTCGTGCCTGACTTGCCTGACCAGACTCTCGTGGTCGAGCAAACGATCGCCACGCTTTGGGCGGGCGTTCAGGTTGTTCCGCGATTGCCGAAGAGCGCAGTCTCTAAGCGATCCAGCCGGTCCAATGCTCCAAAGCACTAACAGTTTCTGTCTACTTAGGAGTCGTTGGAGGTATGCCCGTGGAGTACCAGGACTCAACCACTTTTCCAAGGCCGTAGCCCTTCTGGATCGTGGGTTCGATAAATACACTCACAGACGCGCGGCAGCAGTAAGACTGACCTTCACGAGCACGAAAGTGCGAAAAGGCCCCTGCCCTCTCCCGGCAGCGGTCAACCCTTGGTCGCGCACAGCGCTGAGGAATTACACGACGAACCCGCGATCTCTTACGTGACCGACAGGTCCTCCGCTCTCACCCCTTGTCAATTCGGATGGTTGCGGGGTTCGTGGATGTTGCTGAGAGGAAAGAAAATCTTGGTTGCGGAGGCCTGATTTGAACTGACGAGGACCTCATGACCGTCAGAAGAGAAAGCCTCCGCCAGGAGGCGCTGAGCCACGCGGCCGGACTGCAGGACGAGGGGGCGAAGTCATGCCTTCGCCGGTTTGATGAACTGCTTGACTGAGCTGCGACTCGTGGTCGTTTGTACCGTCCGCCGCTGAGTTCCTCCCAGGTTGGTCGTCTAGTTCATTTAGGAGCTTTTGCTCTAGTGCAGCC
>JBAQGJ010000136.1:0-6077 GCA_049287725.1 Candidatus Acidiferrales bacterium | reverse complement strand
GAGACAAACGCGAAGGCCTTCGTAGAGCGAGCGTTTCAATGGCTACTGTAAGCGACAGCAGGACGAAGCCGTCCAGGACGCTTCTGTTCGCTCCTTGCGGCTTCAACCTGGCAGAGACGAGCCGCATGCTGGAGATCGCCTTGGGCGTGGCGCACGACCACGTCGCTGGCACGGTATTTGCAAAGCCACCCCCTCTCCGATGGAGGCAACTTCGAGCCGCCAATCGAGAAGCACCGCATTGCCCTCGGATGGACCCGCGCCTGATGCCCGAGAAGATCGAGCACATCGCCAAAATGGATCGAGGAGAGAAGTTCACGCCGGCGTTCACTGATGCGGAGATTATTCAGTGCGTCGAGAACGAATTGTTTAGTCTTGCCATTCCGCTTTCCGATGGTGCGCACCGCCGCTAGACAGGCAACTTCTGCCGGGACAGCGCTCTGTGGAATGATTTCGGCAGCGGCGGAGTGGACTAACAGCAACCCCTCGCATTTACTCCCCCGAATCCTTCCTTCGCAATGAGTGGAACCATGACCAGTGCCGCTAGCGGATCGGCCCACCACCACCCCAAGGTCGCGTTGAGCACAAGGCCGACCAGCAGAATCGCTGAGAGATAGGCGCAGAAATCGGTCTGTCTTGCATCCGCTTTCATGGCGGCGCTGCTCAGCGCGTTTCCCACGCTCTTCTTGGCGCGTGAAAGCACGGGCATGACAATCAGGGAAACAACCGCAAGCGTTATTCCAGGGACGCTTCTCTCAGGGGCCGCCTTCCTTCCAAGGTCCAGCACAGCTTCGATGGCAACATACAACGCCAGTGTGAGGAAACATGCCCCCACGACCCTTAGACTAAGCCTCTCGTTTCGCTCCCGCCTCGCGGCATCTGCGTCGACCGACATGCGCCACAGCAGCGTTGCCCCGGACGTGACTTCAATAAGGCTGTCGATTCCGAAACCGACAAGCGAGATGCTTCCGGCGATCGTTCCAGCCCCGATACCAATCAGGCCCTCCAGGCTGTTCCAAGCGATTGTGAAATATTCCAGACGCCTTCCTCGGTGAGCTGCGGTTTCCCGAGAAATGATCAAATCGTTCATAGGTACAACCCTAGGGAATGGAGATCAGCAGTCCGCCACTCACGCCGAGCGAATGCTCATGAGCGGGTCCGAACTTGTAGTCGTAACTCGGTTCGAGATACCAGCCGAATTTGTGTTTTTTAGACGGCCAAAACATAAAGTCTGGGGCGACTTCAACGCCGACAGCGTTCATCTTTTTGCCGTACGCGTTTGTGTGAATCCACTCGGGGCCAACACCGAGCATGAACTCAAATTTGGGCGAAAGAGTCCAAGGTTTCTTGAAGAGAAGGTCCACACTCCATTCCGTCGAGTGACGCCTAAACAGCGGCGTAACGCCCGCTTCAAGTTCCAGCCAATTCTCGATTGGTGTAACCTCGATCGCGGCGGTCGGACCATAGCTTGAGTTACCATCGGTGAGACTCCGCTCAGCGGCTCCTCCAAGCTCAACGACCGCGACTTCTTTCGGCTCCTTACTAACGGACTGCGCGAAAGCGCTGGTGCAGCACAAGAGCAACGCCCCGAAGAGCGCCCATTTCGCGACAGACATGCTTCCCGCAACTCTTAGGAGGTTTTTCAGCGCACGCAGATGGCGTCGGTGACGGCGGTTCCTTTCCTGGCAAAAGCCGCTCATGTTAGCCTCGTTCTTCGAGCATAAGGTCTATAGCGCCTATAGGGTCAAGCCCGTGAATTCAAACGAGCGGTTCAGCATCGGAGAATTGTCGAAGAGGACGGGCGTCAAGGTAGTGACGATTCGCTACTACGAGCACGTTAAACTCATGCCCGCGCCGCAGCGCACAGCAGGAAATTACCGCGTCTACAGGCGGGAACATTTGCATCGTCTGAAGTTCGTCCGGCGATGCCGCGCCCTAGGCTTTACACACGGCCAACTCCGGGATCTCTTGCGTTTCTCGGCTCAGTCGCACAGGGAATGTTCGGGCGTCGATCGCATTGCAGAAGACCACTTGAGGGATATCGAGTGCAAAATCGCCGATCTACGACGGCTCGCGGCGCAATTGCGCCGCATCAACAACGGCTGTCCAGGAAAAGGCCGCATAGCCGACTGCCGCATCCTCGCTGCGCTCTCGCCGTCGGAAGAGAAAAGCCTGCGCGGCGACGCCGGAAGGCACATCTGACCATGGGGTGATAATCACAAGCAGACGAATGTTGATAAGAAAAAGAAAGAGAGTCAGAAACAGAATAATGAAGATCAGAACCAGCAGACGCTCGCGATTCGAAAGCGAACGCAGCGAGTGGTTAGCGTGACTTCTAAAGCGGAGGCACGCAACCATCCGAATTGTTTAGTACTGCCTTTAGCGTGGAACTGATACGGCTCGCAGCGTAGGCGCACCGCAAAGGTCAACGGTCATAAGCGGGCGATTCCGAGCAACCGACCAGTCCGAACTTGACCAGGCCAGTCAATACAAGCGCGTTTCAGGGTACTTATATTCCAATCGGCCCGGAATCCATTCTCGATGAGTGATTTGGCCTATTCTCGCCATTTGCGCTTTTGCTGACGAGAAGTTAGTAAACACAATGTGACTTATCCGGACGACTTCGCACCCTGTGTTTGGATGAGTGGCGGGCCGACCCCGCGTTGGGCCTCCGCGACGTGCCTGAAAAAGTAAAACCGCCTGCCGAGCGTGTTCTTCATATCGACCACATGTTTGCGCGCATGCAGCGTCTTAATACATACGAAGCAAAGACGAACATCAAGACTAGAATCGGATCAAATTTATCCCAGGCACTGCCACCACCATTCATTTGTGAATAGAACGCGAGGAAGAGATCGATCGTAAGACCAGCATAAATCCACTCAGTCAATCGAGGCATATTGGGAATCAGAAGGCCCAAGCCGCCAAGGATGTGGGTCACGCCAATCAGAGGGATGATATAGAGCGGGTATCCGAGCTGCTGAGTGGCGATCTTCCATTCGTCGGGATCGTGAATTAGATATAACCTGCCGAAGTACACCCAGACGAAGGCGACAAGGCCGGTCATTAACATCGCGGCTATTTGAGTTGCTCGACCTTCCGCGGATCTATCTATTGTGTGTCTCATATCTGCGCCTTCACCACAAGAGAACGGGTGTTCGCCTCAACCAAGTGTCGGTCGTCAGTTGCTCCACCACGAACCGAGCGACATCGGCGCGTGCAATCTTGCCGCCTTTGACGGCTGCGAGGTCGGTGACGGCCCTGACGCTCCCACGAGCTGGGTCATCGGTTAGCCTAGCGGGCCGGACAACAACCCAATCGAGTGAGCTGGCGCAGATCGCGGATTCCTGGCGGTCCTTGTCCTCGTAAGCATGGCGAAGCAGCAAAGGTTGGAACAACCTGTCGAAAACGAAGCCGCCGTGGAATTGGCTGTCCCCAACCCCCAGGGCGGAGATGCACACGAGACGGCGCACGCCGTTGCGCGTCATCGCCGTGACCAGGGCGCGTGTCGCGACGGCCAGCAGATCGACCTTGCGGAAGCCCATGCCAGTGCCCAAGGCGCTGATGACGGCATCGCAGCCGTCCAAGGCGCGCGTGAGGGTGCCCTCGTCGCGAGCATCCCCCTCGATCATGTCTACTCCCGGCAGATCGGCGCTCGCCTTCGAGCGAACCAAGGCCACGACGGAATGGCCTTTCGCCAGCGCTTCGCGGACGATCAGCCGTCCGCTTCCGCCCGTTGCACCTAAAACAAGAACTTTCATGTTTGACCTCGATCTTTCTTGATGTTAACGCCGCAGTTAAGCGGGCAGGTTCAGCTTGGGACTTACGCCTTGACGGCATTCTGTGCAGCCGCAAATACATCGCGTGCGGACGTTGTACCCGCTACGTGCTCCGTACCCGTGATTCCGAGGTCCATCCACCCCGCGTTAACGCTCTCATACATTTCTTCGGCAGGCCCAGTATGGCCCTTCGGGACGCCGAACTGCTCGAACGCCTCCGCCCACCCTGCACGCGGGACGGCAAAAGCTATTACCTCGCGTTTTAGGACTTCACCCAATTGTTCCGCAACTTCATCCGCGCTTACCATCGAACCGAGCTCGATAACGCGATGCCCTGACCATGCCGGCCCGGTCAGAAGCTTTGCTACCTCTGCGCCGATGTCGTTTGTCGCGACCATTGTTGATTTCCGGTTTGTAGGATTGTAGAAGACCGGCAGCGTTCCGCCTTGGGCGGCCTGTAAGCCGAAAAGAAAGTTTTCGAAAAAGCCGCCTGCGCGTACAAATGCGACCGGAGACGGCAGGCTGCGAAAACCTTGCTCCAAAAGCGATAAGGCCGTGATCATCCCCAACCCGCTTGTTCTATTCGCGCCCACCGACGAGAGCGCTACCACCCGCGGGGGCATTACCTTGGTCAGTGCCTCGACATAGTTCGCAATCACGCCCTTTGCTTCTTTGTAATCAGGCGAGGGTGCCCATACAGACGGCAACATAACGAACGCGCCCTCAACACCTTTGAGCGCCGCCGCTATGGCTGTCGCATCGTTCCAGTCTCCTTCCACCAACTCCACGCCTTGGTCTGCCCACTCCGCCGCTTTCTCGCGATTGCGCACAAGTGCTCGCACCTGTTTGCCTTGCTTCAGCAGATGCCGCGCGGTGGCGCCCCCAACTTGTCCAGTAATGCCCATGACTAAATACACGTTCGTTTTCTCCTTCATCGCAATCTCCTTTTGCCTCGTATTTGGCCGCCCATCCAAATGAGCAACCTAACGATTGGATGCACATTGTAACCATTGGTTGCAAAATATGCGATGGTAATAAATAAACACTTGGTTTCACATACCGTCAAAAGGGACTAAGCTATTGAAGTGACATCCACATCACCAAGTCGCCGGGTAGAGCGTAAGGAGAGGCTGCGGGGCGAAATCCTTGCGGCCGCCAGTAAAATGTTTGCCGATCGTGGCTACGAAGCCGTGACGCTTCGCGCGATCGCTAAAGAGATCGGCTACACGCACGCCGTGATCTACCAGCATTTTCCTGACAAGTGGCATATTCTTGCCGAGCTGAGCAGGGAGACGATCGGGCTGCTGATTCAGAACTTCGACGCGATTGCCGCTGAACATCCTGCACCGAAAGAGCGTCTTTTTGCGACTTCACGTGGCTTGATTCAGTTCTGCACTGCCCATCCACAGCAGTTCCGCAACGTCTTCTTCGGGCCGGAGAACCGCAACGGCATCCGCGCTGGACAATATATCAACGACATTGGCACGCCTTTGTTCCAACGTTTCGTACAACTCTTTTTCGATGTTGCCAAGGATGAAGGATTGCCGAGTAAGGATGACATGGTGGTAGCCCACACCTGGTGGTACACGATCTTCGGCCTCGCCACGCTCATGGTCATCCAAGGGGTTGTGCCTGACTTGCCTGAGCAGACTCTCGTGGTCGAGCAAACGATCGCCACGCTTTGGGCGGGCGTCCAGGCTGTTCCGCGATTGCCGAAGAGCGCAGTCTCCAACCGATCCGGCCGATCCAGTGCCTCAAAGCACTAGCAGCTTCTGACTACCTAGGAGTCGTTGGAGGTATGCCCGTGGGTACCAGGACTCAACGACTTTTCCAAGGCTTGTAGCCCTTCTGGTGGCAAGGCACGTAGGCCTGTGGGATGCGATCTCCGCGCTTGGGATGGACTCTGGACGAATTGGTCGCAACCCCGAAACGGTCGACATGCCAGCCGCATCGTGAGATCTAGGGAAGAGTCTTTAGACGCATCTTTTTCGAATCTCCCCTGCGATGCACAAATTCGGATGGTTGCAGGGTTTGCGGAAATTGCTGAAAGGAAAGAAAGTTTGGTTGCGGAGGCCTGATTTGAACTGGCGAGGACCTCATGACCGTCAGAAGAGAAAGCCTCCGCCAGGAGGCGCTGAGCCATGCGGCCGGACTGCAGGACGAGGCGGCGAAGCCATGCCTTCGCCGGTTTGATGAACTGCTTGACTGAGCTGCGACTCGTGGTCGTTTGTACCGTCCGCCGCTGAGTTCCTCCCAGGTTGGTCGTCTAGTTCATTTAGGAGCTTTTGCTCTAGTGCAGCC
>JBAQGJ010000135.1:0-2467 GCA_049287725.1 Candidatus Acidiferrales bacterium | reverse complement strand
CCCCTGACAGTCCTCGATTATCGCCTTCGACACGGCGATAGCCTGATCGGTGCTTCGCTTGAAGTTCTACACGGAATTCCGTACGCACCGCCGCTTATGACGAACTACTTCAAGGAAGAACTCTGGGGCGGTCTGCCCGCGTTCTTCCAGGCATTAGAGTCGATCCAAAGCACGCCATCCAACACCGTTCAGCAGGTGAAAGAGAAAGATAAGCTCTTTCGCGAAAAGCTAGAACCAGCTCGGGAACCATTCCGCCGCGTGGCTGACTTATGGTGTTCCACTTTCTTTGTACCCGACGCCGCGCGCCTGTCGTTGGTCGATTACCACAAAGCCGCAAGCAAGCTTCGGACGCCGCGCGCCCTCAGAACGCTTCTCAACGAGTCGCCATTTCAGGAAATCCTTCAGGCGCCCGCACTCGAAGGTGTATTCCCATTCCATTGGGAGCTAGAATTTCCCGAAATCTTTCTCGATTCGCAGCAACCCCACCCAAACCCTGGCTTCCATGCGGTGATCGGTAATCCCCCTTACGACGTTCTCTCAGAGAAGGAAATCGGCCGCGGCCTCGCGCACGTGAAGGAATTTTACCGTTACTGGCCTCTGTATAAGCCTTCCTTCATCGGAAAGAACAACCTTTACAAATTATTTGTCTGTCGGGCGCTCGACTTACTCACCGAGGGCGGAAGGCTCGGTTTCATCGCGCCGATGCCGATCCTCGGCGACGAGCAAGCCTCTGGGGTCAGGAAGGAAATCCTTCGGCTCGGCGCATTTGCGAGGGTCGAGGCTTTTCCACAAAAGGACAATCCAGCAAGAAGGGTCTTTCCTGATGCGAAGCTATCGACTGCGATTGTCATTGTACATAAAACCCAAGCGCCGCAAGCGAAGGCAGCGCCATTCATACTCCGCACCCATTCAGGAAATAAGATTGAAACGAATGCGCCGAAACTCCGCCTGACTACAGCGGACATTCCGTTGTATGACCCTGAGAACATGACCATCACCAGTTGTTCTCAAGACGACTGGGATTTGGCTGTTCGCATTATGCAATCCGGTCGAATGGAACGTCTGGCCTCCCAGTGTACGCAGTACCAAGGCGAGGTTAATGAGACAAATGAAAGACCACGAGGTTCTCTCTCGGAGCGGCCCCCCGGTCCTCTCGTGCTACGCGGTGCGAGCGTCAGTCTATACGCGCTCCGCGACGCCTCCCAAGGAGAGGACTTGTACCTGTCAGAGCGGCACTTCCTGGACGGCAAAGGCGATGACTCGAAGGCCTATGCTCACCGCTATGAGCGCATCGGCTTCCAGCGTAGTTCCCCTCAGAATAATTTCCGGCGCATCATTGCGTGTCCAATACCGAAGGGCCAGTATTGCTTCGACACAGTCAGCTACGTCCCTGAAAACGAAACTCGCATCCCGCTTTTTCTCTTGTTAGCCTTGCTCAACAGCAAACTTCTGGATTGGTATTTTCGGCTTGGCAGCACAAATTCCAAAGTGAACGAGTACCAGTTCGACATTCTGCCGTGCCCACGATTCTCCCCCGACCGTTCCGGGTCACACGGCGCAATCGCCAAGGATTCCCTTTCTGCGCTCCGGCAGCACCGATTTTCCGAGATTCCTCGCATCTTGGCACCGGCGCTGGCCGCGCCACCTTTTGGCGTTGCAATTGCCGACATACTTATCGGCGCTGCTCGCAGCATCTGCGTGATCGAGTCATCCCGAGAAGTAACTCGTCACCAACGATCGCAGCTTGCATCTGAGGCTCAACCCTACCAGGACCTGATCGATCTACTTCTCTACAAAATGGCTGGCCTCGCTGAAGTCGAATGCAGGGCCTTGGAACAGCGGCTTGACCGAATGCTCTAGCGGAGCGGCTGGAGACCGTGGTCAGGATTGATCTCGTCTATTGGAAATTTCGCCGTGTTGTGATTCGCTCAGCATCCATCGATAAGAAACCTGGTACCGACCCGCAAAATCAGGATAACCGACGAGCTTGACCGATTCATGACTCGGAGGGTTAAGACCGGGCGTTGCAGAGACGCCAGTGCGGTTGTTCGCGCCGGGTTGCGGATTTTGGAGCGCGAGGAAGAGCAGGATGAAGCAAAACTTGGAGCCCTGCGAGCGGCCATTGACCGAGGCGACGCGAGCGGTATTGCCGACGACGATGTCTTTATACGTCTTTGCAGAGCCCTCAGGTTTCCCACGGCGTCGCGCCGAGGCCGACTTGAGGCGTATCTGCGGGCGCGATATACGCCTCCTGTTGCTGCTCGAGCGCCAGAGCATGCGCTTCATCTTTTTAGTACGCACTGAATCCGGTGAGTAGTACAGCCCTCGTAGTTGTCATGGCTGAGTTGGCGGGGATTTTACCAGACGGTTCCGAATCCCGGCAAAATCACGATGAAACTGAATGGTTATGGTCACGAATTGTTGGGGCGTCTATGTGTGTGAGACTGAGAGGCTCATGCGTTTTGTG
>JBAQGJ010000134.1:0-50664 GCA_049287725.1 Candidatus Acidiferrales bacterium | reverse complement strand
GACGCGGCTGTGGCGCCAAAGATAGTCGCTCCGCCGCCGCAGAATACGTAAGGCTGCTAAACATCATGCTCTTGCACCCAATTCGCAACCAACAATTGCAAAGGCACCGAGTCCTCACACAGACTCTGAAGCCCCGTCCTTCCCCTCTTTTCCGCGGATGAGCACTGGTGCTGCGCCATTGATCGGGCGCTGAAGTGCGCGGCTGCAAACTCAAATACAGCCGGCGGTCCGGACCACACGCGATGCCCTTGCATGAGCAAAAAGCCGATCCCTCGCTGCGCTCGGGATGACAACCGCTTTTTTTGTGGACAGGAAGCCGCGGCCTGACGCCGCGGCTTCCGCAAGAAAAATTGCGTTACTGGCCTTTCGGTTTGTGCAGGTTGGTACAGATGGCTAGGGCGCTATTGGGATTTACGGCGCCGTCGCCTTGTTCGACGTGTTGGATTTTTCCTTCTTTGTCTACCACGATGGTGGTGCGTTGCGCCCACTCGTATTTGTCGCCTTGCACGTCGTAGGGCTTCAGGATGCCGTACTGCGTGAGGACTTTGCGATTCATATCGCTGAGTAGGGGGAAGGAGACGCCGATTTGTTTGGCGAAGGCGGCGTTGGCGGCGGGACTGTCAATGCTGATTCCTAGGACGACGGTGTCGCTGGCTTCGAGCTTGGCCATATCAGCCTGATAGGCCTGCAATTCCTTGGTTCAACCACCGGTGAAGGCGAGAACGTAGAAGGCCAGGACGACGGTTTTCTTGCCGCGAAAATCACTGAGCTTCACGGGCTTCCAATCGTTCGCGAGTAGAGTGAAGTCCGGGGCGACGTCGCCGACTTTCAAGTTCGTCTTGGCGATGGCGTCTTCCTGGGCCGCGGCGGGGAACTGCGCGCCCATTAGCAGCAACAGAAGGAGCGCGGTGCAGGCCGTGACGATCTTCTTCATGTTTGTCTCCAGTGCGTATTGTGATGTGCGCAACGATTATAGGCGGAGTATTGCGCGGTGTCCCTAGAGTTTGAGAGTGGAGATGCGATTTTACAATTTGTAGACAAAGACGGAATTTCGGCTAGGCTGGGAGCCCTATGTTTGCGGAGCGCACCAATTGGAATTTTGAGCCGAACCGTTTGAGCGAGGCGCTGGCGCGGCATCGCGCGGCGGGGAAGGCCTTGCTGGACCTGACGGCTTCGAATCCGACGGAATGCGGGTTTGAATATCCGGGCGGCGCGATCCTGGAGGCGCTGGGGAATCCTGCGGCTCTGACGTATTCGTCGGATGCGCGGGGTTTGCGCAGCGCGCGCGAGTCTGTGGCCGGGTATTACGCGGCGCGCGGCGTGGCGGTGCCGGTGGACGAGATCATTCTGACGACGAGCACCAGCGAGGCGTATTCGTTTGCGTTTCGGACGCTGTGCAATCCGGGCGACGAAATTCTGGTGCCGGAGCCGAGCTATCCGCTGTTTGCGTTCTTGGCGGATATTCAGGACGTGAGATTGGTGCGTTATCCGCTGGTGTACGACCACGCCTGGCAGATCGATTTCCATGCGCTGGAGGGCGGCATCACGAAGCGCACGCGGGCGGTGATCGTGGTGCATCCGAATAATCCTACCGGGCATTTTGTGAAGGCGCGCGAAATGGAGGCGCTCAATCGGCTGTGCGCGGAGCGCGACCTGGCGATTATAGCGGACGAAGTGTTTCTGGATTTTGCTTTGACCGATGAGGCGCGATTCAGCTTTGCTGGAAATGCCGGGGCTTTGACGTTTACGACCAGCGGGCTATCGAAAATTTCCGGGTTGCCGCAGATGAAGGCTGCGTGGCTGATTACCGGTGGGCCGGAGCATTTGAAGGCGGCGGCGCTCGCGCGGCTGGAGGTGATTGCGGACACTTATCTTTCGATGAATGCTCCGGTGCAGGCAGCAATGCCGGCGCTTTTTGAGCAGAGGCATGGGTTTCAGAAGCAGGTTTTAGCGCGGGTGATGAAAAATCTTGTCGAGTTGGATCGGCAGCTTGCGCTGCAGAAGGCTTGTTCGCGATTGGTGGTGGAAGGCGGTTGGTATGTGGTGTTGCGGGTTCCGGCTACTCGTCCGGATGAGGAGTTTGCGATTGAATTGCTCGAGGGGCGGGGAGTTTACGTGCATCCGGGGCACTTTTATGATTTTGGCGGGGATGGATATTTGGTTTTGAGTTTGATTACACGGGAGGAGGAATTTCGGGAGGGAGTGGCGGCGATGCTTTCGACGCTGTGAGGCAGAGGAACGATTCGAAACTGGCTTTAGCGCAGGCGGCCGGGCGGGTCGGCTGGGGCGGGCACTTCTAGCTCCAGGTCGGGGCCGGTGGTATCTGGCATTTTGCAGGGGGCCGGTTGCGGGATGCCGATGCCGCGATTTTTTTCGAGATGTTCTTTGGCGCAGCTGGGGCAATAGCCTTTGCCTGTTTCGTCGTCGCGTTGGCTGGCGAGTTCGTAGCATCCGCAGATGCAATCGCAGTAGCCGGTGGTGGACGCGGTTTTGATGGGGACTAAAGGCATTGGATCCTCTCGAACGATTATACGCGGTGAATCATACCCACGCGCAGATTTCCACGCAAGCACGCCCAACGGAAGTTAGTGCAGTGGCCGAAACGAAGGCTGCCCGGCTGTGTCCCGAAGGGCGCGGGCGCCGTGGTCTAGGCGTGTTCGAGTTGCGTTAGGCGGAAGGGATCGCCAATTTTTTCGTGGAGCTCCATCCAGACGCGGTCGGGATGGGACAAGAAAACTTGCACGACGCGCGGATCGAACTGTTTGCCGGAGTAGCGTTCGATTTCGGCGCGGGCGGCGGAGATGGGCAGGGCCTTGCGATAAGGGCGATCGGAAATCATGGCGTCGAGCGTGTCGGCGACCGCGAAAATTCTGGCTCCGATGGGAATTTGCTCGGCGCGCAGGCCGCGGGGATAACCGGAACCGTCGTAGCATTCCTGGTGCGAGAGAACAATTTCGGCGGCTTCCTTGAGGAAGGGAATGCGTTCGAGCACGGCAAAACCGATTTCGCAATGCTTGCGCATGATGTCGCGCTCTTCGGCGGTCAAGGGGCCGGGTTTGCGCAGGATGCTATCTGGAACTCCCATTTTTCCGATGTCGTGGAGGAAAGCGCCGCGCGCAATATGGCGCAGCAGGCCCTTATCCACGCCCATGGAACGCGCGATGGTGATGGTGAAGGCGGTGACGCGCTGGCAATGGCCTTCGGTTTCGGCGTCTTTGGCATCGAGCGCGCCGCCGAGGGCTTCGAGCGTGTAGTCGTAGGATTGTTCGAGATCTTGCAGTGCGATCGAGAGTTGCTGGGTGCGTTCGGCGACTAAGTGTTCGAGATCACTCTGGTAGGTGCGATTTTCCATGACCAGGCGGCGATGCTCGAGCGCGCGGCGAACGCTAAGGTGAAGCTGATCTTTTTCGAAGGGCTTCAGAATGTAGTCGTAGGCGCCGGCGCGGATGGCTTCGAGAGCGATGGAAATATCGTGCATGGCGGTGACCATAATCACCGGGACGTCGGGATCTTGATTACGAAGCTCGGAGAGCAGCTTGAGGCCGTCCATTTCGGGCATGACGATATCGCTGAGGACGAGATCGAAGGTGTCTTTGCCGAAAGCGTCCAGGGCCAACCGGCCGTTCGAGCAGATGGTGCAGGCGTAGCCCTGCGCCTCCAGAAGCGTAGAAACCACTTCGCGAATTGCTTCTTCGTCATCCACTACGAGGACTTTTTCGGTTTCCACAATGGGCTCCCAGAGAATGGCCAATTATACGTTAGGGGTAACAGCAAGCCCGGATATGCAGCAGGTGTGTTGCTGAATCGAATAACCGGCCAAGAGTGGCAGTTTGCAGCGGGCGGGAATGGATTTCGAGGCGTGCGGCACCGGCGGCGCGGAGCGGAGGGTCAATCGGGAGGAATTTTTGACAGCGCCGCGGAAGGTTCTGGCGCCGGGAGACTTGTGAGCTTTGCCAGGCTCGCTTCGGTGCGAGCGGAGAGATTTCCGAGGAGTTCGGCGAGCCTGGTGATGCGCGGGGTGCAAGCAGGGCTGCGCATGCGAAGCAGCAGGAAGGCGAGCCGATAATTAGCGCGGAATTCCAACTGCAGGAAGAACGGAGTATTTCCGGGCGGCGCCGAATCTTTCGGGAGCATGGCGGTTGCGAGGGCGGCGAGTTGTTCGAGGTGCGCGAAGTCCTCGCCCAGCGCGAGCAAAAAGTTCTCGAGCACGCGCTGACGGTCATCGCGCCAATGCTTTTCGATTTGTGGCGATGCGTAGTGTTTGACGTACGGGGCATCGGTTCCCGCGAGCGAATGCTGCAGCTGCGGGAGGCGCTGGGCGTGCGGGCTCAGAAGGAGGTCGAGGGCGCTGTTATGGATCGCCATTGTTTCCTGCGGCAGCGGGCGTGCCAGGAGCCAAGCTAGCGCGAGAAGGAAAACGACGGCCGCAGCGATGCCGGAGATCGAGAGGAGCGTCATGGGGCGACCCCCTGACGTGGCGATTCCTGACTGCGGCTGGGTGCCATCAGAATGTCTTCACTTTTTCAGCTCTCAGCTGCTTGCGCAAACGCGACAACTTTCTTCTATCGGCGGTGCGGAACATCGTGATTATGCGCAAGGAGGAGGTGGAGAAAGCAGAGATTGGGCTCGCGCATGAGTTTCAATTCGGAACATGTCTGCGTAGTTATACACGTCTCCGTGCGGTGATGCGCAATTGGGAGTCGCTGGGAATCCATATTAGCACTCGGCGAGGCGACGCAAGTAGCCGCAGTGCGAAGTGTTGTTCTAAAATTTACCAAGCGTATATTGACGTCAGCAGCAATTAGAGGTAGCATCCGGTGCGATCGTTGCTTCGGGGTGACGATCAAGTGTGCTGGGTTCTCCTGGATGAACTCTGCGCGCGTTTTACGGCGATGGGCTGGCAGACCGGGCGGCTGCGGTATTGAGTTCGCCGCCTAGACTTGATTCTTGCGGGGGGATTACGGTGGATTCGCTGGAGCGGTTCGCTCAGAATCAACGAATCATTGAAGAATTTGCGTCGCGATGGCTTGGTGGTTTGCCGAGCACGACGGCGAGACTCGCACATGTAGCCCTTTTGCGCGACGCGTATACCGGGCTCTACAGCCACGTGATCCTCGAACAATCCTATGCCAAGGCCGCGGTGCACGAATCGCTTCTTTATTGCCACGAGGAACTTTTTGAAAAAATGTTGGAGACCAGTTTCGAGCAGCAGGAACGCGATTTGCGTAAGTGCCTGGCGAATCGAGACACTCCGGCGCCAGAAATTGCGAGGCGATGGCTGGAGATGGAGATTTTCCGTTGCTTCGTGCCAGCCGGGACGCCGCGCTACCTTGTGGAACTCTTCGTTTCAAACCTCCGCTTGATTCTGGGGGCGATTGCCTCCGAACGCGATTGGGTGCACACCGCGGCGTAACTGTTCCTCGCGAGTGCCGACCGCCGGTTGGAAACCTTGACGCGCGTTGCCGCATCAAAGCACGATGTCTGCAACCGTGCGCAACTTCTTTCGCGATCCCTTCAAACAATTGCTCTTCGAACTCGGCGCGGGTTATTACGCGCGCAAGATAGCCAGCGGGCCCGAGGCGGACATTCGCCGCGATTTCGTGGATTCCTTGCAGCTGCCACCTTCGGGTAATGGTCACGGGACTCTTCGTTTGCTCGATGTGGGCTGCGGACCTGGCCACGTGGCGCGGGGGCTGGCGCGGTCCGGCCACGAGGTGACGGGCGTGGATCGCAGCCGAAGCCTGTTGCGGATCGCCAGGAGGCTCGCGAGGCGTGAAAGCAGCCGCGCGCAATTCCAACTTTCGAGTACAGATAAATTGCCTTTTGTGGACGCGTCGTTCGATTGCTGTTACGCCACGGGAGTGATTTATTGGGTGGAAAATGTGGCTGAGACGCTGCGGGAGATGGTGCGCGTGACGCGTTCCGCGGGAACGGTGGCGGCGCTCGATCCGCATGCGTCCATGTCGGTCTCGCGTGTCTTGGCGCACGCCCGCGAAAACAGGATGAATGCACGAGATACGCGAAAGATGATGGCGTGGGCGACTTCAGCGACCTGCAATCGCAGGTTCGAAGAAGGGCCGTTGCGGCGATTGCTCACTGACGCGGGGTTGGAGAGTCTCACATTAGAGCAGCGGCTGGGCGGCATGGTGTGGTTCTGGCGAGGAACCGTGCCGGCGCAGGCATGATGGACAGTGCGGGCGAGGGTTTAGAGCAGCTGCTATTCTGTGGCGTGCGAGGAAAGTGGCGGAGGTTGGGATGAAGTTTTCTTCGGTAAAGAGAAGCGGGGCAGGACGCGGATGGATTGTCGGCTTGGCGGTGATGGTGGCGTGCGGCGTGGCGTTTGCGGCGCGTGCGGAGCGGAGCGATCCTGCGCCTAAATCAGTTGCGCTGGTGCAGCCGTCGGGGGCTGCGCAAACGGCGCAGGCCGCTTCCAGTCCCGAATTTATCAAGGCGGCGGACGAAGTTTTGTTGGAGATGAGCAAGATTTTGGATTTGCCGATCAAGGAGCCTTTGAAGAAGAGCCTGCGTTCGAAGCAGGAAGTGCGTGAATATTTGATTCGCGAGGACAAGGAAGACAAAAACGACGCCGAGCGTTACGCGGACGATAAGACGCTGGAGGCTTTTGGGCTGATCCCCAAGGATTTTCCGTTGGATACGTTCATGCTGAACGTGCTGACGGATCAGGTGGCGGGTTTGTACGACCCGAAAGCGAAGGAATTTTATATTGCGGATTGGATTCCGGCGGATGAGCAGCGCACGGTGATGTCTCACGAGCTGACGCACGCACTGGAGGATCAGTCATTTCACATTGATAAGTGGATCAAGGCGGCGCGTCCGAATGACGATGCGGAATTGGCGCGCGACGCGGTGAGCGAAGGTTCAGCGATGGCGGCGATGGTGGATTACCAGATGCTGGATCAGAAAGTGGGCGTGCGGGAATTGCCGGACGTCACTTTGCTGATTCGCGCGGGAGCGGTGAGCGAGATGGACAAGGATCCGAATTTGGCGAAGGCACCGCCTTATATTCGCGATGAACTTTTATTTCCATATCTTGCGGGAACCGGTTTCACGCAGCAATTCTTGAAGGCGCATACGGGTTGGCAGGATTTGCATTTAATTTTTCAGAATCCGCCGGTTTCGACGCAGCAGATCATGCATCCGGATATGTATTTGCAGGGAGTGAAGCCGGAGGCGGTGACTTTGCCGGAGTGGAAGGGAGTGGTGCCGGGGGACTGGAAACTTCTGGAAGAAAATACGATGGGGGAGTTTGGGTTCGAGGAGGTTTTGAAACAATTTCTGGATGAGAAGCGCGCGGATTTGCTGGGGCCGGCCTGGAAGGGCGACCGGTATGCGACTTTCGAGGATGCGAAGAAGGAGCATCCTTTGGTGTTTCGTTTGGCGCTGGATAATGCGGACGATGCTGGGGAATTTTTTAAGCAGTACAGCGAAGCTTTGGCGGTGAAGTATGAGAAACGCACCGAGGTGTTTCGCGGGGCGAATTTTTTACAGTTTCAGAGCGCGGATGGGGGAGTGTTTTTGCGGTGTGTGGCGACTGCTTGCATGACTGTGGAGAGTGCTTCGCGGGAGACTTTCGACAAGATCGATAAGGCTATTGGGTGGGGGCCGGCGCCTGTGGCTGGCGAGTAGGCGGCGGCTAGGGCGGGTGGTCTTGAGCTCGCGTCGCGGTAGGGAAAAGCAAAATCTACCGCAGAGACAGAGGGCGCAGAGAAAACCTGGGCGAAAAGATTTAACACGGAGTGCACAGAGAACTGCTTTGAGGACACGGAGAATGCGCGGCGTTGCTTCAGGGACGCCGCTATTTTTTTTTGTGCGCGCCCCGGGCGTGAAAACACTTCCCCGTAAATTAATCGTTTAGAGAGAGCTGAATGGTATCGGCGCGGTGGACTACCATTAGCGTTTGATCGTCAGCTTGCTTGCGGCCTGCCGAGTGATTTTGCACGTCCTTCATGCATGCCGCGGCTAATTCTTGGGGCACCCAGCCGTGGCGCTCTGCCGCGATCGTGGAAAGGCGCGAGATGCCGTATTCGGCGCCTGTTGTGTTGGTGGCTTCGGAAATGCCGTCGGTGTAGAGAAGCAGGCTGTCGCCGGGTTCCATTTGCAGGCGATCTATTGTGTAACGACTGGTGCCGAACATTCCCAGCGGGACGCCCGTGGAGCAGACTTGGCGGACCCCTTCTTTTGAAATGAGGAGAGCGGCGAGATGGCCGGCGCTGCCGATTTCGATTTCGCCCCGGCGACCGGCGCGGCCGCAAATCAGCGTGGCGTATTGTCCGGCGATGGTGCTTTGGCAGAAAACGCTATTGGCCATTTCGAGGAGTTTATCGAGCGGCAGCGCGACGCCGGCGAGGCTGCGGAACATGGCGTGGAGATGGGTCATGAGCAGGGAAGCGGCGACGCCTTTGCCGGCGACGTCACCGAGCAGAAAGACGAGTTCGCCGTCATCGTTTGCCGGAGGAATCAGATCGCAGTAATCGCCGCTAACCATTCCGGCGGGATGGTAGCGGTAATGCACGCGCCAGTCCTTGAAGCCGACGTCTGTGCGCGGGAGGAGGCCGCGCTGGACTTTCGCGGCTAGTTCGAGATCGCGCTCGAGGGCGCGCTGCTCGTCGCTGGTAAGGTGATCGAGGCAGAGCTTGACTAGGGGATCAGCGAGCAGGCGGTCTTTTTCGACCGCGTCATTGCAAGCTTCGCAGATTCCGTAGGTGCCTTCGTCCATGCGGTGGAGGGCGGAATCCACTTCGGTGAGCAAGTCGAGAAGGGGGGCGGCGGGTGCCGCAGGCGCAGCCGCAGTGATCACCGTGTGGAGTTCATTGCGGCGTTTTTCGAGTTGCTCACGAATGTAGGGGTCGCTTACTCCGGGCATATTTTTTTCCTCCGGCGTCGAGGTTCGCGCGGTGCGCGTTGCAGTGCTCATGTTCGATTCAGACATAGAAGTTCCCCTTTTGCGCTGCGCGAAAACTAGACATTCCGTGCTTCAGCGGCTGAGCTCCAGGAACCTGGTTCGTTCGTAGCGTCTCAGCGAAAAGCAGGTCCCTCGCTTCGCTCGGGATGACATCCACTACAGTTTTGCGCCACGTTTGAAGCCGCCTCCGACCTTGCACGGACCCGTAGTGCATGTCGGCACGGTAACAAACAACAGTAGTCCAGCTCTCGGCCAGGCTTTCCCCGCCCCTGCCAATTGGATTCTCAAAGCTGGGCGTGTGACTCAGCATCTATTCGCTCCAGTAGGGGCCGGGCTGCCTTTTGCTGTTGGCGCGCGAGGCGATCGAGGCGCTTCAGGCGGTGCTCGAATTGGGTTTTGTAGCGGCGATGGAGGGCCGCGGATAACGAGGTGTGGCAGCGGGAGCGCTGGAGTTCGCTGAGCGCTGCGCGGACTAGCGCGGCGGCGCGCGGGGAGTCGTCGGCTTCGTGTTCGTAGTGGATGGCTAGCTGTTCGTAGGCTTCGAGACCTTCGCGCGAATTTCCGAGGATGCTTTCCCAGAGCTGGCAGGCTAGCGGGAGGTCGCCTTCGCGCTTGGCGAGGCGGGCCAGGGAGCGGCGGGCGGCGCGATCGGTTTCGGCGGGTAATTGGGCGGCTAGCGATTGCGCGTAGTGCTTTCTGGCGCGGGCGGTTTCGCCGCGGCGTTCGCAGATGCGGGAGACGCCGAAGAGTTCGAGGCCATCGGTGGAGCGGTGGGATTCCGGATCGGCTAGAAGCGCGATGATGCGGCTGGCTAGGCCGGCCAGGCCGCGGAGGTCCATTTGATTGTGGAGGAAGACCTGCACGAGGGGCTCGGGCGCGCCGCCGCGGAGATAGTCGAAATAGAATTGCGGGATCATTTCGGAAATCAGGTCGGCGCCGCGATGCCAGCCGAGGACGTGCTTTTCTAGTTCGGCCAGGCGGACGGAGCCGAGGCGGATGCGCCAGAGATTGCGGGCGGGATGCAGGAAATCGAGATGGGCGCGCGGGGCGGAGGGTTTGATCGAGCGCGTCATGCGGTAGCGAGTTTCGAGCAGCGGCCAATCGAAGGATTTGCCGTTGAAGGTGACGAGGACCGGGCGGGCGGCCATGCGTTCGGCTAGCGTGACTAGCAGGGCGTGCTCTTCGCTGAGCTCGCGCATGAAAAATTGTTCGACTTGCAGGCCACCTGCGTCCCACCAGGCGATGCCGACTAGAAATGGATATGTGCCGGTGCCGCCCATCAGGCCGGTGGTTTCGGTATCGAGGAAGAGCCATTGCGATGGATCGGCTACTTCTTGCGAAGTGTTGGGCGCCAGCAGGCGGAGTGCGGATTCTTGTACGGCGCCGTCGGGCGGAGCGCAGCCTATGGCTTCGGAGAACCATTTGCGGACGGTGAGATGCTCGCCGAAGTCGTTGGTGGAGGCTGTGGCCTCGAGCAATTGTGCTAGGAGTTCGGCGCCTTCGGGCAGGGCGGGGCTGAAGCCTCGTGATTCGGCTGCGGTGGGGCGAGATATGACGCTCTTCTTCGCGGGTCTCAGCGCCGCAAGAGTTGCGAATTTATCTAGAACCGCCATTTTTCGTTGGGCCTCGTTTCAGCCGCAAAGCCTTTCTAAAATCGCTAGCGCGGCCTCTTTTGTTTTTTCGCATTTATCGCCTGCGGGGCCTACGCAGGAAGGGCAGCCGCTTTCGCAGCCGCAGCTGGCGATTAGCTCGCGGGTGCGGCGAAGCAGGATATCGTGGACGCGGAAGAGCGGCTCGCTGAAGCCGATGCCGCCGGGGTACGCGTCGTAGAGGTATAGATTCGGCTCGAAGAACTCATTGATCTGAGATGCATCAGCGGCAGCCATGGCGGCTGTGGCGTCGAATTCGGGCCAATCGGTTTCGATGCCGGGGCTTGCTGGGCGTTCGCCTACCGCTGTGCCCAGGTCGCGTCCGTCGCACATTAGCAGCAGAGTGGCCATGGAGGCCATGGCGTAGAGCAGGCCGAAGATGCCGGTTTGGCGGTCGGAGAGCGCGTAGGGGAGATCGGCTAGGAGCTTGCGGTTGAGAGTGATCCAGAACGCCGTGGTGTGCATTTCATTTTCGGGGAGTTCTAGCTTTCCGGCGCCGATATTTTCGTTGGTGAAAAATTTAATCTTCTTGAAGCCGACTACTTGCGAGCGGACGAGGACGTCGCCGTGGGCTTTCGCGGCGGGTCCGGCGATGGCTTCTTCTTCGGCGATTTGCAGCACGCGGACTTGTGTGTAGCGGATGGCGTCGGTGTAGTAATCCACGTTGACGCTTTTCACGTAGGCTTTGCGCTGATCGAAATCGAGGCGCTCGACGTGATATTGCTGGCCCTGGTGGAGATAGATCGCTTTGGGATGGACTGTGGTGAGCGCGGAAGAAAAATCCACTTCGCCGATCACTTCGGGTTCGCCGTCTTCGGCGCCGTTGGTGCCGCCGGTGATGTCCACGATGACGAAATTATCGGAGGTGACGGAGCGCAGGCTTACCGTATCGGCTGGATAGGCTTCCTGCACCCAGTGCCAGTGCTTGCCGCTGCGATGGAGGAAGCCAGCTTCGGCGAGGCGTTCGCAGAGGGTGGGAAGGTCTACGGCGCCGAAGCGCTCTTCGGGAGCGAGCGGCAGTTCGAACGCGGCGCATTTCAGATGATTGACGAGAATTTCGAGATTGTCCGGCTGGACGTAGGCGTGCTCGGGCGAGCGTCCGAAAAAATAATCGGGATGCTGAACGATGAATTGATCGAGCGGCGCGGAAGAGGCGACCATTACCGCGCAGGAAGTGCCGCTGCGGCGACCGGCGCGACCGGCGCGTTGCCAGGTGGAAGCGATCGAGCCAGCATATCCGGCCATGACGCTGGCATCGAGCGAGCCGATGTCTATGCCGAGTTCGAGGGCATTGGTGGCGACGACCCCTCGAATGCGGCCGTCGCGCAAGCCGCGTTCGATTTCGCGGCGCTCTCCGGGCAAGTAACCGCCACGATAGCCGCGAATCGGTTCAGGTTGGCCGGGCTGCGGGCGATTGGCTTGCTGGAGATACGTGAGTAGCAGCTCGGTGTGCAGGCGGCTATTGGCGAAGACGATCGTTTGCAGCTTGCGCGCGAGAAGTTCTTTCGCGACGCGGGTGGTTTCGTTGATGTAGCTGCGGCGGATGCCGAGATTGCGATTGACCATCGGCGGATTGTAAAAGACGAAAAGTTTTTCGGCGGCTGGTGCGCCATTTTCTTCGACGACCTGCACCGGATCTTCGATCAATTGCGCGGCGAGTTCGCCGGGATTGGCGATGGTGGCGGAGCAGCAGATGAATTGCGGCTTCGAGCCGTAGAATTCGGCGATGCGGCGGAGACGGCGGAGAACGTTGGTGAGATGGCTGCCGAAGACTCCGCGATACGTGTGCAGTTCGTCGAGGACGATGTAGCGCAAATTTTCGAAGACGCGCGTCCACTTGGTGTGGTGCGGCAGGATGCCGGTGTGCAGCATGTCTGGATTCGAGAGGATGATGTGGCCGCGTTCGCGGATAGCTTTGCGCGCATCGCTGGGAGTGTCGCCGTCATAGGTGAAGACGCCGAAAGAATCGTCGAGGCGCGTGGCCAGGTCGTGGAGTTCGGCCAATTGATCTTGCGCGAGCGCTTTGGTGGGGAAGAGGTAGAGCGCGCGCGTGTCGGCGTTCTCGAGGATGGCATTGAGAACCGGCAGGTTGTAGCACAGGGTCTTGCCGGAGGCGGTGGGCGTGACGACTACTAGATTTTTGCCTTCGCGGGCCAGGCCTGCTGCAGCGGCTTGGTGCGAATAGAGTCTTTCGATGCCTTTAGCGCGATAGGCTGCGGCCAGTTCGGGGCGTACCCAGGCGGGCATCGGACGGAATTGGGCTTCGCGAGCGGGAATGTGTTTTACGGCGGTGAGAACTTCTTCGGAGCGATAGCGGGCTACTAGCGCGTCGAGAACTTGCTGTACCGTTTCGAGGGCAGTACTGCCGCGGACGGCCAAGTGCCCTGCGATTTCTTGTTGAGAAGCAGCCACTCATCCTCCAAAAGCGCCGCAGGGCGAAGGTGCCAGGCTTGCGCAGGCTTCCGCCCGCCTTGCGCGTTTCGCCTTTTGTTCGCTGAGGCTACCACGCTGTTTTGTCGTGCGCAACCGCAAATTACTGAGCGGGTTGCGGTGGCGGCGCGCGACGCACCGTGAGGAGAATGCGGCGCATCTAAAGGTATGTAGGCAGGAGAAAACCATGAGAGCCAAAACAATAACAAAAGTCGCGGGAGTTTTCCTCGCGGCGTTGCTTTCGGCGCCGGCTTGGGGCGCTGACACGAGGCAGCCGAATAGAATTGCGACACCGGGAACTGTGAACTATGTGGAAGGGCAAGTTTCGATCGGACAGGAAGTCCTAACTTCAGGGTCGATTGGGACGGCGAAGCTCGAACCGAATCAATTTCTGTTTACGGGCAAAGGCAAGGCCGAAGTGCTCTTGACGCCGGGCGTTTTTCTGCGGCTGGGAGACAACGGCTCCGTGCAGATGGTTTCGCCGGACCTTTTGAACACGCGAGTCGCTTTGCAGAAGGGCGACGCGACCGTGGAAGTGACGGAGATTCAGGACGCAAACAATATCGAAGTGACTGCGGACGGGACGACGACGCGGCTCTTGAAGCGTGGGCTGTATGAGGTCAACGCAGACCAGGGCGCCGTGCGGGTGTTCGACGGCGAAGCGATGGTCAGCAATGATTCGCGGCACGTGAAGGTGAAGGCGGGCCACGAAGTGAGCATCGCGAACGAAAGCGTCTCGAAGGCAAAGTCGTTTGACAAGGACACGTCGGAGGCGAGCGATCTGTATCGCTGGAGCAGTTTGCGCTCGGCGTATTTGGCGGAGGCGAATGCGGACGCGGCTCCGTCGTACGTTTACGGTGGAGCGAATTGGTTTGGCGCGGGCTGGTATTGGGATCCGTGGTTCAGCGCGTATACGTTCATCCCGGGCGACGGAATTTTCTATAGCCCGTTTGGCTGGGGATTCTACTCGCCGTTCTATGCGGGATGGGCGCCGTTTGGGTTTGGCTACGGATTCGGATACGGCGGATATTACGGGCGCTATAACCATCATTTCGGGCATGACTATCATGCTTGGGGGCCTGGACCGCACTACAATCCTGGAGTTCGCGGCGGTGGATTTGCGGCGGGCCGTGGGGCTGTTGGCTTTCGTGGCGGCGGGGGCTTCCACGGCGGTTCGGGCTTCCATGGTGGTGGCGCTGGCGGTGGATTCCATGGCGGCGGTGGAGGCTTCCGCGGCGGTGGTGGTGGGTCCGGCGGCGGGCACGGGAGGTAACACAAGGCCCGGTCGCGAGATTTGAAATGTTGGTAGTAAGTTGAGACGGGAGGCTGCGAGTGCTGAGGCGCTCGCAGCCTTTTGTTTTGCGGAATGGCACTTTTTCGGTATCTCTTCGCCTGCCGTGATCTGCTTCGGTTGCGCCACTAATTGCTAGCTCTCGCCACACTACTTTGTTATAGATAAAGCATGGCTCATGACTTTTTGATTTTCGATTTCGAGACGAATGAAGAGGCGGCACAGCAGGCGCGTCACAAAGTGGAAGGTTGGACTCAGGGATTTCGGCTGGGCAAGAAGATGCTTTTGAAATTCGAGCGCGAGGATGCGAAGGAGCAGGACGACGGGGAGACGGCGTCGTCTGGCACGAAGAGTGGTGGCAAGAAGAAGGCTGCCGCTAAGGATAATTCCGCATCGGAGGCTACGAAGGTGCGCGTCTTGGTGCGGTTGGATTTTTCGGAGCATGAGAAGCTGTCGCACCAGCGATGGCTGGACCGGATTCCCAACGAGGAGCCTTTCAAGTCCGCGAAGGCGGAGATAATTCGGCAGGGCGATCCGGAGTTTGCGGAGACGGCGGAGTTGTTCGATTCGCTGTCGTAGGGTGATGCTCGGATCGTCAGAAACGCACACGGTTGTTGCCACGAGGTGAATTCCGCAAAAAGCAGATCCCTCGCTGCGCTCGGGATGACACGCACTTTGCTTTTTTGCCAAAGTCTGAAGGCGTGCAGCGAGCCCTGAGTTGCGGCAGAGACTCTCCGGGGGATGGCGCAATTCGTTTTTTCTCTGCGTGACCTTTGATTCGCTATAATGGTATGCCACACCGAGAGCTGCGTTGAAACCTGAGGCGAAAGAGAGCCGATGGCTACCCAAGCCAAGATAAAAATCGGAAAATTCGACGCGACGAAGTATCAAGGCCTGGACCACGAGGCTTTGATACGGATTTATCGGACGATGTTTTTGTCGCGGAGGCTGGATGATCGCGAGATTCAGCTGAAGCGGCAGAACCGGTTGTTCTTCCAGATCAGTGGGGCGGGGCACGAGGCGGTGCTGGCGGCGGCCGGGCTCGTGCTGAAGCCGGCTTACGATTGGTTTTTTCCTCATTACCGCGATCGCGCTTTGATGTTGATGCTGGGCGTGACGCCCTACGAGATGTTGCTGCAGGGCGTGGGCGCGAAGGACGATCCGGCGTCGGGCGGGCGGCAGATGCCTTCGCACTGGGGGCATCAGGATTTGAATGTCGTGACGCGGTCGTCGCCGACCGGGACGCAATTTCTGCAGGCGGTGGGCGCGGCAGAGTGTTCCGCCTACTACGAAAAATTCCCCAAGGCTTTGGATCAGGCGCGCAAGGCGCCGATGGGCGGCACGGTGGCGTTTCATCGTGATGAAGTGGTGTACGTTTCCGCGGGAGACGGCACGACGAGCGAAGGCGAATTCTACGAATCGCTAAATACAGCGAGCAGCAAGAGGCTTCCACTACTTTATTTGATTGAGGATAACGGTTACGCGATTTCCGTTCCGGTGGAGGTGCAGACTCCCGGGGGGAATATTTCGCGGCTGCTGACGAATTATCCGAATCTGCACGTTGAGGAATGCGACGGGACCGAGCCGCTGGAAAGTTATGCGGCTTTGCGGCGGGCGGTGGAACATTGCCGGGCGCGCAAAGGTCCGGCGCTGGTGCACGCGCACGTGATTCGTCCTTATTCGCATTCTCTTTCGGACGACGAGAAACTTTACAAGAGCGAAGGGGAGCGGTCGGCGGAGGCGCAGCGCGATCCTTTGCCGAAGTTCGCGTTGTTTTTGGTGCGCGAAGGAATTCTGGAGGAGAGCGAGATCGAGGCGCTGGAAGCCGAAGTGGACAAGGAAATTGTGGAAGCCACCGACCGGGCGCTGACGGCTGAGCTTCCCGCGCGCGAATCCATTTACAGGTGGGTCTATTCGCCGGATATCGATCCGACCTCGCGCGATTTCGAAGCCACGCCGAAAAAGGAAGGCCATCCAAAGACGATGGTGGAGATGGTATCCGCAACGTTGCTGGACGAAATGAAGCGCGACGAGCGGATCGTGGTGTTTGGCGAGGACGTGGCGGATTGCAGCCACGAAGAGAGCTTGAGCACGGTGAAGGGGAAGGGCGGCGTTTTCAAAGCGACCGCGGGGTTGCAGCGGAAATTCGGGCCGCAGCGCGTTTTTAATTCGCCGCTGGCGGAAGCGAATATCGTCGGCCGTTCGATTGGAATGGCGATTCGCGGGCTGAAGCCGGTGCCGGAGATCCAGTTTTTCGATTACATCTGGCCGGCGATGATGCAACTGCGCAACGAGCTGGCGACGATCCGGTGGCGGTCGGGCGGACATTTCAAATCGCCCGTGGTGATTCGCGTGGCGATTGGCGGGTACTTGACCGGCGGCGCGATTTATCACAGCCAGTGCGGCGAGGTGACGTTCACGCATGTTCCGGGGTTACGGGTGGTGATGCCTTCGACGGCGATGGATGTGTGCGGAATGCTGCGTACGGCGATTCGCTCGGACGATCCGGTTTTGTTTCTCGAGCACAAGCATCTTTACCGGCAGCCGTACAATCGCGCGGAATATCCGGGAGCGGATTTCACGATTCCGTTTGGCAACGCGCGCATGGTGCGCGAAGGCACGGATGTGAGCATCATCACTTATGGCGCGGTGGTGCATCGGGCAGAAGTGGCGGCCGCGGAGCTTTCGCGCGACGGGATTTCGGCGGAGATTTTGGATTTGCGGTCTTTGAGTCCTTACGACTGGGATGCGATTGCTGCCACCGTGCAGAAGACCAATCGCGTGTTGGTGGCTTACGAGGATACGCGGTCGTGGGGTTACGGCGCGGAGATTGCGGCGCGGATTGCTGATGAGTTGTTTGATCAGTTGGATGCGCCGGTGCGGCGGGTGGCGGCTACGGATACTTTTGTGGCTTACCAGCCGAAATTGGAAGATGCGATTTTGCCGCAGACGGAAGATATTGTGCGGGCGGTGCGGGGGTTGGTGGATTATTGATCGCGGTGAGGTTGGGCGCGATGAGTCTGCATTTTTCTTAGGGCTGCCGGGGGAAAGCAGATCCCTCGCTGCGCTCCCTTCGGCTGCGCCTCAGGGCAAGCGGGATGACAACCGCTTCACTTTTTCGCTGATCCTAGAGTTTCCCGATCGAGAACGAACTTCAGACGTTGCCTTCTTTGAGTCTGCACGGCCAGAACAGGATTGAACTTGGAAATTATTGATTCACATGCGCATCTGGAGTCTGAGGATTTCGACTCAGATCGCGCAGCTATGCTGGAGCGCGCGCGGGCTTCGGGCGTGCAGGCGGTTTTGGCTATTGGCAGCGGCGGATCGGGGCCGGACCGGTTGGATGCGGCGATTCCTTTGGCTGAGGAATATGACTGGATTTATGCGACTGTGGCGATTCATCCGCACCATGCAGGACTTGCGACAGAAGAACATTACGCGCGGTTGAGCGAATTGGCCGCGCATCACAAGGTGATTGCGTGGGGCGAGATGGGTCTGGATTATCACTATGAGGATCCGCCGCCGGAGGTGCAGCAGACAGTTTTTCGGCGGCAACTGGCGCTGGCGCGGGCGGCGAAATTGCCAATCGTGATTCATTGCCGGGACGCTTGGGACGATTGCCTGGCGATTCTGCAGAAGGAGTGGGCGCCGGCGGGGCTGGGCGGGATTTTTCATTGCTTCACCGGGACTCTGCGGGAAGCGCGGCAGGGAATCGAGATGGGATTCGTGGTGTCGTTCGCGGGGAACGTGACGTATCCGAAGATGCAGCTTTTGCGCGACGTGGCGCGCGAATTGCCGCTGGAGAGTTTGCTGACGGAAACGGATTCGCCTTTCCTGCCGCCGCAGGGAAGGCGCGGAAAACGAAACGAGCCGGCGTTCGTGGTGGAGGTAGCGCAGACGCTGGCGAGTGTGAGAAACTTGGGCAGCGAAGAAGTTGCCGCCGCGACGGCGGCAAATTTTAGACGATTTTTCAGGCTAAGCGCATAGGGGCATTGCGCGGCGGCCAAGGTGAACCTCAAGGATGGCTTTCGCTGTCCAATTAGCAAAAGGGATTTTTGACCTGGTTCGCGAGGATCTGGCGCTCGTGGAGCAGGAAATTGCCGCGCAAAATAGCGCGGCCATCGAGCCGGTGTGTGAAATTTCGAGTTATTTGAGGGAAGGCGGCGGGAAGCGGCTGCGTCCGGCGCTGCTTTTGCTGGCGGCGGGAGCGTCTGGGTATCGGGGGAACAGCGCGATACGGCTGGGCGCGGTGGTGGAGATGATCCACAGCGCGACGTTGATTCACGATGACGTGATTGACGGAGCGGATACGCGGCGGGGACGTCCGAGCGCGAACGCACGCTGGGGCAATCATATGAGCGTGCTGGCGGGCGACTGGCTGTACATGCAGTCGTTCGAGATGGCTTTGCGCGAGCGGAATTTTGCGGTGCTGGATATTTTGATTGACCTGACGCAGAACATGGTTGAAGGCGAGCTGCTGCAATTGACGCGATTGGGGCAGATGGATTTGAACGAGGCGGAAGCTACGGAACTTGCTTATCGCAAGACGGCTTGTTTGTTTAGCGGATGTTCGCGATTGGGCGCGGTTTTGGGGAAGCAGCCTAAGGAAGTGGAAGACGGGCTGGCGGATTACGGAAGGAATGCGGGGCTGGCGTTTCAGTTGGTGGATGATTTGCTGGATTTCACGGCTTCGCCGGAGAAGCTTGGGAAGCCGGTACTGAGCGATTTGAAGGAAGGCAAGGTTACTTTGCCTTTGATATTTGCTTTGCAGGCGCAGGCGGCGATGCACGGAACTGCGCACGCGGCAGATGGCGACGGCAACGGCGGGACGCACGCGAACGGCAGCGGCCGACGGTTAGTGGCAAAAGTTCTGGAAGAGCGCGATTTCCGGAGTGTGCGGCCGGAGGAGATTACTTCTTTGGTGCGCGAGACTGGGGCTTTGGAGCGCGCTACACAGATGGCTAAGGAATATGTGCAGCGCGCCAAGGCCAGCCTGGAAGTTTTACCGGACACCGAGTACCGGCGCGCGTTGCTCGCCGTCCCCGATTTCATCCTCGAACGCGAAAATTAGTTCCGCGAATTATTCACTCTTGGCCGCGCTCTTGGCCGCCGGCGGCGCGGGCTTCCCGAAACGCACTTCATGAGCGATCAGATCATTCCCCACCGGCTTGGCATGGATTACGACGCGGTCTCCCACTTTTAATTCCTTGATGCTGGAAGCGGCGCCGCTTTTCACGAAGGATGTGTCCGGCGCGATTTTTACCACCTGCAATTGATTGTCCTGAGTCTGCACCGTAATTTCGGCTTCAGAAAGTTTTGTGACCGTACCGATGACGTGCTTATCGGTGCCGTGAGCAAATACCGCGAATGCAAATGCCAGCATGATCGCTGTAACCAAAGCAGTCTTTCGCATGTTGGTTTCTCCTTAGTGCTTACTTGACGGACCGTGTTTTTCCGGGGCGCCATTTAAGAATTCGTTTTCGAGCTCTTCTTCTTTCATGTCGGCAGGGCTGCGCGGGTTGGAATTCTGCATGTCCTGCACATCCTCCTCTGTCAATTTCGGCAGATGACGGATGAACAGAACCAGGTGCCACGTATCGTGGTCGTTCGTGCCGCCCGAGCCCCACGCGGGCATGCCAGTGGAGCGCACGCCATTTTCGATGATGTAGTAGAGCTCGCCGTCGGAAAGATTTTGGGTTTCCGCGGCGCGCATGTCCGGCACGCGGGGATTGAGATTCTGTCCCATCTCGGTCTTGCCGCTGCCGTCGTTCCCATGGCAACTCGCGCAATGGTCGGCGAAATGGCGGCGGGCCTCGACCAGAAGTTCCGGGCTGGGCTGCATCGGGTTTGAGAGAGTGCGTACCTTACTGGGGATGGCGAGGCGATGCATCGTTCTGGCGAATCGAGTTTCGAACGCGCCGGGATTGTCACGAGCGCTCAGGCCCGTGGACATGAGCCACCAGAGGCCCACGATGGCCATGATTACGGGGATGGCGAGCAAGAGCAGCAATCGAGTGCAAAATGTCTTCACGATCTAAGTGGCCTCCGAGCTTTCCGCGCCTTACACGCGTACATCATATGGGTAGCGGGCCTCAGTAGTGAAATCTCCAACGAAACTGGACATAGATTTCGCGGGGGTCATTGTAGTGGAAGCCGCCGAAGGTGAGGCTGTTGTCCAGCAGGACGCGGCGATTGGATACGTTGAGCGCGGTGAGCGACACCGTGTATTTCTCTCCGAAGTGCTTGCCGAGGGAGAGATCGAAGGTGGTGTGCTGCGGCAGATAGTTGCCGGGAAATTGCGCGTCGGGCATGCCGTTGGTGAAGCCTGAGCCGTAGTAAATATTTGTGGAGGCAAAGGATTGCCAGGGCAGGCTGGCGTCTCCGCCAAAGTTCAGCGTGTTTCTTTGGTCGTGATCGAGCGGGCCATATTCCGGATCGGGCTGGCAGCTCGGGTCGGTGGGAGGAAAGCAGATCAGACCGCCGGTGATGGCGCCGCGCGCTTCAGCGACCTGATTGGAATAAGCGAGGTGAAATTGCGCGCGCTTCCAGACGCGCGGAGAACGCAGGGTCAGTTCCCAGCCACGGATCAAAGCGCCGTCAATCGTGACGGGGATGAAGACGTTGGATTCTCCGACGTTGTTGTGGTCGAAGAAATTATTCGCGCGGGTCTGGAAAGTGTCGGCGTCCAGCATCCAGCCACGAAAGGGAATCGCTACGCCGAACTGATGCTCCTCATCGCGTTCGCCGTGCAACGGCGCAAAATTCAATTGATCCGAGTTCTGAATATTTTCGAGCAACGGCCCGGACAGTGAAGTGAGCGGCGGGGCTTGATAATAGTGTCCATAAAAAGCGCGAAAGACCCAGTTTAGGCGGGGCACACGCACGGCTACGCCAAAGCGCGGATTGATGGTGTCCTCCACCACTTGCGAGTACATGCTGCTGGCCGGCGATACGCCCACGAAGTGCGTGGGGCGAATTCCGGCGGTGAAAGTGAGCCAGGACGTCGGTTGAAATTTGTCGTCAATGAATGCCGCGAATTGGCCGCCGGTGCCGATGTTTGATTCGCTGACGGGCGGGGTTCCGGAGCCATCATTGAAAATGATGCGGAAAAATTCATTGTCGTGCTGGGCGAAACCGTAAATTCCGGCCTGAATGCTGTTACGCGCGACGCTTACGCTGAAAGTGGATTGCAGGCCGGCATATTCCGAAGTGCGATCGTCGGTTGCGGCGGTGAGAATGTCGTTCGGATCGCTGCCATAGTTCGCGGTGTTGTGATGGAAGAAGGGCGAAACAGTTAGAAGCATATTGGGATTGATGGTGCGGACCCAGCTGAATGCGACATAGCCGTCGTTTTCGTGCTGGAAGTCGCGCAGGCCGCTGCTGTCGAAGGCGCTATTCGGATTGGGGTCGTAGGGAATCTGGTAATAATCCGCGCGAAGAGAAGTTACGAGGCGGAGCTGGTCTTTCGGATCGAGGTTGTAGATGAAGGTGCCGAAGCCGCCGTAACCATTTTCGGCATCGTGAAAGACCTGGCCGATGGGAGTTTGCAGGCCGAGATTGCTGCGGTTGCCGTTGAGGCTGCCGTAGTAGGCGAAGCGTTCGGTGTGGCCGCCGAAATTCAGTTGATCGTTGGTTTGAAACCAATTGCCGAAACTGGTGACGAGTTCCGCTTCGTTGTTGCGTTCGAATCCGGAGCGCGGGACGACGTTGAAGACACCGTAGGTACGGTCGCCGTAATCGGCATCGTAGCTGCCGCGCTGGACTTCGAGGTAGTCAATATCTTTGGGATCGATTTGCGGGCCTAGATTGCTGGCGATATTGGTATTGGGGATGGGGACGCCGTCAATCAGCCAACTCACTTGGTGCCCGCCGCGGATGTGCAGCTGGTCGTGCGTGTAGTAGGCGCCGGGAACGTAGTCGGTGATCATCTGAAGGCTATTGGTGCGGTCGGCGCCGGGAGTTTGGGCGATATCGAAGCGGCTAAGGAGCGTGGTGGGCGTGACGGATTGCACATCAACGGTTTGGGATTCAGCAGTCACGACCGTGGTTTGGTTGACGGATGCGACCGTGAGTTGAAAGTGCAGGACAGGCGCGGAGCCGGAGGTTACCGTCACGGACTGCTGCGAAGAGTCGAAGCCTGACTGGCTTGCGGTGACGACGTAGTCGCCGACGGGGACTGCGGAGAACTCGAACGCGCCGTTTTGGTCGGTTTGAGTGGTCTGGGACCACGCGGACGTAGACGCCTTCAGCAATACGGTGGCTGCGGCGATCGGCCGGTGCTGCGGATCGTGGACGATTCCTTGAATTTTTCCAAAGATGGTGGCGGGGAGAAGCGAGCCGCTGAGGAGAAAGACAACTGCACCGAAAAAGAAAGCGAACCTGCGCATAATTCCTCCGTCGTATTTTTTTATTTGGGGGAACTGCTCGACGGGACTAGCTGCGCGGGGGCTGGAACGGATCCGCAGCGAACCCGGCGGATGGGTTTTCGGTGCGAGATTGGAAACGCGCGACGCGCGGCAGATTCAGGGCCTCGATAGAGGCTAGTGCGGAAGTCCTGGTGGGCGCTAACGGCGAAATGAGGCCGTAGTCGACGCGCTGGTGGCCGGGCTTCATGGTGCATTCCATGATGTGTGCGAGAGCGCCGTGTTCGCAGGACATGCCGTCGTGGGTTGCATGTTGCGGCGTGTTGTTGGCCATCGCATGGTGCGGTCCGTGCGGCAGGCAGCACATGCCGTTGCACGCCATCGAATCCATTCCAGTTGCTCGGGCGAGCAATGCGAGCGGCGTCGCTAGCAGCGCGAGGATCACGAGGATGGCTTGGGTGCGACGCATCGCCAAAAAGGTTACCACAGATTGCGGGATTTGGATTTATGGAGGCTGGGCACGCCTGAGAGGGATTCTTGTCGCGCGCGTTTGCGTTCGAAAAGGCATCGCGGTAGGCTGGCGCTATCGTGCTGCCATTCAAACTGATTTACGACGACGGGTATGACTTGAATCTTGGAGCGCACGTCTTTCCTTCGCAGAAGTACCGGCTGGTGCGCGACAAGTTGCTGAAGGATGGCATTGCGGACGCGGGAGATTTTCTCGCGCCCGAGCCGGCGACGGACGCGGATATTTTGCGGGTCCATTCGCAGGATTACGTGCGGAAATTGAAGACTGGGAAGCTTTCTCGCGCAGAAGAGCTGCAGCTGGAGGTGCCGTACTCGGAGGAATTGATTCGCGCTTGCTGGCTGGCGGCGGGCGGTTCGATTCTGGCGGGGCAGCGCGCGATGCAAGATGGATACGCGGCGAATATCGGCGGAGGATTTCATCATGCGTATCCGGACCACGGCGAGGGATTCTGCGTGATTCATGATGTGGCCGTGGCGATACAGCGGCTGCGGTTTGACCAGGTGATCGAGCGCGCGATGGTGGTGGATACAGACGTGCATCACGGCAATGGAACGGCGGCGATTTTCAGCGGCGACGGAGATGTGTTCACACTCTCGATTCACCAGGAGCATAACTATCCTTACCCGAAGCCTGCTTCCACGATCGATATCAATTTGGCCGATGGAGTGGAGGATGCGGAGTATCTGGCGATACTCGAGAAGAATTTGCATCAGGCGCTTACGGATTTTGGGCCGCAGATTATTTTTTATGTGGCGGGGGCGGATCCTTATCGCGAAGACCAGTTGGGCGGCCTGAAGCTGACGATGAAAGGATTGGCGCAGCGGGATGCTTTGGTGATGGATTACGCGCGGCGGAATGGGTGCCCGGTGGTGATTACTTTGGCGGGAGGGTATGCGCGGCGCGTGGAGGATACCGTGGCGATACATGTGGGTACGATTTTGGCTGCGCGCGATGCGGCGCGAGCGATAGCGGCGAGCGTGTGAGGGCGCGGCGGACGCAGGCCTTGGCGATTCAGCGAAAAGCAGGTCCCTCGCTGCGCTCGGGATGACACCCGCTCATTTTTTTTGGCTAGCTGTAACGCGTAATTGATTTCGTCCGAGGGAATGGTGCGGCTAAGGCCGTGCCCTGACCAAAAACACGGAGTTTATTTCGATTGTGCGAGGGCGCCTGTCGCGGATTGGATTGCTGCGTTGAGATTTTCTGTGAAGCCTTCGGGCGGGAAGCCGTTGATGCGATAGATGATTTTGCCTGCGCGATCGAAGACCATTACTGTGGGCAGGGACTCCACCTTCATGAAATCGTCGAGGCCTTCCGCGTAGACCGTGGGAACGTCCCACTTTTCGTGGGCTACGAATTGCGGGACTAGGGATTGGTCCTCGTCCGTATTGACGGCGTAGAAAAGGATGTCGTTGTTTCCGGCATAGCTTTTCGCGACGCCCACGAATTCCGGTTCGAGTTCCTGGCACGGGCCGCACCAGGTGGCCCAGAAACTGAGGACCAGAATTTTTCCTTTGGCGGCTGAGAGCGGGACGGGTGTGCCATCGAGTTTGCGCAGCGTGAAGGCGAAGGCGTCTTTCGCGTCTTTATTGAGCGACGCTGGCGCGCTGGTTGGAGCGGCAGCCGCGCCTTGAAGATCGTAGGCGGCGAGAACGGCTTGGCCCAGGCCGTCCTCGTTGCCGTGCACTTGGCGCCAGACGTTTCCCAATTTTTTGCGAACGTCGCGGCGATTTACTTTTCCGGCTGAGCCGTTTTCAGGCAGGACGAATGCGAGCATGTATTCGTCAATAGCGGTGGCGGAATCGCGGCGCATTTCGGCGAGCTCGCCGAGCTGTTCGGCGGCGATGGCGCTGGGGTGTATGGAATAGCTCACGTGCAGGTCTTTGGCCGCAGCTTCGTAATCGTGCTGGGACTTTTCGATTTGGCCTCGCAGGTTGTAGAGCGCGGAGCGGAGCTGGTCTTGATTGTCGCGCCAATCTTCCACGGACATGCGCGGAGATTTATCGGCGGGCTGAGATTTTTCGACGCGGTCGAGGACGCGAGTGACGTAGCCCGACGCGCGCGTGAGGCTGGCTTCGTCGCCTTGCTGCTGCAGCAGGCCGACGGCGAGCATCATGATTTCGGAATCGTCGGGACGCACGGCGATTAGCTGCTCGGAATATTCGAGGGCGCAGGCGTTGTCCTGCACTTGTTCGCAGGATTCGACTAGGGCGCGATAGACGGCGGCTTTGCGCGGGGCGTCAGGGAAGCGCTTTAGGTAATTTTTGAGATTGCGGACCAGGGCGCCGCGGTCGTTGCCGGCATCGGCGATGGCTTTTTGCAGTTCGGTTTCGGGGTCGGCGTCTTTTTTGGAGATTTTATCCGTGGGGGCGTTGGGTGGAGCGGGAGTGGGTTGAGTTTTTTGCGCGTGGGCGGCTGGCGTGAGGGCAAGAAGTAGAGTTGCGGCTAGGATCGGCGTGAGGCAGGGTTTTAGTCTGGGCCAGCGGATTTGGAGCGACATCTAGCGGTTTCCTTCGATTGCGGGGGCGTGGGGCATGCACCTTAATTCTAACGCGAAAATGGCGCGCATGACGCGACTGTGGCATGTGCGAATCGCTAGCCTGGGTTGACGTGAGCGGGCGCAGCAAGCAGCGCCCCTACGGACCCGATTTTGGATTGCGTGCTCAGTGTCTGACGCGGGCACGGCATGCCGTGCCCCTACGAACCCTAGTCCGGTCATTTGGCTGCTAGCCGGCTTGAGCGCGCGACGTCTGTGGCAGCTACTTCAGCGAGATGCTGCCTGAGGAGGTTTGGACTTCTACTCGGGCTTTGCCGTCGCCTATGCGGGCGCGGAGTTCGTGTTTCATGGCTGTGCCTTCCATCATGATCGGAATTTCGGCGTCAATATCGCTAGAGCTGGAGCGCGCGTAGAGGCGGAAGCTGGCATTGGGCGGGACCTGCAAGACTACGTCGCCTGAGCTGGTGTGAATGTCCCAATAGTTCGAGTTGCCGGGATTGCCGTCCACGGTGACGTCGCCGGAGGAGGTGCGCACGCGAAGATCGGCGGAGGCGCCTTTGATGGTGACGTCGCCGCTGCCGGTGCTGCATTCGAGCGCATCGCCGGGGCTTGAGATTTCCTGATCGCCCGAACCGGTGTGCAGACGTGTTTCGCCGTGCACGGAATTGAGCGTGACGTCGCCGGAACCCGCGGTGGCTTGCACCTGTCCTTGAATATTGTTGAGCTCGATGGCGCCGCTGCCCGCGACGGCTTGCACGTCGCCGGCAATATTCGAAGCGGTGATGCCGCCGGAGCCGGAGGTGAAGGTGGCCGGACCTTTGACGCCGTCCACTTCGAGGTCGCCGGAGCCTGTGGTGGCGTGTATTTCTGCTTCGGCGGGGACGACGATGGAGTAGTCAATTGAGACGTCGTGAGGACGCTGGCCGGCGCCGCTGACGCGAATCAGATTGCCCTCTTGCGAAACCGGTGGATTGGATTCGAGCTCGTGGACGAGGCGCTGGCCGCCTTCTTCGGACCAGGACTTCACCTGGATTTCGCCGTGGATGGTGACTTGGCCGGCGGGGCCCGTCGAGACATGTGCTTCGCCGCTGCCGCTGGTGAGTTCGAGGTGGATGGGACCGTTTACCGTGAAAGTCTTGTCGAAGGTGCCTTCGGCGCTGGAGCGGGAGCTGCATCCGGCCAGGAGCAGGCTGGCGAGAGCTGCTGATGTTGCTAGTGTTGCGAAGGCTTCGCGTGTGTGCGATCCGCGCTCTGGTGGGCTGGGCATTTTAGTGGTTGGCATCTTGTGTGCGCGATTGCTTCTCGCGGCTGGGCTTCCTTCCTATCAGAGATATACGAAGTTGCGCAACTAGAAGTTCCCGTTGGCGCTGAAGCGGCAAAACCAAGGCTGCCCGCTTTGTCCCGAAAGGCGCGGGACAAAGCGGCCGTCACACAGGCGATTGCAATGGTGAATGCAGCGGCAAATGCTGCAGCAAACGCTACGGCGTCGAGATTCACTTCAATTTAAGAAGCTCGTTGAGTGAACCTTGGCGGTAGCCTTCCAAATCTACTGTGACGAATGAGAAGCCGGCGGCTTTGACACCGGCGGCGATTTGGCTTGCGGTTTCCGGGTCGAGGCCGCGAGCGAGTTCGTCCTGGGCTAGTTCGATACGGGCTAGTTCGCCGTGGGCGCGGACGCGGAACTGGCGGAAGTCGAGATTGCGCAAAACTGATTCCGCGCGATCAATTTTATCGAGTAATTCGGGCGTGACGGCTGTGCCGTAGGGGACGCGGGAGGAAAGGCATGCGGAGGCGGGGCGATCCCAGGTGAGCAATCCGGCGCGCTTGGAGAGAAAGCGTATTTCGGACTTGTGCAACGCGGCATCGAGCAGTGGCGCTAGGACGTGATGTTCGTGAGCGGCGCGATGGCCGGGGCGAAAGTCGCGCGTGTCGTCCGCATTTATACCGTAGGCGACGGCGCGGAATTCACGGCTGCGGGCGAGCGAATCCATTTGGTCGAAGAGTTCGTCTTTGCAGTGGTAGCAGCGGTCGGCGTTATTGGCGACGTAGAGCGGATTCGCGAATTCGTTGGTTTCGATGAATTCGTGGCGCAAGCCGATGGCGGCGATAAATTTTTCGGCTTGTTCGCGATCGTGGCGCGAAAAGCTGGCGGAAAGCGCGGTGATGGCTAGCGCGCGTTCTTGCAAAGTTTGTTGCGCGGCCCAGGCGAGATATGCGGAATCCGCGCCTCCGGAAAATGCCACGAGGAGCGAATCGAGATTGCGCAGCGCGGCGAAAAGATTTTCCTGCTTCGCGAGCGCGTTCACGGCGTCTATTGCTGGTGCCGCGGCGGCAGCGGCTGATGTTGGCGCGGTGTAGCTCATGTCCAGAATCAGTATAGCTGATGTGCGGCTACTGGAAATCGAGCATCACATCAACCTTCGCGTTGGTTTGATCTTCCTGGAGGAAGCGGCCGATCTTGTCGTAGTGGACGGGCAGGCCGGCGAATGCCGTCTTGATGCCGCTGCTGAGGAATCTTTCGTACATGTCTTTGTTGAAGATGGCGTCCGACGCGATGGGGAAGCCCGCGCGAATGCGGCGTTCGCCTTCCATCGAGAGGCCGGTGAGCACGAGATTGCCCATGTGGTATTGCGGACCTTCCTTGATCGTGACGGTGTAGATGACGCGCGCGGCTTTTGCGTCGAATTGCGGTTGGGGATCGAGAGTCGCGTCGAGGTAGCCGGCCTGGCCGTAGGCGGCGCGAACGCGTTCCCAGGTGGCTTCGATTTTATTGCCGTCGGCGGGAGAGCCGGGCTGCAGATCAACGAGCTGATCGAGGTTGGGCGAACCGATGGAGGAATTTCCTTGCCATTGGACGCCGCCCCATTGATAGGCCGGGCCCACGATAATTGGCGCGGTGATGACCAGCGGGCCGGAAAGCACGTTGGGCGATTTCGAAGCGAACTCGGCGACCGTGGCGCCAAAGCGAACCTGCAGATAGGAATGCGCGAGATAAATCGGGCGCAATTGCTCGAATTCGAAAAGCTCGATGCGGCTGCGCGAATACGGTTTGCCGACCAGATCGGCGAGAGCCGCTTGGATGGCGCGATCATTTTTCGCGAGAGGGTCGTTGAATTCGATGGATTGCACGGTGAGGTCAGCGTCATCCACGCGAAATTGCTGGACCATTTGACCTTCCACGGGCATCGAGATGACTTGGTGGGTTACGTGGGCGTGGACGCCGCGCTGATCGAGCGTGCGGATAAGCGCGTCGGACATCGCGTCAAGAATGGCCCCTTTGGCGGGCGCGCTGCCATTGAAGAGAATTCCCGAGGCTTTCAGGCCGGCGGAGAGGTCGTCATCGCTGACCCAGGGAAAATTATCGAACGTGACTGGAAGCAGGGGCGCGTCGGCGACTTCGTAGGTGACTTTGACGCCGGTGGCTATGGTCGAGAAGCGATACTGAATATTCTGGAAGAGGCCAAGCTCGGCGAGTTTATCGGCGGCATTTTGCAGCGCGTCGCGGTTGATTTCCTGTCCCGCGCGCAGGCCAATTGCCGAGGCGATCTGCACGGAGTTGAAGCGCTGCGAGCCGGTGATGAGGACGGAATCGAGATGCGCGTTTCCGGCTGGAGGGTTCTGGGCGTTGGCTCGAAGCCGGGAGGAAGGCCACAGTACGAGCATGCAGAGACAGAGAAGGAAAGCAATCATGGGCGCAGACGTGCGGGTTGAAATATGGATCTGCTTCATTCAGCAATTCTAGAACAGTCGGCGCACAAGCGAAACTGACTATCGGATTTTTTGGTGAAAGCAAACGCACGACGATTTTGCGCCGGTTTCAGCGGAACTGGATGTGAACATTGACGGTCAGCGCGCTGGTATCAGGCGTTGCCTTAGTTAAGGTGCTGCGATAGGAGATGCCCTTCTGTGCCAACTCTTTTGGCGCGATGTTCTTGAGAAACTCTTCCGGATAAGCGGCATCGTAAACGTCTCCAGGTTTCAGCTTCCACTTTTTGGCGACGTCGGCCGCGGTACCGTCCGGCAAGCCTTCGAAAACGACTTGGCCCATGTGGAACTGGCTGCCCTCGTTGATCTCAACGGAGTAGCTGGCTAGTTTCGAGGCATCATCCAGAGTTCGCTGTGGATCGATTTGCACGTTGATGTAGCCTCGGGACAGATAGGCTTTGCGATCGTTCGCGAAACCGGTATCTATCTTCAGCTGGTTCGCGACCTCTTGCTGATTCATTCCCAGGATCTTGGTGAGTTCAGTGGTTGCCAGCGCTTTGTTGCCAGACCACGTAGCTCCGTTCCAGGAATATTGATTGCCTTCGACGACGGGAAGCACGATGGAAACTTCGGTGACGGGACCCTTGGGATTCGCGTTCAGCGGGCTTACTTTTGCGCGTCCAAACTGCGACCGCAAATAGCCTCGCTCGTAATAGAGCGGGAGCAGCGCTGCTGATGCGTAAGACGCGACGTTGGTGACTGAGAATTCCTGATTGGTGAGTCCGGCGGAAGCAGCGAGCAATTGCTTGTCGGTCACGGCGACCTCGCCCGAAAACGCGGTGGTCTTGATTGGCTCCGACGCCCCATCGACATGAAACAGCAGACCGATTAGCTTTCCGAATGGGCCGTAGGGAAGTTCGCTGACGTCGCCGGAGATGCCGTTTGCGCGGAGCAGATCCTGCAGCGCGCCGCGAATCTGCTCGACTGTGTCGCCTCGTACGGGAGACTCACCGGTATATAGCGGGACGTGCTGGCGGAGCACACGGTCGAGATCGGCGTCGGAGAACCAGACGAAATTATCGAAGATGCAGGGGAGCACGTCTTTCGTTTCCGTGACGCCAAATTTTGCGGTGAGGTCGTTGCCGCGCGTGGAATATTGGAAGGAGACTGAATCGAAGGCTCCGGACTGCGACAGGCGTTGGGCCGCGGACTGTAGATCGCCAAGAGTGATGGCACTGCCGATGTGCAGCCCGGAAGCGGCGATGCCTTGCTCGGCGGTGTAGCGTTGCAACCCTGTGAAGTGTATGGCGGCGAGGTTGTAGCTGGCGGAGGATTGGGCATTGGCACCCAGCGCGGAAAACAGCAGAACGGCGAAAAGCGCGAGAGTTCTGTTACGCAACTGGTTTCGTATCATGCGCGGCATTCTAATCGAAGTCGCAGCAGCGCAAAAACCTTATTCCACGGTGACGGATTTGGCCAGGTTGCGGGGTTGGTCCACGTCGCAGCCGCGGCGGACAGCGATGTGATAGGCGAGGAGTTGCAGCGGGACGACCTCGAGGATGGGCGAGAGGATTTCGGGGGCTGCGGGGACTTCGACGATGTGGTCGGCGATTTCGCGGGCCTGACGGTCGCCTTCGGTGACTACGGCGACGACGATTCCGTCGCGCGCTTTCACTTCCTGAATGTTGGAGAGCGTTTTTTCGTAACGGGTCATGGAGGTCGGATCGGACTCATCGCGCGTGGCGATGACGACTACCGGCAGATTTTCGTCGATCAGAGCGTTGGGGCCGTGCTTCATTTCGCCGGCGGGATAGCCTTCGGCGTGGATGTAGGAGATTTCTTTCAATTTGAGCGCGCCTTCGAGGGCGATGGGGTAGTGGATGCCGCGTCCGAGGTAGAGAAAATCGGTGTGGCGGAAGAGCAGGCGGCCGAGCTCTTCGAATTCCGCGTCGTGTTGCAGGATGGTTTCGATTTTGTGGGGGATGCGGGTGAGCTCTTGCATCAATTTTGTATCGGCTGCGGCGGTGAGTTTGCCGCGAACTTGCGCGAGATATAGCGCGGTGAGCATCAATGCGGTGAGCTGGCCGGTGAAGGCTTTGGTGGAAGCGACGCCGATTTCCGGGCCGGCGTGAGTGTAAATCGTGCCACTGGCTTCGCGTGTGAGCATGGCGCCGACAACATTGCAGATGCCCAGAACTTTCGCGCCTTTGTGGCGGGCTTCGCGAAGAGCGGCGAGCGTGTCCGCGGTTTCACCGGACTGGCTAATGGCGATGACGAGGTTTTCCTTGCTCACGATGGGGTCGCGATAGCGGAACTCGCTGCCGTAGTCCACTTCGACGGGAATGTGGGCCAGGCGCTCGATCATGAATTTTCCAGCCAGGGCGGCGTGCCAGCTGGTGCCGCAGGCAATAATTTTCACGGACTGAAAATTCTGAAATTCCTGCTTGCTGATGTCCATCGGATCGAGAAAGACTTGGCCCGTTTCCTGCGAGATTCGGCCGAGGAGCGTATCGCGGACGGCGCGGGGCTGTTCGAAGATTTCCTTCTGCATGAAATGCTTGAAGCCGCCCTTTTCCGCCATGATGGGGTCCCAGGCAACGTGTTGCGCGGGACGATTAATGGGGTGGCTCTGAAAATCCATCAGCCGGACGCCTTGTGGAGAGAGGACCGCGACTTCACCATCGCCCAGGAAAAAGACGCTGCGGGTGTGCTGCAGAATCGCGGGGATATCGCTGGCGACGAAGAATTCGTTTTCACCGAGGCCGACTACGATGGGAGGGCCGAGGCGCGCGGCAACGATTTTCTGTGGATCGCGCGTGGAGAGTGCTACCAGGGCGTAGGCGCCGCTCATTACTGTTACCGTTTTCAGGACGGCTTCTTCGAGCGACTTGCCTTTGGAATATTTTTCGATGAGATGCGCGATGATTTCGGTGTCCGTCTCAGTGACGAATTTGTGGCCTTCGGTGATGAGCTGGTGCTTGAGTTCAAGATAATTTTCGATGATGCCGTTGTGGACGACTACGATTTCGCCGCTGCAGTCGCGATGCGGATGCGCGTTTTCTTCAGTGGGGCGTCCGTGCGTGGCCCAGCGCGTGTGGCCGATGCCGTAGATTCCATCGAGCGGAGTGATGCGGATGGATTCTTCGAGATTTTGGAGCTTGCCGGGGGCGCGGCGGATTTCGAGTTTGCCGTCGGGCTGCACGACGGCGATGCCTGCGGAATCGTAGCCGCGGTATTCGAGGCGCTTGAGGCCGTCGAGGATTACCGGGACTACGCGCTTAGGGCCGATGTATCCGACGATGCCGCACACGGATTTTGCTCCTGGATGCTGCCTTGAGATTGAATGCGCGGCAGCTGGGCCTTTTATTAGGTTAGCACAGTCAGAGAGTTCGGCTGGGCTCGTTGCCAGTTTGGTTACTCTGCTGAATCTGGACCCGCGATTTTCTTGGCAAGCCAGACGAAGAAGGCAGAGAGGATCCCCGTAACAATTCCGACGATTGCGATGACGCGACCGAAGCCCCCGTCAATTAAAAGCCATCCGAAAGCTCCGACGATGGCGACTCGAAGAGCAAAGATGCGGCCTTTTGGCGACATTGCCGGCTGCCTCCGGATGCGGTGATCCTAGGCGCGGTTCGGGACAAAATCAATGCTATCCGGTCGGGAGGGCGTGCGGGCGGACTAACGAACGACGCGGCGGTGAGTATGCTGGCAATGCAAGTTTAGGCTCTTTCTTTCGGTTCAAAGAAAAGCAGATCCCTGCCTGCGGCAGGCAGGCCTCGCTGCGCTCGGGATGACACTCGCTTTATTTTTTCCCGAAAGAAGGGTCCGTAGGCACCGACGATCATAGCGGTGCTTGCTATTCGACGATTTCGAAACGGAATTCTTCGATTATGGGGTTGGTTAGGACGTCTTTGGCGATGCGTTCGATTTGGGTTTTGGCGTCTTCACGAGTTAGGCCGTCGAGGGCGAGGACGAAGAATTTACCCTGGCGGACGTCCTGGACTTTGGAGAAACCCAGCGAGGACAGGGCTCGCTGAATCGTTTGACCTTGCGGATCAAGTACGGTGAGTTTTGGCATGACCCAAACGTGTGCTTTCATCTTCGCGATTATACCAGCCCCGCGGATTTCACCGCCGCACGAAAATCTACGAGAAGTTTGCGTTTGTCGTCGGGCGTAAGAAAAGCGGCGTGAAAACTTTGCTCCGCGAGTTGCACTAGCTCCTGATTGGTGAGGCCGAGGGAAGCGACTTTGGAATACTCGGTGAGCAGGTCGGTGTGAAACATTCCGGGATCGTCGGTCGAGAGAGTGACGACGAGACCGCGCCGGATGAAAGCGGGAAGAGGATGGTCTTGCAGGGTGGCATCGAGTTTTTCGGCCTGACGAGCGAGGGCGCCGGTGCACAAATTGCTGGTTGGGCAATTTTCCAGCACGACGCGCCGAGTGGCGAGCGATTCGGCGAGCGCGGGGTCGCGCATCACGGCGATGCCATGACCGATGCGTTCGGCGCCGAGCAAGTCAATGGCTTCGGTGACGGATGACGGGCCGCCAACTTCACCTGCGTGGCAAACGATGCGCAGTCCTTCGCGACGGGCTAAGTCGAACGATGCGCGAAAATTGATCGTGGGGTAGGCCAGTTCGTCGCCGCCCATGCCGAACGCGACGACGCCCAGAGGCTGCAGCTTCGACGCCCAGCGGGCGACTTCCATTGCCGGATCGGGACCGAATTGGCGAGTGGCATCGAGAATGAAGGCGATGCGCAGGCGGCTGAAAGGCACGGACTGCGCGACTTCGCGGATGGCCGTGACTGTGGCTTCCAGATTCTGCATGCGGCGGAGCACGACGCCGGCGGAGATGGTCACTTCGGCGTAGACGACGTTTTGCCGCAGCAATTCCTCGCAGAGCTGGCGCGTGATGAGTGCGTAATCTTCCGGTGTGCGCAGGAACGAAGTGACCCATTTGAACGTTTCGAGAAAGCCGTTGAAATTCGTGTAGTTGTAGCGGCGATTCACTTCCTCAAGCGTCAGAGTGGTGCCGTGACGCGCGGCCAGCTCGACGGCGACGGCGGGACGCACGGAGCCTTCGAGATGCAGGTGGAGTTCGGCCTTCGGGAGCGCGTCAATTACGGTCGGTGTTCTGGTCGTCTTCGTTTCTGAGCTCATTTTATTGCGACGGTAATTGCGGCCGGCCCGCGTTGATCCATGCGGACATCCAATAGGAGCCTACGTCAGTGGAAGCGTCCGAAAGCTGGCGAACCAGGATTACGCCAGCGAGAGCGTAGAAGCGATCGTAATAATCTTCTTTGTAACCGGCGAGTCCTTCATGCGCGCGGCGGTCGGCGAGCAGGACGTTTTCAAGCCAGGCGTGCGCGGTCAGGCAGACGTCGAACGCGTGGTCGGTGGGATCGTGAATGAAGGCGGCTTCGTTGGGCTTGACGAAGAAGAAGAGCTGGTAGCGATCCACGAGTCCGGAAGAGAAGCGTTCGTCCACGCCGGGCTGGCTGGACAATTTTCCGTCCATGTTCAACGTGGTATTGAAAGGATCATGCGCGGCGGTGACGTAATGGGCGAGGATGGCGGCGGAAAGTCGGACCTGGCCCCAATCCTTGTCGCGAAAGGCGTCGGTGAGTTTTTTGCTGTAGACGCCGATCTGCCAGGGCAGCAAGCCGTATTGTTCGAGAGTGCGGCGATTATATTTGGCGATGGCGGCGTTGTACTCGCGCGGCAAAGCGAGGTAGGGGAATGGGCCGTAGTGATCGAGCTGGATGAAATCCGTGCGGCGGTTGGCGGCGGTTGGCGAAGGCGATTCCTCAGTGGCGGTGACGTGCTGAACCAGAAATTGGCGGTTATTGTAAAAAAAGGGCTGCATTTCCGGCGGGAGCGTATCCACGGCTTTATTGGTAACGAGGCGGTCGGCGGTTTCACCCCAGCCGAAAGATGATGCGATGCCCAGGACGGAAATTCCCAGGGCCAGGATCAGCGCACCTTGAAGCCCGCGACGCATTACGGCATTTTCCTCTTTGCAGCCGCAGCTTGCAAATTCGCGTCGGAGAGCTGGCTGTGCTTGCGGCCGTAAGAATAATAGAGGCACAAGCCGATGATCAGCCAGACGAAGAAACGAATCCAGTTCGTAATGGGCAAGCCGGCCATGAGCAGCAGGCAAGTAAGGATGGTGACAATCGGAGCGAGCAAGCCGCCGGGAGCGCGAAATGCGCGCGGCCGATCCGGCTCGCGAAAGCGCAGGATCAGGACTCCGGCGCCGACCAGCGCGAAGGCGAAGAGCGTGCCGATGTTCGAGAGGTCCGCGAGAGTGCCGATGTCGAGAAGTCCGGCGGGAATGCCGACGAGAAAGCCGGCGACGATTGTGGAGAAGTCGGGAGTGCGAAAGCGCTTGTGCACGCGGCTGAAAACGCCGGGGAGCAATCCGTCGCGGGACATGGCGAACCAGACACGCGCCTGACCCAATTGAAAGACGAGAAGCGAAGAAATCATGCCGAGGAGCGCGCCGATCAGAACGATCAGCTGGATATTTCCGAAATGCAGGCGTTTCAGGGTGTTGACGACAGGCGCGGCGTCGTCCATCAGAGTTTCCCAGCGCACCAGGCCGGTGAGCACAACCACCACGGCGATGTAGAGGATCGTGCAGACGATCAGAGTGGCGATGATGCCGATGGGCAAATCGCGACTGGGATCTTTGCATTCTTCCGCAGCGGTGGATACGGAATCGAAGCCAATGTAAGTGAAGAAAATGATCGAGCCGCCGGTGAGGATTCCCGGCCAGCCGTTGGGCGCGAAGGGATGCCAATTCGCGGGATGCACGAAGTGCGCTGCGAAAATTACGAAGACCATGATGGCCGTGATTTTCAGGGCGACCATGATGTTATTGGCGTTGGCGGACTCGCGGATGCCGCGCACGAGGATGACGGTGAGCAGCATCACGATGATGAAGGCGGGCCAGTTGAAGCCAAAGTGCCAGCCGGGGCCGTAAAGTGGATTGCCCTGGAGGTCGGAGAGGCCCGAAGGAAGGTATGCGGGAGTAATCCAACGCAGATTTGGGTGAATATTGAACCAGTCAAGAAGATTGACGACGTGCGCGGAGAAACCGACGCTCACGGCCATGTTGGACACGGCATATTCCAGGATTAAATCCCAGCCGATGATCCAGGCGATGAGTTCGCCCATGGTGGCGTAGGTGTAGGTGTACGCGCTGCCGGCGATGGGGATCATCGCGGCGAGTTCGGCGTAACACAGCGCGGCGAATGCGCAGACGACTCCCACCAGCACGAAGGACAAGGCGATGGCGGGGCCGGCGCCGGGACGTCCGAAGGACGCGGAGTGATAGATCAAGTATTCGAGCAGCGGGGCGTTGAGGATGGATTTGAATTCGAGCTTTTGGCCGGCGATGGCGGTGCCGATGATGGTGAAGATTCCGGAGCCGATCACGGCGCCGATGCCGAGGGAGGTGAGGCTCAGCCAGCCGAGGGATTTCTTGAGCCGCTTTTCGGGCTCCTCTGAATCGGAGATGAGTTGGTCAATATTCTTTCTGCGGAACAGCTGTGCGCCCAATCGTGAGCCTCCTTGAGCGAAGCGAGCAACTGTACCTTGCGATGCGCTTCCGCGCAACTTCTAGTGACGGTGTTGCGAATGCTTTATGGACGTGCGCGTGCTCGCTTCATACTACAGCACACCGGGTGCAACAGCGTGGGCTTGTGCGGCTTCGGAGCGTGATTGGAAATATCGGATTTTATGCGAGCTGCAGGTTCGCGTAGCGCTCGACGAGTTTTTTCGCGCCGTAGTCCTGGAAGCTGACGGTTAGCCGGCGCTCTTCGCCTTCGCCCTCGACGCCGATGATTGTGCCGACGCCATATTTGGCGTGGCGGACGCGCTTGCCGATGAGCGGATCTTTGGTTGCGCCGCGGGGAGAGCGCGCGGCGGGCTGGCCGTAGGGAGTGCGGCGCTTCTGGCGGTAAGCGTAGCCGTCGGAATAATCGGGATCAGGTTCGTAGCGGCGTTTTTCGCCCGGATCGGATTGCGAGCCGAAGGCGGCTTCGATGAGGTCGCCGGGAATTTCGGCGAGGAAGCGCGAAGGGAGCGACGCGCGCAGGCGTTCTTCACCGTAGCTGCGGCGATAGACCGCGCGCGAAAGCGTGAGAGATTGCTTGGCGCGAGTCATGCCGACGTAAAACAGGCGGCGCTCTTCTTCGACTTCCGCTGCGGTGCCGAGCGCGCGGTTGTGGGGCAGCAGGCCTTCTTCGAGGCCGGCGAGAAAGACGGCATCGAATTCGAGGCCTTTGGCGCTGTGCAGAGTCATGAGCGAGACGGGGATGGTGTCGTCATATTCGTCGGCATCGCTTGTGAGCGCGGCGCTATCGAGGATGTCTTCGAGGGTTTGGCCTTGCTCGGTGGCTTCGGCCATCGCGTTGGCTAGTTCGCGGAGGTTTTCCGCGCGCGAGGAGTGCTCGAGATTGTCCTGCTGCTCGACCCAATCGAGATAGCCCGTGCTGCTCAAGACGCGTTCGATCAATTGCGCGGGCGGCAGGTCTTTGCATTCGGCTTGGAGGTCTTCGATCAGTTTGCAGAAGGAGCGCAGCGCGCCGCTGAATTTTTTTCCGGTGAGGAATTCGCCGTTGCGGATTACGTCCCAGAGAGATTGGGAGGTTTCCCTGGCGCGGTCTTCGAGCGCCGCCACGGTGACGGCGCCAATGCCGCGCGGCGGGACGTTGAGGACGCGGAGCAGCGCGACGTCGTCTTCGGGATGAAAAATCAGGCGGACATAAGCGAGCGCGTTGCGGACTTCGGCGCGTTCGTAGAAGCTGAAGCCGCCGACCACTCGGTAGCGGATGCCGAGGCGGCGGAGGACTTCTTCAAAGGAACGGGATTGCGAGCCGGTGCGATAGAGGACGGCGAGCCGCGCGTCCGGATCATTGCGCACGAGCGAAGAGAGCTGCGCGCTGATGTATTCCGCTTCGGCTGATGAGTCTGGCGCTTCGTAGAAGCGCAGGCGGCCGCCGGCGCCTAGCGTGCCTTGCAGAGTTTTGCCCAGGCGATCGGAATTATTTTTTACGACGGCGGCGGCAGCGTCGAGGATGGTTTGGGTGGAGCGGTAGTTTTCTTCCAGTCGAATAATTTTTGCGTCGGGAAAATCGTGGGTGAAGCGCTTCAGGTTTCCGGCGCGGGCGCCGCGCCAGGCGTAGATGGACTGGTCTTCGTCACCTACGACGCAGACGTTTTTGCGCGTTCCTGCGACCAAGCGGACGAGTTCTTCCTGCGAGCGGTTGGTGTCCTGGAATTCGTCCACCATGATGTAGTGAAAACGCGAATTCCAGGCCGCGCGGACGTCGGCGTGATCGCGAAGCAGGTCCACGGCGCGGAGAAGAAGATCGTCAAAATCGAGCGCGCTGGCTTTGCGCAGGATTTCGTTGTAGGCGCGGAAGACGGCGGCGGTTTCTTTGCGCGATTCATCACGAGCTTGCGCGGCGCTGGCTTCCATATCGTCGGGAGTGAGGCCGTGATTTTTGGCGTAGCTGATCTGGGCGCGCATGGCGCGGGGCGGGTAATCGTCGGTGGATAGATCGAGCTGGGCGAGGGCGCGTTTTACGGCGGCGGTTTGGTCGTCGTCATCGTAAATTGCAAAATCGCGCGGCAGGCCGAGGTGACGGGCTTCGCGGCGGATCAGTCGCGCGCAGAAGGAATGAAAAGTGGAGACCCAGACGTCGGAGGCATCGCGCCCGGTGGCGCGGAGGAGGTCGCCGATGCGATCTTTCATCACGGCGGCGGCTTTATTGGTGAACGTGACGGCAAGGATGGCGCCGCCCGGGACGCCCATTTCGATGAGGTGGGCGACGCGATAGGTGATGACGCGCGTTTTGCCCGTGCCGGCACCGGCTAAAACCAGCAGAGGGCCGTCGGTTGCGAGAACAGCTTCGCGTTGGCGCTCGTTGAGTTTGTCGAGAAGCGTTGATGATGATGTGGAATTGTTCAAGCGCAAATTCTAACTGACGGGATGCGATTGAGCAATTTTCGCTTTGCGAGTGATTTTGGTTGCGTGCGAGTCGTGGCATGCGACTCTGTTACAATCGTGTGATTTTTCCGGGGCGTTTTTCGAATATGAATCGCAATCACTTTTTCGTTTGGCTGCAGGGGCTCGTCGCTACGATGGGCGGCGGCGGATTATTTGTGGTGACGTTTTTCGATTCTTCGTTTCTGGCGTTTCCATTTTTCCCGGACGCCGTGGTGATGGAGCTTTGCATTAATAAGCCTTCGCACATGCCTTATTACGCGGCGATGGCGGCTTTTGGTTCGTTGTGTGGGTGCGTGCTGCTCTACTGGGTGGCGAAGAAGGGCGGGGAAGCGTTTTTTCACCGGCACGCGCGCGGGAAGGCCGAGAAAATCAAGGAGTGGGTGGACGCGAACGGGTTTCTGAGCGCGTTTGTGCCGGCGATTTTGCCGCCGCCGTTTCCTTTCAAGCCGTTCGTGCTGGCCGAGGGAGTTTTTCAGGTGCCGGCGCGGACGTTTATTATGGCGATTTTGCTGGGTAGGGGATTGCGATACGGCATCGAAGGGATTTTGGCGGTGCGGTATGGAGTGGCTACGCTTACTTTTTTGAAATCGCACGGAGTGGCGTTCGTGGTTGGGATTATTCTGTTGGTTGGGGTGCTCTACGTGGTTACGCACTATGTGTTCCACGGAACTTCCCAGAAATCGTAATTGGCCATTGATGGCGGTCTGAAGACCGCCGCTACAAAACCTCTCAGGAACTTAGCGATTCAGGGAACTTGCGTAGAAGAGTGCCTCGTCGATTACTTTCTGGTTGGGATCCACGTCCACTACAACGACGATGTTGTCTGGGCTGGCGTCGTTTGGCGGGAAGCGCATATCGCGGATTGTGACTTTGGAGCCGCTATCGGAGGGCTCAGTGCTGGCTAGCGGGAAGCGGGCGTAGGCGAGGAAGCGCTTTGCGGTTTCGGTTTTCTGCGCGGCGTCGAGCGCGGCGGAATCTTGAGGCTTGTAGTGTGGGATGGCGCGGTCGGGGTCGAATTGTGCGCCTGGGGCTAGCGAGATTTCTGCGTCGTTGATTGCGTTGTCGGTGGCTATTACGGCGCGCCACCGCAGGGGCGAGTAGGCGGTGGCAAACGCACCGACATTGAGCGGCGGCTGGCCGCGGTAGTCGCGTGAGTTGAGGAAGTCAATCGCGCGGCCATGGAGTACAGTTCGGGCACCGACATAAATCAGAAGAAAGAGGAGCGCGATTACCGCCGCGCCTTGGCCGCGAGTTTTCTTCTTACGTTCTCCGATTTCTTCGCCGACGAGTCGAAATAGCTCGGGCAGCGCGATGCCCAGGACGAGAATTAGCAGGATCCAGAGATCGAGATTGGTGAGGAGATCGCCGGCGATCCATGCTTGGCGAAAGGGCCAGAAGAGGCGTACACCGATGCCGCTGGCTAGATCGAACAGGACGTGCGCGGCGGTTCCCACGACGCAAACGGCGAACGCGGGCAAAAACCTGAGCGCAGGGAGTGTTGCGGCGGAATCGTTTTTTCGACGATTGCGATCGAGCAAGCAAAACGCGCCTGCAACCGCGGCGGCGAGCACCGCGGAGCCGAGTAGCGAATGCAGAACGGTGCGGTGAAACCGGAGGAAGGCGCTGGCACCGCCGAAATAGCTCAGGTAATCGAGATCGGCTGCGACGCCCGAGACCACGAGCATCGCGGTGCCGAAACGCGGTAAGTGTTTCTGTCCGGCTCGCGCGAGGAGCAGTGAGGTCAGCGCGTGGGTGACTGGCTCCACTATCGCGTCCTTTCCAGTGGGAAGCTATCTCTCAGACTTTTGGGACGATTGACGCGTGTGGCTTCAGGGGCTTAAAGCCCCCTGTTTCGCCTGCCCCTTACGGCGGGACTGAAGTCCCGCCCTTCCTACGCAATTTTTGCGGCGCTGGCCTGCTATTTCAGCGTTGCTGGCGTTAGCAGCGAGAGCGCGTCCGGCACGATGCGGAATTTTAGCGGCAGGCTGCCGATCGGCTCGCCGTCCACTTGCGCGAACACTTTCGCGCCGTTTGCGGATTCGCAAGTCACTTCGGTGTGCTTCCAGGCTTCAATTCCTTGCATGTTGCGAAGTTTTCCCAGCCAGAGAGCCGGCAAACAGGCGAGGTAACGCAGGCGGCTGCGCGTTGCATTGGTGAGAAATTCGAAAGAATCCTCAAAGAGGCTTGCGCCGGTGGTGATTTTGAAGGGGCCGCCGTAATTTACCGTGCGGCCGACTACGATAATGGAGGCGCGGCGTTCGTGCCCATTGGATTGCACGCGCATCTCGGGAAAATTGTAGCTGAAAAGCTGGCGAGCGCCTTCGGCCCAATACGCGAGAACACCGGCGCGTTTTTTCAATTCGCCATTCACTGCGTTGACGATCGCGCCATCCGGTCCCGCGCCAGCGACGCTGAGGAAGTAACGGCCCTCGGGTGGCAGGTCGGCGGAATGCGCGCCGTTCGTCGAGGTGGCGAGGCCGAGCGCGATGCGGCGAATCACGCCTTCGGAAATCAGACGCGAGGCGTGCGGAATATCCCAGGGAATGCCCAATTCCTTCGCGAGAATATTTGCCGTGCCGGCGGGGAGCAGCGCCATCGGGACCTGGCTTCCGGCTAGGCCGTTGATAATTTCGTTGATTGTTCCGTCGCCGCCGCAGGCGATGACCATGCCGCGCCGCTGGTTGACGGCTTGGCGTGCAATGCCTGTCGCGCTGCCCGTCGCGCTGCCGCCGGCAGTAGTGGCCGCGAGTTCGACCGCGATCCCGTGCTCCTTCAGATTGCGGACCGCTTGCTCGATTTCAGCGAAGCGGCGATGGCGCCGCGTCCCGCTGGTCGGATTATAGATCAACAGCGCGTCTTGAATTCCGTGGGGCATCGGTTCGGCGAATCCTGTAGAAGCAAACGCACATTGTATAATATCCGGCGAATTTGTGGATTGCGTTAGTCCGAGGTTTCCATGGCCAAGAACGGTGCGCTGGTGAAGGAAGTCGAGCGGCTGCGGGAAAAACTCCGGCATCACGAATATTTGTATCACGTGCTGGACGATCCGGAAATTTCCGACGCGGCGTACGACAAGCTGATGAACCAGCTGAAGAAAATCGAAACCGAGCACCCGGAGCTGGTGACGCCGGATTCGCCGACGCAGCGGGTGGGCGCCGCGCCGCGCGAAGGATTCCAGGCGGTGCGTCACAAGACGCCGATGATCAGCCTGGACAACGCATTTTCGTTCGAGGAACTCGCAAATTTCGACCGGCGGGTGCGCGAATTGACGGGACGGGAAAAAATCGAGTACATCACGGAGCACAAATTTGATGGCTTGAGCATGTCGTTGATCTACGAGAAAGGCGTGCTGGTTCGCGCGGTGACGCGTGGCGACGGCACGACCGGCGAGGATGTGACGCCGAATGTGCGCACGATTCGTTCGATTCCGCTGGGCATCGGCGCGGCGGAGTTGAAGAAGGCGGGGATTCCGAGTTCGTTTGAGGTGCGGGGCGAAGCGATCATGACGCGGAAGGCATTTGAGGCGATGAACGAGCAGCAGGACGTTTTGGGATTGAAACGCTACGCGAATCCGCGGAATGCGGCGGCGGGTTCGGTGCGCGTGCTGGATTCGAACATCACTCGTTCGCGGAATTTGGGATTTTTTGCGTACTACTTGCTGGTGGATGGGCGCGCGCCTAAGAAGCGGCATTCCGAGGTGCTGGAGACGCTGAGTGTCTTGCGGTTCAAGGTGAGCGAGGATTGGGAATTGCTGAAGGGCATCGAAGAGGTGGAGAAATACATCAATCGCTGGGATTCGAAGCGCGAGAAATTGGGATTTGAGATTGACGGCATCGTGGTGAAGGTGAACGAAATTGGTTTGCAGAACGAGCTGGGGTATACGTCGAAGGCGCCGCGCTGGGCGATTGCTTACAAGTATCAAGCGCACCAGGAAACGACTCTACTGAAGGCGATTGAAGTGAGCGTGGGGCGGACGGGCGTGCTGACCCCTTTTGCGGTGTTCGAGCCGGTGCAGATTGGCGGCGTGACCGTGACGAAATCCACTTTGCACAATATGGATGAGATCGCGCGGCTGGGAGTGCATGCGGGCGATACCGTGCTGGTCGAGCGAGCGGGTGAGGTGATTCCGCACGTGCTGAAAGTGGTGAAGCATGGAAGCGAGGAGAAGGAATTCAAGATGCCGGAGAAGTGTCCGGTGTGCGGGACGCGCGTGCATCGCGCGGAGGGGGAAGTGGCGTATCGCTGCGTGAATGTTTCTTGTCCGGCGCGGCGGCGGGAATCGTTTCTGCATTTTGCGGGGCGGCACGCGATGAATATTGATGGGCTCGGCGAGAAAGTGGTGGACCAGTTCCTCGAGAAACAGATGATTAAGGACTTCGCGGACCTCTATAAGCTTGATCTCGAAGAGGTGGCCGCGCTGGATCGCATGGGCGAAAAATCGGCGCAGAATTTGCTGGATGAGATTGCGGCCAGCAAGAAAAACAGTTTGGCACGGTTGATTTACGCGATCGGGATTCCGTTTGTGGGAGAGCGCACGGCGCAATTGCTGTCTGAACATTTCGGTTCGATGGACAAGGTGGCGGATGCTAGCGCGGAGGAATTGATCGAGGTGGGCGAAGTGGGCCCGAAGATTGCGGAAGGCGTGCGCGAATTCTTTTCGGAGTCGGCCAACCGGAAATTGATTGAGCGTTTGCGCGCGGTGGGCGTGAATATGAAGGAGGCGCGGCGCGAGTTGAAGGATACGCGGTTTGCGGGGATGACGTTTGTGTTTACCGGCACGCTGGAACGGCGGTCGCGCGAGGATGCGGAAGCTTTGGTGGCGGCGCATGGGGGGAAGGCGGGGTCTTCCGTTAGCAAAAAAACGAATTACGTGGTGGTGGGCAGCGATCCCGGATCGAAGTTCGAGAAGGCGAAGTCGCTTGGTGTTCCCATTCTTGATGAAACGCAATTCGATAAGCTGATTTCCGCCAAATAGTTCTCACCCTACCGTTGCGCAGTGAGTCCGTGTTTCTGTTTTCATCCACGTCATCGCGCCCCCTTTTCTCAATCGCTGTCGTATAATTAGCAAAGCGGGTGAGTTGGATGATCGCCGGTTTGTTCCGCGCGAGCGGAATGGACGGGAGGAAAGTCCGGACTCCGGTCGCTGCGACCTCGCGAGAGACGGCAACGACAGGGCGACGCGCCTGGTAACGCCAGGGGGACGCGCTTCATCATGAGTTTGCTGGCGCGAGCCGGCGGTGAAGTTGCGCCTACGGAAAGTGCCACAGAAAATTAAACCGCCGGTGAGGCTTGTACCTCGGCGGCAGACCTGCGGGAAACCACGGGGCTGCCTGTTTCGGTCGAGCGCATTAGGCAAGGGTGAAAAGGTGGGGTAAGAGCCCACCGCCCGGATGGCAACATCCGGGGCACGGAAAACCCCGCGTGGAGCAAGGCCAAATAGGAGGGGAGGGCTGGCCCAGCCCGTATGCAGCGAGCTCGAAGGAGCGGACTGCTGCGACCCTCGGGTAGGCTGCTGGAGTCCCGGAGCGATCCGGGACCTAGAGGAATGATCGTCGCGCTATGCGTTGGGAATTCTCGATGCGAATCGGGATGATCTAGCACACGGCGAACAGAATCCGGCTTACAGGCTCACCCGCTACTATCTATTTTTCTTTCAGTTAGTTGTCTGTTTCTTGGTCGCCGTCAGCGGGTCACTGTGCCCGAACTGTGCCCAGTGTTCCAGACCTTCCGCATTCTCCATCAGTCGACGCACCCGCTCCCGAAGCTCTCTGACAAACGGCGTGTAATGCTTCTCGATTGTCTCAATTGTGTCCCCAAGCAGTTTGGCCACGTCGTAAGGGCTGCCGCCACGCGCCAGCATGTCCACAGCGAAAGTGTCGCGGTAACGGTGCGGGTGTGAGTCTAATACTTCTGCTCGCCGACCGAGGGAGAGCATCCGCTCGTACAGGCGGGGGCGGGTATAGGGCTTCCCGGTGTTGGGATTGACCAGCACCCGCTCTTCAACATTTGGATCGCGTCGTGCGTGCTCGGTCTGAAGCAGGAATAGTAGCTCTGGGTGAATGGGGAGAATGACGCGTTTGCGGCGCTTCTGCGTGAGCCGATTGATTTCCTTGGCTGCCCAGTCGATCTCTCCCCACTGCAAGCCCACCGCGTCCGATCCGCGTAGCCCAGTCCAACGCAGTAGCAAAAACGCAAGCAGGTCCTCGCCGGCAGACTTGCGCAGCTTGGACAGTTGGTCTGCCGTGAAAGGCTGTGCGCCTGATTCCGGCTGGTCTCCTGGTCTGCCTTCCATTCTCACCGGGTTGCTATTGAGCAGGTCGCATTCAACAGCATGACGAAAGATGCGGTGCAGGATGGCCGCGTCGAGTACGAGACCCCCACCGCCGCGTGAGTGTTTGCGCTTCCGGATTTCTGCCATTCGCCATACTTTGAAGTTCTCGACGACACTTTTCGTGATCTGTTCGAGTTCTACAAGTTTGTGTATGGCGAGAAAGGCTTCGAACGCTTTTATGGTTTGCTGGTATCGTTGCCAAGTAGAATTTTGGAGTTTGTCAATCGCGATACGCCGCTCTACCTCTGCCTTGAAGGAATTGCTTAGATCTGCCCACGTTGGTGCTGGTGCAGGACTGGCAACGGGCTCTTCGGCGAACCCAACCACTTCGGCTAGTTTCTCAAACGTATGAGGTGGCAGTATTTTGCGCAGCCCCGGCCAGTAGGACGACTCGGAGCCCCTTTCGATTGCGAAAGTCGCCCGCTGGGCCCATTCGCTGGCAGTCGCGTAATTCTTTGTGCCCAGCGACAGCCGGATACGCTGGCCGTGAATTCGCCCTTCGAGTTGATATACGGCCCAGCCTTTCCTTTTACGTACGCTCAGTTCAATGGAGGTTGCCATCAGCGCAGCACTCTCAACCGTTTCCGTTCGATCAAAGTTACAGTTTCTCGCGGTATGACCTTATGTCCTCTGTGTCCCGGTCGCGCAAAGTCTAACACAAGCTCCCCACGTATGCGGTTGTAGACACTGGCTCGGGAGCATCGCCACCTCTTTGCCAAGTCAGAAATGCTGAAGAACGTAGGTTCTGAATTGGTCTGCGCGTCAGTCAGTTCCCCAGTGGGCGGCGATGGCTTGTTTGCCTCCGAATTTCCCGAGTGATTTCCAGCTTTTAACGATGACGAATTTACCGTGAGGCGCAAGCCATGTACTCTTGGCGAGCCTGGGTTCTTGCGCGTGCCGAGTTGGTTTGAACGGGCCTTCATATGTATTATGCGGTCCTACTGTGGACTCCTCCTTCTGTTTGCTGGTAGTTGACGCCGGTGGCCTGCTGTGCCAGCCAATGTTTGAAGTCCTCATCGCGTTTGAACAGGACTTTCAGTGCCTCGGTAATGACGTAGGACGGGGTGGAGTCGATGAACTTCGCATATTGATCGAGTTGGGCCTTCACGGATTCCTCGACGCGCGCCTGAATCGTTACTGCCTTCGGCTGTTTGGGGGGTGCCTTAATGATCGCCATGTTTTCGTTCCGTTCCTCCTCGTTGGCTTTGTCATACATGTTGTCTTACAAATTCGCTCGTTCCCTTCTCCTGCCCGGCCAAAACACGATCTGCGGTTTCCAGCAGAAAGAGGCGGGAGTGACCCCCGAAGCCCGAAGGGATCGGGCCGCTATTTCGCGGCGCGATGGGGTCGCTCCCGCCTCTGGTCGTGTTTTGGCCGCAGTCCGTTTTCTTGCCCTCTCCGTTGCATCTGCCTGCTCTTTCTGGCTGTTATCTCCATCCGGGGCTGAAGACGGAGGTGAAATCCCCTGAGAAAGACGTCTCCTCAGAACCTTTCACCGGCAGATTTACCGCCCAATGCGGGTGCCGCTCAAACAAGGCCATCTGTCCGTTCACGGTCGAGAAGATAATGTTCACCTGCGAAGGCGTGCGGAACTTTAGGGAATCAGGCCGCACAACGCTCTCGGCGATCTCTCCCGCGCGCCATCTTCGGTATAGATTCTCCAGTTCCGGGCTGCCGAATCGTTCTTTGCCGTCGTTGATGAAGGCGATGTCATCGTTGGTCAACTTGCTGTAGTTCTTCTCGTCCCACGTTCGCCGCGTGCGGAAGTAATGGAGGAGTCCAGAGGGGCCGTCGAGGTTCCAAAGCCGCTGAAACGTTCCATGGAATACCTTCTTGGCACGCTCGAAATTCGTGTCGCGGGTTGCGATGTAACGGAAGTTGAGACTTTGCAGCTTCGTGAAAAGATTCAGATAGGCATCCAGATGGGTCCTGAAGCTGTCCATGCTTTCAAACCCCGGATCAATGAAACTGAATGTCACCACAGGCGAAGAAGAGGCGGCGGGATTGTAGTACATCGGGAATTTGTCCACAAAATAGCGGTCGGTGACGTTATCTTTGATGGCCCCCGAATAGCGTTTGTGCGGCAGGATTTTCTTCTCGATTCCCAACTGGTCGGAGAAGAATGAGAGCTTCTGGTCCTCCGTTTCGAGGTACGTGAAGTCCTGATTGCGGAGAATGAAATCGAGAGCAATAAGCCGGGTTCGGATGTATTCGGTCGAATGCACGCGCCGGAAACGGACGTTTTCCCTGCCGATCGCCTCATACAGATTCCGCGAAAAAAGGTGGAATACTCGGCCATGCCGGAGGTATTCCTTGGAGCTAGCGTGCTTCTTCTCGACCATTTTTCGGGCGAAGGCGACGCTGCGCTTGCCGGGTTTTGTCCCAACGAACTGCAAAAACTGCTGGCAGGTGAAGTAGCCGGAATGCGTAGCCACAAGGTAGAGAAAGCGAGCTTCCTCCTCCGTGTAACCGAAACCTCGGAGGGCTTCCGTGTAGATGGGAAGGATTTTCACAGGGCGAAGATCCTCGCGGTGATTTCGTGAGTGTCGAGAACGCGGCGCAACTTGGTGTGGTCCTGCTGCCGAGCGAAGAGATGAAATCCGGCCTTGGCCTTCTCGCCGAGCCCTTGGGGCCGGTAGTCGCGGGTGGCGACTTCGAGGTCGAAACGGCGGATTTCCCGGCAGTCGTCCTCATACTCGATGCGCAGGTCGGGGATAGGAATCTTGCCGTTTACGACCTTGAGATCGAATTGATTCGCGATGAAGATTCGTTCATACCTGGGGTCCTTGTCGGGCCGCATCCGCGAGAGGGCTTGGTAGAGGTCTTTCTTCAATTCGAAGTCGAGGACTACGCGGCGGACCTTCCCGCCTGAGCCTTCGATGTCTCTCGCGACCTGTTGATACAGCCGGTAGAGATCGGCGTCGTGACGGGCTTCCCTGGGTTTGACAAGGCCGTGATACGTGGCCTGCCGATGACAGACGAGCTGGGCTCGCTCCAGGAGCCAGTGGCCGTCCTTAGTCAAAGTCAAAACTTTCGTGGAGAAGGACGCGTGGCCTTCGATGGTCTTCTGTTCGACCAATCCGTGCCGGGCTAGGTTTCTAACTTCGCTTTCCATCTGCGAGACGTCACCGTCGTAGCAAAATCGGGCAAGATCGTCTGCCGGCACGACGCGGAACTTGCCGAGGTCAGTGAGCGTACGAACCTCGGAATCGCGCAACGAGTATTCGCGGTTCCGGCCTCGATAGATCGTTCGCGAACGGTCAGAACCATGATTGGACCGACCCGAATTTGGCTCCCTGTCGTGTTCTGGCTTACCGTGTGAACCGCCCCGGTCCAAGGAGTCGGTGCTCCTTTCGATCAGATCGCGCCTGGTTCCTTCGCGTCTTCTGAACGAGAATGCAAAGTCGGAAATGCTATAGGGATGGTCCACGGAGAATCTCCTCTCGTTTCACCTTGGTGCCGACATGGGGAAGGACTGCGAGCGGCACACAAAGTCAAGAAACCGAGATTGCGAGCTATCACTCATCGTGTTGCTTTTACCGGAGGCGAACTCAGACTTGCGGGGAACGAGCCTGGTCTTGCCCCTCGGTGTACAAAAACACCTCTTCCACCGTCTTTCCGAAAATGCGAGCGATCTTAAAAGCGAGCGGCAAACTGGGATCGTATTTGCCCGTTTCAAGGGCGTTGATGGTGCCGCGAGCGACTCCGACTTGCGCCGCAAGCTCTGCCTGCGACCATTCCTTTTCCGCTCTCAGCACACGTAGGCGGGTCTTCATCGATACCGCCAGGAATACAGAATCAATCCCACACTCCACAAAACGATCATGAGCGGGGGGATGCCAAGCCACGAGAGGGAATGAAATCCGAAGCTCTGAACGAAGCCGATGACCATGGAAAAAACGAGCGTTCCGGCGAAGGCAAAGGTCAATGCGCCGTAGTTCACCTGCTGTTCGCGCTCATCATTGGAACGCAGAAAGCGCAGCAGGAACACAATGGCTGCCCCGGCCCCCGCGATTGCCAGAGCGAGTAGGAAGGCGCGCAGGGACCGAACCTCTCCGACAAGAGTAAAGGCCGCGGCAGAAACCAGCGAAGAAACATAAAAGAGGAAGAGCGCAGATCGGCGGCGCTCGGCAAAGCGATCGCTGAAGGACTCAAGGGGCATTGGCACCTCCCTAGACTGCCCCAGAGAGTACGTCAAGAAAACCTATATGTCAAGTATAACGTACACATAGAACGCAATAGCGTTCTTCGTTGGAGTCCGTCTCGGGGCCGCGGGCGACCAACACAAGAGGGCAGGCGTGTGCAATCTTGACTGCCTTCATTGCTCGGGGTCAGGGTCGAGCTCGCGCTCCGCGAATATCGCAAGCTGTTTGAAATTTCCCGTTTTCCAGTCGCTCAGATCGGCTTCTTCAATTACCAGGGACGTGCCGATTCGCCAGCACAGTTCGGTCTTGTCCGTGAATCGGACGTGGAGATAAAGCACGTCGTCCTCGAATGCATGATCGATCCAGTCCACGACCTTGCCACGGACACCGGGATATTGTTTGCCGCGCATGATGTCCCGAGGGGGCAGCTTCCCACGTGATTTGCGTTTCGTCATTGGTGATTTCCCTCCTCGTCCGTTGGCGTGGCGTCGGGTTGTGAATCGGCGGTTGACCGTTGTGGCGGGTTCGCGAGTTTCGGTGCGCGCTCCTTTGTCTTCTTTCGACGCCTGTTGGCGGCGTGTTTCTTCTTCTCAGCCTGTTCTTCTTCATAGCATTTCTCGTCGTTGTAGTCCCAATCGGGGAGGATTACTACGCGTGGAGGAAGTCCCTTAGCTTTGCGTGCTTCCTCGCGCTGTTTGATCTCCAGATAACCATCGTCTGGGTCGGTAACTCTCTTTCGGTGGTCGCGCAAGAATTTGTACGCCCAAGCGCATCGTTGTCGACGAT
>JBAQGJ010000133.1:0-17357 GCA_049287725.1 Candidatus Acidiferrales bacterium | reverse complement strand
CGTCCCGGAGAAATCAGCGAACTCGCGTTCAAACCCTTCCACCTCCTCGCCCTGCACAAATGACGACTTCTGGCAGACGCCGTCGAGCGCGGGCAAAACCTCGTCGCGCAGCTCTGCATACTCGGCTCTTAGATCAAGCAGGGGAACTTTCATTTGGTGGGCCTTCCCAGGCAATTAAAACTCTACTGTACCGCGAGCCAGCCTACAAGGCGCGGTCTGAGACAGCGGAGTCGGATACGGCTGCAGTCTGCGCATCTGGCGCAAGATTTCACCTCTTTCGCCGCTTGATCACAAACCTGTCGAACATGGGCACGAAGAAACGCGGCTGGCGAATTATCGTGGCCCTGCTGCCTTTTCAATTTCTTGCGTCGCTGCACAAATTGAATTCCTCTTCGCGTGATTCCCAAGGTCAAGACGGCCACGGAAGAATCCGTGGCCGTCACAACTCTTCCGCTCAGTCGACACTGCGCTATCCCTTCGCGGAGCTGTTGTTGCAGTTGATCAAGGCCTTAAACACTTTGAGAAACTGGCGCTCGATGGCCTTCGTCGGATCGATTTCTTTGCCCAACGCCTTGAGGAGATCGCGCTTTGAGACTTCACCGCCCTGAAGATACATCCAATCAAAACACGCGTCGATCTCTGGGGCCGGCCCCGGGTAATAGGCGCTGAGACGTTTTCTTGACAGGGACAGGTTGCTGTAGCTCAGCTCTGCCCTAGCCACTTTCACGAACAGGCGCTCGATGGTTTTCGCCGGATTGACCTCTTTGGCCAATTCCTTAAGGAATTGACGTTTGGGCACATTATTCCCCTCAAGAAACCACTTCCAGACGTCAACCTTTTGGGCCATCCGCGGGTCACAGGCGCGACGCTCTTCCCACGACATGGGATACGGTTGTTCTTTCCTCAACTGCTTCTTCATTTTTATATCCTTTACGTTAATTAACCTACAGATCATCATGCTTTGGTACCATCTTCGTCGGTCGCGAAAGGCGCGCCCGTCGTCAGGATGCACGCCGGTGCGATCGAGTGTGCTCGTCTACGCACCACCGGCGTAACACGGCCGTGGTGGCGCCAGGGCCTGCTTCCTCTTTTCGCGAGCGATGAGCTCGCGCCGGTCTACGGGCACCTTAAATTCTGCGCTGTACGCGTTCTGGCGCGAGTCGAAAATCCTAAGGGTCACAATGATGCGCGCGAGGTGCGCGATTTCCAGGGGAATCGGATCTTCCGACGAAGCGACGATTACGCCTTCAATCGGCTCGCCTGGCTGCAGCCGGCTCTTGCGTCGGGCGAAGTAGCGATTGATGCAGAACTCACCGTCGAAATACGGCCCCGGCTCGGGAAAGCAATAATGAGGATACTGATTGGAAGATTTCCTCGGAGCAGGCAGCAACGAGAGCGTCGGCACGCCCCATGGAGTCTGGATCTGCCAGCCAACAGCGTCGATCGGCCGGGGCGCTTCGTTCCGGAGGGCGATCTCGATCGCGTAACCCGCTCCACCTTGCCTTAGGTCAAAAATGCTGCTGAAGCTCATCCCAGGGATTTTTTCGATTAACAATCCAACGGGATTGATTTTGTAGCCATGGTCGGCGAGCACGGGGCAGCCGCCTTCGTTCAAGCGCCGCACGAGGCCGTCAAACTGCTCTGGTGTTTGATTCATCAGCGTCCTCCTCTCGGTCGAAGATCCCAATCAGTCTGCGACGGCCGGTTCACTCGCCAATTGCTAAAGCAAGCTTGCCAACGCCCAAAACATGTGCAGGACGTGCAGCATGTGCACATTCAGTTCTCCTGCCTCGGCGTGTCGCCGTCGCGACGCACTGCTTCCGCGCAGAACTCGCAAGTCGCGTCGTCCAGACCAGTGCGCACATCATAAGCCCGCGCCAAGTGGTGAATTTTCCTGCGAACGTCGTTGGTGAAGCGGAACCCGCGTCCAGCACGGCCGAGACGTTGCGAAAATAAACCGAGAGCGCGCAAATGATTGCCGACTTCCCGCGCATCGAGTTCGAGGCTTTCACCGCGTCCTTTTAAAATGCCGTTGGCAATTGTAGCGACCTCGCCGACGCGCGCCTGCCGACGGGCTCCCTCGTGGGAAAGGAACAACGCGGCTTCGGCCACGACTGCTTCGATCGAATCCGTGCGGCGCACGCGGGCATCTTCGTCCTGCGGCCCTAGGATCATCAGCAAACACCGCTGTAACGAGGGATCTTGCACGATGGATTTTCCCAGCATGCGCGCGATCTCGCGCGTTGGTGAGCTAAAGTGCGGCGCATCGAAGTTCGCAGCGCTGACCGTAGAAAGATTCTGTTCGCGATAACGCAAGAGTTTCCCTCGCAGGTTTTGCGCTGATTCGTTCAGCGAACCCGGATCAAGACTCGGCAGCGGACCACGGGCTGGCATAACTTCGATCTGGACGGCCTGATCGAGGACGCGGCGATCGCGCAACGGCTCGGCTGTGCAGACGATCGTCGGGAACGAGACGTCGGAGAGTGCGCCGTTTCGGAGGACCCGACTGCCCGGGCGGCTCATAATGCGAATTACGCTCTCCAATTCCTTCGTGGGGCTGATCTGATCGATCAGAGTAACCTTGGGCGCGGCAGCAACAATGGTAGCGTGAGCGCAGCGCTCAATGTCACCTCGCCAATTTGCAATGCACCGGGGCACGAGCGAGCGATCATCCGCAAGAGCAAACTGGAGCCAGCCGGTTCGGGCGCAACGACGGAAGCGAGCGGACAAATCTCCGCGCATTCCGCGAAAAGGATGGCGAAAATGAAATACGTCAACTTGATAGCGGCTTCCGTCGGAAGGCCCGGATGGCTGGCGAAAAAATCGCGGAGTTCGTCGAACAGCTTCCCAGTCGTGCCGTAATCCTGTGTCTCCGGCACACGCTGAAATGCGCTTGAGGTTTCGGGGTTCTTAATCGCCACGGCGGAATCGGTTTCCGCCGTCTTCGGATTCATCAGGTCGCTCAGCTCCTGGCCGCCATCCCTGCGCGCAAAGGGATGTGCGAGAAAAACCGCATCGCAGCATCCCGGAAAGCGCGGCCAATCACCAAACGCTTTTCGTGCTCGGACGACCAAGAACTATCCGAAAGATTAGGGTAACGCCGCGGATCTCGTTTCGTCAAGAGCAAGAGGAAAAAAAGAAGACTCATGAACGGGTCGGCTGCCCGACGCGCGCGGTCTCGCTTAAATGTGGGTTAGCGTGCCGGTGTTTTTCGCGAGCCGGAGAGACCAGGCGAATACCACGAATGACGACGGGATCAGGATCACCGCGAAGACCAGCAAAGCCGCGATGGAAGGCCACAGTTGCGTTCACCCCGCGCCCGCAAGCAACGGAGCACGCGTCCCCTCGAGCGAATGCGTCATCGGAATCACACAGGCCAGGATTCGCAGCGGCCCTGGCAGCACGCTCACTGGATACATCATTCCGCCCACCAGGCTCGACACGCCCAGTACAACCCACTTCGCGGGGTTCCCGCGTTTAACGAGAATCGTATAGCTGGCCGATAATATTTCCAGTCCTGCAAGCGCGAGAACGGAGGCCAGCGGTATTAACACCGCTGCCGCCCAGTTTGCCGCCCGCGGCGCGAACCCGAAAAGCAGCGCGCCCCACGCGAGATATACGCACGTCCGCAGCGCCAAAGCAGTGAAGGGATACACCGCGGAACCCGCGAGGATCAGCGGAAGCGGCGTCTGGGTGACCAGCAAGGCTTCCGCCAGTGTGATATCCGAACCGGCACCGCGCTCTAGGGGCATCGCGCTCGATGTCACAACCGCAATCCATGCACGCCCTCGCGTCGCGATAATCAACGTGGTGAGTGCCCAGACAAGTGTCGAGTTCCCGCACCATTCTGCCCGACGATTGCCACGCCTCTGCCGGTTGGAGTGGATATTCCGGCGAGCGCCCTTTCGATCGGCCGAGCCAACGGCTCCAGCAATGCGCGCCACCGGGAGCATGGCCCCCGGAAAATATTTTTCAAGCGACTCCACGGAAATGGCGGGTGCGGGTCAGACGCAGCGGCACATCATCGTCCACTTTCGCCGTCGCTGGATCAAGACGCCCTAGCAGCGAACTCGTGCTAGAAGGCTTACACTTCCTCGCCTTCTACGAATGTCGAGTGTTGGACTCTGCCGGCGCTGCACCACGGGCCGCGCGGCAAGCCTTACGGGAACCTCATACTCGTAGGCAAGTCACAGCCAACTGTCTTAATCTTGCGCATGTAACGGCTCGACTCAAGACAAACATGCACACTGACAATGAAGCCGCGAGGCACGACGAAAAGTCCGGCTTAATACGAGGCACCGCGAAACAATGGTACCTGGTGGTCCGGTTCCTAGTTGGTGCGAGCGGCAGTTACGCGTGGCGTTCGCTGAAGAACTGCATTAAGTTTCTCACGGGACGTAGGACCTACTTCGATGAAAATGGTTTGTTCTTGCGGCAGTGTGTCTTGCATCTGACCGGGATCCGGCCGATACGCACAATCACTTGTACCGGGCTCAGAAGTGAAGGGGCCGGCTCTCAGGCACTCATGGTTATGAATGCGATCAATTTCGCCCGTTCGTTCGGTCTCACCTATCTGCACACGCCGTTCTCTTGCATTCAGCACGCCGAGCGAACCATGGAAGAGTGGGCCACGGCCTGGGAAACGCTCTTCAATCTCGGTGCGGGCGAGGCCGTTTGCGATGTTGCGAGGCGTAGGCGTCGGGTCGTCAACTTTTGTTATACCTTCAGCGACCTCGATCTGTGCTTCGGGTGGAGTCGCCACGGGGATGAGCTGGCCGATCGTTTCAAAAACACTATCCCCGAGTTCAGGCGCAAATACTACCTGAATAAGTCTCCGCGCACGACTGATGAGTTGACGGTCGCCGTGCACATCCGTCGCGGCGATGTGTCCGCCGACAATCCTGATTATTTCACAAGTACTGAAACGATTGTGCGGACTCTCACCGCAGTGGAATCCATGCTCAATGCTCACAAGGTTAAGTACAGAATTCGCGCATTCTCGCAGGGGCAGCGGGCTGACTTTGCGGACTTTTCTCGGCTTGGCGTCGAATTATTTCTTGATGTGGATGCGGTCTGGACGATGCAAGAACTGATTGAAGCTGACATCCTGATCATGGCCAAGGGGTGTTTCAGCTACTGCGCTGCGCTCATCTCCGACGGGATCAAGATTTTTGAGCCCGTAACCCTGTCCGGTAATGATGTCTTGCCAAGCTGGAAATGGCGGTCACGCCCCCTGACTGAGAGTTGGATCCCGTGCCGAGCGGACGGTTCTTTCGATCGCGCTGCCTTCGAGCGTCAGCTACTCGTCGTCATTCAGGCTAAAGCCATGGCAGTGCACAAACGTCACGCCGCCTCGGATCAGAAACCGGTCTGATGCGATCCCAGGGCGGTGCCGCGATCCGTTGATTGACGAGTGGCTGACGAGCCCGCTCGACGGTTCACCCGAAAGTTCGAACGAACCGCGGCGTTCCAGACTGAAATGAGGCGTTAGTGGAGCAAGGCCCGCTTTGGCCGTGGTCGCCGACAGGTCCCTTGTGTATCTAATGCCACGATCGAGCAAACACACCTGTTTTGGCTTACTTTTGTGAAAGCATCTTCCCCTTGTGGGGCATGTCCCGCAAGCCAGTCATTGAAAAAAAGGCACTTAGAGCGGATGCTCTTAGGAATCATTCGTGCTATGACAGAGGATAGAAATATAGCCGCCCGATGTTGGGCACAAGGATTGACAGGGGAAAGTAATGAAACGAACACTTCAATTAGCGATTCTGGCAGGAATGCTAGTGGCTCTTTCGGCTACCGGCGCCAAGGCCGACAGCAACCTTGCCTACACCCTGATTCAAGCGGGTTCAAGTACTCCTCTTGCGACCTGGGATATGCCGCTCAATCCTGCCCCCGCGTGTATCATTTCGCCGTGCTACGAGATCGGTAGCTTTTTCGGCTTTACGACGGATGTTTCGATCAACGGCGCCCCGCCCGTCAGCGATATACTCGTCTTCATGAACACGACCTTGCATAATGTCGACTTGAACGATGCCAGTTTCCTGCTCCCAGAACTGGTGGGTCCGCAACTTTATTCCGGCAATGAGTCCGACCCCCAGATGATCATCCCTGCTGGGGGCTTTTTCACGTTGGTGGATGACGGGACGAACGGCGGCGCCGCTGGTACAGTCTACAAACTCGAGGTGGTCGAAACTCCAGAGCCTGCCACACTGCTCCTGTTGGGCTCGGGATTGGTTGCGGTCGGGATGAAAAGGAAACGGCGCGCGGCTACAAGCCAAAGGTAAGGGTGGCTCGCAACTGAATCGTCACGCTTTGCGAAATTCTCACAAGTAACGGGTGTGACCGAAAATCAGGAGAATGTTTTCTTGGACCGGTCACAAGTAATCTATCTGACTGTCACGCGGTTTTCCGGAATCTCCCTAAAGTGGTCCGTAATAGTCCGGTCGCCTCCCAACTTCGCTCTCGCTTTTAGCTGAACTTGGTGATCTGGGGCCTGGATGCTTTCCGGTCAAGACTCAGATGTGTGTCAGCGTTCCAGTAATTTTGGTGCGGCGTAGCGCCCAGGCGAACACTACGAACGACGAGGGGATCAGGATCACCGCGAAGATTAGCAAAGCGCCAATGGAAGGCCACAATTGATTCCAGCCTGCGCCGGCGAGCAGGGCGGCGCGCATTCCCTGGAGTGAGTACGTCACCGGAATCAGCCGCGCCAGGATTTGCAATGGACCCGGAAGGACGCTCACCGGATACATCATTCCGCCCACCAGGCCCGAAACTCCTAGCACGACCCACTTTGCGGGATTGCCGCGCTTAAAGAGAATCGAATAACTCGCCGACAGTATTCCTAACCCCGCAAACGCCAAAATTGAGGCCAGGAGAATCGCCACGGCCCCTGCCCAGTTCGCGGCCCGCGGCGCGAAGCCGAACAGCAGCGCGCCCCACGCGAGATAAACACACGTCCGCAGCGCCACGGCCGTGAATGGGTACACCGCCGACCCCGCGAGAATGACCGGAAGCGACGTCTGCGTGACCAGCAAGGCTTCCAGGGTGCGGTTCTGGCGGGCTTCCTCGATGCTGGCGTCGAAGGCGGTCATCGAGACGCTGAGATAATCGAAAAACGCGAATCCCACCAGCGCAAATGCGAAGTAGTTACTTCTCCCGGGCAGCGCCTTTGTTAGCTCAGGGCTTTCGACGAAGCGAGACAAATAGTAAAAGGTGGCAACGCCGAATAGCGCTTGCAGCGCTTCCAGCAGAAATGCTCCGCGATATCCGCGGGCAATCGCCAGATCACGCGTGAAGAACGCAGCGAACTTCCGCAAAGTGCGGGCCAGTTTCATGGCCGGGCATCCACGGGGACGACGGCGCGTGCCAGCCGCGTGATGGCGCCTTCAAAAGTTGAGGAGCCAGAGGCTGCGCACAGTCCGCGCGGGGAATCGAAAGCGACGATGCGGCCTTCTTCGAGTAGGATCACGCGATCGGCCACCTCTTCCACCTCGCTCAGCGTATGCGAGGCAAAAAGCAAAGTCGTCCCGTGTTGGCGCACTAGATCCTGTTTCAGCAGCCGGCGAAAATCCTCGGCAGCCAGAGGGTCGAGGCTGCGCGTGGGTTCATCGAGCAGCAAGACGGCAGGTTGATGCAACAGAGCGCGCGCCAGACCCAGGCGATGAGTCGTGCCGGTGGAGAACGTGCGTACTTGGCGATCGAGTTCGCCAGAAATGCCCATGCGCTCAGCAGCCCAATTGATTCGAATGCGGGCTTCGGCGCCGGAAATATCGTTCATGGCAGCAAACAAGGCAAGATTTTCGCGGCCGCTCAGTCGAGTGTAGAATCCTTCATCTCCGGTGTGATATCCGAACCGGCACCGCGCGCCATGGGCATCGCGCTCGACGTCACAACCGGCAATCCATGCACGCCCCCGCGTGGGAATTATCAGGGTGGCAAGGACCCGAAGAAGCGTCGACTTTCCTGCGCCGTTCGGCCCGACGATTGCCACAGCCTCTGCGAACTGGACTGAAAAAGAAATTCCAGCGAGCGCTCTTTCGGTCGGGCGTGCCACCGGCTGCAGGAGTGCGCGCCATCCGGAGAATGCCCTCGGGAAATATTTCTCAAGCGACTCGACCAAAATAGGAGGGGCGGGCATCACGCTGGTTATAACCGAATTTGCTGTTGGGAATCCAGCTCCGCCATTGCTGTTGGTGGCGTGTGCCAGTACAATAGGGCCGGACGAATTGGCAAGTATAGGGTGTGCCTGTCAAAGTGCTCCGCCGCCTGCGATGCAGGCCGCGCCATCCCAGCCCGAATTCTTAGGAGGACCAAAATGGATGCACCCCTCTCTCTACACGCTGTTGTGGTCGCGGCTGCCGAGCAAATCTCCTGTCCTCTTGGTGAAGAAGCGGCCATCTTGAATCTGAAGAACAGTGTGTACTACGGGATGAACCCGGTGGGCGCGCGTGTGTGGGAATTGTTGAAGCAGCCGCGGAGCGTCGGCGAACTTCGCGACGTTTTGCTGGACGAGTATGAGGTGGACCGAGTGCGTTGCGCACAAGACTTGCTGGCTTTACTGCAGAAAATGCGCGAGGAAGGCCTTGTCGAAGTTCGGGTCGCGGCGGAGTGCTAAGGGAGCACGACTTCGTTTCAGGGCGTGCATCGGAAGCAGGGTTGAGGCTGGGAATTATGATCGAGCGTTGGAAAAGATTTCTGCGGCTGGACTCGTTCGAGCGCAGCGTAGTGCTCGAAGCGGCGGGCGGATTGCTGGCGACGTGGGCCGGACTGCGTTTGATAGGGTTTCGCCGCTGGAAGCGCTTCCTCGCGGTGTCTGCGCCATCTTTGAGCGCAAACAGGCCCACGCAGGAGGCGACAAACGAACCCGCTATCCTGATCGCACGGATGCAACAGGCGGCAGCGCGGAATCTGTTTATCCGCACCAATTGTCTGGAACAGTCGCTGGTACTGTGTTGGCTGTTGCGGCGGCACGGCGTCGTTGCGGAACTGCGCATTGGCGCGCGCAAGGACTCAGACCGCTTCGAGGCGCATGCCTGGGTGGAACGCAACTCTCAGGTGCTTAACGGTGCCAGCAAAGAGCATCGCCATTTTGTTCCGTTCGAGAAGCCGGTCCTTTCCATGGGGGTCCGCATCGAGTGAGCGGGATCGTCGGCATCTACCATCGCAACGGAGCGCCGGTCGACTTGGCGCTCTTGCGGGCGCTCGCCCATTTTCTTTCTTATCGTGGGCCGGACGCGCGGGACGCTTGGTCGCACGGTCCAGTGGGCTTGGGTTATACGATGTTATGCACTAGTCGCGAGTCGCAAGTCGAGCTCCAACCAGCTAGCCTTGGCGGGCAATTCTGGATCACGGCAGACGCCAGAATTGATTGCCGCAGAGAACTGAAAGCTAGGCTTGCGGAGGTGGAAAACGGCAATCCCCCCGACGCGGCCACGGATTCCGATTTGATTTTGCGTTCATACGCAGCTTGGGGCGCCGACTGCGTTCACCATCTCCGCGGGGATTTTGCCTTTGCCATTTGGGACGCGAAGCGAAAGCTACTTTTTTGCGCTCGCGACCATTTTGGTGTCAAGCCCTTCTATTATTCCGAACTGGGAGAACTTTTTCTTTTCAGTAATACACTCGAATGCCTGCGTCAGCATCCCGAGGTTTCTTCGAACCTGAACGACGCAGCGATCGGCGACTTCCTGCTTTTCGGCTTGAATTGTGACGTCGCCACGACCACCTTCCGCGATATCCGACGGTTGCCTGCGGCACACTGGATGACAGTGTCTGCCGAAGGCCTGCGCCTGCACCGCTATTGGTCGGCGCCTACTCAGGGACGCATTCGCTACCGGCGTCCCGAAGATTATGTCGACCATTTCCAGGTTTTGCTGCAAGCAGCCGTAGCCGACCGCACACGCATGGATCGGGTGGGAATCTTACTTAGCGGCGGCCTGGATTCGGCGACAATTGCGGTGACGGCGCGCGAGCTTTCCGGCAGCCCCGACGGCTCCCTGGATTTGCGCGCCTATACGGTGGTCTATGAATCCTTGATTCCGAACCAAGATGGCCGCCATGCGCGCGAACTGGCCGAGTTCCTGAAGATTCCGCTGCGGTGTATTCCCATGGACGAGTTGCAGCCGTTTGAACGGTGGGATGAGCCCGAAATCAGGTCGCTCGAACCTGTTGATGATCCGTTTTACGCCGGCCTGTTTGATCAGTTCCGCGCGATCGCGGCGGACTGTCGTGTGGTGCTTTCGGGCGAAGGCGCCGACAATTTGATGTATTTTGAAATGTGGCCTTTTGCGCGAGATCTCATGCGTAATCGACGGTGGCGCGAACTGCTGGCGGAAACTTTCCATTATCTCTGCGTGCGGAGTTCGGTTTTGCCCGGGCTGAAACGCCGCGTGCGAAGGCTTTTCGGGAACGATGCAACCGTGCCGATTTATCCGCGATGGCTGGAACCGGATTTCGCGCGCCGCTTGAACCTAAAAGACCGGGCTAAGGAATGGAGCGAACTTCCGAGCCCTCACCCCATGCTTCCCAAGGCCCATGCCTCACTCTCGTTGCCACATTGGTCCTCTTTGTTCGAGCAAGAAAATCCGGGAGTCACGCGCTGCCCGGTGGAAGTGCGGCATCCCTTTTTGGATCTGCGGGTCGTGAATTTTCTTATGGCGCTTCCGCCCTTTCCGTTATTTTTTGAGAAAAAGCTGTTGCGAGAGGTAGTGGCCGGCAAGGTGCCTGAGGCGATCCGTACGCGACCGAAGACGCCTTTCAGCGGCAGTCCTTTGCTTGCACACTTGAGGCAATCGCAAGCTGGGTGGATCGATCAAGTAGAATGGAACCCAGAAATGGACTCCTATGTTAACAGGTCGGAATTGACGGCGCTTCGTTATGAACGCAATGCAGAACAAGCTTGCGCGAATGTTCGCCCCGTGTGTCTTAACTTTTGGTTGCAGTCAGCGCGTAAGGTCCGGTATAAATTGCATGGGGAGGTCCGCAATGCCTAACCCCGTTAATCGGGATATTAATACTAATAAGAAACCTTATTCGTGTCCTACCATAACTGTATATGGTACTGTAAACGAATTGACTCAAACGATCGGCATACAAGGCAACAGGGACGGAGGAGTATTTCCATCTTACAGGACCCACGGTTAGCCATGTAAGATTTCAGACGATTGCCAGGAGTCCTTCGAAATCCAAGCGCCCGGAACCTTTTGGCAGATATGTGGAGGCGCGTCAGGAGGGTCCTGTAATTCAACTGGACAATCGACCGAGCCTGCAAATGGAATTCGGTGGTTGACATCAGTGAATTTCACCTATGTCACTTTCGGCCTCTTGCTCCGCTCCAATCTTCCCATACCGGGCTTAATTCAGGTACGTCCAGGACATAATGTTTTACTCGAATCGTCAAAAAGCGCTTTAGTTTCGATTCACCTGAATGCTTTTCCTCCAACCGCCGCAGCCGTTCAATCGGGCCCTGAAGAGCTCAGCTACGCGAGTCCCTACCAGGATGAACTGGGGAACCCAGTTCTCAAGATTTGGAAGGTGGCAGGCGCCCGTCATCTGCGGCTTGCCTACTTCGATGGAACGCAATTCTGGTTGGATCCGGAAGGCTGCGAAGTCTGGGCCACCTGGCCCGACAACTTAACGGTCGAAGACACGGCTACGTATTTGCTAGGGCCAGTTCTCGGGATTCTGTTGCGGCTGCGTGGCGTGACCTGTCTGCATGCCAGCGCGGTAGCGTTCGGCGAAAAGGCGGTGGCATTTGTAGGGTCCGCGGGGGCGGGAAAATCGACGACGGCGGCCGCGCTGGCGCAGCGAGGCCACGCAATCTTATCGGATGACGTGGTGGCGCTGGCTGAGCGCAACGGGTCGTTCTTGGTTCAGCCAGCATATCCTTATCTCAGCCTGTGGCCCCCATCGGTGGAATCGCTCTACGGCTCCGTCGAGGCGCTGCCGCGGTTCAGCGCGAATTATGATAAGCGCTGCCTTTCGCTTCCGAAACAAGAATTAAGATTCGAAGAACGAGCCTTACCGCTGGCGGCGATTTACATTTTGGGCGACCGTCGTGGCGATCCCGCGCCGGTGGTAGAAGAAATGATGCCGCAGAAGGCGTTTCTCTCGCTGGTCGCGAATACTTTCGCGACAAACACCCTGGATGGCAGCATGCGCGCGAAGGAATTTGAAACGCTCGCGCGCTTGGCCCCTCGCGTTCCAATCCGCGCGCTTCGGGCTCATCAGGATCCCGGCCGCCTCATGGATCTTTGTGACCTCCTCAGCAACGAAACCAAGAAATTGCATCTGTAGAAGACGTCCCTCCACGGGAAGCCTACCCTTCACAGAATTTATTCGATTCTGGCGGAATTACCTTTTGAATACCACGTCCGAATAAATGGCCCTGCTGAGGCTTCTGGTCAAAACAGCTGTGCTACCATCTCCGTTCAAATGGCCGTGTCCGTCCCCCACGATTCGGTGTGTCCGTCAGAGCTGGCGCGTAATCGTGCCTTCGCGAAACGATCATTTTCGCATCTCTTGCGGTCCGGATGTTGCCACGATTCCGCTTAGTCTACGAGACAACATTCTAGAAACGAGCAGCTGAGGAGCGATTCCATGCAGACGAAATCCCCACTACTTAGAATCGCGGTTTTGGTTGGCGCAGTATTAGCTATTCTCGTACTGATTTTGTCAGCTGGAAATCTAGACTATTTATCCGACAACGCCGCCAAGAATCATGGGGTGAGTGCTACCACATTTGGGCCGCCTCCGTCCCCTGCGCAGAACGCGCAGTGGACACGAGAGTACGGTAAGCTCCCGCTGGCGTTTGAGGCCAATCACGGACAGACCGTTCCAGAAGTTCATTACTTGGCACACGGTCAGGGCTACCAGTTGTTTCTAACGAGCCAGGAAGCTGTCCTCGCACTGCAGCGGCGGCCAGCTCGTGGTGCACCACCAACGAAGAGCGCGTCATTGCTCCTAGCGCGCCGCAAGCCGAATGCGATGCTGACCGCTTCGACCCTTCGCATGCATTTCGACGGAGCGAACCCAACAGCCGAAATCTCCGGAACGACCCCGCTGCCTGGGAGGGTGAACTATTTCATTGGCAACAATCCTGAAAAATGGCACACGAACATTCCATCTTACGAAGCGGTGCGCTATCGGGGAATCTATCCCGGCGTGGATGCGCTGTTCTATGGGCGGGGACAAACCCTGGAATATGATTTCGTCGTTGCGCCTGGAGCGGACCCCAAGGTCATCGCGTTGAGCGTCGCTGGTGCGCGGAAGCTGAAGCTCGATTCCCAAGGCGACGTGGTCATGAGCGTAACCGGCGGCACCGTCGTGCTGCAAAAACCGTTCATCTATCAGGAAACCAGTGGCGTGCGGCGGGAGATCGCGGGTAATTATTCGATCGCGCACGATCGTCAGATTCACTTTTCAGTTGGAGCGTATGATCACACGCAACCTTTAACCGTTGATCCTCTTCTGAACTACTCCACTTATGTCGGTGGCGAGAATTTCGATAGCGCCGCTGGCATCGCGCTGGACACAGCCGGTGATGCATACATCGCTGGTGTAACGACTTCGACGACTTATCCACAGTTGAATCCAATCTCCGGCACAGCGCCATCGGACGTCCCAGAAAAGACGGTGTTCGTCTCGGAACTGAATCCCACCGGAACGGCACTCCTTTATTCGACCTACCTCGGAGGCAGTGGCAACGGGAGCTTCGGAGAGGCCGCCACTGCAATCGCAGTGGATACGGCAAGCCCCCCGAATGTTTACGTGACTGGCTTTACGTTTTCTCCGGATTTTCCGGTGAGCACCGTTCTGCTCCCATATCAGGGCCAACCCGGTCCAGCGGGTACGAGTAGCGGCGGGTCCGCGTTCATCACAAAACTCGCTCCTTCGGCTAGCGGATCGGCACAACTTACCTATTCAAGCTACTTGGGCGGAGACACGTCCGACGAAGGTTTCAGCATCGCCGTGGATGGGTCTGGAAGCGCCTATGTAGCGGGCGAGACGATGTCTACGAATTTCCCTCAGAAAGGAACGCAAATTACCGCAGGGCAAACTAGTACTGCGGGAAATGCTTTTCTAACTAAGATCGATACGACCGCCAGTGGCGCCGCTTCGCTCGTCTACTCGACTTATCTGGGCGGATCCGGCACGGGGACCGGCAATTTTCTTCCGTTCGGTGACGTGGCCCTCGGAATAGCAATCGACACCACCTCTGACGCTTACGTCGTGGGCTCAACGACCTCAACGGATTTTCCGACCGCGGGCACCGCCGTCGCTGGTAGCGAAGCGTGCGGAGCCAATACCAACGGCTCGGCGTTCATTTCCGTTATCAATACGACGGCACAAACCCTCACGTATTCACATTGCTTAAGTGGAAATAACTATGAAGCTGCCTTTGGAATCAGTCTGGGAACGGGCGTTCCAGCGGTAACTACTAAAGTTGCTTATATAATCGGCGCGACCGGCTCATCAAACTTTCCGGTTACGGCCAATTCAATTCCTCCCGCAGGAACTGTCGCGCAAGGCGTCGCGTTCGTGTCTCTGCTCAACACGGCAAATGGCACGCTCCAATATTCGACCTACCTCGGTGGTATGTTCGGCGACATCGGATTGTCAATTGGTTCTGATTCCTTGGGCAATGCCTACGTGACCGGTCTGACAACTTCACCAAATTTTCCGATTACGCAAGGAGCGCTCGAGCTAAAGCTCAACAATCCAACCGGTGAGGCGTTCGTTTCGAAGATTAGTCCGAATGGAAATGGGCTCGCCGATTTGGTCTATTCCTCATTTTTTGGCGGGCAAACTGCGAACGCGCTTGCGACCCCGGACGAAGGTTTTGGCATTGCAGTTTCAGGCACAAACGCCTACATCGCAGGCCAAATGGCTTCGCCGGACATGCCGGTATCATCGGGAGCTTTTCAGACAACCCTACGATCCGCAGGAGCAAGGGCGAACGCATTTGTCGCAGACCTGCCTCTGACTCCGACGATTTCGGTATCTCCTGCCAGCATCGATTTCGGAACGCAACTGATTGGGACACCAACGGCAGCACAGTTCGTTACGCTTACCAATAACACTTCGTCTTCCGTCGCTCTAACGCTTCCGCCGACATTCGTCGGCGCAAATGCCTCGGATTTCACGGCAACTGGAACTGGTGGCACCTGCGGAGCGTCACTTGCTGCTGGAGTGAGTTGCACGGTGGGCGTCACTTTTACACCTTCTTCTGCTGGAGCGAGATCGGTAACTATGAATATTGTTGACAGTCTTGACGGCGCAGCTCATCCCATTCAGGTCGCGCTCACCGGAACTGGCAGTGCTACGATTGCCGCGATTAGCTTCAGCCCAACCAGCCTCACCTTCCCTGGTCAGCTGCTCACTACCACCAGTACAGCGCAAACCATCACGATTACGAACCCGGGCACGGTCAATACGCTGAACATCTCGGCAATCGCGTTCAGTAACGCGGACTTTGGAATTGCCTCCACCTCGGCTTGCGCCCTGACGTTTCCGATTGCAATCGCGCCTGGCGCACCGGCTTGCGTCGTCAGCGTCGTGTTCAAACCGGCAGCGGCGACAGCGCCCGGTACCGACACCGGCACAATGATGATTACGGACAACGCGAATGGCAGCCCACAGTCCGTACCTCTTACGGGAACAGCCTGGGACTTCTCGGTGTCAGCCCCCAGCAGCGTAAGCGTAGCCAGGGGCGCCATGGGCAATTTCCCGGTAACCGTTACCGGACTCGGCGGATTCACCGGCGCTGTCTCGTTCACCTGCACGCCCGGCAGCGCACTTGTCACAGCGTGCGCTGTGCCGACCACGAACGCAGCCGCTGCACCCGGAGCCATGGCCACCGGCACGCTCACGGCCGCTTCTTTTGTCGCCGCGCCAGAGTCCACGAAGCCTCTGCCGCCTGCTGCCACTCCGCAACTGGTTCTTTTCCTGATGCTGGCAATCGCTCTGCTCTTCTTGTTCCCCTCCACGCGAAAGATCCGCACACGCATGGGGCTGGCCGGAGCGATGCTGGTCTTCATACTCGTGGCGGGCTGCACCGGAAGCCGGTCGAAACCCAAGACAACGACCCTGACGATCACACCCTCCTCCGGCGGCGTAACCAAACCGACGATCACCGTGACCGTCAACATCACGTAGCAGCAAACATTCTCGAACCTATTCGGGCCGCGCGTTCTGCTCTTACAGGACGCGCGGCCTTTTTCTTTGCGTGCAAGCCTCAAGCCCTCGGGTGTACCACTCAACTCGCTCGATTTTTTCGCGCCGCACAAGTTCTCGCGATTCAGCTTTCTTTTCGAAGTTTTTCGCCCAGCACTACCCTTAAGCCATCTTTCCATCTATTCTAAGTGCCGCCGCGCGCCAACGAATTAGGGGCAACTCGCATCTGAAACACTCGCGGGACGAAGCAAGCTAAAAACCACCACATTCACTGGAGGATGCGGTTGATGAAAAAAGTAGCGGGGATTTTGCTGTTGACGGCGCTTTTCTGTGGCCACGCCATGGCCCAGGAAAATTCGATGTTCAAGCCGAATCTTTCAAAGCTCAAGCCTCGCAAGCCCGATCGCGCGAAATTTGAACTCGGCGCCGGATACACCTATCGCTCGTTCCTGGAGCCCTCGCCGCATCCGCCCAACCTGAGCAACCGGCTGAACATGAACGGTTTCAACGTTCACGGTGAATACCGCATCTTCCGCTGGCTGAGCGCTGCCGGCGATATTTCGGGCGCCTACAACATCAACAGCACAAACGGCAACACGCAGATGTACACCTTGATGTTCGGTCCCGAGTTGTATCCTCTCGGTCACCGGCACAAAATCACTCCGTTTGGCCACGTTCTCTTTGGTGAGGGCTTTTCCGTTTACAACCTGTCAAGCCAGGGCGGCTTTGCTCCCGTGAGTCACTGGGACAACGGCTACGTGTGGATGGCCGGCGGCGGACTGGACGTCAGGTTCAAGAAGCGCTGGACGATCCGCTTAATTGACGCCAACTACGAACTCACGCATTTCGCCAATGTCGGGACTGGAAGCTACGGAGGAACCAGCCAGGGAAATTATCGCATCTCGGTCGGCGTAATCTATCGCTTTGGCGTCAAGTAGCGCTTGGGAGTCTTGCCGTCTCCTTTGCCCGATGGACCGCGAACATGCGGTGAATTCCACGCCTTCCCTGATTTAGAATTGGTCTTGCGAAAGGACCGATAGTCGTAGGAGATTACGGCACCGTGGAGCAAACCATTGGGGAAGGCCGCACGCGGCTGCTAATTCTGTTGGTGGCTCTCGCGAGCGGAGTATTCCTGTGCTATCAGGCGGTCAGGTTCTGGCTCGCCGACCATCGCATCCATT
>JBAQGJ010000132.1:0-41207 GCA_049287725.1 Candidatus Acidiferrales bacterium | reverse complement strand
CTACAAATCCGCCAAGGGGATTTGGCGCGCAGCACTCCGCAAAGCGGGAGTTAACTATTTCAGGATTTACGACCTCCGCTCGACGTACGCTACGCGTCTCAGTGCCGGAGGCGTGGCGGATGAATGGGTTGTTCAATTGCTTCGACAAGGCAACTCGGACGTATTCAAGAAATATTCCCAGATGAAGCTAGCGATGAAACGCGGAGCGCTTCAGCAGATCAACCGCCGAGCCAATGAAATGACCATTGACGAGGCGCCGGCAGCCCCTGTTTACGGGGGTTTTGGTACAGTTCTGGTACAGTGATGACCGAAAAGCGAAGGAATGGATTTCGGAGCGCGCGGAAATGCTTTAGAATGAAGGTCACTCCTACTGTGGGCGTGTAGCTCAGCTGGGAGAGCACCTGCTTTGCAAGCGGGAAATTGAATTTATCAAATCTTGCCGGAGCCGACGCAACCCGCTTAAAAGTGGCAAGTTCGAGCGAAACGAGACAAGCCGTTTTTCTCCTTTTTATTCGCGTTTTTCTGGCAAATTGGCCTCTTTTGCCGCGACTCGTACTACGTTTTTACTACGGCGGAAGGGAACCTGTCGCAAGACAGAGGCCTCGTGATTTCGGCGATTCGTAATAAAAACGTAGTAAGAACCGCCCGAAAGAGAGTGAAAGACCTGTTTCAAGCGAAGCTAAGCCGAGCATCGCCGCCCACCTCGGCGAAGTTCTGATTCCGCCCGCACGAACGAGGCCCCTGCGGGGCTTCCGACGAGACTGGATCAAGACCTCGGCTGGCATATCGAGTTTCTCGCGTAGGTTCCGAAGCATATTCAGTGACAGCGGGCTCTTTGCCTCATCACCTCTTAGACGCGCGTCCGCGGGCCAATCAGCCCGATCAAGTCTCTCGAATGCTTACCCGTCTGTTCCAGACGGACCTTGATTGCTTCAACGGTCTCGCCTACGGGCCTCTTCAGCCTGAACCCAAACAACGCAGTTCATGCTTATTCCACTCGGAGAGAGTAAGCGAAGCGCTATGAGGTGGCTGCGTTTACAGGCGAAACCTACGAATCTTCGTCATCCAGAAAAACAGACCAGTCAGGGGTGTGGGCGAGAAGTTCCAGGACTTTTTCCGGTTCGGTACTTAGAAGACGCCGGCAGGTTTCGAGTTCAAACTCAACTTGTTCGGCAATCAGCTTCGCGGCTGAGCGATAGGCCATGTCGCTCCCGGGCGGAATGTTGGCCAATTTCATGACTGTATCCTTTGGCGAAAATGCAGGTCGTGCCGATCGGTGAACCTGTGAATTCGCAGCAAAGAGCAGGAAAGACGCTCTTGTTGGGTAAGCACGAATCGATTGGTTAGAAATAGGAGGCAGATAACAGGACTGCCTCCCTATTTCCTTTGTTGTGGGCACCGCAAATCGCAGTTCCCCGTGCGATTAGTTCGAGCAGGCCGTTGTTACTGCAAGAAACGAGGCGAGCTTCGCCGTCGCCCGGAACTGCGGAATGGGATCGAGCTCCTTGAAAGCGCTCGTGAATGCATTGGAGAGACTCCAAGTCGTTCGCGGAGCGAATTCCTCGATCTGAGGATTGAAATAAAGCTCGTGGACTCGCCGAGCCAAGTGCCTGGGAACGTCCAACTCGCCCTCGACGAATGCCCGGTAGATGACCAACTTCGAGGCTTCGTCCGCCATCCGCGTCGTCTTCCAAGCCTGGACCTGCTTCTTCATCGGCTCGAAGTTCCGCTGGATTCGGTCGATCCCGATCGAAAGCAGGTCAACGAGACTGAGGTGTTTGGTGTGTTTCGCGAGCACGGGAGTGAAATCTCCATGGAAAGCCATGTTGTCGCAGACGAGCACGCGGTAGCCGACCGTCAGTCCCAGCCGCATGGACTTGTCGTTGGAATTGCGGATGCCCACTGAAAATCGGCATCCATCAAATGTGGTTTCGAGATCAAGAACTCCGAACAGCTTCATGCCATCGCTCGATACGGCGTATTCCTCGCGGACGGCCGAGATGTGGCGGAAGTTGAGGCCTTCGACCAGCGCCTCGACGATCTGGTTGTGGGGAATGGGTTGATGAGTTGCACTCGCTTGCGGCGTGGGAATCAGCTTCAGTTCTTCTCGCGTGATCTTCGAACTCCCGCAGTGAGCCAAGAGTTGAGCTTGCTCCATCGGTATCTCCTTTCCATGTTATGGATCGACTCGAAGGTTCCGCGCAGCGACGCTACTCGCATAGGTAGACCTCCGGGTTCCTTCGTGGCGCCAGCAAAAGCCTCCAGCGGGCGCCGCCAAACAGCAGGGCGCTGCGACAAATGGGGATTTTTGAGAACGCTGCAATGCCAAACGGGACTTACAATCGGAGCGGGCCTGAGGATGTATCGGTCGAGCTCGCCGTCATTCCCGGACACGATTCTACCGGCCGCCGCACGACCAGTCCCCTTCGAACACGGTCATCTATTTGACGCAACGCCGGTGTCACAAACGCGAACTCAGAAATCTACGGTCCTCGTTAGCCTTTGTCCGCGCATCCACGGCTCGATCCTGATTTGCGATGCCCAATCCTGAAAACTCGGGATGCGTCCCAGGTCTTCGCGAACGTGCTGTTCTCCGATATAGCGCACGGGAACAGCTTTGCCTTCGCTGTTGCAAATGGCCACGCCAAAGATCCGTTCTGCCAAAAAGATTCCTTCGGCGTGGTGGCGCAAGGCACGATGGCGAACATCGGCGATGATCGCTTTCGATTCATCGAACCACTTGTGGATAGGCAAATAATCGTCGGCTGTGCCGCCGAACTTGCGGGCGCTGTTCTTGGCGTGTTCCAAAGGATGAGCCATGATCTAAATCTCCCGGGGCTCGTCAGGGCGACTGCTGGTTTCGTACCAGTTGTGCTCCACGCGAATCGTGAGCGTTTCAACGTCGAAGCAAATTGTTCCGAAGCCGCCCTCACCATCCTCGTAGCCTTCCGGCGCGAATCCCTCGAGCAAATCGCCCAGAGTATCGCGATCGAGATCGACCGGCAGGCACGGTCCCTCAACGGGCTGCTCTGCCCTATCTTGAAATTGGGGCGGTTCTGCGCGCCCTTCATCACCGTCCCCGTAGTAGCTAACCGTCACTTTCGCAACTCCTGCAGCGCGCAAAGCGTCAGAAAACTTCAGTACTTCGGCTTTCCGTTCCCGATCGGTGATCATGACGGACTCCTCGGTTGTTAAGGTGAACTAAGGATGGGTCAGTAGCAGAGTCACGGCCTAGGAACAGCCGCTTGTGCCACCGCAATTGATGCACTTATAGCAACTGCCGTTCGGTACCATAAGCATCCCGCAATTCGCACACGATGGCGCGTCTGCAAGCCGAGACGACGGCTTGCGTATGTCAGCGGATGAAGCCTCCGGGACAATCGTCGGTCTTGCTACGGGCTGTTGGTTGATATCGGTCCTCGGCTGCAGGTATTCCAACGAAAGAAACTTTCCGTCGAGCCAGCGCGCAATGTAGTCCAGCACGGAGCTGGCTTGTCGAATCTTCGGGTTTTCGGTAAAGCCGCTGGGCTCGAACCGCGTGTTGGTCAGTTTGCCGACCAGAGCCTTGAGCGGTACGCCGTACTGAAGGCCGACGGATATCGAGAGCGCTAGGCCGTCCATGAACCCGGAGAGCGTTGAGCCCTCCTTCGCCATTTTGACGAAGATCTCGCCCGGCGCTCCTTCTGGGTACATGCCCACAATGACGTAACCTTCCTGACCGCCGACCGAAAACTTGTGCGTAATCGATTTCCGTTCATCAGGCAGCTTGCGCCGCTGGGCACGTGCGAACCAATCCTGCTCGTCAGGTGCCCCGGCGGCGCTGGGTTTGGTCTCTTCTACGTTGGCTTGCGCCGTGGTGGTGTCAAGTGGCGACTCCGGATCGGCTGGATTTCCTGATTGCATCTTTTCCTCCACACCGGTCGAGCCCGGTCAAGGGCTTGGGCAAGTGCCCGCGACGACAGCGGCCGCATGGACTAGGTAGTGCGAATGGGAGCATCCAACACAACTTGCTCCCTTCGTTGCCGCCCCCACTGCTTCGGCAAAGCCCCCTGGGATTTCAAGCTTCTCGCCAGCACGGGACCAGAACTCGGGCATGGTCGATTCTCCGGGCAATTCACTGCCTTGGCGTGAGAGTTCCGGATCAATGAGACCATTCACCCCACGAAAAAGAACTCTGTTCTCCAGCGGAGGCCGTCTCCCACTTGCGATCTTCCCAGGTTCATGTTTTGTGACCAGTAATTGGCAGGTCCTACCGGCCCGAAATAATTCGATTCGCACCAGCACCGGAGCTACCACCACGGCGTGAACTCCGTTCACTGCGATGGCATCGATTGGGTGGAGATATGCCAAAGCCTCGCCCTCCGGCCCACAAAAGGTAACGTACCGGCCGAGGCCCTTCACCGCACCACCGGATTCGATCCCTCGCACGACATAGCGTTTGGCGAGGTGCTGATATTCGAGGCTCACCTGGGATTGCACAAAAATGCCCGCCTCATTCAGGCGTCGCACCGCCGGCCCTGGCAGAAGGAGTCCTCGGCGTGCGAAGGAATACTGCTTGTCCGGCATGACCCACCTCCTCACGCGGGTGGCCGAACGGGGATCGGACAGCCCACCGCCCGACGAATCATTTGCTTCGTGCAACCCGCCCAGCAGATGTACTTCCGCGGCTCGTCAATCGAGATCGCCAAATTGTCCCCATTTCTGTCCCGTCCAGCCTCGGCGCAGGATGGACATTGCGTTACGTAGTTCCGGCCCACTGTCCGCACCTTGCCCACATGATCGAGGATGCGAAATTCCTGGCCGGAGGCGTGAGTGGAGGGGGCGATTTGACCAGCGCACGGGCGATTTCTCGCAAACTCCGTCGGCATCGCTTTGCCCAGGATGAAGCTGCGAAGCTGATCTTCACTCAGCTTCCGGAGCTGATTCAGATACTCGATCTGCTTTCGCAAGTCGTAGTCCGCCCCGTAGAACCAATACCTGCGGTTGGCGCCGCGATGAATCCCGAGCGGCCCACGGATGGCATTCCCAAATTCTCCGGCCCGCAACGCGTCGTGCTTCGGGAAAACCTCGATCCCCTCCACCAAGCCCGCACCTCTGATTCGAACTCCGAGCTTCAACGCCAGGTTGTAGATGTAGATTCGGCAGTCGCGAGCCAGCGCAGGCCGCTCGGTAAAGATCCAAAGGTGGCCTCCCCGCCTGCTCATTTCCAGTGCGGCTGACACTTGGTCCTGCTGGAGGAAGTATTGAAGCTTGAGCAGATCCTCCATCGCGCCGGCATAATCGGCGTCGATCGCAACCCACTTGGAGCGCTGCGTGGCAGGGTTAATCGCGTACAGTCCAACGGTGAGTTCGCCTTCCAGGTGACGACGGATTGTGGCCGCAGTGAGGCGCAATCCTTCACCTGTCGCTCTGGCCTTTGGTCGAAAGTAGTAGTGGCGTCCGCTCGCAAGGCTCGGTCGGGAGGATTGCAAGGTGTATGCCGATCGATTAACGAATAGCCGAATGTAGTCCTCGACGACGTGGGGATCCGCTTTCACCGGTGTTGTCACGGGCTTCCTCGTCTAGCCTAAGTAGCCCACAATGCGGCGCTTGTCAAAAAAGTGGAGCTCTTCCTAAGCTGCAGAAAATATGAGGGTTGGCTGGATCGCGAATGGGATGTCAAAAATGACGATACGAACCAAGGCTGGCGCGGTAACCCGTTACGCAATCCAATTTATCTATTATGACGTAATGGAAGCCTTGATTCGCCTGAGGGCGCCAATTGTGTTGTCTGCACTCTGGGAGTTTGTCTGCAAGCGGGTGAGAACAAATATCACACATGCCCAGGAGACCAGACCTCGCTACCGGGTTCGACGCCGCGTTGTATCCCGCGTCACCTAGCTTACTCAAGCAGCGCAGACCGGACGGCCTCCCAGTTGAACGGACCACCGGTGCTGATTCCGCAGTGATTCAGGATGTTCGACGAGCTCGAGGAAACGGCATTCGCGGACGAGGCGATCGAAATCAGCTGCCGAGTAGCCGCCGAATTTGTCGTCGTCAAAGTCCAGCCAGAACCAGATCCGCGAGCTCCGATCATAAACGTAGAAGGCACCAGATTCGGGATCTCCCGAGACGACCAGAAATACGAACAAGGCTTTTGGCAATTGTATCCATTTTGCAATGGTCGGATGCTCGGTCAATTCAAGCAGCCGGGCCACCGCTGCGTCGACCGAGCTCCCGATATCCTCCGGCGCATGCCGAAGGTCGATGATTGGAACCACGTTCATTTCACCAAACATAGACGCTCTCCTTTGGAGTCGGAATTAAACGATATCTGCAACTCTGCCCTGTACGCCGATGTGGGCATTTAGCGACAGGACACTCAGTGCTCGGGCGCACGACCCGCGACAGGCACGTCGATTTCGGCTCTTGGGCGCAGGCTTTCGCTCAGACGTCAGTCCATTCAAGAGGTCGGTTGGACTGCGAGCATTCGCGTAATCGACCACGAACAAGGAAAAGCTTGGGTCTTAAGCTGGAAGCATCGTTGTCCGTCTCAACAGATCACACGCCCCTGCTGTCGATGACGAACGAGCTGGCCAAGGCTCTCCACCAATTCGGGACGAGCCTGGAAGCCGGTGCGCTACGCCGCAGCACGCGGGCCGCACCAGGTGGTTAGCGCGTCAGTGAGGTCCGGTTGGATTCGGTCTTCCAACCATGCCACATATCCGTCGGGCCGAACCAGGGCGGCGGCGGGAGCAGTGACCGCCCCGATCGCCGGAAGGTGCCAGGTGCCCGCGTATTCGGCATTGTGAGGCCTTGTCCTCCCGCCGGAGAATGCACATGAGCGGCATCACCTGCCAGGAGAACCCGGCCGTTCGTTGGGGTGGCTGGTTTTGCGCGAGGCTCGTCAGCATTTGGATCCGAATTGGACCAAGTTTTTGGTTTTCGAACTCGCTTGCTGAGACGGCTCCCGTTGGCATTGCGCAAGCGCCTGTTTGACGAAACCAGGCTAGGCTTCCGCCACACCACTCATAAGTCAGTTTTGAGTGCGAGGCAGGAAGCTCCGAGGGCGAGCGGAGCGAATGAAGCAGCGTGAAAATTATTTCGTTTTTGGCGTTTGCTGCAACAGCGTTTTTCGAGTCTTGGCAATCTCTTCGGCGAGTTCTTTCTCGCCGGGCAAGACCAGCTTGTATTGGCTGGAGAGAACTTTATTTTGCAGGTTCCCGAGAGCGTAGTGGGCCACGGCTTCATTTTTCTCGCTGCAGAGAATCAGTCCGAGCGGGGGGTTCTCATCAGGCAAAGTCCAGTGCTCACGGGCGTAGTTCAGGTAGAGATTCATCTGGCCGGCATCGGCGTGAGTGAACTTTCCGATCTTTAAATCAATGATCACCAGGCATCGCAACTGGCGATGAAAAAACAACAGATCAATGCGATACCACTCATCGCCGACGCGCAGCCGCCTTTGCCGCGCGAGAACGGCAAAGTCGTTGCCGAGCTCCAGGAGAAATTCCTCCAGCCGGCGGATCAAGGCTTCCTCCAAGGCGTTCTCCGAGTATTCATCTTTGAGACCCAGGAATTCCAGAACGAAGGGAACCTTGATTTCCTGTTCCGGCGTCATCCGGTCGGCGGGATCAGCTGGCTGACCGCGGCGGAGCAGTGCCGCCTTGTTTCGCGACAATTGGGTCCGTTCGTAGAATTGCGTGGCGATCTGCCGGTCGAGTTGCCGTACGGACCAGCCGCCGCGCAGAGCTTCTGTTTCATAGAAGGAGCGAGCTTGCGGCTTGTTGACGGAAAGTAGCCGAACGTAATGGGACCAAGGCAGGGGAAACGGTGTCTGTCGAGGCCAGCCTGCAGATTTCGCAGATGCCGTCTGCGGATTGTCCTGTGGATCGACGGTCCTGCCCGGTTCGTTCAATTTCGCAGACGCTGTCCGCGGAATTGACCAGGCCAGAAAGAACTCTCTCATGGCGAGAAGATTCCGTTCGGAAAAACCCTTTCCAAACCGCGAGGTCAAGTCCGCCGCCAAGCGCTGCAGCAACGCCTTACCGTACTGCGCCCGTTTTTGTCCTCGCTGCTCATGCTCGACAATTCGGCGGCCAATCTCCCAATAGGTCGCGGTCATGATGGAATTGATCGAACGCGCCGAATTGCGCCGTGTCTGCTCGAGCACAGCGACGAGTTGCGACACGAATTCGGGATAGGACTTGTCCGATAAAACCAATTTCTTGGGCATCACGAATCGAATGCGCTCCTTATCCGAAAGAGCATGGGCCGAACAAATTATCGGGAATGATTTTGGAGAGGCCACATTGTTTCTGCCTGTGACTGATTTGAACCCGTAGCCAAAGGCCTTCGTCAACTATTGGAGTGCAACAATCCAGACGACTATGGGTCCGATGCCAACTCCTGATAAACGCTGCCAGCTCAACCGGACAGGTGAATTCTGGTACCCGTAGGCCGGATTTTTTGCGATTTATGGCCCGCACTATTTCACTGGATCACTAATTGAACGTTGTCCGTTGTCTGCAGCGAGCCCGCTGTCGCAATGACCGAAACGGTATAAGTTCCTGCTGGGGTGCCAGTCACAACGGGAGGCTTCGACGCGCTGCCGGAACCGCCGCATGCTCCGCAAACAGCCAGCGCGGTTGCACACAAGACAGCCCGGCGCGCCCTGCGCGGCAAGCAAATAAGCGCAAGCGCGCTCAATCCCAGCGTTAACAGCCAGCGCGTGCCAAAGATGCTAGAGGCGCTTGCAGCCGTCGTCTCAACGCTCACAACACCTTTGCTGACCGAACAGGTCGCGGCGGGAATCGTGGCGCATGAGACGGACAGTTGCGACGAATCCGAGGCGACGGTGTAAACAAACGTCCCGCCAGGTTGCCCGCTTTGGCTTTGCGGAGCCACGGTGATCGTCGGAGGGTTTGGTGTCGAAGCGGCGGTCCCCGTTCCAGTCAGCGCGAGAGCGCCACTTACGTTACCCGCAAGATTCAAAGAAGCGGAGAACGTACCTACAGCCGTTGGTGCAAATGTTACTTCGATGTTGCATGTCTCCGACGGCGTGAGAGCTGCGGGACAATTATTCGTCTGGGAAAAACTAGGATCGCCCGAAACCGAAATGCTGTTGATAGTTAGCGTAGCATTGCCTGTGGAGAATACTTGTATCTGTCCAGTCAGACTTTGGCCGTCCGCAACGGGATTAAAATTGAATGGCGAGTCAGGGTTGAAGACAAACGCTGGAGCCACGGGCGCAGAATTTGTGCTCGTCGCGACAAAGAGAGCCGTAGGCACTCCCGATAGATTAAGCGCGGGCGTTGCATTCGTTACCGCGCCGTTTGAACCAATCACAAATGAAGAAATCAGCGGCCCGTTTCCCTGACCTAACGCTTGGTCGCCCTCGAACAAAAACGATGCCGATGCAGCAAGCGGGATGGGCACAGAGCTCTCCTGCTCGGTATTGATCGGCGTCAACACTCCATCCGAGATAGAGTAAGTATTTTCATTCGTAAAAAGAAACGACCCGCCCAAAGCAAGGTTGGTGATGGATAACAAAACTACGTGATTACTAAACGAAGAAGAAACACTCAGGGCGCCATCTGAGCCGATAGCGACTGAGTCGATGTGCCCGTAGGAATCGCTGTCGCTCCACGCAGTATAAAGAAATGTGCCTGCAACATCACCGACAAGCGCGCTTGGCGTTTCGTTTTCCTGCAGGGGTGTCAGCGGTGTGAGCGTCGCGTTCTGTGCGCTGAATCCCTGAATCGTTGCGCCGTCCACGCCAGCACCACCATAGACATATACAAACTGGCCGCTGGGGTGGACATAGATTCCCACAGGGACAATCGGAGCCGACGCGCTCGTGACAAAACTGAGTGAACCATTACTGGCAATGGCAAATTCATCTAGCATCCCGTTTGGGCCGCTCGAAGCGAATGACGAGCCCACATAAAGCGATTGACCATTTGGGCTAACGGTCAACACGCTGGGATTGATCGCATCCGGGATGGGAAACGGCGAACCGGCGATTTCGGCCGGTGCCCCGCTTGTGGCGATGGAGAATACAGAAATGCTGCTCGACGCATAGTTCGCGCTGAACAGTAAGGTCGCATCGGAATTTGTGGCTATCGACGGCGGCGTAGTTGAGCATCCAGGCGCGGCGGTGCAAATGGATTCATTCGGAGCAGCGAATGGCGAGCCAGGAACCAACGTCAATGCTCCGCTTACGGGGGTGATGGCAAAGGCGTCGATGGTATGGGTTTTGGGCTCAGCAACGAAAACGAAGGACTGCGGCGTTTGTGCGTTTACCACGTGGACAGCTGCAAGGAACAAAAACGATCCCGTTAGAATTTTTTTCACGGCGCGTCTCTGCCAAATAAACGTAGCCAAGTGCGGCTGAAGATATTCCGATGAGGCTTGAGTCTAGCACCTTCATCGGGCGTGAGGGGTGTCGCAGCCTTTCCTGTACGCGTTCTCGTTACTGTCGAAGGGTTTGTATCGTACGCCGCGATTATTTGTGGGGATTTGGTGCGAAGGCGGCGGGTACTTCGATCGTATACCTGAAGGGCCAATACCTGATTGATGTCATAACGACGTCGGCCTCGCTACGGCCCGAGTAGACTGTTCGGTGTTCACCCCAACAGTGCTCGGACCGAAGGAGGCCGAGATGCAGATTATAGGATGTGATTTGCACGCTCGCCAACAGGCGTTGGCGATGTTGGACACCGGAACAGGGGAAGTAATGAATCGGACTCTCACGCACGAAGGCAACAGCGTACGAGAGTTTTATGCCACGCTTTCCGGTCCGGTGCGTGTAGGCATCGAAGCGACTGGGTCGATGAAATGGTTTTTGCACTTGATGGAAGAGTTGGGAATCGACTGTCTGGTCGGTCATCCAGCGACGATTCGGGCGGCCGAACCGCGCCGACAGAAACATGACCAGCGCGATGCCGAGTTACTTCTAAAGCTGCTGGTAGAAAACCGTTTCCCATCGATCTGGCAACCGTCGAAGGAACTCCTGGATCTGCGAGGGTTGCTCTTACACCGTCATCAATGGGTACGCCTGCGCACGCGGATACAGAACGCGCTGCAGGCGATCGCGCTGGCGAATGGTTTAAGGCGAGGGAGTTCGCTTTGGAGCGAAAGCGGACAACGGGCCATCGCCTCACTACCACTGGCAACACATACCGCTCAGCGGCGCAGTGAGTTGCAAGCGATGTACGCCAGGTTCGAAGCGGAGATCGAACAACTGAATCAGCGAGTCCTAGAGCAAGCAGGCCAGCGACCCAGCGCCGAGTTGCTGATGACTCATCCCGGTGTGGGACCGATCACGGCGCTAGCGACCGATGTCTTTCTGGGCGATCCGAAACGATTTCGCGACAGCAAAGCCTTGGCGAGTTACATCGGCATCATTCCCAGGGAACACTCCAGCGGCGGGCGACAACGTCTCGGAGGCCTGAGCAAGCAAGGTAATCCGCTGTTGCGGTTTCTCTGGGGTGTGAAGCCGCGGTACACGCGGTGCGCCGAGATCCGGAACTGCGTCGGTTCTATCGGCGCAAATTAGTCCAAAAAGGTCTGGGGAAAGCGCGAGTGGCCGCAGCACGAAAACTGGGGATTCGGTTGTGGATCATGTTGCGAGATCAGATTGATTACCACGAATTAACTGACGTGCCAAAATGGAAAACGAGTTCTGACGCGGACGGCCGCAGACCATTCAGTTCCACACACCAAGGCCAGGGTGAGCTAATCAAATCGACTCTATAGCTCAGAATGTGCCACAATCTGAGCGATAGAAAGGAGTTCTATCGCTCGTGCCTTGGAACTGGCAAAAATCGGATTGGCCGGCTTTCACCTGGAATCGTGCCCGCCTCGAGAAGGCAGAGCAGCAGTTTCTGCTGGGGGGCGGCGTTCTCGTCGGCACCGTCAAGCACTTGCCCGAAGAAGATCGACAACAGTTAACCGTGGACGCGATGAGCACGGAGGCGGTAACGAGTTCAGAAATCGAGGGGGAGATTCTCGACCGTGCCAGCGTTCAGTCGTCAATTCGAAAACAACTCGGATTGACTGTGGAGGAGCGTCGCGTGCGGCCTGCCGAGCGGGGCATCGCGGAAATGATGGTTGACTTGTACCGCTCGTTTTCGGAACCGATGTCCCAAGAAATGTTATTTCGGTGGCACAAAATGATCGTTTCCGGCCGGCCCGACTTGAAGGATGTTGGCCAATTCCGAACTGGCAGAGAACCGATGCAGGTCGTCTCCGGCCGAATCGACGCGCCGCACGTGCATTTCGAAGCTCCACCATCGCCACGGGTCGCTTCCGAAATGAATCGCTTTCTTGAGTGGTTCGCGCAAACAAGAAAAGACGGCCGGCAACCGCTTCCGGCTCTGACGCGGGCCGCCGTCGTGCACATCTATTTTGAGAGCATTCATCCCTTTGAAGACGGAAACGGAAGAATAGGTCGTGCGGTTGCGGAAAAGTCCCTGGCGGAAAGCCTGGGACAGCCGACGTTGATTATGCTCGCGGCCACGATTCTTCTCCGCCGAAAGACCTACTACGAAGCGCTGGAGGCAGCGAACAAGCAAAATGAGATCACAAACTGGGTGGCGTGGTTTGCCGGGATTACGATAGAGGCACAACGACGCACCATTGCACTCGTCGAGTTCCTCATCGACAAGACGAAACTGCTAGATCGCCTAAAAGGCGAGCTGAACGAAAGACAGGAAAAGGCGTTGCTGCGGATGTTTCGCGAGGGGCCGGAGGGTTTCAAGGGCGCCCTAAGCGCGGGAAAGTACACCGCGATTACCGGCTCATCGCCTGCAACTACGACACGCGATCTATCGGACCTGGTCTCGAAAGGGGCGTTAGTCAGGGATGGAGAACTACGCCACACCCGGTATCGCTTGAATGTCCCACTTCGCCCCGTTCGCCAGGTCAATATCAATGAGCAAGGCGAGGTCGTAGAAGTATGAAGAATTCGCAAGACCAGACGAAAAAATGTGCGATTCCTCCTGGTGATCTTGCCCGCCCCATTGCAAAGTGGTTGCTCCCCGTCTGCGGTGCACATCCGCGATAACTCAATGATTCTGATGACTTGCTCTGGGACATTACCACCTGACCGCCTGCTCTTTCGGCAGGCAATCTTGCAACGGTTGCCACCCGCAAACGGGCGCCACCACGATTTTGAGGAACTCGTTCCGTCAGATGAGAGCATATTTCGTGAGCCGGCGCTCCTTCTCGGAGTGCGGTCAACCTCTAGATTCGAATATCTCTATCCAGCGCTCCAAAGTCTCGTCATGCTGTTCGAGCGGTCCGATCAGATAATCCCTTAATTCTCGGTGATACCGTTCTCTAAGAATTTCGCTCTTTAGTTGTCTCGACTGGAACAAATACAAAGCATCGTCGGAATCCTTCAACCCCGCCCTCTGCAACTTCGACAAGATGTAATCGTAGGGATCGGGTACGAGAAGCCTGAGCCGTTCGAACTGTCCACTCGCCATTTCAGAAAGTCTCTCTTCGTATTCTTCTGGCAGAGTTGCGACCGTGACACGATGGAGATAGATCTTCCGATGCGGGTCGGAATCATAGCCAGCCATTTCTTCCATCCCGTCGCGACATCTAGGCCGAGAGTTAGGCGCGGCCTTCTCGAATACTTGCGATTCAAATTCAGATCGTTGCAGAGATACCCTTACCTTTTTAGCGTTCGTACAAATGCGCGCGCGGCCTCAAATCCTTCTGTCAGGCTCATTTCAAGACGGCACTCTTTCGCCAGCGTATCGAACACAGGTTCCCATTCTCGGGGAGGTGCCTCAAGGTCATTCGGGAGCCTATGGGTTGCGCGTCGTTCAAATGTCGCTTGGATCGCGGCACGAACCCTGTTTTTCTCGAGTTTCTCTTCGCGAATGAGCAATAACATATCGACAAGGTCCTTAGTTCGCGTGTTGACGCGCTCTCCCCTCGAGAGAGTGTACGCGTGCAGCTTTTCCGCAAATTGCTGTTCCGCAGAAATCACGGGAAACGACGATGCTTTGACGCCTGCGAAGCCGAGCCAGTTTTCTCCTGTAATAATGTCTAGGGGTTCGAGCACTTCGTCGCCGATACCGACGTCCACATGAAAGCGGGCAAACTCGCGTCCATCCATTCTGGCCTGCACGGGATAACGACTGCCGCCTTCAGGCGCACCGTCTAGCTCTTCTCTTGCTTCCCCAATCAGAAATTCGAAGTGGTCATCCAGACCGATCGCCGCAGCTTCTTGCAGCATTGCTCGGACCTGTTTACGTCTCTCTTCAGTCTTCTTTGAAAGGCGTGTGCCCTCGTACAAGGTCAGGTCGATGTCCTTGGTCGTACGCGCGAAGCGGGTCCGCAGCTCCATCGCATAACCGCCCTTGAGGACCCACGGGTAGGTCGCCTTCGGTCCCTTCGAGAACGTACGCGCCAGGAAACGGTCAAACGCCACTTGGCGGCGCAGGCGCTGTAAATCTATGCCTGTTTCGCGCGCGCGTATCAGCAAGCGAGTCTCTAGCGCCGCGCGGAAGGCTCCTGCCGTCTTATAGGATTTGGCGGCGTCCATCATGCTGGCTGCTCGGCGAGTTTGCGGAGCGAGCGTCTTAGATCTTCAGGTGACGCGTGGTCGATTTCTGTTTTTGCGATAACGCCACGCCGAAGGGCTTCGTTAACGGCCAGCTTGAGTTGACTGTCGTCGACCTGCTTACTTCGCAGCAGATCGAGAATCGTTCGCAGCGGACGCGTTACGCGCACACCGTACATTTCTTGAATATCATTGCTATCGATGTTCGCTCTATGAAGGATGAGGATTCCGGGAATCGCGCTATTGCGACGGAAGTCTTTCGGCACGGTCATGTGCAGCTTTGACGGCATGACGTCGGAGAGTTCATGAATGCTCAGGGCTGTTTCGTGACTGTAGGTTCCTTCGGGAACTTCCCCCCGGTTTTGCGACCAGAGGTACCAGAGGATCAGATCGGGTCGCTCAGAGTTGGGAAAGTCGGCGAGACGGTAAATCCCGCGGTGTTCCCGAACCCAGTTTCCCGCCTTTACATGATAGGAATGCGTCTTCTCGTCGAAGCCCGCGCGCATGGCTTGCTTTGTCGTAAAGAAGCCCGCTTGCGACTGGGCTATTTGGTGGAGTCGCCTAGCTGCCTCTTTATGCCGGCCTGACATTGCACAATCCTCCAACTTTCTTAGGGGATTATGCTATGAAATCGCTGACTACACAATCCCCTAATTTTCTTAGGGAATCGTGCATTCGTGATCGTAGTCGACATATGAAGCCGAAGTTCAGGGCTCTTGGAGAACTCGAAAAGATGAAACCGCTTTTTCGACGTGGGGATTCAGAGAAGCAAAATCAGGAAAGCGGACCTGGCCGGGGAGTCCGACCAACTGTTGCTCGACGTTGATGAGGCTGTAGGGATAGCCGGTGCGCCAGTCGAAGGAGTATTTGAGTTCGCGGATCCATGGCAAGCGGAACCGCACGACGCCCCAGGACGGGACACGGTTCGGCGAATCCCGCGGAAGCGGTCCCGAGAGTTGCGGACTGTAAAAAGGTTGGTCGAGAGTGGAACCCAGAACCGCATTCGAACGGGCCTGGGAGCGTGTATAAGAACAAAACAGTGGGTAGCGCCCCTGGAAAGTGTGACGGAAAGAAAGTGTGAGCGCGTCATACTTGTCCTAGCGCCCGTTTTGCAGGTTGAACAGCCGCTGCTGGGACGGCCGCCGGGGCTAACCACCGGGCCTTGATCCACATAGTCAAAACCATCGTAACTGCGTTTCTCCGTGAACTCGGAACTGGTCGAGCGTTAAGACTAATCGGTCACATCAGTAGACAACTCCATAGCGTCAGTTCGGACCGGCGAACGCTATCATAATCGGGAATAGTAAAGACCTAAACCCGTCTCCTTCAGTTACGTGCGACGCATCTTAGAAGGACAAAATCGATTCAATGTCCTGTCAAAGAAAGGCCAATGGAAAGATAAACAAACGATTTCACACCGAGACCATTGCCAACTCAAGTTGCGTTGCCGGGGTATCGAGAGCATCTCGGAAGCGGAACCAGCGGGCCGCTGAGCAACGACATACCGGCAGGTCCAGGAGCTGGCTGTGCCAATCCTTCACCAGACCGAAGAACACACGATGCTGGCCGTTTCCGAAGAAACCAGAAACGAACCGCAGCAAATCATAATTGCAGACCAGGTAGAGCACCCGGTCGACATGCAGCTCGCGACCGAGCGAGGCCGCGACGTCGTGATAGTAACGCATCGATTTGGGGCTCCGTTCGTATTCGAGCGCGAAGCGCCGCTCTCCCGCTGCGGTGCGAACCGTCACGACTGCATCGTAGTCTTTCGCAAAGCCAAACGTGGTCAACTCATTCTGCGAGCGCACCTCCCGCGCGCCCACCCAGCGTGCCAGCAAGCCGGCGCGAAGCACGCTCAGGTGGATCTCGTTGAGCCCAAGCGCATGCAGAACACCTCGCTCAACTTCCTTGTCTTTGCACCGTGCGCGGCCGACCAAGCAGTACTCCCCCATGCCTTGCAGCAACCAAGCGGCACCGCTTGCGACAGAATACACAAACTCACCGGTGCAACCTGGATTTGTCTGCCGGCGCACCAGCCCGCGGTGCACCAATCTGCGCAATCTCCAATCGAAAGACTTGCGAGCGTGCTCGCAATGGTTAAGGCGCATGAAATCGAACAGCTGCGAATGCGTTACGAATTCCGAGCGCAGGATTTGGCGCAAGAGAGGAAGATCGCGCGATGGGCTGAGTTGAATCGAATCTTTCGCGTAGCGCATACGTCACCGCACTCTATTGAGACACCAGCACGAGCCGCGCACTCCAGGGCCAAGACACGAACGGTCTTAGCTCAAATCGGCCCAGTGTTGTTCGCAACCAGCTTCCGCCCGGCATCAGCAGCATGGCTTCCTGTTCATGGCGACATTCACTCAGGGAGATCAAGAGAGTTCCCTCTGACCTCCATGCTCGCGACCCCACGTCCAGGCGTCCGACCTCGGAAGCCCTGACCACCACCACGAAGGAATCCGGGATTTGCGGAGTTGGCAGCATACGCTTAAAAAGAACCTTATTCTGTCCTTCCCAAATGCACGGCTCCGCGCAATCGAAGACGCTATTGATCATCGCGAGCGGATGATTCGGATCGAAACCGCCGACGCCATTGAACCGGATATGACCTACGATCTTGGGTCGCGTGCGGATTTGACCGTTCACGGGTACACCGGTGGTGTTGAAGTACGCCGCTCGTGCGAACCTTTTTGCATCTTGCTCGTCTTTCCCAAAGCGGCGACGCCAGACACTTCCGAATCCTGTGACGGTAACCAGCATCTTGGTCACGCACCCTTCAACCGCTTGTTCCTTTTTCGTTCTGCATACAACTCTTCCTGCAGCCGATTGATCTGGCTGACCAGCCTGGCCCCGTTTCCGTTTTCATCACCGGGCCCGGACGCCGCTGGGCCAGTTTCGCTGCCCCGAGACCCGTTCAGTTTTTTTGCCAGATGGTCGAGCCGGGTGGAAAGGTCGGCAACGATGAGCCCTTTCTGCCGGAGCTCTTCCTGAAGCTTGTTGCGCTCCTGCGTGGTAGCTTCCAGTTGCGCAGCCACGCGCTCCAGTTCCGCTTTCAGACGATCCACGGCTGAATGGCCCCATCCGGGCCGGCCATCGGCCGATTCCGCGGCCTCCATGGCACGGTTACACTGTTCGATGTGCCCGTTGTATTTCTGAATGGCTTCGTGGGCGGCTTGACGAGAATAGAGATCGTGCGTGTAGACGTCGGCCATCATCTCCGCCGTGATGCGCATAGTGCGACCGTGGTCGAGATACAGCTTGCCGTAGACCACCAGGGCAAAGAGCAGCGCCGTTGTTGCCGACAGGCTGTACCAGAACGGTGGCTCCCTGACCGTGGCTTGGAGGAGAGTCTCCCGCCGCTTCTCCAGCCGGGCACCATAATCGACATCGCGCGGGTTGAATCTCTTAATCAGGAATTCGTACCAAGTGGCTCGGCCGCTGTACGGTCGCCGCGGCATCTGGGCCCCGATCCGAGAGCCGCTTAAGGCCAAAACCATCAGCAACGCAGCGCAGTGGACTACTGGTTTCATCCGCTGGTCCTCAGTGCATACGCCTCGCTGGTCGCGACTCAGCCAGTTCGGCACTCTTAAATCGAAGATTGGCGCCGGCCGACGACGCACGGGACTGTTTGAGGCGCGGATAGAGCACCGGCCCAAAGTGCGGTACTCGAACCTCGGCCGGAGGACGGATGTGGAGGTGCGAATGCAACGTCCCGCGCGTGTCATCGGTCATAAGAATCTCCATTTGCCCCTTCGGCAGGTTCTTGATGTGCTCGTCCAGCGCGCGCGTCTCCGTGGCCTGAACCTCAACCGCCCGGCCCGTCTGCTCATATCGTTCGTATCCGAGAAACTTCCATCGTTCCAGGGACAGGCTGCGTCGCGTCACTTGATGTTCGGCCGAAGCCCGCAGGAAATAACGGGCGGTTTCCTCGTCGCGCGTTCGCAGGGTCATGGTCGTGTTTGGTGCGGAGGCCACATCCTCCTTGAATCCGCGACCGACGTGCATCAACTGGGGAAGACTCTGCATGGAAAACAGAAACGCCGTATTGGTACCGCGCGCCGTCTGCAGGATTTGTGGAAAATTTCTGTATCCAAACGGCGCAAATTCATCCAGGACGACGCTCAATAACGGACGGTTCGTCCTGCGGCGTTCTCGCTCGCTCTCATAGCGTTTGCCCACAACCTGCTGCAAGTTTTGCAAAAGCATTTTGCCCAGCGCGCGCACCGGCTCCGTGTTCTTATTCACATTCAAGGTCACAAACAGAATCAGCTCCTGGTCGATCACCTCGTCGAGAGAAAGCAGGTCTTCATAGGGTCCGGTGATGACGCTCAACTCGTCATCCAGAAACGTCATGCACTCGTTTAGCAGACCCTGAATCTTCGGCACGCGTTCGCGGTCCTGAAAGGACTGGTAGAGGTTCTTCACCGACATCTCGAAGTTCAATTTGCGCTGCGTACTGATTTCGCGTTCTTGCTCCAGGCGCCGCGAAGCCCTGGTAACTTGCTCCCGCAAAACCTGAGGGTCCATCGCCATGACCAGAACGTCATAGAAGTTGAATTTCAGGCCGGTGTAGGCGAGCACGCGTACGATGTCCGCGAGGTAGTTCAGCTGGTGCTTGGCGAAGAATTCGTCGTGAAGGTTGAAGGATCCGAACACCATGTTGACGACCGGCATGTAGTTTTCATCGGTCGAGTAGAACGGGTTGTAGCGCACCGACAAATCCGGCCGGCTGGGGTTCAGGACTCGTAATTGCCGGAGGCGGCCGGCCCGATGAATATGCGGCAGCAGGCTCTCAAAGAAATCAAGGTCGGCCTTGCCATCGAGAATGATCATGGGAATGCGATGCGGATCCTCCGGAGGACCGACGACCCGAAACAGATCCTGGGTGATGATGTTTCTCAGTAACGTGGTCTTGCCCGACCCGGTCATGCCGAGAACGATGCCCTGCATTACGCGGACGTGGTCAGGCCACAACCACGCCTTGCCGTGTATGTCGTAGCCGAGCACGACGGCCTGCTGTCTCCAGGCGGCGCGCGTGCTGCGTTCATCGCGCCGTTGATTTACAACCATGGGCGGGTGCGGCCAGCCTCTTTCGCGCCGCGAGCGCGCCGTCACGAGCCGAAAAACGACGGAACAGAGAGCTGCGACCCCGATCAAGAGATAGCAGGCTAGCTCGGCAACCTGGCGGCCCGTGAAATGATATCGCTTGAGCGCCACATACCAACCGCACCAGCCGCCCGCGAGAATGAGGATCGCGATTAGAGTCTCGGAGGCCTCTACCAGAAGCACGTGCTCGCGCGGAGATGCAGTTGCCCGGTTCATGACGCAGTGAATGTGGCCTCCCGAATCGATCGCGCCCGGGGCTTTCTCGGAGGGAAATCACGCGCATGCTGGGCAGATTGCGGCTGCGACCCGCAGGTGGCCGTTATTCTCGATCTCCAAGGCGTCAGAAAATGACGCAAGACATTGCCAGCGACAGTAACAAAATAGGCGACCGCCAGAGCGATTCCAAACCCGGCGTCGATGTCTCGAGTGACGGCCGCGCCGCAAGGCTGTGCTATGCAGTAAAGACTAAAAAATCCACGGGCGGCCTGCCGCCGAACGAGAAAGTTCGGGACAAGAAACGGAATCGCCTCCAATCCTTGGACCAAGAAGCTCATCGCGTCACGACGCTCAACCGGCGAAATTGAAGTAGCAAAAACAAATTACCGCAGCGGCGAAGAAGACCGTGCCCAGCACGAAGCAAGCTCTCGGCTTGCGCCGTGCACTTAGGTCGAATGGGTTGTGAGATTCAAGAACCATGTTCACTACCGCCTTTCTGAGGCCGATGTGCGCTTGCTGAGCCAACGACTCCTCGATCCATTTCTGCATTTCGCCTGGTGAGACAGGTACCGGCATCTCAGAGCACCAGGGTTGCGTTAATCGGTCCCTTCGAGTCCGCGAGGAAAATCAGCCGTAGTACGGTTGGCCCCGTATGCGTCCCAGGCAACTGGATCGCGACAATTCCTGCCGTTTCCTCCCCAGGCTCGATTGGCCTGGAGCGCATTTCGCTTTCCGCTATCGCTAGCGGGGTCTTGCCGCTCGACATCAACCTTGTTGCCTCATCAGGACTCAACTGATAGTTCGAAAGACCGTAGAGTGATTCAGGGTAACGGGGCGTATTGAGCGCCCAGGCCTGGGGTCTACCGGGTACGTACGCTTTCTTGGTTTCGTTTCGAATGGTGTAGCGAATGAAGACGTGCCCGTCGCGCTCTAGTGAATCCGTCAAATAAACAGCGACTCGATTCTTCTCATGAATTGAGCCATGCAAACGAACGGGCTTAGCCTGGATCAGTATTTCCGCGGGCGACGGATCGGCCGCACTGGCTCGATTCGCCGAGGCGCTGACCCGCGGAGGATCCGGGGCGGGTTGCTCGACGGCGAAAACCATATCGCGCACCACTCCTGCGGGATCGAGCTCATAATTGAAACGGCCGGATGAAGTCCACACGAACAGATTGGTGGCGACGTCCGGCTCGGTGGGCTCGATGAAGACCTTGTTCTCGCGCCACTCCACGCGAAAGACCGGACTGCCCACAGCCACCGTGCTGACCGGCTCACTCATCTCCAGGACTGTCAGGTGGTTGAGAGACGTTTGCACATGGAGAATCCGGTCCCGATCCGGCTTTGCAACCTCGACCTTTTGGCTCCAAGCCGGGCATCCCAGGGCCGCCACTGCGATGTAGGAAATCCAAAACCTCTTCACGTTTCCCCCTTTTCGGTCATCCTTAATATGTAGGCATATAAGGACCGCCCGGGAGGCCTGCCTGCAGGTCTCCCGGACGGCATTTGCTCAGGAAGGTGTTTCTCCATTTGCGCCGGCCCTGCCGCGGTCACTCGCGGACGGCTGGCTTGGGTTCATTGGTTGACGTCTCACGGCGGGCCGCTGGCGAATGTCGTTGAACACCAGCTTGCCATCGCGGATCGAGCCGGCCCCGTAGCGCATCGGGAATGGCTGCACGTGCTCGACAACTTTGCCATCCACGAGCACTTCACCTTTCCTCGTTATCTGCAGGAGAAAGACTTTGCGCTCGTGCGTGCCGCCATCCCCATTGGGGAACGGTTCGACGAGAAAGACGCGGCCGTCCTCATCGAACTCGATTTCGCCATCGACCAGATCCGGGACCGAGACTTCGACGGGATTGCTGCCGGTCTCCTCGGCAATCTTGTCGATGACTTCTTGGGGAAAAGCGTGAAACAGCAGCGAGCCGTTTCCTTTCCCTGCGCAGACAACGGTGTGCAAGGCCTGGCACCAGCCGCGCCGGTCCTGCTTCTTGCCCTCGCCCCAAGCGCGGACGATGGACCGCAAGGCTTGAAACTCCTCGCGGGATCGTTCCTTATACGCATACACCGCGCTTCGAGCTGCGTTGCGACGGGTGCGCGCTTCGTTTCTCGTGGCTTGGTCGTGACGCCTGACCTGGTATTCCGCCTCGGCTTTCGCCAGGGCTTCCTCCAAGGTCTGTTTTTCAGTGATGAGTTTCCCGACTTCCCCCGCGTAAATGCGGTTCACCAATCGGCATTCCTGGGACATCTCACGCGTGAAGTGCTCTCCGGTAATCAGCCCGTGGAAATCGCCGATCAGCAGCGTCGAAGAAAAGAAGTCTTCGACTTCCTTCCTGGCAAGGTTGTAGAGGTACCCGATCTTGTCGGTGGAAAGAACCTCGAGGTGCACCGGCATATCGCTGACCCGCTCCTGGTCTTTGAGCTGCAACCAAGCCGCGAGCGGCACCTTCCGGCGGATTTCGGCGATGAGCTCCTGATTGACCGCGGTGCCCCACTTCAGGCTGTCCAAGGCATGCTGCAGTTCATCGACGAGTTGGTAGGCTTCTGCGGGGAAACCGGCGGCGTAGCAGGAGGTCTTCAGATCCGTTATCGACCCAATCTGATTTCCTTTGGCCTGATTCGCCACCCGGGCGAGATTCCACCAGGGGCTCTGTTTCTTGGCGCGTTTGGTCTTACCTTTTTCGTGCCGGTCCTGATGTGCGAAACGGCTATCGACAAAACGAGGAAAGCGATCTCCTTCGACGACCGCTACCAGGTCGAAGTCGAAATCTCCCCCGTTCTTGGCAGCCGTCGCGCTGTGCAGGGTGAAGGTCCCCTCGAGCCCGATCTGCTGCTCTACCAAATCCACGGCGGCCTGTTCGTCGATCGAACTGCCGTTGTGTTCTTCGATCGCTGCGGTCACCAGGCCAACCGCTTCTTGCGTGGACACCCGCGTGTAAGGAAGCAAGTCTTCAAACATGCGGATGGGATAGCGCACGAGCAAACCCTTCCGGCACGGGAGCGAACTGATGGCCCGATCCTCCGGCAGCCAGTCCGACGCCGCGACGACCTGCCCTCGATGGAGCGCGAGGAATCCGTCGTCGGCCAGGGCAAAGCCCGGGATTTGGAAGCCGCCTGCCGTGCAAAGTTTGAACGTCCACTTCGCCAGCAAGCGGTTCAGTGCGTTGTTGATGTAGGGGTGCTTGATGAGGTAGCCGCTGGAATCCACCTTGAGCACCGCTTCGACGACGGTGCGCTCAAAGGATGTGTATGCGGATTCATTCACCTCTTCCCCGGGAGGCTGCCTGCGCGAGGCGCCCAGGAGTTCGATCACTTCCTGGTAGTTTCCATCCTGGCACGCTTGACGCAGCTTGCGTGCTTGCTCCATGGCCAACGGCACGATTTCGAGCTGAAGGGATTCCCACGGCGCGTGTTCGATCAGCGTGTAGCTGCTCTGGAGCTCAAGTGCTTGGGAAACTTCCCGGATGCCGAATACGACCGGCCCCCGGTAGCTGCGGACCTCGATTTTGGGCCGTCGCCAGTGGAGGAAGTCAAGGAAACGTGCAGATTGTTTGTACTCAGGCTTGACGCACGATTCCGGTAAGAGGATGTCCGCCCCCAGTTTCTGGGCGACATCGTCTGCCATCACCTTGCAGGCTCCCTTCGCCTGCGTTTTCTCGAACGCCAGCCGGAACTGATAGAGCCGGTGGCGAGGCAGATGAAATCGCCCAAACACCGACTGCGAGATCCAGCCGCGGCAATCGTTGGTACCGAGCGTGCGGTCTTTCACGACCATCACCTTGGCATCGGGCAACTGGATGCGCTGTTTGCACGGCGAAACCAGGATTCCGAAATAGGTGATGGCCGCTTCCGGCCATTTACGAAAACGCTCGGCGATTTCCGGCTCGTAGCGTTCGTCGACGGCGTAGAACTTGCCGCTCTTCGCCGAAGCGCTTGCGCCGATGAGCCGATAGCGCGTTCCCTCGAGCTCGAATGACCGCATGGATTTCTGAACTTCGTTCTCCTGGTGGTCTTCGAGCTTTCCGGGTGGCACATTGAGACGGGCGACACGAATGCCGGGATAGAGACCCTGCAGGAGCGTGTTTCGAAGCTGCTCTGCCTGGGTCAACCTCGGCAACCGTCTCTTGATTTGTCCCATCTCGTTGATGTCCAGCGTAATCACGGGCATTCCATTACTCATTTCAGTCGGCATTTGCTCCTCCTTATTTCTGTCCGGCAGAGGACAGAGAAGGAGGCCGTTGCCGCCGGTCTCTTTCGCTGTCCTGGGCCGAAAACGCGGTGAGGTTTCCGGTCAGGTTCGCGAAGAACCGGACCAGCTCAGTTGTTTTATAGGCAGCTCAACAGCGCACCTCTTGGTTGCTACGCTTCTTCCCCTTTGTTTGTCCGGCAACAACAAACCAGGAGTTTGCTGACCTCTAGTTGTGGGCCCGGTTCGGGCACACCCCGAGTAGGCCAAGCACTCAGCCACAATTGATCGAGCTTGTGGTCGGCTCCCGACAGACCAACTTCCGTCTGCAGAGAAACTCTTACGGCGCGGTCTTCGCGCCGCCGCGGACTGCCTCGCGCCCGAGTTGCGGTTTCCTACCTGAGAAATCGGCAATCCCTCTCCACTCGGAGACCGTAAAGTAGCTCAGGCCGCTCTTGAGCGACTCCACCATTGCCTCGGGTTCTCCCGGGAATTCCTTGCTGAATTCGGGAACACTGTGGTTTCCTCCCGCCTTGGCGAGAAAAAAACGTCGGCCGTCAGCTGCACTCGCCTGGCCAGCGCGAGTCTTGCGAGCTTCGCGAGGGGAAGGGCTCGTTTGCGAGTCTTTCGGTTCACCAGCCGTTTCTATCGTCCCTGCCGTCACGATCAAACCTCCTTTCTTCTCCCAAAGCGACGCACGAATACCTTAAGGTCTATCCTTGTCGAGATCGCTTTTTTGGACCAGCCCCGTCTCTCGGTCCCCCACCATCTGTTGTTCGCCGTACTCGGCCACCAGCAGCCCGCTCGGATTGGTTTCCGAACGAGCTGTTTCCACCAGCCGCAGGTTATATCGCCCGACGATTTGGTCCGTCGCTTCCGTCGCATTCTTCACACGATGGACTTCCTTCACTCCGAACACGGTGTAGGTCCAAGGCGTTCCCTTAACGTGCTCGATCGAGCGGATCTCAAAATCGGAAATCACGTGATCGTTCTTGATCTTTCCTACGGTGTCCTCATCGCGGAGTTTGTTCATGGAATAAGCCCGGAGGTTTGCGGTCATCAGGTTCAAGGCCTCGGCCAGATTCCGGTCAACCGAGTCGGGCGTGTAGCCGAGGTAGCGAATGAGAAACTGGCGGACTACGGCTCTGCCTTCGAGATCGGTAGGCGCGACGTCTCGGGAGGGATCGGCGGAAGACGCATTCGCCGACAGGCTGAACGCCGCGAGCCTCAGCGGATGAGCCCCGCCGACGACGGAAGCGTTGCCATCCTTGTCCACGCGAATCACTGTCGGCGGTTGCAGGCGGACATATATGGCGAAACCCAAAGAGGACATCGCCAGGAAGCCAAAAATCATGGCGAGCAGCATGGCGCGGTTCGCATAGGCGCGGAGCATGCCGTCGTGCTCGTAATATTTCGTGTACCGAGCCATCTCTGGAAGATCTCGCGGTGCGCTGATCTTTCTCATCTGCTACTCCTTTCCCCTCACGCCCCGGTATGCGGATCCGAGCGAGTAGCCAACATGCCAAGCCATGGCATGCGGAATATTGAAGCCGCGGTATTGGCCCGGGCGACTTGCAGAGCGCGAGGGAGGTGCAGAAGAGGGCGCGGGAGATGCGGCTGTCGCTCCCGAGGCCAAGGAATCACCGCTTCCGCCGCTGCGTTCCGCGGCGCCACCGTCACTCGTGCTGCCAGTCAATGCGGGTGTGGGGGACGCTGAGCTCAACCCGACCGTTGGTGTCCCGGCTCCACCCGACATGCCCATTGGTACGGGGGCGGATGACGTCGCTCCTGGGATTCCCGCAGGTGGAGGCGGCGGTGGCGGCCCGTCGCTAGCCGCTCGAGCAGCCAGCGCACCTTCACCCGCTCCAACGATGGACGCGGCGGCCAGACTGGCGGCCGCGCCCGCCGCGGCGGTCATGGTGCCAACCAGCATCAGCATCGTGCTGCCAACATCACCGCGAACGATTCGACTGGCGATGAAGGGGATCAAGGCGATCGCGAACGAAAAAATGCTCGCCGTGAGCGCCAGCAGAATCATTTCGCTTGAGCCCACGAAGCTGTTCAAGACTCCGTTCGCCCCCAGCACCGCGTTGATGCTCGCCAGGTTGACGGCGGACATGAGGACCTGCATGATCGCGTAAATTAGTCCCCAGGCTTGAAAGGTCATGAGATTGACGAGATAGGTTCGCGACAGCTGGCCGAGGCCTCGTGTCGGCAAAAACGCCAGAACGAAGGGTCCCGTTACGTAGAGCACCGCGCCGTACAGCGCGTAAAAGACCGTGAAGATGAGATAGCAAACAGGGAAGATGACGAATGCGCCCAAAATCAGCCAGAGACTGATGACGCCCGAGGCCAGGCCGGTCACCAGATTCCAAAGAGATGTATTCCCGTTGGACTGCCAGTACTGCGCCAGCTGGTTCATCCAATTGGAGAAGACATCCCCAACGCCCGTGGAGTTGTAGATGAAATTCGCGACGGAATTGAACATTTCATTCACACTGCGGAAGACCGTGCCGTAGCTCGCAAACACCAGCCCCAGAATGAGGTACTTGATTCCGGAGACCGCCAGCATCCGGACATCGCCCCCGGCCGCAAAAGCCTGGTAGGCACTGTAGAGGAAACTCAGAAGGAGAATCACTCCCGCAACACTCACGACCGCGCCGGTCACATTGGCGCTGTCGATTCCGTTCAAAGCTGTTTCGAACAGTTGCTCGAAATAAAACATGGTTCAGGGCCTCTTCAAGATGTTGTAGATCTGCTGCCGGATGGCAGTCGAGTTCGCCGCTCCGTTCTTTACGCTGGCGCTCGCATCGGCGAGATCGACGGCGCGCACGCGCATCAAGTCCGCCGTCGCCGACTGGGTGTAGGCATTGGCTCGCACCAGCCAGGCATCCGCTTGCGCTTCGATGATCGGTGCGCTTCCCGGGGCGGCCGTTGCGACACTCTGATTGATCTGGTCCGCCGCCTGCAGTTCCAAGTCGGCCAAGGCATCGATCTCAATCGCCCTCTTCAGGGCCGCCTGCGCAGCGGCGTCGGTCATGTCCACCAAATCCCGTGTCTGGGGCGAGGCCGCAGGCGTATCCGGCACCGCTCCGTACACCGAGACATACTGCGCGCTGGTCTGAGCGATTTGATTGGGATCGCGCGAGAGCAGGTACTGTTCGAACTCTTGGGTTGCGGGCAGCGTCGCGCTATTCACCGGCAGGCGCATGACTGCTTCCATCTGTTTGAAAATGCCCTGCATGTCGGCCACCAGAGAGCGCGCCTGATGGATCAACGCCTGCGACCAAACGACCGTTTGCTCGAACTTCGCGATATCCTGCTCGATCGAGAGAATGTCGCCCAAGCCGCCGCCAATAACGCTGCTCAGGGTGCTGCCGATCGCGTCGAGTCCGGTCGCCATGATCGCGCAGCAGGGATCGAGGAATTGGCTCTTCACCGGTTTCGGCGCGCTCAGCACCAGCACTACGAGCAAGGCGACGGTGCGCACCTTATGCCGCCAGATCCACGCGCAACCTCGCCTTACACCTCGCACAACGGTTTTCATCGAATTTCCTCCTCAGCGCCTCTCAAGAAGATTCAAAATCTGGTTGCTTACATCGCCGGTGATCGTGGCCCCGCGCTTCCGCAGCGAGTTTTCATGCGCCAAACGGGCCGCTTCCTGCCGCAATTCGGCTGCGAGCATTTTCTGCGTAAGCGCCTGGCTCTCGATGCTGGCTGCTACGGCCGTTGCGGTAAGGAAAGGTGCGGACCCGGGAGCCGCCTGGCTGGCTTGGTCCTCGATGTCGTCGGCCTCCTGGAGCGTGAGATCATCTGCCCAATCGCTCTCCTTGAGGGTCTTGAGGTTATCCATGGCCAACGCGTCGTCCATATCCATCATCGCGCGATCGGCAGGGCCGGCCGCGGCGGCGGTCGGGACGCTTCCATAGGTATTTGCGAACGATGCGGTGAGCGCGGCGAGGTCGCCGGTCTGATGATTCCGCATGACGTTTTCGAGGGCCATGGAGTTCGGCAGCGTGGCGCTCTTGAGATTGATGCCGAAGATGTTCTGCATCGGACCTCGGTACTCGCTCGTCATCTGCGTCACCAGAGCCCTCGCCTGATTGATCAGGGCAACCGGCCAGACTGCTGCCTGATAGAACCTGTCGATCGTGCTGCGGACCTTCTCGATTGCCGTCAGCGCGGTCTGGATCTTGCCGTTGATGGCGTTCAGCACGGATTGAATGGCGGTGATCAGGCTCGCTTGTGCCTGGGCCGGGGGAGGACCTGCGAGCGAGACCGCCAGCACGCCCGCCACGGTGAGGGCCAGCAGTTGCCGGCGGTTTCTGGCGACGATCATCCCGTAGCAAAACGAGATGAAGAACATTCCGAACAGAATATTTGTCAGTATCGCCACGGCCACTCCTTCCACAAATGAATGGGATGGGGCAAGAGGCCTTGGAACCAATCGGCCAAGCGGATCGACACATCAACGGGACGTGGCACCAGGGCTAAGAAGATGACCGCGAGAGCAATTCCTACGCCGCACAGAACAAGCGAGAGCACCTCGCGCGAGTGCGGCGCGACTGCGGCAGCGTGGGTATTCATGACAGTTCTCCTGTGACAGCACCGGAAATTTCCTCTGGCAGCGGCGGCAGCTCCGCCAATCCGTGAGGGAACTTGCGTGCCAAATCCTCGTACGCGTCCAGCAGTGGGCGGTCCCCGAGCTTGTGTAGAACCCAGCTGCGGTAGCGCCGTTCTCTAGGGAACGTCGTGCAGATCCAGTAGTCGACCGCGGTGGGCACGATTCGCAGCGTTTGTGTCGTCTCGGCCTTCTCTCCAAGGACCAAAAGAACCTCTGCGCTCTCGCCCTTGCGCGGCGCGCTCATGCGCTTCAACTCGTGCAAAGCCACCGGATTTAAAGACAGGTGACTGACGAGCGGCGTCATGTCCCCCGGTTGCTGTCCGATAATCTTGATGCCCGCGTTCTTCAAAATTCCGGCGCCGTGCTCTCGCGGCCTGAATTCGGTCCCGACAAAGTCCTCGACCGTCTGGCTGATGCCCCAGACGCTGGCGTTCCTCTTTCGCGCGGTCCGGAACAGTTGCACGACTTCCGGAGCAAGTGCCGGCGAATCGAGCAGGAACCAGCACTCATCGAGGACCGTGATACTGGGTTGCCCCGATTTTCCGCCGGAGCGCAATCCGACCGCGTTCGCGATGAGCATGCTCATGGCGGTTTCCAGCCGGGGATCGGAGGTTAATCCCTCGACGTTGAAGAACAACCAATTGCTGTCGAGCCGCATGGTTGTGGGTGCGTCGAACAGTTTCGCGTAGATCCCTTTTTCTCCCGTCCAGGAGCGCAGCTTGATGGCGGCCAAACGGGCCTCGTCGATGGTGCGTTGCATCCGCTCCTCATCCCGCCATTGAGCCAGTTCCTCTCGCAGATCGTTGAAGGTGGGAACGGGGTTCGAGTAGCGAATGGCGCACCGTTTATAGGTCTGGCCGATGGCGTCGGTCAGCAGATTGTCGAGGAGCGAATCGTCCGAACCCGGGCTGTCGCCAATCATGTGATGGGTCAAATTCTTGAGAAAGGCGATCTTTTCCTTACTCGGGCAGGTTTCTCCCACTGGGAGGTCCCAGGGATTGAGCGTTTCCGCTCCGTCGAGCTTCACGTCGATCACGCGGCCGCCCATCAACTCCACCAGCGGCTGGTAGGAATCCCCGCGTTCAATGATCGAGATCCGCGGGTTGGCGCGCGCCATCATGAGCAGAAACAACTGCGCCATGAAGGTTTTCCCGCCGCCGGTCTTGGCCATAATCAGCATGTTGGCGTCGCCGAGGCTGGCATCAAAAGGCGAGAAGGGCAGCAGCTGCCGGTAGGGCGTCTCAAAAAGCAGGAGCGGTGAATGCGGAGTTCCGCGCCACGGCATTTCGACGGGCAACAGGTCGGCGGCATTCAGTGTAAGCAGATCGAGCTCGCGGCGATTCTCGCCGCCCATTGCGGGAAGACCGGTAAAGAAGAGGCGCTTTTGCGCCAGCGTCTCCGGAACTCCGCGGCCGCCGTTCATCCGCGCGATCGCGTGCAAAAGTCGCTGGCGGCGATCGGCGAGGGTGCGTTCGGCTTCTTCCCGCTCCGTGCGGTTCCGGCATGGCTTGGAAGTCCGAACAGTTACGACGAGGCTCATTTGGCAAGCCTTCAGCGAACTTGAGATCAAGTCCTGCAATACTTTGACGAGCTGATGTTCGGCCACCTGGGCATCCACGTTGATCCGAAACCCGCCGTGAAAATCCTTCTGCGCGGCGAGCATCTTCCGGAGACGGCTTTTGTATTGCTTGATCGACTTGCTTTGGTCGGGGAGGATGACCTCCGCATTCATTACCAGGGGAAAATCCATGACCACCAGCTCGCGCAAAATTCCCGGGAACGTGGCGTCCGGCAGATCCTTCAAGCTGATCCAGGAATAGAGAAGGCCGCCAATCTTGAGGTAGTCGTCCTGTTCATCCTCGACGTTCACGTTGGCCATCTGGCTGCGCGCGCTCTGGTACCAGACGGACCGGCGGCCCGCGCGATAGGGCAAGTTGTCGTTGCCCAGCGGATGTAAGGCCCGTTTGACTTCTAGAAAAATGTCCTCCGGCGTCATCCGGCGCATCGACATGCCGGTAGCGCCGAGCGTGGTTTCTACGCCCGCCAGCAAACTGTTGAATTCGGCGAGGAGTTCTTCGTGCTCTTGCTGCGAGCGTTCCATACACTTTGCGGCGGAGATGCGGAAGCTCCCGCCCGATTTCATTTTTCGCTTCCACTCGAAGTCCGGCGATTGGTGGTGAATGCGAGGGTTCCAAATGAAATACAGATGGAGAAAATGTTGCAGGTAAAAGCCTGCGGTCTCGCGGTTTCGCCACAACTCGATGCGCTGGCGGTCGAGCTCGCCGAGCACCGCGCTTTCGCTCCGGCGTTCCCGGAGGTAACGCGTTAGCAGATCGCCCGTGCCCTCCGATATCTCAAATCGCACTTGCATGCGCATGGACCGTTCCGGGAACGCTCTCACTAAAGCTTCGAGCAGCCCCTTGGTCCGGTTCCGGCCCTCGTCGCTCGCGTAGTACGACTGAATGCCGCCCACCTCGAAGCCGGCCACCAGGGAGCCATCGATCTGCACCGCTACGTTGTCGAGCAGGTCCCGGATACGAAGTTGTTCGCATAGCGGAGGCGCGCTCATGGACTGCTCATACCCTTCCATCGTCAGTGGCATCCCTAGTCTCCCCGCCGCAGGTAGTCGCCTGTGAGTTCGCGATCCCGCTCGAGCGCGGAGTACACATGCGGCTTGGCATGAAACATCACCCAGTCCTGGAGGTACCCGCGCTGCTTGCCATACTTGAAAAGCATCAGGGCCGGGATGCTCAGCACGGGGACGATGTATTCGAGGACCATGTTCATGGGCAGCCCGAACATCTCCCGGTGCAAAAATCTTCCCAGAATGCTCGCCACGACAGCCAGCGCCAGAATGGCAAACAGATCCTCGGCTTCGAGGCCGAAAAACGTGACGCGCGTTCGAAGATTGCGGTATACGGGTGTCACTTCCAGAGCCATAGCCATCGTCCTCCTACGGAATTCCCGCGCTTCCATGCGCAATGAAGAATTCGGCAAGACGCAGCAGTCCCGACAAAAGCAAACAGAGTGCGGCCACCACGAAGTGCTTGAGCCATCCTTCGGTGGGATGGACCCGCGCGACGACTCCCATGCGCAGAGCGCCCGCGGCGACTTCCAGGCCCGCATACACCGGCATCAGCACGTTGCAAATCCAATCCACCAGGCTCACCAGCGACATCCAATACACGTCGGGATCATTCCAGGCGCGCTGGGAGGCAAAGGCTTCCATCGCACGCAACAGCCCCGAAGCCATGAGGCACAAAAAGCCTCCGTACATCGCGGCTGCGTAGGATTCCGAGCGCGCAAACTTCAGAACCGCGATTGCGAAAAACAGGCCCGCCAGGGTCGGCAGAATCACGTTTCCCGTCCAGTTCGTCAGGTTCAAGATCCCGTTGCCGAAGGACATCGCTCTTGTTAAGCCTCCATGGAAAGAATCAGTTTCCAGATCCCCGAAACGCACAACATGGCCAGGGCTACCGCCACCAAGCGCATCGCCGGTCGCTTGGTGGCGAAATTGAGAATCGCCCCGGCGATCGCGAGGCCGGCCGCGATCGGCATAATTGTGCCGGCCAGATAATTCCAAAGGCTGTCGAGCACGTCCGCGGTGGCGTATTGCGTTCCGCTGTTGTAGCCGGCGATCAAGGTGTACGTCGCCTGGGTACCCAGCAGAAACATCGCGGCCAGAACCGACGGCAGAGGGTGTCCGCCGGAGGCTGCATCCAGGATGGCGCGCAAAACGAAATAGGCTGCGAGCGTCGTGGCGATTCGTCCCACGACGAAATTCGTCACAAAGTTCGATACATCCGACTGCAACGCACCGAGCCAAGAAGTGCCGATTCCGCCGCTAGGGACCGGCGCGGCGACTCCCCATGAAGGGAACCATCCGAGCAGCGCGGGCAGCGTTACGAACGCGACCGCCCAAAGCATCCACTTCGTAAATCCGCCGCCGATCGAGAATGTGGTTCCTCCTTCGCGCCGCAAGCTGATTCCCGCGAGAACCAGAGCGATGAGCGCTGCCGCCGGCGCCAGGTGCAAGAGCACTTGGATGATGTCGTTCAATAATTGCGGAACAGCCATAGCGCCCCTCGCTTGATTTCCTTACCTGCTTCGGTCTTTACAGAACGGATTCAACACCCGAACGAAGATGGCGGGCAGCCCGGTTTTGTTTCTTCTCCTTTCCCGAACGGCCCGCCAGCTTCGCGCTGGAGGGGAACCCGGTTAGGTCACTCCTCCGGTTCCGTTGGTAATCCAGAACTCAATCAACCGGGTGATTCCGGAAACAGCCAAGAGCGCCGCCGCCGCGGCCAGCCAGCGGCCCACGCCGCGCCCGTTGAGCCAGGCCACGACGGCACCGACCACCGCGCCGCCCGCTGCTACGGGGGCGATGACGTTCCCGATCCAGTTGATGAAGTTCAGGAAGGCGCCTTCGGGCTGAGCCGCGGTCTGCCCCTGCACGGCCACCCCCGACGCCGGCTGGGTTCCGAGGTTTTGCGCCCAGAGGAACTGGCCCCCTAAGATGAAACAGATAGCGGATAGAGCCAGAGCCCGTTTCCACGCCTCGTCTAGCTTTACCTTCATAGAATGCAATCTCCTTTCTGCCTTGCGTCTTTCGCCGTCGGTCCTCCGTCGAAGGGCGAGTCGAATGCGGAAACCCTACGGTCAGTCTTGTTGTTTGTCAAAAAAGTGAAGGGGCGCTGGAACTGGAGATTGCACGTGGAAATGAACGGGCCGTCGAACAGAGGCGGTACATTTTCCCGAGCGGCGACGAAGGCAAGTCTCGAAGGAATTCTGCGAGGGGTTTCTAGCGAGGGCTCGTTCGGAGGGAGTGCTCTAGTTTATGGACCAGTCTTGCGGCTCGATCTCGATCCGCTCTTCCCGAATGCCAGCCCTTTGCAAGGCCTGTTTCTTCTTCTCGATATACTCTTCATCGTAGAGGCTTTCCAAAGTCTCCCCGAGTTCTGAGAGAGCCGCTTTCAGGCGGGTGAGTTCGCGAGCAAAATCCGTTTCTTCGAAACGCCACTCTCCCCGGCACAGATAGCAGCGGCCGTAGTCGTCCAGATTCAAGTAGGTCCGGGCGATGCCATGCTTGTACATGTTGATCCCGTTCACTCTCCCCATGAACATGAACCCGGCGCAGAGCCTCTCGTCGCCCAGCCTTTCGATCAGCGGTTTCCAGTTCGGTTCCATGGCTTGCCAGCCTCACTGCTGTGGTACTGGTTGCGCCGTGCCTGGCGTGCCCCTTGGTTGATAGAGGGCGCTCATTTCCTGGCGAAGCTGCAGGAGCTCGCGAAGCTCCTCCATCGAGGGGGGAGGTGCCGTGCTCGCCTGCTGCGACGCGGAAGTTTGCGCCGGTCCCGCGGGCAGCGCGGCACCGTGCTCGACGACGATATAAAACCGCGTGTTGCCGGGCACGGTGACCACCAGGTTTTGGTTGAAAGTCAAGTTGTTCAACTCCTGATCGCCCGCAATCCCGATATTCGTGGCTATCCGGTCCCGGAGGAACGCGCTCTCGGAAAGCGGTGCGCTTAGTCCCCCCGACCCAACCAGATAGGTAGCCGCTTGTCCCACGCCTGTGAAGGCGCGCACCAAAAAATTCGTTCCCGTCTTTTTCCCGCTGACCGTGCCTTTCAGAGGCCCGTAGCGCAAACTCATCGCCGTGGCCTCGATCTTGTCCGTGGTTCCGTCTGGCATTTGAATTGAATGGAAGCGGATTGCGACATTTCCCGACCGGTCGGCCTGCTGTAGCGTGCCGAGTGCCTTCGCGCCCGCGGGCACGATAACTTCCCCCCCTTGTTCGTAGTTGTATTCAATGGCTGCGACGACCGGCTCCTTGACGGCGCTACTCACCACGGACTCGAGCCGGGCGACCAATTTTGTTCCGGCGGGCAATGCGAATGTGGGAGTTTCCTCCGTTTCCGTCGCAGCGAAATTCGTCGTCGTTACCACTGATCCATCTTGGCCATTTCGCACAAACACGAGCGACGACTTCCGCAGATCATCCGCGAGAGACTTTTCAGAGGAGGGAGACTCGGGAGCAGGCCCGCGGGCCGCAGCATCACAGAAATCGATCTGCCCCAAGGCATAGGGACCCGCTTTTCCTGGGGCCGGGACGGCGGGCCTGCTGGTGGTTCCGACCGAACGGCGGATCGGCCGGGCCGTCTTATCGATGTCCTCGGCGGTGACCCCCGCGCTTTCTTCAGCGTCCGAACGCCCCGTCTGCGCGCTCAGCAGCGGCGTCGCCGATCCCAACTGTCCAGCCGCCGGCTGACCCGGAGTCTTGCGTTGACCGAGGTTCGCCGTCCCCGGCGGTCTTGCGTTTGCCGATTTCCGAGCGACGTTGGGAGAGGAGAAGACGGCCAAAAACAACAGCAATACGGCCAGCGCGGCTCCCGCCAGCAGGAACAGAGCACGGCTGCGATCACGGCCCAGGCCGCTTCGGTTTGCGGGCAAATTCTCGCGCCGCGCCTTGTCGAAGGCCTGGCGAAAAACATCCCGCCATCCGGGATCCGTGTCGCCCTCAACAGGTTGCGGTTCTGCTGCGAGCGCCTCTGCGAGAGGCTCGGCATTGTTCCGGTCATTTTCCGCGGCCATTCGGCTCCTCCGGCGATGTACTTACCCCAAATCCGATGGGCGCGAGGGCGGGACGATCCACCGCCCCCGATTCCGCTATCTGCAACAACAGCGTCTGGTTCGACTGCTTGTAAGGCGGGCGCACGAATACCACGACGCCATCCGCTCGCTCGCCACGGCCAAGGCGGCGGCGATTGAACCTAAAATCCTCGATCGGCAGCTGTTCTGCCGTTGACCACTTCTTGCGGTGCAGGATCTTTCCCGAGATCGATCTTCCGCTCAGTTGCACCTGGGGCGGCATCAACAGGATCGCGTGCCTACCGGGATTGACGACCGAGAACAGTACAACCACCGTTTCACCCCCATCGATCACTCGGCTGACACCCGCGCGCACCGGATCACCTTCGGTGGAGTCTTCGCCGACGTGCTCACCGTACAAAATCGGCAACGGAGAGCTCTGCTGCTGCGCAAGAAGCTTATCGAGATCGGATACTTCGATTTTACTGCGCGCAGAATCGTGGAAGGCCGAAGCCGGATCTGCTGCCGCAGGAGATACCGCGGTCGCACGAGCGGCGGCTTGCGGAATTGCGGGCGTTCCATCCATTGCCATGCCTCCGCTTGGCGTGAGGGGAACCGTCTCTCCTACCAAGGCAGTCGGAAAGCCGGACGGACCCACAAAAAAATCGGCGGGAGCTTCGTATTTCACCAGGAAATCGACGCTCGCAAGGTCTGGAGAGCCGTCTCCACGATTAACGAGCAGCAGACTCACCTGGTGCCCCGTCACGGTCGAGATCAGGAGATTCGTTTCGCTTGGTTTTTTCGAGACGGCCCTGACAAAAACAAGTTTGGGCTCGCGATCCGAATGCTCCACTTGAAACTCGGACGGATCACCGACGGCCACGGAGTTGACGGCGTCCGGCAAACGGATCGTGGTGACGAATCGCGCGGCGACCTCGACGGCCGCCACTTTCGCTTCCACTTCCGTCCTGGTGAGGACTCGCGGTTCGACTTGAGGGTTCTGCGCCCAGGCAACGCTGGTCCCGAGCGAGAAACACAACAGCCAAAATCCACGAGCCATCTTCATCGTTCACCTCCCCGAGGCGTCGAGACATTCGGTGCTCGGGCCTGCCGCTGCGCCTCGATACGCAAGGCCCGGTACACGCGCGCCACCCGCATCACGTAGGCAAAAACCTCTTGCGAGGAATATCCGAGCCCCCGCGAGAGGATCACCGACTCTCCCACGTTGTAGGCCGCGAGGACCAGGCGCAGGTCTCCATGGAACAGGCCAATCAGCCATGCCAGGTAGGCGACGCCACCCCGGATGTTGTCTGCAATGTCGAACCGGTTCCGCACGCCAAAGCGGGCGGCGGTTGCGGGCATGAGCTGCATGAGCCCCACAGCACCCTGGTGCGAAACCGCGTACGGATTCCAGCCGGATTCCACCTGGATCACGGCATCGACGAGTTCGACCGGTACGCCGAAAGCGGAGGCGTAGAGCGTGGCGCATTTCATCGGAAATTGCCCGTGGTTTGGAATTTTCGCGGCTGGCGCGGCTGGAGCCACCAGCGCCAGGGTGAAAAGTATTGCCTGTACCAGCACCTTCACGAATCACGCCTCCCGAGCGCCGCTCGAAGGTTCGGCGGCGGTTCGTTCGAGCTGGTCCCGATACGTTTTCGAGTCCATAACCAGGCTTCTAAACCCCTCGCGCAAAAGGAGCCGTCCTCGGTCTGCCTGCGTCTTGGCCAGTAATGGCAAAAGAAGGTCTCTCTGCTCGGGTAGGATTTCCTTGGCGCCGAGAATCTCGAGCGCCTGTGCGAGTACGAGCATTTCGGCGATCGACGGAGGCTTCTCCATGTGCCAGCCGCGCAGAGCGTGAGCCAAACCCGCCATCTGCCCCAACAACCCCTGATCCTGGTTTGCGCCCCGCGCCGAGAGGATCGCGACCTCTTGCTCGACCGTGGGATATTCAAACCGCAGATACAGGCATCTCCTTCGCAACGGGTCTCCGAGACGCCGCTCTTCATTGGAACTCAATACGACAAAGGGAATTGTTTCCGCTTTGACCGTGCCGAGCTTCGGCACGGTGATCTGCCATGCGCTCAGGATCTCCAGAAGCAGAGCCTCGAACGCCTGGTCGACCTTATCGAGTTCGTCGATCAACAGTACGCACGGTCTCGACTTGTAACGCAGCGCCCGCAAGAGCGGGCCCTCGGCGAAAAAATCGACCGTGTGCAGCCGGCGTCCGATCCAATCCCAATCCTGTCCCAACAGATCTCTCTGCGTATCCAGGTAAAGCTTCTGCAGAGATTCATCGAACTTCCCGATGGCTTTTTCCTCGGAGATGCCCTCGTAACACTGCAGGCGCTCGACGCCGGCGCCTGCTGCCGCGGCGACGGCATAGGCCAGTTCCGTCTTTCCACATCCCGGCGGTCCCTCGACCAGCAGCGGCTTCTGCATCTTCGCGGCCAGATAAACGATTTCAAGAGTGATGGGATCGACTACGTACCGCGCATCGCGCAGGCCTTGCGCGAGTTTTTCCGCGGATGCAAACACGGGTTGCACCTCCGTCTGGCGGGCCGAACATACCCTAAGAACTTTTTGCGCGCACTTAGCCGACTCGCTTCACCGGAGCTTGAGAAGGGCCTTGGTGCTCGCGTGTCGCGCCGAGCAAAACCGCGAATGGGAACTGCCCAGGATGACTCAAGCGCTTTATTGAACAGATGATACGTCGAGCTTTCGCAAACGCCCAAGAAGCGCCTGCCGCCAAACGGCGATGTTCCGAATTTATTTTCGGCCAATCGGATCGTTCATGGCTGACTTACCGGTATTGGCTGCGCCGCTAAAAAATCCGGCAATTCTTCATTTCATGGCTAAATCGCGCTGCGGCGCCGGGTTTGCAAGAACCGAGGCGGCGCTCTTTAGCGCCGATAATCCAGGCAAGCCCGCGAGAGTGAGACAAGTTATTTCGCCAGTCGCTTGTTTCACGACTTGCTTTGCCAAGCCTTCCAGCCGGAGGATTCGAGGTTACTGCTCTTGCCGGCGCTCCAGGTCGACGAAAACTTTTTCTCCAGTCGTATATCTCATGGCTCGTTCGTGCCGAGGAACACGGCTTGCTTGGTCCCACAATTCTCGGTAGTCTCGGCTCGCGTAGCGCCTCTGACGGAATGTTTTTTGGGAGTGGCAAGTGCGCGTTGCGAAACACGACATGGAGAAAAAACGGTTTTCAAGCGCCGAACTGCGCGTCCGAGCCCTTGCCAGCCGCCGGGCCAGCAAGCAGTTGCTTCGAGTGCCATGGAACCGATTTCGCAGGGCTTATCAGGACTATCCAAGGTGGCAGGCCCTAGCGCTTTGGAGCCGGGCGGTCATCAACGCGGCGGGCGGCACCACTGCGGAACTCTTGAGAACGTTGCGGAAGCGTTGCCCAGACTTTCTCGCACTTGAGGCGCCCGCCGGCGACACAAACCTCCTCGCCTTCCGTTTTCTCGAATGGGTTCACAATAAAAGATTCGACTCCGCCAAGAGCCAGGGTTGGCTCGATGCGCTGACCTTTTACGGAGTCCGGCACTTTCATTCGCAGGCAGCGTGGGCTTTTGGGGAATATTCCGAAGACCAGTGGAGCAGAACGCGACCAAAGGAATTTCCCTCGTTCGAGGAGTGGTGGCAGAGGGCCCTCGAGATGAAGGTTTGCGGTGCGACCAGTTATTTGGATCTGGCAGCGGCAGTTGAGAGATATATTAATTGGGAAGAAGCAGCTCTGTGGCTCCGGCCGTTGCTCGCTTCCAATATCAAACCTCCCGCGCACGTGGTTTCGGATCTGGAACGTGCGTTTCCCGCCAGCCTCCGCCGATTGCGCGCCGCCTCAGGTGGTAGCCACCACAAAAGACCTACGGACTGGCGCTCCCTTCTCGGAGCAGCAAAGCAACACTGTCTGGCGGAGATAAAGGCGGCCGGCTGGCTCGATCTTTTCATGGAGCAAGTACAATTTCATCCAAGTCACGTTCGTCTCATGGCCTTCGGGAAGCAATGGAGAAAGGGGCGGTCCGGGAGTCAGCCGCCGCATCACCCATCCTTCCGCGAGTGGCGCCGAGCGGCCGCTCGGTATAGCGAGGTTTCATCACCGCTTCGCGCACATTATCATTAGTTCCCGCAGCATTCGAAGTTGGCCTGCTCGTATGTGCCGCAAGCATGCTGAAAAATCGCGGGAAGCATTACAGAGAGTGGCTCACCAGGCGCGTGGAAACGGAGATTTGCCGATCGTTTCTGCATACTTGGAATATCAGGCGCCATCCGATCATAGGTCATGGACCGCGTCCCGCTCTACCGAACCAACGACGGCTGTTCGCTGAGCTCCACTTTCTCCGGCGCCTGGACAAGTCCCCAACGCCGGCGTTTGAGGAGGTGCGACACCACCACCTCGACAGTCGCGTTCAACATCAATTGAAGTATTTCGCCGAAAAGCAAAAGGCTGCGGAAAAGACGTACGCCAAATATGAATGGTGGTCGAAAACGTGCACCGTCGGAGCTGCGGTGGCGGCCTTGTCTGTGTTCCTCACTTTACTTCTAAAGGACGCCAACAACAGGTTTCTTCATGTTTTCGAATTTCTCGGCATAGTTCTTCCGCTTGGCGGTTCGGCGGCGGGCCTTCTAATGATTACCGAGGAGGCATCCCGGAGGGTAACGCGATACGATCAGATGAAATCCGCAATAGAACGACTCAAGCCAATCGGCTACACTAGTCGAGGAAGAGCTGCTCCGGGTGGGAATCCTTTGTTCGAAATACTGAGCGCGTGCATTGAATCGGTTAATTGCTTGTCGTCGGCGACGTGTTTGGCCGATGACACACCGTATTAGCCATAAGGACGCAACTGGCGGTCGCGCGAGGCCGTCCCAGTTCCAGTCCCTTTACCTCGGAACACAACTAAATTCGCCTTGGCTCACTCTGAATCTCCAGCGCCAATGATGCGCTCTCGAACACGGGGAAAACGTGATGAGACGCTTCAGAATAAGAATCACATCCGGCCAACATAGAGGACGGTTCGTCGGTCCTAACTTGAGCGATGGTTTAGTGACGAGTCCAGAGCATATTGCCAGTCGCGACGTGAGAATCCACGGCACTCTCTATTCCCTATACGAGCATATTCGTTCTGCCACCGAATATTTGCCAGGGACTGCCGATCAGGTGCAACGACAGTTGAAAAATCTCGGCTACGAATCGGAGCGGGAGGCGGTAGACGTGCTGGACTCTCTTGTGGGTTTGAGTCTCTCCGTTCAAAACGTAGAAGAAAGAATCTTGAAAGCCTGCAAGCTTAAATTCATGGAAGCAAATACAGATCGCGTGCAATTGGTTTTCGGCGAGAACGCTAACGATCTGCTTGTTGAAAAAGCCACGACGGTCGAGGTCTTGAAACAAGCCCTAGCCCTGATGCGCGCAAAGGGCTACGACCGCATTTCAACATGGCGTCGTTGAGTCACGATAATTCATCCGCCGCTGAATACCTAGATTCCCATTTCTCGCAAGGAAAAGGGTTGCCAAAGCGCCCCGCTCGATTCATTTCTGATCGGAAAAGCAGGTCGTGATGTAGACATGGATATTCATAAGCGATCGGCTCAATACTTCCGCCCCGCTTTGGGCCGCCCGAAGCGTCCCTCCGGGCACCAGCGTACGAACAGTCCACGCATGATTTCTTGCCCGGTTCGTGCCCAGGAATCCAGTGGCGTCGGGATGTAGGGCATATTTGGCGAATCGTATCACCAGCCCTTGCGATGATCGTCGCCGCCTATGTCCACTTCCGAATGTTCGAAGTGTTTCTGTCGCGCGCTGACGGGTATTCGAGTAACAGCGCACGCGTAGTGGCGTGCATCTTTGCAGTCCTGGTGCTTATCGTCATCAGTCTTTGTGCGATCGATATTTTGGCGACCGGTTCTAATGTTCCCAGCCTGCGATG
>JBAQGJ010000131.1:0-76306 GCA_049287725.1 Candidatus Acidiferrales bacterium | reverse complement strand
CTACGAACCAAAAGGTCGGGAGTTCGACTCTCTCCGGGCGCGCCATACTTTTTTACTACCGCGGACATCAAGAGGCCGGGAGTTCTCCGCCTGCTGCGGACGGCGCGTGCCATACTTTCCTTAATGTACTTCGCTTACGTCATCCAAAATCAAGCCAGCAAGCGTTTGTATACTGGCCACACGCAGGACGTAGAACAGCGCCTGGGCCAGCACAACTGCGGGATCACGAAGTCGACGAAAAACCGCGGGCGTTGGGAGCTAGTTTTTCACGAGAGTTTCGCGACGCGTGGTGAGGCGATGCGCCGCGAGAAATTCTTGAAGTCGGGACAGGGGCGCGAGGAAATTCGCCGGATTGTGGCTCGGAGAATCCAAGGGTAGCCCAGTTGGATAGAGTCCGCCTACGGCGGAAACCAAAAGGTCGGGAGTTCCCGCCTGCGGCGGACGGGCGCGCCATATTTTTTTACTTCGTTTAGCTAATCGAAAATCAGACCACTGATCGCATTTACTCTGGCCACTCTCGAAATCTAGAATGGTGCGGCCGCGTTGGGAGCGGTAGATTCGGCTCCGCTGCAAACCGCGCCTCCTAGAGTTCTTCGGGCGTGGCAGCCGAGGCGGAAGTTTGCGAATGCGTAGGGTACGAAACAGAGGCTGCCTGGCGTGCTACTTACTGCGTAGGTATCACAGAACCACATCCGTAGGATTGGCGGCCATAAGAAGATAATTGCACATAACTGGCATGTATTTACGACTTTGCTGTCCGGTGACAAAGAGATAACGTCCTGCTTTTCAACGACTTCCGTTTTGGCGGGGTTGGGTATGCGAATGCAGGTAATGGAACTACCAGCCGTAGGAGCAAGGGCCATGAAGACCAAACTCGCGCTTGCGTTTGCAGTGCTGCTATTCGCAAGTCTCGCGCACGCCGATCAGATAGTTACTAGCACCGGAGTAGAAACTATCCCGGACGGCAGCACGGTAACTTCCGTTACCTTTATTCCGTATCCACACGGAATAGAATGGGGAAACACCTCCCTGGTGGACTATAGCTTCGCGGGCGGAACCGGGGATACGGTAGGAAACTCCCTATTGGGTTTTGATGGGACGATTGATTTTAGTTCACCAGTAGACGACCTGTCGTTCACTTGGGTCGGCGTCACTTTGTTCACGGCGAGTGATAATGCGGGTGACAGCTTCCTCTGTGATACCGGCTGCCTATCGGGTTCGGAAGCGTTTTCAGGGAGTGGCATTACTCAAATAACTTGGCAGGGTGGAGACGAACAGGGTGGAATCAGTTCGCTGACGTTTACCGCCGATCCGCCAGATCCGCCGGACCCGCCGAGTGTGCCGGAACCTTCCTCGCTGTTGCTTGCGGGAATGGGGCTGGCTGCGTTGATTGCGATGCGGACGAGGCTCCAGCAGTCTGCGTAGTGAATCGAAAGATTACCTGACAGGCGCGGGTGCTTCTGCTTCGCCAGAAAACAGTAGAGCTTTGTTTTGTTAAAGGCCTCGTCATTTTTACCCTCCGCCGGCGGTTTCCGACAATCGTCCCTTGAAATCTCATTGATGAGGAACGCGCCTGGCTGCCCGTCTTTGCTTGCTACCCTTGGCTTCTCCTAGTGCAAATCAGCGGGATTGTGCGGTTACTTCCTCCGGGGACGTGAAATCTGTGTGCGCCGACCTTTGCTGCGATAGTGCAGGAAGGCTGGATGGAACTAGAGATATAATCCGGGCATTCCGGCGGCGAAGCTGATACGTGAAATGTTGAGTGCGGACTAGCGCGCGTGTGAAATTTTAGATTCCGGTGCGTTTACGGAGGCTTGGCCTGTGACGTTTGATGTGTTCATCAGCTATGCGTCGAAAGACAAAATTGTGGCGGACGCCGTATGCGCGCGTTTGGAAGCTTCGGGGATTCGTTGTTGGATTGCGCCACGGGACATTGTGGCGGGGACGTCGTACGGCGAAGCGATTATTGAGGCGATCCACGGCGCGAAAGTGATGGTGCTGGTGTTTTCTTCGAGCGCGAATGCTTCGGGGCACATTCCGAAGGAAGTGGAACGGGCGGTGAGCAACGGCGTGGCCGTGCTGCCTTTTCGGATTGAGGATGTGGCGCCGGGGAAGTCGCTGGATTACTTCATCGGGTCGGTGCATTGGCTGGACGCGATGACGCCGCCGATGGAAAAACATCTGGATAATCTGGCGGCGACGGTGCACAAGTTGCTGCCCGATAAAACGGGCGAGGTGGTAACGCCGCCGTCGGATGCGACTGTGATGTGGCAGCGCAATGCGGCGGGTGGCGCGACGGCGACGGCCGGTGCAGCAGCGGGCGCGACTCGTTCCGCGGGCGCGGGAAGCGACGGTCCGCGAGCGTCGTTTCTGACTTCGAAGACAGTGTTGATTGGCGCGGCTGCGGTGCTCGTCCTTGCGGCAGTAGTGGTGGGAATGATGCTGATGCGCGGCAGCGGGAATTCGCAGGGGGCGGGGGACTCGCCAGCGGCTACAAATCCTTCCGGGGGCAACGACGCCGTGAGTGATCCGAATTCCGGAGACAACGCGGCGACGCCGGCTCCAAAAGCGGTGCCATCTTCGCACCGGACGGCTTCTGGAGTGAACGGTCGCGTGGACCCCATCGTAGGTTGCTATCAGTGGTTCAACAACACACCGGTGACAATTCACGCAGATGGCACGGTGACGGGGGGGCCGTTCACCGCGCACTGGAGGTTGGTGGATGCGGAGCGGCGCGCGTACACGTTTACCTGGCCGGTGATGATTGAAACTCTCACGGTCTCACCGGACCAGCGCACGATGAGCGGAGGGAATCAATACGGCTATCCGATTTCGGGCGGGCGCGTGTCGGGAAGCACGGGCCTGACGGGAATATGGCACTGGGCAAATGGTTGGAATGTGTCCGTCGCGCCGAACGGGACATTCACGAGCGGGACTTTTCGCGGAACCTGGCGCACTGTGGACGCCGCGCGAGGAATTTATGAGATGAATTGGCCGAGCCCGGTGGATAGCGTTTTGCTTTTGGGAGGCGGCACGCGGCTCTCCGGCGCGAACCAGTATGGCGTGGCGATCTCTGGCACGAAGACCGGAGCTTGCGGCGGGAATTAATTCGCGCGAGCACACCTCGATTGCGCGTTTGTCGCAGCGGGCCCTCGAAGTCCCTCTGAATAAAAATACTCAGCTCGATAGCGGAATTACTGTCGGCGTGAGCCTGCAAGAATAGTTGTGTGATTACTTCTTGCGGAGCGCTGGCGAGATTTGTTTCAGGTCGGCGATGAAGCGTTGCATTTCCGTGTGCCGGGTTTGCTCGTCGGGCGCGCGCAAAATGGATGATGGATGCACGGTGGCCATTACTACCGGCGCGAGCGCGGATTTCAGGAACTCGCCGCGATGCTGGGTGACGCGAAAATCGCGGCCTAGCAAGGATTGCGCCGCGGTGGCACCGAGGCAGACGATTATTTTCGGATGCAGCGCGGCGATTTCAGCGTCCAGCCAAGGGCGGCAGGCGGCTATTTCCGCAGCGTTTGGTTTTTTGTGGATGCGACGCTTGCCGCGGGGCTCCCATTTGAAATGTTTTACCGCGTTGGTGACGTAGACCTGCTTGCGATCAACACCTGCTTCGGCGAGAGCTTCGTCGAGCAGGCGGCCAGCGGGGCCGACAAACGGTTTGCCTTCTAAATCTTCTTGATTGCCCGGTTGTTCACCGACAAGAATAATTTTTGCGTTGGACGGACCTTCGCCGAATACGGTCTGCGCGGCGTGTTTCCATAGATCGCAGGCTTGGCAATTCTTTGCGGCTGCTTGCAATTCCTTCAGCGAGGCGTTCGGTTCGATAGATGGTTTGGCGGGCTTTGTCGGGCGCTTCGGCATGATCAGGCAATTCCATCTATTTCTATCTGAGTGGAGACTTCCGATACATACCGGGATGCCTGCATTCCTGTGGGCGGTTGACAATGCTTGGCAAGATGTAGAAAATTAGGAGGCGAAGAAAAGGCGAAGATTGATGCTTTGGCTTTGGCGCCTGGCGTTGCACTATTGATGAACTATGGCCGCAAACTTTGCAGCTTTGCGCTCGCAGGTGGAACTGGCTTTGGCCGGGCGCGTGGCTGCGCCTTTTACATATCGCGACCGCAAGATCGTTACGACGGTTTCCACGGGCATTCCGGAAATTGATTCTTTGACGGGAGGTTTGCCGCGCGGAGCGCTTACGGAAATTTTCGGGCCGGCTTGTTCCGGGCGGACCAGTTTATTGCTTTCGGTTTTGAGCGCGCGCACGGCGCAGGAGGAAGCTTGCGCTTTGATTGATGGCGGGGATGCTTTTGATCCGCATTCGGCGGAAGCGGCGGGAGTGGAGCTGCGGAAACTTTTGTGGGTGCGTTGTCGGAACATCGAACAGAGTTTGCGTGCTACGGATTTGGTCTTGCAGGGTGGAGGATTCGGATTCATCGCGGTGGATTTGAGCGATATTTCTCCGCGGTTGGTGCGGCACGTGCCGCTGGAATCGTGGTTTCGTTTTCGGAGGGCGGTGGAGGATACGTCGACGGTTTTGGTGCTTTTGGAGCAGGAATCGAATGCGAAGACTTGCGCTTCTTTGGGATTGCGGATGGAGGCGGAAGGGGCTTCGTGGGATCGGGCGGTTCCTGTGCCAGATGCGGATTCTGTGCAGCATTCGTTGGGGTGGTTGCTGGATGGATTGAGTGCGCGGGGGGAAGTGTCGCGTTCGCGGGGCCGGATGGTGGAGGAGGGGAATTTTAGTACACGGACGGATTGGGATTATTTCAGTCGGTTGCGTGGGCGAAGTCAAAGTCAAAAGATTTAACACAGAGGGCACAGAGTAAAGGCAGAGAGCACGGAGAAGGATAGCTTCATTGCATCGTGAGCCGCAGAGAGACTGCAGAGAAGACGCAAAGACCGCGGAGAAGGCAAACCACTGCAGATTGCAGGGAGTGAATGGAGATTCGAAAATCGTGGCTTTCGCTTCGATTCATGTTCCGAATTTTATGGTGCAGGCGGTATTGCGCGGCGAGGTTCTGCTGCGCGAGCGGGGGATTGCGCTGGTGGATGGGACGCCGCCGCTGGTTCGCGTGGTGGCGGCTGATGAAGCGGCTTTGCTTGCCGGGATTCAAGTGGGGATGGCGAAGTTGCAGGCTGAATTGTGCGGAGTGGAAATTTGTGCGCGGTCGCGAGTGCGGGAGAAGGCGGCGCATGCGGCTTTGCTGGATTTAGGGTGGTCCATTTCGCCGCGTGTGGAAGATCTTGCGGCGGACACGATCGTTGTGGATGTGGCGGGGCTTGGTTCGTTATTTGGTTCGGACGAAAATATCGCGCAGGAGATGGTGCGGCGGGCGGCGGGGCTGGGCTTGGCGGTGCATGTGGCTATTTCCGCGAATCTGGAAACGGCGGTGCATGCGGCGCGCGGTTTTCCGGGAATTACTTTGATTCCGGAGAGCGAAGAAGAAAAGTGTTTGAGTGCGCTGCCGGTGGGCGCGCTTTCGCCTTCTGTGGAGGCGCTGGAAACTTTGCGGCGCTGGGGAATACGAAACTGCAAGGAACTGGCAGGGCTTCCGGTGCTGGAGCTTTCGGAGCGGTTGGGGCAGGAGGGAGTGCGTTTGCATGAATTGGCGCGAGGGGCTCGTGCGCGGGCGATGGTGTTGGCTGAGCCCATCGAGAGCATGGAAGAAGAGTTGGAGCTTGAGGATGCGGTAGAGGATTTGGAGCCTTTGTCGTTTTTGCTGGGGCGTTTGCTGGATCAGATGTGCGCGCGTCTGGCGGCGCGTTCTTTGGCAGCGGCCGCGATTCGAGTGAGATTCGATTTGGGGGATTTGTTTGGGAAGGAGGTTCAGGTTGGGAAAGAAAATGTTTTGGGAAATTCTGCGAATGGCGCGGCGGCGCAGAAACTTTATGTGAAAGTGCTGCAGCTGCCGGTGCCGATGCGGGATTCCAAGATGCTTTTGAAATTGCTGCGATTGCAATTGCAGGGCGATCCGCCGGCTGGGGACATTGTGAAAATCACTTTGGTTGCGGAGCCGGCGCGGCCGCGGTCGGCGCAGGGCGGGTTATTTGTGCCGGGTTCGCCGGACCCGGAGAAATTGGAGTTGACGGTGGCGCGGCTGGCGAAATTGGTGGGCGGGGGGAATATCGGGTCGCCGGAATTGGTGGATACGCATCGTCCGGGGGAGTTTCGGATGGCGCGATTTGTGGTGGAGGGTGATGGGACGCGGATGCGTGCGCGAGGTGGGATCGCGCGCGGGAAAAATGCGACGGGAGCGGTTGGCTCTGGTGGCGCGGGTGTTTTGCGCCGACCGGTTACTGGGTGCAGGATTTTTCGGCCTTGCTTGCCGGCTGCGGTGGAATTGCGGGAAGGACGTCCGGCGAAAGTGTTTTTTCGCGGTTGGTGCGGGCGGGTGGTGGCGGCTTCGGGGCCTTGGAGGACTTCGGGGGATTGGTGGCGGGAAAATTCTTGGCATCGGGATGAGTGGGATCTGGAGATTGAATTTCAGGTGGCGGAGGGTGGAGCGGGGGTTTATTGCGTTTATTACGATTCGGAGTGCCGGGGGTGGTTTGTGCGGGGTGTTTACGATTAGAGGTTTTCGTGTGGGAGCGGAAGGGCTAAGTCAAAGTCGAAAGATTTAACACAGAGAAGGCGCAGAGAGCGCAGAGAGAACCACTTCCGCGGAGTGCGAATCACAATCAAAAGATTTAACACAGAGGGCACAGAGGAACTGCGGAGGGCACGGAGAATTTTGTAGAGGAGGGCGATTTGGGCGTCATCGCTACCACGTCGTAGGAGCGATCTGCTTTCTTGCCGACGCCGGGGGAAAAGCAGATTCCTCGTCGCCTGCGGCTCCTCGGAATGACAGTTGCTTGGTTGTTGGTTGCTTGTTGTTTTGTGAGCTGCGTAGCGTTTCTTACCTCCATGTATACGGAATTGCATGCGCGGTCGGCTTTTAGTTTTTTGGAGGGCGGAGCTTTGCCTGAGGAATTGGCCTCGGTGTGTGTGGAGCGCGGGATGGCGGCGATGGCTTTGCTGGACCGGGATGGGGTTTATGGCGCGCCGCGTTTTTATTTAGCGGCGCAGAAGATTTCGTTGCGCGCGCATATTGGGGCGGAAGTGACTGCTGCTGGTGGGTGGCGTTTTCCTTTGCTGGTGGAGACGCGGGCTGGTTATCAGAATTTGTGCCGCTTGATTACTTTGATGAAATTGCGGGCGCGCAAGGGCGAAGGGCACGTGACGGATTTGGAGATGGCGGAAAAAGCGGCGGGGCTGATTTGCTTGACGGGAGGAAAGGAAGGGCTGTTGGCGGACGCTTTGGGGCGCGGGGGAATTGAAAGCGGGACGGCATGCGTGCGGCAGCTTTGCGAGATTTTCGGGCACGAGAATGTGTATGTGGAATTGCAGCGGCATTTTGATCGGGCGGAGGAAGCGCGGAATCACGCGGCGCTCGAGATTGCGCGGAAACTACGTTTGCCGCTGGTGGCGACGAATGGAGTTTGTTACGCGCTACCGGAGGAGCGGGAAGTGCTGGACGTTTTTACCTGCATTCGCAATCACCGGACTTTGGCGACTGCCGGGCGTTTGCTGGCGCGCAATTCGGAACGTTATTTGAAATCGCCGGAGGCGATGGCGCGTTTATTTGCGGATATTCCCGAGGCTATCGCGAATACGGAGCTGGTTTCTTCGCGCCTGCAATTCGATTTGAGCAATTTGGGATACGAGTTTCCGAAGTATCCGGTGCCCGACGGGAAATCGCAGGCGCATTTTCTGCGCGAGCGGACGATGGAGGGAATGATTGCGCGTTATGGGGTGGAGAATGAAAAAGCGCGGGCGCAGATCGAGAAGGAATTGAAGTTGATTGAGAAGCTTCAGCTGGAAGGATATTTCCTGATTGTCTGGGACATTATTCGCTTTTGCCGCGAGCGGAATATTCTGGTGCAGGGGCGCGGATCGGCGGCGAACAGCGCGGTTTGTTATGCGTTGGGGATTACGGCGGTGGATCCCGTGGGAATGGATCTGCTTTTCGAGCGATTTCTTTCTGAAGAGCGCGGCGAGTGGCCGGATATTGACATGGACCTGCCGAGCGGCGATCAACGTGAGAGCGCGATTCAGTATGTGTATGAGCGCTATGGAAAATTGGGCGCGGCGATGACCGCGAATGTGATCACTTATCGCGGGCGTTCGGCGGCGCGGGAGATTGGCAAGGCGCTTTCGTTCGATGCGGAGACGTTGACGCGTTTGACGAGCCTAGTGGGCGCGTGGGAGTACAAGGACGAGAACGATACGCTCACACGGCATTTTGAGGATGCGGGCCTGGACTTGCAGCATCCGCAGATTCGGAAATTTCTGGAGTTGTGTGTGAAGTTTCAGGATTTGCCGCGGCATCTGGGACAACATTCGGGAGGGATGGTTGTGTGCCAGGGGCAGCTCGATTCGGTGGTGCCGCTGGAGCCGGCGACGATGCCTGGGCGCGTGGTGGTGCAATGGGACAAAGAAGATTGCGCGGACATGGGAATTGTGAAAGTGGATTTGCTGGGATTGGGAATGATGGCGGTGCTGGAAGAATCGTTGAAGATTATCCGGGACGATTACGGCGAGGAAATTGATTTGGGGAAATTGCCGGCGAATGATCCGACGGTTTACGAGACGCTGCGAAAAGCTGACACCGTGGGGATGTTTCAGATCGAGAGCCGCGCGCAGATGAGTTGTTTGCCGCGGCTGCGGCCTGTGCGTTTCTACGACATTGTGGTGCAGGTGGCGATTATCCGGCCGGGGCCGATTGTGGGGAAGATGGTGAATCCTTATTTGCAGCGGCGGATGGGGCGCGAGCCGGCGACTTGTTTGCATCCTTCGCTCGAGCCGGTGCTGGAGCGCACTTTGGGAGTGCCGCTTTTTCAGGAGCAATTATTGCGCATGGCGATGATTGCGGCGGGATTTACGGGAGGCGAGGCGGAAGAATTGCGGCGCGCGATGGGTTTCAAGCGGTCCGAGAAACGCATGAAGGATATCGAATTGAAACTGCGCAGCGGGATGGCGCGGAACGGAATAACCGGCGAGGTGCAGGACACGATCGTGCAGTCTATCACTTCGTTTGCGCTGTATGGATTTCCGGAATCGCACGCGGCGAGTTTTGCGTTATTGGCTTATTCCAGTGCTTATTTGAAATGCCATTACCTGGCTGCTTTTACCGCTGCGATGTTGAACAACCAGCCGATGGGATTTTATCAGCCGGCAACTTTGGTGAAGGATGCGCAGCGGCATGGTTTGCGGATGAAGCCGATTGATGTGACATGTTCGGAGTGGTTATGCAAATTGGAAAAGGAGAGCGAGGGGTTTTGCGTGCGTTTGGGTTTGCGTTATGTGCGGGGTTTGCGCGCGGAGGTGGGGGCGGAGATTGTGCGTGAGCGCGGGCTGCGGGCGTTTGGTTCGATTGCTGATTTGAAATTGCGGGTTCCGGGGTTGCGCAAGGCGGAACTGGCGACGTTGGCGGAGATTGGGGCTTTGAATTTTATTGGGGGCGGGCGCGGAGCGCATCGGCGGGATGCGTTGTGGCAAATTGAGCGCGTTGCGCGGAATGCGGGGCCTTTGCTGGAGAGATGCGAGGGGGGTGAGGACGATGCTGTTGCTAGCGCGGAGAAAGCGACCGGGGATTCACCTTTGCTGGCGATGACGGCGGAGGAGCGGTTGGTGGCGGATTTTCATGGGACGGGGATGACGGTGGGGCCGCATCCGATGAAATATCATCGCGCGCGGATGAGGCGGCAGGGAGCGGTGACGGCGAGCGAGCTGAATCGTATGCCGGATGGGACGTATGTGCGGTTTGCGGGGGGAGTGATTGCGCGACAGAGGCCGGGGACGGCGCATGGGTTTGTGTTTTTGAGTTTGGAGGATGAAACCGGGATCGCGAATGCGATTATTACGCCGCAATTGTTTGCGGAGCAGCATGTGGCGATTGTTAGCCAGCAATTTTTATTGATCGAGGGGCGATTGCAGAATCAGGACAATGTGGTTTCGGTGAAGGTGGAGAATGTGCGGGGGTTACTGATTACCGAGGCGGAAACGGAGTCGCATGATTTTCATTGATGGGGGCTGCTGGCTGGGATTCTTCACGCCGCGTGTTTGCGAGCGTTTTGTGGTCCGGCCGGCGAAAAGCAGATCCCTCGCTGCGCTCGCGATGACATTCGCTTTGTTTTGTCTGCAAGATGTTCAGAACCCCTAAAAGGCGCGGTTTAACAACACCTCTCAGAGCGCCATCGTTGGTTGCGTTGGCACCGATGGCGCACTGAAGTGCGCCGCTACAAATGCTTCCCATCGGCCTCCATCGCGTCGTGCGCCAACTACGCTCCCGATGGCGGCCGCCGTGCGCCGCTACAAATGCGAGTTTGCGGATGAGATACTTATGGGTGTGTGACGGGAGGATGCGATTTCTTTGCGTGGACATTTTCGGGTGCTTTATCTTTATGATGTTTCGGAAGCTGTGAATCTCGATAACCTGCGGGCGATTCTTGAGCCGCATGGCGTGCAGGCTCCTGCCAGCCGCACGCCGCCGATTCCACATTATTTGAAATTTGAAAGGCCGCCGGTGATCGAGCCGATCGGGCCGGTGGTGTTGAAGACTGGCGAGACGATCGGCGGCAGCACGAAATATTACGACTACGGCGTGGTGAGCATCGAGATGGAACTCGGGTTCGCGGGCGATTGGGAGTCGCTCGTGGCGCAATCGAGCCATTGGATTGGAGCGCCGGAGCTGGAGGAGAAGGCGAACGAACTGCTGCGTGGCGCGCTGGACCGGGCGGCCGGGGCTCTGGTACGTCCTTATAAGACGTGGCTGAACGAGGACTACTTCATCGTGCACCTCGAAGAATTGCCCGGCGCGGATGGCGCGACGTTGGGCGCGAAGGATTTGCTGGCGGGGCATGGCCGAGAGATTGCGCAGCTTGTTCGCGGCGAATCCGTCTTTTTATCGGACGCAGAGACGCAGGAAATTCTGCAATCGACTATTTCGTACTCGCGCGCGGACTTGCTGGTGGTGGGCTGGTCGGGAGCGCTGGTATACGGCAGCATGGAGAGCGCTGCGACGACGACTCAATTGCTGGAGTATGCCAACACACAGCTGCTGGAATTGCGGCATTACGACAGTCTGTTGACCCGGTTGCTGGATGACGTCTACCGGTCGCTCGAACACAAGAGCGGAGTGGCGGCTGCGTGGCGGCTTTCGCGCGAAGCGGAGCGGCTGAATACGATCCGGCTGGACGTGATGGAGCTGACCGAAAAAGTGGACAACGCCATCAAATTTTTGAGCGACATGTTTTACGCACGGCTCTACGGGCTGGCAGCCGCGAAAGTGGGAGTGACGGATTACCGGCGGCTGGTGGACCAGAAGCTGCGGACTGCCGGGGAGCTCTACCGCTTTATGGTAGACCAGTTCAATCAGACGCGCAGCTTTGTGCTGGAATTATCCGTGGTGATTATTCTGATTATCGAGATTATTTTCTTATTTCGCGGGAAGTAGGCATTTCCTCTGAGGCCAGGCGCGTCACGGCGGCGTCCTCGTAACCCACGGAACCCGACTGCTATATGTTTTCGGAGCGCGATGCTAGCTGGCGGTCACGCTCTTGCGCAGCGGCGCTGGCCGCAAATCCTCAATCGGCGACTTGGCAGCTTCCGCTTCTTCGGCGCGCGCCAACAGTTCATCTTCGGCTGCGAGCCAATTGGCGACGTCGTCGCCTTCTACAGCGCCACGCTCAACATAAATTTCGTAAGCACGGCGTTCGATTGCTTCGTGTGACGGAATCCTTCTGTTCGAGCTGGGCATAACGTGGCCCTCCCTCACGACGACAATACTCCAATTAACGAGAGGAACAATACAGGAAAAAATGGAAACAGCCGCGAAAGCGGGCGACGACATTAAAAAATATTAAAGATCGCCACGATTGTTTGGGCGCCGCGATTATTTAGGAGCAATGTTGGGTAACGAACGCAAATACGCGATGATGGCGACGGCGTCTTCATGCTTCATGTGATAAATGTGCATGGGAGGGCGAATCGTCTCGCCATTGGCGCCGATGCCTTTTTCGAGGATGTTGAAGCCGTCGTCGTCCGAATAGCCGGGAAAACCGGCGAGGGCTGGGGCGCGTTCCGCCCAATGCGGATCGGCGTGCACGGGCGTGATCCATATGGGCGCGCCTTGCAGCCAGCGGTTGGGCTCGAGCTGGCCCTGATCATCGCGCGGAGTGTGGCATTCGCCGCATTTGGCGACTTCTTCGACGAGATATTTGCCGCGCTGGATGTCCGTGTCCTTGGGCGCAGGCGCGGAGGCGGCGGACGCGGAGGATTTGTGGGCGACGATGGTGCTGGTTACCAAAGCGGCTGCGAGCAGGAAGATGCCGCAGACTGCGATGCGAATTATCGTTTTCATTATGACTTGCTCCATTTTTTAGAATGACCGGGCGAGTTTTCAGGGACTCGCTTTTAGTTCGCGATACGAAAGCTCGATTTTGGTGCCAGAGTCGTTCGGGAGTCAAATGCGCATTTCATTTCAAGTGGCACGATGAAAATGCGCGACGGCAAATCTTATGGCTATTTGCGTTTTCTCAGTGCGCGACGAATGGGTTTGGGTCGAGCGCGGTGAGCCTTGGCGGGAATGACCTGACCGGCTGATTCAATCTCCGCCACGATGGCGCGGATCGCGGAATCAGGAATGCCGATGAATTCGACGCCCACTCCGACGCCCGGCAGGCAATAGCGAACTTCGCCGCGCGTTTGAATTTCGGCTCCGGTGAATTCGAGGCGAAAGCGCAGGTCGAGGACGGCGCCTTCCGGGAATCGGCGGGAAGTATTGATAAACATTCCGCCGGTGCTGATGTCCGGCACGCGAGTGACGACGGGATCGTCGGCACCTTCATACTTCACGGTAATTTCTCCGATACTGTGGATGCGCTTGCCGAAACGGGAAGTGTCCCAATCTTTTTGGGCGTTGCGATCGCTCACGAGACCATCACTCCTTGGGTTACCTGCGCTGACCGTTTGGTTTTTGTTGTTTTTCCGGCGGTTTGCTTTTTGCCGCAATGCGGACAGTAAAGGAAACCACTCGAGAGTTCGCGCCGGCATGAAACGCATTGCAAAGCATACAGCTGGGCGAAGGGCACGACGCGCTGCACTTCGTCAATGGTGGTGATGCCTGCGCGAACGTGCTCGAGCGCGTATTCCTGCATGAGTTTCATTCCGGAGTCGCGGGCCAGAGTACGGATTTCATCATTGTGCCCATTTTCGCGGATGGCCGCGCGGATGGGTTCATCGAGCGCCAGCATTTCATAAATGCCGATGCGGCCTTTGAAACCGGTGTGGTCGCAGAGATCGCAACCGTTCGGCGCATTGTGGAATGGAGTGTCTTCCCGGAGACCGACTTGGACCAGCTGGGAGGCGTACTCCGGAGTGGTGGGAATGGATTTGTGGCAGGTGCACAATCGCCGAATCAGCCTTTGCGCGATGATCGAGGTGAGCGACGTGGCGATTTGAAAGCCGGGGACACCGAGGTCAAGAAGGCGGGTAAGGGCGGAAATGCTGTCGTTGGTGTGAAGAGTGGAGAGAAGCAGGTGGCCGGTTTGCGCGGCCTTCAGGGCAATTTCCGCTGTTTCTTTGTCGCGAATTTCGCCGACCATAATGACGTCCGGATCCTGCCGCAGAATGGAGCGCAGGGAGCTCGCGAAGGTGAGGCCTGCTTTAGTGTTGACCTGCACTTGATTCAATCCCGTCACTGCGTATTCCACAGGGTCCTCGACGGTAATGATGTTGATCGAAGGCCTGCGAATCAGATTGAGCGCGGAATAGAGCGTGGTGCTCTTGCCGGAGCCGGTGGGGCCGGTGACCAGGATCATGCCTTGCGGCAAGCGCAGCATCGGCAGGAAACGCTCCTCAATCCAGGGCGGAAATCCGAGCTTCGCCAAATCCTGCAGCGGGGCCTCGCCCTCCAGCAGGCGCATGACTACTTTCTCGCCGTGTTGCGTGGGCAAGGTGGAGACACGCAGGTCTATGCGGCGGCCGCCAATTTTTACCAGGAAGCGGCCATCTTGCGGGGCGCGGCGTTCGGCGATGTCCAAGTCCGAGAGAATCTTGATGCGGGAGGCCACCGAATTCTGCAGGATTTTCTGGATGCGTTGATAGTCGCGCAGCATGCCATCCACGCGAAAGCGGATGGCGGTGCCGTCAACCTGGGGCTCGATGTGAATGTCACTGGCGCGGCGCTCGGCGGCGGCTTTGATCATCGAAGCGACAACCATCACGGCGGGAGTGGTTTTCGACTTTTGCAGGAGTTCGGACTGCATTTCCCGCATGGCCTCGACATTGCGTTCCTGCGAACTGAACGAGATGAATTCCATTTCGGATTCGTTCGAGGCTTGGGCAGGCCGTCGCGGGGCGTTGGCGGAATTTTCGACTGCGATTACGACGGGCTCGGTAGGACCATAATACTTGTGGATAGCGTCTTCGAGCTCAGAGCGGAACCCCATGCGGGGCTCGATAATCATTCCGCTCTTGAAGCGGAGTTCATGGAGGAATTGCAAATTCTGAGGCTCCGCCATGACCACCAGGAGCTTCGTTCCATCCACTGCGAGAGGCAACGCACAGCAACGCCTAGCCATGGCTGCGGGAATCAAACTGAGAGTGGAATCGTCAATGGAGACTGACGCGCAGTCTACATATTCAATTCGCGAGACTTCCGTGAGCGCCGATACCAGGTTTTCCTTCGATACAATTCCGCGTTGCAGCATCAACTCGCCAAGATGCACGAGTTTGCCTTGCTGATCGTGAATGGCTTTATTGAGGTCTTCTGCAGAGACTTGATTTCGCTCGCGGAGGACTTCACCCAGCCGCTTTTTCTTCATTGTTGTGCGTGCCTCTCCCTAAGCGACTAACGCACGCAAAACCCGGGAGATCGCAGCTAGCGGAAGAGGGCGAGTAGGTTCTTTTTGGGACAGCATCGTACGGAACCGGTACACGTTCGCGCTAGCTTGCATTTTGTGTGCGAACGTTAATTAGCAATTAAATGCCCGAACGCTCGCTCGGCTGGAAAACATATGTACGAAATGGCGTCGCGAGAGAAGAATTAGAGCGCGGGGACGAACGATGCAAGAACAACGTTCCGTTTCGGTTCACCGCGTTTAGCGGTTCGTGCCGTTTTGTTCGATGAAGGTGAGCGCGTCCATGACGGTGCGGAAGCCGCCGCGCGAACCGAGAGTGTTGGTTTCGGACTTCGAAAACAAGGGACGGCGATGGGAAGAGAACTTGGACGGGTCGAAAGCGCCGCGCGTGGTGTGGAATACCCACACGTATTCGTGGTGGCTCTTGTCCGCTTCCGATCGAGTCATGAGAGCTGTGTCCACGGTGCTGAGTGGAGTCCAATCGGAGAATCCATTTTGTTCGACGTGGACGGCGTCAGGCATGGTGACGCTATAAAACGCGACATCGTGGGTGAAGATGACGACGAAATCCACCATCGCGGGAGTAGGGGCCGGGCAGACGCTGGGAAAGGCTTTGTGGCGGTTCTGCGCTAGCCACTTATATTGATTGGGCGAGAGGCCGTAGGCGGAGAAATAATGCGCGCAGTTGGAGGTGTCCTCTTCGAGCTGGCGGACGGCGGTGTCGTCATCGTCGTCGGGATTGACCGGGGGCTTGACGCGAGCGGGGGCTGGTTGGTCGGCGGGACTGGAGACCGGTTGCAGGCTCGCGGAGTTTTCTGGCATGGGGGTGCTTTCACTTGGTTCGACGCGACTCGCGACCATTGGCGCGGATTGACTTCTGGCGGCTGAAGATACGGAGACTTGCGCAGCCGGAGCGGCAATCCTGGCCGGAGGTGCTGGCGGCGCTGGCTGAGGCGGGGCCGTCTGTGCCACCACCATGGGTTGCGATGTTGAAACTGCGGGTTCGACCGACGATGCTTCGGATGTTTTGTGTTTCTTGGCGCGCGCGGGGGCGATGGGTTGCGGGTTGCTGTACTTGGCGGCGACCGTGGGAGCGGGCGGCGCTGGTTGCGCTGGCGCTGAAACTGTTTCGACCTCTACGCTGGATGCGTGCGCGACGGTTGGGGTGCTCGTCATGACGGGAGCAGCTGCGGGAGCGCTGACGGGTTGGCTTGCGTAGACAGGTGCGGAAGCCGGAGCGACAGGCGCGGGTGTTGGCGCAGTGGGTGCTGGCGTTGGTGCTGGCGGGGCCATCGCTACCGCGGGTTGAACTGGGGCCGGCGTGGTTGTCGCAGGTGCTGGCGCGGCTGAAGTGGAAACGGCTGCCGGAGCGCTGGAAGTTGCTATTGCGGCGGGCGCTGGTGACGCGGCCGGCGCTGCGCTTACCGTAGGCGCTGCGGATCTTGATGCGCGTCGCGCGGCGAATGCGAGCGACGCGGCTTCTACCGTGTTGGGCTTTTCTTCGGGCGCGGGGGGCAGCGCGGATTTCGGCAGCGCCGCATCCAGCACGTAGCCTTCGGTTCCGTCCGCGGTTTGAATTTTTACGTAGCCTTTCACGCGGGATTCGACCTGTACGGGATCGCCGCATTTGAGTTTGGCGGCCAGGTTGAAATCGTCGAGATTTTCGTAGACCCACACGCGGTCTTCATTCGTCGCACATTTCACATTCGTGCTGGTGCCCGCGTGCGCGGGTGACGCCGAACCGGTGATGACGAGCGCGAGAGCGAGACCCAACGGACGAATCATGTTTCCTCCGACCATCGCGGCTTGCGGCGTCGCGGCTTGTGGATTTGAGACGCGCATTGACGCCGATGGAAGTTCGAAATCTACGGAATTGCGGGCGCCGCTATGATGACAGGCTTGGAGATGCGGGTGCGCGAGCAGTTGCGTTCCGAAATGCGGGCAGCGAGAGACGAATGGACGTTGCACGGCGTTCCCCAAGATACACCGCGGTTTCAAAACAGTTATAAGCTGCACGTCTAGTATGGGGACAAGCGAAAGGCGGTCACAACTGGACGAAGGTTCAGAAAACGGGCAACTGGGGACAGTTCACCTTTTCATCGCCTTTGAAGCTTGCTTCGCTGGTGGTGATCGCGCGGCTGCGTAGGTCGTGAAAAGCGGCAGCAAGCTGCCGCACTCCCAGATGGTGCTGGGCCTACGTTTTGCCGATTTCATTGACGTGGCTGCTGGGTAGCGGAGAGCTATTTTTTGTGATGGCCGGCGCGGCGCTTTTTGTCGTAACGGGCTAGCGCGCTTTCTATTACGGGATAGGCTGCGGCAGCCGGTTGGATGGCGTCTACTTCTACGATTTTTCCTTCGAGCTGTTTGTAATCCTGGAAAAATCTGCGGACCATGGCTAATTTGTGCGGCGGAAGCTCGCTGGCTTCGTGGTAGGAGTTGTATTCGGGATCGGCGGTGGCGACGGCGATGACTTTGTGATCGAGCGTTCCGGAATCCACCATGGCCATCAGGCCGATGGTGCGGGCGTACATGATCGTCAGCGGATTCACGGGAACCTGGCAGAGGACGAGGACATCGAGCGGATCGTGATCTTCGGCTAACGATTGCGGGATGAAGCCGTAGTTTGCGGGATAGTAGACGGCGGAATAGAGGACGCGGTCCATTTTGATCATGCCGGTGGCTTTGTCGAGCTCATATTTGACGCTGGAGCCCAGCGGGATTTCGATTACGGCGTGGAATTCCTGCGGCACGTGTTCGCCGGGACTGAGGTCATGCCATGGATGCATCGTTTCCTCCGTTTTGATTGTAACGGAGTCGGGACTTGGAACGGCGGCGAATCGTCGCGTTGCGTTGCGGTTGCGCTCAGCGATTGGCGGGACGATTCGTGAAAATGGTTTTGCCGCCTTCGTGAGCGAAGACGAATACGGTGTTGGCGTTGACGTCGCGCAGGGCTTGGTCTTGCACGTAGTCCTCGGTGAAGAGGAATACGCGATTCGGGCCGTTCCATAGACGCGCGAAGGCTTGGTTGTCTAGAAATACGTCAGGAGCGGCGGGGAAGAAGGAGCCGAACCAGAGGTTGCCGTCGTGGCCGTTGAGAACGTAGAGTTCGGCGCCGGTGTAGTAGTTCAGCGTGGAGCCGATTTCGTATTTGCCATTGACGACGATTTTGTCTTGCGGCTGGAGCGCGGTTTTGATTTGTTGTGCCATGCTTTTTGAGGTGAGCTCGGGAGAAAAAATCAAGTAGCCCCATTGGACGCAGAAGAGGACTACGACCATCATCGCCGCGATCGCGAGATTTGCTTGCAGCAATTTGCCGCGGCGGCGCAGAAACCAGTTTGCGCCGGTGCCTACGAGCAGCGCGAGCCCTGCTAGCAGCATTGGGCCACGAAACAGGCCGAACGCGCTAATGGTGAGGTCTTGCATATGGCCGAGCGAGAGTTTGTATTGGCCTGGGTGCGGGGTTAGCACGGTGCCGATGTCGGTGCCGGGAGGAAAAGGATGGGTCGCGGCGAGCATGGCCATGGCCGCTGCGAATCCGAGGATGCCGAGCGCGAAGAGAATGGTGGAGGCGGTTCGTCCGGCATTTCTGGGCGGCGTTCCTTCCGGGGATTCGCGCTCGCGCTGGAGCCAGCCGCCGATTAGTAGTGCGAGCGGCGGTAATGCTGGGAGCGAGTAGTATTCCTGGCGCGTGGAGAAGCTGAAGAAAAGCATGATCACGGCGGCCCAGATGGCGAAGAAAAGATTGGCGCGAGAACGTGCGTTGAGATGAGCGTGCCAGGCGCTGAACCGGCGCGGAATTTCTTTTACGGCTGGGAAGAGATAGACGAACCACGGGATTAGCCAGATGAAGAGCAGCGCCCAGAATAGCAGCAGCGGAACTTTGTCGTAATCGCGCGGGATTCGTTTGTTGAGGTAACGGAGAAATTGTTCGTTCACGAAATAAAACCAGAGAAATCCCTTTTCGGGACCGGTTGGTTGAGCGGGACTACGGATGGCGGCGAGGATGTGCCAGGGCGCGGCGACGACCAGAAAGACCAGAGCCGAGGTCCATGGGTGCATGTTCAGGAGCTTTTTAAAATTTCCGGCCAGAAGCAAGAAGACGAAGATGATCATCGCGGGAAAAACGATGCCGATCAGGCTTTTGGTCAAAACGTTGAGAGCAATCGTGACGGCGATGCCCCAGCAAAGCCAACGCGAGGGCTGCTCTTGTTCGTAGGCGCGGAGGAAGAGGTACAGCGCGAGCGTGAGCCACATAGCGACAATGACGTCTGGGATCAGGAAGCGCGTGTAGACGTAGATTCCGGGTGCGGTGATCAAGATAAGGGCGGCGTAGAATCCGGCTTCTTCTCCTAGATAGAGGCGGCCGAAGATGAATACGGCCCACGCCAGCGCGAGGACTCCCAGAGACAGCGGCAGGCGCGTTTGCCATTCGCCGACGCCGAATAGCTTGTAGCTGACGGCGACGGCCCAATACATGAGAGGTGCTTTTTCAAGATAGCGGATGCCATTGATGTAGAGCGTGACCCAGTTGTGGTTGAGCAGCATTTCGCGGGAGGCTTCGGCGTGGATGGAATCGGCGTCGTCGAGCAAGCCCGGCCGCGAGAGGCCTGGGACGTAGGTCAGAAACCATGTGGCGAAAATGGTGCCGAAAATTGCGGCTTTCGATGAGAAGAACGTACGCGCTGTAGGCTGATGCGAAGTGGGAGTGGCGCTCGAGTCTTGCATGGGGGTGCAGCAGCGCTATTGTAGCCGACAGGGCTAGCTTTTGACGGAGCAATTGAGCGAAGACTGCAGTCCTAGTGAAGTTCTGGAGTCGCTTGTGGCTGGTGAGGAACGCCGCATTGAGCATCCACTTGCGTTTGCAGCGTTTCGTCGAGCTGGGCTCCTTGGCGCGATTTTGCCGAGCAGATCTGGCTTGCGGCCAATTGCAGCGCTCCGCGCAGGTCGGCGCCGTCCAGATTGCTGTTCTGCAAATTCGCGCCGTTGAGCACGGTGCCAGTGAATTGCGCGCCACCCAGGTCGGCGCCGCGCAAATCGGCGTCAATGAAGATTGCGGTGGCCAGCTTAGCTTTCTGGAGATTTGCGCCGGCGAGTTTCGTGGACCAGAGATAGGCTCCCTGCAGGTCCGCGCTTTCGAGGTTCGCGCCACCGAGGTGCGCTTCGCGCATATCGGCTTTTTCGAGATTACCGCGAATCAGCGTGGCGTTTTCGGCGTGGGTGGCGTAGAGGCTGGCGCCATCCAAGCGCGCGTCCACCAGAACGGCGTCGGCGAGCGACGAATAAGATAGATTGGCGCCGCGCAGGTCCACCCGCGCGAGATTGGCGCCGTCGAGTTCGGCGCGGTCGAGATTGGCACGATTCATTTGAGCGCGGTCGAGTATCGCGAATTTCATGTTGGCCTGGCCCAGATCCGCGCCGCGCATGTCTGCTTCCGAAAGGAATGCGCCCTGGAAATTCGCGCGGAACAGGTGCGCGTTGGCGAGGAAGATTCCGTAGGCCTGGGCGTAACGGAAATTCGTGCCATTCAGATGCGCGCCTTGGACGGAGGACAGTTGGTCGTCCGCGCCGTTCCAGTTTGGCGGACGCCGCGAAATGGATGCTTCGGTGAGTTCGGCGTAGGGGTCGTAGCCGAGAGCCCAAAGGAAACTTGGGACCCAGCGGCGGATGCTGGCCGCGGCGAATTGCGGTGCACGAGCTTTATCGTGCGGAACGCCAGCGACGGTGCCGGCGGAAACCAGCGCGAGAACCACAAAAAGCGATGCGAGCAGTGTGGCGGGCTTCAAAAACTTCAGGCGCGCGAAGTAGTCCTTAGTGGGCCGGCCTTGCGCGGCCCAAATCTCGGGCGGACGGCCAACGCTGGTGGTGCAATAGAATGCGACACCGACGGCGACGAGTGTTACGGCGATTTGCAAGAAAGAGCCGTGTATTTCCTGGAGAGTGAGGTAGCGGGCCCAGAAGAAAAGGAGCACCACGGGAACCAGCCAATAAGCGAGCAGGACGGAACCAGCTTTTTCGATTACGCGGGTCGAAGGGGCATCGGGGTTCATCCAGCGGAAATGAGTGCGTAGCAGGCCGGCAATGATTCGCGGGGATTTCTGGCCCAAAACTCGGCCGTCGGGGAAAATCGCCGGCAATTCGAGTGCTGCGTCCCAAACACGCTGCAGGTTATAGAGGAACCAGAGATAGATGACGAGCAATGCAGCGGGAGCGATGAGATAGATCTCGTCCGTGGGTACGGCGGCAGCGGCAGTGGATGAGTGCAGGTACGGGATGATAGCGGAATCGGCGAGAAGCTGGATGTCCTTGGTCTTCCAAATCGCAAGACAGGAAAATAGGCCCAGGGCAAGCGTGGTGGTGAAGAGGCGCGCGGCTGTGTTGGAGGTGCGGACGAATTCGGGCAGCGCGTTAAATTCCAGGATGGGCTCGGGCAACGATGCTTCGTGCAAATTGGCGCCGGCGAGCTGACGGGGCAGCAGGCCCATGGCGCTTTCGAGTGATGCGCCTTCGAGGTTCGCGCCTTCCAGATTGGCGCCGACCAAGCATGCTTCCTGCAAATTGGCGCGGACCAGGCACGCGTCGCGGAGGTCTGCTAACAGCAGGTCGGAAGATTTCAGATTTGCGTCCTGCATATCGGCGTGGCGCAGGTTGATGCCGATTAGTTCGGTGTCCTGCAATTTGGCGTTGCGCAGATCGGCTTTGACGCCGATTGCGGCGTGGGAATCGAGCCACTCTTTGTGGCTCGCCAGAGTTTCTTCGAGCGCCCATTCGTGGGGAGCGAGTTTGGGAGCAGCAGCTGGCGCGGAGGTCGCCAGCTCCGCTTCCGCGACGACCTCGTGGCTTTCGTGGAGGTCGGCGAGGGTGATGGAGTTGGAGATTGGTTCCGGTTCCGACTGCGGCTGAAACTCAGGTTCCGTCTTGTGATCTGCTTGCGGCTCCGGCGCGGCTGGCGACGCAACTTGCGATTCTGAGTCGGCCGGCATTTCCGGCATTGATTCGGTGGCAATCTCGGGTACAGATTCGGGCGCAGCTTTGGGAGCAGCCTCCTGCACGGGTGTGGGCGCGGGTAGAGCGGCGGGAACTTTTGCGGGAGTAGTTGCTTCGGGAGCCACGGTCGCGGCCGGCTCCGTGGTGAGGAAATGCTTGAGCAGGAATTCCTGCAACTGGGCGTCATCAACGGGCGCTGGAGGGGGAGGTTGCGGCTCGGCGCGTTTTGGTGTTGCGGCAGCAGCAAGTTCGACGACGGGAGCGGGTTCCGCGGTGGCTGTGGCGGTTGCGCTGCGGTCGCGAGAAAAAGCAAATTTGAATAGAGAGGCCATACAATCGTGCAGTCCCCCAAACAGCAAACCAGAAAAATGGCGCGATGAAGAGAATTAGGTCTTCGTCCGCAGTGACAATCTTAATCTGTTTTGGAACTCGCCTGAGAGCATCGTACCGCGAACGTTTCTGAAAACATGCCTGTACGAAGGTCCAAGGGCCGGACAGCTGACCGCGGGTCCTTATAGCAATTGCCAGGCCAGTAGGGGCTGAACGCTGATCGGCGAGAGGCTTCAGGGGCTGTGTGAGACCTCGGAATTTGCGCCCTCAGCGGCCCTTCGGCCCCGATTCCATCGGACCCTCAGGGTAAACTAAAAGCCGCTCGAAACTTGCGTTCGTTATGGCACGGCCAAAGCCGTGCCCTGACGAAATCGATCTCACACGTAGTGTTCAGCACGCCGAACTTGCGCTTTTGACGTCTCGAAGAGCAACTGACCTCTGCGCGGGGGTGGTTTCCGCAGTATCCTTATATATGCGAGACGCGTTGGCTAAGGAGTGCACGGAATTGCCTTTAGCTGGCGCGGGAAAATGATTACGGGAGGGAATGTGGAGGCGAAGGCGTCAGTGGCACCGAAGGCCGGAATGCGGGTCGAATCGGACAGCATGGGAAAAATCGAGGTGCCGAACGATCGTTATTATGGGGCGCAGACCGCTCGCTCGCTGATTCATTTCGACATCGGCCGCGACACTATGCCTCCTGAATTGATACGTGCTTTCGGAATCTTGAAGAAAGCCGCGGCGCTGGTGAACCAGGATTTGGGCAAGCTCTCGGCGGAAAAGACGAAGTTGATCGTGCAGGCTGCGGATGAGGTGATCGCGGGAAAACTGGACGAGCATTTTCCGCTGCACGTCTGGCAGACCGGCAGCGGTACGCAGACCAACATGAACGCGAACGAAGTGATTTCGAACCGGGCGATAGAGATCGCTGGAGGAGTGCTGGGCAGCAAGAAGCCGATTCATCCGAATGACGATGTGAATGTGTCGCAGTCTTCGAACGATACTTTTCCGACGGCGATGCATATCGCCGCTGCGTCGCGCGTGGCGGAGGTGTTGATTCCCGCCGTTGAGCGTTTGCGCGATGCGATTGACGCGAAGGCCCGAGAATTTGCGAAGGTGGTGAAGATTGGCCGTACACATTTGATGGATGCGACGCCGCTGACGGTGGGGCAGGAAATGTCCGGTTGGGTGAGCCAGCTCGACCGGGATGTGCAGCGGCTGAAGATGGTGCTGCCGGGACTGTACGAATTGGCCATCGGCGGGACGGCGGTGGGAACGGGATTGAACGCGCATCCGGAATTTGCGGAGCGCGCTGCTAAGAAGATCGCGGAGTTGACGGGGCAGCCGTTCAAATCACATCCCAACAAATTTGCCGCGCTTTCCGCGCATGATGAGATTGTGTTTGCCAGCGGAGCTTTGAAGACTCTGGCTGCGTCGCTGATGAAAATCGCGAACGATGTTCGTTGGCTGGCTTCGGGACCGCGCGCGGGATTCGGTGAATTGATTCTGCCGGAAAACGAGCCGGGGTCTTCGATCATGCCGGGAAAGGTGAACCCGACGCAATCAGAGGCGATGACGATGGTGGCGGTGCAGGTGTTTGGCAATGACGCGGCGATCGGTTTTGCAGGCTCGCAGGGAAATTTTCAACTGAACGTTTTCAAGCCTGTAATGATTCACAATTTTCTTAACTCGGTGCGCCTGCTGGCGGATGCGTGCCGTTCCTTTGTGGACCATTGCGTGAACGGTATGGAATTGGATATGGACCGTATCGCTGCAAATGTGAAGAATTCTCTAATGCTAGTGACGGCGCTGAGCCCGAAGATTGGTTACGACAAGGCTGCGGAGATCGCGCACAAGGCCCATCAGCAGCATATTAGTTTGCGCGAAGCTGCTTTGAAGCTCGGTCATTTGAGCGCGGAAGAATTTGATGAGTTGGTGAAACCGGAAAAGATGACGCATCCGTGAAGCTGATGATGAAAAGGCAGGCGTCATGTTCCGTTGTGGTGCATATATTGTGCCGAGATGACTCATTTTTGGTGGAAATTTCCCGCTCGCATTAACTTCTTCGAAAAATATTACTGATGATGAAGATTTCCTTTGACAGTTTTACTCACCTTAACTAAAGTTCATTCCCCTTCCTAATATTTAGATTTCCCCCCTTCCCCAGGAGCAGCAATGCGTCTTTTAGTTGCCGAGAATGACCCAGCGTTAGCTACGTTTCTCCACAGTAGTTTCGATGCCGAACATTACACCGTTGATTTGACGCGCAATGGCGAAGAAGCCGAGCAGATGGTCGAGGAGCGCAGCTACGATCTGGCGATCCTGGACATGAACATGGCGCTTGCGAGCGGCATGCAGGTGTTGCAATCGTTTCGCGCGAAGCAGCAGCAATTGCCAATCCTGGTGCTTGCGGGGCGAAACCGTCCGGAGGATCGCGTGGAAGTGCTCGATATGGGCGCGGACGATCTGGTGCTGAAGCCGTTTTCATTTTCCGAGCTATCGGCGCGAGTGCGGGCGCTTTTGCGGCGGGGCGGGCGCGGGCCGAACACGGTGTTGAGCATGGACGATCTGGTGCTGAATCGTGTGGAGCATTCGGTGCAGCGCGCTTCGCGAGCGGTGGAGCTCACTCCCAAGGAGTTTGCGCTGCTTGAATACCTGATGCGCAACGCCGGGCAGAACGTGACACGCGCGCAGATCATCGAGCATGTGTGGAATCTTTCGTTCGACACGATGACGAACGTTGTAGATGTGTATATCAATTACTCCTCTGCGCAAGTGGACAAACGTAAGGCCGGACAACTGGCCATGGCGATTCAAGTGGCTTTCCAGCAGATGGGCATTTTTGATTCTTCAAATTCCAAACCCGGACTCGTTGACACCGAGCCGATGCCTTTTGCCGACGTGCAAATGATCGAAAACGTGAAGAGGCTACAAGCTATGGGGCGACTGGTGAACTCGCCGCAAGAGAACCTGGCGGAGTCGCCGGACCGTCCGAACCTGGAAGAAATACGGATGAAACTGGATGCCGCGCTCGCGCCGCAGATCAAACAGCGCACAGTCTCGGTAACGCCCACGAAGGAGGGCGTTGTCGTTAGTCTGCGCGAAGCAGGTTTTTTCGACAGCGGTTCCACCGCGCTGGGTCCGCAGGCCATACCAACGCTAACTGCGATTGTCAAAGTGATTGGGCCGGAGCGGATGCGCATCCGCATCGAAGGCCACACCGACAATGTTCCGATTCACAACGCGCGGTTCGACTCGAACTGGGAGTTGTCTACCGCGCGAGCAACGGAGATCATCAAGCTCTTGATAACGAAGTATGCGATTGCGCCGGACCGGCTCGCGGCGTCCGGCTATGGCGAATATTATCCGGCGGCTTCGAATGGCACGGCGGACGGCCGTGCGATGAATCGCCGCGTGGATTTGGTGATACTGAACTCCAACGTAGAACGTACCGCGCCCGCGCCGCACGCGGTGATTGCCGCTCCCGATGCACCTCCTCCGGCGACGCGGTAGTATTCAGCGATCGGCCACGACGATCAGACTCGCCGTCGCTTAATCCTCTTCGATCCTTGCGACATCTCACACGATTGATTCTTTGTAAGCTGCGGTGCGATATTGTGTTGTGTGCGTTCGCTCCTCGCATGGATATCGCGAAGGAGCTTAAATTCGTATTCGGAGGAAAGATAATGAAGCGTCCCTTCGTGAGTTTGTTTGCTCTAGTAACGCTGATCCTTGCGTTGAGTTTTCCGGTTACCGCGCCGGCTGCGCCGCCCGCGGAATTGCATCCAGAAATTCGCGATGCTATTACTGCGCTACGGCGGGCTAACCAACGTTTACAGCGCGTGGGAGGCGACTGGGGCGGGCATAAAGAAGAGACGTTGAAAGCGACCAACGCAGCGATTGTTCAACTGCAGCTGTGTTTGCCCCTGGATCAAGCGCAGTAGGGCACGATTCCCGGCCACGTTTTCCGCGGTTCGTGCGTTTGGGCGCGCGGAGCTTAGCGCTGGTTCGAGGGGGGCGGCGTAGGCGTGGGTGCTTGCGGCAGAGGTGTCGCTGCCGCAGGTGCCGGCGCAGGAGCGGGCCCATTTGGCGCTGAGGATGCAGGTGAGGCGTTGTCGCCGGCGATGTCTTTCACGACGTTCGCGGCTAGCTTCTTGCTGATCGGGCACGACGTGTCGTTGATGCGGCATTGCGCAAGAGTCAGGCGGCATCCGCAATCGCACGTCTCCGAGTTCAGACGCTTGAGTGCGGCTTTCCTCATCTCGGGCGTCAGCCCAGTGAAGTCCACATCGGGTAATTCGGTGGCGAGAGCGGCGTTCTTCAGGAAGATCTGTCCTCGGTCCTCGAAGGTTTGCACTTGCGCGTTGGCGGGCAAGCCCAGCAGCAGCCGCACTTCCGTTTCGTAAAGTTCAGGCGCGTACAGTCCCTGGTGCTTCTGGACCACTTTTCCATCGGTATTGACCACGAACAGAGTGGGGAGCGCCGCGACGCCGCCGTACTCCGCGACGATTTCAGAGCTGGCCATCACGATGGGGTAGTTGATGCCGAAGTGCTCGGCGAATTTTTTTACGTCCTGAGGGTCTTCTTCATCCACGGAGACGCCGACGATTTGCAGCCGGTCTTTGTAGCGGTTCGCCAAATCAATCAGCACGGGAATTTCCGCGCGGCAGGGAGGGCACCAGGTGGCCCAAAAATTGATGAGCACAACTTTGCCTTTCCAGGCGGCGGTGGAAACTGCATTGCCATCGAGATCGGTGACGAGAAAGGGCGGGAGCGGCTGCGGATTGCTGGCGAAGCGGACGACGCGCTCGCCGGAGTCATCGCCGGGTTGATCGGTTGGTTGATCGTTTGCGCGATCGCCTGAGTCTGCGCTTGCGTGTGACGGAACGGCTGCGCGGGACTCAGCGATTGCGGCCGGCTTGACCGTGGATTGCGCGGCTGAGTAGGGAAGCGGCAAACGGTGCAGGCGAGGTTGGCCCGAACGTCCCGCGGCAAGACCGATGGCCAAGCCCGCGAGCCCGCCGAAAATTGCCAACAGCAGAATAAACGATTTTTTCATACCCGCCGTACGCCCACTTCATTATGCGGTACTGCCAATCGGCGGGCAAGTTTCGGATTTGGATGGTAGCTGAGAGTTAACAGTTGAGAGTGCAAAGTGGAAAACTAAAAAGAGGCTCACCAAATCGCGCTCGCTCATGCCGAATAGGGCATCAAGCGCTGTGGCCGGCGCACTGGAGCACTCCGAGATAGATGTGCCAGGGACCGGTAGCGACGCGGTATTGGTGCGCCATCACTCGGGTCAGCTGATGAAGATGAGTCAAGTCATGCACGGCCCATGCTGCGAGCAACTGCGACAGAGTAACGGTTCCGAGCGCGGGATGCTTCCCGCTCATCTCAAGATCTTCGCGCCGCAAATTCATCAGGCGCAGTTCGTCCAGATTCTCGGCGCGCAAACGAGCAAATTCATCGAGCAACTGGTCGAGCGACTTGCCTTCGCTTTCGCGCACGTGTCCCAGACGGTCGAAAGGCACGAAAGTTTGCGTCTGGCCGAATTGCAGGATCATTCGCGCGCGCGGCATCCAGTCGGTGCGTTCACCGTGTATGAGATGGCCGACGATATCGAAAGCGCTCCAGGTATTGATTCCTTCGTTTCGCTGCGTCCACGATTCCGGCAGATCGCGCAGAAGCGCGTTGAGGGTAGCGGGGGTGCGAGCAAGCAGCGCGACGGTGTCCTGCAGGTCGTGTTCCATGATGTACCTCGACTCGCGTGTAGTGAACTCCCGGAGAGTCCGATTGTACCGTTTCTGAGGCGGGTGCGTCAGCGAGTCGGGAGGCGAGAACTGGCGGCCAGTGGCAATCTAAAGTAACCGCAGCACGCAACGCCCTACCGGTCCTCTGGATCGAGGACCGTTAGAGGCGCGCGCTAATACCGCGTGATCTTTCAGCTGCAGCGATTAGTGCGAGTCCGATTTGGTGGAGGCGTCCTTTACACTCGAGTCCGAATTGGTAGGTTTCATAGAGACTACCTCATACTTCTCCATCTTCTGGTGGGCATCCGGGACTCGCAGGTACATTCGATCCTTCTTGATTTTGAATTCGACTTCCTTGCCGACCGGCAGGATCACGGCATGCTTCAGATCGGTCGGACGGACGTCATACTCCATTTCATCGGTCATCACGGTGTACTGCGGACACAGCTTCTCATTGGAGTTTACGTGCGTGATGCCCGCCGAAGCCCACAGGGTGCCCAAGCCCGCGATACCCTTTTGAGTTGCACCACAGGGAACCGCTTCCATTCTTTCCAGAGTGGCTCGCTCGGGCGTTTTTTTCTTGTCGCCACCGCCGGCAAAAACGGGAGTCGCGGAGGCCACGACGAGAGCTAGTATTAAGGGGATTTTCGCGTTCATGACGATGTCTCCTTGGAAAACGGTCCGTGCGCGGTGAACTGCCAGGAACTCGTTTGGTCTTCCGTACATCGCCGCGGACGAACGCAACGGCTCCTGTGGATTGGAAGGCCCGGTTTATTTCTGGCCTTCCAATCGCGCGAGGAGTCGGATTTTACCGCTTGGGTTTAGTAGCGTCGGGCATCGGAGTCGGGGACTTGGTGGTTTCCCCCGGCTTCGTGGTTTCCACCGGCTTCGTGGTCTGGCCAGGAGTCGTGGTGCTATTGAACTGCTGGGCAGACTTGACGAAGTTGTCGGGGTCCGTTGTCAGGCGCTGCTGAACGTCCGGATGCGATTTCAAGTAATCACGAAGCTCCGGATGGTTGTCCATGTATTCGTGGTTTTTCACCAGTGAAGGATTTTTGGAAAGCTGACGCGATACATCCGCATGGCCTCCCAGGAATTCTCCGAACTGGCGATGACTGCTTTCGTCACGATCCATGCCGTTTGCGTCACGATCGTAGCGGGCTTCCTGCTGCCTGAAGGCGTCGGGATTCTGGTTCACTTCCTGACGAACGCCTGGATGCTCTTGCAGATAAGCCTGCAGTGCCGGATGGCTCTTCACAAATTCATCGTTGTTGATTTGTGAAGGGTCACGGCGAAGCTGCTCGGCCGTTTCGTGATGGCGATCAAGGAATTGATCGAAATTAGCCGACTGTCGCCGGTCATTGTCGCGGTCGCGATCGCGGTTCGCGTAGTTATCACCACGCTGATCGGGGTTGGTGGCATCTCGGCGGTCCGCGTCGCGGTCGCGATTGCCATTGGCGTCGTTATCGCCACGTTGGTCGTTGTCAGCGCGTTGGTCGCCACGAGCATCGTTATCACCACGCTGATTGCCGCGAGCATCGTTATTCCCGCGCTGATCGGCACGCTGATCGCCGTGTTGCTCATAGTTGGCTTCCTGAGCCATGAACGCGTTCGGGTTCTGGCGGATTTGGTCGCGAACAGCAGGATGCTGCTGCAAATATTCCTGCAGAGCAGGATGGCTCTTCAGGAATTCGCCGTTCAGCACCAAGTCTGGCTGTTTGCGAAGCTGCTGCGCAGTTTCACGATGGCCATCGAGGAAGCGGTCGAACTCGGCCACATCGCGGCGATCGCGGTCACCTCCGCCGCGATAATTGTCGCCGCTCTGATCGTACTTCGCTTCCTGCGCCATGAACGCATTCGGGTTCTGGCGGATTTGATCACGAACAGCAGAGTGCTGCTGCAAATATTCCTGGAGGGCCGGATGGCTCTTCAGGAATCCGTCGTTCAGCACCAAGTCCGGCTGTTTACGAAGTTGGTCGGCAGTTTCGCGATGGCTATCGAGGAACCGATCGAACCCGGCAACGTCGCGAAGGTCGCCATTGCGATCGCGATCGCGGTCACGATCACGGTCGCGGTCTCCGCCATAGCCATATTGGTTTCCGCGTTCACCGACCTTTGCTTCCGCCGCCATGAAGGCGTTCGGATCTTTGCGCATCTGATCGCGCATTTCCGGATGCTGTGTCAGGTAATCCTGCAATTCCGGATGGCTCTTCAGGAATCCGTCGTTCAGCACCAAATCCGGCTCTTTGCGTAGTTGGTCAGCGGCTTCGTGGTGGCTGTCGAGGAACTGATGGAACTCGTCCACGGAGTGCTGATAAATTTCGTTGCCTGTTACGGGCCGATTCTCTTGATCTTGCGTTGATTGCCCTAGGGCAGGTGTGCCCACGCATAAAAATCCGGCGAGAGCTGAAATCGCCGCCCAGCTCTGCAAATGTTTCTTTCTCATGCCACGGCCTCCTGCGGTGAATGTGTCACCCCGTAGGCAAGGTGCAAGCCCGGTTCCAAACAGTACTAATAAAAATGGAACCCGCGACGCGTCAGTGTGTTGCGGGGATGCCTACAGTGTTCTGCGCTCGAAGTTCGGAGGGAAATTCGACACGCCCGGGGAAAATCGCCGTACCCGGTTAACCGTACGTAAAGATGCGAAGGCACAAGGGTTTCGGCAACAATTTTCGAGCTTACAACCGTCGACTCGACCGCATACGACCTCTCGCCATCGTGAGTGAGATTTGATGGCTCTAACTCACTCGGATGACTTGGCGAAAACCTCGGCGACGGCGTGCGAGTTGAGCACGTCCGGATGTACCGGGTAGCTGGCCTGATTGGTCTTCGTCATATGCACGAGGCCGCCGAAAGCTTCGGGGCGCAAATGGCGATGCACGCGAACCACACCGCTTTTAGCGCGCGTTGCGAAACTTCCGCGACCAGAGTCTTGAGATGAGGACTGCCGAAAGTGCCGAAACCGGTTTGCGTGCGCGAATTGACGTAAGGATTGTTGGGATCGAGCGGAGCGCCGCTATCAATTAGCTTGAGACAAGCGTTGAAGTACGCCTCGAAGAGCACGTCCACGTGAACGTAGGCGCCCAAACCGCGGCCATTGCGGAGGTGTTGGCTGTTTGGGTCGGCTTGATTCGCGGGGAACGGGCCTTATGCATTTTGAACGGCGAGCCAGGAAGTCTGGTCGGTCATATAGTCGAGGCCAGGGAGATAGGTGGTCATCATCTGCGTGACGGGGATGGCGCCGTAGGTCAAAGGCTGAAGGATAAACTGCGAGGGATACGGCCCCAGCACATCGCCGAGAGTGAACCCGCGAAAAAGATTTTGCGGAGTGACCGGATGCGGACCGCCGAACGCCGCGAGTGAATTCAATTCAGCAATCGCGGCTTGCGTAAGCGGCTCGTTGCCGTATTGGGTGAAGTTTAGGTCGCGGCACAGAGCCATCCAGTAATTTTCAATCGCTGCATCGGCCATTTGCCGGCTCGGAACTGCCGGGGGCGTGCCGATGGCGAGCTGATGACAGTCAGTCCCTTCAAGGTCGAAAGCCAGTCCGCATTGCGGATCAACAAGAGGCGTATTGCCGCCGAGCTGAATTTGCGCGAAATCCTGCGGTTCGCCGCTGCGAACGGCTTGCAACAGCGTGTTGTACGAAGCCGGCTCCACTTCGCCTGGCGGTCGGAGGCCCGGCGCGGCGCCAGCGGGACGGTCAGGACTTCAATTCGAGGCTAGCTTTTGTAGCGTATCCGCGACGCCTTGCGGGCGGAAGCCAAATGGACCGGGCTTCGCTTTGTATGCGACGCGGCCATCGCGATCGATCACGTAGAGGCGGTCGGGCCAGCCGGTGTAGTTGCGTTCCGTGGCGTTGTCAAAACTGTCTACCACCGCCGGAAAATGTATGCCCAGTTTGACGACGCACATCTGGCCCATTTGTTCGCGCTCCGCGAAATTTTTGGGGCTGGCGAAGACGACGTGGTCGTCAAGATTATCGGGATCTTGCCAGACATCACTGGTATGGGCTTCGCGAATGTAAACGACGTAGAACGCGACCCTGTCCTTATATTGTTCGTAGAGCTTGTTGAGGGCAGGAACCTCCCGCCGGAAAGGCGGTCAGGTGTAACTTCCGAAAACCAAGACGACTGGTTTCTGGCCGCGCATGGATGACAACTGAAAAGTGCTTTTGTGATCCGGGCTCTCGAGCGAAAAATCCGGGGCCATGTCGCCGGCTTCGAGGCGTCCTTGGCGGGCGACGTTCCAGAGAGGTTTGAACGGCAAGACCACGAACGCGGGCCAAGGGACGTATTTCATTGTAGCGGCGAACCTGTCCGGCGGCCGGAGCATGATGGCGAAGAGCGTGGCGGTGATGATCGCGTAGAGTGCGACGAGTGCGCCCGCGATTTCTAGAAGCTTTTTGCCGACGGATTTGGTTTGGAGATTCAAATTAGGATTGTGCCGCTGCTGACTCCCGGATTTTTCGAGTTAACGAACTTGCTTCCCACCGAAACGAAACGCAGAGTTCGCTACGGCTCACCAGACAACATCAAAGCATCGCATCGCTGCGTCGCAGAGCGGGCTAGACAATAGACCCGTTGCGCTGTGCGTGTCTCTAGTATTTTTGCATTATTGCGGAAATTCCCGTTCACCAGCAAATTGCAACGCAATTTGGCGCTACTGCGATCATTCCGGCTGCTTGCTAGAGGCGGTGCGAGGATTAAGCGGCAGCCCGCCGGCGAGAAATGAAGTGGACAGGAGATGCGTTGAGGAGACTACTGGTTTGTCTGTGGTTTGCGTTGCTGGCGGGAACAGTGGTGGAGGCGCAAGAGCCGGACGGGCAGCCGATTCAGATTGGCGGGGTCACTTTTTCCGGGAGCGTTCGCGAGCGCTACGAGGCCTGGGACTGGTTTGAGCCGTCGAGCGGAAATAACTTGTACGGATATTCGGGGACCGTCATCCGCTTCGGCTTTTCGCAGCAGCGCCCGAATTACGATTGGAACATTGAGTTTGAAGCGCCGGTGCTGCTGGGCCTGCCGAACCACGCCGTAAATCCTGCCCCGCTTGGCCAGTATGGCCTGGGCGGGTCGTATTACGCAGCGAATCACAATGATCAAAACACCGCTTTCATTTTTCCGAAGCAAGTTTTTCTGCGGCTCAAGTGGGACCATGCCAGTTTGCGCATGGGGCGTTTTGAATTTACCGATGGCAGCGAGGTGGCGCCGAAGGATCCGACGCTTGCTTCGTTGAAGACGGATCGCATCGGGCAGCGCTTGATCGGAAATTTCGGATTTTCGGATGTGATGCGCAGTCTCGACGGGCTGCAATTTCTGTACGCAAAGGGTCCGTGGACTCTTACGGCCGTGAGTGCGATTCCCACGCGCGGCGTCTTTCAAGTGGACGGCTGGGGATGGGTGAAAACGCCTGTGACGTATGTGGCGCTGACGCGGCAGGTGGCGTTCGGAAAAAGTCATGCGGAGTGGCGCGCCTTTGGAATTTATTACAACGACGACCGCAGCGTGGTGAAGACGGACAATCGTCCAGCGGCGGCGCGCGCGACCGATCTGGGCGGCATCAATATCGGGACGTATGGCGGGCACTTCATTCTGGCGGCGCCGACCAGTTCGGCAGGCCAATTTGATCTATTGGGCTGGGGTGTATTGCAGAGCGGCGAGTGGGGACGATTGAAGCAGCGCTCCGGGGCATTCGCGGCGGAGGGCGGTTGGCAGCCGACGTTCGCGCATGCCGTGCGTCCTTGGATTCGCGGCGGATATTATTATTCGAGCGGCGATGGTAATGCGGCGGACGGAACGCACAGGACGTTCTTCGCGATTCTGCCTACTCCACGCGTATATGCGCGATTTCCTTTTTTCAATTCGATGAACAACACGGACTTGTTTGCGGAAGTGATGCTGCGTCCGACGAAGAAGCTGGCGATTCGCAGCGACGTGCACGGTTTGTGGCTGAGCAACAAGAATGATTTGTGGTACACGGGAGGCGGAGCGTTTCAGCCGTGGACGTTTGGATTTAGCGGAAGGCCGTCGAATGGCGGGACGTCTCTCGCGACTTTGTATGACATCAGCGGGGATTACAAGTGGAAGCGCGGAGTTTCATTCGGATTGTATTTTGGATACGCGGTGGGCGGCGACGTCATCAAGAAGATTTACCCGGTGAACGCGAACGGCGCGCTGGGATACACGGAATTGAATTACCGATTTTAGGGGCGCATCAAGAAGGAGGTCAGCAGGCGCGCTCTCGCAACGCGAAGCCCGCGCAATTCATGGCGGAAGTTAGAGAAATTAGTTAGAATTCCCCACGGAACCCGGTCCCCGGATTCTATTGCGTTCCCAGCCCCGTTGTTTGTGCGTTGGCATCATCCCTTGTAGAGTCGAGCAAAATATGACATCTGGCGAGCCCGCGAACGAAATTCGGCGATGGGATGCGGCTCCTATTTCTGAGATCGACATCCTTTGGCTGACCGCTGGGCTCGGTTGTGATGGCGATACCATCGCGGTGACGGCGGCGACGCAGCCCAGCATCGAAGATATTGTTTTAGGCGCCTTCCCCTGGATCCCCAAAGTAAAATTCCACAATCCTTTTCTAGCGTATGAGAATGGCGACGAATTCGTACGTTTTTTTCGCGAGGCTGCGGAAGGGAAGCGCGCACCATTTATTCTGGTGGTCGAAGGCTCGATCCCGAACGAAAAAAATAAGGAAGAGGGCTACTGGGCCACGTTTGGCACCGATGCGGAAACCGGACAACCGATCACGACGTGCGACTGGATTGACAAGCTCGCGCCGAATGCCTGGGCGGTCGTCGCTGCGGGAACTTGCGCGACCTACGGCGGGATTCACGCGATGGAAGGCAATCCGACAGGATGCATGGGATTGCCGGATTATCTCGGTTGGGAATGGAAATCGGGCGCGGACATTCCGATCGTGTGCGTGCCGGGATGTCCGGTGCAGCCGGACAATTTTACAGAAGTTCTGCTGTATTTACTGAACATGGCGGGCGGACACGCGCCGATGATTCCGCTCGACGAAGCGTTGCGGCCAACCTGGATTTTTGGCGCGACGGTACACGAAGGATGCGACCGCGGCGGGTATTACGAGCAGGCGCAGTTTGCGGATGCTTACGGACAGCCGTCGTGCATCGTGAAGCTGGGATGCTGGGGACCGGTGGTGCAATGCAACGTGGGGAAACGCGGATGGATGAGTGGCATTGGCGGATGCCCGAACGTCGGCGGCATCTGCATCGGCTGCACCATGCCGGGCTTCCCGGACAAGTTCATGCCTTTCATGAATCAGCCGCCGGGATCATTGCTTTCTTCGAGCGCGGTGATGACCTACGGCCGTGCGATTCACGCTTTGCGCAGGTTCACGCAGGCTTCGCTGAATAAAGAGCCGCCGTGGAGGAGCAGTCGCAAGGAATGAATCGCTGGCGGGCAACGCGCAGGATGATTCGAGCAATCCATGCTTATGAGCGGCATGGCGGATGGTGCTTAGGGTGAGAGATGGCGCTTGATTTTTTGAAGCAGGCGAACTGGCCGGCCGATACCACTCAACTCTCGGGCGCGGAGCGGGAAACGGCGGCGTTGTTTGAGGCCGAGAAGGCCTTGCAGCAATTGGCAGAAGTTTTTTTGCAACAGGCCGCATTTTTAAATCCCACCGCAGGCGCTCTCGAGACTTCAGAAACCAAATCCGACTCGGAAGCACCTTTGCTCAACATGGAGGCGAAATATCGCGCCCTGGTGGAGCAAATTCCCGCTGTGGTGTTCATGGCGTACCTGGATAAGGGAATTGGGGAAGCGTACGTAAGCCCGCAGATCGAAGCCGCGTTGGGATTTTCGCAAAGCGAGTGGCTGGAAGATCCGGTGCGCTGGTATCAGCAGATTCATCCCGACGACAAAATGCGATGGAGCATCGAAGCAGCGGAAATGTTCTTGTCGGGCAAGCCGCTGCGGTCTTCATACCGGGTGATCGCGCGCGACGGGCGCGTATTGTGGTTTCAGTGCGAAGCGAAGATGATTCGCCGCGACGACGGGAGGCCGTGGTTCATTCACGGCGTCGGCTTCGACATCACGGAGCGCAAAGGCCTGGAGGAAGCGATTTTGCAGATCAGCGCGCGGGAACAGCGGCGCATCGCGCAGGATTTGCATGACGGACTAGGCCAGCACCTCACAGGGATCGCGTTCATGAGCAAGGTGCTGGAGCAGAAGCTTTCGGAGCAGTTGCTGCCGGAAGCCGTGGAAGCCGCCAAGATCGTGCGCATGGTGAACCAGGCGATTGACAACACGCGGCAACTCGCGCGCGGATTGCATCCGGTGGCGGCGGACCCGTTGGGGCTGATGTCCGCTCTGAAACAATTTGCAAGCGAGGTGGAAGAGCTCTTCCACATTCAGTGCCGCTTTGCATGCCAGAAGCCCTTGCGCATTCACGACGAGAATCTGGCCACGCATCTTTATCGCATCGCGCAGGAGGCGGTCAGCAACGCAATCCGCCACGGCAAAGCGCGGAATATATTGATAGGACTTTCCGGGCGGAGTGGAACGGGAACACTGACGATTCGCGACGACGGGGGAGGTTTTCCCAAGAAACCGGCCGCGGCGCCGGGAGTGGGGCTCAATATCATGAATTACCGGGCAGACATGGTCGGCGGATCGTTGAAGGTGCAACCGAACGAAGACGGCGGAATCACGGTGACTTGCATCTTTCCGATCCGCGGAGTGGAATAGGAGTTGGATATCATGGCCAGCAAAGCGCAACTCGCTCCGGAAATAAAAAGGTTCAGGGTCTTGTTGGTGGACGACCATCCGATCGTGCGGCAAGGGCTGGCGCTTTTGATTGACCGCGAGGCGGATCTTTTGGTTTGCGGCGAAGCCGAAGGAGCGCATTCCGCTTTTCACGCCATCGCCACTCTGCGGCCGGACATCGTATTGCTCGATATTTCGCTCAGCGGCCCGGACGGCTTGGATGTGCTGAAAGAAATCCGCGTGAAATCCGCGAACCTGCCGGTGCTGATTCTCTCCATGCACGATGAAACCATCTACGCCGAGCGCGCCATGCGCGCCGGCGCCAATGGCTACATCATGAAGCAGGAAGCCACGGAAAAAGTGTTAGTCGCGATTCGTCGAATTCTACAGGGCGGAGTGTACCTCAGCGACCGCTTGACCAATACGATGCTCCAGCAATTTGTCCACGGCGCTTCCTCGACGAAGAAATCTCCGCTCGTCAGCTTGACGGATCGCGAGCTGGAAGTATTTCGTTTGATCGGCCAGGGGCACGGAACGCGGCAGATTGCCGATGACTTACACCTCAGCGTGAAGACCATCGAGTCCTACCAGGCGCATATCAAGGAAAAGCTGTCTTTGCGCAACGCCCGCGAATTGGTGCAGCATGCGATCGAGTGGACGGTGAGTTTGAACGGCGGATGCTAGCCGGATATCGTCTAAGACGTTACATCGGGGATTCCCTGATGGCGCTCTACAATCATCCCCTATGGCAAATTCCGTCTGTACCTGATTGCAGCCCCCTCTCGCAATTGTAATCATCCGAATCGAATCTTGAATAGAAGTCCGTCCCGAGCGGGGCACGCTCCTCCGGTCTGCCCTCACAGGTGTCAGATAAACGGGGACTTCGGGACGCTCCGCGCAGACAAACCTCTACTGGGACTCGTACGTGCCCGAAAGGAGGGACTAGCAATGACCCCCGAAGCGGTTCCCTACGGTCGCAAGACGCAAAAACCTTCGCCGGTTCCCGAAGTACACATCTTATGGATTACTGCCGGTCTGGGATGCGATGGAGACTCTGTCTCCATCACTGCAGCGACACAGCCGAGCATCGAAGACGTATTGTTGGGCGCGATTCCGGGATTGCCCAAGGTTCATCTACACAATCCGGTGCTCGCTTACGAGAACGGCGACGACTTCCTTAAGTATTGGTATCAAGCAGAACAGGGGAAGCTCGAGCCTTTCGTTCTGGTGGTGGAAGGATCCATCCCGAACGAAAAAATCAAGAAGGAAGGCTACTGGGCCGCGCTGGGAACCGATCCCAAGACGGGGCAGCCGATCCCGACCACGGATTGGATTGACCGCCTTGCTCCCAAGGCCTTGGCGGTAGTGGGTTGCGGCACTTGCGCGACGTACGGCGGAATTCACGCGATGCAAGGAAACCCGACGGGCGCGATGGGGTTGGCCGACTACCTGGGCTGGGGCTGGAAATCAAAGGCCGGCCTGCCGATCGTCAATGTTCCGGGTTGCCCGGTGCAGCCGGACAACTTCATGGAAACGGTCCTCTATCTTCTATATCAGGTCGCCGGCCTCGCTCCGATGATTCCGCTCGATGATCAACTCCGTCCGACGTGGCTCTTCGGAAAGACCGTGCACGATGGATGCGATCGCGCCGGGTACTACGAACAGGGCGATTTCGCGGAGGTTTACGGCTCGCCGAAATGCATCGTGAAACTCGGTTGCTGGGGACCGGTGGTGAATTGCAATGTGCCCAAACGTGGCTGGATGGCTGGAATCGGTGGATGCCCGAATGTGGGAGGCATTTGCATCGGCTGCACGATGCCGGGCTTCCCGGACAAGTTCATGCCCTTCATGGACGAACCGCCGGGTGCCAAAGTCTCCGCGGCAAGCATCGGGGTCTACGGCAAAGCGATTCGGACTTTGCGCTCGTTTACCAACGCCACAGTGAACAAGGAACCGAAATGGCGGCACACCGGCAATCAGCTCACGACCGGTTATAGGCCCGGCGCTTACTAAAGCCTTCCAAACGAGATTCGCGAGAGATTTAAAGGAGCGAAAAATTATGGGAACGATGACCACTGCGGCAAAAGGTACACCGACCGGTTCGCGCAAACTGGTGGATATGAACTGGGATCCGATTACCAGGATCGTCGGCAGTCTGGGAATTTTTACCAAGATTGATTTCGATAATCGCCAGGTTGCTGAGTGTCATAGCACCTCATCCATCTTTCGCGGGTACAGCATTTTCATGAAGGGCAAGGATCCGCGGGACGCGCACTTCATCACTAGCCGCATTTGCGGAATCTGCGGCGACAATCACGCCACGTGCGCGACATACGCGCAGAACATGGCGTTCGGCGTGCGGCCTCCAGCGCTGGGCGAATGGATCGTCAATCTCGGCGAGGCTGCCGAGTACATGTTCGACCACAATATTTTCCAGGACAACCTCGTCGGCGTGGATTTTTGCGAGCAGATGGTGAAGGAAACGAACCCCAGCGTATACAGCAAGGCGGAAAAGACGTCCGCTTCGGGCGCGCACCTGCACGGCTACCGGACGATTGCGGACATCATGAAGGCGCTGAATCCTTTTACGGGTTCCTTCTACCGCGAAGCGCTGCAAATGAGCCGCATGACCCGCGAAATGTTCTGCCTGATGGAAGGCCGCCACGTGCATCCCTCGACGCTGTATCCCGGCGGCGTTGGAACTGTGCCGACCATTCAACTTTTCACGGACTACATCGTGCGGTTAATGAAGTATGTCGAGTTCATGAAGAAAGTGGTTCCGCTGCACGATGATCTCTTCAATTTCTTCTACGAAGCTTTACCAGGTTATGAAGAGGTCGGACGGCGCCGCGTGCTGCTGGGATGTTGGGGCTCATTCAATAATCCGGCGGTGTGCGATTACACCTACAAGAAGATGACGGATTGGGGCCGAGCGATGTACGTGACGCCCGGCGTAGTGGTGGACGACAAGCTCGTCACCACTGACTTGGTGGACATCAACTTGCAGATCCGCATTCTGCTGGGAAGCTCCTACTATGACGGCTGGGAGAACAGCGAGAAATTCGTGAAGAACGATCCGCTGGGCAACCCCGTGGATCAGAACCATCCGTGGAATCAGACTACGATCCCGCGACCGCAGAAGCGCGACTTCGCAGGCAAGTACACGTGGGTCATGTCGCCACGCTGGCTGGACAAGAGAACCGGTGATCATCTGGCGCTCGATACGGGCGGCGGGCCGATCGCGCGGTTGTGGGCAACGGCGCTGGCGGGCCTCGTGGATATCGGCTACATCAAGTCCACCGGCCGCAGCGTGAAAATGTATCTGCCGAAAACGATGTCACTGCCGGAAGTGGAATTCGAATGGAAGATCCCGAAGTGGAGCAATGCGATCGAGCGTGACCGCGCGCGCACTTACTTCCAGGTGTATGCGGCTTGCGCAGCGTTGCACTTCGCGGAGCAAGCGCTGGCCGAACTGCATGCCGGTCGGACGAAAACGTGGTCCGAGTTTACCGTGCCGCAGGACGCCATCGGTTGCGGCTTCCACGAAGCTGTGCGCGGCGTGTTGTCACACCACGTGGTGATTCGCGAGGGCAAAATCGCAAACTATCATCCCTATCCACCGACGCCGTGGAACGCAAATCCTCGGGATATTTACGGTACGCCCGGACCTTATGAAGATGCGGTGCAGAACACGCCCATATTCGAGGAAAACGGGCCGGACAAGTTCAAGGGGATTGACATCATGCGCGCCGTGCGCAGCTTCGATCCGTGCTTGCCTTGTGGCGTGCACATGTATCTGCCTAATGGAAAGGTGCTGGAGACGCATCACTCGCCGATGTTCGGCAATCACGCTTGAGATTGCCGCGAGGCGGGACGCTTTACGGTGGGGCTAGAACGAGGAGGCAGGCTGAGGCGCGGTTGGAGGAGTTTTCCTCTTTGATCGCGCTGCCTGGCTTCGTGGGTATTTGAAGGAGATCATGGCGCACGATACCGAACTTCAACGAAAAATGCAGCGGATCGGTGAAATGGTCGAACGGCTGGAATCCGCCGCCGATCCGAGTGTGCGCGCCATGGCGCGGGAACTGGTGGAATCGCTGATGGCGTTGCACGGCGCCGGACTGGAACGCATCCTCGAACTCGCCGCCGAAGCTGGCGAAACGGGTGAAAACATTATTCGCAAGTGCGGTTGCGACGAACTGGTCAGCAGTCTGTTGCTACTTTACGGTCTGCATCCGGAAGATCTGCAGTCGCGGGTTATGCGAGCGTTAGAGAAATCGCGGCCGTTTCTGCAATCACATTCCGCGAGCGCCGAACTAATTTCGACCAGCGAGGACGGAAAAGTTTCCGTGCGCGTGCATTTGAAGGCCGGCGGCTGCGGGTCCACGGCCACTACGGTGAAGGCCACCCTAGAGGCGGCGATTCAGGACGCAGCGCCAGACGCCACCTCCATCGTGGTGGAGGACCCGTCCGCGGCGCTCGCGCAGACGGGATTCGTGTCGCTCGCGCAACTTCAGAATAGCGGCTCGATGGTCGCGCTATCCGGAGGGCGCGTCGAAGGAAGCGCCGACTGAGATGCCTTTCGAGCCTTTACCGCAACAGGAAAACGCGTTTTCTCTCTTGCGGCAGTTCGCCCGAAAACGCGGGCTGGTGGAGCGCTGCGAAATGTGTAGCCGCGAACTCGGCCCGGCGCACGAGCACCTTGTCGAGCCGGCCAGCCGCCGATTGATTTGCGCTTGCGACGCCTGCGCGATTTTGTTCGAGGGACAAGCCGGGTCGAAGTACAAACGGGTACCGCGACGAGTGAGGTTCCTGCAAGATTTTCAATTGAGCGATGCGCAGTGGGACGGTTTGATGGTCCCGATCGAGATGGCTTTCTTTTTCAAGAGCACGCCGCAGGGAAAAGTGATTGCGCTGTATCCGAGCCCGGCGGGCCCGACGGAATCGTTGTTGCCGCTCGATACCTGGGCGGACATCGTGGAGATGAATCCGGTCCTGAACGAAATGGAACCGGATGTGACGGCGTTGCTCGTGAACCGCGTGGGGCACGTGCGGGGCGCGGCACCGGCGGAATATTATCTGGTTCCGATTGACGAGTGCTACAAGCTGGTCGGATTGATTCGTACTTATTGGCGCGGACTTTCCGGGGGCACGGAAGTCTGGCGCGAAATTGGCGGATTTTTTGCGGACTTAAAGAAGAAAGCAGGCGTGGCGATCGGAGACGGGAATGCCTGATCTGCAGCTTACGATAGCGGGAGCTGACGCGGTGCAGTACGCCGCCGCGCCGCTATTGTCGTTCAAACTGCGGGTCGAGAATCGGCCGAGCGATGAGGTCATTCACACCCTCGCGTTGCGCGCGCAAATCCAGCTGGAAGTGAGCCGCCGGAAATACGACCCCGGCGAGCAGGAACGATTGCGGGACCTTTTTGGCGAGCCGAGCCGCTGGGGGCAGACGCTACGCAGCATGTTGTGGACGCATGCCAACGTGATGGTGCCGCGATTTGCGGGAAGCACGATCGCGGAAATTCCGGTGCCGTGTACGTTTGATTTCAATGTGGCGGCGACAAAATATTTTCACGGCGTGAGCGGCGGAGATCTGCCGCTGTGTTTCCAGTTCAGTGGGACGGCTTTTTACCAAGGCGAAGATGGGGCAATGCAGGTAGCGCCGATTTCCTGGGACAAGGAAGCAAAGTACCGCCTGCCGGTAAAGGTTTGGAAAGATTTGATGGAAATGTATTACCCGAATTCGGCGTGGCTCTCCTTGCACCGCGATACTTTCGACAAGCTGTATCAATTCAAGGTGCGCGAGGGGATTACCACCTGGGAAGAAGCGCTGGAGCGCGCCTTGAGCGCGCTGCCGGAAACGGTGCGCTCATGAACGCCGCGATTCTGGACGCAGTTGTGAAAGCCGTGCTCTACGAAGGTTACATGCTTTACCCGTACCGGCCCTCCGCCGTGAAGAACCGGCAGCGCTTTAATTTCGGCGTGGTGTATCCGCGGGTTTATAGCGACGCACAGGGCGGGACTGACGCCTGGACGATGCAGACAGAATGCCTGGTACAAGGGAATGATCAGGCGCAGTGCGTCGTGCGTGTGCGATTTCTGCGGATGGTGGCGCGTTCCATCGCGAAATTGCGCACACCGGTAAGCGAGTTGTCATCTGTAACGGACGCGAACCTCGAAATGATGGAGCTATTGGAAGTCGGAGGCAAAACTTTTCAAGCATGGCAAGAAGCGGTGGAAGAAACGATCGACGTGAGCGAGCTCAACTTGACGGCGCTCGCGGCGCAGCCGATGCAGTGGCCTTTCCGGCTATCTGCCAGGCAAGAACGCGAAGCGATCCGCGATGAGCGAGGATTGATTGTCGGAATCACTCTCCGTAATAAGGCGCGCGTGGCAGGGAAGATCGAGCTTGCTGCCGTGCGTGTGGAGCAGGACGTTTACAAGCTTAAGATACGCATTTTGAACGACACGCCCATGGAGGCTTTCGTCCCGCTGAGCCGCGCCGAGGCGCTGGCACGCTCTTTGGTTTCGGCACACACGATTCTGGAAGTGCGCGGCGGCGAATTTGTATCCCTCACGGACCCTCCGGAAGCGTACCGCTCGTTCGCCAGCGATTGTGAAAACGTCGGGACTTGGCCGGTGCTGGTGGGAGAAGAGGGCCAGCGCGATACGATGCTGTCGTCACCGATCATTCTGTACGACTATCCGCAGATCGCGCCGGAAAGCCCCGGTGATCTGTTCGACGGCGCGGAAATTGACGAAATTCTGTCGTTGCGCATCCTTACGATGACGGACGACGAAAAACAGGAGATGCGCCAGTCCGATGACCGCGCACGGCGCATTCTGGAGCGCACCGAAGCATTGCCAGCGGAGCATTTTGCGAAATTACATGGCGCGCTGCGCGGTTTGCGTCCTTCGAACGAGGAGCAGCCATGAACGAATGGGAATGGCAGCTACTCGAAGACAAGAGTGCGGTCGAGGAGGTGGAGATTCAAGGCGCACCCGTGCGGCGTGGAGATCGCGTGCGACTGCGTCCGCGCGCGGGTGGCGATGTTTTCGACCTGGCGCTGGCGGGCAAAATCGCGGCCGTCGAATCCATCGAGCAGGACTACGAAGGGAATCTGCATGTGTGCGTTGTGGTCGAAGACGATCCGGGGCGTGACATCGGATTGATGCGGCAGCCGGGGCACCGGTTCTTCTTCGCACCGAATGAGATCGAACCGGTTGGCAAAGATGAACCTTCGTCGTCGGTGGAAATGAAGCATGTACTCGTCGCTGGAATCGGCAATATTTTTCTGGGGGACGATGGTTTCGGCGTCGAAGTGGCGCAACGCCTGGCGCACACGCAGTTTCCTTCGGGCGTGCGCGTCGCGGACTTTGGCATCCGAGGATTCGATTTGGCATACGCGCTGATGGAGGGCTACGAGACGACCATTCTCGTGGATGCCTATCCGGGCGAGGGCGAGCCGGGAACGCTGTTTGTAGTCGAGCCCGACTTGGCGGAGTTGAATTCTGCCTCGGCGCAGCCCGGAGCGATGGAGCCACATGGCATGAATCCGGAAGCCGTACTGCGGATGGCAAAGAGCATGGGTGGAGAATTGAAACGGGTGCTGCTGGTCGGCTGTGTGCCGGCGACGCTGGGTCCGGAGGAAGGGCAGATGGGCTTGAGTGAGCCCGTGGCGGCCGCCGTGGACGAAGCGGCGAAACTCGTCGAATCATTCGTCAGACGAATTCTTGCGGGGGAATTTCCCGCAAAGAAATGAACCGATTCCACGCACGCAAAGGAGAATTTCATGGCGCTTGAAATAATGGATCAGGCGGCTGCAGTGAACGGAGCAAATGGAACGGATAAGGAAACGCTGTACATGCTGGGAGGCGTGGCGCTGGTGATCTTCGGCGCGGGGCTAGTGCTGTCTAATTCATCAGTGCGCCGCTATCTTAGCCAAATGGGCTTGGGAGATTTCGCGTCAGCCGCGCTGCCGGATATCGAACGTTATTTTCGGCTTCGCTCCATGTAATAACGCGGAAAGTGTTGAACATCTTGCGAGTCGCGGCACAACAGCGGCAAGACCGGCCAGCCAGGGACTAAGTTATGCAAACAGAAACCGAAAAGGAACTTGCGCCTGTGAAAGTTGCGATTGATAAGACTGCCAGCCGCTTCGCCGTGCAAGCCTTTGCCACCGGAATGCTCTCGGCCTTCGGACACAACCCGACGATTGCAATTCGCGATTACGATTGCGAAATCCAGTTCAACCCCGACAGCGTTGACAACGCATGCGTGCACATGACCGTGCGCACAAACGCGATGGAAGTGGTAGATGAAATGAAGAGCGACGATCGGAAGAAGCTCGAAGAGGCGATGTATAACCAGGTTCTGGAAGTGAGTCGCTTCTCGACGGCGACTTTCGAGAGCAAGCAGATAACGATCCAGAAACAGAACAGCAATCAATGGCAAGCGCGCGTCAATGGCGAGCTTGCTTTCCACGGCGTCACGCAGAATCTTTCCTTTGACGCGCGTGTGATGTACATGGGAACGATGATGCGCGTCGCCGGTGAATTTCCGCAGCGTCAATCGGACTACGGAATCAAGCCCGTATCCTTTGCGGGCGGCGCGTTGCGGCTGAAGGACGAGTTGAAATTCAGTTTCGAGCTGGTGGTGCGCCAGCAGGAATGAATTCGATGTGGGCGAACGCGGGCAACAGGCATGACGTAGCAACGGGAGCTGTAAAGTGTGCCTAGCGATACCGGGACAAATCGTTGAATTGGACGCGCATAACTCGAATCAAGCTTTGGTAGACGTAGTCGGTGTGCGGCGCAAGGTGGATTTGGGGTTGTTGCAGGATGAGCCGCCGGTTCCGGGCGATTGGGTGCTTATCCACGTGGGCTTTGCGATGAGCAAGATCAGCGAAGTGGATGCCCTCGATCAAATGCGGACGCTGACGATGTTGGGCGAAGCCGAAGCCGCCATGCAGGAAGTGCGCGGTTATGGTTTGGAGCATGACGAGGAACGCGCGGCCGGGCAGGGGTTGAAGCCATGAAATACGTGGATGAATTTCGCGCACCGGAATTGATCAGTAAAGCGGGCGACGAAATCCGCCGGCTTGCCGATCCCAAACGGCACTATCGCATCATGGAAGTGTGCGGCGGGCATACGCATGCGATTTATCGTTTCGGTCTGAAAGACTTGCTTCCCGAAAATGTGGAATTGATTCATGGGCCGGGCTGCCCTGTTTGCGTACTGCCGATGGGCAGGATTGATGATGGCTTGTCGCTCGCCGCGCAGCCCGATTTTATTTTCGCGGCGTTTGGCGACATGATGCGCGTGCCCGGGACTCATGGCAGCCCGCTGGAATACAAAGCGCGCGGCATGGATGTGCGCATCGTCTATTCGCCGGCGGATGCGCTGAAACTCGCGCGCAATAATCCCGAAAAACACGTAATGTTTTTTGCCATCGGTTTTGAAACTACCGCGCCATCCACTGCGCTAACTCTGATACGCGCGAAAACCGAGGGTCTGCACAATTTTTCGGTGTTCTGCAATCACGTTACCATTATTCCGGCGATTCGCGCGATTCTGGATTCGCCGGACATGCGGCTGGATGGTTTCGTTGGCCCGGGACACGTATCCACCGTAATTGGCTGCCGTCCCTACGACTGGATCGCGAAAGATGAAGGAAAGCCGGTGGTCGTATCCGGTTTCGAGCCGCTGGACATTCTGCAATCGATCGTGATGCTGCTCCGGCAGTTGCGCAACGGCGAGGCCAAAGTCGAAAACCAATACAAGCGCGTGGTTCCGTGGGAAGGGAATTACGCGGCACTGCGTGCCATGGGTGAGGTTTTCGAGCTGCGTCCTTATTTCGAATGGCGCGGACTCGGTTTCATCTCGCAATCTGCGCTGAAGATTCGCGCGGCGTACACGGAATCGGATTCCGAACAGCGCTTCACGGTTCCGGGTGTGCGCGTTACCGATCCGAAAGCGGCGCAGTGCGGCGAAGTTCTGAAAGGCGTGTTGAAGCCGGCGCAGTGTAAGCTCTTCGGCAAGGAATGCACGCCGGAGCAGCCCGTGGGCGCGTTGATGGTCTCATCGGAAGGCTCTTGCGCCGCGTACTACAATTACGAACACCGCAAGCCTGTTACCATCGCGAATGCCGTGTCTGCTTGAGTGGGTGAAAAATTCATGGCCACCCCTGTTACCTCAAAGATCAGGTTCCGCGAGCCGCAGATCGAAATGGCTCATGGTGCCGGAGGCAAGGCCAGCCGCAGATTAGTCGAAGGATTGTTTGCCCCGCTTCTGTACGCATCCGCTCACGGTCCTCTGGGCGATGCCGCGCATATTCAAATCAATGGAACGCGCATCGCGATGACCACGGACAGTTTCGTCGTGAAGCCCTTGCGTTTCCCCGGCGGCTCGATTGGGGAACTCGCGATCAATGGAACAGTGAACGATCTGGCGGTTTCCGGCGCGCGGGCGGAAGCGATCGTCGTCACTTTTGTGTTGGAAGCGGGATTACCCACGGACGTGCTGGAGGCGGAAGTGCGCGCGATGGCCCAGGCTGCTGAAGCGGCCGGCGTGATGATCGCCGGAGGCGATACGAAGGTGGTCGAGCACGGCAAAGCTGACAACATGTACATCACCACCACCGGAGTGGGGCGCCTGCTTCCGGGAGTTGAAATTTCGCCGCAATCCGTGCGGGCGGGCGACAAAGTCTTGCTTTCGGGACCGATCGGCGATCACGGCATCACGATTTTGCTGGCGCGCGGCGATCTAGACCTCGAAGCTAATCTGCGGTCGGACACGCGCTCTGTTTTTTCGTTGGTGCAGGCGCTAGTGAATGCTGCTGGTGCGGGCGTCCGTTGGATGCGTGACCCCACGCGGGGCGGCGCGGCCACCTCGTTAAATGAATTGGCGCGCGATTGCGGGAAGGGCATCGTGCTCTTCGAGGAAAAACTTCCGGTGCGCGATTCGGTGAGGGGGGCCTGCGAGCTGCTGGGCCTCGATCCGCTGCACATCGCAAATGAAGGGCAATTCCTCGCGATCGTTTCCGCTGAATTAGCCGACTCCGCGTTGCAGGCTTTGCGCGCGACGCCGGGCGGCGAAGAAGCGGTGATCATCGGGGAAGTGCGCGAAGAACCGGCTTGCGCGGTTTTGGTGACGACTCTTTACGGCGGGAGCCGCATGGTGGACATGCTGGTGGGCGACCCTCTGCCGCGGATCTGCTAGGTATGGCAATGGCCACGGGCCTGGGACTCGCGTCGCACATCGAACAGCGGCTGCTCGAGCGAAATCAAGTGCTCGAGAGTTTCTTTGCGGTCGAAGCCCCCCGTTTGGCCGAAGCGTGCCGTGAAATGTCCGAGCGATTTTTGCGGGGCGGTCGGCTGCTCGCTTTTGGGCGTGGGCCGTACGCTACAGACGCGCAACATGTGTCCGTGGAATTCGTGCATCCCGTGATCGTTGGAAAACGCGCACTGCCCGCGCTGGATCTTTCGCTCGCATTCGAACCGTTCCTCAAGACCCTGGCGCAGCGCGACGACATGGTCATGGGCTTCGGCCCACCAGAAGGCGACCCGGAAGTTTGTGCTGCGCTCGATGCCGCGCGCCGGCGCGGCGCGATGACGTTTGCGCTGCCCGGTTCGGAAGGTTCGTATTTCACCGCTTCCGCGACGCAGGATCCCTTCATCCATCAGGAATTGATCGAGGTTCTCTACCACACGTTGTGGGAAACCGTGCACGTCTTCTTCGAGCATCGCGAGCTGGGGCACGACGTCGGCGCGGCGGGTTTTCTTTATCCTTTTCTGGGCAAAGACAAACAGGAAACATTTGATGTGCTGGCTGAAGTTGCGGCGTCGATCAAGATGAAAGTCCGGGACGACGCGGCGCTGCGCACGCGCGTGGCGAAGGAAGAAGCAGAAAAAATCGGCGCAGCTACCATCGCCATGCGCGAACGAATCGAGCGCGGCGGCAAGTTGATCATTTTCGGCAATGGCGGATCGGCGACTGACGCGAACGACTGGGCGATTGATTGCGTGATGCCGCCGGCGGGATACAATGCGATTCCCGCGATTTCGCTGGCGATGGAGCCGGCGAATATTTCCGCGATTGCCAACGACGTTGGAACGGAATTGATTTTTTTGCGCCAGTTGATTGCCCAAGCGCGGCCCAACGATGTGGCAGTAGCAATTTCCACCAGTGGCGGCTCGAAGAATGTGGTGATTGCACTAGAGGAAGCGCGCAAGCGGGAAATGTTGACTGTGGCGCTGCTTGGCTACGATGGAGGCGAAGTGCTGCGGCGCGGTCTGGCAGATTTTCCGTTGATCGTGCGCTCGGATTACATTCCGCGGATTCAGGAAGTACAGGCGTCCATCTACCACCTGATTCGTGAGGCGTTGGAGGGTTTGGGGCATGGCTAAGCTGGAGCTTTTCGGGACGGCGAGTTGTCCGCACACGCGCGAGATGCGCGAGTGGCTGGAATGGAAGGGCAGCGAGTTCGACGAATACGATGTGGATGCCGACCCCATGGCATGCGCGCGGATGCGCACGATCGCGGAACCGCCTTACACGGTGCCGCTGCTCGTAAAAGACGGGAAAGTGATTCAAGTCGGTTGGCAGGGCCGTGGTTGCGTGGTGAGCGCGAAATAGAATTATGCCGAATGCTTATTCCATCAAGGTGCGCGGCGTCGTGCAAGGGGTGGGATTTCGCCCGTTTGTCTATCGTCTGGCGCGCGCGAATGGATTGAAGGGCTGGGTTTTGAATGGCGAAGAAGGCGTGGAGATTCACCTTGAGGGTGAACAAGGCACGCTGCAATCGTTTCTTGCGGAGATGAAAGCGCGTCCGCCGCAGGCTGCGGCGATTGCGGAAGTACGCGTGCGGGCAGCTAAATCGGCGGGATGCGCGGAGTTCACGATTCGCGAAAGCGTGCGCGAGCGGCAACCGACCGCGCGAATCTCTCCCGATTTGCCGGTGTGCGAGGATTGCCTGCGAGAGCTCGGCGATCCGCAAGATCGCCGCTATCAGTATCCTTATATTAATTGCACGAACTGTGGGCCGCGTTACAGCGTGATTCGCGCTTTGCCTTACGACCGTCCGAACACGACGATGGCGGAGTGGCCGCTCGATACTTTCTGCGCCTCCGAATATGGTGCGCCGGCGAACCGGCGTTTCCACGCGCAGCCTGTCGCTTGCCGCGGGTGCGGTCCGCATTATTGTTTTCGAGCAGGCGATGTAGTCACTCGCGGCGATGAGGATGCGATTCGTAGCGCAGTCGACTATTTGAGGTCGGGCAAGATCGTCGCCGTGAAAGGGCTCGGTGGCTACCACTTGGCCTGCGACGCACAGAATGCCGAAGCAGTTGGCGCGCTACGCGAGAGAAAATTCCGCAAAGAGAAGCCGTTCGCGTTGATGGTGAAGGACATCGAAACGGCGCGGCAAATAGTGGCACTGGATTCCAAAGCGGAGGCGTTGCTGACTTCTGTCGCGCGTCCGATCGTGCTGGCGAAGGCGAGGCGAGAGTTTCCTGGCGTCGCGCCGGAAAATGATGATCTCGGCGTGATGCTGCCCTACACCCCGCTGCACTTTTTGCTTTTTGCGGCGGGGGCTCCGCAAATTCTGGTCATGACCAGTGCCAACCGTTCGAGTGAGCCGATCGCTTACCGCGATGAAGAAGCGCTTGAGCGCCTTTCCGGCATCGCCGACGCATTTCTGATCGGAGAGCGTCCCATCGCTCGCCGCGTGGATGATTCCGTCGCGCGCGTGGGCGCTTTCGGCCCGGCAATTCTGCGTCGAGCCCGAGGTTATGCCCCGGGCGCAGTTGCGCAGATTCCCGCCGAGCGGCCGATTCTTGGGTTGGGCGCGGATCTCAAGAACACGATCACGCTGGTCGTTGATGGCCAGGCGTTTGTGAGCCAGCACATCGGCGATCTCGACCATTACGAATCGTTTTGCGCGTTTCGCGAGACGATCCAGGATTTGCTGACGATGTACGAAATTGACGCGCGCGAGTTGCTTGTCGTGCATGACGCGCATCCGCAATATGCTTCGACCGCGCACGCCCTGGAGCTTCCTGCCGCGGAAACTCGCAGCGTGCAGCATCATCGTGCGCATATTGCTTCCGTGCTCGCGGAGCGTGGCACGTGGGACGAGCGCGTCATCGGCGTCAGCTTTGACGGCACCGGGTATGGCGACGACGGCACAATCTGGGGCGGCGAGATTTTTGCCGGTAGCATGGGCGAAGGGTTTGAGCGTGTGGGTCACTTGCGTGCCGCGGCTCTACCCGGTGGCGATGCGGCCGCGTCGCATCCCGCGCAGGCGGCGGCTGGGTTTCTCGCGCAGTTGGACAATCTGCCCGATTTGATGGCTCCGCCATTTTCGTTTCCTTCGCGGTATCTCGACGCTCTGCGGTTGGTACACTCTGGAGTGCGATCATTCAGCACCACTTCGATCGGACGGCTGTTCGATGCGGCGGCTGCGCTGCTCGGTTTCACGCGCGAAACGTCTTACGAAGGGCAAGCAGCGATGTGGCTGGAGCGGCTTGCGAGGCAAGAATCGTCAAAGACCGCTGCATACCCGTTTCCGTTCGTGAATGGCGAGTTGGATTTTCGTCCACTGCTGCAAGGCGTGATTCGCGATCGTGCGCGCGGTCGACACGTCGGCGAAATCGCGCGAGAATTTCAGCGGGGAATCGCCGAAGGGTTGCGCGATGCAATCGCGATGCTGGCAACCGCGGGACGGACGGAAACAGTGGTGCTTTCAGGCGGTGTGTTTCAAAATGAGCTCTTGCTGAACGATCTCAAGAGCCTCTGGCAGGGCACGCCTCTGCGCATCTGGACGAATCACCTGGTTCCGGCGAACGATGGTGGCATCAGCTTGGGCCAAGCCGCCCTTGCCGCGCTTGAGAAGCGTGAGCCCGTCGCGTTGGGAGCCGACGCGGCGCGCACTATGCGCGTCACGTAAAAATTGTTTGTGACCTATTGGCGTTTTGCTAGTCCTATCGAAGGCAGAGTGAACGAATGCATGAGCTTTCCATCGCGATGAGCATCGTGGACATGGCCCAGGAAGAACTGGAGCAGCACGGAGGCGTGCAGGTGCAGGCGGTGCACTTGAAGCTGGGCCGCTTGACGGGCGTCGTGAAGGAAGCGCTGCTTTCTTCCTACGAGATGGCCTGCGAGGCCACGCCGCTTGAAGGTTCAAAGCTGCTGATTGAAGAAATTCCCGTGGAAGTGTTCTGTCCAAAGTGCGAAGCGCCGCGGCTGGTGGATTCGATTCAATGGTTTTGCTGCCCGGAATGTGGCACGCCCACAACCAACATACTTCGCGGAAAAGAACTGGAAGTGGTGGCGCTGGAGATCACGGAATGAGCGCCGAACCTCGCCTGGTGGGAGTCCGAAAGAATGTTCTGAAACAAAACGACGTCGTGGCGCGCGCGTTGCGCGAGCGCTTCCGCGAAGCTGGCGTGCTGGCGGTAAGCTTGGTTTCAAGCCCGGGCTCGGGCAAGACTGCGTTCCTGGAGAAGACGCTCACCCTTCTGCATGCGCGCTGCCGGGTCGCGGCGCTGGTCGGCGACCTCGCCACTGAAAATGACGCCGCACGCCTTGCGCGCAGCAAAGCTCCCGTGAAGCAGATCATCACGGGGACGGTGTGCCACCTGGAAGCGGCTATGGTTCAGACCGCGCTTGAAGGCTGGAATCTGAACGAACTGGATTTTTTGTTCATCGAAAATGTGGGGAATCTGGTGTGTCCTTCATCATATGATCTGGGCGAGGATTTGCGTTTCGTGCTGCTTTCGGTGACCGAAGGCGAAGACAAGCCGCTGAAGTATCCAACCATATTCAACAGCGCCGATGTAGCCGTAATTACAAAATCCGATATCGCCGCCGCCGTCGAATTCGATGAAGCTGCAGCGCGGCGCAATATTCAGGCAGTACGTCCGGGCATGGAAGTTTTTAAGGTATCGTCCAAGAGCGGCGAAGGCATGGACCAATATCTGGAATTTCTCGCGAGCCGGCGAGCGCAATTTCGCGCGTCTGCAGCGGTGGCGAAATAGATGGTCACGCTGCTCTCGATCGTGGCGCTGGGCTTTTTTCTGGGTATGCGCCACGCCACCGATCCCGATCACGTGATCGCGGTAACGACGATCGTCAGCCGCCAACGCAGCATTCGTCACGCGGCGGTGATTGGCGCGTTATGGGGGGTAGGCCACACTGTCACAATTATGGCGGTGGGCTCGGCAATCATTTTATTCGGGCTGGTGATTCCGCCGCGCATAGGCCTTACGATGGAGCTGTCCGTTGGCCTGATGCTGATTCTGCTTGGCGTGCTCAATCTTTCCGGAATGATGCGCTGGATTACCGAAACTCTGACGCCGATGCAGATCGGGCAACACGGACATGCTCATCCACACGCGCACCCGCACGGCCACGGCGATTACGTCCACAGCCATCCACATGGCCATAGTCCCGAGCGGCACGGCCATGCCGAAGACGCAACTCCGGTGGGCTGGATGGATCGCACATTCGGACGATTGGACGCTTACCAGATTGTGCGGCCATTCGCCGTCGGGATCGTGCACGGCCTCGCGGGCTCCGCGGCGGTGGCGTTGCTGGTGTTGACCACGATTCGCGTGCCTACTTGGGCGATCCTATATTTGCTGGTGTTCGGCGTGGGCACTGTCGCGGGAATGATGCTGATCACCGCGGCGATTGCCGTGCCGTTTAAATTTTCCGAAACGCGATTCGCGCGCCTGAATCGCGGCCTCGGATTGGCGTCAGGTTTGATCAGCTTGGCATTCGGGCTGTTCATCGTGTACCAGATGGGTTTTGTCAACGGGCTCTTTACACGCAATCCTACCTGGGTTCCTCACTGAGTATTCATGCGTGGGCCGCGCGCCAGGACTTTGACGGTCGCGGACCGAGCGCGCGAGCCGATCATCGGTTTGAGGTACGGGCTGCCTTGGTACTTCGCGCGGTAGCCCTCGTCGATGCGGTCGTTGATCGGTCCATCTACCGGTTCGAAAGCGACTTCTTTCGTCATTCCGGCGACGGTGATGCGTCCAGCCTTCTGCTTCACCGCCGCCTGGTACCAACGAGATCTCTGTCCGTTGTAGCCGCGGACGTAGAGAGCGCCATCAACTACAACGGACCAAATCCACGTCGGAGTGCCGTAGGTCACACCGTCCTCTCGGAACGGAGAGATGTGCAAATCATCGGCTTCGGCAATCTTGCGCAGTTCGTCTTTCGACCATGCCGTCATTGGAGGATTTTTCACGAGAGCTTACTTCCGTCTTCTACTGGCCGCTCATAGCCCGGTCATTTGTTCCAGGCGTTCTGGGTACCGAGCGCCTTGGAGCGTGATCTGGGAAGCGGCGGCGTCTATCTCTCGCAGATCCTCGGCCGTTAGTTGGACTGACAGGGCTCCGATATTCTCGTCCAAACGGTTGAGCTTCGTCGTACCCGGAATAGGAACCATCCACGGCTTTTGCGCGAGCACCCAAGCCAGCGCGATCTGCGCCGGAGTTGCGTTCTTCTGCTTCGCGATTCTGCCAATCAGATCGACGACCCCCTGATTCACTTTCATTGCTTCCGGCGTAAAGCGGGGAAGCGTGCTGCGAAAATCGCTCTTCTCGAATGTTGTGTTCGCGTCAATCTTGCCCGTCAGGAAGCCTTTGCCCAGCGGGCTGTATGGCACGAGACCGATTCCGAGTTCTTCAAGCAACGGGATCACCTCCGCCTCCGGCTTCCGCCACCACAGCGAATATTCGTTCTGCAGCGCGGTGAGCGGCTGGACCGCGTGCGCACGCCGAATCGTTTTTACGCCGGCCTCGGACATTCCGAAGTGCTTCACCTTGCCGGCTTGAATCAGTTCCTTCACGGTTCCTGCGACGTCCTCGATGGGGACGTTGGGATCAACACGATGCTGATACAAAAGATCAATGGTCTCCACCCGCAACCGCTTCAGCGAGCCTTCGACGGCCTGCTTAATGTGCGCGGGTTGGCTATTCTGACTGAAGCCTCCTGGGCGCTGATTGGGGTCGCTCACATCGAACCCGAATTTAGTGGCAATCACCACTTTGCCACGAAAGGGAGCCAGCGCTTCGCCGACGAGTTCTTCGTTTAAGAACGGGCCATAAACTTCCGCGGTGTCAAAAAACGTGATGCCTCGATCAACCGCCGCGTGTAGAAGCTTAATCATCTCTTTTTTGTCTTTGGGCGGGCCGTAAGAAAAACTCATGCCCATGCAGCCGAAGCCCATCGCCGAGACTTCCAAATTGCTTTTTCCAAGTTTGCGCTTTTGCATTATTTTTTCCTCCGAGCCTTCGCTCTGATGTCGAGATTACGGTCAAACCCTCACAAAGCGGTAGCCTGATTCTTCCGATTTATTGCCTGATCCTCTTGGACTAAGGAAAAATCTTGATGCGAATGGCGCAGCGGGCCTATGCTCAGATTCTGAAGAGGATGCCAAGACTATGAAAAAACCGCGCAAAAACGTCACTCCCGTGCCAGATCGCACAAACCAGATGCGCAAGGATTTGGCTCGCAAGATTGCCTTTTTCGTTGGATCCGGAGAGCGTGTGGTAACCGAGGTTCCCGGCTTGACGCTGAGCCGGCGTACAGCACCGACCGCGCCGGGCTTGGCAACGTACGAGCCGAGCCTAGCGGTGGTCGCGCAGGGGCGAAAGCAAGCCGTCCTCGCCGGAACCACCTTCATCTTCGACGAGTCGCGATACCTGCTGACGTCGCTCGATTTGCCGGTGGTTTGCAATGTCATCAAGGCTAGCGAGGAAGTGCCATATCTCAGCATGGTACTCAAACTCGAAATGCCCATCGTTCGAGAGTTGCTGGCTCGCGAGGAGATTCAGGCGCCGGAGGAAATAGCGGACAAGCCCGCCATGTCCACCCCGGAAGCTACGGCAGAGTTGCTCGATGCCTGCTGCCGGCTCGTGGATCTGCTGAATATGCCGCAGGACATACCGTTCCTGAGCGGACTGATTCAACGCGAAATCATTTACCGAATTCTGCGCGGACCGGAGGGAGCACGCCTTCGAGGCATTGCCACGCTGGGAGAGCAGAGTCACCGCACGGCAAAGGCGGCCGCGTGGGTCCGGGCGAATTACGCGAAACCGCTTCGATTAGATGAACTCGCAAAAATCGCGGGCATGGGAGTTTCCACGCTCCATCACCATTTCCGCGCGCTGACCGCGATGAGTCCTCTCCAGTATCAAAAGCAACATCGCTTGCACGCAGCGCGAGAACGAATGTTGATCGACGGGTTGGACGCCGCCAGCGCGGCCTTTGAAGTCGGATACGAAAGCGCCAGCCAGTTCAATCGCGAATACAGCCGCTTCTTCGGGCAACCGCCAATGCGCGACGTGCGCAATCTGCGCGCACCGGGCGCTCTACCGCTGGAGTCAGTGAGCAATCGGCCAAGCGCCAATTGATCGACAAGTCGTCGACGGTCCCGCGAATCGAATCACCAAATGAATTTGGCTCCCAGTTGAATGTGACGCGAACCTCCGCTTCCCAGAACAGGATTCGAAGCCCCGAGGTCGGGAGTATATGCGGCGAGCCCCGGACTCGATCCTTCCAGATTTTGGTTGATGCCTGTAAAGTTGGGATGGTTCAGGATGTTGAAAAATTCCGCGCGAAGCTGAAGCGTGACGTGTTCTCCCAATTTAGTGCTCTTGCTCATCGAGAAATCCCAGTTAGTGAAATCTGGCCCCCTGAAGATGTTGCGGCCGGAGTCGCCGAACGTTCCATCAACAGGAGGCGTCAGCACGGTGGATCCCGAAACGAAGCAACCGTAGTTTGCGAGCTGATTCACCGCCGCTTGATTGCCTGCAGCGCTTATACACTGTTGGTTGCCGCCGTTCACATTTCCCATACTGTCAGTGGTGAAAGTGCTCGGGTCGATGAATGGAATGGTGTTCGTTTTTGACCAATGAATATTGTTCGGACTCCCGGTGATGTTCCAACGGTCGTTGAACTCTCCGGTAAAGCTGATGTCGTTGTCGTAATCGTAGAGCGTAAACGGCATGCCGCTTTGGAAGATGACGATCGAGTTCAGTTGCCAGCCTTCCAGCAGCTGGGCGAAACTCTTACGTCCCGGAATGGCGTAGGTGAGGGCAAACGTGAAGCGGTGACGTATGTCGTAGTCGCTGTTACCGCGTTCGCCGCGAACATCCAAGCTGTTCTGGACGTTGAAATGCCGGTTGCTCGTGGATTCATCGATGGAATGTGCATAGGTGTAGCCGGCCACGATATTCAGACCCTTCCAGCTGTGGGTCTTGTAAGTCACTTGCAAGCCGTCATAGCTCGAATTCTCTGCGTTTCCAAATTCCGTGGTCTCGCCGAGGAAGTTATACTGATTGAAGAACGGCCGGTTGGTTTGTTCGCACGCGAAGTAGTGGCCCCCGCCGTCGTAACAAGCCGCTGCCGCCGGCGCATTCGGTTGGTTAATGTCGAGCATGCTGAAGAGCTTGACGCCTCGTTGTCCCACGTATCCCACCTGCAGTGAAGACCAATTTTTAATCTCTCGCTGCACGTTGAGATTCCAGAATTCCGTGTAAGGAGTATCGAGGTGATTCTTGACGGACGTAATGCTGCATGGCCCGTCCGCACTGCAAGTGATCGGCTGCGACAGGATTGGAAATACCTGTGTGTTAGAGTCCGTCCAATTTAGTTGTGTAGGGTCGCTACCGTCCGCTGACACAACCGCTGCAGTGATCGACCCGCCGCCCGGCGTAACACCCACTGCTCCCGTCGGGATTGTGTTGAGCCCTATTCCACCACCAGCCGTCTGCCCGATGAAATCGGAAATGGGCGCCATTTCGTACATGATGCCGGCACCCGCACGAATCACAGTTTTTCCGTCCCCCCAGGGATCCCACGCCACGCCCAGGCGCGGAGCGAAGTTATTGTGTTGTACGTGATAGGGCGTCGAAATCTGTTTGCCCACCTGAGCAAACCCGATGCTCGGCTCGAAGTTGGCGATCAGATCGTGTTGCTCGTGGATCACGCCTGAAACCTCGTAGCGCAGCCCGGCGGTGATCGTCAACCTGGGATTGAAGCGGAACTCGTCCATGACGTACGCTGCGTACGCGTTCTCCGTTATGACTCGGCGCGTGTCTCCGGATAGAATCTCTCCGTCGAAAGGCCCGCACGGATTTTCTGAACAACCCGGGTTAAGCGCAGTTCCATTGCCTGGGTCAAAGAACGTGCGCGAGGCTTCCAGGAAATCCTGAAGACTTTCAAAGAAAATTTCTCCTTTTGCGTGACGATTGCGAACATTGTCAACGGACCCGTGACGAATCTCGCCGCCGAACCGAATATTGTGGCGCCCCTTCAAATATCCGAGGCCTTCTGAAAACTGATAAGTCTCCGTGGGAGTTGTGAAAAGCGGGTATCCATTCCCGCCGCCAAGCTGGTAGAAATTTCCGACGTCAATCTCCGGGAGACCGAAATTCAATGGATTCGTGACGCCGGTGTTGATTCCATACGTGATCGGATTGACGCTATGGTCCGCGGAGACAATCTGCTGCGAGAATCGGCTGTATCCAAAACGCGCCTCGCTCACCCAGTTGCTGGTTGGCGTATAGGTCCAATTCAGGCCAACGATTTGAGGGCGTGTCTGCGCTTGCGAAAGGAATTGCGGCGCGAGATATAAGCCGTCTTCTTCTGTTTGCGTGCTGTCCGCAAAGAAGTAGCGTCCAGTGAGTGTGTTATTTTGCGAAAAATGGTAATCAACTTTGACAAGCGCATTGTCTGCGCGGTTCCGGTTCGCGAGATCCTGAAAAAGCAGTCCTGGCCCGGCTGAACCAGTGTTCGTGGGATAGAGTTTCGAAAGTGTCAGGCTCAGCGGATTGATTGCGCAACCAGGCAGCGCTTGGCAGTTCGATATGACGTCTGGAATGCTATTGTTCAGATCGCCGCCGAGCGGCACCGTGTCCGGGCTGTTCGCCAGCAGGGGATTACCAACGATGTCTCGCACGCCTTCGTAGGCTCCGAAGATAAAGAGCTTGTCTTTTACGATCGCTCCGCCGGCAGAGCCTCCGAATTGATGCAAAATAAGCGGTGATAAAGGTTGGCCTACGGGATCAAAATAGTTTCGCGCGTCCGCAGCGCTGTTCCGAGCGAAGTAATACGCCGACCCGTGGAATTGGTTGGTGCCCGACTTCAAGCCAAGCTGTACCACCGCCCCCGGCTTCCAACCGTATTCCGACGTGGGGTGCTCTTGTGTGCTGAATTCCTGAATCGCGTCAATGGGGAGAAGGCTCGCAGGCGTGCCGCTGACCCCCTCTTCATTTAGCACCGAGGTTCCGTAATACAGGTCGTTGTCGTCTGTCCCATCAACCAAGTAATTGTTGTCTTCCGGGCGCGCACCGTTGGAAATAATCGAGTGGAATCCTCCGCCCGGGGTGCGATCAACGCCGGGGAGTAGCATGACCAGGTTTTGCCAGTCGCGGCCTTGCAGCGGCAACTCGTTGATCTCTTTATTGCCGAAGGAGCCGCCCAGTGTAGGACTGGTTGCATCAATCAGGGCCGCGGCCGCCTCGTTCACGACCACGGTTTCGCTTACAGTACCCGGCTGCAGTTGCAGATCAATGCGAATGTCGTTCGTCACTTCGACGCGCACAGGGCTGCTGACGACTTTCTTGAAGCCCGACGCTTCCGCCGAGACGGTATATAAGCCCGGCTCGAGGGCCGGCGCGACATATTCGCCCGTTTCATTCGTCACCAGCTCGCGCGATACCTGCTTCCCGGTGTTCGTAACCGTCACTTTCGCGCCGACCACCACGGCACCCGACGAATCACGGATGGTCCCCAGAATACGGCCTTCACTGGTTTGCGCCAGGGAACCTGGACTCACAAGGAAAAAAAATGCGACGATCACGCTTAGAAAGCGTACTACTTTCATCGCCTGCTCCTTTTTGAACTTGAACGTAATCCCGTTCTTTTGCTGGATACGCGTAGTGTCTCGGTGGATCCTGAAACGAAAAGGAAAAATGCGGGCGCTGGGGGAAAATTACAAGCCGGCGGCGAGTTTACCCAGGTCTATAAGACAGTTACGAAAAATGCGGGCCGACGATATCGGTTGGCCGTGACTGCTCACGATGAAGGGGCTGCGTCCCATAGGAAACGATGCTATGCGCGACAAAGTAGAACACCTACAAGAGGAAGTCAACGATGTTCCGCGACGTTGTTAAAGATTCGCAACAGGATTCCGCAGGCAGCCCAGATTGGAACATATGGAGGGACGAGGCTCGAACCCGCGACCTCTGCCATGACAGCGCCGCGTGCAGCAGCGCCAAGCACCATCGTCAGGCAGCCGAGCGAAGAGAATTAGTGAGAAAGAGTCTTCAGCCTCATCACTTTTTGCTCTTACGTGCTTTCGCTCGAGTACCCGCTTTCCCCGTCAACTTAATTTGATTGTAAGCAATGGCGGCACGGACGAGATTTTTCAGAGCACGCTGATTGATCTTATCGCCCTCGAAAAGATCTATCGCTCGCCAGGTGCTGCCGCCGAGGCCCGCGTTGAAGAGCTTGTCAGGATCCGCGAGCCTCGCCCCCTGGGCAAAGGTGACCTTCACCTTGTCTTTGTGGGCGTTGGCGACCGCGATCATTCCGTCGCGAGACCATACGGGGCTTCCCATCCACTTCCATTCCTCGATGATCTCCCGGTCGGCCTGAAGGAAGCTCTCGCGGATACTGGCGAGGGTTTTGCCGCGCCAGTCCGTGAGTTCTGCAATCAGCTGGTCAATACGTTCCGATGGATTCATTGGAATTTATGCCTCCAATTTTTGTCCGGTTGTCATCCCAGGAGTTCTGTTCTTCGAAAAGAATCGTCGAACGACATGGCCTTTCCACATCCATAATCCCGAAAGGAGCAACATAGGAAGAAAGACGTATCGAACGGTGGGGGCATAGTATCGAGTGTCCGAAGGTGAATCATATATGTAACCGATCATCGGAATGCCACAGATGATATGAATCCAGCGAAAAATCGAACGTTTGGTGGCCTCTTTCATGATTCATTTCCTCCTTATCGGAGATTTACTCTGGTCTAACTTTGATTGACTCCTGAGCCCGGTTGAGGCGGCGAGTTGGGTTTTTCTATCCCGAACTGCTTGGCGTACTCCGCGACCAGCCGTTGCCAGCCATCGAACTTCATGACGTCAGCGCCGGCGACGCGTCCAATTGGCTCACCCGCGAGCAGGCGATCCAGAACGTCGAAGCTGATATGCCAGCCCGCGGCGCCCCACGCGATGAACCGGCGATCGATGTTGTGCCACAGGGTGAGGCGCGTGCCGCGACCCAAGGCTTCGAGTTCCCACCGCGTATCGCCGTATTCAAGTAGCTTGGGCGCGTCGGCTCGCGTGACTTTTGTTTCTAGCGGCGTGGGGTTTCCCGCCCAGGTGAGCTCCACCGTTCCAACCGTACCCAGGCTCCCATCGGTTTGAAAGGGCGCCCATTCGCGCAGATGCGCCGGATCGGTAAGCGCCTGCCAGACTTTTTCCGGCGAGTGGCGCAGTTCTCTGACGAGAATGAGCGTCCACTTCTCTCCGTCCTTTCGTATCTGCGCCCCGCTGGCCGGACCCGGTGTGTACTGCTCGCGATCGCTCAACTTCTTCTCCTTAGTTTTAGTAGCGTGCCAGTTGAGTGAGTTGAATGAGGTTGCCACAAGTGTCTTTCAGCATCGCAATGGTCGAGCCGGTCACGTCGGTGGGGGGCATGGTGAATTCTGCGCCACGGCCCTTGATCCGCTCGTAGTCACCTTTGACGTCGTCCGTGAAGAACATGATCGCGGGCTGGTTCTGCTGAAACATCGCCTGCTGATACGCTTTGGCTGCGGGGTTGTTGTTCAGCGCAAGCTGCAGTTCGGTGCCGTTCGGGTCCTCAGACGAGACGACAGTCAGCCAGCGATAGGGGCCCTGACTGAAATCGGTCTTCTTGGCAAATCCGAGTACGTCGGTGTAAAAGTGCAGGGCCTTCTCTTGGTCGTCCACGTATAAGCTCGTCACTTTGATTTTCATTTCGCGTCTCCTTTATCACGTCCGCGGTTTGGGCCGCGTCGTCTTCTCCTTGGGTTCCGTTTTGTTGATGATGCCTTTTCAATTGTCAATTGATCCATGCGGTCGAGGTGGCATTCCAGAGCATCCACGTGAGCGGACCAGAACCGGCGGAACTGAGCCAGCCACATATCCACCTCCTGAAGTGATTCAGGTTTCAACCGGTAGAGACGGCGCTGTGCGTCCACGGTGGATTCCACGAAACCGGCCTCTCGCAGCACTCGCAGATGCTTCGACACGGTCGGCTGGGTCATACGAAGCTGGCGCTCGATCTCTCCAACCGACTGTTCTGAAGAGACCAGCAGACTCAATATCGCGCGGCGGTTCGGCTCCGCGATGATTTCGAAAGCAGATTCCATTCACTTGATATACCTCACAGCGTATATACGTGTCAAGGCATATGTAAGCGGGGCCAAGCGATGGTTTCAGTCGACCCGCGAGGATGGACCGTCCGATGCTTTTTCAGAGGATTACACTCGGGGTACATCGTTCGTGATACACTGTTTTTGGAGGAGCTACCAATATGACGACACTGGAAAAGAACATGGTGCAGGAAGCCAGGGAACTGGTTAAGACCTGCCCCGAAGTCCGCACGCCCTCCGTCGAGTTTAAGCGCGATTGGGCCTTCGGAAACGCGGGCTTGGAAGATGAACGAATCACGCGCGAACAGGTCGCCAAGGCGATCAAAGAGTAAAGCACAGAAACACTATCCGAGGGCCGACGGTTCCAACGTCGGCCTTTTTTTTTTGAGATGACGAATGGCAGCAAATCCTCTTCTCTGTCGCCCGAAGAAAAGCAAACTATCGAGATTACCAATCAAGCGAACGTTGTAGATTATCTCGCTGAATTCGTAAGGCATGGCCGAACTCTCATCACGGAATCCGATGTTTTCGAGATTCATAGGCTCACTATCGAAAATCTCTATCCTTGCGCGGGAAACTATCGCACCGCTCTAACGCGTATGGTGATAACGGACACTGACCACAAGCCTTCGCAACCGTCTCAAGTTCGCAGCGACGTACGCGATATGCTCGACTGGCTGGAAAATGCAGGACACGCCGAGAGTCCCATCCATAGGGCTTCCCATGTGCTTTGGAAAACCAACGCAATCCACCCATTCAACGGCGGGAATGGCAGGGTAGCAAGAGCCCTCGCCTACCTGGTAATCAGCATCGAGATTGCGCCCATCTTTGAGGGAGAACCACTTCCAGCGAAGCTTAAAACTCACAAGCGGGAATACATCGAAGGATTGAAGGCAGCCGACAAGGGCAACCTACAAATGCTAGAACAGTTGGTACTCGCCTGCGTGCAAGAACAGATTACCGAAGTTGCTTGCAGGCCGCGTTGAGAATGACAGGCTTCTAAGCTGATCCTGCTTTCGGCTTTTTCTTCCTGCTCTTGAGCCATTCGCCGACGATCTTCCGCGCCATCACAGCGATGGGAACACCTTGTCAACGCTTTTAAACTTAGGTGCTCTATAGAAGGATGTGATTTTTTTCGGAGTGTTAGAAAAGTGTTAGCAAATCCATTCTCCAAAAGTTGTGCATCTCTTTTGAAATGAATGGCGGGGACGACGGGACTCGAACCCGCGACCTCTGCCGTGACAGTTAGCGGGTAATAAGTACTTTCAACAACATAGAAGAGCGCGGACGGCACTGCAAGTCATTGGAAGTACATCATAGACAAAGCTAATGTGTATCGCGATGAGTATCGCGCATCGAGAGATCTCGGAAGGCTTTTTGAAAACAGCACTGGGGCGCGCCGAGTAATGTCCGAGTTGCGCTAGTGCTTGATCGCCTTTGCAATTTCCAGCATCCAGTTCGCAAAAGCCATCCACGGCCTCGTACTGCCTACGGGAATCGCGATCAGTAGCATCACAATTGAAAATAGCCCCGCTATCAGAGTCGCGCGATGAATGCGCTTCAACGACCACAAATCGAAGCCCGCCAGCAGCACTGTGTAAAACTGTGTAAAAACATTGTTCAGGTAAGGCAACTGGGTAATCTTCGTCAGCGGATCGCGACCTGTCGCCGCATCCACGATAGTGATCGACGCGATCAAGATTAGGCGCTTGTGGGTCGCGGGATCGTGTCTCCAGCGATAGGCGAAGAGAATCAGCACCGCAAACACGATTATGTCGAACATAGGCACGGCGTAGAACGTCCGCATGTCGATTGGGCCGACCATTTTGATCCGCGTCAGCGAATCCGTCGCCGCCATCACTCCGACAACGACCATTCCGTACGCCAAACCAAATCCGAACAGTCCGAATTGCCGGTGCAGACCGAAACGGTTCGCGGAAATAAAGCTGGCCTGCGCAATTAGCAGCAGAATCCAACACGAGAAAAAGACAGCGTGAACGTGAATTAGTTTATTCGGTAGCGGTGCCCGTACCAAACCGGCTAGAAAATAGGACTTCGCAAATCCAACCAGCACCGTCGACAGCAAAAGCAGCGACATTGCGACAAAAAATCTGTTTTCGACTTCTCTGCCGCCAACGATTTGCCTGTCTAGCGATGCAACTGCGTCCAAACTTGCCATAAGCGATTCCCGGACACTGTCCTGCGGATTTGTCCGGAAGTATAGCATCGGAGGTTATTGCCACCGCAAAGCAATTCACTCGCATCGCCTCCCGGTCGATACATAAAGATCCTCTTGCGCTAAATATTGGCGCGGGAGGATCACGATGCAACGCGGAAGTCTGGCAATGGTCAGTCGCAAAGAAGCACCCGGTGTTTGGCAGTTTCGATGGTCGGAGAAAGACTTGCATGGAGTGCGCGTCCAGCGGAAGCGGGTCATTGGTTCCGTTGAACGCTATCCGAACGAAGCCGCCGACTGGATTTTTGCAAGCAGGCGGCACCGTGGCCGGACACCGTTCTGGGGTCAGGCCATTTTGCGAAGATACATTCGTCCGGTCGCGCAGCGCGCCGGAATTCAGAAGCGATTCGGATGGCACACGTTTCGACATACGTACTCGACTCTCCTGCGCAGTGTGGGAACAGAGTTCAAAGTGATGCAGGAACTGTTGCGGCATTCAACTCTGCGATCTACGCTGGATGTCTACACCCAGGCACTCGCACCAGCCAAACATGCAGCTCAGGCAGCGATCTTCTCGCTGGTGTTTTCGGACGAGGCGAATGGAACGTCACAGCCGTCGGGACCAAATGACGCTGCAGGGTGAGGGCAAATCGACCGAGACGAAAAGTGACACAAATAAGGGCACGAAAACGTGCCCTTTTGGGTCCTCGATGGTTTCAGCGAAATCCGTTCAACCCTTTTGAAATGAATGGCGGGGACGACGGGACTCGAACCCGCGACCTCTGCCGTGACAGGGCAGCGTTCTAACCAACTGAACTACGTCCCCCGCGAAAACGGGCAATAACTTGTGGTGGGCGGTCACGGATTTGAACCGCGGACCTTCCCGGTGTAAGCGGGATGCTCTAACCGCTGAGCTAACCGCCCTGGAACCGAAACATCGTAACAGACAGTGCGGCCCGGATGCTAGGCCCTCGCGCGTCTCAGAACAAGATTTTTTCGGGCGTGAACCGTGTCCGATTCACGCGCATTGGCCCGCGCGAACGCTCCAAAATTTCCGTCAAGAATTCCCACATTTTTTAGTCGAAACTGAAGATTCGCCGTGTGCCGCTAAGTGACTGACAATAATAGGCCTGTACGTTAGTACAGGAGCACAAAATAGCCTGTACTCCCGTACAGGTTCGGCGGCGGCGTATCGGATGTTAGCTGATTCACTACGAAGGTCGCACCCGCTGACCTTTTTCGGCAGGTCCTCATGCTACGCTGGCTCATCGGGTGGGTTCTAGTACCACTCCCGGATACTCATGTCTTCACGACTTGGCGAAATTCTGGTCAAAGACAGCCTGATCACTGCGGATCAGCTTAAGCAGGCGCTCGAACACCAGAAAAAAAGCGGCGGACGGCTGGGCACCTGCCTGGTGAAACTGGGTCTCGTCAGCGACGACGATATCACTGCCGTGCTTTCGCGCCAATACGGTGTGCCTTCCATCAATTTGAAATTCTACGAGGTAGATCCCGCCGTCATTAAGCTGGTGCCGCAAGAAACGGCGGTGCGCTATCAGATTGTGCCGCTTTCGCGGGTTGGCTCCACTTTGACGATCGCGATGACGGATCCCACCAACGTCTTCGCGATGGACGATATCAAGTTCATGACCGGCTTTAACGTCGAGCCGGTGGTGGCCTCCGAAACGGCAATCACCGAAGCGATTCACAAGTTTTACGGTGACGTCGAAAGCGTCGAGCAACTCGACAAGGTGATGAAGGACCTCGCCGGCGACGAAGGCTCTTTGGAGCTTTCGGGTGAAGAGGCGGAGATGGACCTCGCCACGCTGGAAAAAGCGGCCGAGGAAGCTCCCATCATCAAGTTGGTGAACCTGATCCTCACGGACGCCGTGAAGCGCGGTGCGAGCGACATTCACGTCGAGCCGTACGAAAAAGAATACCGCGTGCGCTTCCGCATTGACGGCATTTTGCAGAACGTAATGGCGCCGCCGTTGAAATTGAAAGACGCCATCACCAGCCGCGTGAAGATCATGGCCAAGCTGGACATCAGCGAAAAGCGGCTGCCGCAAGACGGCCGCATCATGATCAAGTATTTGAAAGACGGCAAGAAAAAGGAATTGGACTTCCGCGTTTCAACCGTTCCCACGCTCTTCGGCGAAAAAGTCGTCATGCGGTTGCTGGATAAAGAAAACCTCCGGCTGGATATGACCAAGCTGGGTTTCGAGCCGGAATCACTCGTGAAATTCGAGCGGCAGATCCTGAAGCCTTACGGAATGGTCCTTGTCACGGGTCCCACCGGTTCCGGCAAGACGAACACCCTGTATTCCTCGGTGGCCAAGCTCAACACCAGCGAAACCAACATTATGACGGCCGAAGACCCGGTCGAATTCCAGCTGCCCGGAATCAACCAGGTACAGATGAAGGAGCAGATCGGCCTGAACTTTGCCTCGGCCCTGCGCGCCTTCCTGCGGCAGGACCCCAACATCATCCTGGTGGGCGAAATCCGAGACTTCGAAACGGCGGAAATCGCGGTCAAGGCCGCCTTGACGGGTCACTTAGTGCTTTCGACGCTACACACCAATGATGCTCCGAGCACAATCAGCCGATTGATGAACATGGGTATTGAACCGTTCCTGGTGGCCACTTCTGTCAACCTGATTTGCGCACAGCGCCTGGTGCGCCGGATCTGCGTGGGCTGCAAGGAACCGATGCAGATTTTGCCGCAGGCCTTGGTGGATGCGGGATACACCAAGGACGAGTCCGAAAAGACGATCGTGCAGCACGGCCGCGGCTGCAGCACTTGCAACAACACCGGCTACAAAGGGCGCGTCGGTCTCTACGAAGTGATGGAGATCAACGACGATTTGCGTGAGTTGATATTGGTCGGCGCTTCGGCGCTGGAACTCAAGAAGAAGGCACTGGAAACCGGAATGATAACGCTGCGGCGCAGCGGATTGATCAAATGCGCGCTGGGGCACACCACACTCGAAGAAGTCGTTCGAGAAACAGTTCTCTAAGCGGAGGAAATATGGCTGGCATCACATTGAGCGAGTTGCTGAAGAAAATGATCGAAATGGGCGGGAGCGATTTGCACCTCTCGACCAACAGCGCGCCGCGTATTCGCGTGCACGGAAAACTGCGTCCCTTGGATATGCCGCCCCTGACCGCCGCGGACACTAAGGCGCTCGCCTATAGCGTGCTGACGGACGTGCAGAAGCACCGCCTGGAAGAGAATCTGGAACTCGACTTTTCTTTCGGGTTGAAGAGCCTGGCGCGCTTCCGCGGCAACATCTTCCATCAGCGCGGAGCGGTGGCCGCCGTGTTTCGTACGATTCCGTGGGAAATTAAATCTTTCGACGCGCTCGGCCTTCCCGCTGTCGTCCGCGGATTGTGCGACAAACCGCGCGGACTGGTTCTGGTGACCGGGCCAACCGGCTCGGGCAAGTCCACTACGCTCGCAGCCATGCTCGACAAAATTAACAACGAGCATGAAGAGCACATGATCACCATCGAAGATCCCATCGAATTTTTGCACAACCACAAGAAGTGCCTAGTGAACCAACGCGAGGTGCACTCCGATACGCATTCGTTCTCGAATTCGCTCCGCGCCGCGCTGCGCGAAGATCCCGACGTCGTGCTGATCGGCGAAATGCGCGACTTGGAAACGATCGAATCCGCGCTGCGCATCGCCGAAACGGGCCACTTGACGTTCGCGACCCTGCATACCAATTCGGCGGTTTCCACCATCAACCGTATCGTGGACGTTTTCCCCGCGCACCAGCAGCCGCAAGTGCGCGCGCAGCTTTCCATGGTACTCGAAGGAATTCTATGCCAATCGTTGCTCCAGAAAATTGACGGTCGCGGCCGCGCCATGGTCATGGAAATCCTGATTCCCACAGCGGCCATTCGCAACCTGATCCGCGAAGACAAGATTCACCAGATTTATTCGGCCATGCAGACCGGCACGGGGCAGTCGGGCATGCAAACGTTTAATCAGAGTCTCGCCAACGCTTATTTCCAGAAGCAAATCACGATGGACGTGGCGCTGGCGCGCTCTTCGAATCAGGACGAACTACAGGATTTGATTAATCGCGGGGTGACCTCGCCAGCGTCTGGGGGCAAGGCGCCAGTTCGGCGGTAAGCGAGAAAGGAACAGGAGGTAACAGATCATGCCGGTATTTACATATCGTGGGGTGAATCGAGCGGGCGCCAAGGTAACGGGCGAACGCACGGCGGAGACCAAGGCCGAGGTGAGCGCGGCGCTCCGGCGCGAGAACATCAACGTCAGCAAGCTCTCCGAAAAGGGGAAGGAGTTCAACATCCCCACCTTCGGCGGCGGCGTGGACTCCAAGGAGCTGGCCGTCTTCACGCGCCAGTTCTCGGTGATGATTGACGCCGGCCTGCCGCTGGTCCAGTGCCTGGAGATTCTCGCCGGGCAGCAGGAGAACAAGACCTTTCAGAAGGTCCTGACCGGCGTGCGCGCGTCGGTGGAAGGCGGCGCCAGCCTTTCGAACTCGATGAAGCAGTTCGAAAAAGTCTTCGACCCGCTGTACTACAACATGGTGGACGCCGGCGAGACGGGCGGTATTCTGGACACCATTCTGCAGCGCCTCTCGAGCTACATCGAAAAGAACGTCAAGCTGAAGCGCGCCGTCAAGTCGGCGATGATCTATCCGATCGCTGTGTTGGGTATCGCGGGCAGCGTGATCATTTTGCTGTTGTGGAAAGTCGTCCCGATTTTCACACAGTTGTTTAACGGCCTTGGCGTGGATTTGCCGCTGCCGACCCGCGTGGTCATCACTCTCAGTAATTTCGTAGGCAGCATCTACGGCGCGGTCATTGTGGTCTTTCTCATTGGCGGTGTCTTCGCCTTGAAAATGTGGTACGGCACGCCCACCGGACGCTACGCGCTCGATGCCACCGTACTGAAAATTCCTCTGGTCGGCCCGCTGATGCGCAAGATTGCCGTGGCGCGCTTCACCCGCACGCTGGGAACGTTGATTTCGAGCGGCGTACCCATTCTTGAAGGTCTGGACATCACCGCGCGCACCTCGGGTAACGCCGTGGTGGAAAAAGCGATCATCCAGACGCGCAAGGCCGTCGAAGCCGGACGCTCCCTGGTGGAACCACTGAAGGAGACCGACGTGTTTCCCGGCATGGTCACGCAGATGATCGGCGTCGGCGAACAAACCGGCGCGATGGACGCCATGCTTCAGAAGATCGCGGACTTCTACGAAGACGAAGTGGACGCCGCGGTGAAAGACCTTTTGACCGCCATGGAGCCCTTAATGATCGTGGTTCTTGGCGTGGTGGTCGGCGGCATCGTCGTTTCCATGTACTTGCCGTTGTTCTCCTTGATCGGCAAGCTGGCTGGTAAATAGGCCCGTGCAACATGAAGCGCACGCCCAGTGGCGGGAGCGCGCAGCCGCGCGCTCCGCGGCTGGTATCTCGCGTAGAGCCGGGGGCGCGCTGCGAGAGACGCGACGAGCACGGTGAAAACATCTGAGATGAAATCCACACCTAGTGCGAGCGAATGGCTTCCGTGGCTAGGGCGCGTACGGTTTCTGGCTATTACCTTCCTGGTAGGGATTGTAATTGCAGCGCGGCATCTGACGCCGATTTCCGTCCCGCTGCGCTCCTTTGTCCAGCTGGTCGCGCTCTGGTACACGTTCGCCATTCTTTACGCGATCTTGCAGCGATGGATTCCGCAGGCGCGCTGGCACGCTCCGCTGCAGATGGTTTGCGATCTGCTGATGATCACCGGCGTGGTGTACACCACCGGCGTCCAAGATAGCTATTTCATTTCCTTGTATCTGCTGGCGATCTTGATGGCCAGCGTGATGTTTTCGCGCAGCGGCGTTTTCGTAGTGGCGGCTTTGAGCTTCGTTCTTCTGAGCGCCGCGCTCGAGCTGACGTATTACGGAGTGCTGCCGCGCACCGCGAACTCGACACCCACGCTACGCGCTTTGGATTCCTGGCTGGCCAGCAACCTGATCGCGTTTCTCGCGGTAGCTTATCTCGGCAGTTTGCTCGCGCAAACATTGCGCAGTAAGGGGCAGGAACTGCAGGAAAAGAGCGATGAGCTCAAGGACCTGCAGGCTTTCAACCAGGACATCATCGAATCCATGCGCGGCGGCTTGCTCACCACGGACCTCGAAGGCCGCATCCTGGTAATGAATCGTTCAGGCGCGGACATCACGGGCTGCGGACTTGGTTTGCTGCGGGGAGAAAAAATTCAGGATGTATTCCCGGGTTTTTGGCCGGTAGAAGTGGACGAAGAGGGCAACCCAGTGGCGGCGCGCAAAGAAATTGAGTTCAAGACGTCCACCGGAGCGATCCGCTTCCTGGGCCTGTCCATTTCTCCGTTGCGGACCGCTCAGAATCAAACGACCGGGTTCGTTTACAACTTCCAGGACCTGACCGAGCTGAAGCGCCTGGAGCGCGAGGTCGTCACCAAAGAACGCATGGCGGCCTTGGGACGCCTTTCCGCGGCCATCGCGCACGAAATTCGCCAGCCTTTGACGGCTATGACGGGTGCGCTCAAGGAACTGGCGCGCCTGGCGCCGCTCGAAGACGACGACAAAAAGCTCGTGCACATCGTCAGCCGCGAATCGCAGCGCCTGAACCAGATCATCACCGACTTCTTGAATTATTCGCGCGAGAAAACCTATGCATTCGCCGATGTGGACGTGGTGCCGCTGATCGAAGACACACTCCTGCTGCTCGAGCGCGACGCCACCGCTCTGGGGAAATTCCGCATCGAGCGCAATTTCAAGTTGCGCACCCTGCGCGCCCGTGCCGATCGCGACGCGCTGAAGCAGGTCTTCTGGAACCTCTGCAACAACGCGCTGCGGGCCATGCCCGCGGGCGGCGTGCTTTCGGTGAGCTTAGAAGCAGACGACACGTGGGCGCGCATTCAGATCAGCGACACCGGTATTGGAATTCCCGTCGCGCAGGCGACGCGCATCTTCGAGCCGTTCCAGTCCGGATTTGTCGGCGGCACCGGCCTGGGCCTTGCCATCGTCTATCAGATCCTGCAGGCGCACCGTGGCCGCATCCGCGTGGACACCGATCGCGGAGCGGGCGCAGAGTTCATCGTCGAAATTCCGCGGGCCGCTCGCCCCCGGATCGCGCCTCCCTCCGCGCCCGTTCCGGAAACTCGCGGCCATGACGAAAGTCTGCGCGCAGTGGGGAAGGGATAGCGCGCCATGGCCCACCTGCTAGTCGTTGACGACGAGCCCTCCATCTGCGAGCTGCTGGAAATCAGCTTTCGCAAGGAAGGCCATAAAGTCGAAGTAGCCTCGAACGGCCAGGCCGCCAAGCGCCGCCTCGCGTCGCAGGTTTTCGACATCGTCATTTCCGACATCTGCATGCCGGATATGGACGGCGTCGAACTGCTGCAATACTCCAAGGAAGTTTCGCCTTCCTCGATTTTCATTTTGATCACCGGCGTCCCCACCGTGGACACCGCGATTGACGCCGTAAACTTCGGCGCCGACCGCTACGTCATCAAGGGCGATCGTCTGCTCGACGAGCTGCGGCCCGCAGTGAAACGCATCGCGGAAAATCAGGCGTTGAAGAAGGAAGCCGGCGAACTACGCCGCCAGTTGCGGCGTTTCACGGGTTTTGACCACATCATCGGCGCAAGCGAGAAGATGCGCAGCCTGTTCGATTTGATCGAAACGATTGCGCCGCAATCCAGCCGCGTGCTGATTACCGGAGAAAGCGGCACGGGTAAGGAATTGGTGGCCCGCGCGATCCACGAAAATAGCGCGCGGGCGAAGGCGCCCTTCATCACCATCAACTGTGGAGCCTTTCCGGAAACCCTGCTGGAATCCGAACTTTTCGGCTACCTGCGCGGTTCGTTCACCGGAGCGAATGAGAACCGCCGCGGGCTGTTCCAGGCGGCGGACGGCGGCACCCTGTTCATGGACGAAATCGGCAATATGAGCCTGACCATGCAGGTGAAGCTCTACCGCGTCTTGCAGGAAGGCAAAGTCCGGCCGCTGGGCAGTACGGAAGAAAGCGACGTGGACGTCCGCGTAATTGCCGCCACCAATAAAGACTTCGCCAAGGAAATCGCCGAAGGCCGCTTCCGCGAAGATCTGTATTACCGGCTAAGCGTGATTCCGATTCATCTGCCGCCGCTGCGCGAGCGCCGCGAAGATATTCCTTTGCTGGTGCGTTCCTTCCTTGACCGCTATTCGAAATCCATGGGGAAGAAGATCGAAGGCATCGAACCGGAAGCCATGCGCCGCCTCGAAGTCTACGATTGGCCGGGCAACGTCCGCGAACTCGAAAATACCATCGAACGCGCCGTCGCTCTGGAAGGTTCCGCGCGAATTTCCGCCGAAGGCCTGCCCGCGCGCATCCGCGAGCATTTTCAGGAAACCGTTTCGTCGCACCACTCCGGAAACGGCAACGGTTCCATCCTGCCCGAAGGTGGGATTAACCTCGAGATGCACATCCAGGATCTCGAGCGTTCTTTCCTGCTGGCTGCCATGGAACGTTCCGGCGGCGTTCGCACTCGCGCTGCCGACACTCTAAAAATGTCCTACCGCTCGTTCCGCCACTACGCTAAAAAGTACGGAATATGACGCTGTCCAGCGTGGAGCTGCCGGAGCCCGTCGCAGCACCTGTCGCGGTCCGTTTACCCGCCTCCAAAGTTCGCTTTCGCTACGGCCTCACGATTTTTTGCGGCGCATTTCTTCTCTTCCAGGTGCAGCTGATCCTGGGGAAGTACATCCTGCCGTGGTTCGGTGGCACGCCCGCGGTTTGGACGACCTGCATGCTGTTTTTTCAGCTGCTTCTGTTGGGCGGATATCTCTACGCGCATCTGTTGTCCACAAAATTGAGTGCGAGGCCGCAGACGGTTGTGCATATCGCCGTGCTGGCATTATCCGCATTGCTGCTGGCGCTGGGAGCTCTTGCTTGGAAGTCGCCGCTTCTCCCGGGACCTTCCTGGCGGCCAAACTCTTCCGATTTTCCTATAGCGCAGATATTGCGATTGCTGCTCGTGGCGGTAGGGCTGCCCTTTCTTTGCTTGAGCGCGAGTGGGCCCTTGCTGCAAAGCTGGTTTGGCCGGACGCATCCCGGGAAATCGCCGTACCGTCTGTACGCCCTTTCGAATATCGGTTCGCTGTTGGGTCTGCTGACCTATCCGTTTCTGGTCGAGCCGGGATTCCGATTGCACACTCAGGCGTGGCTCTGGAGTGTGGGCTACATCGTCTTCTTCGCCGGGTTCATCGCCTGCGCAAAAGACATGAATGGGCCCGGTGTTCTCGCCGCAGCCTTCGCGGAACCGGAACTCGAACCTGCGTCTTTGCCGTCCCGTGGTGTACAGTTGCTTTGGTTCTTGCTTCCCGCCATGGCCTCTTTGATGCTTTTGGCCACCACGAATCTCATGTGTCAGGAAGTGGCAGTCGTACCGTTCCTCTGGGTTCTGCCGCTTGGCTTGTATCTCCTCAGCTTCATCATCTGCTTTGACAATCCCAAGTGGTACCGACGCGAAATTTTCCAGGTATTGCTGGGCGCTAGCTTTCCGATGGCTCTCATCGTGTTGTTGTCCTTGGACAATGCTCCCATCGTGCGGCAGGTCTGGATGCTCAGCCTGGTTCTGTTTGCCTGCTGCATGGTTTGCCATGGAGAGCTGGTCCGCCTGAAGCCGCATCCCGAATACCTGACGCGCTTCTATCTTCTTATCTCCGCGGGAGGAGCTGCGGGAGGCATCTTTGTTGCTCTGATTGCGCCACAGATTTTCACCGGGTTTTGGGAATTTCACTGTGGCTTGGTTGGCTGCGCGCTTCTCGCGATCGTGGCTCTCGCGCGAGATCATGAATCCTGGTGGTATTGCAATAAGACTTACGTAAGCAGCGCAATTCTTCTTGGATTACTCCTCATGCCCGAGTTCATATCGCGACACGCCGGGCTCGCCATGATTCCGGTTACGATGTACCGCTGGCACTATTACCCGATGCTGACGGTTCTGGCCGTGTGGGCCGGGTTTATCACCCTCCGCTACGGCAAGAGACAGCCGAAATATCAGCGGTTCAATACCGCGCAGTTGGCATCTCTCGTTGTGGTGGCTGCACTATCTGTTTCGCTCTACGCGCAAGTGCACTTTGACAGATACCTGGCGATCCGCCGCGACCGGAATTTCTATGCCGCGATGATGCTCAGAAGAAAAGGCGCGGGCCTCAAGTCTATCGAACTGCGCCACGGACAAACCAGCCACGGTTACCAATTGTATGACCAGCCCAAGGAGCCGACCGCTTATTACACGCGCTATAGCGGCGTGGGACTCCTTCTGGATGGACTCGCTACGTGCCAGCAGCCCTGCCCGCACCGCTTCGGAATCGTCGGCATGGGCGTCGGAACCCTCGCCGTCTACGCCCATCCAGGCGACAAGATGTGGTTTTACGAAATTAATCCTCAGGTGATTGCTTACTCGCTCGCGCCGCGTCCGTACTTCACATTCATCAAGGATTCTCCGGCGAAAATCGTAGTCGTGCCAGGCGACGCGCGGCTTTCCCTCGAGCGCGAATTCAAGCAATCCGGTTCGCAGAATTTTGACGTGCTCGTCGTGGACGCTTTCAGTAGTGATGCCATCCCGGTCCATTTGCTCACGCAAGAAGCGCTGGAAATATACTTGGAACATTTGCGGGGACCGGATTCCGTGCTGGTCTTCCACATTTCCAACAAGATGCTGGACCTTAGCCCGGTTGTGGCCGCGCTCGCCGCGCGCAATCATCTGGCGGTCGCACGTCTTCATAATCGCCACAGCGCCGACCTGGGCGAACGCAGCGACTGGATTCTGCTCGCCGAGGATCCCAGCGCCTTGGCGTACGACTCGTTCCGCGGCCACCTCGATTCCATGCCTGCCGCGGATCCTAAGCTCGTCTGGACCGACGACTATAGCGATCTGTTCGCTGTTCTGCGCTTGCGCTGAACGTCCTCACCCCGGTTGTAGCTGCGGCGATGTATCCCCACGAATTTCGTGTCGACAATCGGGCTGTGCCACAGCGATTTGTCTTTTGCATTTTTTCAACATCGTTCTCCGCGTCGCATCAATGCGCAATGAGCCTTCACCGTTTGCGACTTTCTAGAAAGTTGGAGCGCGCGCTTCGCTATTCACTCTTGATCGCAAAGTGGGCGCGTCTGCTGAGTCAGACGGCAAGCGAGAAGTTCCACATCGAAACACATCACACGTTTCATTTTGAACGCGCGCCGAATTAAGTCCACGCGAGCGGGCGCGATTCGTCAGATTCCCTACGCCCACAAGTCCACAAGAAGAGCCGTGCTGAAATAAGGAAATTATAATGCGCTATAACTTATTAACACGACAATGGATGGATTCCCGGTCGCAACTCTTGCGCAACAAGCCATAAATTGGTTTCCGTCGTGCAGTTAGCTTCCGCATACCGTGCCGGGAAGGCTCAAGAATTTAGGTTCGAAGAATTCAAGGAGAGAAAATGAACAAGCACCACAACCAGAAGGGTTTTTCGTTGATCGAGTTGTTGATCGTCGTGGCGATTATTTTGATTATCGCGGCGATCGCAATTCCGAACTTGCTTCGCGCCAAGATTGCGGCGAACCAGGCCGCGGCGGTCGGCACGCTCCGCACGATTTCATCGGCCGAGGAAACGTTCTCGTCCACGTACAGCGACGGCTTCACGCGCACCCAGGCTCAATTGGGTGGCGCGGCCGGTGCGGCTGGGACTTGCGCTGCTGCTCACTTGATCGACGAAGTGCTCGGCAACGACCCGGCCACCAAGAGCGGTTACCTGTTTACGTTCGCTAACAACGGTATTGCAGCCCTGACCACGGGTATCCCCGCGGCCTGCGGCGGTTCTGGCGACACCGGCTTTTCAGTCACTGCGGCTCCGATCTCTTTGTCGACCGGCACTGCGGCATACTGCATCGATGAGACGGGCGTCGTGCGCGTTGACTCAGCAGCTACAGTCGGCGAAGTCATGAACCCTTGCTCGACGTCGGGCAAGC
>JBAQGJ010000130.1:0-2845 GCA_049287725.1 Candidatus Acidiferrales bacterium | reverse complement strand
GTACATACTTTGCGAGAATCGTGCGGTACCACCACCGAAAATGGAAGAGCTTGTGGCGGCCCATCCACAATCGCTCAAAATGCAGCGGCGCAAAAGCATGATCCACCTGGGCCACCCATTGCGGCATCCCATAGTCGTAAGCGTATTCGGCCTTAAACGTGAACTCCCAAAATCCCCGGCTGATAGCGGAAGCGATCGGATTCGAGATGCCGAGCCCGCGGTCGGTGCGCAGTCGCGCGAGCGCGGGGCTGCCATCGCGAATCAGTCGCAATCGCACGTCCTCCCCCTGCTCCACTTTCGGGGCCCGAAAGACGCTGCGCACGATCTTATTGTCTAAATAGGGCGCACGCAGCGTGAGCTGCGTCTGCTCCAGCATGAGCACGCCGAAGTGATACGCCGCCGGCTGGCGAAACGCCACCATGCTCGTCCGGTTTCCGCGCAATTGGTCGCGGTATGTCCCGGCCGCCCGCGACACCTCTGCGAGCATCTCCGGCCGGAAGATATCGGCCGAGGGCATCGTGGGCTTGAACATCACCGCGCCGCGAATGATCTCGCTACCAAACGTGCCCACCATCCGCACGGGTGCGATCTGCCGCGCCATCTCATTGTTGTATAGGTCGGCGGAGCGGCTGATATCCACGCATCCGTCAGTCAGGTAAAGGGTGCGCTCGGCATAGTGCGGGAATTGCGCTAGGCATTTCCCGTCCACAGTCACGACCTGATAGGGTTGGCCGCAGATGTCCGCGACCCGCCGCGCCAAGTAGACGTCTTGATTCTCGCGATACATGCTGCCGAACGTATAGCAAGGCAGCGACCCGGCAGGTGCCTTGCGCCAGGCCATGATGATTCTCGTATCAAGGCCACCGGTAAGCGAAACGGCCACTTTCTCGCGGCCGTTAAAGTAATGAGGCAAACTCGTCGTGAAAGCCTCGCGCAGTTGGTTGTAGTAACTTTCCTCGTCGAGTGGTTCTTGCTCCTCCCATTCGCGCGGTTCAAAATAGCTGTTCTTTTTTTCGACTGCGCCGCCGCGAAAAGTCCAGGCCGAACCGGGTGGCAGCGCGCGTATCCCGCGGAAAAGCGTGCGGTTCTCTAGAACGCAGCCGCACGCAATGTACTCGCCAAGGCTCTGCGGATCCGTGCTGCGCAATTCGGAGCGAACTGCCAGAATTGCCTTGGCTTCTGCCGAGAAGTAAAACGCGTCCTTCGCCTCGTGAATATAAATCCGCTGCAGGCCAAAACGATCGTTAAAGAGTGTCGCTGTCCCGCGACCGCGATCTGCAAGCAAGCCTTGAAAACGGCCGTTCAGATTCTTGAAGAAATCCTGATCCTCTTCATAGGCATGGACCAGATAAGAGGCGCCGCTCTCTTCAAATTCGTGGCCACGTTCCTTCAACCGCTTCGTGGCGCCCAGTTCAGGGTAATCCTCACCTGAAAAAACCAGAACAACCTCATCACGTTCATTCCGAACGGGCATTCCGTCGGAAAAGGAATTCTTCCGAGCGACCCAGCCGACATAGATTCCTAACGATTCATCAATCCACGTGCCCGCCACGTAGAACGATTCGTGCCGCATGGATTCGACCATGCGGGCCAGTTGCGACTCCGCCCACTCGCGCGGCTTTTTGGTTATCAATCCGACGATTCCCGGCATGCTCGAGTCCTCTTAGGAATCTTGCGCCGATGCCGGAAATCTGAATTTATACCAGTTGTAGCGAAAGTCACGGGCCTTCGCCAATAGCGGTTCGGGCAGGCGGTCGATGAACTTATGATGCATACCCATCCGGAAGGCCGCCGACCCGAGACTGGTCAAAGGCACGTAATAGCGAGGCAGATTGATCCGCTGAAATCCGTTGCGTTCCTTGAAATCGCTGAGGCTGCTGCGTTCCTTCTTCCCGTAAGCGAAGTTTGAGTATACCAAATGCGAAATTCCGCGATCGGCGCAGGAGCGCACGGCTTGCGCTACGAGTGCGTTCGTTGGAGCTTTGTCCCGGTGTTGAATCATCGAGACGATGTGCATCATTCCGGCCTGCGTTCCGGTGTCATCAGCCGTGAGCTTGATAAAGCCGATCAGCTTTTCGTCAAGATACGCGCCAATGAAAACGCTCGTATCCAGAAACGTCGAACTCATCTGACGGATATTTTCAAATGTCTTGCCGTAATGGGGGAATCGCCGGCCCTGGCGCACGGGGCTCTCGTTGTATATTTCCCAAATCCCTCGCGCGAGGGTATCGTCAAACGGCACTTCCTTGACCATCACGCCCTTCTTTGCGGCTTGCTTTGCCTTGTTCCGGGCCTTGAAGCCGATGGTCTCAGTCCACCAATTGTCAAACGTCGAAACCGGCAACACGGCAAGATTGTCCCACTCCATCGGATAGCTATGCTTAGGAGTCGTTTCAGGCAACTTCTGCATGAATGTAAAGAGATCCACGCGCGTATCCGATTTCCGCAGCTCCGCCAGCACTGGCTCGGGATTATCCAGGAACTTGTACTTGTCCCCGTCTAGTCGCCCGATTCGAAATACGCGCCCGTGAACCATAATGTCTCTTCCGCAGACGTTCATGCCGGATCTCCCTGGCCACGAACACATCCGGATTCATTGAACGCCGGGCCATGTTCGAGTTTCAGTTGAACACCAGATCCGTCGGACATCGTCTTAAGTTCCAATCTCATCCCTTCCATCTTCTCCTATCGCGCCGGGCGCAATGTAAGCCTTCGGTGCATCACCAACTTCAATCGCTTCATCTGATCGCTACGGCGCAGTGCCATGAGTTCGGCGGGAATCGTTCTTTCGACGCCACGTAGCGCATTCCAAAAATACGACGAGACTACCAAGAACCCGCCGATG